>NZ_JBHWUF010000001.1:358723-1324895 GCF_042738325.1 Rhodococcus sp. NPDC059969 | reverse complement strand
TACTCATTCTTTTTTTTGTGTTGTTTTGGGTGTTTTTTTTTTTTTAAAAAAAAAATCAAAATTCTCAATTTCATTCGTGGGGGGGGCCGCTCCCCCACCCCCCCCCCCCCCACCCCTCGGATGGTCCGGATTTCTCGGTAGGCCTAACGGAACAGGTTCGCGACAAACGGAATCGTGTCAGCCTGCGATTCGACCAAAGCACCGCTGTGATCGGTGTTGTAGGTCTTGAAGGTGACCGGTTCACCGTTGGCGACCAACGCTGCCACCAGCGAAAGTGCCGACGGTGCAGGAACATCCACGTCAAGTAGACCCTGGCCGATGAAAATGGGGCGGTCGTATCCGCTCGTCGGCACACCCATGTAATCGTTCAACAGACCCTGGAAGTTCGGGATCTGACTGAGCGGGCGGGAGAAGATGTCACCGAGCACCAGATCCTTGGACGCCTCGTCCAAGTCTGCGGCGCAGAGCTTTTCGGCCGAGTCGACCTTTTCGCTGCCCAGTTCGTTGAGGTACGAGTTCAGGTCGATCTCGGGGTGCGCTTCGCGCAGGCCCGCGAGGATGTAGAGCGCGTACGAGGTCAAGCCGCCGCCGAGGGCGATGGGCGGGAAGCCCGGACCTGCAGGCAGGAGCGTCAACTCGATGTTGGCCGGCACGCCGGTACCCACACCGCCGCGATAGTCGAGAGAATCCCCACCGTATTCGGTGGCGTAGCGCGCCGTCGTGATGGCCGCACCGCCGCCCTGCGACTGCCCGACCACTGCCCACCGATTCGAGATGGCGGGGTCGATCACCCGAGCCGCCTTGACCGAGTCGACGACGCTGTGCGCCTCCACCTTTCCGTCGAGATACGGCATCAGTCCCGGTGTTCCCAGACCGACGTAGTCGGTGGCGACTACGGCGTAGCCCTCGGAGAGCCAACGCCCCAGGTAGGGGTAGTCACGCTCGGGCAGGCCTGGACCGACCAGCGAAGGGGCACAGGAATCGTCGAGCCCCGTGGTGCCGTGCGCCCACGCGATGACGGGCCACCCACCTTCCGGTGCCGGACCGGCCGGGACGTAGTAGGCGCCACTGCTCAGCGCGGGCCCGCCGTTAGAACCGATGGTCCAGTAGGTGAATCGCTTGGCGTCGGCGGTACCCGGAATCCACAGATCTTTCGGTAGCGGCTCACTCGACACCAGAGTGCCCGTGGCTTGCGACGCGCTC
This sequence comes from Rhodococcus sp. NPDC059969, assembly GCF_042738325.1. NCBI lineage: Bacteria > Bacillati > Actinomycetota > Actinomycetes > Mycobacteriales > Nocardiaceae > Rhodococcus > Rhodococcus sp. NPDC059969. The sequence continues at coordinate 1,323,692 of NZ_JBHWUF010000001.1, read as the reverse complement.
GGTGCCTGTGCGGACGCGATGGGCGCAGCAACGGCGGAGCCGATCGTTGCAGCACAGAGGGCTGCGATGGATATGCGTGCGAACGACTTCGACTGGAATTTCACGTCTGACGACTCCGGTTCGTGCGATGGGCGACCTCGTTGGACGCTATCGTAGATTTTGTTTAACCGATCGGTCAAGCAAAATTTTGCAGTTTGACCATAAAGACATGTCGAAATCCCGACCGTGACTCCGACCTAGCATCGAACCGGCACCAAAAAGTAGGAGGATGGATCCATGGCCCACGTACAACGCTTCGACCACATCGGCATCACCGTCGCGGACCTCGAATCAGCGACGGCATTCTTCGTCGGTCTGGGTCTCGAGGTGGAGGGCACCGGATCCGTGGAGGGTGAGTTCGTGGAAACCGTCTGCGGTATCCCTGGAGCCAAGTGCGAAATCGCCATGCTGCGCCCGCCGGGCGAAGGATCACGGCTCGAGCTCTCGTCCTTCGTCACGCCCGAGCACGTACCCGGATCGCCTGCTCCGATGGCCAACGAGATCGGGATACGCAACGTGTCTTTCGAGGTGGGCGATCTCCAGGCTGCGGTCGACGCGGTGGCTGCGGACGGTTACGGACTCATCGGCGGGATCGGCGAGTACGAGAACAGCGTGCGCATGGCCTACGTCCGGGGGCCTGAAGGGATCATCGTGTCCCTGTTCGAGCAGATCGCCTGAAGCGTCACGGCATTCGGAGCGTCAGATCGCCTTCCAGGAGCTGGCCAGAGCGCCCATCGCGGCCGCGAATTCGGCGAACGCCGCGTCGATTCTGACGCGGTCACCGGTGGTCACCAGATCGAGTGTCAACCCGCGAATCTGCGCCAACACGATCGTCGCGTAGCGATCAGCGCGATCGGGCGGACATCCATGCGCGAGCGCAGCATCTGCCAAACCACCCAACCAGTCCCCCACTACGTGTTCGAGAAACTCGCGATACCGCTCCGGATGCAACAACGCCTGTCCGTAGATCTCGAACATCAAGCGAAAGTTCGGCAACGATTCCGCTGATGTGCGCCCATTCCAGTAACTCGTCAACATCTCGACGATGTCGGTCCCGGACGAGATGTCGAGAGAGGAGCTGTCTCGCAGGGTGGCGACTACTTCGGTGAGCAGTTGTTCCTTCGAACCGAAATGATGGATGAGTGTCGCATGACTGATCCCCAGATCCTTGGCCAACGGCCTCATGGACAGTTCACCGACGCCGTTCGCCGTGACATACGCGGTCACCTGCTCGAGCAATTCGGCACGGCGATGCTGGTAACGTAGTTTCCGGCCGTCGATCGGCGTGCTGTCCTCCACCTGCAGGAGCCTACGCAGTACCGGAAACACAGCAGTACCGGTTACACGGTGACGTGTTGGCGATCCGATCGACTGATCGTCACTGCGGCGACGACAACACCGATCACCACGCCGATGAGGGTGTCCGCGACGCGAGCCACTGCCGCTTCGGTCCCGATCGGAGCGCTGAAACCGATGAGGAGCAGTGCCATCGGGGTGACGGCCAGTGATGTCAGTGCATAGTTCTTGATCACGAGCAGCTCCGCAGCGGTTTGCAGAATCACGACCACGGCAACCGCTTGCCAGTAGCCGAGCGTCAATGCGATGAGAGCAGCAGCGACGACGGCGCCACCGACATTTCCCACCAACCGCTGAATCCCACGCTGGACGGTCTGCTTGTAGTTCAGCCCCTGCATCGCTGCGATGGCACCCATCGACGCCCAGAGTGGATGCTCCAACCCGGCTCCCGCCGCGAGCCAACCGGCCAGAGCCGACGCTGCCACGATGCGGAGAGCGTTCATCCGCACCGGGCGTGAATACAGCCGATTCAATCCTTCGAGAAAATAGCCTTCGGGTGTGGCCAGGGTCTGTGCCGGTGCGAGGTCGTGTTCGATCATGCTGGAACGCTTGAGCTTCCGAAGCTCCTTCTCGTGCCGAGCGATGCTGCGAATCAGGGTGGCGTCGGCGTGCAACTGCCACTCCTGAACTGCCGCTTCTGCTTCGTCGAGCACTGCGACCAGTTCGCGTCCGTGATCGACGGTCGACTTGATTCGGCCACTCGACGCAATGACCAAGCGCGCGTTGGCAATCGATGCGAGTGCCGGCTCCACTCCGTCTTTGCCGGACTGTTCGAGGCGCCCGACGGCAGAGACGGCACGAGCCACTGCCAGGCGAGCAGGCCCCATCGGCAACACGAGTGCCGGAAGCATCGCGGCTATCCACCCGACCAGAACTCCGAGCGCACCGACAGTCACCAACCTCGCCAAATCATCGAAGCTGGAGGCATATCCGGCTGCACCGGTCGCTGCGAAGACGAGGATGACGGGCCCCGGCCCGGTGATCCGGAAGCCCGACATGAAGCAATACGACGCACCGGCAAGCAACGACAGGATGCCGATCTGCACCCATATCGGAATGCCCGCGACACCCATGGCGCCGCCGAAGGCAATCGAAACCACCAGTGCAGCGCCCACCATTGCCAGCTTGCCGGCCAACCGTGGATAGGGCTCGTACCTGCCGAAAGCGGCACACAGCGCACCCAAGGCCGCGAAGCCGGCCAATTCCCGATGCCCGAGCAGTCCGCCGACCACGAGGACTACGGCGGTGGCGAGTCCGACCCTGATCGCCGGGGCGATGGTCGCGTCCGCGGATCCGATACGAAAAGCCGCTCGCCACGTCGCCCCGGAGACGGTATGTGCAATGGCCTCACTCGAATGAGTGAGACGGCTGGGCGTCCTGGCTGCGGTTTCGGTTCGGGTCACCCACCCAGCATACATTTATTTCACTAGTAAATTACTTGTGAAGTAATGTGAATTCTGTCGCTAAGATGGGGCCATGGGCGCGGCGAACAGATCCGAAGACGACTTCATCGACAAAGTCCGTCGCGAATGGAAGCGCGCCTACCCCGAGTTCGACACTGCTCCCGTCGAGGTGATGGGCCGGATCGCCCGCATCAACGCGCAGTCTCTCCACCAGCTCGACCGGGCGCTGGCATCGAGCGGAGTCTCTCGAGCCGAATTCGACGTGATGAGCGCACTCGCTCGCAGTGACCGTCCCCTGCGAGCGAGCGAGGTCACCGCCGTCACGATGGTCAGCGGCGCCGCCACCACAAAACACGCCGACCGCCTGGCCAAACTGGGCTTTGTCGAGCGCCAGCGTTTCGAACACGACGGGCGGGTGGTTCTGCTTCAACTCACCGATGCCGGTCGCGAACTGGTCGAGGCAGAGTTTCCCCGACGAGTCGAGCGAGACCGTCAGGTTCTGACCGGACTCGACGAGAGCGAACGAGCCCAACTGACGGCACTGCTCAAACGAATCTCACTCAACATCGACTCAGGCATCTGGGACTGACCTACTTCGGCAGCGGTACGTTCTGCAAACGCACCTGACCGCGTGCCACCTCTTTGCCCGATTCCGGATCGGTGATGACCACCGACCACAACTGCTGAACCCGTCCTTGTTGAATCGGGAGAGCTACGACGTCCACGCGCCCACCCGTGCGGGCGCGCAGGAAATCCGTTCCGTTGTGCACTCCGACGGCAAATTCGCCACGGTCCGCCACTGCGGTACTCGCCCCGATGCTCGCGGCCGACTCGACGGCAGTCGTGTAAACGCCGCCGTGGACAACGCCCCACGGAGTGTGGTGCGCCTCGGACAGATCGATGTGCCCGACAACCTTGGTGCCGGAGACCTCGTCCAGTTGCAATCCGGCGGCACTGACAAATCCGCTTGCTGCCTCGAGATTCAATTCCGTCATGTCGACCCCTCATCTGCTCGGTTGGATTTCTCGACTCACCTTCCGCCCCGAAATACGTGCCGTCAAGTGCTAAGTTGGATTTCCCAACTAACGTCTTCAACCAATAAGGACACCGACACGATGGCAGCAAAAGGACGTAACTGCTCCATCGCCAACGCCCTGGAGGTCGTCGGCGAGAAGTGGTCACTTCTGGTGCTCAGAGAAATCGTTCTCGGGCAACGACGGTTCGACGAGATCGCGGCGGGCACGGGAGCCAGCCGCGACATCCTCGCCGCGCGTCTGCGCACCCTTGTCGACGCCGACGTCCTCGCAAAGCGTCGGTACGAAGAACATCCGCCGCGTTACGAATACGTCGCCACCGAATCAGGGAAGGCGCTCTACCCGATTCTGATGGCACTCATGGAATGGGGAGACACCTTTGCGACGACGGGTCCGCCGCCAACCGTCGTCGAGCATCGTTGCGGTGAAATCATGCACGCCCAAGTTGTGTGCGCACACTGCAAAGAGCCGCTGGCCGCCAGAGACGCGCGCGTAGTCGAACTCTCGCCACCTGCTCGATAGCGTCAACGTCCGGGTGGAAACCCGCCGGTTGCGATCGGACCCCACGAGTCGACGGTGACACGGATCAGGCTCTTGCCCTGCTTGCGCATGGCTTCGCGGTACTCGTCCCAGTCAGGATGATCACCGGCGATGGATCGGTAGTAGTCGACCAACGGTTCCACCGAATCCGGGAGATCGATCAACTCCGCGGTTCCGTTGACCTGGACGTACGGACCATTCCACTCGTCAGAGTGGATACACAGAGACACCGCCGGCGTCCGTCGAACATTCGCCGCTTTGGCCCGTTCCGGGTACGTGGAGATGACGATCCGACCCTCGTCGTCGACACCACACGTCACCGGAGAGATCTGCAACTCGCCGGATTTCTTCACCGTGACGAACGTGGCCCGATGGCGCGGCCTGACGAATTCGAGGAGCTCGGCAAACGACACACGATCTGCGCTGGCGATCTTGGACATGGCCTCAGCCTAATTCGATTTACCAACTGACGCTCAGGGCATCTCGATGGTCTGAGCACGTGCGATTTCGCCGATTGCACGAATGATGTACGCGCTCTGGGCTTTCTTCACTCCTGTGGACAAGCTCCCGATGACCAGGACCGCCGAACGCAGGTACGCGCCGTGCCCGATGCGGAACGAATCGTCTTCCAGATCCGAGATCCCGAGCGCCCCGGTGTAGACCGCGGCCAGTGCCTGCACGTCCAGATCCGGCAGCCACACGATCGTGGACTTGGCGCAAGTAGTCAGCGCATCCTGCACGTCCTCACTGGACAAGCCGTCCGGATGCGTGTCCTCGAGCAATTCGCGCACGATCGCCGCGTGAACGGAGCTGACCTGCTCGAAGGAGAGCCCGCGCAGTTCTTCGACGGCGGCGAGCAATCCGTCACGATTTGCCGCCCGAACCGCGACCAGTGCGTCGGCCGTGGCATCGGCGATGTCACGGGCGACCTTCGGCCAATGCGTCGGCCAGCTCTGTTCCGGCGTCCGCTGTTCTGGCGTCATCGTGGTATCTCCTCGGTCCTCGCGTTCATGCGGAAGCCTTCCACATCCCACCGACAGGCCAGGCGATCCGTCAGTGCAGCCGCCCCAACAAGGACATTGCGTTGTGCGGCGCAAAGCCTTTCATGTCGTTGTCGAAGTAGACGTACACATCGAGACCCTCGTACGCCCAGGCCTGAAATCGCTTGGACCACTTGTCCAGAGCTTCGTCGGTGTACCCACTCGCATACAACTCCTTGTCTCCGTGCATCCGCACGTAGACGAAGTCGGTAGTCGGAGTGGTGATGCGGGGGTACTTGCCGGCGGTGTCTGCCACGACAAAACCGATGGAGTGCTCGCGCATCAGGTCCACGGCTTCGTCGGTCTCGAAGCTGGCGTGCCGCGCCTCCACCGCGTAACGGATCGGTACATCCTTCTCCGTCTGCGCGAACACTCTCTCATCGGTCAGCTTGTCGTCGTGCTGCGCTGCCAGATCAGCAGCAGCCTGCGTGGTACGGGGAAGACCGTCGAAGAAATCCGCCAACCGCCGCGGTTCGAACTGCAGCGTCGGAGGTAGTTGCCACAGAATCGGCCCGAGCTTGGGACCGAGAGCGAGCGTCCCGGCGGCGAAGAAGTTCGCAAGTCCGTCGCGGGCGTCGAGCAGCCGTTTCATGTGCGTGATGTACCGGCCGCCCTTGATGGCAAACACAAAATCTTCGGGAGTTTCACTGCGCCATTTGGTGTAGCTTTCCGGCTTCTGCAACGCATAGAACGAGCCGTTGATCTCGATCGACGTCAATCTCTCTGCGGCGTAAGACAATTCTTTGCGGTGAGCAAGACCTTTCGGATAGAAATCTCCGCGCCACGCGGGATACGTCCACCCGGAGATACCTACCCGAATATCTGCCATCGCTTCAGACTAAGCGGCACTCCAGTGTTTTACACTCCGTGTTTTCAAACTCCGGCACTGAGCGCGACGGATACCGGTACGACGGTCAGGCACACCACCGCGGCGACGAACAATGCGATCACGAGGCGACGGTCCCATTTTCCGCGTGCACCGCTGGCAGCCAGCATGAAGATCACAAAACCTACACACACGGACACGATAGTCACGATCACCGGAGTTCCAACCATGCCGTGATTGTCCCCTACCCATTGCCACCGAGCGCCCTACGGGTACACGATCGAAGTACCCATCCCGAGCAAGGAGTGGAAATGCCGAAATACCTCTGGCAAGTGACCTACTCGCCCTCCGGCGCCGCCGGCCTACAACAGGAGGGAGGCACTGCGCGACGCGACGCGATAACCCGAATGGTCGAAAGCATCGGCGGCACAGTCGAATCCTGCCACTTCGCACTGGGCGGTCACGACATGTTCGTGATCGGCAACCTGCCGGACGACGTCGCGGCCGCCGCATTGAGCATTCGTACAGCTGCGGCAGGTGCAGCCCGCTCGGAGTCGATCACACTGCTCACGCCGGAGCAGATCGACGAGGCAGTCAAGCGACCGACCGACTACCGCGCGCCGGGCAAATGATGTCGGAAGGAATAGATCCCGGCAGCGCCCGAGTTGCACCCGCTGTGACGGAGACTACGCAAACACCCGACCTTGGCACCTACGGAATCTGGCGAGGAGCGGCTGGTTTGCCGCCCGAACTGGGAACAGCGATCGAGAAACTCGGTTTCGGCACCATCTGGATCGGCGGCTCACCGCGGGCCGATCTACGGATCGCCGAGAAACTCCTCGATGCGACCGAGCGCATCACCGTGGCAACCGGAATCGTCAACATCTGGTCCTCACCTGCGGCTGAGGTGGCGGAGTCCTATCACCGACTCGAAGCCGCGCATCCGGGGCGATTCCTCCTCGGTGTAGGCGTCGGACATCCAGAGGCGACCGGTGACTACACCAAGCCGTACGCCTCGCTGGTGTCTTACCTCGACGAACTCGATGCAGCCCAGGTCCCGGAATCTCGCCGTGTCCTCGCCGCGCTGGGACCGAAGGTGTTGAAACTGTCCGCCGATCGCGCCGCCGGCGCGCATCCCTACCTGACCACCCCCGAACACACGGCCGAAGCTCGTGAAATCCTCGGACCCTCGAAGATTCTTGCTCCTGAGCACAAGGTTGTTCTGGAAACCGATCCGGAGAAGGCCAGAGCAATCGGACGTCCCGCCGTCGCCAACCCCTATCTGTATTTGCGCAACTACACGAGCAATCTCGAGCGCCTCGGTTTTGCACCCGAAGAGTTGGCCAACGAGGGAAACGATCGCGTGATCGATGCCCTCGTTGCACGCGGTACCGCGAAGTCCATCGCCGATCGACTTCGCGAGCATGTCGCGGCGGGCGCCGATCACGTTGCGATCCAAGCACTTCCTGCCGAGGGTGATCCGCTCGCGACCTACGAAGCACTGGCCGCCGAACTCTTCGGCTGACCGGACAACCCTTGACTTGGATAAGTTATGTCCGAGTATACTTGGATATGACTTATCCGAGTAAAGGAGAAAATCATGAAGATCGTCATTTTCGGGAGCGGGCTCATCGGAAGCCAGGTCGCCGCCAAGCTCAATGACGCCGGGCACGACGTGAAGGCACTCGGTCGTGCCGACGGGATCGACATCACCACCGGCACAGGTATCGCCGAAGCCGTCGAGGGCGCCGACGTCGTCGTGGACCTGACCAATTCCCCGTCCTGGTCGGACGAAGACGTCTTGGCCTTCTTCCGTGACGGAACCGGCCACATCCTCGCCGCCGAAGAGAAGGCAGGCGTCGGGCACCACGTCATTCTGTCCATCGTGGGTGCCGATCGACTGCCCGATTCGGGGTACATGCGAGCCAAGGTCGCCCAGGAAGACCTGGTCAAAGCGGGCCCGATCCCCTACACGATCGTCCGCTCGACCCAGTTCTTCGAGTTCGTCGCCGGAATCGCCGACGCGGGAACCACCGATTCTGGAACCACCGACGGCGCTGTCCACGCAACGCCGGGACATCTGCAACCCATCGCGTCTCGAGACGTCGTTTCTCACGTCGCCGAGGTAGTGACCGCCGCGCCGCAAAACGGCACGGTCGAGATTGCCGGGCCCGAACCGCTGGGCATCGACGAACTGGTCCGGCGCCTGTTCCTCGTCACCGGCGACAAGCGTTCGGTGATCTCCGATCCCGAGGCCGGCTACTTCGGCGCGAAACTCGACAACTCGGCACTCACCCCGACACCCGGTGCAGATGCATGGATTGCGCCGACAACATACGACGCGTGGCTTGCCGAGAAGGCCTGACGTACACCCTCGACCGATGTCCGACCCGCACCGCTTTCCGCGGCGTCGATAGAGTCCAATCATGAAGCTTTCCGGAGGCGTGGAGTGGTCACTCCACTGCTGTGTGGTTCTCAGCCAGGCCGAGGGGCCGGTACCCACAGCCAGACTCGCCGAACTTCACGGGGTGTCGAAGACATACCTGGCGAAGCATCTGCGAGCGCTCGCGCACGCCGGTCTGGTCAATCCGACCGAGGGCCGAGACGGTGGGTACGTTCTCACCCGGGCTCCCGAGAGCATCACGGTTCTCGACGTCGTACAGGCGGTTGACGGCACCGAACCTGCGTTCCGGTGCACGGAGATTCGGCAGCAAGGAATCCTCGCCGCTCCGCCCGAGCAGTGCCGTTCCGCCTGCGGAATAGCCAAAGTCATGGCTGACGCCGAAAAAGCCTGGCGCGCATCACTGTCGGGGGTCACGATTGCCGATCTAGCTGCAACCCTGGACCTTCCGGCCCTCAGAAAGATCCTGACGGAACCGATCTCGCCCTAGAGTCGTCTACGCCTCACGATGCATTAATGCGTCTTTCAACTATCGGGTACCTTGTTCGGGGATCAAATCTTGACGAAGAAACCTCCGGGAATTTTCGCAAGATCTCGGAGGGGGTTTCATGGGAGTCAGTGGCGCTGCGGGGTTGGGGCAGAATATCCGTCAGACAACGGGACTGTTGCGTCGCTGGTGGTCCCTTGCGTACGACGGCGAGTGGTTCCCCAGGTTTCTGGCTGCTCGATCGATGCTGGGGACAGCCAGGGTCGTCGTCACCTTCTGGTGTGCGGTGTTCGTCGCACTCGCCGTACTGGCTCAATTCGTGAAGGGCGGCGCAACCGAAGTCCCTGAACGGCTCGCTGCTGGGACAGCATGTGTGATCGCGCTGTACTGCATGATTCGTTGGTCGTTCGGACGATCCTGGCCGAGCCACCGACAATCCGTTCGATTCATTGCGCTCACCAACATCTGTTTGTCCTTGATCCTGCTCGCCGGAATCCATGCGAGCTTCCTGGCACTGACCGGTGCGGTGCTCTTCGTAGTCGTCGCGAACTATTCGTCGGTGTTTCACAGCCCCCGGATAGTGACTGCGCAGATCGCCGGTGCACTGCTGGTCGTAGCCCTACTGACAATTCGAGCGGTCACCGATCCGGATACCGATTCCTCGCTGTCGGTGTCTACTGGATTGGTCATCGGGTGTGTTATCGCCTCAGCCGCGATGACCGTGCATTTTCTCGTCCTGTATTTGACCGACGATGCACGACACGCTTGGCGAGATCCGCTCACCGCTGCCCTGAATCGGCGTGGGCTGCACAATGTCTGGCACCAGCTGTTCGATGTCGAAGAACTCCGGGGACACGTAGTCCTTGCGATAGTGATCGACGTCGATTCGTTCAAGAGCGTCAACGACAAACTCGGTCACGCCGAAGGCGATCGGATGCTGGTGACCGTGGGTCGACGATTGAACTCGGCCGTCGGAGAGATCGGGTTGGTGGCGCGGACGGGCGGCGACGAGTTCGTGATTCTCATGCCGGTCGAGCCACGTCGTATCGAAAAAACCGTGGTGGACATTCACAACTCGATATCGAAGCCTGCCGGCCGACAGTCGATCTCGGTGAGCGTCGGCGCCAGCGTGTGGCTGTCCTCGACAATCCCGGACGCTTCGGGAACCATCGATCGGATTCTTGCCGATGCCGACAACGCGATGTATCGGGCGAAGCGACGAGGTGGAGACCAGGTAGCCTGGGCGGTAACGCATCTGAGCTGAATCAGCACGTCACATACCGATCGACTTCTAGAGCGACGCTTCGCTGTCGTTCGCCGGATCCAACTGATCCTGGGTAGCCGCCCAACTCGCCAAGAGTTTGAGTGCATCAGCCGTCGGCGTCCCAGGCGCTGCGGTGTAGACCAGCAGTGTCAGCCCGGGATTGGACGGCAATTCCATCGCCTCGAAGTTCAGTTCCAGGTCGCCGACGACGGGGTGGCGAACCTTCTTGAAACCCGTCCGATGAAAGCGCACATTGTGTTTCGCCCAACGGGTGCGGAATACCTCACTGCGGGTGGCAAGTTCACCGATGAGCTCGGTCAGCGCCTTGTCGTGGGGATTGCGCCCCGCTTCCGAGCGGAGCATCGCGGCAATGTCGTCCGCCGCGCGCTCCCAATCCACGAAGAAGTCTTGCGACGCCGGGTCCAGGTACACGAAGCGGGCGTTGTTCGCCGGCCTACGCGGATCAGCCAGGACCGGCGAATACAACGCGCGCGCCATGCGATTGGCCGCCAGCATGTCGTGCCTGGCATTACGTACCCACGCCGGGGCGTCGGTGATGGCGTCGAGTATCTGCTGAATCGCCGGGCTCACGCCCTTGGGCGCCGGCCGCTTTCTACTCGGTGCGCCTGCACCGGCAGCCTTCGCCAGGTCGTACAAATGGGCAGTTTCGGCCTCGTCGAGTTGTAGTGCTCGGGAGAGGCTTTCGAGTACCGAGTCCGACGCTCCAGCCAGATTTCCGCGCTCCATGCGTACGTAGTAGTCGATGCTCACACCGGCGAGCAGAGCGACTTCCTCACGGCGCAATCCCTTGACTCTACGGTTTCCGCCGTAGGCCGGCAGTCCTGCCTGCTCGGGTGTGATGCGAGCACGACGGGAGCTGAGGAATTCGCGAATCTCGGCTCGGTTGTCCATGCAGTTCACGTTACTCAAGCGGCGATGACAGAGGGAGGTACTGCCGTTACCTGGAACAACAGACACTCCCGCGCCCGCGATGCGCGGCGTTGACTCATTGCAGTCGACCGGTTCACGCAGAAACGTCGACCCAGAAGCACGCAACACCATAAGCAAGAGGGGACATCATGCGCGCAACCATCATGTACGGCGCCGGAGACGTTCGAGTCGAGACCGTGCCGGATCCAGTACTTCAGCAGCCGACGGACGCGATCGTACGGGTCGTCAGGGCCTGCGTCTGCGGCTCTGACCTGCACCCTTACCACAACATGCCGGCCACGCCAGGCGGTTCCCCGATGGGCCACGAGTTCGTCGGAGTGGTCGAAGAGATAGGTCGGGAGGTGTCCACGTTGAAGAAGGGCGACTTCGTCATCGCTCCCTTCGCCTGGTCGGACGGGACGTGCGACTTCTGCCGCGAAGGCTTGCAGACTTCCTGCCGACACGGCGGATTCTGGGCCGGAAACGGGATCGGAGGCGGGCAGGCGGAGGCCATCCGCGTGCCGTTGGCAGACGGCACCCTGGTCAAGGCACCGGTGGGCGAGGATTCCGAACTCCTGCCGTCACTGCTGACGCTTTCCGACGTCTTCGGCACCGGCTATCACGCGGCGGTCAAGGGCGGCGTCAACCAACGCACGACGGTCACGGTCATCGGAGACGGAGCAGTGGGCCTGATGGCAGTGCTCTCCGCCAAACGCCTCGGTGCCGAGCGCATCATCCTCATGGGGCGCCACAAGATCCGCACGGACCTCGGCCTCGAGTTCGGAGCAACCGATGTGGTTGCCGAACGTGGCAACGAAGGCATCGAGAAAGTCCGTGAACTGACCGGCGGGGACGGTACTCACGTCGTTCTCGAAGCGGTAGGTCATATGCCTGCCTACGAGCAGGCACTCGGAGTTGTCCGACCGGGCGGCGTCATCAGCCGAGTCGGAGTACCCCAATACGAAGAAGCTCCAATCGGATTCGGGACACTCTTCGGGCCCAACATCACTCTCACCGGCGGACCGGCTCCCGTTCGCGCGTACATCGAAGAACTGATGCCCGACGTTCTTGACGGAAAGATCCAGCCGGGCAAGGTCTTCGACCGCACCGTCGGACTGGACGACGTTGCGGAAGGCTACCGAGCCATGGATTCCCGTGAATCGCTGAAGGTCCTCGTCCGCCCGTAATCCACCACCTGTGAAGAAGAAGCGCGTGACTCACACTGCCGACAACCCGGCCGCCGGTCGAATCAATTCCACCGCGATCCTGGCGATCATTCTGATCAGCTATTTCATGATCCTGCTCGACAATTCGATCATCTTCACCGGTCTACCCAGCATCGACATCAGCATGGGTTTCTCGGCGACCGGTCTTTCCTGGGTCCAGGACGCCTACACCCTGGTGTTCGGCGGCCTTCTCCTGCTGGGCGCTCGTCTCGGGGACATCTTCGGCCGTCGTCGCGTATTCGTCTCCGGGCTCGCGATTTTCGCGATTGCGTCGTTTCTCGTCGGCGTCGCACCGAACGGGTGGTGGCTCATCGCGGCACGCGCTCTCCAAGGCGTCGGAGCTGCGGTGGTGGCCCCGGCGTCGCTGTCACTACTGACCGCCAGTTTCCCACCCGGCCGGGAGCGAACGCGCGCTGTTGCCTGGTACGGCGCTGCAGCAGGGATAGGCGCCAGCCTCGGACTCGTGATCGGTGGCGCCCTGGCCGACTGGGTGTCATGGCGCGCAGGCTTTTTCATCAACGTTCCGATCGGTATCGCGATGATCGTGCTCGCTCCCCGGTTCATTCCGGAAACCGAGCCGAACACCGGACGTTTCGATGTGAGCGGCGCCGTTCTCGCCACACTCGGCATGACCGCACTCGTCTTCGGCACCGTCAACTCGGCCGAAGCGGGGTGGACCTCACCGATCACTGTTTTGACCCTGGCGACTGGGGCGACACTTCTGATCCTGCTCTTCCTCAACGAAGCGCGTGCGGAACAGCCGATCATGCCGCTGAGATTGTTCCGTAGCCGAGAGCGATCCGGTGCCTACGCCGCCCGAATGCTCTATCTGGGTGCCATGATCGGATTTTTCTACTTCACTACTCAGCTACTCCAAGGTGTTTTGGGCTTCAGCGCGTTCCAAGCCGGCGTCGCCTTCTTCCCGATGACGATCGTCAATTTTGCTGTGGCGATGCTTATTCCGCGACTGACGCCGCGATTCGGCAACTCCGCGCTTCTTTCGGTTGGCATTGCCGCTACTCTCGCCGGCATGGGCTGGCTCAGCCTGGTCCATCCCAACAGCTCGTATCTCACTGCGATTGCGCTTCCGATGATCTTGATCGGCGCCGGGCAGGGGCTGGCATTCGCGCCACTGACCTCCGCCGGTATCTCCGGGGTACATGCCGAGGATGCAGGTGCCGCATCAGGATTGGTCAACACTGCCCACCAACTGGGCAGCGCTCTCGGGCTCGGCATCCTCGTCGCGGTCTCGGCAGGAGCCGGATCCACTGCCGACGACGCTGCAACCGCACTCACCGATCACGTATCAACGGCTCTCACCACAGGAACCGTCCTGCTCGCCGCTTGTCTCGTCATAGTTCTCGCACTGATCGTCCCGGCTACGAGAACGCGAAGTACCACACAGCAATTCGAACCGGAGAAAGGAACCAGAGATGTCGCACTCGTGGACCGAGGCTGAACTGACCAAGATCGGCAGTGCCGAGGAATTGCAGATCTCCTCGTTCCGCCGCGACGGCACCGCGAGGCCGTACGTCACCATATGGGTTGTTCGGGCCGACAACCAGTTGTACGTGCGCTCGGCATACGGAACCGACAACCCTTGGTTCGTCCGAGCAACGGCAAGCGGAACGGGCCGAATCCGAGCAGGAGGAATTGAACGGGACGTCTCTTTCGAGGCCGCCACAGCGGATGCCCACTCCGTGATCGACTCCGCCTATCACACCAAATACGACCGCTACGGCCCACAGATTGTCGGCTCCGTGACCGGGCCGGAGGCCGCGCCCAACACAATTCGACTTGTTCCGCTGACGCAGAACTGAACTCACCCTTTCGATCCCGAGGAGAACTCATGGAAATCTTGACGCCCCAGCCCACCAGCAAGGCACCCGGCGACTGGTTCACCGGCGACGTCTGGTGGGACGTCATCTACGCCGACCAGGAGCCGTCGAGGATGCGCGCCAACATGGTTCGCTTTTCACCGTGTGCGCGAACCGACTGGCATTCACATGCCCTCGGACAGACCCTCCACATTGTCTCCGGCACCGCTCTGATTCAAGCTCGCGGCGGCGAGATCATCGAAGCACACCCGGGCGAGACCATCTATACCCCGGCGGGAGAAGAACACTGGCACGGCGCGGCACCAGATCGTTTCATGAGCCACCTCGCACTGTGGGAAGGACCCGGCGACGGTAGCGCCGAAACCACGTGGGGCGACAAAGTCACCGACGAGGAATACAACGGCCTCCGCGCCAACCGTCGCTGAGACCGGATAAGTCTCAGATACGTCGCATCACGGAAACAACCTTGCCCAAGATGGCCGCTCGGTCGCCGTCGATGACGCTGTACGCGGGATTGCGAGGCTCGAGATACACGTGACCGTCGCGGCGCCGGAGCACCTTCACGGTGGCCTCACCGTCGATCATCGCGGCAACGATCTCACCGGAATGGGCTTCGTCTTGGCGGCGCACCACGACGACGTCACCGTCACAGATTGCTGCGTCGACCATCGACTCACCACGCACCCGAAGACCGAACACCGTGCCGGAACCGACGAGCTCGCGAGGAAGCGCCAACACCTCGTCGGTGTGCTCTTCCGCGAGGATCGGCGCGCCGGCGGCAATGTCGCCGACCACTGGAACCGTGACGGTATTCGACGACGACTGTTCCTTCGCGCCCACGAGGAAAGGCCGCACGTCCAACTGCCGAGCCATGGCCGCTCCCCGGCGGAGGAAGCCCTTCTCCTCGAGGCTCTTGAGGTGCTTGGACACCGTCGATGTCGAGCGCAAGCCAACCGCGTCTCCGATCTGCCGCGTGCTCGGCGTGCACCCGTTGACAGCAACGAGATCCCGGATGGTCATCAGAATCTGCTGCTGGCGGAGCGGCAGGGAGGAGGCGTCGAGGCCACCGAACATGTCGAGATCGTCGTAATCGGTCACGACGAGAATCGTAGTGAGAGGTCCCGACATCTCGGCCAGGCAGGGAGGCCGGGAAAGAAACAGCGGTCACAGTTTGTTTCCCGAGCAGCACATGGCACGCTGGGCTGATGGAGCCCCTCGAACCGATGCGTCCAGTGAGCGTCCCCGCAGATACCCATACTTCGACGCCGATCTGGACGACAGCGCCACTTGCGATGGGAGCGACATGCTTTGTGGCTTATGCCATGTTGTCGACGCGGTCGGGGGCCGGCTCGATAGCAATCGGAGTCGCCATGGCCGTCGTGGGCGTTGCACTTTACTTCGCATCGGTCGGACGGACGCTCAGAGAAAACTCGGGCAGGCGTGTACCGGTACTGGGAACCCCACCCGTGTCGCCCCGTGACGTCGATCTGCTCGCCGGGGCCGGGACGCCGTTGATCATGGGCGGATCGTTGCTGGCCATACGAGCAGCGGGATGGACCTGGGCCTACCTCTACCTCGGACTGCTTGCCGTAACCATGGTCGCTGCCTATGTTCTTCCCGTCGTGGTGCACAACCGACGATTGCGGAAGCGAACTCACCGATCACAGACCCCGTGACGCGATCGGGTACGTCGACGCAACATCTCCAGCACATTCGCCGACGTCCCCAGTGGTGCGACCGGTTCGCCTCAGGTGGGGTCGACTATGCGCTGGCGACCTTGTTGCCAGGTACGACGGAAGTGTCGACCTTACTGAACTGCAGCACACCGTCTTCGATCTCGGCGTCGTGCATCAGCTTGCGGTCGCGGTAGTAGTTGTTGACCACTTTCCACGCGCCACGGGCACCCTGGCGCGGCATTTCTCCGTCGCCACGCTGAATGTAGCCCGAGGTCAGCGCTCCGCCCATGAGAGATTCTTCGGCGAAGTCCTCGGGTTCGGCGTGAACCTCGAAAGTCGTGTAGCTGCGCTTACGCATGATCTTGAGTACGCGACACAGATAGGACGCGGCGAGGTCGGCCTTGAGCGTCCAGGATGCGTTGGTGTAGCCGAGAATCATCAGGAAGTTCGGAATGTCGGAGTAGAGAACACTCTTGTAGGCGACTGTCTCGTTGAGCTTGACCGGCTCGCCGTCGATGCTCATGGCCGCCCCGCCCAGGATCTGCACGTTCAAGCCGGTCGCCGTGACGATGATGTCGGCCTCGAGTTCGAGACCCGACTCGGTCACGATGCCATTCTCGGTGAACTTGGCGATACGGTCTGTGACGATGTCGGCCTTGCCGCTCTTGAGCACCTTGAACAGGTCTCCGTTGGGAACCACGCACAGACGCTGATCCCACGGGTTGTAGCTGGGGGTGAAGTGACGCAGGTCCACGTTCTTGCCGAGTTGCAAGCGGATCTGGGTGAGGAACAGCTTCTTCGCCAGCTTCGGGTTGGTACGTGAGAGCTGAAAGCTGGCGCGTTGCAGTGCGATATTGCGGGCTCGACCGATCTTGTACGCGATCTGGTCGGGAACGCGTGCGAGCTTGAGACCTTTGGCAACAGGGTCCTCGGACGGCAGCGCCTGGATCCACGTGGGCGAGCGCTGCAGCATGGTGACGTGGCCGGCAGTGGGGGCCATCGACGGGATCAGCGTGATCGCGGTGGCACCGGACCCGATGACCACGACCTTCTTTCCGGTGTAATCGAGATCCTCGGGCCAGTGCTGTGGGTGCACGATCTGACCGCGGAAGTCGTCCTCACCGGGGAAGGCGGGGCGGTAGCCCTTGTCGTAGTTGTAGTAACCGCAGGCGCCGACGAGGACATTCGCGGTCCACGTCTCGGTCTCTCCGGTGGCCTCGATCAGGACGGTCACGGTCCACTGAGCAGTCGCGCGATCGAAGTCCATTGCCACGACCTTGCGGCCGAAGTTGATGTGGTCGGTGACGCCGTATTCCTTGGCGGTTTCCTCGACGTAGTCCCGGATGCTGGAGCCGTCGGCGAGCACTTTGGTGCCGATCCACGGACGGAAACCGAATCCGAAGGTGAGCATGTCGGAGTCCGAACGGATGCCCGGGTACTTGAACAGGTCCCAGGTGCCACCGATGTTTTCGCGGCGCTCGAGGATCGCGTAAGTGCTTCCCGTCTGCTCCCGAATGAGGTGACAAGCCGCGCCGATTCCGGACAAGCCAGCGCCGATGATCAGTACGTCGACATGCTGTGGCATGGAGGAAACTCGTTTCGTAGGTCGTCGCGAAGCTACATCTGGCGTCGGCGGTGGCCGAGAACGATCGGTCGTTTCAGGCCGGGTTCCCTACGGTCAGCGCCAGTAACCAGAGTATGTGCGACTTACGGTAACAGTCAATATCTCGACCCGACTCGATATCGACGTCGGACACGAGGCCTAGCAGAATGTCCACCCACAAATAGCCGACGGAGTGAAGTAGGAAGTCGATAATTAGGGCATGAACGAGATACAACCCCACAACCTCGAACGAGAGCGCTGGCGCACTCTGCCAACTCCGCCGTCGACCGAGTTGATCGAGATGGTCGGGGACGGACCTTCCAGCGCAGACTTCGACCCTGTTGAACCAGTGGCACAACAGGGGTGAGACTGTCAGGACATTCCGGTATCTCGCAGCGTGATGTTCAGCCTTCCTGATTGCAGACCGATGCCCGGAAGAGAACTTCCTGCAATAACTTTCGGCACACCGTGATACGCGAACCTCGACTCTCCGCCGAACACGAAGAGATCACCCGAGTGCAATTCGACGTCGGTGTACGGCTTGTTCCGGTTCGCGGAATTCCCGAACCGAAAGACACAACTCTGCCCGACGCTCAGTGAGACGACGGGAGCGTCGCAGCGCTCGTCCTTGTCCTGGTGCATGCCCATGCGAGCGCCCTCGTCATAGAAGTTGATCAGAGCGGTGTCGGGTGCGTAGCTCTCCCCCGCACGCGGGTCACCGTAGGCAGCGGCAACTGCGGTGCGGCCGAGGTCGGCGAGCCAGTCGGGCACCGCTGCGACAGGCGCACCGTTCACGTCGTCGGCGGTGCGGGTGTACTTGTACGGCTGCCAATGCCAACCGAGACAAACTGTTTGCACCGACATCTTGTGACCACCTGGGACAACAGCGGAGCGCATCGGTACGGGTGCGGTTGCCCACCGTCTGCACTCGGCCACCAAGGTGCGTTGCTGTTCAACGCTGAGCCAATCCGGAACGAGGATCGCCCCTGGCGCCACTTCCAATCGTGGCCGAGGAATCAGAGCGTTCATGGTTTCCACGCTAATCGGTCCCGAGGCATTGACACCCTCCACATCGGCTCGTATCGTAATCAACAGATTGGTTGATAAAGGAGATGGTTGACAAGTGATCGTGGATCCAGGGGCAGACGAGCGTCTCGACAAAGCGTTCATGGCGCTCGCCGACCCGGTACGACGGCGGATCATCGCCCGCCTGAGTAGCGGCCCCCAAACGGTCAACGAGTTGGCCGAGCCGTTCGAGATCACCAAACAGGCTGTCTCCAAACATATTCAGGTACTCGAAGCCGCTGGTTTGGTCACTCGCAGCCGCGACGCCCAGAGGCGGCCGGTACATCTCAACGCCGCAACTCTCGAGGCTTTGACCGCCTGGATCGACCGCTATCGACTGATCCACGAACAACAGTTCCGCAAGCTCGATCACCTACTCAGCACCACACAGAAGGAGACTTAGCCATGGCTACCACCAATCCCGTCACCATCACGGCTCCTGAGGGCGTGCCGTACATCGACATCACCCGCGAATTCGACGCACCCGTCAGTGCCGTCTTCGCGGCTCATTCGAATCCCGAACTGGTCAAGCAGTGGCTCGGCCCCAACGGATACGAGATGGAGATCGACGAATACGAGTTCGTGAGCGGCGGTCGATACAAGTACGTCCATCGGAACCCCGAGGGCGAAGAGTTCCGGTTCAATGGTGTATTTCACGTCGTTCGCGAGAACGACTTTGCCATCCAAACCTTCGAATACGAGGGATTTCCCGACGTCGTCAGCATCGAATCGATCACGTTCGAGGACCTGGGCAATGGACGCACCCGTCTCTCCGGCCATTCCGCATATCCGAGCCTCGAAGCGCGAGACGGAATGATCGAGAGCAATATGGAACTCGGCGTCACCGAAGGTTACGAACGCCTGGACAAGATCGTCGCGCAACTCTGACCACCTGTTTGCCCGAACCTCCTCAGCGAAAGGCAGTTTCATGGACTGGACCCTCGAAGTAGTCATCGTTCCCGTCAGCGACCTCGACCGCTCCATCGAGTTCTACCGTGACAAAGTCGGTTTCGACCTCGACCACCACACCGTGAACGAACACATGACGATTGCTCAGCTCACTCCGCGAGGTTCGGGTTGCTCGATCGTCATCGGCAACCTGCCGTCGCAAACCGAGATGGCCCCTGGTTCGTTGAAGGGATTGCAGTTGGTAGTAGCCGACGCGGCAGCGGCTCGGCAGGAGCTCATTGACCGCGGCGTCGATGCCAGTGAGGTCACCGTCTTCGACGAGCGTGACGGTGGCACCTTCTTCGGATTCGCCGACCCGGACGGTAATACCTGGGCTGTCCAGCAGCTGAAGGTCCGCGGCGACAAGCCGCTCATTCCGAAGGAGTACCGCGACCGCTTCGGCGCGTAGAACCCGCCTTCCACGCTGCGTAGTCTTCGGGCATGCAGACAGCGCAGGGGCGATAGCCGGCCGCAATCGCGGTCGGCTCGTCCGCGAAGAACACCCGACTGGCGACATACCCACCACGCGCGATTGCCTGCGCCGCCCCTCGACAGTCGAGTCGGCCGTAGATCTTCGTTTTCCTATGCCCGCCAAGCATACCGGGCGTCGAACTCTCGTAGGGTTTGTTGCGAGCGTCGCGGAGAATGTACGTCTTACTCGGCATCATGAAGCACCAATCCCAATGTTCGACGCGTGCCGGAGTGCACCACGCTGACACCATGTCGCACAGGGGCTCTGGACCACCCCCGAGAAGTCTGGACCGGCCGATCCCGCGTGGTGAAGATCAACGCGTGACCTTGTTCGAGCACCGTGACAGTCCCTTTCGACTGAGCGCGCGGCCGCTGTTCGACGAGCAAGAACTCTCCCCCGGCGTGATCGATCCGAGGTCTGTCGAGCCCGATCACCACCTGTAAGGGAAACACCAACTCTCCGTAAAGGTCCCGATGCAGTGCATTCCAGTCGCCAGGACCGTAGGACAGGAGAATCGGGGTAGGTCGATTCTGGCCGGCGTTGCGGCATTGATCGATCCATCCTTCGAAAGTGTCCGGCCACGGTGCGCTGTCCCCCAGCTTGAACGCCCACTCTCGCGCGATCGGGAGAAGTTGCCGGTAGAAAGCCGCTCGCATAGCGGTGATCGGCTCGGGTACCGGATCACCGAAGTATCGATACTCCCCTTGACCGAAGCGGTACCGAGCCATGCCGATCGTGCTTCGAAATCGGTCGACGTCCGAGTACCAGGAAGCGATTTCGCGACACTCCGATTCGTCGAGTAGCGGTGTCGTCTGTGCACACCCACTGGAGTTGATTCCCTCGATCAGTGCAGGCCAATCGAGGGAATCAACTCGAGCAGACAGATCGGTGAAAAGGTCCATACGTCGTAGACGACGCGGCAGTCAGGAATGTGAGAATGCCAGCAGTTGGTCAGCCAAAGTGTTGTACGTACGGGCGATCCCGGCATAACTGAGCACTGGTTCCGGATTCCAGGTGCCGATCTTCCCCGCCTTCACCGCAGGCAAGTTGGACCACGCAGGATTGGTGCCGAGCGTATCCAGTTGCAAACTCGACGGACGATCGTCGAGGAAGATCATGTCGGCCGGATAGTGGTCCGCCATCTCCCAGGCCAGCTTCTCGACGTAGACCGACGATCCCTCTGCTGGGTCGACGACGGCAAGACCCAAACCCGCCAGGTCTGCGAGGATCGGAAATCCGGAACGGCTGACTCGAATCGTGTCCGGATCTGCGGAGGCGAATAGTACGGGTGAATTGTTCAGTGAAGAAGCAACTTCGGAGATCCGCTGGCGCGCAGCGTCGTAGTCCTTTCGCTGAGCGTCCATATCCAGGTCTGCTCCGAGTTCCACGGCCAGTTCCACGATCTCTTGCACGGTTCGGTCGATGGTTCCTGCTGCCGTTTCCACGAACAGTACTGTCGACAAGCCCTTCACCGCATCCAAGTTCGCCTCGTCGAGTAGAGCCGAACCACGCAACTGAGGGACTATGACGACGTCCGGCTCCAGCGCAGCGATCTTTTCGAGTTCCACCTGTCCCCAGAGCTGCCCGACCATGTCGGTCTTCGAGAAATCCAAGTTGCCGGAGATGCTGGTGTCCGTCGATCCCGGCGATCGTGTGAGCGCTCCGAAAACACCGACAGGCACCAGTCCGTAATCCCACAGCGCACCCGCGATTCCGGTGTAGGTGACAAATGTTCTCGGCGGTGAATCCAACTCGATCAGGGTTCCGCGATCGTCGGTGAAGGACCAACCGGCATCGCGTGTGCCGCCGGCATCCGCGTCGGAGCGTGAGCACCCGGCCGCTGCCAGCGCAGCAGCCAATCCTGCTGCTGCGCCGAGGAACCTGCGACGATTCCAGTCCATCTCGAGACGCCTGTGCGGTCGTGGAGTGAGCAGCGTGGTCATGTGTGTGCCCTTTCGGCGATTGGTTGAACTGTTGCAGGAGTTGACGAGCGAGAAAAGAGAAGGATCGATCCAAAACCCGTGAGCATTCCGACGCCGGCGCAGAAGACCAACGGCCACAGCAGAGCAAACTCGTCCGATCCGGCGAAGAGCGAGCCGCACAAAGCAATTCCGACTGCGAGCCCGAATTGGCGCGACGAGTTGGCTGTGGCCGAAGCCGTCCCGGAGCGCTCTGCCGGAGCATCCGACATCGCGGCACCTGGCAACACCGGCGACACCATGGCTGAACCGACACCCGTCAGAATCAGTCCGGCGATAAGCGCCGGCCAGATCGGCGCGACAAGAACGTACAGCATGGCGAGGCAACCGATTCCGCAGAGGACCGTCCCGAATCCGAGCGACACTCGAAGGTCGGCTCGCTGAAGCCGTGATCCACACAGCGCCGACACGAAGACAAAAGCGAGCGGTTGAATCGAGAGCACAAGTGCGGCCGTCGACGCCGACAGTTCCAACCCGTTTTGCAGCCACAGTGAAAGAACTACGAGCGGGCCGTAAGCCGCAAGGTAGTAACCGAAAGCCGCGACGAGAACTCCGTCGAATTTCAGGGATCGGAACAAGGCCGGATCGAGCATCGGACTGCTGCTTCGACGCTGCCAGGACACAAATGCCGTCAACGCAACGATTGCGATGAGGAAGGCGAGAGCTGTCGAAGACGAAGTCCACCCGGCGTCGCCGCCCCACGTCACGCCGAGAACCGCGGCAACGGCAGCGAGAGTGAACAAAACCATTCCGGCCCAGTCGATATTGTCGTCGCCGCGCCTACTTTCGGCGAAACAGAAAACAGCCATTGCGAGCGCTACTGCGGCCACGGGGATTCCGAAATAGAAGACCGCACGCCAGTCGAAGAACTGCGTCAGCAGCCCTCCTGCAACATTCCCGATTCCGGCCGCCAATCCGGCGACGGCGCCCCACGCGGCAAAGGCGACGTGACGATCACGGCCCGAGTATGCGTCGCCGAGCAGAGGCAGGAGCGTCGCGAACATCGCTGCACCGGCAATTCCTTGCGCGCCGCGAGCTGTGACCAGAACCGTGACATCCGGAGCAACAGCACACACGGCCGTCGCAACCAGGAACACGACCAGGCCGCAGATGTAGAGGCGTTTGCGTCCCCATACATCGCCGAGCGCGCCCATCCCCACCAGAAGCGCAGCAAGGGCCAGTGTGTACGCGTCGACGACCCAGGACATCGCGCCCGTACTGCCGTTCAAACCGTCTGCGATGGCCGGCACCGCGATCGTCGTGATCGTGGCGTACGTCAGCAACAGGAAAGTTCCGATGCATGCGGCGATGAGCGGCAGCCATCGTCGTGTCGACATGGTCAACCTCCGAGCAGGGCGGTAAGTGCGCCCTAACTATGGAGGTTCAAGTCAACTTGAAGTCAAGCGCCGCTTCCACGCGAATGTCGAGTTGCTCGAGCAACCACGGACACTGCATCGGACGCTCTTGCCGACACGTCAGGTGATGCTCGAGAATCAGTTTCGCTCGCGTAGCGGCGGCGACCTGTGCCTCGAGCGCCGACACTTGATCCGCGAGAACCGCGGAGAACTGCTCGGACGTGGTGTCGGTTTCGATGAAGGAGCGCACCTGTTCCAAGGACATTCCCGTCTCGGTGTACATCCGGATCAATGCCAGCCGTCGCAGCTCGCAATGCCCGTACCAGCGTTTGCCGCCGGTTCGCGACCGCGCGGACAGCAAGCCTTCATCCTCGTAGTACCGCAAGGTCGACGCCGCGATTCCGAACGATTTTGCAACCTCGCCGATCGGGATCAAGTGCTCACGCATTCACCGATCGTAGGCTGAATGCGTAGGCGGTTCCGGCAGTTATGTGTGACTTGGCATACTGACTAACGGAAGGGGTCACGTAAGTGATCTCACGGCAAAATGCTGGATGCGCTCGTTGAACGAGGGAGAGCTGTGCTGGATCCAACGCGACCTGTCGGGCCGTACTCGTCGGGAGTGCCCGCCACTGCCCTCGAGGTCCGCATGCCGGACCTGGAACGCTTCGGCCTCGCTCAGTTGTGGCGCTCCGCGATCATCGCGGTCGTGCTGTCCACGTCGATCATGCTGGCGCTGATCGTGTGGCCATTCCGCAAGCGTGGACGCACGTGGGCGGACGCTGCCTCCGACGGAATGGTCGACGGCTTCATCGCTCTGGGGCCCACCTTCGTCAAGCTCGGACAACTGGTCGCGTCGTCGTCCGGTCTGTTCCCGGCCCCGGTCGCCAATGCGTGCCTGCGTTGCCTCGACGACGTTCCGTCCTTCCCTGCCGAGCAGGCCCGAAGAGTCGTGCAGGAGGACCTCGGTTACTCCGTGGACGAACTGTTCGCGAAATTCGACGACGCGCCTCTAGCAGCGGCATCGGTTGCGCAGGTACACGCGTGCGTTCTGCACGACGGCCGAGAGGCAGTCATCAAGATCCAGCGCCCGGACATCTATGCGCGCATGCTGATCGATCTGCGGGCGGCATATTGGGGAGCGAACATCCTCGAGAAGTTTGTCGAGTTCCTTCGAATTGCCAATGCCACCGCCATCATTCGCGATCTGCACAATGCCACGATGACGGAATTGAACAGTGCAGTCGAGGCCGACCGGCAAACCACTTTCCGGAACAACATCAGTGCGTTCGGCGACAACAAGGGAGTCACGACGCCGGAGGTCTACTGGGATTACTGCGGCCCCCGAGTCATCTGCATGGAACGCATGCGGGGCGTTCCGCTCGATCGATTCGTCGCCGGTCCGGACGGAATCGACGAAGCCCGCATGTTGATCCGGCGCGGTGTGAAGGTCTGGCTCGAATCAGTCATCGTTCACGGTCCTTTCCACGGCGACGTACACGCCGGGAATCTGTGGGTCCTCGATGACGGCCGGATAGCAATGCTCGACTTCGGCATTGTCGGTGTTCTTCCGGAAACGTGGCGATCGATACTCTCCGATATGTTCCGCGCAACGATTGTCGACGGAGATTTCGCCCGCGTTGCCCGGGGAATTCGATCCTTGGGTTATGCAACCGACTACGAAGTCGACGACGCCCAACTGGGTATGCAGGTCGCCACTGCTCTAGCTCCGATCCTCGGCCGCGATCTGGGTGAACTCAAGCTCAGCGAGCTGATCATGGCGCTGATTCAATTGGGTAAACAGTGGGGTGTTGCGAGTCCCGAGGAATTGGTTCTTTTCGGAAAGCAACTCGGATACTTCGAGCGATATGCGACGGCGTTGGCACCTGGTTGGGTGATCGGACAAGACCTTTATCTGTTCAAGAACGTATTTCCCGAGGCAGTCGCCGAAAAGGCCCGAGAACTCGGCATCACCATGCCTGACGAATAAATTTGTCCCCTATTTCCTTATTCTGCATTTCGTCTGTCGGGGTTAGCCTGTAATGACCCACCGGCCGAGGAGCAAATGTGCAGCCACTTTCTGTAGCCCTCCCGCAAGCGACGACAGGTCCGAGGAGTAACGGGCCGCGAGTCGGCACCACCCTCGGCGCCCTCATGCATTCCACGGACAAGTCCGTGATCGAGCTACTGGAAAGCCCGGACGGGCTTGATGTCGAAATCCGTTCGATCGCCCTCGTCGAGTCCTCCGACATCGACGGCACCGACAGCCGAGGTGCGATCTCCGACATCTATCTTCCCGTCGGGGTTCCCGAATCGACGCTCACGCAATGGCTGCGAAAGTTCGAGGGCAGGCCGCCAAGGCGTCGTCCGAAGCTCCTGCTCGTCAAAAATGCACGCGAGGCGACGGCGGTACTGACCGCCGCACGTAGCATCGGTATCGCCGTGGCCGCGGTCCATCCGCAGGCCAGTTCCGGCCACGTCTATTCGCTTGTACAACGTCTTCTGACGCAGAGCCTGTATCGTTCGCGAGCCGCCGCCGGCGCTGTATCAGGCGGTGATTCCGATTTGTTCGCGCTCTCGGAAACGATCGCCGAATTGACCGGTGGACTCGTCACGATCGACGACACCGCACTGCACGTCATTGCATATTCTGCTGCTCACGAGGGCGAAGACGAGCTTCGTCAGCTCTCCATACTCGGCCGGGAATGGCCGATCGAATACACCGAATGGATCGAGAAAAGGGGCGTGTTCGAGCATCTCAGGCGCTCGGACGAGGTCATCAGTCTGCCATCCGAGCTGAGCATCGGCGCCGCACACCGTCTGGCTGTGAGCATTACCCGGCCCGGCCAGCCAGGGCCGACGGGTTCCGTTGCGCACCAACATAATCTCGGGAGCATCTGGATACAGCAGGCATCCGGACCTCTTTCCGACGACGCACGAGCGGTATTGCGCGGCGCCGCCGCTGTCGCCGCGCGCATTCTCATGCGGTCGTTGGACGCCTCCAGCCGCGAGAACGCCCAAGTGGAAAGGCTGTTCGGCGTTCGCTCCGGCGGGGTCGACATGCACTCACTCGCCGGTTCGTTCGGCATCAGCACCGACGGACCGGCTGCGGTCATCGGATTTGCGACATCACTTGCACCCGGATCGAATCTCGATCGAATCACCAACGCCTTACGCCTGCGTGCCAGCGCATTTCGCCACGATGCCGTCACGACGATCATCGACAACCGGATCTACGTGCTGTTCCCGCAGGCCGAGCACGAGGTCGCGATCAGCGACTGGGCTTACGACACCGTGCGAGTGCTCGAAAGACGTGCGGGTATCAGCGTCCGCGCGGCCGTCGCAGTGCCGATCGCGCGGTTGCACGGCGTACCCGAGGCGCGTCGAGAAGTGGACCGCGTGCTCGATACCACCGATGATCATGGAACTTCGAAGGTCACCACACTCGCGGCGTCACGCACCGCGGTATTGCTGGGCGAGATACTCGACCTCGTCGCTGATCACGAGCGATTGCGCGACCCTCGTATCGACAGACTCATCTCCTACGACGACAAGAACACCTCTGACATGCAGTTCACGCTCACTGCCTACCTGACGGCGTTCGGGGACGTGAAGAAGGCCGCATCCTCTTTGAAAGTGCATCCGAACACGCTGCGCTACCGCATCCGGCGCGCTGAACAGATCATGGGCATTTCGTTGGACGAGCCGGACACGCGACTTCTCACCGAACTGCAACTCGCCATATTGGGACGCACCCCGGACGAGTCTGAACGGTACGAAACGTCCGATCAGTGAGACGGATCTCGGACCCGTCTCGAACTCTCGAGTAGACAACTGAGGAAGCCGAAGAACAACTCTCACCTCAGGAGCTACCTTGCGCACTCGTGGAGCCGTCATTCGCCAAGCACCAGGCACATACGAGGTGGTCGATCTCGAACTCGATTCACCCCGCAGTGGCGAACTCACCGTCAAGATGGTCGCCTCCGGACTGTGCCACTCGGACGACCACATCGCCAGCGGCGACCACGGCGTAGGCCGCTACCCCATCTGCGGCGGGCACGAAGGCGCCGGAATCGTCGTCGAGGTCGGGCCGAACACCGAAGGGTGGTCCGAGGGTGATCATGTCGTGTTCTCTTTCCTCGCCGCCTGTGGCCGTTGTCGTTGGTGTGCAAGCGGAATCCAGAACCTCTGCGACAACGGCGCCGCCATCATGACCGGCAGCAGACCAGGCGAAAGCTCGAGCTACAGAATGTCTCTCGACGGTCAACCCGTCGCACAAACCTGCGGCCTGTCCACCTTCAGCGAATACACCACGGTCAGCACTCTCTCGGCTGTGAAGGTCGACAAGCATCTGCCCCTCGACGCTCTGTGCCTGCTCGGCTGCGGCGTCGGAACCGGTTGGGGCGCCGCCGTCAACTCCGCTCAGGTGTATCCCGGGCAGACCGTCATCGTCATGGGGGTCGGCGGAATCGGAATCAACGCGGTACAGGGCGCCTCGCACGCCGGCGCCACCCACGTGATCGCGGTGGACCCGGTCGCTTTCAAGCGCGAGAGTGCATTGAAGTTGGGCGCCACCCATGCTGTGTCCACCATGGAGGAAGCCACCGACATAGCGCGCTCGTTCACCAACGGCCAGGGCGCCGATTCCGCCATCGTCACCGTCGGCGTCACCACCGGAGAACATGTCGCGCAAGCATTCTCGTCCATCCGCAAGGCCGGAACATGTGTCGTCACCGGCCTCGGGAAGATGACGGACGTCGGAATTCCCGTGAGCCTGATGGAACTCACGCTGTACCAGAAGAGAATTCAAGGATCCCTGTTCGGCGCGTCGAATCCCACCGCCGACATTCCCTGGATGATCGATCTCTACACCAGCGGCAAACTCGAACTCGACGGACTGATCACCAACCGGTACACCCTCGACCAGATCAACGACGGCTTCGCCGACATGCATGCCGGTCGCAATCTTCGCGGGATCATCACCTTCTGAGCGAGTTCTCTCCGGACTTTCGATCGAGAGCAAGTCCGGAGAGATCCTCACTACGGCTTCACCAAGCGTTCATGGTGTCGAGGATTTGTCCTCTGGCCATCCACAATTCAGCAGACCAGTACGGCCACGAGTGAATTCCGGCGGGCGGAAAGCTGTACGTCGCTGGGATTCCCAAGGATTTCAGGCGAATCTCGAATGCACGCGCATGAACCCACGAGAGCGCCTCGAGACCCATACCCGTCGCCGTGTGGAAGTAGTCGATCGGCGCAGATGGGTGATCGTACGGTCCCGGGATGCCGTTGGACGACGAAATGTACATCGACAGTCCGCGAAGCGATTCCGCGTTGACAAACGGGTCGTTGCGAAGCCAGCCTGACGACCACGGCGGGCCCCACATCGAGTCCACGTTGTACCGCCCGGCATCGAACATCGCTACCCTGATCGCTTCACGCATGCCCGGCCCCGAAATGTTGATGTACCCGGACAGCGAGCCTGCGAACTTGAACTGATCACGATGGTGCCCAGCCAAATTCAATGCCGCGCTACCACCCATCGACAACCCGATGATCGCATTGTTGGTAGGCGAAACACCGTACCCTGCAAGAAAGTCTGGAAGTTCGCGCGTGAGAAACGTTTCCCACCTGTACGTTATCGGCTGGGCGTTGAAGTTCGACGGCGCGTACCAGTCCGTGTAGAAACTCGACTCGCCGCCCACAGGCATCACCAAAGTGATGTTGTCGTTGCGGTACTGCTCGAGTGCGTTCGTTTCGAAACTCCAGGCATTCCTGTCGTTTTGCGCGCGAAGACCGTCGAGCAGGTACAGCGCGGCGTTGCCACCGCGCGCGGCCCACTGCACCTGAACCTTGATGTTTCCCATCGAAGACGGGACCCACAACTCGTCGTAACCACCCCATGGCGCCGAGCGCGCCGGAGCAGCACTCGCGGCGGTCGGACCGAACATACCGCCGAGCAGGAATATCGACAACAACGCCGCTAGGAGCACCCGCACCCGCCGTGTATTGCGTTCGGGCAACGTGAATCTGATTCTCTGCAAGGTTGTGTCTTTCCCCGAAACTGCGCATGAAGAAACTGCTCCGGTAAGTGCATCGTCGGTTCCACTGTCGACGTGTTTGTCCCTTTGTGGGGTCTTCGGTGTTACAAAGCCGAGGTCATCGCAACAAACGGACAACTGTCATGCCGAGCGAAACCGGGTGGCGAAAAGCACAATTCACGAAGCACGCTCTCTGCGCTCACTCAGCCGAGCATCGAAGCGATCGCGTCTCGCCCAGCAGCGGCACAAGCTTGGTCCTGCATTCCGTCTGGAGCGCCACCGACGCCGATACCGGCGATCGACCCGGCTCCAGCCTTCAATGTGACTCCACCTGCAAGGAAGAGAGTGCCGGGAAGGTCGGCGATGGTCGATCCTTCGCCTTTGGTACGCTGCAAGAGGTCACTGGTGTCGGCTCCGAAAGCCGCAGAGGTGTATGCCTTCTCGCGTGAGGCTTCCACCGTGTGCTGGGCTGCGTTGTCGCCGCGCACCATGGCGATGACATTGCCGGCACGGTCGACGACGGAGACGGTGACGAAGCCGAGACCGTCGGCGCGGCATTTCGCCAGCGCTGCACCGGCAGCCGTCACTGCTGCGTCGGCGCTGAGTCGATTCTGAGTGACAACTGCCGAATCGCCGCTCGCAGCAGGCTGCTGCGTGGCAGAAATCGACGTCGTGCTCGATGCGTTCGCCACCGGTGTGTCAGTGCTCGAGCATGCGGCGCTCGCAAGGATCGCGACAACCGGAATGGCGATAGCAAGCGTCCGGGGCAGTCGTGTGTAAATGCGGTGGTTCATGATGGGCACACTTTCAGTCGAGTGGTTCGAAACCGTCCAATACAGCGTCGCGTTCCGGTGAGGGTCCGCACATCGGGCGCTCGGGTGGCGAACAGTGCCCACAACGGCTACCGAGATGTCATCCGAATGGTCGATACGAGGGCCAGGCGCACTCCGTAACATTCGAGGGATGAGCAGTGGAGCCACGACGGATGCCGACGCCGACCTCGGCCTACGCGGTCCGTTGGCGTACGCGATCCACGCGTCGTTCTTCGTGCTGCTGTCCACGTCCGGCGTTCGGTACGTCGCAGTCCACGGCACCAGCGGTCGGTTCGGGGTGGTGCTCGTCCTGGCCGTGGTCCTCGCCCTGCTCTACGCCGTCATGGCTACGGTGTCCTCGCGAGAGGTGGTTCGCCAACGGCTCTGGATGTGGCCGGTACTGAGCACGTGGGCAGCGTTGGTCTGGCTTGCACCGAGTTTCGCGTGGTGCGCCTTCCCGGTTCTCTTCCTCTGCATTCGTCTGTATCCGAGCAAGATCGCCTACCCCCTCGTCGGGATCCTGGGGGTCCTCGCCGGTATCGCGTTTTACCGGGTCACCGGTCGCGCCGAATTGGTGACCCTGCTCGGGCCTCTGTGCACCGCTGCACTGGTCGCGGCAGCGTACGGTCAGATGGAACGTGATGCCCGAGAACGCCTTCGGCTTCTGCGCCAGGTGGCGGAAGCGCAGTCGGCACTGGCAGATACCGAACGGGCTGCCGGCGTTGCCGCTGAACGAGAGCGCCTCGCTCGCGAGATCCACGACACCGTTACCCAGGGACTGGCAAGCGCCCTACTTCGGCTCGAGGCAGCCGAACAAACGTGGAATACAACGGGTTCGCCGTCTCGAACCGATGTCGATGCCGCGACGGAGAACATCCGCACGAGCCTGATGCAGAGCCGCGACCTCGTCCATGACCTCGCACCGGCCAAAGGTGGCCCCGCCGATTTCGACACCCTGGTCGTTGCCGCCGCCCGCCAGTTCACCCCTGATGTTCGGGTTCGCACTGTGGGCGAACCGGTCGCCGTGCCGCCGGACGTGGCTCACGCCATCGTGCGAGTGGTCTCGAGCGCGTCGTCCAACATCGCCCGCCACGCTCGCGCCGAAACAGCGGGCGTGACGATCACGTATCTCGACGACTCCGTCTCCGTAGACGTCTTCGACGACGGCGTCGGCTTCGATCCGGGAAAACTCACCGACCATTCTCGGTACGGTGGATACGGCCTACGTGCGATGCGGAGCCGCGTGGCTCAGCTCGGCGGATCGTTCACCGTGGAAAGCGCACCAGGAGACGGCACCGTCGTCGCGGCCCAGTTCCCGCTCGAACGGAGGATCCGATGACCACCGCTATTCGAGTGTTCCTCGTCGACGACCATCTGGTCGTGCGCGCCGGGCTGAGAGCGCTGCTGGACACTCAGCCGGACGTCGAGGTGGTCGGCGAAGCATCGTCCGGCGAGGAAGCGGCCACGGCGATACCTTCCGCCTCGCCTGATCTGGTGATGATGGATCTGGACATGGGCTCCGGCATGCACGGTGCGGAAGCGATCAAACGGCTTCGCAACGACGGGGTCGATGTTCCCGTACTCGTTTTCACGACCTATGACACCGACGCCGACGTCGTACGGGCCGTCGACGCCGGTGCCATCGGTTACCTACTCAAGGACTCGACTCCCGACGAGATCTTCGGAGCGGTGCGCGGCGCGGTTGCCGGGCGCAGCGTTCTCTCCCCTACCGTGGCCTCCCGTCTCGTTCAGCAGATGCAGCGCCCGCAGGAAGCCCTCACCGCGCGTGAGTCCGAACTGCTCAGCCTTCTCGCCGAGGGGATGACGAACCGCGAGCTGGGTAAGGCACTCTTCATCAGCGAAGCGACGGTGAAAACCCACCTCGGGCACATCTACGCCAAGCTCGGCGTAGATACCCGCTCTGCCGCAGTGTCCGTTGCACTACGTCGTGACGGAATACGCTGACCTTGTTATCCTTTCGTCTTCAGAACGGGAAGGTCTGAGCGGCAGCCCGGCTGGTTCGCCACTGCCAGGTGGTGAATTCGTCCCAGCTGCTTTGAGTTCCGAATCTCGCGCCGTTTCCGGAGGCACCCGCACCGCCGAATGGTGCATAGGCATCGTTGTTCAACGTCTGATCGTTGATGTGCACTATGCCGGTCCGCAGGCGGTCCGCGATCCGCTCGCCTCGTTCCACCGATCCTGTTTGAATGGCCGCTACCAGACCGTATTCGCTGTCATTGGCAAGTCTGACAGCCTCGTCTTCGTCCTTGACGACCACGACGGGCGCCACGGGTCCGAAAATCTCTTCGCGGAACGCGGGCATGTCCGAGGTGACACCGGCCAGGACGGTCGGCTGATAGAACAGCCCTTCGTAGGTTCCACCGGCGCGGATTTCGGCGCCGGCTGCCTTGGTGCCCTGGACGATTCGATCGACGTTGGCGATCTGCCTCGCGTTGATGAGCGGACCGAGAGCGACGTTACCTGTGTTTGGGTCCCCGACAGGCAGGACCGAGGCGCGCTTGGCCAGCAGGTCCAGGTACTTATCGGCGACCGACTCCAGCACGATGTGTCGGCCCGCGGTCATGCAGACCTGGCCCTGATGCAGGAACGATCCCCACGCACCCGCCGAACTCGCGGCATCGAGGTCTGCGTCGTCGAGGACGATCAGAGCATTGTTCCCACCCAACTCGAGCGAGACGCGCTTGAGCGTGCGGCCTGCTGTTGCCCCGACCTGACGGCCGACTGCGGTCGAACCCGTGAAGGACACCATCGCGATGCTGGGGCTCTCGCACAATGCCTGACCAGGCTCCGCGTCACCGGCGAGCACATGCAGGAGACCTTCCGGAAGACCTGCTGCCGTGAACAATTCCGCGATGACTGCGCCGCCGCTGATCGCGGTTTGAACGTCCGGCTTGAGAACGACGCCATTTCCGAGCGCCAAGGCGGGCGCGACAGCGCGCATGGCGAGGAGAAGCGGGAAGTTCCACGGGCTGATTACGCCGACCACGCCCAGGGGCACCCGGCGACCGATGCTAGTGCGCCCCTCCTGGCTGGCAGGCAGGAGGTGTCCGAACGGCTGTGTCGGCAGTGCCGACGCCTCCCACAGTTCGGAGATGACAAGATCAACTTCGAACGCGGCTTTCCCTGGTACGGAACCACCTTCACGAATCAACCAGCGCTCCACCTCGGCTCGCTCGGCTTCCAAAATCTGCGCCGCCTTACGGATCACCGAAGCGCGGGCCTGTCCGATCGTGGCCGCCCACGCCGGCTGCGCGGCCGACGCGATGTGTGCCGCTCGATCGATATCCGCAACAGTCGCCGTCCCGATCACACCGAGCACCTCGCCGGTAGCCGGTTCGACGGACTCGACGGTGTCACCGCCCCCATCGATCCATTGGCCGTCGAAAATCTTTCCGTGCCATTGCTGATGAGCGAGCAGATTCGTCATGAGTTCCTCGATTCGTAGCTTTCGCTGCGGCCCTCGCTGTTCGCGGGCCTGAGCTCTTCGCGAGCTTGAAAAGCGATCTGGAACACACTCTGCCCCGGTATTCGGGCTCCGAGTTGTCGTGATCGGACACGTTCGTTGTTCGGATGCGACAGATCAGTGACGTACTTCCGACGGCGCCGTACCGAATTCCGCTTTGAACGCACGCGAAAACGCCGGTGCGTCATGGAAACACCATCGCGCGGCCAGGACGGAGATCGAGTGATCGCGCAGTGAGACGTCGGTGAGATCGCGGCGTACACGGATCAACCGTTCTCGACGGATCAGCGCGTTGAGGGTCAGACCCCCGTCGCCGAAATGACGCTGAATTGTTCTCGGTGACATGTGCAGCGCACCGGCGATCGACGCGACCGAGAGGTCCGGTACATCGAGATTCCGAAGCACATATCGCAAGATCGCCTCACGCGAGGAACTTCCGGGTGTCGCGGGCGCAAAGTCTTGCACCAGGACTGCCGCAGCGAGATTGACTCCGGCATCTCCGAGAAGCCCTGCGGCGCTGCCGTCTACCTGCGATGCAACAGCGCCCGAGATGAAGTTCTGCAGCAATGCACCGGATCCGCGCCGGCCGTCGTGGATGCGCGCGAGCGCGCAATTCAGTTCTCGTTCGGTCAGACTCATTGCGCCGCGGGGTACGGTCATGACGGTGCACGACCAGTGGCCGTCGAAACGCAACGCGTACGGACGCTCTACGTCGTAGAGAATCATCGCGCCCGGCGGGGCCGTCAACTCGCGATCGGATTGGCGCAGGATCGCTCGCCCGGTTCGGACCGTGCAGATCTTGAGCAGATCGCTACCGTGTCGCTTTGCTGCGCGCGTACTCCGCCGCAGTATCTGAGGTGAACCAGTGATATCGAAAGCGCCTACGTCCCCGAGACTTACGCCGCTGACCGTGCCTACAGGCGCGGCATCGACGGAGCTCTCGGGGGACAGGCCCCCGAACGTCTCTGACATCTCGCAGTGCCACTGCTGCACAGATTCCAGCATGCCCGGAGGTGTGGCAGACACGGCAGACATGGCGGGCTACTTGATCGAAGATCCGTGCTGCGTCAACGGCATGACCTCGATGCTCATGTACGGGAACAAGGGGAGATTCCAGAGAATCTCGTGCAGTTCGTCAGCCGACTCGACGTCGAAAATGCTGATGTTGCTGAACTGTCCCACAATTCGCCACAAATGAACCCACTTGCCCTGGCGCTGAAGGTCTTGTGAGTACGCCTTCTCCGTCGCGACGGTATCG
Source organism: Rhodococcus sp. NPDC059969 (assembly GCF_042738325.1). NCBI lineage: Bacteria > Bacillati > Actinomycetota > Actinomycetes > Mycobacteriales > Nocardiaceae > Rhodococcus > Rhodococcus sp. NPDC059969. The sequence goes on along the minus strand of NZ_JBHWUF010000001.1, from coordinate 1,288,615 downwards.
GCGCGAACTTCCGGATCCAGGTCGCGCGGAATATCGACGTCCATCCGAACGTGAAAGAGTGCCATGTTCCTTTTTCCTCTAGTTCCTGGTCCAGGTCTTGACGGCGTCCATGTTCAGTTCGACTCCCAAGCCAGGCCCGGCGGGGAGGTGCAACTGACCCTCGGAATATTTCAGGGGTTCCTGGAGCAATTCCTCACTGAAGAGCAGAGGGCCGAAAAGTTCTGTTCCGAAGTTGATTCCCGGCTCGGCGCACGCGAAGTGCAACGAAGCTGCTGTGCCGATCGGACCTTCGATGGACGTCGCACCGTGGCACGCGATACCCGCGGCCTTGGCAATCGCGACGATGTCACGGCTGCGCTGCAGGCCACCGCACTTGGTGGTCTTGAGGGCGATGACATCGGCGGCGCTCCGGCGAGCGATTTCCAGAGCGTCGTGTGGGGTCTGCACACTCTCGTCGGCCATGATCGGAATTGGTAGAAGCCTGCTGAGTTCGGCGAGGACCTCGATTTGGTCTGCCGGAGTGGGCTGTTCGATCAGTTCGACTCCGCCCTCGGCGAGTTGTGGCAGGTACCGCAGTGCGGTGAAGCGATCCCATCGCGCGTTGACGTCGACGCGGACGCCGGCATGACCGTCGAGCGCCTGAGCGATCTCGACGATGCGCGCAACATCGACGGCAGGATCGAGTGCGCCCATCTTCAGTTTGAAGCTGAAATTGAGTCGGGCTTCGAGCTTTTCGTGAGCTTCCTCGATGATCTCCGCCGCCGGCGCCGCGCCCAGTGCCCACGTGACGTCGACGCTCTCACGGAAGGCCCCGCCGAGCAGCGTGTGCACGGGAACTCCCAGGCTACGAGCCCAGGCGTCGTGCAACGCGACATCGACGGCGGCCTTCGCGAATCGTGCATTGGCAACAACTTTTTCGATGTCGGCCATGATCGCGGTGATCTGATCCACGCGCCTGCCGACCACCACCGGCGCGATGTACTTCTCGATGATGACCTGCATCGTCTCCACCGATTCGCCGCCCCACCACGGCCCGCCCGGAACGACACCTTCGCCGTATCCGATCACTCCGTCGGAGGTGCGAATCGCGACCAGCAACAACGGCTGCGCCGTCATCGACGTGGTGGCGAATTTGTGGGGGCGAACCAGAGGAACGTCGAGGATGGTCGTCTCGATGGAGACGATCGACAGGTCTGTCATCAAATCACTTTCTATTGAGCAGTTGTGGATCAGGCCGGATCGAGCACGAAGTCGTATGTGACCCGGTTGGTTCCGTCAGCACCCGGCTTCGGATCGAGAATCAGTTCGGGCTTCGTCGCCGTTGCCACGTCGTTCTCGATCCACTCTCCATCCTTGAAATAGAGCTGGGTGGTGATCGTGCGCTTACCGGGAGCCTTCACCATGAGGTGCAGGTGAGCCGGACGCCACGGGTGCCAGCCGGCCTTCTCGATGAACCAGCCAGTGGGGCCGTCGGTCGGGATCTGGTACGGCGCAGGCTGAATCGTGGCGATCTCGAAGCGTCCCTCGTCGTCGGCGACGATCGTTCCGCGGAGGTTGCCGTCGGGGATGTGCGGCGCGAAATGAGAGTAGTAGCCTTCGTCGTCCGCGTGCCAGAGTTCGACGGTAGCACCGCTCAACCCCTTGCCGTCGAGATCGCGAACCTGACCCTCGAAGACCAGCTTCGATCCAACCTCGTTCTCACGCATCGGAAGTTCACACTTGGCAGGCAACGTCTTGGCATCGGCGACGTAGTACGGGCCCTCGATGCTTCCCTTGGTGCCGTGCTGGCCGCGGTACGCAACCTCCTCGACGTTGTGCTCGAGGAAGACGTCCAGCCACAGGGGCCACTCGCCGAACTGGCCGATGTCGATGAGCCACTGCTTGAGGACGCGGTACTCGGGGTAGGTGATGCCGTGCTTGTCGATGACGCCGGCGAGTGCCTCGAGAACGTCCTTGGCGATGGCCGAGACGCGCTCGGGCGGGGTGTCCGCGCTGACCCGTTCCTGGAGGAACTTGTCGGTGGCGGCAGTGCCCGAACCTACTGCGGTGGGGCTCTCGGAAGTTGTCATGTGGTCCTCCTCGGGGCCGTATGTGGCTGTTACCGGGTGGGTGCCGTACTGCTGGGCTGAGTCGGCTCCCCAAGTTTGGGTTGTACGCTATGCGTACATCTGTTACGCTCTGCGTACGCTTGTACTGTGCGCCCAGTCACAAGGTTTGTCAACCTTCGAAGGCGTCGAACAGGCATACCCGCAGATGAAAGGCCATTCCGTGAGCGAGAACGATCGCGATTACATCCAGAGCATCGAGCGTGGATTTGCTGTGCTGACGGCCTTCGACGAGAAGAACCCCAACCCGTCGCTCGCCGATCTTGCCGCCGAAACGGGCCTCTCCCGCCCAGCCGTCCGGCGCATCCTCCTCACGCTGCAGAAGCTCGGATACGTCACCGGTAACAACAGTCGGTGGTCGCTCACCCCACGCGTTCTGAGCATCGGGCAGCACTTCTCGGCATCACATGCCTTGACGGAGGCGGCGCTCCCTCGTCTGCTGGAGATCGCAGAACACACCCACGAGTCGGCGTCGCTCGGGGTGCTCGACGGCGTCGACGTGGTCTACGCCGCGCGTGTACCCGTCCGGCGGATCATGAGCATCAACGTCAGCGTCGGCACCAGAGTGCCTGCATATGCCACCTCCATGGGTCGGGCCCTGCTAGCTTGGGCGCCAACCGAAATCGTCGACAACGTCATCGCGAACTCCACGTTCGACGCCCTCACGCCCACCACGATCACCGACGAAGGCGCATTCCATACCGCCCTTCGGGTGGTGCGCGAGCAGGGATACGCGCTCACGTCCGAGGAACTGGAAGACGGCCTGATTTCCCTCGCCGCCCCCGTCCGCGACGCCGGCGGAAGCGTCGTCGGAGTAACAGCGTGCTCGACCTCGGCCGGACGAACAACCCCGGAAGCCTTCCGCGCCGACGTCGCGCCTTTCCTCGTCGAGAAGGCAAACCAACTCAGCGCGGACATGGGTTACCGAAGCTAGCGCCTCAACACCTCGGAAGGCAGCAATCCGTACTTACGCCGAAAGGAAGACGCGAACCGTCCGGTGTGCGTAAAACCCCATCTCACAGCGACATCGGTGACCGTCGTCGAGTCGTCGGCATCCACCAGATCTGCATGGACCCGCTCGAGACGGATGTCGAGCAGGCACTCCGACGGACTCCGGCCCACGTACTGCCGAAACCCCTCCTGCAATCTCCGTACGCTGACGCCCGCCACCTCGGCCATCTCCGCTGCGGTCCACACGCGGGCCGGGTCGTCGTGCATCTCGTCCAGCACACGCTTGACGATGCGTGGCCTGGCGTTGCTCACCGCGTCCTCGCTTTCAGGCATTGCAGCAAGGACGAATGCCGTGACCACGGCGCCGGAGAGCTGACCTGCCACCAGTTCGTTGTGCAGCACGCCGACCGGGCCGAGTATCTGATCCGACAGTGAGCGAACAAATTTCAGCCATCTGGCCCCGTCGTCTCCCCGAAGATCCACCTGATCAGGCAAGTGCATTCCGGGTCGACCGAGGACCTTTTCCATCTCGCGGTCGAGGTACTGACGGTCCATCCGGACTCCGACGATCTCGCAGTCCGCACTCCACCGCGTGATTCTTGTGGTGATGTCAGGCGGACATACCGTCGCAACCCCCTGCGTCGAGAGCACGTGGGAGCCCGCGAACACCGACTCGAGCTCACCCGAGAGCGGGATGTTCACCCCATAGGCGCCGGGATGATCGGATTCGACGGCGACGTCTGCTCCCCACCGAATATGAGCGATCCGCAGCGGACCCAACTCGGTGGTGCACACCCCGACTCCACTGGCCGCATGCCGCGACAACGGCGTCAGCGTGTGCGGAAAATAGGCGTCCGAAACCGCATGACACGCCTCGTCCCAGTCGCGGGGAGCTGTACCGATCATGGAGTCGACCATCGTCCTTCTTCACCTTCCAAACCCGTGACCAGCCACATTGCCGAGCAAGGGCGCTGAACATCATTGAACACTGTGTCCCCGGTCACTTCCAAGAGAAAACGGGTACGGGCCGCGATCGGGTGCGCAATCCGGATAGCCACCGCGCTGTACGGATCGACCGAAGCCTGCGCCCGCCGTACGTTCGTCTTCACTCCCGGCGCGAGTCGCCCACTACTTCCCTCCCGCACTTCGCGGCACTCTCACTCAACCGCCATCCGACAAGGAGGTCCGGTCATGGAACAAAATCAGCTTCGAGGAATCTTCGGTCAATTCGCGAGCGGCGTCACCGTCATCACCTGTACCAATGCCGACGGTCAACCACACGGAGCCACGGTCACCGCATTCACGGCCATTTCCCTGGAACCACGGCTGTGCCAGATCACGATGACTCGCAAGTCCAAGGCGTGCGGCTACCTCGGCAACGCGCCGTTTGCGGTCAACATCCTTGCCTCCGACCAAGTGGACACGGCCATGCATTTTGCCGGCCGACCGCAGCGCACCGAACCGAGGTGGATCGACGGACCGACCGCTCCCCTGCTCGACGGCGCCGCAGCAACCATCTCGTGCGTCCCGTGGAGGGAGTACGACGGCGGTGACCACATCATCTTCATCGGCGAGATCGTCGACGCTCAGTCGAGTGGCAAGGATCCGCTTCTGTTCTACCGAAGCACTTTTCACGATCTAGGCGCTACCTCGTCGACCACAGTCTGGAACGGAAGTCAGGACGACCCCCACAGCGGCTGGTTCGACGCCACCACTTCGTTCACCCCGATTCATCTTCAGCCCGCACCCCAAACGATCTGAAAGGCTTTGCCATGACGACCACCGAAATCCCTCCCACCGGCGTCGACCCCGCAGATTCCGGAGCGCCACAGGTCAATCCGGCCGCCGACTGTGAAGCCAACCGCACGAAGAACTTCGCCACTCGACCGATGACCGGTGACGAGTACATCTCGAGCCTGCAGGACGGTCGCGAGATCTGGCTTCACGGTGATCGCGTCAAGGACGTCACGACGCACCCCGCGTTCCGGAATCCGATCCGCATGACCGCAAGGCTTTACGACGCTCTGCATACGGGCGAACACGTGGATGCCTTGACCGTTCCGACGGACACGGGCAACGGCGGTGTCACCATGCCGTTCTTCCGCACTCCGACGTCGTCGGCTGATCTGCTCAAGGAACGCGACGCCATCGCGACGTGGGCACGTATGACCTACGGCTGGATGGGCCGCTCCCCCGACTACAAGGCAAGTTTCCTGGGAACCCTCCACGCCAACAAGGAGTTGTACGCACCGTTCCAGGACAACGCCGAACGCTGGTACCGCGAATCGCAGGAGAAGGTTCTGTACTGGAACCACGCGATCATCAATCCCCCGGTGGATCGCCAACTTCCACCAGACGAGGTCGGCGACGTCTTCATGAAGGTGGAGAAGGAAACCGACGCAGGTTTGATCGTCAGCGGCGCGAAGGTGGTTGCCACCGGCTCGGCGATCACCAACTACAACTTCATCGCTCACTACGGCCTGCCGATCAAGAAGAAGCAGTTCGCCCTGATCTGCACGGTGCCGATGGACGCGCCGGGTGTGAAGCTGATCTGCCGCACCTCGTACACCGAACATGCTGCGGTGATGGGCAGTCCATTCGACTATCCGCTGTCGAGCCGCATGGACGAGAACGACACCATCTTCGTCTTCGACAAGGTGCTGGTTCCGTGGGAGAACGTCTTCATGTACGGCGACGTCGACCGAATCAACGCATTCTTCCCTCAGTCGGGATTCCTGCCGCGCTTCACCTTTCAGGGCTGCACTCGCCTGGCCGTCAAGCTCGACTTCATCGCCGGACTGCTGATGAAGGCACTCGAAGCCACCGGCGCCGGCGGCTTCCGCGGAGTCCAGACCCGTGTCGGTGAGGTGATCGGTTGGCGAAACCTCTTCTGGTCGTTGACCGAATCGATGGCACGCGATCCCGAACAGTGGGTCGGCGATTCGGTGATACCGAAGCTCGAGTACGGCCTCACCTATCGAATGTTCATGATCCAGGGGTACCCGCGGATCAAGGAGATCATCGAGCAGGACGTGGCGTCGGGCCTGATCTACCTGCCTTCGAGTTCACTCGACTTCAAGAGCCCGGACGTGCGTCCGTACCTCGACAAGTACGTTCGCGGTTCCGACGGCATCACCGCCGTAGACCGCGTGAAAGTCATGAAGGCGCTGTGGGATTCGATCGGCACCGAGTTCGGCGGTCGCCACGAACTCTACGAACGCAATTACTCCGGCAATCACGAAAACGTCAAGGCGGAACTGCTGTTCGCAGCCCAGAATCGCGGGCACGCCAGTTCCATGAAGGGACTGGCCGAGCAGTGCCTGAGTGAATACGACCTCGACGGCTGGACGGTTCCTGACCTCATCGGCAACGACGACGTCTCCTTCTTCAAGAACCGGTAGCCCACTCGGTGGGTAGGGCGGACTCGCGATGTCGAGTCCGCCCTGGTCGTCGTCTTCAGCAGGCACGGCCCATCAGCAGAATTCGACGAACACTGCACCCTTGGTCAGGACTAGGCAATTGCCTAGTGTGACCCGAGACACACGATGTCAAGGTGAATTCAGTACCGGACGCAGCCCCGTCCGGAAAGCGGGTCCCTCCGACTTTGTCCGACAGCCCTCGGATTTCTCGGTCGGCGCCCACTCTTATCTGGAGGACACCCATGACGGATATGTTGGACGCTGCCCCCGGCACCGACCAGTTCGCGAACATCCGCGCTGCCCTCGACGACGCGCTCGTCGAGGACCCGGAGACCGGCCGCTACCAGGTACGGCGCAGCGTCTTCACGGACGAGCAACTGTTCGAGTTCGAGATGACGCACATCTTCGAGGGCAATTGGATCTACCTCGCGCACGAGAGCCAGATCCCGAACGTCGGCGACTACTTCACCACCTACATGGGCCGTCAGCCCATCGTGATCACCCGCAACAAGGACGGCGAATTGGGTGCGCTGATCAACGCATGCAGCCACCGCGGTGCGATGCTCTGTCGCCGTAAGACCGACAACCGAACCACCTTCACCTGCCCGTTCCACGGCTGGACCTTCAACAACAGCGGAAAGCTCCTCAAGGCCAAAGACGCTCGCACCGGCGGCTATCCGGAACAGTTCAACAAAGACGGCTCACACGACCTGACCAAGGTGGCGCGGTTCGAGAACTATCGCGGCTTCCTCTTCGGCAGCCTCAACCCCGACGTACTGCCACTCGAAGAGCACCTCGGTGACACCACGAAGGTCATCGACATGATCGTCGATCAATCACCCGACGGACTCGAAGTCCTGCGCGGCGCTTCCACTTACACCTACGACGGCAACTGGAAGCTGCAGACCGAGAACGGTGCTGACGGCTACCACGTGTCCTCGACGCACTGGAACTACGCCGCTACCACCGCTCGCCGCACCGCCGGTGAATCGTCCAACGAGACCAAAGCAATGGATGCCGGCACCTGGGGCAAGCAGGGCGGTGGATACTTCTCCTACGACTACGGCCACCTCCTGCTCTGGATGTGGTGGGGCAATCCCGAGGACCGTCCACTGTTCGAACGCAAAGCGGAGCTGGAAGCTCAATTCGGTTCCAAGAAAGCAGAATTCATGGTCGGTGCGTCGAGGAACCTCTGCCTGTACCCGAACGTCTACCTCATGGATCAGTTCAGCAGCCAGATCCGGCACTTCCGTCCGATCTCCGTGGACCAGACCGAAGTCACCATCTACTGCATCGCTCCCAAGGGAGAGAGCGCCGACGCTCGCAGTAACCGCATCCGTCAGTACGAGGACTTCTTCAATGCCAGCGGTATGGCCACCCCGGACGATCTCGAAGAGTTCCGTTCCTGCCAGAAGACCTACCAGGCGGCCGGCGCCCCGTGGAACGACCTCAGCCGTGGTGTCACACACCAGATTCCCGGTCCGAACGACGTCGCGAAGGATCTCGGCATGAATCGCGTGCTCTCGAGCGGAGCCAAGACCGAAGACGAAGGCTTGTATCCCATTCAGCACGGATACTGGCGCGACGCCATGCTTGCGGCCGTAGATGCCGAGCACGCCGCTTCTGCCCGGACCATCTGAGGACCATCATCATGACTGTCACCACCACCAATGCCGTCGCCCTCGAAACAGTGCAGCAGTTTCTCTACCGTGAGGCTCGCCATCTGGACGATCGCGAGTTCGAGAAGTGGATCGAGTGCTACCACCCCGATTCCGAGTACTGGATGCCGGCGTGGGCCGACGACGGCGAGCTGACCACGGACCCGCACGCGGAGATCTCGCTCATCTACTACCCGAATCGAGGCGGAATCGAGGACCGCGTGTTCCGAATCAGGACTGACCGTTCCAGCGCGACAAGCCTTCCCGAGCCCCGCACCGGCCACAACATCACCAACGTGGAAGTGATCGACGAACGCGGCTTCGTCGTCGACGTCCGCTTCAATTGGTTCACGCTGTACTTCCGCTACAACACCGTCGACACCTACTTCGGCACCTCGCACTACACGATCGACTTCTCGGGCGAGCAGCCGTTGATCATGAAGAAGAAGGTAGTCCTAAAGAACGACTACATCCATCACGTGGTCGACATCTACCACTTCTGACACGACTTCTCTTCGAATCGAGCTGTTTCCCATGAGTATTCAAGCTGCGCCGACCTTTCAAGTAGCCCTGAGTTTCGAAGACGGCATCACCCGCTTCGTCGAATGCAACACCGACGAGACCGTCGCGGACGCGTCATACCGTGCACGAATCAACATTCCACTCGACTGCCGTGACGGAGCTTGCGGAACCTGCAAATCACTCTGTGAGTCAGGCACTTTCGATGCGGGCGACTACATCGAGGAGGCCCTCACGGACGACGAGGCCGAGCAGGGCTACTGCCTTCCGTGCCAGATGGTGCCGGAATCTGATCTCGTGCTGCAGATTCCCACCACGTCGGCGGTCGCCAAGACCACTGCCGGTTCGTACACGTCCACGATCACCGAAATCATTCGCCATTCGGATTCGACTGTGGGTTTCACCGTCGAAGTCGACAACCGCGCAGATCTGGTCTTCCTCCCCGGTCAGTACGTGAACATCCTAGTTCCCGGAACCGAAGCGACGCGGTCGTACTCGTTCAGCACCGGCCCCGAGGTCGAGTCGGCGTCGTTCCTGGTCAAGATCACCCCGGGTGGTCTGATGTCCGAGTATCTCAGTCAGCGTGCGCAGATAGGTGACACTCTCGAACTGACCGGACCGATGGGTAGCTTCTTCCTCCGGTCAGGTCAACGGAGAGCCCTACTGCTTGCCGGCGGAACCGGCTTGGCCCCGCTGCTCTCCATACTGGAGAAGATGCGTACCGAAAGCTCCACTCGGCCCGTTCATCTGGTCTACGGCGTCAGCTCCGACACAGATCTCGTCGAACTCGACAAACTGCACGACTACGCGGAGTCTCTACCCCAGTTCACCTTCGACTACTGCGTATCCGATCCCGACAGCACAGCACCGAACAAGGGCTATGTCACGGGCTTGATCGAGCCCGATCACCTCGACGACGGCAACGTAGACGTCTACCTGTGCGGCCCGCCGCCGATGGTCGAAGCCGTACGTCTGCACTTCAAGGACGTCTCGATCACACCCACGAACTTCTACTTCGAAAAGTTCAACAACGCGGCAGCACAAGCTGATTCACCGGCAGCCTCGGCCGAAGAATCAGCGGCCGACACGTACGAGATCGGTGAAGAACATCTGCCGGTCGCGGAGTCGGACGCACAGTTCGACGCTCGGATGGCACTCGAACTCGGAGCAATGGAACTCACGATCGGCCGCCTCACTCCGGCACAGTTGACGGAGTACCGCATTCTGGCGGAGAACTCGGCTACTTCCATCGACCGCGATCACTTCACGGACGCAGCGGCATTCACCGAAACCAATGCCTTGTTCCACGACTTCCTCTTCCGCTGCACCGGAAACGAAGTGCTGCTGCAGGCATACCACCGTCTCGAGGTCACACAACTGATGAACCGAGTGCTCCGCACCGCCGATTGGGTGGACGAACATGTCGCGGAGGATCACTCACGTATCGTGCGTGCATTCGAGCAGAATGATCGCGCCGCGGCCCGTGATCTGATCGTCCAGCACAGCGAACACGCCAAGTCGACGATGCACCGCGCCATCACTGACGCTCGGGAAAGTGTGGCGTCGTGAGCACGAGATTCTTCGCCGGCCGGTTCGACGACCGGGTCGTGGTCGTCACCGGAGCGGCTCAGGGGATCGGACGCAGCGTTGCCGAAAGAATTTCCGCAGAAGGTGGTTCCGTCGCGCTTGTGGATCGAGCCGAACTGGTTCACGACATCGCGACACCGCTGGAGCGTTCCCATTCGGTGACCGCGGACCTCGAGACGTTCGAAGGTGCCCAGAATGCAATAGATTCCGCATTGGAGCGCTTCGGACGCATCGACGTCCTGATCAACAACGTCGGTGGGACCATCTGGGCCAAACCCTACGAGCACTACACGCCGCAGCAGATACAAGCCGAGGTCGCACGATCACTGTTCCCCACGCTCTGGACGTGTCGCGCCGTACTGCCCCATCTGATCGAGCAGGCGAGCGGCACCATCGTCAACGTCTCCTCGGTCGCCACCCGCGGTGTCAACCGTGTTCCTTACGCGGCGGCCAAGGGCGGGGTCAGCGCGATCACCGCTGCACTGGCGATGGAAGTCGCGCAGTACGGAATACGCGTCGTGGCAACCGCTCCCGGCGGAACCGAGGCGCCACCACGCGTCGTGGCACGCGGACCGGGCGCCGAGACCGACGAGGAGAAGGCCTGGTACCAGCAGATCGTCGACCAGACCGTCGACTCGTCGCTGCTCAAGCGTTACGGCACCCTGGACGAACAGGCTGCTGCTATCACTTTCCTTGCCTCCGAAGAGGCTTCGTATGTCACCGGAACGGTTCTGCCCGTCGCCGGTGGCGACCTCGGCTGAATCCAGCCTCCCCCGATTCCTGATCTCTCGAACGGAGATTCGCCATGTCCTCGATCGAACGTGGTTCCTGGGCCAGTGCCCGCCATCGCTCGTCAGTGTTGTGGGTGGTCACCATCGCCGCCATTGCCATTCTGTTCGACGGATACGACCTGGTCGTCTACGGCACGATCCTGCCGGTGCTCATGGACGACCCCAGCCACATCGGCACCTTGACCGCGTCTCAGGCCGGTGCGTTGGGTTCGTATGCACTTGTCGGAGTGATGGTCGGCGCACTGACATGTGGAGCGATCGGCGATCACTTCGGTCGCCGAAAGATGATGCTGATCAACATCATCTGGTTCTCGGTCGGAATGGCACTGGCAGCGTTCGCCACCAGCATCACCACCTTCGGTCTGCTGCGGTTCTTCACCGGCATCGGCGTCGGTGGGCTCGTCGCCACCGCCGGAGCCATGATTGCCGAGTTCGCGCCGCCGGGACGCCGCAATCTGTTCAACGCCATCGTCTACAGCGGTGTCCCGGCCGGTGGCGTCATGGCTTCCGTCCTGGCGATCGTTCTCCGCGATTCCATCGGATGGCGCGGACTGTTTCTCATCGGCGCGCTGCCGTTGGTGTTCCTGTTCCCACTCGCCTGGTTCAAACTGCCGGAGTCTCCTGCGTGGCTCATTGCTCGCGGACGTGTCGAGGAAGCTCGCGCCATTTCCTCGAAGACTGGAATTCCGTTGCCTGTCGGTGCAGATCGACCCAACGATGCCGTGGCCGAGAAGGTCGGCTTCCGAGCGTTGGCGAGCAGACAATATGTCTGGGGCACCGCGCTTCTCGGCCTCATGAGCTTCGCCGGCCTCCTCCTGACCTACGGACTCAACACCTGGCTGCCCAAGATCATGGAAAACGCGGGATACAACGCGAAGGGTTCGCTCTCGTTCCTGTTGGTACTCAACGGCGGTGCCATCATCGGTGGGCTTCTCGCCTCCAAGATCGCGGATGTCACCGGTCCGCAACGGGTTGTCGCCACCACCTTCGGCCTGGCTGCACTCGCCCTGCTCCTGTTCACATTCGGGTTTCCGCTTCCCGTACTCCTCACCTCCGTTGCCATCGCGGGTGTCGGCACCATCGGTACTCAGGTCCTGATCTACGGATTCGTGTCCAACTACTATTCGACGGCCGCTCGGGCCGCAGGTGTTGCGTGGTGCGCCGGATTCGGACGTCTGGGCGGGATATTCGGGCCACTGATCGGAGGCAGTCTGATCAGCGCAGGAATCAGTTCCGAATCGGCGTTCTACGTCTTCGCCGGCATCGCGGTGCTTGGCGCGATCGTCACCTTCTTCGTGCCGAAGCAAGCACCCGACCTGGGCGCCACTGCACTTCGATCCCATGAAGACCTGGCCGAAAAGGAAACCCGTGGTGAGCCCGGCGTTACGGTAGTCGGGTGACACTTCGCGACCTGCTGCTCGGCCGAGAACGCGAGCTTGCCGTTCTCGGCCGAGCCTTGGCCGCGGCGGAGTCAGGAGTGCCGACTCTCGTGCTGGTCGAGGGCGATGCCGGTAGCGGTAAGTCCACTCTCGTCGACCGGTTCGCCGAAATCTCCTCCGCTCATACGCTCCGTCGTGCCCGTGGGTTGGAATGGGAATCGAACACTGCCTTCGGAGTGATCGGACAACTACTCGAACGTCCGGTATCCATCTCGGACCCGGTAGCCGTTGCACACGAGATCATCGACGCAGCGAAGCAACTGACCATGATCGTCGTCGACGATGCCCATCACAGTGATGTCAGCTCGCTTCAAGCAATCACCTCCGCCCTCCATCGAGGACGAACAGCCCCACTGCTGTTCGTCCTCGTCGCCGAGGAAACGCCGTTCCTGCGCGAGGATGTCAGGCAGATTCTCGACCTGCACTGGTCGACGCGTTTGCACATCAGCCCGCTCGACGCACCCGTCATCATCGACATCGCGCGGATGCGAAGCGGAATCGACCTCAGTTCCGGCGTCGCGCTTCAACTTCAGGACTTCACAGCAGGCAACACACTCGACATCGTCTCGCTCCTCGACGAGCTGCCACCCGCCTATTGGTCCCAGTGGCACCGAACCTTGCCCGTCCCTCGTCATCGTGCGGTGGCGATCGCCGCCGCCCTCGAGGCGTGTTCGGCGGGAGCTCGAACGTTGATCGAAGCCGCAGCAGTTCTCGGACGCAGCACGACGTTGTCCCACCTTGCTCAGTTGGCCGACGTCGACGACGTGGTCGGCGCCTTGGACAGCGCCTTCGCCAGCGGCCTCCTCTCCGTCCACGAGCAGCGCGGCAGCACCGAGGTGTCACTGAGCGGTCCGATGGTGACAGCCGCCGTACACGCGGCGTTGGGACCCGCACACTTGCATCTGCTGCACACTCGAGCAGCCGAGATCGCTTGGGGAGAAGGTGAACGGCTTTTCCACCTTGCCGCTGCCAGCACCACCCACGACGAGGACCTTGCCGCCGAACTCGTTGCGTACGCATCACTACGAGCATCCGACGGCGCGTGGTCGGAAGTCGCCGACGCCATGGTCACGGCAAGCCGTCTCACCACGGCCCGAACCGAACACGAGGACCGACTACTCCGCGGAGTCGACGCGCTGACCGGATCGGGTGACATCCCCCGCGCCATGGTCTTCGTGCCGGAGATCGAGAGTATTTCGCGCGGGCCTCTCCGCGACGCCGTCCTCGGCTACCTCGCCATTCATCGAGGGCGACCGACCGAGGCTGCTGATCTGCTGACCAGAGCGTGGGACAGCTGCAGTGCGAATCGTGAGCCAGGCACCGCTGCGATGATCGCCCAACGAATGGTCCTTCATTCTCTGGCTCGACTCGATGGCACGGCCCTCGTCGAGTGGGTTGACCGCGCAGTCGAATTGGTAGGTCCTTCTGACCCCGCAGCAGTGGAGTCCGAAGCGATCAAGGGTCTCGGGCTCGGCGCTACCGGAAGAACCGAGAATGCGCTCGCGGCATACGACGAACTGTCCGATCGCGTCCGCCCCGGAGCCCAAGCACAGCGCTTCCAGATGGGACGCGGATGGCTCGAGCTTGCTTTGGATCACCCGGAGTCCGCCAGACGTGACCTCGAAAGTGCTGTGTCCACAGAGTTTTCCAGTGGTTCGGCAAGAATCTCGCTGTGGGCACAGGCCTGGCTCGCCCGCACTCAATTCGCGCTCGGAGCCTGGGACGAAGCGCTCTCGACCGTCGACGGCGCCGGGGCCGAGGTGGATCGGTTCGAGATCGAGATCATCCGACCGTTGGTCCACTGGTCGGGAGCACAGATCCACGCTCTGCGCGGCAACTGGGAACTGGCCCGTGACCACGTGCGACGCGCGTACGCCGGCGTTCACGCCTACGAAATCATGTACGTCCCTGCACTTCTCGCCAGAGCGCAGGTTGCCGAGGCCGCCGCCGACTACGCCGAAGTCCTGGTGGCGCTGGCTCCGCTCACCTCGAGCAAGGCGCAACAATGGCTCGACGAGCCGGGCTTCTGGCCGTGGGTCGATCTCTACGCCAATGCATTGGTCATGGTCGGGCGAGTCGATGATGCCGACGCCTTTCTACAACCACACGAGCAGACCGCACGACGTCGTGAGCACCGCTCAGCTGCGGCACGTCTCGGCTACGTTCGCGGCCGGATCCACGGCGCACGGGGCGAACTAGACTCGGCAAGAGAAAGTTTCGATGCTGCACTTCTCGGCATCGAGACGCTGCCGCTCCCCTACGACCGAGCCCGAATCAATTTTGCCTACGGCCAAACTCTCCGCCGGGCGGGGAAACGCGCAGAGGCCGACGTCGTCCTCCGGGCCGCCCGCGAGCTGTACCACTCGTTGGGCGCCGCTACTTACGTCGAGCGCTGCGAGCGCGAACTCCGCGCGGGAGGGTTGAACCTCTCGCGGACGGAGAAGGGAATCACCGACCTGACCCCGCAAGAGCGAGCCGTCGCCGACCTTGTCGCAGCGGGCAAGTCCAACAAGGAAGCTGCCGGCGAATTGTTCCTCTCCGTCAAGACCATTCAATATCACCTCACGCGCGCGTACGCGAAGCTCGGACTGCGATCACGGAGCGAACTCGCGGCTTTGTTCCGCGACCGGGGGCTTTCGGATCCGCATCAGGAGAACTGAGAACATGTCGGACACTGCGACGACCACGCCCGTTCGCGTCGTCACCGAGCCACTACCCCTCCCGCTCTACGGCCCGAAGCGGGTCTTACGCGACTTCGGCGGAACGTCCGTCGCCAACGGAATCATCGGCATCGTCTTCTCTGCCACCGGGCCGGTAGCAGTCATTCTCGCCGCGGGGTTGGCGGGTGGACTGAGTCAAGCTCAATTGGCCTCTTGGCTTTTCGGTGCCTTCTTCGTCAACGGCATTCTGACCATCACGGCTTCCTGGCTGTACCGGCAGCCGCTGGCCTTCTTCTGGACGATTCCCGGAACCGTAGTCGTCGGAGCGTCGTTGGAGCATCTGCCGTGGGAGCACGTGCTCGGAGCGTTCTTCGCGACCGGCGGCCTGATCTTGTTGTTGGGATTGACCGGGTGGGTCACACCGATCATGGCCACCTTACCCATGCCCATCGTAATGGCAATGGTGGCAGGAGTTTTCCTTCATTTCGGAACTGATTTGGTCGAAGCGCCCGCCCACGACGCGGTGATCGCACTGCCGATGATCGCCACCTTTGTCGCCCTGAGCGTGTTCGCCAAGTTGGGAAGATTCGTTCCGCCCGTTCTCGGCGCGTTGATCGTCGGCGTAGTCGTGATACTCGCGACCGGAAGATTCAACTCCGCCGGCGACGCTCATGAGTGGCTGGCGCATCCGATGCTGACCACACCAACCTGGTCTTGGCAGGCGATGATCGAACTGGTTGTACCGCTGACGATCACAGTCGTCGTCGTGCAGAACGGCCAAGGAATCGCAGTCCTCCGAGCAGCGGGTCATCAACCGCCGATCGGGACAGCAACGGTTGCCTGCGGCGTGTTCTCTCTCGTGAACGCGGCGGTGGGTTGTGTGTCGACGTGCCTGACCGGGCCGACGAACGCATTGCTCTCGGCGTCGGGAGAGCGGACACGCCAGTACACCGCCGGAATCTTCTGCGGCTTACTCGCCGTCGTCTTCGGACTGTTCGCCCCGACGTTCGTCGCGATGATGTTGGGAACTCCGATTGCGTTCATCGTCACTCTTGGTGGTCTGGCCATGCTCAAGGCCTTACAGGGAGCCTTCGTCACCGCATTCGGCGGGAAATTCACCTTCGGCGCTTTGATCGCGTTTCTCGTGACGATCTCCGACATCGAACTACTCAATATCGGCGCCGCTTTCTGGGGACTCGTGTTCGGGGTCATCGTCTCGCGCTTGCTTGAGCGTGGTGACTACACCTGACATGCGAACATTCGCATACACGACTTTGACAATCATTTACATTAAGCAGTAGATCTATACCCATGCACCTCAACACCCGCATGTCGCGGCGCCTCACCCTTGCCACATCAGTAGGCCTCTCGCTCGCCCTCGTTACAGGCTGCTCGTCCGACAACAAGGACTCCGCCCGGTCCGAAACCACGACCACGACGTCGGCCGCACCCACCGAACAGGCCTCGGCAACACCACGCCTCGCAGTCTCCTATGAAGGTGGCGTCCTGGTGCTGGATGCAACTTCGCTCGACGTGGTCGGCGAGACCGAGATCGACGGCTTTACGCGACTCAACCCGGCCGGCGACGGTCGCCATGTCATGATCTCTGCCGGCGAAGCGTTCAAGGTGCTCGACACCGGCACGTGGTCTTCGGCCCACGGTGACCATTCTCATTACTACACAGCCGATCCCGCGATGTCCGAGGTCGAGTTCGCAGCCAACGAGCCCGGACACGTCGTGCGCCATGCCGGAAAGACAGTCCTCTTCAACGACGGCTCGGGACTGGTCGAGATCTTCGACCCGATTCAGCTGGCAAAACGTCAACCTCGCGTCGAGACGTACACCACCCCGGAACCCCATCACGGTGTAGCCGTCGCACTTGCCGACGGAAGCCTGTTGACGACAATCGGAAATTCGGAGTCCCGCAACGGCATTGCCGTCCTGGATGCCGACCGCAAGGAAATCCTGCGAAACGAACAGTGCCCCGGTGTCCACGGCGAAGCAGTCGCTGCCGGCGAAGCCATCGTGCTGGGCTGCCAGGACGGGTTGCTCGTGTACAAGAACGGAGCGATCACCAAGGTCCAGAGTCCGGATGCATACGGCCGCATCGGCAACCAGGCAGGCTCCGAGGAGTCGGATATCGTGCTGGGTGACTACAAGACTGACAAGGACGCCGAACTCGAACGCCCGCAACGGGTCTCCTTGACCAACACGACGACGTCCGAACTCAAGCTCGTCGACCTCGGCACCAGCTACACCTTCCGCTCACTCGGACGCGGACCGCATGGCGAGGCCCTGGTACTCGGCACCGACGGCGCCATCCATGTAATCGACCCCGACACCGGCGTCGTCACCAAGAAGATCGCCGTTATCGACGCATGGACCGAGCCCACCAAGTGGCAAGAGCCCAGGCCCGCGCTCTTCGTAGAAGATCACACCGCCTACGTCACCGACCCCTCGTCGAAGAAGCTGATCGCAGTCGACCTCGAGGACGGCAGCATCCTGACCGAGACCACCCTCGATCACGCCCCGAACGAATTGACCGGCGTAACCGGCTGATTCCCACCCTCGCTTCGGCCCCCATCTCACACCGAGATGGGGGCCTGAGCCGTTCTCGTGTCTCTCACCAGGCAATCTCGATGAGCAGGCGGGCCGTACGGTTCGTTAGTCCTGCTACAGTCGCTTCAATGCATTCTTGCCGCACGTCCTGACCACCATCCGCAGCAGTAGCTTGTTACTCCGCCCTGGGATGGCGATTCTGTGTGCCTTCATGGGGATTCGCGATAGCCGAGTCCCTATCTGACCACTCACCAGAATCCACCTTTGGAGTACGTACATGAGAAACTTTCTCGTCACCGGAGCCACCGGAAACCTGGGCGGCGCTGCGCTGCGCATCCTGCAGGCACATACCGGATCGAACACCTACGCATTGGTCCGAAGTACTACCCAAGCCGATGCACTCGGCCATCAGGGGATCGATACGCGGGTTGGCGACTACACGGATCGCGCGAGTTTGCGGAACGCGTTCAGGGGCATAGACGGACTGCTGTTCGTATCGAGCCCGGCGCTCGATCCGAATGTCAGAATCGACCAACACAAAGCTGTTGTGCAGGAGGCAGTCTCGGCAGGCGTCGAGCACATCGTGTACACGAGCGCGACGGGAGCGCAGCACGATCCCGGTCATCGCACTACGGAAGTCGAGCTGCAGGAGATCGGCGTGAGCCACACTGTCCTCCGCAATGCACTCTACTCGGATGCATTTGCTGCCAAGGTAATTCAGGACATGGAGGCCGGCCCCATCGTTTCCGCCGGCGCGGGAAGGACTCTGGTCACCTCCTCCCTTGCCGATCTCGCCGAAGCGGCTGTCATCGCACTGACAACCCCGCCTGCCAAACAGTTGTGGGAGCTTCGAGGCCCGGCCTGGACTTTCGATCAACTCGCCGAATCGGTCTCGGCCGAACTCGGTAGGACGATCGAGCACCGCGAGGTAAACGATCTCGAAACCGGGCCCTTTGCTGTGCTCTTTCCACTGATTCGCAAAGGGATCTTCAGCGAAGAGTCCGATGACCTGGCAACACTGCTACGACGCGCCCCTCAGCCAATCGAAGCCGTTGTCGCCCAGCTCTGCCGGAGCTGAACGATGAGCAGGACTGCGACTGACAGCGGCACAGGTCAGCGTGGAATAACTCTCCGCAGAGCTTCGTTGTAGAGGGTGTCGGTGTTCGGTTCTTTGCCCCGGGTACCACCCCAGAATTGCCACTTCGAGTGGCCACTTGCCGAGAGGCGCAAGACGGGCACCGACGCGCTGGAGCCGCTGGACACCTTTCGGTGCCAGCGGCTTTGTCGTCTGAATGATCAGGCCGGGTTTTCGCCGGCAGCGACGTCGAGGATCCACGTCACCCCGAACGCATCGGTGAGCATGCCGAATCCGGGGCTCCACGCCGCCGCGGCAAGACCCTCGATGATGGATCCACCGACAGAGAGTTTGGCCCAGTAACCCTGCACCTCTTCGAGCGATTCACCGCGAACCGAGACGAAGAACGGTTGGTCGGTGATCGTGGTGCCGTTCTCACGGTGCGTCGTGCCGGCATTGGCGGTCGAACCGCCCGACTGTCCTGGGATGTCGTACGCCATCACGCTGAAGCCGTCCGCGGTTTCGACTTGGCCGAACACAATGTTCTCAGCGCCAGGCACATCCTTGGGCATTCCGAAGTCGCCGTAGGTTGCGATCGTGACCTGGCCACCGAAGACGGACTGGTAGAACTCCAGAGCCGCGCGGGCGTCTCCGCGGAAGTTGAGGTGGGTCGTTGTCTTGATGCTCATGTCTGCTCCTGGTACGAACGTCGCCCGGGTTTTCCCTGACAACGTCGACTCTCACAGCCGTATAGGACTGTTTTCGTCCTAGACTCGTCGTAGTCTCACGACATGGCGACCACCACTCGGCTCTTGAATCTGCTGTCCCTCTTGCAGACGAGGCGCGACTGGCCGGGCGCTCTACTCGCCGAGCGGCTCGACATCAGCCACCGCACGGTCCGCCGCGACATCGACCGGCTCCGGGAGATGGGTTACAGCATTGCGGCGACCATGGGCCCGGACGGCGGATACCGACTCGACGCCGGCAGCGAGCTACCACCCCTGCTGTTCGACGACGATCAGGTCATCGCCTTGGCAGTCGCTCTGCAGGCGGCGACGCTGACCGGCGTCGGCATCGAAGAGGACGCAGTGCGTGCGCTGACCACCGTGCGGCAAGTGATGCCGTCGCGTCTGCGCCATCGCCTCGACGCACTCACGTTCACCACGATTTCGACCGATTCCAGCGACGCAGACTCGGTGTCCCCTGAGGTGCTCGTAGCGATTTCCGCAGCGGTGCGCGCTCACGAGGTGCTCCGCTTCGACTACTCGAACGGCCGCTCAACCGACAACGTCGAAATAACGCCCCCACGCCGCGTGGAGCCACATCATCTGGTGACCTCCAAGCATCGCTGGTACCTCGTCGCGTGGGATCTCGAGCGAGACGACTGGCGAATCTTTCGTGCCGATCGCATCACCCCACGCACCCCGAACGGCCCGCGGTTCACACCGAAGGAAATCCCCGGCGGCGACGTCAGCGAATACGTGTCCGCGCGCTTCAAAGGCTCGGAACATATCAATAGATGGCCGTGCCACGGCAAGGTCGTTCTCCATCGACCAGCCAGTTATGTTCTTCCCTTTGTCGGGGACGGCATCGTCGAAGATCTTGGCCCCGAGCAGTGCAGTCTCGAAGCCGGATCATGGTCTTGGACGGCGCTGGCAGCCTCCTTCAACCGATTCGACACCGACATCGATGTCGTCGGCCCGGCAGAACTTACCCACGCTTTCGCACAACTCGCCGCCCGGAACGCCGCGACTGCTGCGCCTGCTGCGACTGCTGCGAGTTAGTCAGGCGTCTCGAATGAGATCCAGGTCTCCAACACAACCGTGCGCCCGCGGGTTCATGATAGCTTTCAAGTCCTCAGAGGACCTGAGGACTTGAAGACCTGAACGAAGGGATGCCCAAGGAGATGAAGAAGGGGCAAGTTGCATTTCTCACCGGCACACACGTCGTGAACGATCTGTACCAGGGGGCTGTGCCTGCACTACTGCCATTCATGATGCTCGAACGCGGATATTCCTACTCCGCCGTCGCCGGAATCACGCTCGCCGCGACCGGCCTATCCAGTGTCGTGCAACCCGCATTCGGCATGCTTGTCGATCGAAAGAGCCGAAATTGGCTGGTACCCACGGGTTTTGTGACGGCCGCAGCAGGAATTGTCGTGGCAGCGATGAGCACCACATACATCGTCACTTGGCTGGCAATTGCCGTGGCAGGCATCGGCATCGCCGCATACCATCCGCCCGCCACAAATTTGGCACGCGCGGCTGGAGGTCATTCGCAGAAAGCCATGAGCGTGTTCTCCGTGGGCGGCACGTTGGGCGCCTCGCTGGCACCACCGTTTGTCACGCTCGTCGTTGGCTCACTCGGATTGTCCGGCGGCTACCTACTCGCAGTTCCTGCAGTGGTGGCGGCTATTTGGTGGATGGTCGCCCAGTCGCGATCGATCAACACGGGTGAGGCCGAGTCAGCCCAGTCACTGAGTGCGCAACTGGCAGCGAACGGTCCCGTGTCAGACGATTGGCGCTCGTTCACCCGACTCGTGCTGGTAACGGTCTGTTGGTCGATTCCGTACGTGACCACACTGTCGTTGGTCTCGCCGTACGTGCTCAACGGACTGAACGGATCGTCCTCGAGTGCCGCAATCGTGTTGTCCTCCTTCACATTGGCAGGAGCGGCCGGAACGCTACTGGGTGGAGTCCTCGCGGACCGTCGTGGTCGACGCGCATCCATCCGACTCGGCTACCTGCTTGCGGTACCTTCACTGGCACTGCTCGCTGCCGCCCCGCACGTTGCGATTGCCGAACTGGGAATCGTCTGCCTCGGATTCGCGATGTTCCTGCCCTTCGCGCCACAGGTGACGTTGGCTCAGGACTACCTACCGAATCGCCCCGGTACAGCAAGTGGGGTGACGCTCGGACTCGCGATGTCCGTGGGAGGCATCGCATCTCCGCTGTTCGGCTACCTGGCAGATCACTTCGGACCGCGCATGGCGATCGGGGCGACAACTGCAGTGCTGTTCGTCGGCGCCGTCATCGCATTCACCTTGCGCGATCGACGCCTCGACCCGGAAGACGAGACGGAGCGCGAACTGGACGTCATCGCCCTTCGATAAACCAAAAGACGGCCCCGTAGTCTGAAGATTCATCGGAGGACATGAAGTATTACTCGGTGAGCCGCTCCATTGCGGTTCACCGAGTCAGTCAGGAGCAGTCACATGGCAGTGCGCCAGGTCAAGCAGCAGTCGCTGGTACAGAAAGCCGCAGACGAACTTGCGCGCCTCATCGGCGACGGCGAGTGGCCGGTCGGGACGAAAATCCCGAACGAGCAGGATCTGAGCACACTCCTCGGAGTCGGGCGTTCGACCGGCAGGGAAGCCGTGCGTGCACTGATCGCGTCGGGACAGCTCTACTCTCATCAAGGATCCGGCACCTACGTCATGTCCTCGACTCCGGTCACAGAACTCGAGCGAGAACTCAAACGCTCGGACCGCCGCGAAGTCTACGAAGTACGCAGACTTCTGGAGGTGGAAGCGGGCCGTCTGGCTGCCATGCGTCGGACCTCTGCCGACGTCGACCTGTTACGAGCAGCACTCGAAGCCCGTGAAAATGCTTCGACACCAACAGAATTCGTCGATGCTGACATGGAACTACATCGCGCCGTGGTGAATGCTGCGCACAACAGCGTGTTGTCGATGGTGTTCGATTCATTCATCGAAACGCTCCGAAACTCGGCCCTGGACGTGATCACCGACGTCACGGCACGAAACCCCCAATCCATCGACGACGAAGCCGCTGCCCACCGAGATCTGGTGGAAGCAATCGTCGCGGGTGATGCCGACGCTGCCAGCGCGGCAACGCGCAGGAACATGGACGGGCTCGACTGACCCTCTCTATCGTTGTCAGGCATGACGTCCACATCGCTCCCTCCACGGGGTCTCCGAATCGGTCTGTCCGCCATCGCGTGGCTAAACCTGCTCTCTGCGCTCGTAGGAATGGCGGGCCTGACGATCGGCGGTGGGATGGGTCTGCCTCCGGAGTGGATCGAGGGAACCGTCTTTCCTTCTTATTTCTGGCCCGGAATCCTCCTCGGCGCTGTCGTCGGAGGCATCCAAGCCGCCGCGCTCTTCGCTCAGCACAACAGGTTCCGCCTGACGTGGGGCCTGCACGCGGCCGCCGGCCTGACCATGATGATCTGGATCTTCGTCGAGATCGCCATCGTTCTCGCCTGGTCGCCGCTGCAAGGCATCTTCTTCACCACCGGACTCGTCCAGACGATCCTCGCCGTCCTTGCACTCGGCGCCTGGCCCCGCCCCTGCCTCCAACGAACCGACAGCCATCACGGTCAGTGACTAATTACATTGGGATAGAAGGTCACTAGGACCGACCTCGATGCTCTCCATCGCCCAATCCAGCTCGACCCCCGACCGTCAACTGAAATCTGTTCAGCCGATGAGGTCTTTCGAGAAGTTCAGCGAGTCGAAAGACCTGTTCGCTACGAGTTCCAATTGCCTCTGTGTTGCACCGTCTCGGGCGCGCTGAGACATGCCTTGGATGACTACACCGATGAACTCGGCAAGGTCCTCGGGATCGGAGTCAGCGGGCATGAGTCCGTTGGCGATATCGGCTGCGATCCTCTGCGACAGCAATACCACGTTGGCATTTCGCATGTCGCGCAATCGGTTTGCTATGTGACTGTTGGCGTCGGTCACGCTGACCGCCGCGCTGATGATCAGACAACCACCCGGACAAGACTCGTCGGTGTAATGGGACGCCGCGTCGTTCAAGAGGCGGCGAATCAATTCGGATGCCTCGCGCTCTTCGGCGAACGCCCGGTCCATGAAGTCGCCGCGAGTCGCGTTGTAGTGATCGACGGCGGCAAAGAACACTCCTTCCTTGCCACCGAAAGCGCTATAGAGACTCGGTGGATTTATGTGCATCGCAGCAGTCAACATGGCAACGGATGTCCCCTCGTAGCCGTGCTCCCAGAAGGCATACATCGCCTTGTCCAAGGCCGCGTCTACGTCGAACTTCCGCCCTTGTCCCGGCACCCCGGCCATGCAACCTCCCAATTCCGCAGCATCTACCGATCCAAATGTGATCTATTCTACTCTTGTAGCGATCACTATGCGAATGTCCTACTGTTCTCCTCGAAAGTTCATTTCGTTCACTGAAGTACCGCCGTACTGCTGACACAGCTCGCGAACGCTCTTTCACACCGTCTAGGGGGATCGACATGCGTAGTGCCGCTTCATTCAAACTGGGTCTCAGCCACAGCGCGGCCACCGATTCGACATGGAAGGTCGAAGCGGTCAAACAGGTCGAGTATCACGTGATCGCCGCACGAAATTTGTTCGCCAAGGACAGCACTCGACTACTCGACGGGTGCAGCGCAGCGTCGCTACACCGCGGAGACCGACGCTTGATCATCATCGACGCGAACGTCGACCGAATTCACGGGGATCGAATTCGAGGCTACTTCGAACACCACGGAATACGAGCATCCTTCGTACCGATGCGAGCCGACGAGACGGTCAAAGAGTGGGGTTCTGCGGTGCGGGTGGTCGACGCGATGAACGGATTCGGCATCGACCGACGCAGGGAGCCGGTAATCGCGATCGGCGGGGGTGTTCTACTCGACATCGTCGGTTTCGCCGCGAGCGTCTACCGCCGCGGAACGCCGTACATCCGGGTCCCCACCACACTGATCGGCCTCGTCGACGCCGGGGTCGGCGTCAAGACCGGAGTCAACTACGGCATGGGCAAGAATCGACTGGGGACGTATGCACCGGCCCTGGCAACTTTTGTCGACCGAGCATTCCTGCGCACCCTCGACAACCGACACTTGTCCAACGGACTTGCCGAGATACTCAAGATGGCCTTGATCAAGTCCCTCGATCTCTTCGAACTGCTGGAAATCTTCGGGGAACGATTGATCGATGACAGGTTTCAGGGCTCTTCCGACGAACTCGACACAGCAGCAACACAAGTCATCGCCGAGTCGATCCACCTGATGCTCGAGGAACTGCAGCCCAATCTGTGGGAATCCTGCCTCGAACGCTGCGTCGACTACGGCCACACATTCTCGCCCACGCTCGAGATGGAAGCATTACCGGAACTTCTGCACGGTGAAGCCGTAGCTGTCGACATGGCATTGACGTCTGCACTGGGTTATTTGCGGGGAAGTATCAGTGAAGCTGAACTTGATCGCGTCCTGACTGTAATGAGGCGCCTCGGCCTTCCCACCTGGAACGACGTCTTGTCCACACCGGGCGTCCTCGGCGCCGCATTGGCCGACACAGTGCGTCATCGGGACGGGCGGCAACGGCTGCCTTTGCCGGTCGGGATCGGTGGACACCACTTCGTCAATGATGTCACGATCGACGGAATCAACTCTGCCTCCGCCCTTTTGAACAGGAAGAGCGACGAGTTACGCGTCCGTGAGACGTCGGTGACGAAGGTCGCGTCATGAGGTGGGGCGGCCTCTACATCGAAGGCTTCGGCTCATACCTACCGGACAGGCGGGAACAAGCCTCCGACATGGTGACCGAAGGACGGTTCGATCCCGTCGAACAGCAGAAGACCGGACAGACTTCGGTTGCAGTGTCGGACCCTGATATCGGCGAATCCGCGCCGGAGATGGCAGTCTTCGCAGGCAGAGCTGCGTTGGCCGACAGCGGAATCAGCAGCAACGAAATCGACCTACTCGTGCATGCAGTGGTTCTGCACAACGGCCTGGAGGCGTGGAACTGCGGCGCCTACATTCAGAACGAACTTGGCATCGACGACTGCCTGCCGATCGAGATCCGAACAGCCTGCGCCGGAGCAATCGTCGGAATCGAACTGATCGGCCGCTGGTTCGACGGACACGGCAAAGGCCTGGTAACTGCATCCGACGCTTGGCGTCTCCCCCTGTTCGACCGGTGGAATTCCGACAGCGGTCTCGCCTACGGAGACGGCGCGGCCGCTGCTGTCATCGGCCCGGATCCGGGTCCCTTTCGTATTCTTTCGACTTCCGTAGTCACTGATGCACACCTCGAGCAGATGCACCGCGGGCACGAGCGCACAAGCATGCCTGTCTACGGCACCGCCGACCCGATCGATCTCCGAGCACGGGTGGGGGGCTTCACCGAGACTCACTCCATCGACGAGTTCTGGTCACGCAACGCGGCCGCCCTGTCTCGGTGCGCTGAAACAGCTTTGGGTGATGCCGCCACTCATCACGGTGACATCGCCACCTGGATCGTACCGAATTTCGGCAACGTCCTACTCCGCAAACAATGTTTCGAACCGCTGAAGATCCGCGCCGAGCAGACCTTGGTCGAACTCGGCAGAACCATCGGCCACACCGGTGCTGCCGACCCACTACTGGGCCTCGACCTGCTCCGCCGCAGCAAGGCCCTGCACCCCGGAGACCGGATCATGCTCACCGGCATCGGCGTCGGGTTCACATGGGGATGCGCAGTCGTCGAATACACCGGATACGAGAAGGGATAGGCCATGGTGGTCGAAACTCCGCACGAATTGACGACAACGGCTCGCTCTACCAACGCGAATGTCGCAATAATCTGGATGCTCCTGGCAGTGTTCGGCGTCGGCACTGTCGAATACCT
The DNA here is from genome assembly GCF_042738325.1 of Rhodococcus sp. NPDC059969. Lineage (NCBI taxonomy): Bacteria > Bacillati > Actinomycetota > Actinomycetes > Mycobacteriales > Nocardiaceae > Rhodococcus > Rhodococcus sp. NPDC059969. The sequence goes on along the minus strand of NZ_JBHWUF010000001.1, from coordinate 1,262,243 downwards.
TGTGGCCGGCGTACTTCCGGACATCTCCACCGACCTCGGGGTCAGCACCTCCACAGCAGGACTGCTCGTCACCATCTATGCCGTCACAGTGGTCATCGGTGGCCCTCTACTGACGATCGCTACCACCAGGGTGCCGCGGACACCTCTCATCGCCGCTCTGATGGCTCTCTTCGTCATCGGCAACATCGGAACTGCGCTGGCACCGAACTTCGCAACCATGGTGATATTTCGGATCATCACTGCTCTGCCACACGCGACGTTCTTCGCTCTGTGCCTGGTGCTGGCGACGTCGTTGGTGGCGCCTGAATTCCAAGGGCGTGTGATCGCCCGCGTCACCCTCGGACTGAACCTGGCGACGGTCCTCGGAGTCCCCTTGGGAACTCTCATCGGTACACAACTGGGTTGGCGCTGGTCTTTTGCGATCATCGCCGTTTTCCAACTGCTGGTCACCGCTGCGCTGATCGCCTCGACGCGCAACGCCGCTCCCTCTCACCAGACCGGCAACGTCAGCTCAGAGCTACGGGTGTTCACCCGGGGCCCAGTTCTGTGGGCGATCGGGCTGACCGCTCTCAGTCAGGCAGCGCTTTTCGTGGTGTTCACCTACATCTCGCCGTATCTCACCGAGCATGCCGGCATCTCGGTGTCGACGGTGACGGTGGTGTTGTTCGTATTCGGCGTCGGGTCTGTTGTCGGCAATCAACTCGGTGGTTACTACGCGGACAAGGACCTGGACAAAACGCTGTACATCGCGTTGACCGCGCTCGCGTTGGCACTTCTCGCTCTCTTCGTCTTCGGCGGAACGTCTTGGTTTGCCTTCGCCTGGATGTTCGTACTCGGTGCTACCGGTTTTTCCATTATTCCGCCGCTCGCCTCGAAACTCATCGGTGCCGCAAGCGAAGCCCCGCACCTTGCCGCCACGGTCAACATTGCAGGATTCCAACTTGCGAATGCTGCCGGCGCGTGGATCGGCTCGATCGCTCTGTCCGGCGGCAACAGTGTTGCAGTCCTGCCTGCTATCGGGGCAGTCCTCGCGGCGGGCGCAGTACTGCTGCTGTTCGTCAGTCGGCGCACTGCTCGGAGCGTGACGTGAAAGCCATGAGAGCTGCGATGATCGACGCTCCCCGTTCCGTGTCGATCGTGACGATCGACCGTCCCAACTGCGGGCCTGACGATGTCGTCGTCAAGGTTGCCTATGTCGGTCTGTGCGGTACGGATCTGGAGTTGTTGCACGGCACGTCGTCATACCTCACTGATGGCCTTACGTCGTTTCCGCATCACTTCGGGCACGAATGGGTGGGCACCGTAGAGCAGACCGGCCCGAATATTCACGATCTGTCGGCGGGTGACGTAGTCACCGGGAGCACGATGATTTTCTGCCAGGCGTGTTCGGCCTGCGGGGCCGGACGACGCAACCAATGCTCCGATCTGCGTGAGGTCGGGCTATACGAACATCCTGGTGCCGCAGCCGAATTCCTCCGCATGCCGCGGCGCACGGTCGTTTCACTCGGTCGCGTCACAGTCGAACCGGAGCACGTTCTCATCGAGCCGCTCGTGACGGTGCTCGAGGCGCTCGACGCTGCTTCGGTGTCGCCGGGTGATCGGGTTCTCGTCGTCGGCGCGGGCACGATCGGCAGCTTGTCCATCGCCATGCTGAGTCGATACCCGATCACCGTCGACGTTCTCGAACCCCGGTCGATCGAACACCTCGACTCCGGCACCGTCACACACAGTTTCACCGATGCGACACACCTGACCGGGCAGTACGACGTGGTCGTGGAGGCGTCTGGCGGCGCCGGTGCGCTGGGTACCGCCGTAGGCGTTCTCCGTCCGGGAGGCAAGTGCATCCTCGTAGGCGTCGCGGCGCACACGGAATCGATCGATCCCGGAGCGGTTGCGCTGGCCGGCATTTCGATCATCGGAGTACGTCACGGGGTAGATCACTACCGCCGAGCCGCGGAACTGTTCCCGCTGATTCGCCCGGCATTGACCGCATTGATCGACAGTGTGGTTCCTCTGACCGAAGCACAGTCCGCGTTCGATCGTCTCGAAGGCCACAGGACACGGCCGAAGGTGGTGATCTCTGTTGAGTGAGCTCGAATACACAGTGATAACCGGAGCGAGTAGTGGTATCGGCCGGGCAATCGCGCTCGCGCTTGCGAAAGAGGGTCACAACCTCGTCCTCGGATACGGCAATGGTCTCGATCGCATCGCACGGTTGGTGAGCGAAATAAATGCGCAGTTCCGCATCGACGTCGTTCCCCTGCAACTGGACCTGCGCAATGCCGAATCGACAGTCGACGCCGTTCTGCGATGCACAGATGAACTGGGTGAGATCCACTGCCTGGTAAACAATGCCGGAATCAACGATCGATCACCCGCAGATGCACTCGCCATCGATCGAATGCGCGAGGTCATGGCCGTCAATTCGATCACCCCACTTGCGTTGGCCTCGTCGGTGGGGCGCCGGATGATCGCGCGAGGTATCGCAGGATCGATCGTCAACATCACATCGATCCATGACACGGTCCCCATCACCGGCGGTGCAATCTACTGCGCCAGCAAGGCCGCATTGGCGGCGTCGAGTCGTGTCCTCGCCCTCGAATTCGCGCCCCACGGAGTGCGCGTCAATTCCGTCGCACCGGGAGAAACCGCCACCGCGATGAACGGCATCGATGACGAATCCTCGTATGCGGACATCGATCGCCCCGCTATCCCGTTGGGGCGTCCGGCCGGTGTGCACGAGGTCGCAGCAACCGCGGCGTTCCTCGCCGGGTCCGGTTCGAGCTATCTCACGGGGACCACCGTTACCGTCGACGGCGGACTGGTTCTGACTGCAGCCGAAGCGAATGCCCGCTACGCCGTCGATCATTCTCCAACGCAAGGTCTCATGAAAGGAATCGCATGAAAGCCATCGCAATCGAAGCCACCGGCGACCCAAGCGTTCTCGCTCTCACCGAGGTTGACGAGCCGACATCCGGCCCCGGAGACGTCACTGTTTCCGTTGCAGCCGCTGCCGTCAACCCTGTCGATCTGAAGACCCGTTCGGGGTTCTTGCCCATCGAGTTGCACTTCCCAGCCGTATTGGGATGGGACGTCTCCGGAACTGTTATCGCAGTCGGATCCGCGGTAACACGCTTCAGGCCAGGAGACCGCGTCATCGGAATGATCGCGCAACCGGCACACCGCTACGGAACCTACGCCGAACGCGTCACCGCCGACCAGTCCTTGTTCGCACCCGCTCCGTCGAACGTCACCCTCGAGCACGCTGCTGCGATCCCACTCGCAGCGCTCACCGCTGTGCAATGCCTCGAGAAACTCGACCTTGCACCAGAATCCACGGTGTTGGTGACCGGTGCTGCCGGCGCGGTGGGCCGAATAGCGTCGGCGCTGCTGATCTCGCGGGGACACCGCGTCGAAGCCCTCGCTCGCGAGAGCGACACTGACGAACTCTTGGCCCTCAGCCTCAGCCGGGTCATAGCGAGTCCCGTCGACCTGCCGCAGAAGGAGTACGACGCCATCGTCGACACGGCGGGTGTTGCCGAATCCGTCGACAGTGTGCGAGACGACGGCGCCTTCATCTCCATCGACGACAACGAGCAACCCGCACCGCAACGTGGAATCACACCGGCGAAAAGCTATGTCGACGAGGACGGCTCGGGCCTCGAATCATTCGCCGAACTGGTATCGACCGGTTCGGTCACCGTCCCTGTCGCCCGAACATTCCGGTTCGACGAAGCACCCCGAGCCCACGCTCTGCTGGCCGCGGGCGGAACCCGAGGAAAGGTACTGCTGATCCCATGACCGTGACCGCGAATGTCGAAAATGCCTTGTCCACAGTCGGTGTCACCGTTCCCGATGCGGACGCCGCCGCCAACTTCTTCGCTTCACTCCTGGGTGCGAACCGCGTCGTAAGATCCCCCGGACGTGCCTCCGTACCGATCGGATTGTCGGGGGTCGTGGATTTCGTATCAGCGGATTGGCCCCATCAACCCCCGCCGCGGTTGGTCGACATCGGCACCAACCATCTGTGCTTCACTGTCGGCGATATCGAACTCGCTGTGAGCTACCTTGATTCGCGAAGCGACGTGACAGTCCTCGGCGACGTGATCGAGGTACCCGAGGGTCCGATTGCGGGCAACAAGTGGGTGTACTTCCGGTCGCCGTGGGGCGATCTCTTCGAACTTCAGCAGTGGCCCGAGGAGCCGGGATACTTCCACGAGACCCAGGCCCGACTCCACCACAGACGAGAGGACATCGCGTCGGCCCTTCTCCCGACCTGCCGCGGTTTGGATCACACGGGCTACAGCGTCCCGGACCTCGACGCCGCGATAGCGCGTCTGGTGACCGCCCATTCGGGAACCGAGGTGCTCCGCACGGACATCGCAGCGGATCGCGGGTTCATGACGGCACAGTTCGATCTCGACGTCGAAGGAACGTCCCGGATGGCGATGGTATCCGTCGGCGACTTGAACATCGAGTTGTTCGAGCACCACATCGGCCGGCAGGAGGCCCCTCGCCCTTTGACCGCCAACGGGGGAAACTTCCTGACGTTCCGCCACGGGGGCGCCGCACGACTGATTCCGAGTTCGCTGTGAAGTACGGAATCAATCTCCCCAACTTCGGGCCGCAGATCGACCCCGAGGGGATTCTCGCGTGGGCCCGGACAGCGGAAACTGCCGGATTCGACAATGTCCTGCTCTCGGATCACGTGGTGTTGACCGACGACGCGAATCGCCGCTCTCCCGCTCCGTTTTACGAGTGCCTGGCCACGCTGTCCTGGCTCGCAGCGGGTACCGAGTCGATTCGCCTGGGCAGCGGCGTGCTGATCGGCAGTCACCGACACCCGGCCCACCTCGCCCACGCGACCGCGACGATTGATCGACTCAGCGGCGGACGGTTGATCGTGGGCATCGGGGTCGGCTGGACTGCACAGGCTTTCGACGTCCTCGGCGTTCCGTTCACACGTCGAGGCCGACTGACGGATACCACTCTCGAAACCCTGATCGCAGCGTGGACGTCGGAGACATACGACGCACCGGGCTCGGCCGGAACACATCGCGTGCACAACGGACCTCTACCGCTGCAGCAACCACACCCTCCGTTGTGGATCGGCGGCAACGGACCCGCTGCGATCGACCGAACCAACAGATTAGGCACTGCATGGCACCCATTGCACCCTACCCGGGGCCTATGCATCGCTGGAGTCGCTTCACTCGCCCCCGGGCGTGAGTTCGTCCCCCGCATCTACTTTCTCCCCACCGAAAAATCTGTCGAATCACCAGACCGTCCACTCGGGTACGGAACCATCAACCAGATACGTGCCGACATCGATTTTCTGTCTGAGATCGGTGCACAGACGATTGTGCTCGATACCGATCCTGGCGACCAGCGACTGCGCCGCTCAACCGACCACGATCTCGATCTGATTCGCATTGCCGGCGAAAGTTTGGGAATGAGTCGGGTGGCAATCTTATGACTCTGCGGCCCAGCTCGATTCGACAATCCATTTCGACCTCGGCACTGCTGTTCGACATGGACGGAACCCTCGTCGATTCGCAGGCGTCGATCGAGGCTGTCTGGTTCGAATTCGCGGACCGGCACGGCGTTGATCGGGCGGTGGTAGCGCAGGCACTTCCAGGCCGCATCGCTTCCGACATCATCGTTCGGGTTCTCGGTAATCGAGCAAACGTCGAATCCGAACTGAACTGGATCAGGCAAAGCGAAGAGCAGAACTCGCATCCAGTTCGCGCCATCGCCGGCGCCAAGGACTTTCTGGCGTCTGTGCCCCCGGAGCGGTGGGCGATTGTCACGTCGGCCCCTCGATCGATGATGGTGCGAAGGCTCACTGAAGCCGGCCTCCCGCTTCCACACGCGTCGGTATGCGCTGAGAACGTGCGCGTCGGCAAGCCAGATCCCGAGGGCTTTCTTGCAGCGGCGGCGCGCTTGAAGGTTTCCGCCGACTCCTGCACCGTATTCGAAGACTCCTCGGCCGGCATGGCTGCTGCGGCCGATTCCGGCGCATCATGCGTTGCAATCGGAGCCGAGCCCGGACGAAACCTTTTGAGAGTGAATAACTTTACTTCACTACGACTCTCCCGAGAGAGATCGGAGCTCGTAATCGACGTGGTACCGGAACTATGACGGATACCGTATCGGTCGATCTGGGAGGTACGTGGCTACGCATCCGCAGCGGTGAGCGAACCGAACGGCTGCCATCGCCCAGCGTGCTCCGACAACCGTCTGCCACTCCCGATCAACTCCTGCGCGAGCTGATCGAAACACTGGATCGATATCTACCGCCGGGTGCCGCAGTGAACATGGCGTGCGGGGCCGCGCTCGACGAACAGAAGGGCGTCGCCCATGGATCCGGCCCATTGTGGGGCGGCGCTCCTGCCGGTGAGATTCCGTTGCTGCGCCTCCTCGAATCCCACCGCCCGGACGTTCGATGGACACTCGTGAACGACGTGACGGCAGGGTTGGCGTCATTCGCTCGTGGGTTTACACGTCCCACCGATCGGCGCATCGCCTACCTCACCATCAGCAGCGGGATCGCACTGCGGATAGCTGATGCAAAAGAGGGAGTGATTCCAGTGGACGCATTGGGGTTGCAAGGTGAGGTCGGCCACCTTCGTGCAGTGACGTCGGGGCCGGATACGGTGCGACAGTTGCCCTGCGCATGTGGAGGCGTCGGACATGTCGCGGCGATCTCGTCCGGCTCGGCGTTGACTGCTGTCGCCTCGGCTCTCGAATTGCCCTATGACAGAGATTCGTTCGGTCCAGCACTCGAGTCAGGCGCCCCTGGTGCATCACTTCTGTTGCGCGTGGTCGTCGAGCCGATCGCCGAGCTGGTCAGAACGATGATCGCCCTCGATCCACGACTGGATCGCATCGGGATCGGTGGCGGGCTCGCCGAAGGTCTGTCCGAGATGTACGAGAGGGAACTTTGTTCCCAACTCGCCTCGGTGCGATCGTACGCGGACACGTCACTGACTCCCGAGAGAATCCGTAAGACGATATACCTGTGCCGTCCTCACGACATCGACACCCTGTCCGGTGCCGACGATATTGCCGCCGGTCGCCTCCGCGTAAGCAAGCTGTGAAAGAGGATTCATGACAACGCAACTCACCCATCGCGCAATCGTGAGAAGGGGCAGTCGGTCGAGCGTCGAAAAGCGGCCGACTCCAACTCCCGGGCCCGGCGAACTTCTCGTCGCCCCCGAGAAAGTCAGCCTGTGCGGGACTGACATTCAGATTGTGCGCGGAGACAGGGACGACCCCTCGCCCATCGTCGGCCACGAAGGCGCTACCCGCGTCGTCGAAGTGGGCGACGGCGTCACCGACTTCGAGGTAGGTGATCGAGTCGTGGTCAACCCGACGCATCCGCATGATTCATCGTTTCTTCTCGGCCACAACGTCGAGGGGTTGTTTCAACAACGCGTCATCATCGGCGTGCCCGCGGTCAGTGGAGGGTTGGTCACGCCGTTGCCACTGGAACTTTCCAGCGCACGCGCTACTCTCGTCGAACCGTACGCCGTCGTCAGGTATGCGCTGTCCTGCCTCTCACGCGAGTCACCGGAGACGCTGCTCATTTTCGGCGACGGTCTCATCGGAAATCTGGCTGCTGCCCTCGCACCCTCCGTTCTCTTCCCAACCGTCCGAGTAGTAATGGTCCACCGCACCGAAATCGGCATGGAGTGGACGACGAATCACTTTCCATCCGTGGTTAACTCGCTCGCTACCGAGAACTGGGTACGCGAAACCACAGGCTCGGTCGCTGTGCTGGTCGCGACTCACCGCGCCGGCACAGTAGCGTCGATCGACACCGCTCTGGAACGCCTCGGCGATCGAGTTGTCGCCGTGCATCCGATTGGTGGAGTGCCGGCCAAGGCCACGTCCGATTTGTTACCCGGGGTGGACATCGCCGGGGTGCGACAAGCCAACACGGGTGGACCGACACCACCCGCGATCACCACGTTCACCAGGGGCGCTCTGCGCGTTGCCTTGACTGGAAACAGAGGAGTCACTAACCACCAACTCGCCTCCGCTGCAGCTGCATTGACGAGCGCCGACGACACGATTGACACGCTACTCACACACCAACTCGGCATCGATGAGGGCACCGCATTGATGAACGTGATCTGCGATAAACGGACCCGAGAGGTGGACGGCGAGTTGGTGATTCGATTGGTGGTGAATCTTGCGGGCCGTTGAAGGTATTTGATCCGACGAACTCGGGGAACAACCAGCCAAGACCTCCCGCCCGAGATCCCCCCACGAACTCGCATTGCTAGTGTTGATGACGTGTTTGCCACGGGACCCAACGCGCTGACGGTAGAAGGCCAACCGACGCTTCAACACATAGATTTCACTGTTTTGGATTCTTTTCGATTTCCCGACCGGCAGGGCTTCCCCGATTCCTATCGCGCATTCATCCGCCACGCAGGGTGGGCGCGGACCTTCGGACTCTGGCTCATCTATCCGCCCGCCCTTCCCGGATTTGCCGACGGCTGGCAAGGGCGCGCCCGCAACCTCACCGCTCATCTTCATTCCATCTACCGAGAAGGACGGGATGACGAGTTCGATTGGATGATCGAACCCGACGGCAATTGGTCACTCCCTGACTCGCTGCAGGTTTTCGGATGGAGCGAAAACGGCGATGCACTGCTGTGGGACACAGCATCCCGCGGCGCTGACGGAGAGTTTCCGGTTTGGGAATCGCGCTCGTTCATCTCCCTCCACCGTCTCGGCGGGAGCTTCCACGAAGTACTACCGTCCATTCGCACCCGGGCTCTGGACCTGTTCGGACCTCGCACCTTCGACATCGAGCCACTCCTGCCAACCGCGCTCTGATGCGCGACCCAAATTACCGATACGTCGCGGACACAGCCACCAATACGAAACCTATGATGACGACCAGCGACAGATAACCGAGGACGAGACCGGCCACTGCCAACCCGCGCCCACTTTCGCCGGATTGGCGAATTTGATTCAGCGACACGTGGCCCACTGGAATAGCAAAGACCCCACCGAAGATTCCAAGTACGAGTGCGGCGATGGCCAAGGCATTCGTTCCGACCGCCGGTCCCGCTGGATAGCGCACTTCAAGCTGATCTGCGAGTACCGGAATCCCGTCGGATGTGAAGCCCACTTGCGCAAAAACGGGTCGGCCATCGGCGGTGTAGCCGACCACCCCAGGAAGCGGCACCGCCGCCGCCTGCCTGACAGGCCCGAATGTCGAACGAAGGCTCCTCCCTAACAGCAGCGCCCCGACCATATACAGCAACAGTCCCGCCACTGATCCGGCTACCCAGGCTCCACGAAACGCCGGCCCGTCGACGTCGAGGATCCTCCCCGCCGCCCTTACCCCGGAACCTGCTGCACCGACCGCGATACTCAAATTCACCGCGCCGGGAACAACGGCAAGCAATGCAATGGCACCGATACCAAGCGACAATGCCGGGCCACCGCGGCGCCGCCACGCCAACGAACTCATCAGCGCTGCAAACAAAGTCACAGCGATGCCTAGAAGCCCAGCCATAAATCCGACAACGACTCCCGTCTCGAAGTCCCCACCTACATGACGAGCAACCCACTGTGCCCAGGCCCGCGCGAATGGCGGCCCGAGCGTCAGCGAGACAACGACCGTTGCAACCGCAACGCACGCCGCGACACTGACGACCCGCAGGATCCAACCCAGATAACCGGAATGCGAATTATTGGGCGCGACAGCAGTTTCCGAGTCGATCACCAGAATTCCTTCGTTCAGAGTGTGAGAACAGAACGGCTTTAGCCGTCGCTCCACACAGAACCGTCGCCGGACCGGCTCACTCATCTGATCAAGCCCTGGTCCCTGTGTCTGTAGTTCGTTCGCATGACCCAAACCTTGATAGCGTTGATTTCATATTTGTGTTAGCGTTGTTTACATGAGCTCGAAAGCAAAGATTCTGGCCGCAGCGACCGAGCTGCTCAACACCTCCCCCAACGGCGACATATCCACCCGCGCCGTGTGCGAGATGGCCGGCGTCGGCGCCCCCGCGCTCTACCGCCAGTTCGGCGACAAGGACGGACTGCTCGCAGCCGTCGTCGAGGCAGGTTTCTTCGAATATCTCGAAGGCAAACGCGCTGCGACACCTTCCGATGACCCCGTTGCCGATCTACGGGCCGGCTGGGATGCACATACAGCCTTCGCGCTCGCACATCCCGCTCACTATCGGCTGATGCACTCACCCTCTGCCCAGAGCGCAGACACTGCCTTGCAGGCTCAGGCGCTACTTCGATCGGTTCTCGAACGATGTGCTACCGCAGGCGTTCTGACCGTATCGGTCGACGTGGCTACGCAGATGGTGATGTCCGCCAATGCGGGCGTCGCGCTGATGCTCGTCGTAAGGCCGGAACAGTACCCCGATCCGACGCTGTCACAGCGAGTTCGCGACGGAATCTTCGCGTCCATCATCGATGAATCCGGCGCCCACACGGACGCCTCACTCAACAGAGTTGCATCCACTCTCGACGCCCAACTGGCCGCCGCAGATTCAACTTCCCTCTCCGCCAACGAAGTCGGCCTACTGCGAGAGTGGCTCCGCAAGCTGTCCGATGCAACCGAAACCAGTTCAGGAGTTACATCATGACTGACACCACTACCCGCGTCGCCATCGTCACCGGAGCTTCCGGCGGCATCGGGCGAGCGACTGCAGAGAAGCTCGCCGTCGACGGAATGGCTGTCGCCGTGCACTATTCAGGAAACCGTCAACGCGCCCAGGAAACAGTCGACACCATCGTCGCTGCGGGCGGTCGCGCCATCGCGGTGCATGCCGACGTCGCCGACGAAGGTGAAGTCGCTGCACTGTTCGATACGGTAGAGGAGGAGTTCGGAGGCATCGACGTCGTCGTTCACGCAGCCGGAATCATGATCCTCTCCACCGTTGCCGAACTGAACTTCGACGATTTCGATCGGATGCATCGGACCAACGTCCGAGGAACCTTCGTGGTCGACCAGCAGGCAGCCAGACGTGTCCGGCGCGGCGGTGCGATCATCAATTTCTCTACTTCGGTGAAAAAGCTGGCCTTCCCGACCTATGCCGCGTACGCCGCGACCAAAGGTGCTGTCGACGCGATCACCCTGGTTCTCGCGAAAGAGCTACGCGGACGCGACATCACGGTCAACGCGGTAGCCCCTGGCCCCACAGCCACCGACCTGTTCTTGGACGGGAAAGACGAAGCTACAGTGGAGAATCTGTCCAAGCTGGCCCCCCTGGAGCGGCTCGGCACACCGGTGGATATCGCGGAGGCTGTGGCGTTCCTCGCCGGCCCAGCTCGTTGGGTCAACGGCCAGGTCATCTACGTCAACGGCGGCGTGATCTAGCGACACTGTCTCCTAAGGACCACACCTTGCCAATTCCGACAAAACAGTCAAACCAGTCGACTTTGGTTGTAATGTGCAAACAATGGAAAACCAGGATCGAGGGTCCGCCCGGACGTCACGGCGACAGTTCATCAGCGTTGCAGGGCTTGCGGCAACCGCCGTCGTAACCTTCGCAACCTCGTCGACCGCCGGCGCCGCCGGCCCCACCGCGCCCAATCCGGGTTCGCGGGTAGGCGATCCTGCAGAAGCCCAAGCGGTACAGCGCGTCGCAGAGACACTGTTGAACAGTGGAGTTCCCGGTCTTGCCTTCGCCATCGTCAAACCGGATGAGAAGAACCGCAAGGCCAGTGTCACCACGACGTACCACTACGGATATGCCGACGTCGAAAACGGCGTGAGAGTCACTCCTCGAACGCAATTCGAGATCGCTTCGGAGACCAAGACCTTCACCGCTGCACTACTTGCGAAACTGATCGCTCGGGGAGAAGTCGGATTGGACGACTTGGCGAGCAAGTATTCGGATGGCAACCCACTGCCGAAAGGCAGCGGTGGCGAGGAGATCACGCTTCGCCAACTGGTCACCCACCGTTCGGGTCTCAGCGACGACCCGCCCAATCTTTCGGCAGGATGTGCCGATCCCAAGAAATCATGCAACGACGAGAAGGCGAAGTACACCAGAAATATGCTCTGGGAAGGACTCCAAGACGCCGGCGCCTTGGAGTTCTCCCCCGGTAGCCACTGGATGTACTCGGACTTCGGATTCGGACTGCTCGGCACACTCATGGCAGACAAAATCATTCCGGGACAGGAGAAGCCGCCTTTCGCGGCCGCAGTCGCCCGCGAAATCACCGACCCGCTCGGGATGATGGGTACCGTGATCGAGTCCAAGGCAACCGACCTGGCCGTTCCGTACTACCTCGACGGCACAAGAGCGCCTCTGTGGAACAACACTGGTGCGATCGCAGGCGGGGGTGGCCTGGTCAGCACCGCTGAGGACATGTCGATTTGGGCCGCAACAACGCTCGGCTATGGCAACAACCCACTCAAACCGTTACTGACCTCCATGCTCGATCAGATCGCCACCCAGGCTCCGGAGAATCCGGCCTTCGGAATGGGAATGGCGTGGCAGCTCCAACCCCCGACGCCGAACTTCCCACAACGGTTCGCCAAGAAGAACGGTGGCAGCACGGGTTCCAACTGCATCACCCTGTTGGTCCCCGACAGTGGCTGGTCGATCACGATTCTGGCGAACGGTGGAAACGCGGCGATGATCGACCCTGCAGCAGAGAACCTGATGCATGATCTGGTTCCGAGACGACCGCTATTCGGTAGCTCGACCGGAAGTTCGTCGGGCAGCGACGTCGGCTTCCAGACCGGGTCATTCGGATAGACCCACTTACCTACGGGCGCTACATCTTCGTCGAGCGCGCCATCACGAAGCAGTAGAGCCCGTATGTGATGATGCCCAATCCGGCAAGGATCAGCAGGGCGACTCCGTACGGTTGCGCACCCAGCGTCTTGAACGCTCCGTCGAGGCCGGAGGCCTTTCCTGGTTCGGAGTTGTTGACCGCGAGCAGAACCAGAATGCCGACCGCGGCGATGGCCAAGCCCTTGGCGACGTACCCAACGGTTCCGAGTCGGCGCACGAAGGCGCTGGGTGTGCCTTTCAGATCGTCCAGGAAGTTCTGACTCGCGCCCTTATACACGTGGTAAAGACCAACAGCGATGATGACGATCCCGCCGAGCACCAATGCGATAGTCCCAAGCGTGTTCTCCATCAGACGTGCCGTGATTCCCGCACTCTGACCACTGCTCGACTTACCGCTACCGCGCGCGAATCCGAATGCAGTGAAAGCAAAACCGAAATAGACGAGCGAGATGCCCAAAGCTTTGGCGCGATCGAAGAACTCCTTCTTCTTGTCGTCCGAGGACGGCGACGACGAGCTTCCCAGCGCCGCCTCGGCCAATCTCCACAACGCCATGGCAAGGAAGGCGACGACGCCGAACCACAGGGCGAAGACGCCCCCTGGCTTTCCTGCCAACTCGGCCATCGCACCCGATTGGTCCGCAGACCCGGATCCACCGAGAGCAACGCGGATCGCGATATATCCGATCAGCAGGTGAACGACACCGCTGACGATGAATCCGGCACGGGCAAAGCGCTCGAAGACGTTGTTCTGTGCAACGTCAGCGGCCGTCGACGCGACGCTTTTCTGGTCCTGCGGTGACGATTCTTTGTTCATCATGATCGACGAACCATATACGGAGCGACGCTTACCTCGAACGCGTGCATGAAGGGTTTCGAGGTCAAGGGTTGCGAGGGCTCTGATCCGGCGCCGATCGCGGTTCTTCGGGGTTGGGGACCTTGGGGTCGGGGACCTTCGGGTTGGGAACCTTCGGGTCGATCGTGTCTGCGTGATCTCTTTGCTGGTTCAGTTCCTCGCGAGAACTCGTCGCCTCTTTCCGGTGTTGCGCTGCATGGTGTTGCAGCGCAGACGCTTCCGCCGCTTTGGCGTCCGCCTCCGCTTTCACCATGCGCGCCTTGGCTGCCGTCTCTTCTGCCCGCGCCTCGCGCTCGCCGACTTGCAGCGACTTGTCTGCGACGTCTTCGCGGATCTGTTCTGCCTCGATGTGTCGACGCTCGTCACGTCTGTTTCGCGCCACCCACAGGAGTGCGGCCACGATCGCTATCACCACGACCACGGCAACAATTATCCAGATAATGCTGCTGGTACTCATACTGCGAGAGGTACCCACCTGCGACTTTCTCACACGCAGGCAAACAAATACGCCGAATTACAGGTCGGTCGGATGTGTGTTGGCTCCGCATAAAACCACGCACAGTTCACCGCCGGACGGCTGCGTGACCGTTCCGTTCAGAACCGGAACCAATGCTGCTGCGGTTCCCAACTCCACCAGAATCCGGAACTCTCGCCACAGGAATGCCCGAGCTTGCCGGATCGAATCATCGTCGACCACAACACTGTCTACCGAACTCTCATGCAGTGTCTCCCAGGCGATGGCGCCAATGCGTGTGGCCCCCAATGAATCCCCCGCGATGCTGTTCACTTCGATGTCGACCGGGCGACCCGCATCGAGCGAGGTATGCAAGGTGGCGGCTCCGGTCGGCTCGACGGCTACTACTTGATCTTCGGGACGTGCCGCCGCGGCGATTCCAGAGACCAAACCACCACCGCCGACTGCAATGCAATACGTGATCGGTCCGGACGCCTCGTCTTCGATCTCGAGAGCGATGGTGCCGGCCCCACTGACGATGTCGGGCAGGTCGTAGGCGTGCAGTTCGAGCGCGCCGCTCGCGCGTGCGATCTCCGCCGCAGCGGCAGCAGCGAGTGCGTAGCGATCGCCTACCTTGTGAACGGTGGCGCCCAACTCCCCGAGCGCCTTCACCTTTGCGTCGGGCGCGGTCTCCGGCACCACCACGGTGCATGTGAGTCCTCGTCGCCGCGCCGCCCACGCGGCCCCGATCGCAGCATTGCCACCGGACGCGATCACCACGCCGGCATCGGGCATGGTGCCGTTGGCTACAGCTCGTTCCACTGCATTGAGACTGCCGCGCACTTTGAAGGAACCGCCGTGCTGGAGGTACTCGAGCTTGAACAGAACCGGTACCTCGCCGTGTGGCGTCGGCAGTGCAGTTCGAAAGATCGGGGTACGCCGCGCCAACCCTGCGATACGAGTCCGTGCGGCTTCGACGTCCGAGCGCTCGATTGCCAGCGGACCTGCGTTGTTGTCGGCGGTGAGAGTCATGCACCAACCCTACGGTTCGCAACGTCGACACGAAGCAGTCGGTCCACCGTGATCAAGATGTCTGTTTTTCACCAAATACTGCCCGCATCTGACCGAGACATCGGCCTTCTAGGTGAATAAATTTACTACTACAAGCACAACGACGACATCAAGGAAAGGCACACGCCATGTCGAAGATCGCAGTATTCGGTGGAAACGGTTTTGCAGGAAGTGCAATCGCGAAGGAAGCCACTTCACGCGGCCACGAGGTGACCGTCGTCGCCCGCAGTGCGCAGTCCGGAACCGAGGCGAATGTCGTGCAGGGTTCCGTTCACGACAACACGATCGTGGAGCAGGTCACGGCGGACAACGACGTCGTTGTCGTAGCCATCCCCGCCCGCGAGATCGACGGCAAGCGCCTGCTCGACGCCGTCACTCCCCTCGCAGATGCCGCCGCACGCAACGATGCTCGCATTGCCGTAGTCGGTGGCGCCGGCAGCTTGTTGGTCGCCGAGGGCGGGCCACGCGTCGTCGACACCCCCGACTTCCCGGATGCATACAAGGGTGAGGCGCTCGCTCACGCCGAGGTCCTCGATGCGCTCCGCGCGACTGACAGCAATGTCGACTGGTTCTATGTGAGCCCGGCCGCAGCATTCGGCGCCCACGCCGGCGTCGCTCCGAAGGGATCCTTCCAGGTGGGTGGCGACGTTCTCCTGACGGACGCCGAAGGCAATTCCGCTATCGCGGGCGAAGATTACGCACACGCTTTTGTCGACGAGATCGAGACTCCGGCTCACCGTCGCCAGCGTTTCACCGTCGCACACTGAGCATGGGCAACCTCCGCAGGCGCGCAGCCTGGATGACTGTCCCCGCTGCCGCCGCCCTCCTGCTCACCGCTTGCTCCAACGACACGGAATCCGCAACCCCCAGCAGTTCTACGACGTCCGCAAATGTTGTTGCCGGACAAGGCGATCAACTCGAATCCAACAAGACCATCGTCACGGATTTCTACGAACTGGCGTTCAACGGCCGCCAGGTCCAGCATGCCGCCGACCGGTACATTGGCGACGTCTACATCCAACACAACCCCACCGCCGCCGATGGGGCAGCCGGATTTGTCAGCGGCATAGGCGGTTACGTCGAGGCCACACCCGGGTTGCATGCCGAGATCACTCGCGTTTTCGCCGAGGGCGATCTTGTTGCCCTCCAGTCTCACACCACTTCTGCACCCGGTGACCGCGGCCAGGCCGTGTTCGACATCTTCCGCGTCGACAACGGCAAGATCGTCGAACACTGGGATGCCATACAAGACGTGCCGGAAACGTCCGCGAATCCGAACACGATGTTCGACGGGCCCACCTCTTCGCCGCTCAAGACGTCAGAAGTATTGGAGCGCAACACTGCCAACGCCCTGACATTCCTGCAGCTCGCCTTCAACGAGGGCAAAGCCGCCGAGGCTGCCGACCAGCTGGTCGGCCCGACCTACACGCAGCACAACCCCTCGTTCGCAGACGGTAAGGACGCGTTTGTCACGGCACTGGCCGGGATCGAACCTGTTACCGGAGACAAGGCCACCAAGTTTCCGCGAACGGTAGCCGAGGGAGACTTCGTCTTCGTCCAGACCTTCGCTTCGTCCGGTGAAGGAACGGCTGGCAGCGGCTCGATGGATATCTTCCGCTTCGACGAGAACGGCAAGATCGTCGAGCATTGGGACGCCGTCCAGGACTACCCGTCGACGACTGCAAGCGGCAACACCGTGTGGGACGACGGTCGCTGAGGCCTCGCAACACAAGCCAATGGAGCATAGGCACGATGGCGGGAGCTGATTCCCGCCATCGTGCCGTCTGCGCAGCCACATTCGACGGTACCGTTCACCCATGCCCCTGCGACGTTCGATCGCAATCGCGCTCCTGCTGTGCGTTTCCAGCGGATGCGCACATGCCCGCGAGCCGGCGATCGCACGACCTCATGCCGAAATAGGCGAATCCGCAGTCTGCAATCTCCCTGACGAAGGTCGGTTTCTGGGTATCGAACCGCCGCCTGCGATCGCACAAGCGCATTGGTTTCGCAGCGGAACGGTGCCACCGGATTTCGAGCCCGCAGCGGCAGTCACCTGCGACGAATCGTTCGGCCCCTCGATCACCGCGAATCTCACGACCAACTTCTACGAGCACCGGTGGGAGGGAGATTTCACCGCTGCCGTCGCGAAGCTCAATGCACCGTCAGAGGGTCGACGTCGGGATCAGGGCAGTTGCCCGGTAGCGAGCACGGTACCGCTCGCGGATTTGTGGTTGATCGACGCACGGGGACGTATCGTCCGCCCGTCGTATCCGGTCGACGAATGTGGCTTCCAACAGCTGAGAGGACTGGTCGAGATCGAGAAGCTCGACGAAGTCAGGCGGACCGAGCACATCGTTTCGCTTACCTCAGATGCGGTCCTCCAACGGATCGGGTGCGGCACGATTCGGTTGACGCCCACGATCGGTGAACAACATCTGGTCGCCGAGCGCTACTGGGTGAGCGACGGCATCTGTCGGTACACCGCAGCCGCAGGCGGCGAAGTCGTCTTCGCGGGCGCGACACAACTGAGTGAGAGCTTCGGCGAATCGTTCGAGCACCTACGCCGGGCGGACGCATGCTCGGAAGTCGCTCGAACCACTGTCGGCACCACCCTGACGCGTGCAGAGCCGGGCTATACCGAACCGATTCCGGTACTCATCGAAGTAGACGGTTGCCAACGAATCTTGGTCCAGGGACACGTGCTATTGCAGGCGTCGCCCCAGATCATTGCGCGCGTGGCCTAGCCGACTGCAATTGCGAATCAGCCGACGTTGATCCGTTCTGTATCGCCGTCGTAGTAGTCCAACAATCTCTGGTCCATCACCCGACGCCACAGCGGCGGTATCCATGCGATCACGATCATCACCGCATAACCGGCCGGAAGTTGCGGGGCTTCGGCTGCGCTGCGCAAGCTTTGGTACCGCAGCTTCGGGTTGGCGTGGTGGTCGCTGTGTCGTTGCAACTGATAGAGGAACAGATTGCTCACCACGTGATCGCTGTTCCAACTGTCGGCCGGGCTGCAGCGCACATACGAGCCGTCGGCACGCTTGCCACGCAGCAGACCGTAATGCTCGAGGTAGTTCGCGGCTTCGAGGAAGGTGAATCCGGCGAATGCCTGCAGCAGCAGCCAGGGTGCTACCTCCCAACCGAAGATGCCGATCAGCGTCGCGAAGAGGACAACACTCATCGCCCAGGCGTTGAGGACGTTGTTTTCGAAACTCCAGGTTCGCTTGCCTTTCCGCTGGAGTCGAGCGCTCTCGATACGCCAGGCAGAACGCAGGCCGCCGACCACACTTCGTGGCAAGAACCTCCAAAAGCTCTCACCGAACCGCGAGCTGGCCGGGTCCTGCGGAGTAGCTACACGCACATGGTGGCCGAAGTTGTGTTCGACGTAGAAGTGCCCGTACAGGGATTGTGCAAGCGCCACTTTCGCGAGCCACTGCTCGACCTTCTCGCTCTTGTGGCCAAGTTCGTGTGCTGCGTTGATACCCACGCCGGCGACGACGCCCACCGTGAACGACATCGCGATCTTCTCCGCGATTCCCATCGGAGCGTTGATCCAGCACCAGCAGGCAAAGACCAGACCGGCATATTGCAAGGGGAGGAACGCGTAAGTGCACCAGCGGTAGTAGCGGTCCTTCTGCAGTCCGGGGATCGCATCGTCCGGCGGACTCTCGCCGTCTTCACCGGCCAGCATGTCGATGATCGGGATGACAATGACCAGCAACCACGCGCCGGTCGCCCAGAACAATCCGAGACGCAGGTTGTCGACGAGAAACCAGGAGATGAACGGGCTGAGCGGGATGAGCAATCCGAGCGGCCACAGGTACCTCTTGCGATCGCGCCAGCGCGGCTTTTCGGCGGACGACGAGACTGTGTTCTGGACAGCGTTCGGTTCGGTGCGCCGTGCGTCGGAAGTCGCTGTCATTCGCCGATCTCGCCTTTCGTCCCCTCGAACGGTTCGCCCCACGCACCGTTCACGCTCAGCAAACCAGAACTAATGTCCGGACGGGTATGGTCCCGAAATCCAGAGCGCCCTGCACGAAACATGGCGAGAGCACGCGCATTCAATGAAAACTCCCCGCACATCACTGTTCACCCCGACAGTGGATACGGACAAAATACCCCATCGATCTGCGGGGATGGCGACCACCTCCGCACGTCGCCGAGGATCGGAGATCCCTGCCAAGGCAAGGTCGAACCGCGTCGCCCTCGTAGAAGTAACGGTAACCAGCAGTGACAGAAATCATAAGCAGAGGACAGGATTTCCGCTCGTAGTGGCGACCAAAAAGACTGCGCGCCCTCAACTGGTCAGTTGCGGGCGCGCAGTCAAAAGGTAAGCAAGCGTCAGAGCCTTGCGAACACCTTCGTTGTCACTTCGTTCAGCCAACCGTTCGCGGTCACGAAGTCGGTGACGCTCGACTGCAATCCGAAAACATGCCCGGCCTGCGCCGCCGGCAGCCTTGTGAAGAGGTTGTCGTCGAGGACCGCCTGAACCGCCGCACTGGTCGACCCGTCCGCATTCAGCGGATACAGCACGACCGTCACTCCGTTCATGATGTCGGCCAGCTGCTCCATCGGATAGGACTCGTATCCGGCGTCGGTGTAATTGGTCGGTACACCAGGCCCGTACGCCAACCCGAGTTCGTTGACGACCAAATTGCCGATCGCACCGGTGGGTTGCTGGACCGAGAATGTGCCGGGGGCGTCTCCGAGTGAGATGTGAATCCACTTGTTGTTCGCGATCACGTCGGCGTACTCGCCACGGACACGTTCGAGATTCTCTTCGTAGGCAGTCCGCGTCGACTCGAGCACGTCGGTCTTACCAATTGCCTCAGCGAGCTCGGCGGTGATCGTTTTCCAGTCGCCTCGGCTCTCTCCCTTGACGATGACGGTGGGTGCAATGCCGGACAGACGGTCGAACGCCGCTTGGTCCACCTCGTCGGCGTCGCCGACAATGACGTCGGGATCTGCCGCAGCGATCGCTTCGAAGTTCATTTCCCCGAAAGGCCCGATGGTCGGGAGCCCGTCGACGAAGGCCTGTTGCTCCGGCGTGAATTCACTGATCCACTTGCCGTAGTCCTGCACAGCAGCTGGTTTCACTCCGAGGGACATGAGCTGCCAGGGAGTGTCGTACGACGCGGCGACGACGCGCTCGGGTGAAACCGGAACCTCGATGTCCCCGTACGCCGACGCGACGGTCCGGACGTCCGTCTGCTCGGAATCGACCGACGACGAGGAACAGCCGGTCATCACCATCGCACCGACGACGGCCGCTGCCGCCGCTGCGATGACTCTGGGACCGACAGAAAATGATCGAATTGCGCGCACGCAGAACTCCTACAGGGTGATTGTTTAGCCAACCCTAAGTTGATTCTGCGGCGCTACACAAGTCCGATCGAGGCCCCTTGAGTCGCTGTTCGGACTAGTCCTGTAGCCAATCGGTCATTGGCGCGCGCGGATGATCGATCAGGCTTGCGAACTCGCCCGGAGTCACACCCGTCGTTCGACGGAATGCCGCGCCGAACGCGCTTTCGGAACGAAAACCCGTCCTCCTCGATACAAACGAGATGCTTCGACCGAGCGCCAGAAGTTGCATCGCGTGATGAGCCCGCAGCCGCATACGCCATTCCGAGAAGGTCAATCCGGTCTCGGCCGGAAACCTTCGGGTGAGAGTCCTCGTACTGACCTTCGCGTCGCTGGCCCACTCCTCGACCGATCGGGTGTCGGCCGGGCTGGCAACCAATTGATCTGCGATCTTCCGAAGCCACGGCGTCGTCGGCAGCGGTACATCGAAAATCAGTCGCGGAACAGGTTCGACGAGGTCGACGGCAAACGCCTCGGCTCGCCGACGCTCCGCATCCGTCAAGTCGTCTCGGGTGAGGTGATCGAGTACCTGTTCGAGCAGCGGCGGGGTGGACAAGGCCACCACACGATCCAACCCCGTCACGTCGGATGCCACCAACCACGTGCACGACAATTCGGTACCGCTGCGCGCTGTCACCTCGTGGGGAACAAAAGACGGGATCCACAGACTGACCCCGCTGGGCATGGTGTACACAGTCCCCGGAGTTCGGACCTCGAGAACACCGTCGATCGCCCACAGCAATTCGTGATCGCTGTGGCGGTGCATCTCCCAGGTGTAGTCGGAGTCGACGGCGAGCCGATTGGTCGCCAAACGCAGGTAACCGTCGGCACTGACGCGCAGCGGGCGCACGACGCGTTGCCACTCGGACAGTTCGTCGAGCGGGCTGCTGAGCGGGTAGTCGATCTGCTCGCTCACCGCAGCGTCGACAGTTCGGGATGTCCGAACAGGCCAGGTAACCCACCGGTGTGCAGGAAGACCGTTTTCGATCCCGTCGTGATGGCTTTGTCCTCCGCGAGTTGGATCAATCCCGCAAAGGCTCGGCCGGTGTACGTCGGGTCGAGGAAGATGCCCTCCGTACGCGCCAAGTATCGGATCGCGCCGGCTGACGCTTCCGTGAGCGTCGAATAGCCTTGGCCAACTTGGTTTCGCAGGATCTGAAGTTCCTCGGCGCGCACGGTCGGACCAGGCATCTCGTCCAATAACCCAGTGACAGTCGACACCGGGTCGGCAACGGCCCCGACATCGACGCCGACAACTCTGTCGACGCCGAGATGCGCGACAAGGCCGGCCATCGTTCCGCCCGATCCGAGTGCAACGACGACGCGATCGACGCCGAAGAGTTGCTGCTCGATCTCGCGTGCGCAGTCCACGTATCCCTGCGCGGCCACCGCGCTGGTACCGCCGAAGGGAATGACAAAAGGAACACCGCCCGAGTCAGCGACAGCCTCCGCCGCGGCGTCGACCGCGGATGCCGTGTCCCCACCTGCCCAGACGATCTCAGCGCCTGCGAGTGCATCCAGAATGAGATTGCCCTGCACGGATTCCGGCTCGGCACCACCGAGTACCAGGACACAACGCAATCCCAACCGAGCTGCTGCCGAAGCAGTCAACCGAGCGTGATTGCTTTGCGGTGCACCGGTAGTGATCAGTGTCGTCGCGCCAACGGCCAAAGCCTGAGCGCAGGTGTACTGCAATTTTCTGATCTTGTTGCCGCCGCCGCCCAGGCCGGCGACGTCGTCACGTTTGATCCACAGCTCTTCCGGCCCCAATCCGAGTGCTTGCGCGCAACGCGCCAAAGGTTCGACGGGCGTCGGCCAACTGCCCAAGCTGATCGGTTGTACGGCGGAACTGAACATTTGACGAGTCTAGTTCGACGGTCCATCTACAGTCTGGTCTCGCTTACAGTCTGGATATGGGAACTTTCACGACGACCACACACGACGTGCCGCTGACCGTCAGCCGACCGGATTCGCCAGGTGAGCCGAAGCATGCGGTGGTGGTTCTCCAAGAGGCGTGGGGCGTGAACAAGCACATCGAGAGCATCCTCGAGCGTCTCGCCGATGCCGGCTACCTTGCCGTGGCTCCGCACCTCTACCACCGCGGCGCGCAGACGTCCTTCACCGACTTTCCGTCCGCCAAGGACGCGCTCATGGCACTCGACAGCACAACCATCGGCCACGACGTACGTGCCGCTGTCGACTACAGCCGATCCGAGGGAGCAGACAAGGTCGGCTCCCTCGGATTCTGCATGGGCGGCACCGCGTCACTGTGGTGCGCCGCGGTGCCCCTCGTCGATTCTGCCGTTACCTACTACGGTGGCGGCGTTGCAGAAGCCCGATGGAATGGGATTGCGGCAGGCACCGAACTCGCTACGCAACTGCAGGTCCCATGGCTCGGCCACTACGGCGACCTGGATCCGAGCATCCCACCCGAGAGCGTCGAGCAATTGCGCGCAACTGCCTCCGACCTCGCCCAGGTGTACCGCTATGCCGATGCCGGCCACGCGTTCAACAACGACACTTCGGCCAGCCACTATGCCCCAGATTCTGCTTCCCTCGCGTGGACCCGCACTATGGAGTTCTTCGCCGAAACCCTGTGATTCCCAAGATGAGTCAGGGAACTCGCTTGACGACGGTCCCCGTGACCTCGTCCTGAATCTGGTCGGCATCTATTGCTCGACTCTGCGCCCGACGCGATCGAGTGAAGTAGTAGATGCCGATCACGGCCAGGACAAACGGAACTCCGAACACCAGCGTCATCTTGAAATCGTCGACCCACAACGTGGTGATCAGAATCGCGACCATGAGGGCACCGCCGAGGATTGTCCCCACAGGAAAGAACGGGATCGTAAAGGAGAGCTTTGTTCCGTCCTCTTTCATCCGCTTGCGAAAGAACCAGTGCGTCACGAAGATCAGTAGCCACGTCGCCATAGCCCCGAACATCGACAACGAAATCATCAAGGTGAATGCCTGCTCGGGAAAGAGCACGTAGACAATTGTCGCGACGGCGATACCCGACGTCGACAGCAACAAGGCGTTGACCGGTGAGCCGTTGGCTCGGACTTTGCCGAGAATTGCCGGTGCGTCACCGGCGCGTGAGAGCGAGAACATCATGCGCGAAGACACGTACAACTGACTATTCATCGCGGACAGTGCGGCAATGATCACCACGAAGTTCAGCACGCTGTCTGCGCCCGGAATCTTCACGACCTGCATCACCGTGACGAAAGGGCTTCCGCCGCTCAAGATCTTGTCCATCGGAGCGATTGCCAGTATCAAGGCAAGCGTTGCAATGTAAAAGACGAACAGCCGAACGATCGTCACACGGAATGCTTTCTTCACCGCCACTGCCGGGTTTTCCGCCTCACCTGCTGCAATGGCGATCATCTCGATGCTCAAGTAGCTGAAGATCGATACGATCACGGCAAACCACATGCCGGACAAACCATTCGGGAAGAATCCGCCACCCGACGTGTAATTGTGGAATCCATAGTCAGGATTTCCACTACCGAACACGACACACGCTGCCATCACGATGAACGCCACGATCGCGAAGACCTTGATCGTCGAGAACCAGTACTCCATCGTTCCGAAAGCCTTGACGTTGAACATGTTCACCCCGATCAGCACTCCGGAGAACAACACGATCCACAGCCACGACGGTACGTCGGCGAACCAGAACTGCATGTATTCACCGATTGCGGTGACCTCGGTACCGACAGCGAGGACGATGCACGACCAGTAGAGATAGCGAACGAGGAAGCCGATCAACGGTCCGACGTAGAACTCGGCGTACGCACCGAACGAACCCGATGTCGCATGTGCGACGGTCATTTCGGCGAGGGCACCCATCAGCAGCAGGGCGATCAACCCACCGATCGCGTAACTGATGATGACGCTCGGGCCGGCAAATCCGATGGCGAACTTACTGCCGAGGAAGAGTCCGGTGCCGATTGCACCGCCGAGCGCGATCATGCTCATCTGCTTGGGGCCGAGTTCGCGTTTGAGACCTGATTCTCGCTGCTGAATGTTTTTGAAATCACTCATGAAAGCTCCTTGCGAAAGGCGGTACCTCCCGGTCCGCGGAAACTTGGAAGAATCAGGTGACTGCGTCGCGCTCGCGGAATTCGGGGCGATCCCAGGACTTGTTCTCGAGGATGTCTCGCAACACGTCGACGGCGTTCCACACGTCGGCGTAGCCGAGATAGAGCGGAGTGATACCGAACCTCAACACTCCTGGTTCGCGGTAGTCGCCGATGACGCCCCGCGCGATGAGAGCCTTCATGATCGAATAACCCTCGGGATGAACAAAACTCACGTGCGATCCACGACGCTCATGTTCACGTGGCGTGATCAACTCCAAACCGTAGGCAGCGCAACGCTCCTCGACGAGGTCGATGAAGAGATCGGCCAGCGCGAGCGACTTGCTCCGGATGTCGGCCATGTCAGCTTTGAGCGCGACGTCGAGACCACATTCGACAAGCGACAACGACGTGATGGGTTGAGTACCACTCAGAAAGCGCCGTATTCCTGCGCCGGGTTCGTAGGCCGACTCCATCGCAAACGGTCGCGCGTGCCCCCACCACCCGGACAGTGGCTGGATTCCGGTGTTCTGATGACGACGGTTGACCCAGATGAATGCAGGCGAACCTGGACCACCGTTGAGATACTTGTACGTGCACCCGACTGCGAAGTCGGCGTCGGCGCCGCCCAGGTCGACAGCGACGGCGCCAGCCGAGTGTGCGAGATCCCAGATCATGAGCGCGCCACGCTCCTGCACTGCTGCAGTGACTTCCGTCATCGCATACAGGTTTCCGGTGCGGTAGTTGACGTGCGACAACATCACTACGGCGGTGTCCGGTCCTACTGCTTCGGTGAGATCGCCCGGTTGGTCGATCAGGCGTAGTTCGTATCCCTGATCGAGCAGCGAGATGATGCCCTCCGCAATGTAGAGGTCGGTGGGGAAATTGTCTCGCTCGGAGACGATCACCTTCCGGCTGGGATCCTGCGCAGCCGCGATGGACAGTGCGGAGGCCAATGCCTTGAACAGGTTGATCGACGTCGAATCCGTCACTACCACTTCGCCTTCACCTGCTCCCAGCAACGGGGCAAGTTTGTCACCGAGGCGAACAGGGAGGTCGAACCATCCAGCCTCGTTCCAACTGCGAACCAAGCCGTTGCCCCACTCGTCGCCGATCACTCTCGCGGCGTATTCCTGTGCAGCAATGGGACGCGCGCCGAGCGAGTTTCCGTCGAAGTAGAGGACGCCCTCTGGAATCGCGAACTCGCGGCGGAATTCCCTCAGGGGATCCACTGCGTCCGCCTTGACGCAGTCTTCCAACGAAAGGGTGGTTGTCGATGTCATGACGATTCTTCTCCTGCATGTGTCGGCGTTGAAAGTGATGAAGGCAGAGTCCGGAGCACGGCGCGTACCGGGCTGGCATCGAGGTCGAGGAACTTCAGCGGCAGGGCGATCAACTCGTAGTAGCCTTCGTCGACGTCGTCGAGGCAAAGTCCTTCGAGGATCGCGACGCCACGATCGCTTGCCGCGTGGTGCCCGTCCATGGTCTTGCTGTCCATCGGATCGAACGAGGCGCCGTCGATTCCGATCAGAACGCCACCGCGGTCGGCGAACCAGTGCGTCAGCTCCGGAGAAACGCCGGCGAAGTCGTTGTCCCACTCGCGCGGGTACTTCCGGTACGTCCTCAGGATCAGCCGTTGCGGCAGATGGCCGCCGAGTCGCTCCACCGTCTCTTCGACGGGCCTGACGCAGGCGGCACCGTCGACCCCCGTCATGTCGACCACCAGAGCCTCGCCGAGATAGGGCTCGAGGGGAACAGAACCGATAGTCGCGCCGTCGATGCGGGTGTGCGCCGGCGCATCGGCGTGAGCACCGATATGCGGAGTGGTGGTGATTCGGTTGATCGTGACGGCGTCGCTGCCGCCGAGGTCGGACGTGACAGCGCGGGTGAAGGCGGTATCGCCTGGCCACACGGGCGTCGATTCGGAGATCGGCGGGCTGATGTCGATCACCCGTGCCACCCAGTCGCCCATGTGTCCGTCGCCCGTGTGTCGGCCGATCCTCGGAAGCATCCAGACTCCTTCGTCGCAACAGTCGACTGTGTCGATCTCGACCGTTTGATAATTCGATGTGTTTGGCAAAAGCTAGAATCATCGACGGGCGCGGTCAATAGTTGCTGAATATTTCGCGACGACAGGGAGAAATCGGATGATAAATGCGATCGAACGGGCAGCTGCCGCGGCGCGGCCGAATCATGTTCGGCTCGACGACGTCGATACAGCGATTCTCCGCGAACTCGTCCGGGATGCACGCATCCCCAACAATGCACTCGCCGAGAAGGTCGGGATAGCGCCGTCGACCGCCCTGGCGCGGATGCGCGCTCTACGCGAATCGGGCGTCATCAAGGGGTTTCACGCAGACATAGACCTCGAGCTACTCGGCCTCGAGATCTCGGCGATGGTGTCGATTCTGATTCACTCCCACGCCAGGAGTCGGATGACGGAAATTGCCGAGCACCTGAGCGGACTGGATTCCGTTCAGCGAGTGTTCCTGATGAGTGGGGACCGTGATCTTCTGGTGCACGTGTCGTGCGAATCCCCTACTCGGCTTCGCGATTTCGTCAGCGCGCACCTCAACGATCCGGCCATCGCCAACACACAGACCAACCTGATCTTCAGCGAACTACAACAGGGCGATTGAACAACAGGGGCGATTGAACGACAGCAAGATTGAAACAAGGGTGGCCGAGGAACACCCCGTCTAACGATTCTCGAACGCTCTACGAGCGAAGCTCGCCCAGATGTAGAGATACGAGCTCGGCGAGATGCACGGCAACCTGATCCAACGGACGCACCGATCGCGACGAGATGGCGAGGACCGCGGCGCCCTCTATCGCGCACACCGTCGTCGCGGCAAGTGATCGGGCCACGGACTCACCTACCCCCGCGCGCTCGAGCTGCGCGGCAAGCAGGTTCATCCAATCGTCGAATACCTCCGCGGCAACTGCCGGCGCCAAGGGAGCCTCGGTGCCACCCAGTGCCGCAGCGACGATCGGGCATCCGGCGGTGAAATCACTGGCTTCCAGTGTGTCCTTCCACATCTGAACGAAGGCGACAAGACTCTCGACAGGACCGTCCGTCGCGGTGAATTCCGCGATGATCGAACTCATCAGCTGCCCGGCCACCCGCGTGGACTCCTCGACGAGCTGTGCCTTCCCCCTCGGGAAGTTCTGATAAACCGAGCGCCGAGCGGTATCGCTCCGAGCCAGCAAGTCGGTGATTCCCGTACCGGCAACGCCGCGTTCCCGCACGAGGGCGATCGTGCCTGCGATGAGCCGTTCTCGCGGACTCGGTGTTTCTCGCGGACTCGGTGTCATGAGTATCCATCCTCGGGTTCAGCGACCGACCCTTGCGGTAGCACGATCAGTCTACTATCTTATCCAGAATACGTTACTGCCATTCACATATACATGGCCGAGGCGCTCGGGTACACCCCGCCGTCACATCCACGAAGGACTTCACATGACAGCCTTGAACCAACCTTTTCCTCGCGTGGCGACACGGTTCGTCGAAGCCTCGGACGGGGTACGACTGGCAGTGTTCGAGCGGGGGAACCCGAGTGGGCCGACAGTTCTGTGCGTGCACGGATTTCCCGATGACCACGAGGTCTGGGACGGAGTGACCAGCGAACTCGCGTCGACGATGCGTGTGGTGACTTTCGACGTGCGAGGTTCGGGAGCGTCCGGGCACCCGAACCGGATCAGGGACTATCGACTCGACCAGTTGGCAGACGACATCGGTCGGGTACTCGACGAGGTCTCGCCCGGGCGTCCGGTGCATCTGGTCGGGCACGATTGGGGTTCTGTGCAGGCCTGGCATGCCGCCACCGCTTCAGCACAGAGGCACCACTTCGCGTCGCTGACCTCGATCTCCGGACCTTGCCTCGATCACGTTCCCTATTGGATACGGTCACGCCTCGCAGCGGGACCCGCCGGCTGGAAAGACATTCTGGGACAGTGGAAGTCGCCACTGTACATGGGTTTCTTCCAGCTCCCGTGGATTGCTCCGCTGGCGTGCCGGCTAGGCCTGGTCGACCGCACGATCACTCTGGCCTCGCGTCTCGAAACTTCGAGCTCCGACAAGGCAACGCCTTCCGCCGCCGTCTCGGCGCACCGCGCACGCGAGAATCGCAACGCCCTCCGGATCTACACCGCAAACTTGCTTCCGCGCCTGCTTCGCCCGCAACAGCGCACCACTGATCTACCCGTGCAAGTTCTTGCTCCCCGTCGGGACATCTTCATCACTCCCGCAAGCCAAGTCGACATCGGTCGCTGGGCAGCCGATTCACGGGTTCACTCCGTCGACGGCGGTCACTGGATACCTCTGTTCAACCCGACAGTCGTTGCCGATCTCGTGCGGTCCTTCGCCCGGGAGCACGCAGAAGAAACCACCGAATCGAACGGAGAACCACGATGAGCGCACACACCGACGTCGACAAAGACGCAGACAAGGTCGCCCTCGCAGCCCGAAACGTGTCCTGGGACTGGACCGGGCTGCCGATGCACTACTTCGACGCCAATCCGTTCGCTACGCACCTGGCAAACGGGATGAACATGCTCCTGCCCGAGGGCGAAGTGTTCTTCGTCGACGTCTTCCAACAAGCACTGCCCCTGATCAAGGACGACGCCGTTCGCGCGGACGTGATCGGGTTCATCGGCCAGGAAGCGACACATTCCTCGGCACACCAATCGCTGCTCGAGTATCTCAATGGCGAGGGACTCGACACCGAACCATTCGTCGAGCAGATCCGGTGGATGTTCCGCCGCCTTCTCGGCGACCGTGATCTCACCGGACGCAAAGCCCAGTCTTGGCTCCTCGAACGTGTCGCTCTCGTCGCCGCCCTCGAACACTTCACTTCCTACCTCGGGGATTGGGGGCTCAACGCCCGAGGCTGGGACAAAACCCTCGACCCGAAAGTCCTCGATCTGTTCCGCTGGCACCTGGCCGAGGAAGTCGAACACCGCCATGTGGCGTTCGACCTCTTCACCCACCTCGACGGCGGCTACCTGCGAAGAGTACGTACTTGGATAATCGCTGCACCGATGCTCGTCATTCTCTGGGTGCGGGGCATTCGCTACATGATGTCAGTGGATCCTGCGCTCGGCGGAAACACCCGGCGGATCAAGCTCCGCGATGTTCGCCTGGCGATGAAGAAGGGCCTGATGCCAAGTCCGTGGAGCCTGACACGGATGTTCTTCGAGTACTTCCGCCCCGGCTACCACCCGTCGCGGTACGGCTCGACCAGCCAAGCAGTTGCCTACCTCGCCTCGTCACCGGCAGCTCGCGCCGCCGCCT
Source organism: Rhodococcus sp. NPDC059969 (assembly GCF_042738325.1). NCBI lineage: Bacteria > Bacillati > Actinomycetota > Actinomycetes > Mycobacteriales > Nocardiaceae > Rhodococcus > Rhodococcus sp. NPDC059969. The sequence continues at coordinate 1,232,332 of NZ_JBHWUF010000001.1, read as the reverse complement.
GAGTAACGCACACCGCCCGATCTGGAGTACGCGAATGACCCGATTCAGTCCCCCACCCGTACCTGCGTCCCTGCGCCGACCACACAAACCTGACCGACTGATGTCCGGCCTGCAGTCCCTGATCCGCGGATACTCCGCCGTGACCAGCCGGGTGCGCATCATCGAACCCACCCCCGTCGACCGGACACTGAGCCTCGTCGTGACAGAGACGAACCTCGAGGCCGACGGAGTGCGGAGCCTGCGTCTGGAATCCGCAGACGGGACCATCCTGCCGCGGTGGTACCCGGGCGCACACATCGATCTGACGCTCCCTTCGGGAACGATCAGGCAGTACTCGCTCTGCGGCGATCACACCGATACGCGTAGTTATCGGATCGCGGTCCGCCGGATCCCTGACGGCGGAGGAGGATCGACCGAGATTCACGATCGAGTGACTACGGGTACCGCACTCACCGGAGGCGGCCCTCGAAACGCGTTTCCCTTCGCGTACCCGCACCTGGCACGAGCAGACATCTCCCGCGTCACCTTCATCGCCGCAGGCATCGGTATCACCGCGATTCTGCCCATGGTGCGTGCCGCGGCGTCGTCGTATGTCGATTGGCATCTGACCTACCTCGGCCGGGACACCCGGTCCATGCCGTTTCTGGGCGAGATCAGCGAATTGGACTCCAACCGGGTCCGGATCCTCACCGGCCCACGCCGCCCGGCCGCAGAACTGCTTACACACGCCGGCCCAGCTACGTCCGTCTATTTCTGTGGCCCGCCGGCACTCCTGACCGACATTCGAGCCGAATTCGACCGAACAGGCTCCGCCGGTCTGCATTTCGAGAGATTCATCCCCGAACCTGTTGTCGGGGGAAAGCCCTTCGAGATCCGATTTGCCCACAGCACGGATTCGATTGACGTCGCCGCGGACCAGTCGGCGCTCGCTGCAATAAGAACCGCAAGGGCCGATGTGAGGTACTCGTGTCAGCAGGGATTCTGCGGCACGTGCCGAGTACGGGTCATCAGCGGAGAGGTCGACCGCCGAGGACGATCAGCGTTCCTCGACGAACCAGACACCATGCTCATCTGCACCGATCGAGCCAACTCCGCCCAACTCACCATCGAACTGTAACCGCGAGTGATCAATCCAAGCCCAGCGTGAGAGGCTGACCAACCATGTCGACGCCCGATTCCGTCACACCACTTTGCCCGCCGGAATTAGCCTCCGGCGCCAAGAGATTCGCAGTTCGCCCCGGCTTCACCGGCCTGCATTGGACAAACGTGGCCAAACAATTGTCGCCCGGCGGCCGGGAAATCCTTCGCAGAGACTTCGTCCCGGTTGCGGTCGAAACATTCACCGGAACAGCCCCGGAGTTCTGGAGCGACTGGCTCTCCGATGCCAAACTTGATGACCTCAAGGGTCTGGTCGTCGTGCTCGATGCGAGTGGTACTCCCGCAGCCTGGGTCGCAAGCAATCAACGAGAATTCGGCGGACGGTCATGCTTCTATGCCAACTCGGCGGGAGTGCACCCGAACTACCAAGGGTCAGGTCTCTCGAGCGCAATTTGGCGAGAACTGTTGCGTAGCGCAATCGTTGAATCGGCGCCGCGCAGACTGTATGCGGTCATGCGTACAGCCAACCCCATCGTCTACGGCGCGTGGTCGGCAGGCGCGGGTGGACTCGACAAGGCATATCCGTCGCCGATCTCCACCGAAATTCCCGATCGTATCCAGCGAATCGCGAAGGACGCAGCAGCGTACCTCGGCCAACTCGACCGACTCGACCCGGACACGTTGATCATCGAAAATGCCTACGAACACACCGACAACGGGCTCTGGACCGAACGGCCCACGTCAGATCAAGACTCCGTCGACAGCTGGATGCAGGCCACCCTCGGCCCGAAAGACGCGATCATGCTCGTCGTGGCATTCGACCCGATCCCCTTGCTGTTCGACGAGATCGTGCGAACCGTGCGCATACGTTCGGGAATCGGCACAGCCGGCTCAGCGAGAAGCTCCCGCAAGGCGTGAGGAGATCGTCCGCAATCAGCGGAGATCACCAATTAAGGTCGAAGTATGTTGCCGCTGGGGTTGTCCATGCTCTGGGAAACGGTGGAGCCGGAAGCTGCGCTGGAAGAGCGATTCGGATTCAACGGCTTTGGCGTAGCCACCCGTTGGGTCTCGGCGGTACTCGAGCAGACTTGGGGATTGACGGCCCTCGAGTGCTCCCGAATGGCGATCAGTGACCAGAACGCGATTGTGTGGGTTGCGAGCGACCGAGGTGGGCTGGTGGTGAAGTGGTCGCGAGCCACAGAGCGCTTCGCGAACCTGGAGGCATCGACGCGCCTGCTGAGCGCACTCGCTGAGGTGGGTATACCCGTTCCGTCGCCGATCACGTCCCTGAACGGATTGGACCGGGAAACACTGCTGGTCCGGGAAAAACTGCTGGTCCGGGAAAAACTGGAAGGCCCATCGTGCGCAGTGTCATTCACCGTACTGCCGGAGTTGGCGGGAGATTGGTTGGACGTGCAGGACCACTCGGCGGTCCGGTCGGCCGGGGCCTGTCTGGCAGAGATACACCGAGCGCTCGGTGCCACCCACGTCGACGGGTCGGTGTTCTCGTCGCGCACTACCGGGTTGAAGGAGCGCATCGGTGGCTGGCTGGAGAGTTTCAACCGCGGGTTTGCGCCTGAGGCAACACGTAGGCTCACGAACCTCCTGGAGCGGGCGTCCGAACTCGATGACCGAACTCAACTGGTACACAACGACTTCCGCGCAGCCAATATCTTGACTCGAAACTCTCAGACCACCGGAGTACTCGACTTCGACGACGTGGTGATCGACCACCGGGTGAGCGACCTGGCCAAGGCAAGCGTCTATCTGGGCACCCTGTTCACCGATTGGCGACCGACACCGATCGCGGTACGGCAGAGCCTGCGCGCCGGCTACGAATCTGTACGTCCCCTCAGCCGATCCGAGACAGAATGGTTCGAGATCCTCGAACTGTGGCACGGCCTGATGGCAATCCCGGGTGAGAACGACACCGCCGGTTGGGCCTCCGCGTTGTAACGAAAGTGGGGACACCGATACCGGCGTCCCCACTTCGCTTCTGATCACATCAGGATCCGGCGCGGATCCATTCTTCGAGATGCGGCGCCTCGGTACCGATCGTCGTGCCGTCGCCGTGACCGGTGTGAACCTTGGTCTCGGCGGGGAGCGCGAACAGCTTGTCGCGAATGGACCCGATGATGGTCGGGAAGTCTGAGTACGACCGCCCCGTTGCGCCGGGTCCACCGGAGAACAAGGTGTCGCCGCTGAACAGTTCCCCCGCCTCGGGCAGGTAGAGGCAGGTCGACCCCGGGGAATGGCCCGGTGTGTGGATGGCCAGAATGTCCGTGCCCGCCACAGCAATACGCTGATCATCTTCCAAGCTCAGATGCTTCACCCCGGGGTGAGTCATCTCCCAGAGCACATCGTCGGCCGGGTTCAGGTAGATCGGAGCGTCGAGCTTCTCGGCCAGCTCCGGCGCAACCGTGACGTGATCGTTGTGACCGTGGGTGCAGACGATTCCGATCACCTTGCGTCCACCGACAGCGTCGATGATCGGCTGCGCGGTGTGGGCTGCGTCGACAATTACCACTTCGTTGTCGTCACCGATCAGCCAAATGTTGTTGTCGACGTCCCACGTTCCGCCGTCGAGGCTGAACGTGCCCGAGGTGACTACACGATCCACACGCAATGTCACAGGACCACCACCGAACGAAGGACCTCTCCGCGGTGCATCGTCTCGAAGGCCTTCTCGACCTCGTCGAGCTTGATGCGCTCGCTGACGAACTTCTCGAGCGGCAGACGCCCCTGCTGGTACAGGTCGACCAGAACGGGGAAGTCACGCTCGGGCAGGCAGTCGCCGTACCACGACGACTTGAGGGCTCCGCCGCGCGAGAAGAAGTCCACCAGCGGCATTTCCAGCTTCATGTCCGGCGTCGGAACTCCCACGAGCACTACGGTTCCCGCGAGGTCACGGGCGTAGAACGCCTGCTTCCACGTCTCCGGGCGGCCGACTGCGTCGACAACCACGTCGGCACCGAAACCTCCGGTCAGCTCCTGGACCGCCTCGACGACGTCGTCGACCTCGGTGGCATTGATCGTGTGCGTGGCACCAAGTTCCGTGGCCCACTCCAGCTTTCGGGGATCGCGGTCGATCGCGATGATGGTGTTGGCACCGGCCAGGCGTGAACCCATGATCGCTGCGTCGCCGACGCCGCCGCAACCGATCACGGCAACCGAATCACCGCGTCCGACGTTGCCGGTGTTCATCGCGGCGCCCATGCCGGCCATGACGCCGCAACCGAGCAGTCCGACGACAGCCGGATCGGCCGAGGCGTCGACCTTGGTGCACTGGCCTTCGTGAACCAGCGTCTTGTCTGCGAATGCGCCGATGCCGAGTGCCGGCGTCAGTTCCGTGCCGTCTTCGAGCGTCATCTTCTGCTCGGCGTTGAACGTGTCGAAGCAGTACTGCGGGCGGCCACGCTTACACGCGCGACACTGCCCGCACACGGCACGCCAGTTGAGGACGACGAAGTCGCCCACCTCGACATGAGTGACACCGGGTCCGACGCTCTCGACGATGCCCGACGCCTCGTGCCCGAGCAGGAACGGGTACTCGTCGTTGATTCCGCCGTCGCGGTAGGTCAGGTCGGTGTGGCACACACCGCACGCTGCAATGGCGACCACTACCTCGTTGGCGCCGGGATCGGGAATCGTGATGGGGACGATTTCGACGGGGGCACCCTTGGATCGGGCGATGACGCCGCGTACCTGCTGTGGCATGGCTTTGCTCCTGGCTTCGTGCGATTGAGGACGTGTCGTCACATGGCGCCGTGTTTTCACATTGCGATATGTGCACTCGTTCAAAGGTTAGCCCGAAGCAGGTGCCCGCAACCCTGGTCGAACTGACTGACCGACCTGGCCGAAAGGACTAGGGCGCGGGCTTCACGCCGGCCTCGGCGCCCGCGGCGGCGGCCGCACCCCGACTCTCGACGCCCAATTTCCGCAGGACCCCGGCAACATGAAACTTGACTGTGCTCTCACTGACACCGAGTCGCTCCGAGATCGCCTTGTTGCGCCGTCCGGCCACCAGATGCTCGAGTACCTCGAACTCCCGCGGTGCCAGTTCTGTGAGGACGTCGCGATTCGGTAGGGCGACGGGGGCGTCGAGCGGGATGGTTGCGCTGATCCGATTCCCCCACCCAGGCGTCGACTCGGATTCGACGGTTCCACCCAAAGTCTCTACCCTCGAACGTAATTGGCGTTCCACGTCAACCACGTCGGCTTCACCACCGCCGTCGTCGCGAATGTCGATCGAGAGTGAAGCCGCGTCGAGCGTCCAGGCCACCCGGATACGCGAGAGCATCTGCTGATCCGACAACGCCAAGACCGCGCCGCGGACGACCGCGCGGGCGCCGTGCGCCAGTTCACCTGGTAACCCACGCCCGTCGACGGGTGGCTCCACCAACTCCAACGCGATTTCCCGATGTTTGAGCAGCGAACGCAATTCCCCACGCATCCGCGCAAAAGCCGTGGTGGTCGACTCCTCAGCCAACTCGCGGTGCACGTCGACGGCTGAACGCAGGCCGATCAGGGCCGAAGCCGCAGTCTCCCTGGCCGAGGTTCGCGCACGTGTGTCGTCGAGATCTGCCGAGCGCAGCGTCGCCAGCATCGTCTCGAGGGTGGCCGCATGCACCTCCGTCATCTCTGCCACGGTGCGCGCACGCTCGGACGACGCTGCCCGCGACTCGGCGAGATATGCCGGGCTCGCATTCCGGACCTGGAGTTGAATTCCGGTTGCAGTCACCGCGAACAGTGCCTGGATCAATTCGAGGGATGCCGCCTTCACCGGTCCGGGGTGCGGCGTCAGCACGAGGAGGGTGTCTGTTCGATCGAGCATCGCGAGCACTTCACGGTCACGGCCGGCGATAGCGCACTTTCCCCGAAAGATCTGTCCGACAGTGAGATCTGTACGGATACGGTCGAGTTCGGCGATGGTCACACGATCGACGACAGTTGGATCCCCGGCAACCTTGCGCGGCCTACCGGTGCACTCTCGGGTGAAGATCACCAGAGAGGTGTGCGGCACCATATCCGCGATCAGCGTCGAAAATCGTCGGCCGATTTCGGGAAGTGGTCCCACCAACACGTCTCGAAGGGCGGTGATCAGTAGCGCATTGTCGGTGGTGCTCACCGTTCAACGATAACCATCCGGTTCACTGGTGCAGCGTGGTCTTCATGAGCATCACGTTGTAGTCGGACCACGTGGTAGCGAGAAAGTAGAGGTCCTGCCCCTGCGACCAGGGGTGCATGTACGCACCGTAGAGTCCCGGAACCGCGTCGGTGCCGATCACGACGTCCGGTGCGCTCCACGGTCCGGTCAGGTCCGAGGCCGTCCGCAGCACCAGCGCTCCCCACTCGTTGGAGTACATCGCGACGAACTTGCCGAGATAGTTGTTGTACTGCACCGACAGTTCGCTGACATCCCCGTCGAGAACTACCGCCGCGGCAGCGGGATTGTTGGGGACCCACGCCTTTCCGTCCCAGTATTCGTACGCCGCGACGTCCGCGATGGAGGCTTCCTTCACCCGCGAGAGTCGTCCCTCGCCGAAACGTCCAGCTGGGGTACCGAAGTTGTAGACGTAACCACCGTCTTTGACAAAGGAGCCCATCTGGAAGTTGTCGTTACCCGTCAACGGCAGATTCGGCCGGGACGAGGCCGGTTCGATCTGCCAGGTCTCACCGTTGTCGTGCGAGGACGCGATCTGCGAGAAGTTGGTGACCCACTCGCCCGACCCTCCCCACGAACGAATCGACATGTAGTTGACGTACTGAACGCCGCCAACCGAGATACCCGTCGTCGGAATGCTGCTGGTTTCGACGCCGGTGACTTTCAGACTTCCGATGATCTCGCGTGAGTGATTCGGCCGGTCGGTCGGTGAGGAGTCGATGTTCATGCCGTCGGACAGATTTCCGTCCGAGCTACGGAACAGGACGTTGCTGCGCCAGTCACCGACCACCCCGGAGCACAGGGGGTCAGATCCGATTCCGACGGTGTCACCGAAGGCTGTCAGGACCTGACCTGCACCGTTGTCCCACATGATGCCGAGATCCGTACCGAGGACGTTGAACCGCTCGACGGTTTGGTTGGGGCTGAGTGCTCCCGTGATGTACTCGACCGCCGAGGTACGCCCCTGCAGTTCCGGAAGTTTCCCGTCCGTGCCGTTGAGCCAGGGAATCGGATTGGTCGGCCCGCCTGTTTGATCCAAGCTGCCGGTGACGTTGCAATCCCACGGGGATGCATGCGCTTGGGTTGCCCCCAAGACCGCGGTCGACGCGAGTACACACGTCACTGCTGCTGTCGATATCTTCCGTATCCGGCGCATCGCTCCCCTTTCGCGGGGGGAGATCCGGACTCTACGAGGTGTGTTGCTCGACCGGATCGGTTTATCCACCCACGAGAACACAAGGTAACAGGTAAATCGGTCAATCTAGACAAAACGGGCCTATTTCGTGGAGATGGATTTCAACCATTTCTCCATCACGGCTGCGGCAATCTCGAGCCCCTGCGACTCGGCAGCACCCAACTGCTCCATAAAGATGCGCGGACCGTCCACTCCCAACGAAGCATGCAGCGAATCGCGGTACTCGGCCAGTTCCATCCATTCGCGCGCCACCGCGGAGGACGCTTCGAGGTGAAACTGAACGGCGTAACTCTGCTTGTATCGGAAGAGTTGATTCGGATACTTGACTGAACCAGCGAGCCGTACCGCACCGTCCGGAATGTCGAAGGTATCCGAATGCCATTGCATCGCAGGGAATGCGGAAGGCAGGCCTCCCCACACCGGATCTTCGTGCCCCTCGGCAGTCAAGGTGATGTCCTCAACTCCGACTTCGGGTACCGCTCCCGTGTAGACGCGAGCACCCAGCGCCGCGGCGAGCAGCTGCGAACCCAGGCACACTCCCCACACCGGGACGTCGTTCTCGACCAGATCGCGAATGTACTCGATCTCGGACGCCAACCACTCGACCTCGCCCTGATCGCCGACGCCCATCGGCCCACCCATCACGATCACGGCGTCGAACCGTTGATGTGACGGAAGCCGGTCGGTGCCCAGAAGCACCGTCTGCACGTCTCCGTAGCTCTCCAGGACAGGCGAATACGCCGCTGGGGGTTCGCACTGCGCGTGTCGTAGTTCCAGAAAATGCATGTAGGCAATTCCTCTCGAATCCGGTGCCGAAAGCCTATGGTTCTATTCGACATAAGGCACATCGACGGCGTGTGATGTGCTCTGCGCTCGTATCTCCCCCCTTTCATCAACCCTTTGGGCACCATCGACCACCTCGGCGGCCGGTACGACGAATTCTCCAACGGTCACGCCCCCAGTCGCCGCGGAAGTGACGCCCGCTGCAGCTCCCGCGATCATGCCCAACGTCGTGTGCATGAATCTTCAAGATGCGCAGGACACCATTCAGTCGGCCGGAGTCTTCTTCTCGAGAAGTGCTGACGCAACTGGCGCGGGTCGACGCCAGCTGGTCGATTCCAACTGGATTGTCGTCGATCAGACACCCTCTGCCGGAAGTCCTTTCGGGGAAATCGAAGCCGTGCTCTCGGCCGTGAAAATCGGCGAACCGAACCCCTGCTGATCGGCTGAGTTCTCGAACTTCGCAATTCCGGGAACACTGCGCCTTACTTGACAACTACCTCCGACCTCCTTCACTGTAGTCAACATTACGAGTATCCAATATATTGGATGCGAAAGGTTGGATTGCAACATGAAGGTGCAACGAAGACGGCAGAGCGCCCACTCTCCGGCGGCCATGAGCGACCCCGTCATCGGAATACTCGGAGGCATGGGGCCCGCCGCTACTGCCGACTTCTACTCCAAACTCGTTGCGCTGACACCAGGTTCGACGGATCAGGAGCACCCCAAAGTTGTCATCTGGGCCGATCCCACCGTTCCCGACCGGACTTTGGCGCTCACCGAGAACGGCCCGGACCCCACTCCGTGGCTGATCCGCGGTGCGCGCGTTCTCCGAGAGTCGGGCGCGACGACGCTCGCCATCCCGTGCAATACCGCCCACGCCTTCCTGCCCGCCATCTCGTCCCAACTGGGACTTCCCGTCGTCCACATGATCGACGAAGTTGCGCGGCACATCCGGACACTCTCACCGGCCGTGACGTCCGTCGGACTCTTGGCCACCACAGGAACGGTCCGCACCGGGTTGTATCAACAATGGCTGTCGGAATACTCGATTGACGTCCTGGTGCCCGGACCTGCGATCCAGGATGAATTGGTGATGCCGGCAATCCGGGCCATCAAGAGCGGCAACGTCGGACTCGAGACCACCGACAAACTCGTCAGGGCCGCCGATCTTCTCGCCGAATCGGGCGCGCAGGTAGTCGTGGCCGGATGTACCGAGATTCCACTCGGACTCCCTGCCGGTGCCACAACCTGTCAGATCATCGATCCGGCAACAATTCTCGCCCGCGCTCTGCTCCTGCGCGTTGCGGAGGCTCGGAAAGACGCTTCAACGGCGCACTCGGGCTGACCAGCGGCGGGCGGCCTTCAGAGTACGATATCCAGTATGTTGCGTGACGGTAAACCGGTTGAGCGAACACGAATGAGCGACATCGCTCTCGAACGCATTCGCGAAGCGATCGTCACCGGTGAACTGGCCCCGGGATCGAAGATCAAGGACAGCGAGCTCGCCGAGTATCTGGGCTTGAGCAGAACTCCGGTCCGCGAAGCACTGGCAAGGCTTGTCGACACCGGACTCGTGGAAGCGAAACCCGGTGCGTACACACGCATCACAAGCCTCGACCGCGGCGACGTCGAAGCAACACTCGCAGTCATCGAAGCTCTCGACCAACTGGCCGTCGTCACCGCAGTACCGAACCTCACCGACGAGATGATCGGGGCAATGCGTTCCGCCAACAAGGACTTCGCTGCCGCCGTCAAGCGAAACGACATAGGCCGAGCCCTGACCGCAGACGATCGCCTACACAGCGTCATCATCGATGCTGCGGCAAATCCGCTGTTGAAGAAGCTGATCCACCAAGTTCACCCACAAATTCACCGCATCTACTACCGCAAGTTCTCGAGCCTTCTCGGCAGCCAGGACTCCGTCGACCATCACAACAAGCTGATCGACCTGTGCGCAGACCACGACGCCGAGGCGGCAGCGACATTGTCGGCCGAACATCGACGCCACCTCGGCGGACTGATCGGTGAACTCTTCGACGCCGACGAGTTCACTCTCGCGGACTGACCGACGCTCCAAAGTAAGTTCGGCGCTTGCCTATATTGGCCATCGCCGATATAAATGATTGATGCATGCGTTCGACGTTCTCGGAGACCCCGTTCGGCGGCGAATCCTGGAACTCCTGTCCAACGGAGAACGCTCGGCGGGTCAGATCGCAGAAGCCGTGGCAGCGGAGTTCGGGATCTCCCAACCGACCGCGTCCGGACACTTGCGAGTGCTCCGAGAAAACGGATTCGCCACCGTACGCAGCGAAGGCACCAGGCGTCTCTATGCCGTCGAGCCCGCGCCACTGCAAGAAGTGGACCACTGGCTCGACGGATTCCGGCAGTACTGGAGCGGACCTCTCGACGCATTGGCCACAGAACTCGCACGCGGGAAACGACGCGGTTCCGGACGGAGCAAATCTTCACAATCGAATTCTTCCGAAGAAGGGGACTCACAATGACCGAGATCGCGAGCCAGGACACCAGCCTCACCGCGGTAGAGCGGAGCATGGGCAACCGCGAGATAGCCGAAGGTTCGGCTCGAACAGCCGTACTCAAGCGCCGCTACAACGCGTCGGTCGACGACGTCTGGGACGCCATCACAACCCCGGACCGCATCAACCGCTTCTTCCTCCCTGTGAGCGGAGACTTCCAGGTGGGCGGCTCTTACGCTTTCGAAGGCCAGGCGAGTGGCCAGATCCTGGCCTGCGACGCTCCGCACCTACTGCGACTGCAATGGACTCCGCCCGGCGATCGCGGATACAGCGATCAGGTCGAGATCCGATTGACGGCAGACGGACCCGACGCCACCTGGCTCGAGTTGGAGCACGCCTCCGTCGCCGATGTGTTCCGCAACGACCCGGACACCGGCTGCTACGGCGTCGGAACCGGATGGGAAGGCCCGCTTCACTACCTGGGCGAATACCTGCGCGGCACTCTCCCTGATGCGCCGAGCACCGAGTGGTACACCTTCGACGAAGCAGAGGAGCTTCGTCTGGCCAACTTCCGCGGGTGGGAGTGGGCAAAGATCGAGGAAGCGCACGGCGGCCGGTAACGCCCAATTCTTCGAAAACGGTCACAGGATGGCCGTTTGCTTTGTATCGTGACCGAGCTGGACGTATGTCCAGCAGTTTTGGTGGCTTTCTTTCGTGCCACAACTGCTTCGGTCCACGAGAAGAGAGCTCCACATGGCGCCACAACCCGTCGTCGACAACCCGACCACGACGCGACGCACGCACATCATCCGGACAGTTCTCGCTGTCCTCGTGATCGCGCCACTGTCGATTGCGGCGTTCTACATGTGGGCACTGTGGGATCCGGGCGACACGGTCAACCGCTTGCCCGTCGCCATCGTCAACGCGGATGCGGGCACAGAACTCGACGGCACCAGTCTCCAAGCCGGAGACGAGGTTGTTGCCGCGCTCGTCAAGAGCGGTGACGTTGCATGGAAGGTCGTCTCGGAACAGGAAGCCGCCGACGGCGTCAACGACGGCACCTACTACTTCTCCGTGGTCATTCCGAAGACTTTCAGCGCGGATGTGGCGAGTGCCGCATCGGGTTCGGGCCGGAAAGCCGAGCTCGACGTCTTATACAACGACTACAACAGTCTGGTCGCCGGCCCGGTCGGTGAAAGCATCATCGCTCAGGTGCGCTCGGCGGTCTCCGAGTCGATCGGTGAGCAGTCCATCGACCAGGTGCTGGTCGGGTTGGGTGAACTCGGAACAGGATTCGGCGAAGCCGCCGCAGGCGCGCAACAGCTTTCCGACGGGTCCTCCGAAGCGCTTGCCGGAACCAACGAGCTCTACGCTGGAAGCAAGGACCTCGCCACCGGTATGGGTGAAGCAAATCAGGGCGGCAAGGAGTTGGCCGCCGGAGCCGGCGAGCTGGCCGCTGGGGCAAACGAAGCTGCTGCGGGTTCGGGCGAGCTGAGCGCCGGACTCAACCAGTTGGTCGGGGGAACAGACGAACTCGGCGCTGGAGCTCGTCAAATCAGCGAAGTGGTCGACATGGTCACCACCCCGGTACTCGACCTTGCCGGGTCCTCCGACGCCGTCGTCGGTCAGATCGATGCCCTCACATCGATGCTTCGGAACTCGACCGATCCGGTCTCCGCCGGACTCGTCGACGCGCTCGGCGGACTGCGAGCCTCACTGACCGCGCAACCGTCGGACGACGACGTGATCGGTCAGCTCGGCCAGCTTCGCGACGGTGCGCGGGAAATCTCGCGGCAACTCACTGATCCGAGCAGTGACTACCGCGGTGGCCTGCTCGCAGCGGCGGCAGGCGCAGGTGAACTCAACACCGGCCTGGGCCAACTGTCCGACGGCGCAGGCCAACTCGCTACCGGCGCGCAGGAACTCTCCACAGGCCTCGGCCAGCTGGACACCGGAAGTATTGCGCTCCGTGACGGTCTCGGTCAGCTCGCGGCCGGCGTCGGCGAGCTCGACGCGGGTAGCGCGGAACTGGCCACCGGTTTGTCCGACGGTGCCGCCCAGGTACCGCAATTCACGGACGACGAGCGCGCCACCACGGCCAATCTGCTCTCTTCCCCCGTTGCCGTCGATGCGCGGAACAACTATCCCGCAGCCGGATTCGGACCGGGAGCGGTCCCAGCCGTGATTTCGGTGGCATTGTTCCTGTGCGGAATTCTCACCTGGTTCGTCGTCCGCCCCCGACGCGGACGTTCGCTGAACTCGCACACGAGCGTGGTGCGTGAGGGGCTGCGCCGCTACCGCATTCCCGCCCTGGTCACCTTGGTCGCGGCGCTCGTGTTGTCGGTGGTGTCATTGACCGTGGCAAACGTCGAACCACCGAGTGTCCTCGCGATGATCGCGGTGATGATCCTGGTAGGTGCCGCCGCGGTCAGCTCGGGCAGGCTCTTCACCGTTGTGTTCGGAGCCGTCAACGGAACCTTCATCGCACTGGGCGCCCTGATGATTCAGATCTTCGCGTTCGGTGCGGTATACCCCATCGAACAGATGCCGACGGTCCTGCAGTGGCTGCACGCTCTGATGCCACTGACGTGGGCGCGCAACGCCATGCGCATGGTCCTTGTCGGATACTACGGCCCGAAATTCTGGCTGGCAGTACTCGCTCTGGCCGCCTTGGTGATCGGAGCCGTGCTGTTCACCATCTGGTGGCGCCGCCGACAAGAACCGCCCACCGACGCCGACGACGACGACGCGCCGATCACCGAGGAGATCGTGTACCTCCAGCCGACGAAATCGTGAGACGGCGCAAATGTGAGTCGGCGCAAATGTGAGTCGGCGCAAACGCTAGATCAGCGTACTAGCGTCGTACGCATCAACATGACGTTGTAGTCGGCCCACGTGGTGGCAAGGAAGTACAGATCCGAGCCGCTGGACCACGGGTGGACGTATGCGGCGTAGATACCGGGAACCTCGACCAGATTGACCAATGTTTCCGGTGTCGTCCACGGACCGACCGGACTGGGAGCGGTTCGCATCACGATCGAACTGAACGCGTCGGCGTACATCGCGACGAACTTGCCGAGAAACTCGTTGTACTGAACGGAGACCTCACCGATGCGGCCGTCCATGACGGGTACGGCCGCAGCGGGATCGGCGCGGATCCAGCCACTTCCGTTCCAGTATTCGTAGGCGGAAAGATCGAGTATCGATCCCTCGGAGACGCGAGAAAGTCGAACCTCACCGGATCGTCCCGCGGGCGTTCCGTAGTTGTAGACGAACCCGCCGTCCTTCACCATCGAGCTCATCTGGAAGTTCTCACTACCGGCAACAGGACCGACACCGGCGGGAAGAACACCACCGATGTTGGGGCGCAGCGTTTCCGGACGCGTGGTCCAGGTTTCGCCGTTATCGGACGACGTGGCCATCTGTGAGTAATTGGTGCTCCACTGCCCAGCTTCGCCCCAGTTTCGCACCGACATGTAGCTCAGATACTGCACACCGTTCACGGCGATGCCGCTGGTGGGGATACTGGAAGCCTCGACGCCCGGAATCTTCAGACCGGAGATTATCTCGCGAGCCTGACCGGCGCCGTCCATCGGCGCACTGTCGATGCGCATCCCGTCAGCCAGTACCCGGTCCGAACTGCGGAAAAGCACATTGCTTCGCCACTCGCCCACCAAACCGTCACAGGCGGGGTTGCGGCTGAGCCCGGTGGTGTCACCGAAAGCGGTCAGAATCTGACCGGCACCGTTGTCCCACATGATGCCGAGGTCGGTTCCCAGGACATTGAAGCGATCAACTGTCTTGTTGGGACTGTATGTGCCGGTGACTTTTTCGATCGCGGTAGTACGACCGGACAGACCTGGCAACCCTCCGGTGTTGCCGTTGAGCCACGGCGCCGCATTAGCCGGACCTCCACTACTACCGACGCCACTGACTCCGACGCATCCCGGCGCAGCCATCGCCGGCGAAGCCACCGCCGTGACGGCAGCAGCTGCCAGAGCAGCAACTACCCCGAACACCCCCAACGATCTCCCCGCGCGAAACATGACTCCCCCATGGCCGGGATTGTTGGTGTTGTCGTCGTTCCCCCCGAACCTCGGACAATCTAGCAACTGCAGTCACAGATAACCCAATCAGACAAAGACGCGAAAAGGCCTGAAAGTCATAGTAGTTCAGACTTTCAGGCCTTTTCGGACAGAGAAGATCAGTCAGTAGGTCAGCGCGCTCCGCTCGCACCGCCGTCGAGTGGAATCACCGCACCGGTCAGGTAAGCCCCGGCACGTGAAGCCAGGAAGATGGCAAGACCTGCAGCATCCTGGGGAGTTCCGACCCTGCCCAACGGGACCGAGTCCGCCACAGCCTTTGCACTCTGCTCGTCCTCGAGGAGGAATGCCATCATCTTCGACGGGAACGGGCCCGGCGCAATGGCATTGACCGTGATCTGTTCCCCCGCAAGCGTTGCCGCGAGCTTGCGCGTCAACATGTGCACCGCAGCCTTACTGGCTCCGTACGAGAAGTTCTCCGAACCCGACACCACGAGCCCGTCGATCGATCCGATATTGATCACGCGTGCTGGATCTTCCGCAGTGGCCGCAGAACGCAACTGTGGCAACAGCTTCTGAGTCAAGAGGAAGATCGCTTTGACGTTGATGTCGAAAATCTTGTCGAAGCCGGCAGCCGGAAAATCGTCGACGGGAGCACCCCACGTGGCGCCGGCGTTGTTGACCAGTACGTCGAGCGTCGGCGAAATCTCGGCGACCTTCGCAGCGAGGCTCTCGATCCCCTCGTCCGTGGACAGATCGGCCGGATGCGAAATGCAGGTGCCGAACTCCGAAAGCTCTCGCGCGGCTTCGTCACAGGCTTCGGCTTTTCGGGCCGAAATGACGACCGTCGCTCCGCCTTCGACAAATCCGCGAGCGATCATGTATCCGATGCCGCGTGATCCACCGGTGACCACAACGGTCTTGCCACTGACCTCGAACAGTCCCTCGATCAAGCTCATGCGACCTCGAAAAGCCCGGCAGCACCCATGCCGCCGCCGATGCACATGGTCACCACCACGAGCTTGGCTCCGCGCCGTTTTCCTTCAAGAAGAGCATGGCCGACCAGACGAGCACCCGTCATTCCGTACGGATGGCCGACGGAGATACCGCCGCCGTCGACGTTGTACTTCTCGGGATCGATCCCGAGCTTGTCGCGGCAGTACAGGGCCTGAGAGGCGAAGGCCTCGTTGAGTTCCCAGAGATCGATGTCGTCGATCTTCAGCCCGTGCAGGTCGAGCAGACGTGGAATCGCGAATACCGGGCCAATTCCCATCTCGTCCGGAGCGCAACCCGCGACAGCCATGCCGCGGTAGATGCCGAGAGGAGCCAGGCCGCGACGTTCTGCCTCACCGGCCTCCATCAGCACCGATGCGGACGCGCCATCTGATAGCTGAGACGAGTTGCCCGCAGTGATGGAGGAATGCGCACTGACGGTCCCGTCGGCAAGCACCGGGCGCAGGCTCGCGAGGCCCTCCAACGTGGTGGACGCGCGGTTACCTTCGTCGCGAGTCAGCGTGACCGACTCGGTGCCGATCTCACCGGTTTCCTTGTTCTGCACCTGCTTGATCGAAGTCAGTGGCACGATCTCGAGATCGAAGCGGCCGGCTTCCTGAGCTGCTGCGGTCCGCTGCTGCGAGACGAGCGCGAACTCGTCCTGCTGCTCACGGGTGACGCCGTAGCGTTCAGCGACGATCTCGGCAGTGTGCAGCATCGGCATGTAGATCGACGGTTTGTTTTCCTTCAGCCACGGATCGGCCGCGCGGAAGTTGTTCATGTGATCGTTCTGGACCAACGAGATCGATTCGACGCCGCCGCCGACCGCGATCTGCATTCCGTCGTCCACGATCTGCTTGGCTGCGGTTGCGATCGCCATGAGCCCTGATGAGCACTGACGGTCGATCGTCATTCCGGAAACCGAGTCCGGAAGCCCGGCCCGCAGTACAGCTTGCCGCGCGACGTTGCCGCCGGAGGATCCCTGCTGCAACGCGGCGCCGAGGATGACGTCCTCGACCTCGCCACCCTCGAGGCCCGCGCGCTGAACTGCATTCGAAATGGCATGTGCAGCAAGCTCTTGAGCCTGAGTGTTGTTGAACGCGCCGCGGTAAGCCTTACCGATCGGGGTACGGGCGGTGGAAACGATGACAGCTTGCCTCATCGGGGAAACCTTTCGTCGAACACGAAGTGCTGTGCGCCTTTATTAACCGCCGGGGGTTAATAAAGGCGCACAGCAAAGAGTCAGGGCTGGAACACGACGCGACCGACAGTGGTGCCGTCGCCGAGGCGACCGATACCGTCGGCAACGTCCGTCAACGACAACCGCTCGCTGATCAGTGGTTTGACCAAGCCGGCGTCGGCGAGCCTGGTGAGCTCGACGTGGCAATCGTCGATGGCCTGCTGGTTGTAGGCCTTGTACAGCCCCCAGTGCAGACCGATGATCGAATAGTTCTTGATGAGAGCATGATTGAGAGCCGGCTGCGGGATCGTGCCACCGGCGAAGCCGATGATGACGATCCGTCCCTCGAAGGCGATGCACTTGGTGGACTTCGCGTAGGCATCGCCGCCGACCGGATCGAAGACCACGTCGGCGCCCTTTCCGCCGGTGAACTCCTTGACCGCTGCCACGAAGTCCTCGCTGTGACGGTCGACGACGAGGTCAGCACCTAGCTTGCGTGCGTACTCCGCCTTGTCCGGGCCGCCGACAACACCGATCACCTTGGCGCCTGCCGCCTTGCCGAGTTGCACTGCGGCACTACCCACACCACCCGCTGCGGCGTGCACCAACAAGGTTTCGCCCTCGAGCAGTTGAGTACGGCGATGCAGAGCGAACCACGCTGTCTGATAGCCGATACTCAGCGCGGAGGCTTCCGCGTCGTCGAGAGCCGACGGCGCCGGGAACGTGTTGTTCTGATCCAGTACCGAGTACTCGGCGAATCCGCCAGACGGCAGACTCGGGTTACCGATCACACGGTCACCCACTGCGAACTTGGTCACCGATTCACCGACCGAGACCACTTCACCGCACAGTTCGACGCCGGGGGTGAAGGGCAGCGGCGGCTTGATCTGGTACTCACCCCGGCACATGAGGACGTCGGGGAAGTTGGCCGGAGCCGCCAGCACCTTGACCAACATCTCCGTCGCATTCGGGGTGGGATCCGCGGTCTCCTCCAACGCGAGCACATCGCGGGGTTGACCGAGTTCGTTGACGCGCCATGCCTTCACAGCAATTCTCCAGACAGATAGTGGGTGAGATTCAGGACGAGATCGGGAGGTCGACCAACTCGGCGAGACGCGCCCGATGCTGATACGCGGTTCCCAGCGACAACTGATCGCTCTTCGCCCGCTTGAGGTACAGGTGCGCCGGATACTCCCACGTCATTCCGATTCCACCGTGGAGTTGGACGCATTCTTCGGCAGCATGAACCGCGACGCCGCTGCAGAATGCCTGGGCCACCGTCGCTGCGATCGCCGCATCTTCGTCGCCGCGTGCATAGGTGTCCGCCGCATATCGTGCTGCCGCTCCCGAAGAGCTGACTTCGAGCCAGAGATCGGCGAGGCGGTGCTTGATCGCCTGGTAGGAACCGATCGCGCGGCCGAACTGCTTGCGCTCCTTCACATATGCGAGCGTTGTTTCGAGGCACCACTGAGCCACGGCGAACTGTTCGGATGCCAGCAGTGCGCTTCCGCAGAGCAACGATTCCTCAATCGCCTGAGCCGCATTGCCGTTGTCGGCCCGCACCGACGGCGCCCCCGAGAACTCGACGTCCGCCAAGCGGCGTGTCATGTCCAGGGACAGAACCGGCGTGACGGTGGCGTCGGCGATCCGAACGGTGTGCAGTTCCACACCGCTGTCACCGGCAACCGGAACCACAAGAACATCGGACTCGGCGACGCCGGCGACCGTCGTGACGCTGCCGACGAGTCCATCCGCCGTTGCCTTGACAGTGGGGGTGAAAGTTCCTGGTGCAGTGGACAATGGGACGACCAGAGCAGCTGTCGAATCCCCCGCGGCCAATTGACCGAGCACCTCGGTCTCGCCCGCTTTCAACAACGCCGTGGTCGCCAGCACAGCGCTGGTGAAGAACGGAACGGGGGCGACCGCACGTCCGATCTCCTCCATCACGACTGCCGCCTCACGCGTGGACGCACCTGCCCCGCCCAACTCCTCGGGTACCAGCAGTCCCGCCAAACCGAGTTCGGACGCCAGTGACTTCCACAGTCCGGTGAAGTCGGCGGACACGTCGTCGTAGGCCGTGACCACGGTGTCGGCGCCAGCCCGCTCGCTCAGCAGTCGTCTGACGCTGGCACGCAGATCTTGTTCGGTCTCGGAGTACAGCAGATCGGCACTCATCGGGGTAGGTCCTTCCAGGCGATGTCCTTGTCGACGCGATGCTCGGGCGGCAACCCGAGTACGCGTTCTGCGATGACGTTGCGCAGGATCTCCGACGTTCCGCCCTCGATCGAATTGCCCTTGGCTCGCAGGTACCGGTATCCGGGTTCACGCCCGGTGAAGTCGACGGAATCCGGTCGACGCAGTGTCCAGTCGTCGTAGCGCAGACCGGCTTCGCCGTGCAGTTCGAGGTCGAAACCCGAAATCTGCTGGGCCAAACCGGCAAACGCGAGCTTCATTCCCGAGCCTTCGGGGCCGGGCTGGCCGGCGGCGAGCTGCTGGCGAAGTCGCTCACCGGTCAGGCGCGCAACTTCGGATTCGGTCCAGAGCCGCATCAATTCGTCGTGCATCGCCGGGTTGCGCAGTTCGGGCTCGTCGCGCCAGGCCTGCGCGACCTTTCCGATCATGCCGCCCTCACGCGGTGCGCCCGAACCGATGGCAACACGCTCGTTGTTCAGGGTGGTGGTCGCAACCTTCCATCCCTGACCTTCGGCTCCGAGGCGATTGGCGTCCGGAATCCTGACGTCCGTGAGGAATACC
The DNA here is from genome assembly GCF_042738325.1 of Rhodococcus sp. NPDC059969. Taxonomy (NCBI): domain Bacteria; kingdom Bacillati; phylum Actinomycetota; class Actinomycetes; order Mycobacteriales; family Nocardiaceae; genus Rhodococcus; species Rhodococcus sp. NPDC059969. The sequence goes on along the minus strand of NZ_JBHWUF010000001.1, from coordinate 1,212,645 downwards.
TCGTTGAATTCGGCCTCGCCGGTGATCTGGCGCAGCGGACGGACGTCGACGCCCGGGTCGGTCATGTCGCAGATGAAGTAGCTCAGACCCGCATGCTTGGAGCGCGACGGATCAGTCCTGGCCACCAGAATCGCCAGCTGCGCGTTCTGCGCACCCGACGTCCATACCTTCTGTCCGTTGACTATCCAGTCGTCGCCGTCGCGGACAGCGCGGGTAGCGACGGCCGCGAGGTCCGAACCTGCGCCGGGTTCACTGAACAGCTGGCAGTAGACCGTCTCCGCAGTCCACAACGGGCGCAGGAACTTCTGTTTCTGCTCCTCGGTACCGAAGGCGGCGATGGTCGGTGCCGCCATGCCCAGGCCGATTCCGTTCTTGCCGGTGGCCGGGCCGGGTGCACCGGCGGCCTCCAGCTGGGCGTTCACCTGACGCTGAAAGCTCTGCGGTACACCGAGTCCCCCATGACCTTCGGGGAAGTGAACCCACGCCAGCCCGGCGTCGAATCGTGCGCCGAGAAAATCCGATACCGACACACTGCTCGGATCGTTCTCCGCGAGAAGCGTGTTCACCTTGTCGGTGAGGTCACGCGATACTGCCTCTTCGTCGAAAGCCATGCCCATTCCTTCGGTTCGAGCGGTGAGCGGACGGTCAGTCCTTGGGTCCACCGGCAACGTAGACGACCTGACCGGAAACAAAGCCTGCGCCTTCGCTGACGAAAAACGACGCGGTGTGCGCGATGTCCTCGGGCTGTCCGACGCGGTTGACCGGAATCTGCGAAGCGGCAGCGGTCTTGAAGTCCTCGAAGCCGACTCCCATGCGTTCGGCCGTTGCGGCGGTCATCTCGGTTTCGATGAATCCGGGGGCGATAGCGTTCGCGGTGACGCCGAACTTGCCCAGCTCGAAGGCCAATGTCTTGGTGAAGCCCTGCATGCCGGCCTTGGCTGCGGAGTAGTTGACCTGTCCGCGGTTGCCGAGAGCCGACGTGCTCGAGAGGTTGACGATGCGGCCGAACTTCGCTTCCACCATGTACTTCTGCACCGCACGCGACATGAGGAACGCTCCGCGCAGGTGGACGTTCATCACCGAATCCCACTCGGCAACGCTCATCTTGAACAGAAGGTTGTCGCGAGTGATGCCGGCGTTGTTGATCAGTACGGTGGGTGCACCCAGTTCTGCTGCAACACGATCCACCGCTGCGGCGACCGAAGCCTCGTCGGAGACGTCAGCGCCGACGGCCAGCGCCTGGCCGCCTGCAGCCTTGATTGCGTCGACGGTTCCGGCACACGCCTCTTCGTCGAGGTCGAGCACGGCGACGGCAAAGCCGTCTTCCGACAGTCGCTTCGCCACTGCCGCGCCGATTCCGCGTGCTGCACCCGTGACAATTGCGGTTCTACGTTCCTGGCTCACTGGCCCTCCATACTTTCGTGATTCGACGGACACCGGACGATCTCGTCAGATCCCGGCCTGATCTGCAATTTCCCTGGCTTTGGCGACCAAGGCGTCAATACGTTCCACGGTGGGAGTTCCGCTCTCGGCGGCATTCTGCGGTTCGTCGCGGGCACGACGCATCACGCCTTCGGCGATCACCGCAATCTTCCACAGTCCCAGGGTGTGCCAGAACTTCAGCGCAGCTGGATCCCGTCCGGTGGCCTCGAGATAGATCCGGGAGATCTCCTCTCGCGAGGGGAATCCGGGGAGTGCCGACGCCGGGAAGTCGCCGCCCGTGTTCTCCCCCGCTGCCGGCCAGTACGCCAACAAGCTTCCGACATCCGCCAATGGATCACCGAGAGTGCAGAGTTCCCAGTCGAGGGCCGCGACAACTTCGCCGTTCTGAGCGGAGGTGATCACATTGCGCAAGTGAAAGTCGCCGTGCACCAACGTGGTTTCGGTATGAGCCGGCTGAGCTGAAATCAAACGTCGCGTGAGATCGTCCAGATCGGGGCATTCCCGCGTCTTCGACTGTTCCCACTGCCCGCCCCAACGCTTCAGCTGCCGTGCAGCGTAGGGCTTGTGGCTTGCCAAGTCGTCGAGGCCCGCCTGCTTCAGATCCACGGCGTGAATCTTCGCCAACGTCTGAGCCAGCGAGATGCCGATTGCCCGACGGCGATCTTCCGACAACGCCTCCGCGAGAGGCATCCGGTCGACCACTTCGCCGTCCACGAATTCCATGAGTAGCAGGGGAACTTCGGTGACTGCCGGATCCTCGGTCAACCCGAATACTCGCGGTGAAGGTACGTCGGTGGATTCGAGAGCGCTCAGGATTCGAGCTTCGCGCGCCACGTCGTGTGCCGAGGCCAGAAGGTGGCCGAGCGGTGGGCGTCGTAGAACCCAGCGATTGCCGTCCTGATCGCGAACCAGGTACGTGAGGTTGGACTGCCCCAAGCCGATTCGATCGAAGGACAGCGGCCCGCTGAAGTCGATCCCCAGGCCTGCGATCCACCCCGTGACCGCTTCGGTGTCGAGTCCCACGACTCCGACGCTAGCCACCTACCGACGCTCCTTGCCGAAACGGGAGTGCGTCGCCCAACAACTGGCCACCGTCGATGGTCATGATCTCACCGGTGATCCACTGGGCCGCATCGGAAACCAGGAAGGCGATGGCCGCAGCGACGTCCTCGGGTTCACCGATGCGTCCGAGAGCGGTAGACGCGGACACCGCTTCTTCGTGTTCTTTCCACAGTGCTTCGGCGAGTTTGGTTCTCACCACTCCCGGAGCAACGGCGTTGACACGAATCTTCGGTGACAACTCGAGCGCCAACTGCTTGGTGATGTGGATCAGAGCAGCCTTCGACGCGTTGTACGTACCGATCCCGGCCTCGAACGCCATGCCGCCGATCGAGGCGGTGTTGACCACGGAACCGCCGTGCTCGCCCATCCAGGCTCGCGCTGCGAGGCCGGTCCACAGGACTGGAGCCCACACGTTGACGTCGAAGGTCTTGGCGAAGCGCGAGTGATCCTGGTTGATGATCGGCCCGAACGACGGGTTGGTGCCCGCGTTGTTCACCAAGATGTCGAGGCTGCCGAAACGCTCGATGGTCTGCTCGACGCACTTGCTGGCTGCATCCTCGTCCGTCGCGTGAGCGCCGACGCCGATCGCGTTGCCGTTCACCTGTGCGGCAGCCGCATCTGCGGATTCCTGTGAGCGCGAAGTCAGTACGACGTTTCCGCCCGCCGCCGCAATCGCCTGCGCGGTGGCGAGGCCGATGCCCCGCGATGCGCCGGTGACGATTGCCGTCTTACCGGTGAGATCCAGTCCTGCCATGTCAGTTCGCCTTGACTTCGCGGTACTTGCGCAGTTCCTGCTTGGCGATGGCGCGCTTGTGCACCTCGTCCGGGCCGTCAGCCAGGCGAAGGGTGCGCATGTGGGCGTAAGCCATCGCGAGCGGGAAGTCGTCCGTGACACCGCCGCCGCCGTGAACCTGGATTGCGCGGTCGATGATCTTGAGCGCGATGTTCGGCGCCGCGACCTTGATGGCCGCAATCTCGGTGCGCGCTTCCTTGTTGCCCACCGTGTCCATCATGTGTGCGGCCTTGAGCGTGAGGAGTCGAACCATCTCGATGTCGATACGAGCCTCGGCGATCCAGTCCTGGATGTTGGCGTTGTCACTGACGGGCTTTCCGAAGGTGATGCGGGTGGATGCGCGCTTGCACATCAGTTCCAGTGCGCGCTCGGCCATTCCGATTGCACGCATGCAGTGGTGGATGCGGCCGGGGCCGAGGCGGGCCTGGCTGATCGCGAATCCTTCACCCTCACCGGCGAGAATGTCCTTGGCCGGGACGCGCACGTCCTCGAAAGTGATCTCGCCGTGTCCTTCGCGGTCCTGGTAGCCGAAAACCGGCAGGTTGCGCAGGATCGTGACGCCGGGAGCATCGATCGGCACGACCATCATCGACTGCTGACGGTGGGTGGCGGCATTGAAGTCGGTCTTGCCCATGACGATCAGAACCTTGCAGTTCTGGTGCAAGGCGTTGGAAGCGAACCACTTACGGCCGTTCAGCACGTACTCGTCGCCGTCACGGTCCATACGGAGTTGGATGTTGGTGGCGTCGGAGCTGGCAACCTCGGGCTCGGTCATCGCGAAGGCGGAACGGATTTCGCCTTCGAGAAGCGGCTTGAGGTACTTCTCCTTGTGCTCGTCGGTGCCGAAGAGTGTGAGCACCTCCATGTTTCCCGTGTCCGGAGCGGCGCAGTTGGTGGCTTCGGAGGCCAGGTGGCTTCGGCCCATGATCTCTGCGAGCGGTGCGTATTCCAGGTTCGTCAGGCCGGGGCCCCATTCGGGATGGGGATGGAAGAGGTTCCACAGCCCGCGGGCCTTGGCTTCCTTCTTCAAGTCGTCGATGATCGGCGGCTGGAAGTGCGGGTTACCGGACTCACGCATCTGCTCTTCGTAGACCGCTTCGGCCGGGTAAACGTGCTTGTCCATGAAATCGAGCAGTTCGGCCTGGTACTTCTTGGTGCGATCCGAGAACTCAAACACTGACATGTGAACTCCTGACAGAGAGGGAAGGAAAATTGGGGGCTCGATGTTCGAGATGGCTGTTGACGCCCTCGACGACGTCCGGGCCGTGAAATGCGTTCAGCATCAGTGATTCCGCGCGCCTCGCGGAATCGGTGAAGGTCGAGTGCGCGTCGGCACTCATCTGAGACTTGATGACGGAGAGTGACGTCGGTGAGCAGTTGGCCGCGATATCCTCGGCGTAGGAAACCGCTGCGTCCAGGACGTCACCACTGGCGACGAGGTGGTCGATCAATCCGATGCGGTGCGCCTCGTCGGCATCGACCATTCGGCTCGAGAGCAGAAGATCGACAGCGCGGCTGTGACCGACCAAGCGGGGCAACATCCACGAGATGCCGTACTCCGCAATCAGTCCCCGGCGCGCGAATGCGGTGGTGAATCGTGTTGCGCTCGAGCCGAAACGAACGTCGCAGTAAAGGGCCTCGACCATACCGAGGCCGGCAGCCACGCCGTTGACGGCAGCGATCAGCGGTTTACGGATGGTGGTCGGAAAATCGCGGTCTCGCGGTCGGACCAGATCACTTTCGGAGACTTCGCCGACGTTCTTCAGATTGCCGAGGTCGGCCCCCGAGCAGAATCCGCGGCCGGAGCCGGTGACGACTATTGCTCGGACACCGGGATCTTCGTCTGCTGCGGCCAACAGTCCGTAATACTGGTCTTCGAGTTCGTTGGTCCACGCGTTGAGGACACGGGGCCGATCGAATGTCAGGATCAGCACCGCTCCTCTCTGCTCGGAGAGGACGAGTTCCTCGGTCATCGCGTTCCCGCGAGCAGCGAAGCCTGGTACCGACGCATCCCGCGCAGCCAACGGTCGTAGTCGGCGCCCTTCTGCCGGTACATGTCCAGCACGTTCTTGTGCGGAAGGATGAGGAATTCCTCGGCATCTACTGCAGCCAGCACGATTTCGGCGCACTCAGCAGGCTCGAGAACGTTGCCTGCCGCCAGCACGGCTCCGGTTGCGGCCTTTCCAACCGGATCTCCGGAGTTCTCGCCCTCGTAGAGAAGCTTGGTATTGACGCCCATCGGACACAGGCAACTGACACGAACGCCCTGATCTCCGTAGGTGATCGAGAGCCACTCGGCAAACGCGACCGCAGCATGCTTGGTCACCGAGTACGCGGCGGATCCGACCTGACTGAGCAAGCCTGCTGCAGAGGCCGTGCTGATGAAGTAGCCCTCCCCGCGCTCGGTCCACCCGGGGACGAGGAGCCTGGCGGCGCGAATGTGGGCGCGAACGTTGACGTCGATCGTCGTGTCCCAGACGTCCTCGCTGATGTCGAGGCCCATGCCTCCGGTGACGCCGGCATTGGCAAAGTAGAGGTCGACCGGGCCGAATTCCTTTTCCGCCTGCGCGATCAGGCCCGCAATGACCGCCTCGTCGGAGACGTCGCCACCGGCAGACACGGCTGCTCCGGGATGCTCCGCGTTGATCGCCTCTGCTACTGCCGAAGCAGCTGCCGCGTCGAGGTCAGCCACTACGACGCGAGCACCCTCGGCAGCCAGTCGCTCGGCCAGTGCACCGCCGATTCCCCCGCCGCCACCGGTGACAATTGCTACCTTCTGGGCAACCTTCATGAGCGATTCCTCTCGCTTGCGTCATACCTACGCGCTGACAGTGATCCACGTCTCCCCTCATGTATAGTTGAATCCGGCGTCAGTTTCAACCGTCGAATCGCGACGGCTACCCGAACGGCCCGTTCCGTCCTCCTGAACTGCGAGTAAAGGGATCAACGATGACTAAAAATCAATTGCCCGTCCGCCCGTCCACCTTCGCCGAGCTCGAGAAGCTCATCGGCCAGGAGCTGGGCCCGACGGAGTGGTACGACATCACCCAGGAGCGCATCAACGCGTTCGCCGAAGCCACGAACGATCATCAGTGGATCCACGTCGACCCGGAACGCGCCGCATCGAGCGCGCTCGGCAGCACCATCGCGCACGGACTCTTCAGTCTCTCGCTCGGCCCACAGTGCTCCTACCAACTCATCCACTTCGACGGCTTCGCCCACAGCCTCAATTACGGCTACGACAAGGTGCGCTTCCCCGCTCCGGTCCCGGTGGGATCGCGGGTCCGCATGCGCGCAACCGTCGTGTCCGCGGAGCAGTTGCCCGGCGGAATCCAGGTGAAGATGAGCCAGGTGGTCGAGCGCGAAGGTTCCGACAAGCCCGTCGTCGTCGCAGAATCCGTCGCCCGCGTCGTCGAAAAGAGCTGAACCGAAAGAGCTGAACCGAGACCCGGTACGCCCCGGCCGCTCGAACATCGATGCGGCCGGGACGACCTGTCATGTCAGGATCGGTCAGGGAACTTGAGAGCGTTCGCCCACAGGTCGGTCACCGTGGCGACAATCTGATCGAACTCCGGCGAACGCCCGTCCACCTCACCCTCACGGAGAGTGAACAGACTGTAGGCGAGCCGACTCACCATGCCGGACAGAGCAATTGACGACGTCATCGGATCCAGCGTCGTGTCCGCGATGCCGCGGGACTGCAGATCGGCGATTCCGCGGGCGTTACGGCGAATGAACGCATTGGCGCGCTCGCTGCGGAACTTCCGGAACTCCGGGTCGATGTGGGCAACCTGCTCCATGAGACCCATCAATTTTGCATTGCGTTGATATGCGGCCAGATACGCCCGATTGCTCGCCTCGAGCACGGCGTAGGGATCGTCTGCGCCGGCAACTCGCCCCATGCCCGGGTGCATCATGTCGTCTCGCGCGACCTCGAGGACGGCGGCGAACACCTCTTCCTTGTTCGCGAAGTACGTGTAAAACGATCCCGTCGCACAACCGGCTTCTTTGGCGATGTCGATGAGGCGGGCGTCGAGATAGCCACTGCGCTCGAAAACCGTACGGGCAGCGGCCACTAATGCTGCGCGTGTGCGAGTTCCCCGCTCGGTAGTGGGGCGATCTCGGAGCAGCGCGGGCGGAGCCACCGGTAAGGCGGCAATTCGCGATTCGTCGTCGAGCACAGTGCGCTCCTCATCTTTCCGAGTCATCGTTCGGGGCCGGCATCATTTCCGGGACAACCCCACATTTTCGGGACAATCCCACCAGACTCGATGTTGACGCCGGATTCAAGTGTACGCTCTGGTGAGACCCAGGACACACAATCGGTCGATTCCTCCCGAAAGGCAGAACCATGGTTAGCGTTCTCGACCCGGTGACCCGTCACGCGGAAGCCACTCCGGACAATATTGCGATTCGCGGCACGGACAATCACTGGACTTACCGACAGCTCCACGACGCGTCTCTGGCGTTCGCCGGCCGCATTCGCGACGAAGGGTTGAGCGTCGGCGACCGGGTTCTGCTTGCGGCGCCGTCGGTGCCGGAATTCATCGTGGCGTACATGGGGATTCAGGCCGCGGGTTGCGTCGTGGTACCGATCAACACGATGTCGGCGCAACCCGAAGTCGAGTACGTTCTGGACGACGCGGAGATTTCCCTGGCCGTCGCCTGGCATCAGCTCGGCCCCGCAGTCCAGGACGCAGGAAGTGCGCGCGGCGTCCCGGTGTGGACGCTCACCGAAGAATCGGCGAAGGCCGACCATGCACCGGCAACCGTGGTCGACCGCGACGCAGCAGACACCACGGCCATTCTCTACACCTCCGGCACCACCGGACGCCCGAAGGGCGCTCAGCTGACAGTCGGGAATTTGTTGTCCGCCGGTGAGATCGGCGCCGAGAGCAGCCACGGAAACCCCGCGGACCGCACCGGAACCGGACTGCCACTCTTCCACATCTTCGGCCAGGGTTCGGTCATGATGGCAACCTTCACCGGCGGCGGATCACTGTCCCTGCTCGCCCGGTTCGATCCCGCCGCCATGCTCGATCTGGTGCGTCGAGACAAGCTCACCATCATGGCCGGCGTCCCCACCATGTGGAATGCCATGCTGCACGCCGCCGCGGACGTGGACAGCTCCGACTTCGAACAACTGCGGATCGCGATCTCCGGCGGCGCATCACTTCCCGGTGAAGTGGCACGCGCCTTCGAAGCACGTTTCAACTGCACGATCCTCGAGGGCTACGGCCTGACCGAGACGAGCGCGTTCGGAACTTTCAACAGTATCGACCGCATTGCAAAGATCGGTTACACCGGCCGCGCCGTTCCGCGCACCGAGGTCGAGGTCCGTGATCACGACGGAAATGTCTGCGAGGCAGGCACAGTGGGCGAGGTGTTCATCAAGGGACCGACAGTCATGAAGGGATACTGGAAGCGTCCCGACGACACTGCCGCCGTTCTGTCCGCCGACGGATGGTTCCGCACCGGAGACCTCGGTGAGACCGATACCGACGGTGACCTTCGCATCGTCGACCGCGTCAAGGACCTCATCATCCGTGGTGGATACAACGTCTATCCGGGCGAGGTCGAAGAGGTGCTCTACCAGCATCCCGACATCATCGAAGCCGCGGTGATCGGCATCCCTGACGACTACTACGGCGAGGAGGTTGCGGCAGTGGTGGCCGTGCGCCCAGGCTCCGACCTCGAAGCCGATTCCGTCACCTCTTGGGCTCGGGAACGTCTGTCCGCCTACAAGATTCCCAGGGTCGTCCAGTTCATCGACGCACTCCCCAAGGGTTCCACGGGAAAGATCCTCAAGCGATCGATCGACCGGTCCGAACTCCTCGCCCAGAAGCAGAACTGAAAAACACAGGTGAGCCCCGGCGAGATTTCGCCGGGGCTCACCTGTCCATGCGCTCAGAGAGCCCTGTCCATGCGCTCAGAGAGCGTCGAAGTACTCGATCTGCGGGGCACCAGCCAGGAAGGGTGCCATCGCCTTTCCGGCAGCCTGGAAATGCTCGGACGTTCCGTGCGCCTTGATGGCAGCGCCGTCCTGATACAGCTCCATGAACTTGTAGGAGTTCGTGTCCGTCTTCGAGCGGATCAGTTGATACAGAACCGTTCCGGGCTCATCCGTGCGCACCTTTTCGGCGAGTTCGGCGACCACGGCTTCGAACTGCTCGCCGCTTCCGTCCTTGACGGTGATATCCGCGATGACAGCAATCATTCATTCCTCCAAAAGTGTTCCAGCAGTATTCGAGTATTACCGAGCAACCTACAGTTTCACTGCGTGGGCAGTAGTCCGAACGTCGATTCCAATTGCCTGCGAGTTCTTTCCGCGTCGGTGTGGAGAATGCCCGCAATCCCCAACCGGGCCGCTCCGTCGAGGTTCTGTTGCAGATCGTCGATCATCACGGCATCTTCGGGGGCGACACCCAGGCGCTCGCACGCGATGCTGTAGATCTGACGAGAGGGCTTGCGAATCCCGACTTCCGAAGAAATCACCACTTCGTCGGCCAGGTCTTCGAGGACAAATCCCGCATAACAATCACGCCCGAAAGCGTTGGACACGAGCGCAACAGGGTGGCCCGCCTCCCGCACGTCTGCGAGCAGACGCACCATCTCCTCATCTCGAATCAGCCCGGCCTGCATCCGGTCGACCAACCCCACGCTGTCGACGACGGCGCCGTGCGCACGTAGACGTTCCCCGAATCCGGCCTCGAATGCTTCCTGGTCGATCTTTCCGGATTCATGATCGGCGAGCAGCCTCTTCGAGACGTCGTCACGAGAGAGCAGGGTCAACGGAAGTTGCGGGTCACCACCAAGCGAAGCTCCGAAGTCCGCGAAGGCCTGCAGAACACTGGAGGTGAGAACTCCACCGAAATCGACGAGCACTGCCGTACGCGTGGGTGTCATTCCTCCATCAGACACCAAACATGAACCCGGCGTCAATATCAATTTTGGTGTAGCGAGAATTGTAAAGTGTTGATCCACAACCGATTGACCGTATCGAGCAGACCGTCGAAGGTCACTCCGGCGGCGCCGTCCTCGCCGCCGCGGGATACGAAGTACCCGAACGCAAGTCGACTGATCATCCCGGAGAGTGCCCGAGACGTCAGTAGCGGATCCAGATTGGCGTCCGCCAGACCGCCTTTCTGCAGCTTCTCGATACTGCGCGCGTTGCGTCGAACAAACGCGTCAGCACGCTCGAGGCGGAGAACCCGGAACTCCGGATCGATGCTCGCGACCTGCTCGAGCAGTCCCATCAGCTTCGCGTTCCGTCGATACGCCTCGAGGTATGCGCGATTACTCGCCGCGATGACCTCAGCGGGATCCGCGCCTTTCGGAGTGTGCGGCATGCCCGGATGCATCATGTCTTCGCGCGCAAGCTCCATCACTGCCGCAAAAATCTCTTCCTTGCTTGCGAAGTAGGTGTAGAAGGTGCCGGCCGAGCACTGCGCTTCCACCGTGATATCGATCAGCCGCGAGTCCAGATAGCCGGACCGTTCGAAAACGGTGCGAGCCGCATCGATCAACGCTCGACGCGTACGCAAACCACGCTGAGTGGAGGGGAGTTCCCGTGACACTGTCGACGAAGCATCTTCGGAGCCTGTGCGCGCTGCAGCCATGCTCCAGTTATACGTCAGACGCCCGCTACCGGTGACCGGTAACGGGCGTCTGCTCAAAACCGAAAGAGTTACTTGACGTAGAGGTGCGCGCCGGGAATTGCGTTCGGATCGTCCCGAACTTCCTTCGGGTTGGTCTCTTTCAGCACCCAGGCACTGAAGAAGGTCACCAAGCCCATGAGTGCTACGAACACGGCAACCCACGTCGTGGTTCCGGTCTTCGCGATAAGTGCTGTCATGATGAACGGAGTGCCGCCGCTGACCGTGATCGCAGCCAACTGGTACGCCAACGATGCGGCCGAGTAACGCACGTTGGGCGCGAACAGCTCACCCATGTAGGCCGCGATCGGCCCGTAGGTCATCGACTGGAACACGCTGCCGACCGTGACTGCGATGAAGAACAGCGGCAGGGATTTGGTGTTGATCAACCAGAAGTACGGGAACGCCCACACCACGATCGCCGCAGCGCCGATCAAGATCATCGGACGACGCCCGATCTTGTCGGACATCTTCCCGGACCACAGCACCACTCCGACGGTCAGCAACGCACTCAGGAGCGAGATGATGAGCAGCGAGTTCCGCTTCAACCCCAGTTCGGTTGTGCCGTAGCTGAGCACGCCGGCGATGCTGATGTAGAACAGCGCATTGGTGGCAGCGAGCAGTCCGCAGCCGAGCAGGATCTTGCGCCAGTGATCCTTGAGTGCCTGGGCCAACGGAGCCTGAACGACGACGTCCTTTTGATTCTTCTTGGCGTCTTCCTGCAGCTCGAGGAATTCCGGCGTGTCCTCGACCTTCGTCTGGATGTACAGAACAACGGGGAAGAGCAGCGCGCTGGCGAAGAACGGAACCCGCCAACCCCAACTCAGGAACGCGTCGTTGGAAATGGTCGCGGTCGCGACGAGGAAGACCAGGTTGCCCAGGACAACACCGAAGGAGACGCCCATCTGACCGAAAGTGCCTGAGAAACCACGCTTCTTGGGACTCGCGGATTCGGTGAGAAGAAGGACGATTCCACCCCACTGTCCACCGCAGGCAAGTCCCTGAATGAATCGCAACGTCACAAGAAGGATCGGAGCGACGACGCCGATCGCCGACGCACTCGGAATCGCGCCGATCAAGAATGTCGCGACAGCCATCAGCAGCAAGCAGGTGACCACTGCGGGCTTGCGTCCGTACTTGTCACCGTAATGCCCAGCGACCAACCCGCCGATGGGACGAGCTACGAACCCGGCCCAGAACGTACTGAACGAGAGCAGTGTGCCCATCAGCGCGGATGAATCGGGAAAGAACACATGCGGAAAGACCAGTGCTGCAGCCGTTCCGTACAAGAAGAAGTCGTACCACTCGATGGAACTGCCGAGCAGTCCCGCACCTAGAAGTTTGCGGTGCGCTCGCTTCTTCTTTCGGTCCTGATCGGACAGGCCCCCTGCCTGCGTGCTCGAATCCACTGCCGATCTCGTCATGGGTTACTCCTCGATGGGTCGGACGCTCGTCGCGCCGGGAGTTGAGAAGTCGAATCGGAGCCAGAAGTAGAAACTGACACCAACTTCAACTCTGTGGCGTTGCGATCAGTCTGCGATACAAAAAGAGTGATGTCAATCACTGAAATACATTGCCGCATAGGGGACTTAATCCCCTATTGATTTCCGACAGCCAACACGACGAATGGCCGACTCACCTTGACGGCGGCCGGCAATTCGTTTGTCAGGTAGATCTAGTTCGGAACCCTCAGCTCGCGACGAAGAATCTTGCCGCTGACCGTTTTCGGTAGGTCATTCATGATCTCGACGATGCGCGGATACTTGTATGCTGCAAGCCTTTCCTTGCAGAATTCGACCAGATCCTCGGTGGTCGCCTCGGACCCGTCTTTGAAGGACACGAAGGCCTTCACAGTTTCGCCGCGATACGGATCCATGACACCGACGACGGCAGCTTCCCGCACGGCAGGGTGTTCGTAGAGAACATCTTCCACTTCGCGCGGCCATACTTTGAAACCCGAGGCATTGATCTGATCCTTCATCCGGTCGACGATGTAGAACCAGCCGTCGCCGTCCATGAATCCGATGTCTCCGGTGTGAAAACGCCCGCCCGGCATGGCATGTGCGGTTTCCTCCGGCTTGTTCCAGTACCCGAGTGCGACCTGTGGACCGGAGACCACGATCTCGCCGTACTCACCGATCTGTACCGGCTTGTCGTTTTCGTCCACGACCTCCGCGTACGTATTCGATACCGGCACACCGACGGCGACCGCTCCCGACGCCGTATCCACCGGCGCTTCACGAGAATTCGGTACCACGATTGCCGGGCTGTTCGTCTCGGTCAGCCCGTAACCGTTGTGAATGTAGTGACCGAACTTCGACCGGAACGCTTCCAACGCCGCGTGCGGAATCGGCGCGCCACCCGAGTACACCGACTCGAGAGTGCTCAGCGATTCCTTCGAGACTGCGGCGCTGTCCGTCCACGCGATGAACACGGTGATTGCACCGATGATTGCGGTGGCCCGATGCTCCGAAATCGATTCCGCTGCAACGATGGGATGGAATCGGCAGGTCAGAATCGTGGGCGCGCCGGCCAGGAGTGGAGCCGCGACGTGCCCGATCAATCCGGTGATATGGAACAGTGGCGCCACCGCGAACATCGCGCCGCCTGGCCGCAGTCCCAACCAGTCCCGATAGATCTGTGCCGCGAACACGACATTCGCGTGCGTGTTCATCGAACCTTTCGGCGGGCCGGTTGTTCCCGACGTATAGGGAAGGTAGGCGAGGTCTTCCGGGCCGAGCTCGACCCGCCCGGGCGTCTGTCCTCGATGAGCCTCGATCAATTCCAGTAGGTCCGGAAATCCCTCGTGGCGAATCCTGGATGCCGAACTGAAGATCCGCTCGTCGTCGCGCGACTGAAAATCCAGTTCGGACGTAGTGATGACCCGTCGTACTTCGGTGCCCGCAGACGCAGTCGCAACCGTCTGGGCCGAAGACTCCAGGCAGATGACCGCTACCGCGCCGCTGTCGATGAGAACGGTGGACAGTTCACGGTCCCGGTACATCGGATTGACCGGAACGACGACGGCGCCGAGTTTCCACACCGCGACCGTGGCGATCACGAACTGCGGAACATTCTGCAGGACAAAGGAAACTCTGTCTGCGAACCCGATTCCGTCCTCAGCGAGGGCTACTGCAAGTGCGTCCGACATCTCGTCGAGTTCGGCAAAGCTGACAGACCTGTCGAAGTATCGGATGATCGGGGCGTTGCGATCGCGTTCCAGCGCTGCACGAAACATCTCGAGGGCGTTGACGCGCTTGATGTCTACGTTCGGCGGAGTGTCAGCGTCGTAGTTGGCGAGCCAGGGCTTGCTCTCGTACACGTTGGTCATAGCTCAGCTCTCGAAGTACCGACGCGGGTTGTCGACCAGCATGATGTTGATCTGATCCTCGGTGACGCCTCGTTCGAGCAGCGTGGGGATGACCTGATCGCTGATGTGGGTGAAGTTCCAGTTCGGTACCGCGGCCGCCTTTGCTTCACTGGAGAACCAGTCGATGAAGCACGAGGCATCATGCGCCAGAACCATTTTCTCGGCATAGCCACGACGAGCCAGTTCCACGACCGTGTTCACCCGCTCCTCGAACGGGAGCAGAACATCGAGACCGAAGCGGTCCATCCCGAGTAGCGAGCCGGCATCGGCGAGAGCGCACAGGTAGTCGAGGTCGGTCGAATCACCCGAATGCCCGATGACTACCTTGCTCAGATCCGCACCTTCCTCGGCCAGAACCTTCTGCGCAACGAGGCCCGATTCCGTATGCGGGTTCGTGTGAACCGTGATCGGCACCCCGGTTTCGACCTGTGCCTGACCGACCGCTCGCATCACCCGCTCGACGCCGGGAGTCAGACCAGGTTCTTCGATGGCGCACTTGAGGAACGACGCGCGGATATCGGTGCCGGCGATGCCGTCCTTGATGTCCTTCACGAACAGATCGACCATCGGCTCGCGAACGTCGAACAGCAATCCGGGTCCGGTGTAATGGAATTGGAACGGAATGTCGTTGTACGTGTAGACGCCGGTCGCGACGATGATGTTGAGGTCGACCTGCTCGTTGATCCGGGCGATACGCGGAATGTAGCGCCCGAGTCCGATGACCGTGGGATCGACGATCGTGCTGATCCCTCGTGACTTCAGCTCGGACAGCTTGGTCACTGCATCGGCTACTCGAGCCTCCTCGTCCCAAGGCTCCGGGTAGTCGGGATAGTTCTGACGCATCTCCTCACCCAGAACGAAGACATGCTCGTGCATCAACACCTTTCCCAGATCGGCTGTGTCCACCGGCCCACGAACGGTTTGTACTGAACTCATCGATCGAACCCCTGACTGTGATCGCCATCACTAACATGAGACAATGAGCTAGTGTGTCTCACGTCGCCTGGTTCGTCAATAGGCTCGATCCACCCGAAACCCACCTCTGTTCGACCGCCGAAATTGTGCAGTACCGGACAACCGGAGAGAATGTCCCGATGCCTACCGACCTCGAACGCCGACGCGCGATCGACACCGCCGCGAGCATGTACCTCGCGGAGGAACCACTCGACATGTCACTGCTCGCCGACCGTCTCGGGGTAGGCCGCGCGACGCTCTACCGCTGGGTCGGCAACCGCGACGAACTGCTCGGAACAGTGCTGGCCGAAGCGACCGAACGGACATACCGCAAAGCGATGTCACAGGCGTCGGGGCAAGGTCCGGAGTACATCCTCGACGTCTTCGGCCGCGTCATGCGCTCGGTGGAATCATCGACCGAACTGCGCGCGCTGACCAAACGTGAACCCATGGTGTTCATCAAGCTCGCGATGATGCCCGGTTCGATCGAGTCGATCTCCGCCTCCATCACCGCCGAGATACTGCAGTCCCAGGTCGACGCGGGCCAGTTGACCATCACACTTTCGCCACAAGTGCTGGGCGAAGCCCTCGTTCGTATCTGCGACGTGCACCTCTATGCACCCCTACTCGGACGAGAAAAGGCCGAAATCGAGACGGCTCTCGACCTGATCGCGCTACTCCTCGGCGTCACCCGCATCTGACGGGACCGACCGAGTGATCGCTGCTGCGACACACCCGCCGACCCGAGTCCTCAGACGTCTGATGAGTTGCTACTCTTTCGGTACCCACCCGAGAGGCAAGCCGTGTCCGACGACCACACAGGATTCACACTTCGCAGTGGTCCGCTGGTACCGCAACTCGAACAGTTGCTGCGCGGGCGAATCATGCATGGAACGTGGGCGCCGTCCGAGCGCATACCGAGCGAGGCGGCCCTCGCCGTCGAACTCGGCGTCGGACGCTCCTCGATTCGCGAGGCCATCCGTCTCCTCGCTCGCGACGGACTTCTCGAGGTTCGGCACGGCGTCGGTACCTTCGTGGCGGCCGCGTCCGAACTCGAGCACGTCGACGAATTCACCAAACTTCTTCGACGGTCCCGCATCTTGGAGGTCTTCGAAGTGCGTCGCGCACTCGAAATCGAGGCCGCCAGGCTGGCTGCGGAGCGGGTACAACCCGAGGACCTCGACGGCCTGAGGCGACGACTGACCATGCGACACAGCCATTTCGAAGGTGATGTCGAGAAGTTCGTCGACGTCGACCTCGACTTTCACACGGAAGTTGTCCGCCTCTCCGGAAATGCGGTCCTGCTCTCACTGTTCACGTCGGTGCGTCCACTCCTTCGTGAATCCCTCGTCGAGATGATGGCCCACGAGGCCGGCGTCCCCGACACCTCACATGCCCATGATCAATTGGTCGAGGCCCTTCAAGATGCCGACCCCGAAGCCGCGGTAGCGGCAACCCGAGCGAACATCGACACCGTCCTACGACGCCTACGTGTGCTCGACGCCTGAGAGAGGTTAGTTCTCGTGCAACACCCCACCGGCACAGTACTGTCGACCGAACACGTGGATCTCGTCCGCGACGGCCGATACTTGTTGAAAGACATCAACATTTCGATCGAACCCGGACAACACTGGGTCCTCCTCGGCGCGAACGGCGCGGGCAAGAGCACGCTTCTGAGCCTGCTCGGAGCAACCGCCCACCCGACTCGCGGTTCCGTTTACGTCCTCGGCCACAAGTTGGGCCGCGTCGACATGCGGGAATTGCGAATGGACATCGGGCACGTGAACCCTCGTCACACGATCGGGGTTCCGATCACGGTCCGCAACGTCGTGATCACCGGTCTCACCAACACCACCGAGGTGATGCCGCGGTGGTCACCGACTCCGGAGCAAGAAGCTCATGCCGACGCGCTGATCGATCTCCTCGGCATGCGCCCGCGTTCGGACGCACTGTGGCCCAACCTGTCCCAAGGTGAACGGGGACGAGCCCTGATCGCCCGAGCACTCATGGTCGAACCACGCCTGCTACTGCTCGACGAGCCGGCGACCGGGCTGGATCTGGCTGCACGCGAACAACTCTTGACGGCACTCGACGACCTCCGCAATCAGAACCCGTCACTTGCCAGCATCCTCGTGACGCATCACATCGAAGAGATTCCGAGCACCACGACGCACGCTCTCCTGATCAAGGACGGCGTCGTGACCGCCGGCGGGCTCACCGACAAAGTGATCACCACCCAGAACATCAGCGAGTGCTTCTCGCACCCCATCGAGATCGAGCGTCGCGGTGGTCGGTGGAATGCGCAGTCCCGGCCACGCGAAAGGGTCTGACCGGCAGAAGTTTCAGAGACGTCTGGCGCCGGGACCCTCCCGGCCCAGTTCGTCTCCAGGGTTGAGCAGGTTGCACGTCTTGAGTGACAGACACCCGCAGCCGATGCAGCCCGTCAGTTCGTCCTGCATTCGCGCGATGGCCTGCTTGCGATCCTCGAGGCGCTGATTCCACTCGGTCGAAATCTTGCGCCAGTCCTTCTTCGTCGGAGTTCGCCCCTGCGGCAACGACTCGAAGACCTCGGCAACTTCGGCCAAAGGTATCCCGAACCTGACTGCCAACTGGATCAACGACACCCGCCGGATCGAGTGACGCGGAAACTTCCTCATGTTTCCCGCCGTCCGCTCCGCAGGAACCAAACCGAGTGTTTCGTAGTAGCGCACCGCCGACACGGCGACGCCGGTTCGCGCCGAGACCTCACCGATCGAGAGAAGTTCGTCACTCTTGCGGATCATTTTGCCTCCCAATGGCTGCGCAACATTGACCTGAAGCGCACTTGAGATTCTACCTTCGACAACATGCACTCCCCTACCGATGCTCCCGCCGGAACCTGGCGACAGCTCCTGAGCGGTCGATACCTCGGCACCGCTACCGTCCTCGCAGGCGGAGTCGCACTGTATGCGACCAACGTCTACCTGACGACCAGCCTGCTTCCGACTGCCATCGACGACATCGGTGGTCAGCAGTACTACGCCTGGACCGCAACGGTCTTTCTCATCGCTTCCGTCATCTCCTCGATGCTGGTCACCAACGTCCTCGCAGCCAGGGGACCGCGCGGGGCCTACCTGATCGGCCTCGCGATCTTCGCGCTCGGCACCGTCGTATGTGCGGTCAGCCCGACCATGGAATTGCTGTTGGTCGGCCGCACAATCCAGGGGTCGGGAGGTGGCCTGCTGGCCGGTCTCGGTTACGCCGTCATCAATTCCGCGCTTCCCAAACATCTGTGGACGCGCGGGGCTGCGCTGGTTTCGGCGATGTGGGGAGTCGGCACCTTCGCCGGGCCCGCGATCGGCGGTGTCTTTGCTCAATTCGGTGCTTGGCGATGGGCTTTCGGCGTTCTGGTCGTCGCGACGATTGCAGTTGCCGCTCTCGTTCCCGGCGCCCTACCAGCGCATGAACCGGGCAGCACCGCCAGTAGCCCGGTACCGGTCCTCTCACTGGCGCTGCTGACCGCGGCAGCATTGTTGGTCAGCGTCGCCGGAATTCTGTCCAACCTCGCAGTGACCGCCGGGATGGTCCTCGCCGCTGTGCTGCTACTGATCGCTTTTGTCGCCGCAGATCGCCGCTCGGGCCAGGGCGTACTGCCACCGTCGACGTTCAAAGCGTCGTCTCTCAAATGGGTGTACCTGACCATCGTCGTCCTCGCTGTCGCGTCGACCGTCGAGACGTTCATTCCACTCTTCGGTCAACGACTTGCCGGACTGGCACCGCTCGCCGCGGGATTCCTCGGCGCCGCACTCGCTCTGGGCTGGACTCTCGGCGAAATCCCGAGCGCCTCGGCCACCACCCCTCGTATCGTGCGACGAATCGTTGTCAGCGGCCCTATCCTCGTCGCGATCGGGTTGGGCATCATGGCAGCATTTCTCACCGAGCACGCCGGCGCGGGTGCGATGGTCGCGTGGGTGATCGGACTGCTGGTCGCCGGCGTCGGAATCGGCATCGCCTGGCCTCATCTCGCAGTCGGTGCGATGACCTCGGTCGCCGATCCCGGGGAAGGTGCTCGGGCCTCGGCTGCCATCAACACCGTGCAGTTGATCGCCAACGCTTTCGGCGCAGCTCTGGCCGGAGTGCTGGTGAACATCGGCGAACCGTCGACGCTGCGTTCTGCACAATTGCTCCTCTTCACCTTCGCCGCTGTCGCGATCATCGGCATTGCCGTGGCAGTTCGCGCACTTCCGCGAACGCTCGACAAAGTCGACAGACCCGAAATCGTTCACGACGCTCGCTAAACTGTGGAAAACCCACACGGAGGAGTTGGCCAGTGACAGAACCGGATCCGGACACAGTGGAAACCGACTTCCCGAAGACGGGCGCTCCGGCACAGCGCGCGCTGATCGGAGCGGGTTACACCCACCTCGCACAACTGACGTCCGTGTCCGAGAAAGAACTCGGCGCCTTGCACGGGATGGGGCCCAAGGCCCTGAGGATTCTGCGCGAAGCACTCGCCGAACGTGGTCTGAGTTTCACCGACTGAGCTTCGCCGACTGAACTCTCACATCAGACCAGGCTCGCGCGAACCTGGTTGCCACCTTCCCGCTTCGCTTCGTACATTGCCGAATCTGCAACGCGGAACAGTTCGGCGAAGGCTTCGTCGACCGACTCGTCCAAATTCCGTGGCGCGGTGCGGACCGCCATTCCGACGCTGGCACTCGTCGGCGGATCATCGGCCGCCCCGTCCATCGCCGAGCGGATCTGTCCTTCCAGCCTGGAAATCATGCTGACCGGTACCCGCTCCACCACGACGAACTCGTCACCGCCCATACGAGCTGTCAAGGCGGACTGGGTTGTCCACAAACGGATGCGCAGTGCAGTTCGCATGATCGTGCTGTCTCCTACGTCATGGCCGTGAACGTCGTTGATCGTCTTGAAGCGGTCGAGGTCGATCACCACTACAAGCAGTGCGTCCGCTTCGGTGACCGGGGCGCCCATCAAGTCGTTCACCCGACGCGCCAGTCCGCGACGGTTGAGCAGTCCTGTCAACGGGTCGATGTCGGAGGTAGTGGCGTCCGAACCCAGGACCGCCAGAACAATTTGTGACACAACGGGAATCACGATGATCGTAGCCAGCACAACCGAGATCTTCGCCAGTCCCAACCCGACGTCGGCTGTTGGGCCGAACAGCAGGGTCCACCCGGAAAGCACCGTGACGATCGAGGCGAAGATCAGGTGACCGACTTGCAGTTTCGGGTTGTGGAAGAACGCAATGTAGCCACCGATCGACGCAAAAACGACACACGCGATGAGCCGCCCCAGCGGTTCCGAGTCGGTTGCCGATGCTGCCGCAATCGCCACGTCGGACCCCACGACAAAGGTGTACGACCACAAGGGCGTCGGCGGAAACAACCACCAAATCAGGGCCGCACCGACGCACATCGCAATGACAGCCAGATTTACTGCTCGCCAGAACGTACCTTGCGGACCGACGCCGCTGAAGCGCGCCGACAGCAATACCAAGCCCATCCAGAACGCGGTTCCGCCGACCAGTGCCCGGCAGGAAGTCAAGAACCCACGGTCCTCGAGGTAGCGACTGAAACTGTGAAACTGGTCCGGCAACCGCCACCAGCGCATGACAACTTCGACGAGACCGTTCATCACAGTTCAACCGGCGCAGGTCTGGAACTTTCGGGCACACTTCGACGTAGCGGACATGCTGATTTCCCCCCGGAGCACACTGGCATATCCGGCAGCATAGTCAGCGATGGACAAACAAACCGTTCTGCCGGATTCGGGAATGGCCGATCAGGTCAGCGCGTCGTAGGCGGCCGATACGTACTGCGCCGATCGCTCCGAACCGAGCAGACCCGGCCCCATCTTGTTCATCACGTACGAAAACGTCATGCGCTTGTCGGTGTCGATGATGATCTGCGAGCCTCCCCAACCACCCCAGAAACAAATTCGCCCCTCCGGAATGAACGGGACAGACTCGGGTGTCGGCAAGCCGAATCCGACGCCGAAGCGAACCGGCACACCGAGGACGAGGTCGACCCCGTACGACTGCTCCTCGAAGATCTTGTCGATGGTCTCCTCCGACAGCAGACGGACGTCACCGACCTTGCCACCGCACGCGATCACCGACTGGATGCGTGCGAGCGCCCTCGCATTCGAATGACCGTTGGCCGCGCCGATCTCGGCGGCGCGCCACCCGTCGGTCCACGAACCTGTAGCGTCGGCCGGCGGTGCGGTGAAGGTCTTCACCATGATGCTGTCCATCCCGAGTGCCGCGATGTCGATCGGCAACGGCGGTGGTGCAATGACATTCGAGACTCGCCCGTACTCGGACTTCGGCAAGCCCAGGCGGAAATCAGCATCGAGCGGACCGGCAATTTCCTCGTCGATGAAGCGGCCGAGGGTTCGTCCGTCGATGCGCCTGACGACCTCACCGATCAGGTGACCGTAGTTGAGGGCGTGATATCCGGATGCCGTACCCGGCTCCCACCAGGGGGCCTGGGTCGCCAACCGGGCGGTGGCGTACTCGTCGTCGCAGATGTTCTCCAAGGTGAAGGGTTGATCCCACCCCGACACACCCGAGGTGTGCGAGAGCAGTTGCCGCACCTGAATACGATCCTTGCCTGCTGCGGCGAACTCGGGCCAGTACTGCGCGACCGGGGCATCGAGATCCAGCAAGCCGCGGTCGACGAGCATGAGCGCGGCCAATGCGGTCACGGTCTTGCTGCAGGACCAGACGTTGGTGACGGTGTCGCGGCCCCAAGGAGCAGTGTGCTCGACGTCGACCCAACCGCCCCACATGTCGACGACGGATTCGCCGTCGATCGTCAGTGCTATCGCTGCCCCGACATCCTCGCCGGTATCGAGATTGCGTGCCAGTGCCTCCTTCAAACCAGAGAATCGCTGGTCACATACGCCTTCGATGTTCGCCACTGACAGCCTCCACAGGAATGATGAAACTTGACGTCAACTTCAACTATCTTGAGTATGTGTCCAATTTGCCTGTGGTGTCAATCACTTCAGGTCCGAGAGTTTGTTCAGACCAACGGAATTCCCTTGGCGATGCGCCGACGCAGATCCCAAAGATAGAAGTTGTAGGGGAACATCCGCAGAATCTTCGGACTGAACCGATTGACCAGCGCGGCGACGCGCATGGATCGGTCGAAATTACGCTGCCGACGCACTGACCACGGGAGCCGCATCTCGTCACGAAAGACCTGGGGAAGGAACCCGGTGGTGACAAATCGATTGAACGGGCCGACCACGGGATGCAACAACTTCGGCGTGAATGTCGCCGACGCGATCCCGTACAGATGCTCACGAATCGTCTCGTCGATGGCCACCTTGCCGAGGTTCTCGTTCCAGTAGACCTCGAACGCATCCCGGTCCGCCGGCCACATGTCGCGGCGCATTTGAAGAGTCGTACCGAAGGTCGCGCTGCGCTGATAGAACGCGTCCTGGGTCACCGGATCGAGATCGCCGTACAGAATTTTGTACACGTCCTCGAAGCCTCGGTACAGGCAGGCGGCCACCCACAATTGCAGTTGGGGATCGAATGCGTTGTACTCGACTGCGCTGTTCTCGTCGGAGCGAACGTGCTTGTGCGAGCCGTTGACTGCGCGTCGGTACAGCTTCTTTTCTTCGTCCGTCGCCAGGCTCGCGACCGCGAGATACGTCAGCGTCGTCCGGGTTCGCTTGACCGGGTGTCGGTCCAACCGACCCGTCTCGACCTTGCTCTCGTACACGCCGTACCCCACCGCCGGACGCGCCAACTGCATGATGACGTTCGCGCCGGCGGCCAACAACCCGAGTCCGGACATCGCCTTTTCGACTTCCGCGTCGATGTCGATCGCTTTGGCGTCAACACTTGTCGACGTTTTCCCGCGCCCGTCGATCGCATCCCTACTCACCGTCATGGCAGAACCCCTTCGAAGTCGCATCTGCGAACACACGTTCTCAGATGAGTGAAACGCTGAAATGCCGAGATGTCAAGCAACGCCGAGATTTCAATCAACACCGAGATGCCAAGATGGTCTTCATGAATGACCAACCGCGTTCGTACGGTGGCGTCGACGGCGCGCTGCGCGTAGCCCAACGACGGGAGACGCTGATCGAGGCCGGCTTGGAACTCATGGGGTCGACCGATCCCGAACTGACGGTCCGCGGAGTGTGCAAGCAGGCCGGTGTCGCGGCGAGGTACTTCTACGAGAGCTTCACCGATCGTGATGCATTGATGTCGGCCGTCTACGACACAGTCATCACGGATATCGCCGTTTCAACCCAGGCTGCGGTGGACGCCGCCGAGACCGAACGCGGCAAGGCGCTCGCCGGGATCGCGAACATCGTCCGCACTATCGCGAACGATCCCCGCCGCGGACGTCTTCTGTTCTCCAGCGCCCTGACGAGCCCTGTCCTGGCCGAGAAACGCCAAGCGTCGACGACGATATTCGTCGGTCTCCTGGCTGCCAACGCCAAGACCTTCTACCGATTGAACGACAGCGGTCATCTGACCCTGACGGCAACGTTCCTGGTCGGCGGTCTGGCGCAAACCCTCAGTGCATGGCTCGACGGGTACATCGACGTGACGGAAGAAGAACTGGTCGCCGAGTGTGCGGCGATCCTGCTCGCTCCCGCCCTACCTCCGTCTTGAGTTCCTGCTCCGTCGTGAGTTCCTGATTCAGTCCCAGATACCGATGTTGTCGAGGTGCGCCAGCAGTCGGGCAGCGCCGTCGGAGAACTGCAGACCCATCTGCGCGTCGACCTGCTCACGGTCACCTTTTTCGAACGCTTCGATCAGGCTGTCGTGACTCGATACCGCAAGCTCACCCCATCCGGGATCGGTCGCGTAGAGACGAGCAGGGGTGTACCGAATCGCGCCGAACAGGAACCACGCCAGTTTCGCTCCGCCTGCAGCGCGATTGATCAGGCGATGGAACTCGAATTCGCACTGCTCGATCGCAGCTGCATCCGAGGCGTCGACCGCCGCTCGCAAATCGGCATTGAGCTCCGTGAGTTCCACCAGTTGATCAGCGGTGATGCTGTCCATCGCCCGCAAGGCCAGCTTGACCGCGATCTGCCCCTGCAACCAGAAGATATCTTCGATGTCCTGGCGGCTGAGGGGTGAAACGAGATAGCCGCGATGCGGAACCAACTCGACCATCCCCTCGCCGCGTAATGCGACGAGGGCTTCTCGCACCGGCGTGACGCTGACCCCGAGGTCGGCTGCGGTTTCGTCCAGCCTGACGAACTCGCCCGGACGAACCGAGCCGGACATGATCAGGTTGCGAACGTGGTTGGCCACGTCCTCCGACAACTGTGGCCGTCTCCTCAGCTCAGATGTCGCTCTCCGAGTGCGTGCAGACGTTGCCACAACCGATCCTCACAGTCCGTACGTTTTGCCGATGATGTCTCGCTGAATCTCGTTGGTACCACCATAAATGGAGGACACAAGAGTCTTTCGCACATGATGCTCCATGTCGAACTCAGTCGCGTAACCGTACCCACCCATCATCTGCATCCCCTCGAGCGCGACCTTCTTGGCGGTCTCGGTCAGCTTGAGCTTGGCCATCGACGCTTCCCGCGGGAACATCTTGGTCGGGTTTGCGTCGACCATCCGGGCCACGCTGTAGACCAGCAGACGGCCACATTCGATCTCAGTGGCGAGATCCGCAATCCGGTGCCGAAGCGCCTGGAACGATCCGACCGGACGGCCGAATTGCTTACGCGTGGTGACGAATTCGAGGGTGTCGTCGAAAGCGCGCTGTGCGGTCCCGAGCATCATCGCAGCGAGGATGAGGCGTTCGATGTTGAGTCCGGCCATGAGTTGACGCCAGCCGTTGCCGACTTCCCCGACCACCGCGTCCTCGGGCAGCAACGTGTCGGTGAAGTACAGATCGTTGACCTCCTTGCCACCCATGGTGTCGATTCCACTGATCTTCAATCCGGAGATGTCAGCCGGCACGTGGAACATCGACAGGCCCTCATGCTTGCCTTCACCTCTGGACGTACGAGCCACCAGGAGGATGTTCTCGGCGAAGTGCGCGTTGGAACACCACGTCTTCTGGCCGTTGATCAGCCACCCGCCGTCGACCTTCTCGGCGCGGCAACTCAGATTGCCCACGTCGGAACCTGCTTCGGGTTCGGACATCGAGATCGACTGGGAGGCGCCGCGGACGATCCCGCCGAGCACTGCCTCCTTCTGCTCCGGACTTCCGAACTTCTCGTACGCGGCCCCGGTGATGACGGTCGGGCCGAGTCCACCGATCGGCGCCATCCCTTTGGCGGCTTCCTCCAGGAAGATGCACAGGTCAACCGTGCTTCCGGCCGATCCGCCGTACTCCTCCGGGACGGTCAGCCCGAGCCATCCCAATTCGGCCATCTTCTCGTAGAACGCCTGGTTGTGGTTATGGGCGCCATGATCGGTCAGCAGATCTCGCTGCTCACGGGTCCCACTTTCCTTCTTGCAGAACGCCGCTACCGACTTGGCGAAATCAGACTGCTCCTGCGTGAAATCCATGTACATCGAAAACTCCCGAGTGAGATGAGACTGGAGGCTTGTCGGAGCTCCGTCCGACGCATACTGTGACTACCAGCACAGTAAATCACATCACATATATGTGATGCACCGACATGTGGAGGATCTGAAGAACATGACAGAACAGCTCGGACGCCAGAGCACGTCTACAGATCCGAAATCGGACGACCACACCTTCGCGAGCCTCGACCCTCGCAACGACTCCGTGGTCGCGCAGCACCCCATCGCCGACCAGCAGGCGATCGAAAAGGCAGTCGCCGCAGCTCGCACCGCATCGAAGTGGTGGGATCAACTCGGATTCCAAGGCCGCCGGAAAGTGCTCGGTAATTTCCGCGCCGCAATCGCAACTCACGCCGAATCGATGGCGGCGATCATTTCCGCCGAGACGGGAAAACCCAGCGACGACGCACTACTCGAAGTCATGCTGGCCGTCGAACATCTCGACTGGGCGGCACGCAACGCACAGAAAGTGTTGCGCCGCAGACGCGTCGGCGCCGGACTGATCAGCGCCAACCAGTCTGCCTCAGTCGGATACCGGCCGATGGGCGTCGTCGGCGTTATCGGTCCCTGGAACTATCCGCTGTACACACCGATGGGGTCGATCGGCTACGCACTGGCCGCCGGTAACGCCGTCGTGTTCAAACCGAGCGAACTCTCACCGGGCGTCGGCGTCGAATTGGCCCGCTTGTGGAACATCGCTGCACCCGGACACCCTGTCCTGCAGACCATTACCGGTGACGGCAAAACCGGCGCACTTCTGTGTTCGTCCGGTGTCGACAAGATCGCATTCACCGGTTCGACCGCTACGGCGAAGCGTGTGATGGCCGCCTGCGCGGACACCCTCACTCCCCTGGTCGCCGAATGTGGCGGCAAGGACGCCATGCTGGTGGACTCCGACGCCAACCTCGATGCAGCCGTCAGCTTCGCCGCGTTCGGGGCAGTGGGCAACGGCGGACAGACCTGCGCCGGCGTCGAGCGAATCTACGTCGTAGCACCCGTGTACGACGCTTTCCTGTCCAAACTCACAGCCGCACTACGGGACGCCCACGCCGGCGCCACCGACAGCTCGACCTACGGGCCGATGACGCTGGGAAAGCAGACTGCGATAGTCCGGGGTCAGATCGAAGACGCTCTCGGACGCGGTGCGAAAGCTGTACTCGGCGGACTTGATTCGTTCAACGGTCCGTTCATCGATCCGATCATCCTGACGGATGTTCCGGAGGATTCCACTGCGATCACCGAGGAAACGTTCGGCCCGAGCGTGGTGGTGAACAAGGTGGCCGACATGAACGAGGGGATCGAGCGCGCCAACGCGTCGAAGTACGGCTTGGGCGCCTCGGTGTTCACCAAGAGTTCGTCGAAGGGCAGAGCGATTGCCGAGAAGCTCGAATGCGGTGTCGTCACGGTCAATTCGGTTCTCGGATTCGCCGGAATCGCCGCCCTGCCGTTCGGCGGGGTCGGCGATTCCGGATTCGGCCGTATCCACGGAGCTGACGGTCTGCGTGAGTTCAGCAGCGTAAAATCACTTGCCGTTCAGAAGTTCAGCGCTCCGCTGGACCTGCTGACCATCGAGAGAAAAGCTCGAGACATGAAGATCTCTCGTTGGATGCTGGCGAAGCGCCACTCAAAGTCCTGAGAGGTCGGGCGATCAGCCGGCAGTGACGAGCACCTGTTCGGCACTGTCGGCTGCTTCGAGTTCACGAACCAGCGGAAGCACCTTGGCCCCGAAGTACTCGATCTCCTCCTGGAAGTGGAGGAACCCACCGAGAATCAGATCGACACCGCGACGGCGATATTCGACGATCCGATGAGCGATCTGCTCCGGCGTGCCGATCAGTTGCGAGCGAAAGCCGTCGTTGTACTGAACCAGGTCCTCGAACTTGGAATCCGCCCACATGCCGTCCTTGGACGCGGTCGACGCGCCTGCCTGCTGAACTGCATTCTTGAATCCCTCGACCGCAGGGCGGTTGGCTTTGGCGATGATTTCCCGCAGTGTGTCTTTTGCTTCGGCCTCGGTGTCGCGGGCGATGATGAACCCGTTGAGCCCGAACTTCACCTCCCGATCGTTCTCGCGAGCAACCCGGCGAACGTCGACCAACTGTTCGGTGACTCCGTCGTAGTCCTTGCCGTTGCTGAAGTACCAATCCGAATAGCGGCCGGCGTTCTCTCGGGCTGCCGCCGAGTTACCACCTTGGAACAGTTCGGGATTGGGACGCTCCGGAGTGTTGAGAGGCTTCGGCTTCAACGTGAAGTCGTGAATGCGGTAGAAGTCTCCGCGGAAATCGACGTCGTCCTCGGTCCAGATCTTGCGAAGAACCTCAAGGAATTCGGCGCTACGCCGATAGCGCTCGTCGTGCTCGAGCCATGGCTCACCGAGGTGAGTGAACTCGTCCTTGAACCAACCGCTGACGACGTTGACGGCAAATCGACCGTTCGACAGATGATCAGCGGTAGCACCCAGTTTCGCCAATACTGCCGGCTGCCAGAGTCCGGGGTGTACCGCGGCGATCACCTTGAGCTTCTCCGTTGCCAGGAGTAGCGCGAGGCTGAAGCTCGTGGATTCGTGCTGGAACTCGGCCCCGTAACTCGCCTCGTAGCGAACCTGACTCAGGGCGTACTCGAAGCCGTTGTTCTCGGCGGTTTGCGCCAGCTTCTTGTTGTACTCGTAGTCCCAGCTGGTCCGCTGCTCGATGTCGGAGGTGACCAGACCACCACTGACATTGGGCACCCAGTAGGCGAACTTGATCTCGTCGGCGATACGTTCAGTAGACATAATGTCCAGCAAACATGCAGTTCCCGGCTATTTCCAGGGTAGCGATCACACAGGTTGTAAGTGTTGGGTGGGTGCTACGACCGTGAAACGGTGGCAGCATGACTGCTGTGGACATTCAGGAGATCGCGCACCGCATCACCAGCGAAGACGAGGCGCTCTCGGTGGCGTCACAGCTGTCCGCCGAGTTCGCGGCAGGTGCCGGCGTCCGCGATGCGCAGCGCCTTCTTCCCCACGACGAGGTCCGCGCCCTGGCGAAGTCCGGCCTGCTCGGACTCTCGGTGCCGAGGGAGTTCGGTGGAATCGACGCGAGCACCGAGACGTTGACCGAGGTC
The DNA here is from genome assembly GCF_042738325.1 of Rhodococcus sp. NPDC059969. NCBI lineage: Bacteria > Bacillati > Actinomycetota > Actinomycetes > Mycobacteriales > Nocardiaceae > Rhodococcus > Rhodococcus sp. NPDC059969. Next base: position 1,183,735 of record NZ_JBHWUF010000001.1, on the reverse strand, counting down.
TTCCGTCTACTCGCCGAAGGTGATCCCAGCATCGCGCAGATTCCCCACAGCCACTTCACCTTCCTGGAAGCGCTTCGGTATCAGGGGTCGAACGAGCAGAAGCAGTTCTTCTACGCCGAGGCATTGTCGGGTAAGCAGTTCGCCAACGCCCAGAGCGAGCGCGGCAACAAGACCATCGACATCGACGGCACCACTCTCACTCCCGACGGCGAAGACTTTCTGCTCGAAGGTCGCAAGTTCTATTGCACGGGAGCGCTCTTCGCAGACTGGATCGTAGTGCGTGCGGCCAATGCGGACCAGTTCACCGAGACCGGCGCGCAAGTGAAATCCGTGGTCTACCTACCTCGGAATACACCCGGACTGTCGATCGTCGACGACTGGGACGGCATGGGGCAGAAGACAACTGCAAGCGGAACCGTGACCCTGGAATCCGTGTCGGTGCCGCGGTTCAACGTCGTACCCTTCACATCGCTGTTCGCGCATCCGACCACCTACGGGGCACAGGCACAGATACTGCACGCCGCGATCGACACCGGCATCGCGTCAGCCGCACTGCGCGAATCCGTGGAACTCGCCGCGAAAGCACGTCCCTTCTTCGAGGCGAAAGTCGATACGGCGGTGGAGGATCCACTGCTCGTTCAACTCGCAGGCGAAGCGGCTATCGAGGTTCGCGCTGCCCGATCCCTCTTGGCGGAGGCAGCGCGATCGATCGACGTGGCGCGTCGTGATCCCACCGAGGACTCCACAGCCCGAGCGTCCATCGACGCCGCAACTGCCAAGGTGGTCGGCGCCAGGGCGTCATTGGCGGCTACGAGCACGTTGTTCGAAATCGGCGGTACCCGAAGCGCAGGCGAGTCTGCGAACCTCTCGCGGTTCTGGCGTGACGCACGCACCCACACCCTCCACGATCCGACCCGATGGAAGGTCCAACACATCGGGCGCTGGACGCTGTCCGGGACAATCCCACCGAGGCACGGCCTGCTGTAATCGCCGACTAGCCGGAATTCACGTACCCGCTGATCAAGACGTCGAGACCTTCCAAGTAACTCTCAGTCGTCGTCCCTGCAGGCCAGTCCTCGAGCACCTCACTGAGTACCGGCAGTTTCTCGGGCCCGATTTCCCGGATCTTGACCGCGAGAGGTGACACACTGCCTTCCGGCCGCGTCGTGGTGTCGTAGATGTTGAGCAGCGCACCGAGCGTGTAGTTCCACAGTGCTCGATAGACCAACAGTGCGCGACGCGGGGACATACCGAGTTCGACACACGCGGCCATCGCCCGGTCCACCAAGACCACAGCGCCGCTCCCGCCGCGCCCTCCGCGCTGAAGCAACTCGATGATCCAGCGCTCCGACGCCAGCTTTTCGAAGATCGCGGAAAAGATCATGCGAAGGCGCTCGACCTGATCCTGTGGCAGGACCAGTGAACCGAGGTCTTGTGAGTACACATCGAGAACCGCACTGATCAGCTGTTCCTTGTCGCCCACGTGCCGGTACAGCGCCATCGGTGTGGTGCCGAGCGACTTCGCCAACGCTCGCATGCTCAATGCGTCGGCGCCACCGGACTGAAGTTGCCGTTTCGCCTCGTCGACTATCTGCTCCGCCGTGATCGTCGGGGGACGTCCGAGCCGCGGTGATCTCGGTTCCATCTTTTCGGCCATCCGTCGATTGTGCGCGCCCCTGCTACGACGCTCTCGCCCGGGGAACCCCTTGCATCTCAGCCCTCAGCAAGGTAAACCTAACTACTTATGAGAACGCGTATACAAATTGGTTACCTGCAATGACAACAACAACCCGGGCGGTAGCGGCGCCTGCTCTGATCCTCACAGCCGCCGCGGCAGCACAGTTCCTGGTGGCCTTCGACATGTCGGTCATCAACGTCGCACTGCCCGACATCCAGAAATCACTGAACTTCTCCGACGCCGGATTGTCCTGGGTCGTCAACGCGTACGCCCTCGCCTTCGGCGGACTGCTGCTTCTCGGCGGCCGTCTGTGCGACGTAATGGGCACTCGTCGGGTTCTGGTTTCCGGGCTTCTGCTGTTCGCCTTCGTCAGCATCGTCGGCACCTTCTCCGTGTCCGCCGAGATGCTTGTCGGAGCTCGGGCGCTTCAAGGCGTCGGCGCTGCGATGATCGCGCCGGCCGGGCTCGCCGCCCTCAGCCAAGCCTTTCCCACCGGACGCGCCAGGGCGAAGGCATTCGGCATCGGGGCAATGTCATCAGCGCTCGGCGGCGCACTCGGTGTCGTACTGAGTGGCATCTTGACCGAAGGGCTCAGTTGGCGATGGGTGATGTTCGCCGGCGCACCGGTGGCCCTGCTCGCCGCAGTTGCCGGCGCCCGTGGACTGCCGGCCGGCCAAGCCGCCAGAGGCGGCTCCCTCGATCTCCCTGGGGCCATCTTGGCGACGACGGGCATCACCGCCCTGGTCGGCACCGTCATCGCCACCGAATCACATTCCTGGACTTCAGGTTACGTGCTGGGTGGATTCGCGCTCACGATCGCCCTGCTGACCGCCTTCGTTGTGGTCGAAAGCCGCTGTGCCACCCCACTGGTACGACTGTCCACCCTGCTTCGACCCCGAATCGGGCTGGCCAACGCCATCATGTGCCTGGTGTGCGCGGCACAGTTCAGCGCGTTCTTCTTCGTCTCACTCTTCCTGCAACGTGGGCTGGGCTATTCGCCGACCATCACCGGTCTGGCTTTCTTGCCCTTCTGCTTCGGCTTGGTCATCGGCATCCTTGCGTCCACCAAACTCCTTCCGCGCTACGGAGTTCGGCCGCTGCTCGTAGTCGGAACAGCAGTCGCAGCGATCGGAACTTTCATCTTCTCGACCATGAACGTCGACAGCCCCTTTTGGGCCGTCATCCTGGTGCCTTCGCTTCTGGCGAGCATCGGCATCGGTCTGTCGTTCATGCCGCTCAGCAACGTCGCCACGGCCGACGCTCCTCCCGAGGAAGTCGGCATGGCATCCGGGCTGCTCAGCACGTCGCGTCAGATCGGCGGTTCACTCGGACTGGCCGTTCTCGTGAGCGTCGCCGCTTCCTCGACGGCGCGCTCGGACAGCGCACCGACCGAAGCACTGGTTTCCGGATACTCCCAAGCCCTCTTCGTCTGCTCCGGCCTGCTACTGGCCGGAACCCTCCTGTCCTTCTTCTTCCCACGAATGGATCGTTGACCTCAGATGTTCACCACCCGAACCGCATTCGGCATCGTCTCGGCGCTTCTCCTCACCGTTGCCGGTGCAAGCGCGTGCAGCAGCTCCGCCGAGTCCGACACCGCTTCTGCAACTCGCTCCGTCACACACGAACTCGGCACCGTCGAAGTTCCGGCATCACCGCAGCGCATTCTCGCGCTCGACGAGTATGCGGGCCTGAGTGCACTCGCGCTCGGTGTGAAGCCCACCGTCGTCTACAGCACCCTGCGATCGGACGTCGCCAAAACAATTCTGCGCGAGCAGGGCGTCGAAGTTCTCGACAAACCGACCTTCTTTGCCAACCCCGCCGTCGAGGAGATCGCGTCGGTCGAACCCGACGAGATCTTGATGAGTAATGCCGGCCCACTACCGAGTCTGTTCGCTCAGATCAACGCCGTGGCGCCGACCTTGGTCCTCCCCTACTCGGCACCGTGGCGTGATGTGCTGGAACAAGCTGGGGCACAGCTTGATCGAGACAGCGAAGCAACCGCGATGATCGAAAAGCTGGAATCCGGTCTCGAAGACGTCAAGATCGCGGCGGCCGGCCAGAGCCTTGCAATACTTCTCGGCTACAGCGGAAACCTGTTCACCGTGCCACCGACCACTCCCATCTCCACATTGGTCACCGAGGCGGGTTTCACCAGGCCGGTGTCGGAAGTCAACGCGACCAACAATCAAGACACCGGCACGATTTCACCCGTCTCCCCGGAGCTCCTGCCCGAGCATGCTGCGCAAACCGTCGCCGTGCTGTCCGGCCAGCAGTACGACGCATCCATCGTGCGAAACACTCCGCTGTTCGACAACCTGGCGCCCGATCCGGCGCACGCACTGGACGTCAGCGGCGATCTCTGGTTCGGCAGCCATCCGTTTGCGATCTACTGGATCATCCAAGACCTGGACGGCATCGCACATGGCAAGGGGCAGAGCAGCATCGGAACCCTCGACAGTGCCGACGCGCGATGGGCGGCATTCAGCGCGCTCTGACGTCCTGACGGAAAGTCAGCGGAGAAACACCCACCCGGGTGGCGAAGAACTTCGTGAAGTTCGCAGAATCGTCGAACCCCAACTTCGACGCCACCTGGGTGACCGTGTCCGTACCGAACGACAGTAGACGTTTCGCTTCGAGCACCACGCGCTGATCGATGTACTGCTTTGCCGTCATTCCGGCCGCGGCTCGGGTAGCCCGCAATACAGTCTTCTCGGAGTACCCGATCTTGTTGGCGTACTCCGAAACCGAACGGACCGTGGCGAAGTCACGTTCGACAACGGAATGGAACCTTTCGAATACGTCATTGTGCGCCAGCACCGAGCTCTGTTCCTGCCCACCGAGATGGGTCAGCTTCAACAGAATTGCGGTCAGCGTGTGCCGCAGAATGGCCGCGCGAACGACCGGCGCAGAAGTATCCGGGCAGCCGTAGTTGAGATTCAGGTGTTTCATACCCGTGCTGATGGTCTCGAGGTTCTCGCCGGACAACTGCCACGCGGCCTGCCGACTGTGAGCGTTCCCGTCCAACAGTTGCTGGCTGACGGCATCGAGCGACGAGGGCGTGAAGAGAACAACCGTCGCCTCGAAATCCTGGATTCGACCCCACTGTTGCACTTGCCCCGGTCTGACCCAGAACACAGTCCCCGGGCTGACCGCGTAGTTCACGAAGTCGATGGTGTGTAGAGCCGAGCCCTCGGTCACCAGCGCGAGTAGGTGAAACTGCGGACGTTGAGGGCCGACGAACTCGGCGCTCCCCCCGTTGATGCGAATGGTGTCCAGGCTGAGAACCTCGATCTCGGTCGCATCAGCAACCGAAGATGCGTACCCGACGTCCCGGACGGGTACTTGTCTGTTTTTCACTAGTTCGGGACTCATCTTCACCGTGACCGAATACCCGAATGCGACATACCGTCACAGTATCAATCAGTTCGCGCTCGGATAGGAATCCACAGTGAAATCAGCAGGCCCGACAACAGCAGGCAAGACACAACTCACCTACGTCTTCGACGCCTATTGCGGATGGTGTTTCGGCTTCGGCCCTGCATTGACGGAGTTCGTCCGTCGAAATGCCGATTCCATCGACTTGTCCGTAGTCAGCGGCGGACTGTTCACCGGCGAGCGCGTCGCACCTATGTCTTCGGCTCCGTACCTCAAATCAGCCAACGCCACCATCGCAGCTCAGACCGGAGCCGTCTTCGGTGACGGATATTCACAACTGGTGGCTGACGGACGGTTCGTCATGGATTCGACGGATGCCGCGATCGGCCTCGCCGCGCTGCGCGCGCAAGACCCGACACGCGCGCTCGACATCGCGGAGGCCATGCAGATCGCGTTCTACCGAGACGGTCGCAGCCTCTCCGATCCCGAGACGTACCGAACTGTTGCAACATCGCTCGGACTCGACCCCTCTGCCGCAGTGTCTTCCCTGTTCACCGCCGCTTCGAAGGATGCCGCCCGCGCCGATTTCGTGCGAGCACGCAGGCTCGGCGCCACTTCGTTTCCGACGCTCCTGTTCCACGGAAGCGACGGGTCCGTCGTGAAATTCGGTTCGCCGACCAGTACCGCGGCCGATCTCACCCGCGATCTGAACACGTGCGTGCGGGCGTATGCGGTGGCTTGACCACCCCCGTCCTCGCCACCCCTTCCCGAGCGAAAGGTACGTTCAGCGCCTTCAGTGCACCGAACGTACCTTTCGCACAGCAGCGGTTCACCGAATTCACACACCTCCCCGTTCTGGTTTGATGAACATCGGAACAAATTGCACCAAGGGGAGGAAAACCTGTGGTTTCAGATCCGATCACCGGCCTGGAGATGGAACTTACCGACATGTGGCAGAAGGGTCGGGCACGCTCGCGCGACGACGCACGCGCGATTCATCCCAAACTCGACCCCGCTCTGTACCACGTTCTCGTGATCCTGAGCCGGTCCGACGCTGTTCGGATGGCAGACCTGATCTCGATACTCAACATCGAGAAGTCGACACTGACCCGGCAGATCGATGCAGCGGCCAGGCTTGGTCTGGTCGAACGCATTCCCGATCCCGACGATGCCCGCGCAAAGTTGGTCGCGCTGACGCCCGAAGCCCGAACGAAGCTCACGACTTACCGCACCCAGCAGCTCGAACGCTGGCGTGCTCGTTTGGCGCAGTGGGACACCGATGACATCACCACTTTGACAGCCCTCTTACGTCGGCTCGCTCAGGCCAAGGACTGACACGAGAACAGTTGTGGGTTAGAGCCAACTCGAACAGTCGGACGAACTTACCGGGTCACGACACTTCGGCTGCAGCACGCAGAATCAACTGGGTGACCTCGTGTGGGTGAGACGCCAACGATGCATGGCCTGCGTCGAGTTCCTCGATCTCGCGGGCACCGATACGCTCTGCCATCCATCGCTCGGTCTCCGGCGGAATCATTCGATCCTGCCCTGAGACCTGGTACCAACTGGGCTTCCCGCGCCATGCCGGCGGTCCTGACGGGTCCGAGAAGCACTGACCCGCAATGGGTTTCTGCGTCAATGCCATGACCAATGCTTCGGTGTCGTCGAGATCCTGGCTGAAACTCTCCTGAAACTTGTCCGGGGCGATCCACAAGAAGCCCTCGGCATCCGGCGCGATGTTCGCCGCTCCCGCCGGCTGATCCGTGCGGGCGAAGATACTTCCCAGGCTGTCACCCTCGTCCGGCGCGAAGGCAGCGATATACACCAGTCCCACAACGTTTTCCGCATGGCCCGCGCCGGTGATCACCGCGCCGCCGTACGAGTGTCCGACCAGCAGGGTCGGGCCGTCCATCGATTCGGCCAGCTTCCTGGTGCGGTCCACGTCGTCGGCGAGCGAAGTAAGTGGATTCTGAACCGCCACCACTCGATGCCCGGCGTTGTGCAGGGTGGGTATGACGTGACGCCAATGAGAACCGTCTCCCCAGGCTCCATGCACCAGAACGATGTTTACCTTCTCTGCCATGACCAACTCCTCCAGATACGCAGTGCGACGAATACTCCGACGATCGGCAAGCCTTCGAAATCAGGGCCTTGCCTGTTACCCACGTTAAGGGGATCCTGGATCAATAACCATGACCAGATTGCCAAGTTTTTGTGCAGAAACGCCGAATGCCCGAGATCATCGGAGTGATCGATCCATGACGAGCCCATCATCACAGCGGTACGTACCCACCACCGACGAGACTCGAACCCGGGATACCCTCTCGCACGTTCTCGAAGTCGTTCACCTACGCGGCGACCAGATTCATCGCTGCGTCCATGACGAGAACTTCACCGTGGAGGTCCCCGCTGGAGTGCGTGCACTTCACATTGCCGAGCACGGTGACATCGTGATCAGAACGCAGGGCAAGGCCCCGATCGAACTCAGCCCCGGGGAACTCGTACTGTTGCCTCATGGACTTGCCCACACGATCGAGAATGCGATTCCGATGGTTCCGATCACCGAGACTCGTTGGCTGTTCGGGACTTTCACACTCGACGACGTCGCAGCGCAGCGACTGCTCTCAGTTCTGCCGGACTTCGTCGAGTTGCGTGCGACGCCGGGGACCCCGGTCGAGTGGCTCGAGGTGAGCAGCCGACTGTTGGGTGCTGAGGTGGACGATCCGAAACCTGGTTCCTCCGTGATGGTTTCCCGGATTCTCGACCTTCTCTTCGTCCAGATTCTCAGAGCGTGGGCACGAGCCGACGGATCGAACGGCGGATGGCTGACCGCAGCCATGGATCCACGAATCGGGCAGGCTCTCGAGGCCGTACACAACGACCCGTCACGCAACTGGACCATCGACGAACTGGCCACGCTCTCCACGCTGTCGAGATCGTCTTTTGCAGAGCGCTTCTCGCGACTGGTCGGCCAGACACCCGGCGCTTACATTACCGAGCGCCGACTCGACCGCGCCGCCGAACTACTCGTGCAAACCACCGAGTCGGTCGGAACCATTGCAATAACTGTCGGCTACGAATCCGATGCCGCGTTCAGCCGCGCCTTCCGTCGACGATTCGACGCCTCACCGTTGAACTGGCGGAAATCCAACTCCCACAATCGCTGACGTCAGGTCGCCGCGATCACACCGGCGACCGGGATCCGGCCCAGAACTGCAACCCGGAAGTCCACCATCGCGCGCTCCACGTGATTGGCGCTCGAGACCACAACCACGCCGGTCGCGCCTCGATCGGCGAGAATCCGCGCAGAGTTGAGCGCGTTCTCCACCGTGGACCACGACGTGCCTTCTTCGGTGATCCGGCCCGGGTCAACGCCGTTGGCGACGAGCCATTCGCGCATGGCTCTGGCTTCAGTGACACCCGACTTCGGTGCCCCACCGCTCGTGATGATCGGAGACTGCGGGTACTGACGAGCTAGCTGCAGTGCCGCCTGAAGTCGGTCGACCAGCATCGGACGCATCGTGCCGTCATCGAAGAGTCCTGCACCGAGAACGACGATGTTGGTGCCCACCGGATTGAGGTCCAGCAACACCGGCGACTGACGCGTCAGCGTCTCAGCACTCGTGCACGCAAGGATGAGGGATCGCACCGGCGTCTGGCACCCACCCACCGTCGACAGGATGCCGTTGACGACCGTCGTCGGAGTGATGTCGGCGCTCGCTGTCGCCGGCGACAATCCCACACCGGCTGCGGCGATTACCGAAGCAGCAATCAATCCCTTCGTCAGAGACCTACGAACATTTGCCATGTAGCCGAACCCCCAAAAATTGTCGGTTGTCCAGCACACGGTAACGAACGTTTTGTCGCGATTGCATCATTTGACCTAAATCTACTGTTCACTGACCGTCACACAGACTAAACATGAAGGTTTCACAACGATTTGGTTTCGAAACCGTCATCTACCAGCGTCTCGATTCGACGCGCCCGCCGCATTTCCGATCTGAGCTGCAGCATCCCCGAGCAGGTGGGCGACACTGGACGGCAACAATTCGTTGTTGCAGATCACAATGTTGCATCCAGGTGTTCCGGCTCGCCCCGTCCCGACAATGGTGTCGAAGATCAGTTCGGGATTCGCGAAGCCGACAAGCTGTGACGGATCGTCGATCAGGGGACCGCCTGAACCGTGTGCGGGAGGCCCGACGTACGGAGGCGGCGGAACGTCGACGATCGAAGCGACGACAAGCCGCAAGAACTCCTGAAGATCAGGATTCGATTCACCGGTCAATCCCGCCGACGGGTCTGCAGGGTCGAAGTAGCTCGTCAATCCGTCCCTTACGATGACCAGGTCACGGCTGGGAACCACGACGATCAACTGCCCGAGCATTCCGACAAAACCGTAGAGGTCCCGAGGCGCGTTCCGCCACACCGGATGCGAAACATACTTGCTCACCGGCGCATTCACGGAATAGAAGTTCTCGCCCGCATTCACCCAGGTCAAGAAGCCGTACCCGCCATTGGACGGAGAGGGCGCGGACAACTCGCGGAGTCGATCAACGTCTGATCGCGCCACGCGCCTCGTTGCACCATCAGCTGACCCAGTCTGGCCATGTCTCCCGGCCGGATCGCCAACCCACCGGCTCCGATGGTGTCACCGGAACGATCCCGCACCCATACCCAGTGGTCACGCGGAATCCCCAAGGGGCCGAACAACTCTTGTTGTACGAAATCCTGAAAGTCCCGTCCCGCCGCATTCTGGACGATCCGAGTCAGCACCGTGACAGTGGTCTGTCCGTACGCGAACTTGGTTCCTGGTTCGGCCACGAACGGAAGGTGCAGCGTCTGTTGCACCGCGTCTGTGTAGTAGCCCGCAATGTCAGCACCCCACGAGAAGTCGAGCCCGGACGACTGAGTCAGCAACTGCCGAACTGTGATGTCAGCGTGTTCCTGGTCAAGTCCCCCGATGTACTGACCGACTCGATCGTCGAGTCCCAACAATCCGAGTGTGTTCGCCCTGCCGACGGCGAGCGCAACTACGCCTTTCGACGAAGAAGCCAACGGGAACGGAATCGCATCGGCGACGCCGTCGACGTTGGACGCCGCGAGACATCCATGCCGCAACACACGTATGGACGTCGACGCTTTGGCTGTGCCGAAGTCGACTGCTTGCTGCAGCGCCGCAGCGTCGAACCCCAGTTCCGATGCGGGACGCTGTGTGAATTCCCCAGCCGTACCGGGGTTCTCGCAAGAGGGCGGGGAAGCTCCCACAGGTGCCGCGACTGAACCGGCAATCAACGCACCGAACAGGGGAATCAAAAGAGCGCGGCGAAAACCGCGAGAATCAGACACGTTCACAGAGAACCACAGCCGCATCACGTTTGGGAAGTGTCCGCCTCCAATCCTATTGCGCGACGCGCTCCCAGCGCCATCGTGACCTGCACAAGATCTTTCGGCGCCGACAGGTCAAGTCCTGTCAGGGAACTCGCTTTACGCAGGCGGTACACCACAGTATTCGGATGCACGTGCAACTGCCGGGCGGTGGCGGCGCGATCGAATCCGGAGTCGATGAAAGATTCGAGTGTCTCGAGCACGGCAGTATCGGACTCCAACGGCGACAACACATCTGCGAGGATCGGCAGCGCAGCGCTTGGCCGGGTCAGTTGATACTCGACTGCAAGATCCTCGAGACGGACCACCCCACTGGTACGTCCGTACTTTCGGGCAACGTTCAGCACCTCGCGCACCTGCTTCACCGCTGCGGGAACTGCTGCTGGTGCCGCGACGTCGACGGCGGCAACCGTCGATGCACCGATGACCTTCTCGAGATCACCCAACCGGCGACACAGGGCGAGGTACTGCGGACTCGATGCCCAGCTTCCCTCTGCGGGTTCCGATTCCACAATGGGAATCAGGACGGCTCCGCCGCTGCTGCCGAGCACCCCGAGGGCTTTGTCCCGCCCCACCTGATCCAACTCTCGTTGCAGGTGGCGCACCTTTCTCCGCTCGGCAACGGCAGTGTCCACCTCGGTCGAGGACTCGTCGTCGTTGCGCTCGACGTGCAGCGCCACCACCCAGTACAGGCGCGCCAACCTGATGCCCACGTCGTCGGAGACCCGATCAACATCGACACCCGTCGAAAGTGCTACGAACAATGACCTTCGCGCAGAATCCTCGTCCGTCTGGGTGGCGTGGTCGGAACCGTAGCCGGCAAGAACCGCCGATGTCGACGCCGCAGCATATGCGTTCAAGAGTCGTCCGGTGCGCGCGAGAGCCACACCGTCATGTGCGAGCGCCCATTCGGATATCGTCTCCCACCAAAGCCCCGCACCCAGGTGATATGCCCGCAACACCTCGCCGAGCGGAACCAATTCCTGAGCTCGCTGACGGGCGGACTCACTGATGTCCGCGAGCGTCTCGGGCGCCAGATCAGCACCCGTCCGCAGCATCGAGATGAACAGTTCCAGATTGCGTCTGACGATGGTCGTGACGTCGTTCCGCAATGCCTCGTCGGGGAGCAAACGATAGAAGGTGACGTCGCGGTGCACCAGATCAACCGTCGCAATGACCAGCGGATGGGTGCGCTGCGCCAATCGGTCGGCCAGAGATCTGCCACCAACCATTATCGGCTCGAACGGCAGATCTTTGTTTCCAGACACAAAACCCTCCATAGAATTGAATTGCCACCACAAGGCCGACCTGCCTTTTTCCTATCACTATGTAACCCACGCCACTCACGAATTCACAATCAGTGGCATGACTGGAAGTCTCACCTTCGACCAATAGGAGCCCCGAGTGACGTGGAAGACGCGCAGCGCAGCCATTCTGGCAGGCGTCGTGACTGCCGGTTCGATCGCGGCTCTCGGGACCGGTGTGTCAAGCGCCGAGACACCTTTCAGCACTATCCAGTACGTCGCACTCGGCGATTCCGCGGCGGCCGGCCCACTGGTCACCGCGCAGGACTCGTCGTCACCGGGCTGTCTACGATCACTCGACAACTACCCGTCCGTGGTGGCGCGAGAACTCGGCGCTCAACTCACGGATATGACCTGCTCGTCGGCGCGATCCGCCAACGTCACGGACACCGCACAATCGACGTTCTCCGGTCAAGTATCACCGCAGGCAACAGCATTGGGGCCTGATACCGACCTCGTCACCATCACCATCGGTGCCAACGACATCTCGTTGTTTCCGACAGTTCTGAGCTGCGTCAATCCACTCCCCGAACCCACCGGAACGTCCTGCCGTGACAAGTTCACCAACGGTGGCGTCGATCAACAGCGACAGATGATCGAAAATGCCTCCGCAGGTTGGAGTTCCATGATCGAAGTAGTTCGCGACCGGGCACCCTCGGCACGCATTGTCGTGATCGGATACGGGACGTACATCGCCAACGGTGGATGCCCCGGCACCCAGCCGTTCTGGCCACGCGACGCGGACTATCTCCAGAGTGTCATCGACTACGGCAACACGGTTATGGCAGCCACCGCGGCGCGTCACGGTATCGAGTACATCGACATCACCGAAGCCACTGCCGGACATGACATCTGCACAGACCCTGCCACTGCGTACTACACCGGTATCGTCCCCACCCAGCCGGCGGTTCCCCTGCATCCCACTGCAGCCGGCATGCAGGCGATCGGCAACGCCGTCGCCGACGCTCTGTCCTGAGCTTCTCCCCCAGCACAATTCATTCAGCACTCGCGAAAAGGGTGGAACAACCATGTCAATTCAACGAGACGCTCCGCCGCTACCGTCCGTCGACGGCGCCCCGGTCGGAACGCGTGACAAACTTCTCGGCGGCACACTTGTCGCACTGTTTCTCGCGAACATGCTCAACTTCTTCGACCGGGCAATCCCCTCGGTCGTCGCCGAGCCGATCAAGAACGAGTTTTCGCTCAGCGACTTGCAATTGGGGCTGATCACCTCTGCCTTCACCCTCGTCTACGCAATCGCCGGGCTGCCGCTCGGCCGGTTGGCCGACACGAAGAATCGCCCCAAGATCATCGGCATCGGCCTGCTGGTGTGGAGCGGGTTGACAGCGGCAACCGGTGCTGCCGGCAGCTACGTGCTGTTCATCCTCGCGCGCTTGGGTGTCGGTGTGGGCGAAGCGACCTTCACACCCGCCGCCAACTCGATGATCGGTGATATCTACCCGGCGGAACGACGCTCACGTGCTCTCGGTGTCTTCATGCTCGGCTTGCCGATCGGCCTCATGCTCGCCTACTTCACGGTCGGCAAGATCGCCGAGGCCTTCGACAGCTGGCGCGCCCCGTTCTTCCTCGCCGCGATTCCCGGTGTCCTTCTGGCAGTTGTCCTCTACCGCATGGCCGATCCGGTTCGCGGTGGTTCCGAAAGTCCGGAGGCTCGCGCAGCCGCTGTTTCACAGGCCCCGATCACCCGGCCGATTCGTCGTCTGCTCGCAATTCCGACGCTTCGCTGGCTCATCCTTGCCGGACTGACCTTCAACTTCGCTGCCTACGCGGTCAATTCGTTTGTCGTCCCGCTTCTGATGCGTCAGTACCACCTGAAACTGACTGCTGCGGCTTCGGTCACCGGAATCATCGTCGGAATCACGGGCCTGATCGGATTGCTTCTCGGTGCGCGCTACGCCGACAAGGCCAGCGCACGCTCGCCGCGGGCACGTCTGATGATCGGCGTCGGAACCTCGGCATTGGCAGCGCCTTTGACGGCGCTGGCGCTGCTGCAGCACGGCGGGAGCGTCGTGATGTTCACTCTCTTGTTCTCCGCCGGCTGGTTGTTGGCCTACGGCTTCTACATCAGCGTTTACCCCGCTATTCATGACGTCGTGGTTCCCAGGCTCCGCGGCACTGCGACGGCGTTGTTCTTCGCTGCCATGTACCTTCTCGGCGGATTCTCCGGACCGGTTGCCGTTGGAGCGATCTCGGACTGGTTTGCCAAACGCGCTCTTGCCGACGCCGGTACCGGGAAGTTGGCTCAGTACGCCGGCGACGGGTTGAATTCGGCCATGTATCTGGTGCCGATCATGTTGGCACTCACCGCGGTATTCATCTACCTGGCTACCCGCACTGTCGGCAAGGACTCCGCGCGTATGCAAGCGGAACTGAGCCAGGCCTGACCGACAAGTTCACGGACGATGGCGGGGCTCCCCAGAGCCCCGCCATCGAGGTCAGTTCACCGTGATCGCCAGAGTCGACAGCATGGACCGCAACATGTCCGGCAAGCGAGCGATCATTCGCTGCTCGGTTATCCGAACGGAGACTGGCGCCGCCAGCGTCGCTCGCCACAGCTCCGGCTGATTCTTCATCAGGTTGTTGTAGACCGGGAGCAGCTGATCGTTGATATAGGTCCACCGACCGTCACGGTCTGCCCAGTTGAAGTCCGGAAGCGGTGTTTTCACAACGGCATTGCCCACCGCGAACGAAAGCGGGTTCGACTCGCGTGGCGGCACAACGCCCGGCATGGACGGTGATGCGGCGAAGGTGGTCAGGTAGGTCAACGAGCGACCGACGCTGCCGCGGTACGCCTTCGCCTCGTCCCACTGATCACCCACCGACTGGTACTGCTCACGTCGCAGCAGACGCACATTGCCGTCGAAGACCGATTCCGGTGTCCCCGAAGCAATGTTGTTCCACGCGATGCGGGCGTTCTCGTCGAGCAGCCCCGCGCGATCGAGTTCGGCGATGCCGTCGACACCGTTGTGAACCCACGCCATGTGCATGGGAATCAGATCCGAGAAGATGTGTTTGCTCATCGCAATCACCTTGCCCTGGAACCACATCACGTCCTCGGGGCGAATTTCGTGACCGACCTGGAGCAGCGCCGCAATGTCCTCGGGAGCCCCCATCGACGTTGTGACCGGCGATCCGACGCGGTCGATCTCTCGCCACACCAGCGCCATCGCTTCGCTGATCGCCTGGACTTCCAGCACAACCCGCCCGTAGTCCAAGTCGAGGAGCCCACCGGCGAAGGCGGGCCCCACCATTCCGCCCATACCTGCCCACTGCAGTTCTTGATGCTCGAGTTGGAGTCGCTCGTAGAACTGGAAGGTGTTGGTGAGGTTTCCGAGATTCGCGTGCACTCCGTCGAACGGTGTCCACGAAGCGAGATCGATTCCTGCGGATTCGGTCCCGACCGCGAGCCAGTACTGCTCGAGCAGTGTTTGATAGCGACGCGGATCCACTCCCGAGGCTCGGGCGGTATCCACCAAAGACCGAAGAGTTGCGGAATCCGACGGGAGTGACGGATGCAGACCGCCTGCGGCTTCGGCGTTTGCGTTCACCGCTTCCAGGTCGAGGTAGCTGTCGAGGACACCGTTGTTCGCGGACGCCCGGCCGCCGAGTACGACGGCTCCACCGACACCTGCCGAAGCGGCGAGAACCGTGCGCGCAAAATCCCTGCGCGTCAGAGACTTCCGCATGCTCATCGTCCCTCTGCTTCGTCGAACGTCTTTGCCAGCCAGGCGATGTCCTGCATGCCCAACTGATCGGTCACGGTCTTGTACAGATTCGTCACGTAGTCGAGCGGTCCGCACTGCGACGGGATCAGGTCCACGTCACCGCCGTCTGCTCGATACGTCTGTGCCAACTGTTCTGCCTCACTGAAGGGGACGAGGAAATCGTCCTCACAGGAAGAAATCAGAAGCTTGGAGGCCGGCGCCTGCTTTCCCAACGTGTTGTCCGCGTACGCCTCGGCCAGTGCCGGGATCGTTCGGGGCGCCGGGTTGGTGAGCAGGACGTCGAAGGGAACAAACGGAAGTCCGAGGTACAGCGCCTGACACGACGCGCGGAAGGCTGCGGCCACGTTGTGACCGATCGGAGTGAGGTGATCGTCGAGTCGGATGTCGGGGTAGCCCGCGTCGAATCCGAGAATGCTCGAGAAGACGAATCCCGAACCGATCCCACCGGCGGCCGTCTCCTCGAACGTTGCCGGGTCGATCATCATCGCTTGGATGGCGCTGGCCTGGACGTTCAATTCCGGCGCGTAGTCATGCGCCTGTTCCGCGGCAAACCCCGCCGCGACACCGCCTCCGGCGACCCCGTAGATACCCACAGGTGTATTTGATTCGAGGCCGGCTTCAGGAAGCGCAAGTGCTGCCCGCACACCGTCGAGCGTTGCCTTGCCCGAGAACTGTCCGATCGAGAACGGATGAGGTGAAGTGTCTCCGTCGTTGCCGACGTCGCTCATCATCACTGCCCAGCCGTGACCGAACATCTCTGCCACCGGGCCGAGCGCCGAGAACATCGCAGGGTCGCTTTGGTTGCCACCGGTCCACTGATGACTGGGCGCGCAGTTCGCGCCCAGGCTGTCGTTCGCCTCGGCGTATCCGATGACCTTGCGATCACCTGGCGCGGTTCCGTCCTCGGGAATCATCAGAATTCCGGTGCTGATCACCTGCCGACCGAAGTGATCGGTGGTTGTGTACATGAGCTGGTGAGCCGAGACCACGTCCGGACGGACCTGGTAGACCTGCACACTGACCGGACGCGCTTTGAGAAGAGTGCCAGGGGCGGTACCCGGCTCGATTTCGGGCTCGTCGAACCACGGATCGTCGGACGCGAGCCCGAGTGGAGTCAATTCGGTGGAAATATCAGCGCCTTGGAGTGCCTTCACGACCAACGGGTTGAACACGTCGGCCAGGTCGACGCTCTCCTGCGCACCAGCCGGCGACCCCACCGCAAACAAGGCCACTGCCAGGGCCGATGCCGTTCCGGCGCGCCATGACCACCGTCGCCACGTCGAGTCAAACATCGTTCACGAGTTCCTTACTTTCGGGTAATGAGCACCCCTACACTCCCATCCACCTGCAATAACAGACAAGTCGGGCACCGATCCGTTGGCCGAAAACCTCGATCGGGCTTAGGCTGACGGCACCTGTCCGGCAAGTCTGGCGTGGGAGGTTTGTCTGTGAGTGCACCGACCCGTGTATCGCGAGCTACCGGCGATTCACTCCGAGCTCGACCGCGGCCGTCCAACATCACGTGCAAAATTCTGATGGCCGTGACGGGACTGATCTTCTCCGCTTTCGTGCTCGTCCACATGATCGGAAACCTGAAGGTCTACACCGGTGCCGATCACTTCGACGACTACGCACACTGGCTTCGAACGGTGTTCGAACCCTTCCTGCCCTACGAGGGACTTCTGTGGATTCTTCGTATCGTCTTGCTAGCGTCATTGGTCGCACACGTCTGGTGCGCCTGGCTGCTGACCGTTCGCGGACGCCGAGCGCGAGGGAAATTTCGACGTAAAGGCTTGGGGATCAAGTCTTTTACAGCGCGCACGATGCCCGTCACCGGAGCAGTGCTGCTGCTTTTCGTCATCTTCCACATACTCGACCTCACGACCGGAACCCGACCCATCGGCAGCAGCGAGTACGAAGCGGCCACGCGCACACAGAGTTACGCATACGACAATCTGATCGCCAGCTTCGAGCGTCCACTGGTGGCGGTGTTCTACATCGTCGCGATGGCCCTGCTGGCAATGCACCTCGCGCACGGACTTTGGAGTGCGGTCAACGATCTCGGCGTGACCGGTCAACGGCTGCGACAGATTGCCGTTGCACTCTCCGGAATCTTTGCGCTCGTCGTGATGGTCGGAAACATGTCGATCCCCATCGCAGTGATGGCCGGTGTCATCTCGAAGACAGGAGCGTCATAAGTGAACAGCTTCGAACTCGACGATCTGCGCACCATCGGGGCGCCGGTGGACGGTAAGGTCCCGGCCGGCGATCCACAGACCGCCTGGCCCACTCGCAAGCTCGACTACAAGCTCGTCAGCCCACTCAACCGGCGCAAGTTCACGGTCATCGTCGTCGGTACCGGACTCGCGGGCGCGGCCTGCGCCGCCTCCCTCGGCGAACTGGGTTATCACGTCGAGTCCTTCACCTTCCACGATGCGCCACGCCGTGCACACAGCGTCGCCGCGCAGGGCGGTATCAACGCCGCTCGCGCTCGAAAGGTGGACAATGACAGCCTTGCCCGCTTCGTGAAGGACACGGTGAAGGGCGGCGATTTCCGGGGTCGCGAGGCCGACTGTTTCCGTCTCGCCGAAGAATCCGTACGCGTCATCGATCACATGAATGCCATCGGGGCACCGTTTGCTCGCGAGTACGGCGGCACTCTGGCCACCCGATCCTTCGGCGGCGTTCAGGTTTCGCGCACGTACTACACGCGCGGGCAAACGGGCCAGCAGTTGCAGATAGCGTCGTCGCAGGCACTGCAGCGTCAGATCGCAGCCGGAACGGTCAACCTCCACACCCGAACCGAGATGCTCGATCTCATCGTTTCGGACGGCCGAGCACAAGGGATAGTCACACGCGATCTCGTGACCGGCGAGATCGGTGCCACCACAGGCCATGCCGTCGTACTGGCCTCCGGTGGCTACGGCACCGTGTTCCACAAGTCCACTCTTGCCAAGAACTCCAACGCCACGGCCGCGTGGCGGGCGCACCGACGCGGTGCCCTGATGGCTTCGCCCTCGTTCATCCAATTCCATCCGACGGCACTTCCCGTCAACTCCGAGTGGCAGTCGAAAACCATTCTGATGAGCGAATCCCTACGCAACGACGGTCGGATCTGGGTACCGGCCAAGCCCGGAGACGATCGTGAGCCCGGCGACATTCCCGAAAATGAACGCGACTACTACCTCGAGCGCAAGTATCCGGCATTCGGGAACCTCTCTCCCCGCGACGTCTCTTCACGGGCCGCCCGCGAGCAAATCGACTCCGGTCACGGCGTCGGCCCGCTGAAAAACAGTGTGTACCTGGATTTTCGCGACGCGTTGGCACGGCTCGGCCGCAAGACCATCGAGGAGCGGTACGGAAATCTGTTCTCGATGTATCGCGACGCCACCAGCGAGGACCCGTACACCGTGCCGATGCGTATCGCCCCTGGAGCCCACTTCACCATGGGCGGACTCTGGAACGACTACGACCAGATGACCTCCATCCCTGGCCTGTTCGTCGGCGGCGAGGCCGGGTGGGGATATCACGGTGCCAACCGCCTCGGCGCCAATTCGCTGCTCTCGGCCTGCGTCGACGGATGGTTCACCCTTCCGTACGCGATTCCGAATTATCTTGCGCCGCTGCTCGGATCAGCACCTCTCGAACTTTCCGATCCCGCAGTGACGTCGACGCTCAGTGACGTGAGCGGTCGGGTAGACCTGCTGCTCTCGGTCGGCGGAACACACGGCCCCGACAGGTTCCATCGTCAACTGGGCGAGATCCTCTACGCGGGTTGCGGCGTCACCCGAACGGCCGAGGGCTTGACGAAGGCGATCGCCGAAATCCGAGCGCTACGAGCCGATTTCTGGTCGAACCTGCGAGTTGCCGGCAGCGGAAACCAGTTCAACCAGGAGTTGGAAAGGGCCGGCAGGGTAGCCGATTTCCTCGAGCTCGCCGAACTGATGTGCGTCGACGCACTCGATCGTGACGAGTCCTGTGGAGCGCATTTTCGTGCCGAACATCAGACTCCCGACGGCGAAGCACAACGCAACGATCAGGACTGGTGCTTCGTTTCGGCGTGGGAAACCGCCAAGGACGGCAGACACATTCGACACGACGAGCCGTTGTCCTTCACCGCTGTTCCACTGCAGACGAGGAACTACGTATGAAAATCACCGTGGACGTATGGCGCCAGTCCGGACCCGAATCGCCCGGAACGTTCGACACCTACCAGGTGGACGACGCGACAGTGGAGATGTCGCTACTCGAGCTCCTCGACCGACTCAACGACCAACTAGTGGAGAGCGGCAACGAACCCATCGCCTTCGATTCCGACTGCCGTGAAGGGATCTGCGGGTCCTGCGGCATCACGGTCGACGACGTTCCCCACGGGCCGGTTGCGAACACTCCCACCTGCCGTCAGCACCTCCGAAGCTTCTCCGACGGTGACCGAATCAAACTGGAGCCGTTCCGCTCCACAGCTTTTCCGGTGGTCCGAGACCTCGTCGTCGATCGTTCGGCGCTCGACCGGGTGCTCGAAGCCGGTGGATACGTTTCGGTCAATGCAGGAACCGCGCCGGACGCGGACAGTCAGCCGCTCTCGCATCAAAGTGCCGAAGCGGCGCTGGACTTCGCCGCGTGCATCGGCTGCGGCGCCTGCGTGGCAGCCTGCCCCAACGGTGCCGCGCACCTCTTCACCGGTTCCAAACTGACCCATCTGTCCCTCGCCACGCAGGGACGCAACGAACGTGGCAAGCGGGCCCGAGCGATGTCGCACCAGATGGAGGCCGATTTCGGGCCGTGCTCGACCTACGGTGAGTGTGCCGATGTATGTCCCGCGGAGATACCTTTGACCGCGATTGCCGCTGTCAACAAGGAATCGATGCGATTCGGATTGCGGCGCAAGGACAACTGACAATCACCACGCGCCGATCAGCTTCATCCACGCCCCGCCGATGATCGTCCAGATCAGGATGATCACGACGCTCATCACGAACCCGATTCGGAACCATTCCGAAGTCTTGATGTATCCGGATCCGTAGATCACTCCGGCCGGGCCGGAAGCGTAGTGCGAGATTCCGCCGAACAAGCTGCCGATGAAGCCGAACACCAAGGCCGAGAACAGTGGCGGTGCACCGGTTGCCACTGCTGCGCCCAGGAATACCGCGTACATCGCAACGATCTGCGCGGTATTCGATGCGAACAGATAGTGCGCGTAGAAGTAGACCAGCGTCAGGATCGCAAAGGCCCAGATCCACGGCAATCCGTCGACGCTCGAAGAGACCTGCGTTCCGATCCACGAGATCACGCCGAGTTCTTCGAGATGGCTCGCCATGCCGACCAGAACGGCGAAGAACACGAGCGTCTGCCACGCCCCGGTGTCGTGGACGAGGTTGTTCCACGTCAGCACCTTGGTCACCAACAGGATGCCGATCCCGACGAAGGCTGTTGTAGTGGCATTGACGTTGAGTTGCGATCCGAGGCACCAGAGCACCAGCAGCAGAACGAAGGTGGCAGCCATGATCTTCTCATTGCGACTGATCGGGCCTGCCTTGCGGAGTTCCTCCCGCGCTTGCTCGGGCGCCTTCGGTGTCTTCAACATCGTGGGCGGGAAGATCTTCGACATCACCCACGGAATCGCGATGAGACTCGCAATCCCCGGAACCGAGGCTGCCAGCGCCCATTTGCCCCACGAGATGTCGATGCCGATCTTGGCCGCCGCATCGACGGCCACGGGATTACCCGCCATGGCGGTGATGAACATCGCCGAGGTGACGACGTTGACTTGCAACGAGGTGAGCAGCAGATACGCTCCGAGTTTCTTGCGAGAGTCCTCGGGCTCGGGATTGGAGTCCTCCAACTTGCTCAGCGAGACGATGATCGGATAGACGACGCCACCAGCTCGGGCGGTGTTCGACGGCGTAGCCGGAGCAAGTATCAAGTCCGTCAACGCCATTCCGTACGACAAACCGAGGCTCGACTTGCCGAGCTTGGTCACGAACATGAGCGCGACACGTTTGCCGAGTCCGGTGACCAGAAAGCCTTCGGCGATGAAGAACGACGCGACGATCAGCCAGATCGTCGTGTTGCTGAACCCGGACAGCGCTTCGCTCGGCGTCTCGGTCTGGGTGATCATGGCGATCGACAGACCGACCAGCGCCACCGAACCCGTCGGCAGGGGCTGCAAGATCAACGCCACGATGGTGCCGACGAAGATTCCGAGCATGTGCATGCCCTTGGGATCCACACCGTCCGGAACAGGCATGAAATAGATGATCAAGCCGAGGATGACGGGCACAGCAGCCGGGTAGTACCGCCTGAGCACCGATTGTTTCGACGGCTCCGTCGGCGGTGTCTTTGCCGGCGGTGTCGTTCCAGCGAGAGACTCGGTGCTTTCGGATTTGGCCTCGGACATGTATATCTCCTCGACTTCTCGCCCCAGGTGATCGCCCCAGATGATTGTCCCCCAAACGTCCGGTTTTCGTGCGGTCAATCGAAGTTCGAGAGAATGCCCTCCTGCGGTATCCACTGCTCTGGATTCCACAGGAGGGCTCATCCCCGGGCGCAGACTGCGGCCCTGGGGTGCGACACATCTCCCTCAAAAGGGTGCGCCTATAGATCAACAGGAGGCGCCGGCGTGCCGCAAGCTTGAATCTCGAAGAGATCCTGTTTCGGTGTTGCTTCAGCATGCCGGTCGGTGCTCGTCAGCACATGGGTCGAATGGCCTGTTCGTCTACCTGTTTTCCGCTCAGCACCGAGTACACCGACGTTTTTCCTCGGCCTACAAACAGGTACGCCACCGGGTAGTTGAGCCGTTGTCGGCAAGCGTGCCGCGCCGCCAATCTGGTCATACCTCGGAACCACGATCTGGCGACGAGCGCCCGGCCCACCTCAATCACATTTCAGCACTGACGATTTCGAGTGCCGCGATATGCCGCAAACCACTGCAGCGCCACGCCGAGCCGAGATCGCTGTCCCTTCAGACCGATCAAAGGAAAGAATCATGGGAATTCACCGGAAGAACAATCGTTCTCGCGCCAAACGATCCGTCACGACAGCCGCAGGAGCAGGCGCTCTCGCACTTGCCTGCACCATCGTTACCACGGGCGTTGCCAGTGCGCACGATTGGTCGCAAGTTGCCATGTGCGAGAGTTCCGGAGACTGGAACATCAACACCGGCAACGGCTTCTACGGAGGGCTCCAGTTCACACAGTCGACGTGGGACGCATACAAACCGGCAGGCGCGCCGGACCGGGCCGACCTGGCGTCGAAATTCGATCAAGTCGCGGCTGCGGAGGCAACCCTCTCAGCTCAGGGCATCGGTGCGTGGCCGGTCTGCGGCGCCTACCTCGGCTGGGGCGGCACCACCCCTGATTCGACCACCTCGGCTCCCTCGTCGGCAGGTTCAGCGGGCGACACGGTGACAGTTTCCGCGGGCGATACGTTGTTCAACCTTGCTTCTGCGAAAGGGATTCGTTGGCAGGATGTTTGGGCCAGGAATACCTGGATCGCCGATCCCCACCTGATCTTCGCGGGTGATGTGATCCAATTCTGAAGCAAGACCGCCGAGAGGTAGACCCACGAATCGAGAACATTCGTATCGGGCCGACGACCGGTTGCGCCATCTATTGTCGGGAGTGTGACGGAATCCGACGCCCACGAAGACTCGACTGAATCAACTGAATCGACTGTGGCCGATCACCCGAGAAAACGCCCACTGTGGCGTGAGATTCTGATTCTCGTTGTGGTCGCACTCGTGCTGAGTGTTGTCATTCAGAACTTCGTCGGACGTATTTTTCTGATCCCGTCGGAGTCCATGGAACCGACGCTTCACGGATGTACCGGCTGCACCGGAGACAAGATCCTCGTCGACCGGATCAGTTATCGATTCGGGGATCCACAACCTGGGGACGTGGTCGTGTTCAAGGGACCCGAATCCTGGAACGACGAGTATCGATCCATTCGCTCCGACAACTCGGTGGTTCGCGCGCTTCAGGGACTTGGGTCCATTGTCGGATTGGTCCCGCCGGACGAAAACGACCTCGTCAAGCGGGTAGTCGCGGTTGGAGGCCAAACCGTACAGTGCCTGTCCGAGGACGAGGGGCTCAGAGTGAACGGCAAACCGCTGACGGAGCCATACATCGACGATCGCATTCCCGGCAACGGCATCCCCTGCCAAGGAAAGTATTTCGGCCCGGTCACCGTTCCCGACGGGAACCTGTGGGTGATGGGCGACAACCGCGCCCATTCGAAGGATTCACGATTCCATCTCGAAGACGAACACAGTGGAACAGTGCCGATCGACAATGTGATCGGCAAGGTTCAACTGATCGTCCTTCCCTTCTCACGGTGGGGAACTGTGAGTTCGTTCGATCCGCAGTGACCAACCGAATCAGCCAGTAGGAAAGCATCTTCGGACTACACGGTCGACACAACTCCGCATTCGGACGATCATCGAGCACATCTGTTGCCGAAGGTAGGAGAACCGCATGCGTGCACGACGCATCACCGCCAATCTCAAGGTCGCCGATGTCGGAACCGCCAGGAGTTTCTACTCCGACTATCTCGGCCTGAGCACCGAAGAGTTCAACATGGGGTGGGTCGCTCGCTACACCTCACCCGACACCGGTGCGCACGTACAGCTCGTCACGCACGACGCGACAGCAGCCGAGGACTCGGTCATCTCCGTCCACGCTGACGACGTCGACGGCGCCTACGAAGAGGCCCGCAGACTCGGCTACGAAATCGTGCACCCCATTACGACCGAAGAGTGGGGTGTTCGCCGATTCCTCGTCAGGGCGCCGGACGGCAACGTCGTCAACATCGTGCAACACCGTGACTGAACGAACACCGTGACTGAGCACTTGAAAGACGTCGCTCGACGCTTTAGGTCATTTGACCTAGAGTTGAGAGCATGAAAGATTCCTTGCAGTATTCAGCCGACGGCCCGATCCTCGTGGCCGGCGGATACGGAACCGTGGGTAGCGCCCTGACGGCTCTGCTCGCCCCCGACTTCCCGCTGCTCCTCACCGGGCGTACCCCCGAGTGCGGCAACGAGCTGGCGCGCCGTCACGGTGCCACCGTCCGCCGCTGGGACCTCCTCGACCCGACGCCTTTCGACGCGTCCGTACGCGCGGTCGTGTCGACGGTCAACGATCCCCACGATCGTGTGCTGTCCGCTGCCGTCGAGGCCGGGATCCCCTACGTCGACATCACTCGCTGGACAACCCGCGTCGCCCGCGCCGCAACTCTGGCGGGTCAGATGTCGCCGAGCGCACCGGTGTACCTCTCGTCCGGCTGGATGGGCGGAGTCACCAACGTCGTCGCCGCAGCGTTGGCCGAGGAACTGGGCGGCGCAACCGCGATCGACGTCTCGATTCGCTACGACGTCAACGACATTGCCGGGCTCGACTCCGTCGACTTCATCGATCGCCTCGGCCAGGATTTCGAGGTGATGCAGCAAGGCAACCCGATCACCGTCAGCCCGTTGACGGATACACGCTGGATCGACTTTCCCGGGTCTCGCACCAAGGTCGGAAGGATCGACACTCCGGAACAATTCACGTTTCCCATGACCCTCGGCGCCGAAACCGCCAGTACTCGAATCGGTTTCAGTTCGAATGCATCCACAACTGCCCTGCTCGCCGCCAAGAAGGCGGGCCTGTTCCGTTGGGGTCGCGGTGACCGCTTCACGCCGCTACGACGCGGACTCCTGCACTCGCCAGGCAAGGGCGGGAGCGCGCAAGTACGCATCGATGTCACCGGCCCGGACGCCGCGGCAAGCGCAACGATCGTCGATCCTCGAGGTCAAGCCCACCTCACTGCGGTGGGCGGCGCGATGGCCGTCAGACATGCTTTGGCCGACGATGCTCAGCCGGGAGTTGCTTTCCCCGAGTCGCTTCCGAATCCGTGCAGCACCGTCTCCGAGTTGGAGAACTTCGGGGTGGCAGTATTGCGGGCATGACCCCTTCCAAGGGTGCCGCCCGCGCGGCAGCACTTCTCGACGCAGCAGAACAGGTCCTCACCACGCAGGGCAATGCCAACTCGGCAATGCGCGATTTCGCGGCCGCTGCCGGAGTGCGGGTGGGGCATCTGCAGCACTACTACCCCACCCGTGCAGACCTGATCCGCGCGGTGATGTCACGTGCATTGACTCGCTCACTGGATCGCCTCGCTGCCATCACAGACACGGATCAGAGCCTTTCTCGCGAAGAGTCCGAGCACTTCATCGCAGTCCTGCTCGGAGAACAGGATGACCAGGCCACCGTGCGTCTGTACGTCGAAGTGTGGGCGATTGCTGCGGCAGACGAGGAAGTGGCGGTGGTGGTTCGAGACTTCTACGCGCAGTACATCGCACACGTCGAGCGCGCTGTTGCGTGTGCACAACCGGATCTGGATGCTGCGGGCCTTGGTGCAACGGCGCAAACCATCGTGAGTCTGCTCGAGGGTTCCGCCGTTCTTCGTTCAGGCATTGCCGGTCGAAAGTCGGAGGCTTCGGACCGAAAGCTGGTGAACACGCTGCAGTACCTGATTCACGGGTCCTGACTCGGACGTATCGTAAGGCCCATGAGCGTTGCAAACGAATGGAGCCGAATCGAAGCGTGGTGCCGTACACACGCGCCGGTGACGGCTGCAGCGTTTCAACCAGGACTCGGTGACACCGTCATCGAGGAATTCGAAGCGTCGACCGGCGTCACGTGGCCCGAGGAACTTCGCGACCTGTATCGGGTGCACAACGGCAGCCTGACCCACGACGACCGGACGGGGCTCTTTCTCGGCAGTGTGCTTCCCGACAAGTTCTTCTACCCCATCGACGTCGCAACCGAAGTTCGCCTCACACTCCTCGAAACGTGGGACGAGACGATCTACGAGAATCCGGACCTCTATGCCGAGGACGAGATGGATCGACACGATCAACGCGACGCAGGCACTGCCGCAACCATGTTCATCCCCTCGTTCGTTCCCTTTGCCGGACTGGACGAGTACCACTACTTCGTGGACACACGCAGTGGTGCACTTCATCATTGTGTGACCGAATATGCGTCGGACGCCACCGACAACGGGGGTCCGATCTGGGCGTCCATCTCGGTCATGTTGGCCGCCCACGCCACTGCGCTGGAAACAGGATCCACGATAGGAGTGTGGAAACCCGTTGTCAGCAAGGGTGTTCTGGAATGGGAAGTCGACGCATGACGTCAGATCGCAACCCGACCCGCCGCATCCTCGCCGACGGTCGCCAGATCTTCTACTTCGACGACGCCGGCCGTTTCCGCGCCCGCACTGCGCGAGATTCACGCGAATTGCCGGCGCTCGACCACTCTTCTCGGATGAGGTTCGACGTCCTCACCGGCGAGTGGATCACCATGGCCTCACATCGTATGACGCGGACCCACCTCCCCTCGGCCGCCGATTGCCCGCTGTGCCCGACCAACGAAACACGCACGCCCACAGAGATACCCGAATCGGACTACGACGTCGCGGTGTTCGAGAATCGGTTTCCGAGTTTTGCGTCGGCGCCCGGCGATGCCGCCCACAGTCCCGGAGACGACGACCCGAGCGATCGCCCAGCTGTCGGCCACTGCGAGGTGATGTGTTTCTCGAGCGATCACACGGCGTCCGTCGCCGAACTTCCGCTCGAACGCATGCGCACGATTGTCGGTGCCTGGATTTCTCGGACCGAAGAGTTGTCGGCGGATCCAGATGTGGAACAGGTGTTCTGCTTCGAGAACCGTGGCGAAGAGATCGGGGTGACACTCACCCATCCGCACGGACAGATCTACGCATACCCGTATGTCACGTCACGCACCCGATCGATGCTGACGCAGGCGGGCAAGCACTTCGAGCGCACCGGTCGCTCACTGCTCGCCGATGTTCTGGCGTTCGAGCGCGAGGACGGGACCCGGTTGATCTACGACGGCGATCACTGGAGCGCCTACGTTCCGACTGCTGCACGATGGCCCATCGAGGTTCACCTGGCACCGCACCGAGACGTCCCGGACCTTCCCTCGTTGAACGACCAAGAGCGCGAAGAGCTTGCGGTGGTCTACCAAGATCTCCTGCGCCGTATCGATCGCTTCTATCCGGGCGTCGATCGGGTACCGTACATCGCGGCCTGGCACCAAGCTCCCGTCCGCATCGACCGACCTCTGGGTCGACTGCATCTTCAGCTGTTCTCGATCTTGCGTGCACCCGGCAAGCTCAAATACCTCGCCGGGTCTGAGTCCGCCATGGGCGCCTGGGTGAACGACACCATTCCCGAGGCAGTCGCGGCCCGCCTACGGGAGTTGAAATAGTGGACACCGTCTCGAAACCATCTGTGCTCCAACAGTTTCACGACGCCTATGGCTATCCGGCAACCGGAGCCTGGGCGGCACCCGGTCGAGTCAACCTGATCGGTGAACACACGGACTACAACGGTGGATTGTGCCTACCGGTCGCTCTCGAGCAGCGAACGCTGGTTGCCGTCGCGCTGCGCAACGACAGGACCGTGCGCGTACACAGTCGGCAATCCGACGAGACATACTCCGGGTCCGTCGGCGACATCGCAGCAGGATGGGCCGCCTACCCCACGGCCGTGATGTGGTCGCTGGCGCACGAGGGTCTTCCCCTCGAGGGAATCGATCTGGCGGTCGACTCGTCGGTACCGGTCGGGGCCGGGCTGTCGAGTTCCGCTGCCCTCACCTGCTCTGTTGCGTTGGCCGTCAACGATCTTCACGGTTCTCCGTTCAGCCGAGATCAGCTGGTGAAAATGTGCATCCGAGCGGAAAACGAGGGCGTCGGCGCACCGACCGGCGGGATGGACCAAACCATTGCCCTCTTTGCCAGACCCTCGACTGCGTTGCTGCTGGACTGCCAGGACGGATCCACCGAACCCATTCCATTCGATCTCCACAATGCCGGCTTCGAACTGATCGTCGTCGACACCCGGGTCAAACACTCACTCGCGGACGGACAGTACGGGTTGCGCCGATCCCAATGTGTCGACGCCGCACAGGCTCTCGGCGTCGACAGTTTGCGAGAAGCAACTGCAGAACAGGCCGAATCGTTGTCAGATCCGATTCTCCGGGCACGGGCGCGGCACGTCGTGGCCGAGATCGCCCGAACACGGCAAGCAGCAGAACTCCTACGCAACAGCAGATTCAGTGATGTCGGAACGCTGTTCGACAATTCCCACGCGTCGTTGTGCGACGACTTCGAGGTCTCGTGTGAAGAACTCGACGTCGCCGTTGCCGCAGCACGACGCGGCGGCGCGATCGGTGCGCGGATGACCGGTGGCGGCTTCGGAGGTTCGGCCATCGCATTGGTTCCGGTGGGTAGGGGAGCGGAGGTCACTGCGTCGGTGGGCCGCGAATTTGCAGCGCGAGGCTGGCGAGCGCCCCACTTTCTCACCGCCGTCGCCGGGGGTTCGGCCACCCGACTGTGAGCGAACGGCACGTTCAGCGCACTGACGGCGCCAAACGTACCGTTCGCTCCGGTTGGGGCACCTCGAGATCCCCCTCACATAAATAGTCATCTCAGATGCGAATTATGTAGGTTCAAGTCATGCAACTGACGCAGTTCACCGATCTGGGATTGCGCGTCGTCATGCGGTTGGCCGTACTCGACGCGGATGCCTCCCCCAGTACCCGGGATGTTGCACAGCAGCTCAACGTGTCGTACTCCCATGCCACCAAGGTGGTTACACGGCTCGGCGAGTTGGGCATCGTCACAACCAGGCGCGGCCGCGGCGGTGGACTTTCCATCACCGAACTCGGCCGCACCGCCACCATCGGCTGGCTGGCCCGACGCCTCGAAGGGCCAGGCGAGGTCGTCGACTGCGAGGGCGACAAGCCGTGCCCACTGCGCGGCGGTTGCCTCCTTCGAAGTGCGTTGCGCGACGCTCAGGAAGCGTTTTTCGTTTCGCTCGACGCGGTCACGATCGAAGACGTCATCCGTCAGCCGTCCAAAACTGTCCTGCTTCGCCTCACCACTCGGAGCGACGAAGCAGGCTGATCAACCGAATTTCGACCGAACGGAGCAGCTCATGCTTTCCCCACAGTCAACCGAGGTCATTCGCGCCACCCTTCCCGTGGTCGGCGCTGCCATCGGCGATATCACAACCCTGTTCTACCGCAGGATGTTCGACGCACATCCCGAACTCGAACGCGATCTCTTCAATCGAGGCAATCAGAAGCAGGGTGAACAGCAGAAAGCACTTGCCGGCGCTATCGCGGCATTCGCAACACTGCAGCTCGAACCCGACAGTGCCAAGGTTGATCTCATCCTTTCTCGTATCGCTCACAAGCACGCGTCGTTGGGCATCACCCCTGACCAGTATGCGATCGTCCACGAACACCTCTTCGCCGCAATCGTCGAAATACTCGGCGATGCAGTCACTCCCGAGGTCGCCGCAGCATGGGACGAGGTCTACTGGCTGATGGCCGAAACCCTCATCGCGATGGAACGGGGCCTCTATCAGCTCGCCGGCGTCGAGACCGGTGACGTGTGGCGAACTGTCAGAATCAGTGAGCGCGTCCTGCAATCCGCCGACACCGTCTCACTGACACTCACCTCGCTCGACGACAGCGCACTGCCCACCTTCGCTCCCGGACAGTACCTTTCGGTCGGCGTGGTGCTTCCAGACGGCGCTCGCCAGATTCGTCAGTACAGCTTGTGCTCGGTGCCGAGCAGCGCTGACTGGCGGATCAGTGTGAAGCGAATCTCGGGGACTCCCGACGGCGAGGTGTCGAACTTCCTCTACAACAATGTATTCGAAGGACAAGAGCTCTCCGTCACCACACCGTTCGGTGATCTCACCATGCCCGACGACGACTCACCACTGCTCCTCGCGTCGGCCGGAATCGGTTGCACACCGATGATCGGCATGCTCAATCATCTTGCGGACACCGGTGCACAGCGTTCCGTCTCCGTCATTCATGCTGACCGATCCATCGCCGATCATGCTCACCGAGCAGAACTCAGCACGCTCGTCGAGAAGATTCCCGCCGCAACCTTGCACCGCTGGTACGAAGATCTCGGCACGCACGTTGCGTTCGGATCGGTTCACGAAGGACGAGCGAATCTGGAAGACATCGCAGTGGAGCCGGATACCCAAGCCTTCCTGTGCGGGCCGATGCCGTTCATGTTGGCGATGCGCGCATCGTTGCTCGAACGGGATGTGCCGGCACAGAATATCCACTACGAGGTCTTCGGGCCGGACAGTTGGGCAAACACCTGAGCGGCGATTCCCTGCACTCGAGACTTGCGTCAGGGCGTGTAGGGCGCATCGACTCCCAGGCGTTCACGCTCAGTGGCCACCATGTCGCGGACGTTGGCACGCAAGCTCGCAGCGTCGAAGACAATGCCGTCCTTGATCGTGTAGCGAACCCCACCGACGCGAGCCATGGTGCCGTCGGGTTGACGGCGCAGGTGACCGTGACCGTAGAGAGTCTTGAGGTTGGCAAGAGGATTTTCGGCGGTGACGAGCAGGTCGGCGCGCTTCCCCGGCTCGACGATCCCGAGATCATTTCGTCCCAAAAGGGTTGCGGCGTTGGAGGTGACGCACTGGAGCACTTCGAGGGCCGTCAGTCCTGCCTCTCGCAGTAGCTCCAGTTCCTCGATGAGACCGAACCCGTACAGGTTGTAGATGAAGCCTGCGTCAGAACCGGCGGTGAGTAGACCACCACGGTGGTAGAAGTCTCGGACGAAGGTCATCCACAGGCGGTAGTTCTCTTTCCAAGCGACTTCCTCCTCGGTGCCCCAGTCGGTGAAGTACGAGCCGTGAGTCTCAGGATGCGGCTGGAAGAATTGCCAGGCTTGTGGGGCGGTGTAGTCGCGGTGGTACTCACGACCGCGGGCCCGCGCAGCGTCGCGGGAGGCGACGTAAACGACCAGAGTGGGATCCATCGCAGTTCCGAGAGCGACAAGCTCGTCGATGGTTTCATCCCAGACGCGGCTGCCTGGTTCGGCTGCTTCGTGCCAGAGCCGTCCGAGTTGTTCGAAACGATCGTGCTCGTTGTTGTAGTTGTAGGAGGCGGGGAAGCGCTGCAGCCGACGGTCCGCGAACATTGATTCCGGTAGCCCGTAGCCGTGTTCGATGCTGGTGAGACCCCAGCGTGCAGTAGTCAGAGCGTTGACGCGGGCGACGTCACTGACGGCGTGGTGACACGCGGTGGCCAAGCCCAGACGCCTTGCCTCCTCGATGGCCGCCTTGAAGATTTCCGGTGGGGCGCCGAAGAACTTGATTCCGGCCGCGCCTGCATCGGCCTGCGCAGAGACCCACTCCTCGGCGTCTTTCGGGGTGCGAAACGGTTCGCCGCGTCCGGCCCCGAAGGCTGCATAGGTCACGATGCGAGGTGCGGTGATCTCGTTGGCGTCACTGCGGGCAGCCTCATTGAGTGTGAACGGGACGCCATTGACTATCGCGCCGGGCTCACGGACTGTGGTAATTCCGTGCCCGAGCCAGAGTTGATAGATGTAGTCGGCTCCAGGCCCCTGATGTGAGAAGCCTATGTGAGCATGCGAGTCGATCAGACCCGGAAGCACGTAGTGACCACTGAGGTCCAGCACCTCGGCGGACGAGTCGGTAGTTCGACCGTGTTGGGTCAGATCGGTGTTTCGGCCGGCGGAGTTGATCGAACGGATCTGGTCCTTCTCGATGACGACGTCGGCAGGTCCGTAGGGCGGTGCTCCGGAGCCGTCGATGACTGTGACGTTCTGGAGCACCAGTCGCTTGTACGGCCCGCGGCCGAGACTCCCTTCGGTTCCGGACGCGATGATCGGGGAGGACGTGTTCGACATGTGTTGCCTCTCTCGAGATATGCGGAAGAAGAACGCTGGGCGGCAGCTCCGCGTGTGTTGAAGTCTGTTGCAACCCACGCACACTCAACGGCAAGAGCCCACTCTGAACTCCGCGACCACCGAACATCGATTTGCATTGTGTGCGAACAGGTTCAGCCGGACGGCGCGGCCGAAATCAGTTGGGTCGGGCTGCGTGGAAAACCCACACCCCGAGGTGTCACGACACCATCCCAATGAAGCGATTCCAAACACTAGATGCAAATCGAATGATATGCAACAATTGATGCATGATTCTTTCAGTGCTGACCTTGCAACCCACCGCAGGCCGGATCGAGGACTTGATCACGTTCTACCGAGAGGCAGGTGTCCTCGAAGCCTCGGGCGCTCTGTCGACGCAAGTCATGGTCGCCGAGGACAACCCGACCACTTTGGTGGTCACTGCACTGTGGCCCGACGATTCGGCTTACACGGTGTGGCAGAATTCGCCGGTACGCCTGGAATTCGGTCGCAGCATGGCGTCGTTCTTCGACTCCGGAGACAGCACACGCTCACACCGGTTCCACATCGTGCACCACACCGACCGGGAATCATGACTCCACTCGGTTGGCCACTCCAACGGGAAGAGACGACGTGGCAATCGAGGAATGGCTGGCGGACAGGGACGGGCGCGATACGCTCAGCCTCGGTGGGAAGAAAGTTGTCAACGTCCTGGTTCGAGCGCCCCAATTCGCCACGTACTCTTCTGCCCGCGAGGTCGCCGAACGCGCCGACGTCAACGTATCCACCGTGGTACGCACCGCACAACAACTCGGCTTTGCTGGATGGCAAGAGCTGCGCGAGGAGTTGCGCGCCGTTTACCTCGGCAAAGTCGCCGCGGGAAACGGCACCACCACCACCGAGCCGACCGAGGCCACACAGCTGTTCCGCCAGGACAGCGCGAACATCGCCGCACTCGCCACCGAGTCGAACCTAGCAGCTATCCGGGCCATCGCGGGGGCCATAAAACGATCCCGCCGGACACTCGTCATCACTTCCGGAGTCGGCGCCGCACCCGCACAAGTTCTCGGCACGCTCGGCACGATCTACGGCCACGACATCCAGCTCTCATTCGGCCACCCGACGACCCAGGCGATCGAAGTCAACAGCCTCGGTGAGACCGACTGTCTGATCGTCATCAACGTCTGGCGACTGACCCGGACCTTGCGCGGACTGACTCGCATGGGCCGCGAACGCGGCGCCACCGTCTGCGTCCTCACCGACCTGCGCTCATCTCGCCTGGCCGATGACGCCACACACCTGATCGTCTCTCCCATCGAGGGCATCGACGGTTCGGTCTCGGTCACCGCAATGGTGGCTGCGGTGCAGGCCGTGCTTGGCGAGCTCCGCGACGCCGACAGTAATCACGCTGCCGGCCTGGTCCAAAAGGTTTGGAACGACCTTGATCTCATGGATGACCGAGACTGAGTCGAGATGTCTGACGGCAATCCCGAAGACGCTCCCGAACAGAATGCAGTAGAGATTCTTTCGCGATGGTCGGGTTCGGGAGAAAGGTAGGGGTTCTGCACAGAGCCCCTACACCGGACCACTGTCTGCGAACTGGACCTTGGCGCGCGACCGCAACCCCTTGTGTACTCGTCTGGGCAACTGCCGAGAAAGCAACCAGACCGAGTAGTGGGAGACCGACATGATCACGTCAGCGTCGATGACGGGAGTCGCGCTGATCGCCCTCGCGATGGTTTTGACACCGGGCCCCAACATGATCTACCTGGTGTCCCGCAGCATCAGTCAGGGCCGACGAGCAGGATTGATCTCACTCGGCGGCGTCGCGACCGGGTTTCTGGTCTACCTCGCCGCGACGTGTGCCGGGTTGACGGCGGTTCTCTTCGCCGTACCCACGGTGTTCACCGCCGTGAAGATCGGCGGCGCCCTGTATCTCGCCTATCTCGCCTGGTCGACGCTACGACCGGGTGGAAAGTCCGCCTTCGAGGTGGGCGAAGTCGATCGCCACGGCAGCGGTCGTCTGTTCGGGATGGGGTTGACCACCAACCTGCTCAACCCCAAGATCGCGCTGATGTACGCGGCGCTCATCCCCCAGTTCGTCGATCCCTCTGCCGGCCCCGTCTGGCAGCAAGCGCTGATACTCGGCGGAGTGCAGATCCTGGTGGCAGTCACCGTCAACGCGTTGATCGTCTGCAGTGCGGCAGCCGTGTCGACCTTCCTCATGGCACGTCCGGTGTGGATGCGCGCTCAGAAGTGGCTTGCGGGTGGCATTCTCGGAATCTTCGCCACCCGCATGGCGCTCGAGTAGTCTTCAGTCCTTCGGACGCTGGTCGATCAGGCGACGCGCTTTTCCGATCGAGCGTTCGAGTCCGCCGGGTTCGAGAACGTTCACCTCGACCGTGACGCCTATCTTGTTCTTCACCAGCTTCTGCAACGCGGAAGACGCTGCCGCGTGATCCGAGACCGCTGCATCAGGGCGGGCCTCGACGCGAACCGTCAGGGTGTCCATTCGGCCCGGACGGTCCAGTACACACTGGAATTGGGGCGCCAGGGCAGGGACGGTCAGGATCAGTTCTTCGATCTGCGTGGGGAACAGATTGACTCCGCGCAGGATGATCATGTCGTCGGTCCTGCCGGTGACTTTCTGCATCCTTCGCATCGAGCGCGCCGTGCCGGGCAACAGTCGGGTCAGATCCCTGGTGCGGTAACGAATGATCGGCAGCGCCTCTTTGGTGAGCGAGGTGAAAACCAGCTCACCTTCCTCGCCGTCCGGCAGCACCTCGCCCGTGATCGGATCGATAATCTCCGGGTAGAAGTGATCCTCCCAGATATGAAGCCCGTCTTTGGTTTCCACACATTCCATCGCCACACCCGGGCCCATGATCTCGGAGAGTCCGTAGATGTCGACGGCATGCATGTCGAGTTGCTGTTCCAGCTCGGTCCGCATCTGTTCGGTCCACGGTTCCGCTCCGAAAACTCCAACGCGCAGCGAGGTTTTGGAGGGATCGATACCCTTCTTGATCATCGCATCCACGATGGTCAGCATGTACGACGGAGTCACCATGATGGCGTCGGGTTCGAAATCCTCGATCAGCTGGATCTGCCGCTCGGTCATGCCACCGGACATGGGAATGACCGTGCAGCCCAATCGCTCCGCGCCGTAGTGGGCTCCCAGCCCGCCGGTGAAAAGTCCGTATCCGTAAGCCACGTGCACCTTGTCCGAAGATCGCACGCCGCCGGCCGAGAGACTGCGGGCGATGAGATCGGCCCAGTTGTTCAGGTCGTTGCTCGTGTATCCCACCACCGTCGGGCGCCCGGTGGTTCCCGACGACGCATGAATCCGCGAAACCTGGTCCTGGGGCACCGCAAACATCTTGAACGGATAGTTCTCGCGCAGATCCGCTTTCGTGGTGAAGGGGAATTTCGCGAGATCGCTCAGGTCCTTCAAGTCACTCGGGTGAACGCCGGCGTCGTCGAACGCTTTGCGGTAGTGCGGAACATTTGTGTACGCGTGCATCAGGGACCACTGCATCCGCTCGAGTTGGAGCGTCGAAATGCGGTCCCGACTGGCAAATTCGATGTCTTGCGATGTAGCAGTGACGAGTTCGGTCATGATTGTCTCCGGTGGGCTCAGTGAGTGCGCGGGGTACGGGCGGTCAGGCGTCGAAATCGACTGTTATCTGTTCACCGACAGGAAAGGTCTGGCAGGTCAGCACGAAACCCGCGTCGACTTCGTAGTCTTCGAGTGCGTAGTTCCTTCGCATCTCGACGTCCCCGCAGGTGACCTTGGCACGGCAGGTGCCACAGACTCCGCCCTTGCACGCGAAGGGCAGATCCGATCGGTACTGTTCCGCTGCATCGAGAATCGACTGATCTCGCGGCAGTGCCGCGGTGGTCGATCGACCGTCGAGCGTGATGGTGACTTCACTGCCTGGCCCAGCTATTCCGGGCTCCCGATGCACGGCGACCGGCGGCGCGACATCGTCGACATAGAACAGCTCGTGATGAATGCGGTTTTTTGCAATTCTCAAGCCGGCCAGCACTTCCTGGGCGTCGTTGACCATCCCGAACGGGCCACACAACCAGAAGCCGTCGACCTGGTCGCACGGAACCAGAGAGGTGAAGATCTCACGCAACCGGTCGGCGTCGAGACGGCCCGAGAACAACTCGACCTCCCGCGGCTCGCGCGAGAGAACGTGAATGACGTCCAGACGCGCACCGTACCGGTCCTTCAGGTCGGCGATCTCTTCGGCGAACATCACCGAGCGCGTACGTCTGTTTCCGTACAGCAGGGTGACATCGGCCTCGGGGTTCGCCAAAAGTGTTGCAGCGATGGACAGCATGGGCGTGATGCCGGAGCCTGCTGCGATAAGAACGTGTCGTCCTCCCAATGCGGGATCGGCGACAAAATTGCCCGAGGGGCCCTGCACGTCGATTTGATCCCCGGCCTTCACGTCGTGCACCAGCCAGGTGGAGAAGAGTCCGTCCGCTACTTCGCGGACCCCCACCCGGGGAGACGCCCCTACCGGTGCACAGATCGAGTACGAACGACGGTGCTCGACGCCGTCGATCATCCGCCGCAGTGTCAGCGACTGCCCGGCGCCGAAGTCGAATTGATCGGCGATGTCGGCGGGTACGTCGAAGGTGACGGCAACTGCGTCGTCGCACAGTGATTCGACATCTGTCACCGTCAACGGGTGAAAGGGTTTGTTCCGGTTCGTCGTTGCGGTACTCATCTGTTCAGATCTCCTTCACGTGATCGAACGGCTCGAGGCAGTCGAGGCAGCGATAGAGCGCTTTGCACAGGGTCGCACCGAATTCCGAACTCAGTCTGGTGTTTGCCGAACCGCACTGGGGGCACAGGATGTCGCGCGGCTTGGCCGTCAAGGTCAAGGCGATCGGGCCGGAGGTGCGACGCGGCGCGGCCCCCGGCACCGAGTACCCGGCCGTCCGCAGTTTCGCCAGTCCCTCTTCGCTGATCCAATCCGAACTCCAGGGCGGCGACAGTTGAGTCTTGATCTGGACGCTGCCGTACCCCGCGTCGGTCAGTTTGTGCTCGATGTCGTCTCGCATCGTTGCCATGGCGGGGCACCCGGAATAGGTGGGAGTGATTGTCACACAGACGAAGTTCGCGTCGACGTCGACCGATCGGATGACGCCGAGATCGGCCAAGGTCAACAGTGGCATCTCCGGATCCATCACCGAGGCGACGATCTCCTGCGCGGAAGAGACGGTAGCGGAACGGGCGACAGTGGCAGGCACGGTCACCACACTCCCTCCGGGTGCTCCCGAGCGACACTCTGCATTTCGGCGAGAAGCAGCCCCAGCGCCCCGGTGTGCAGTCCGGCACGCCCGCCGCGGCCGCCGACGAAACCGGAGAAACGTGCAGGGGGCTCTTCCATTTCGGCAGCGTGCAGGACCTGGGCAAGTACGGCGTCGAACTCCGGCCGAACAGTGCGCGGATCCACTCCGACACCAACTTCGGCCAAGACGAGTTCGTCCGGTGTGGGAACAAAGAGCTCGTCCACGAAAGGGAGGATCTCGAGCAGGGCTGCGGCGGTCCGACGCTTGGATTCTGCTGTGCCGGCACCCAAGGTGACGACCCATCTTGCCGCGTAGTCGCGGTGGTAGGTCAGTTCTTTCACGCCCTTGTTCGCCACGGCCGCGAGGACCGGGTCCCGCGACGTGCGGAGCCGATCGAACAGCGCCAGCCGCCAGGTCGAGAACACGAGGAGCCGAACGACCGTGTGCGCGAAGTCGCCGTTGGCGAGCTCCACCAGTCTCACGTTTCGGAAGCCGAACTGATCACGAAAGAACGCAAGCGCATCTTCAGCCGGCACGGGCGACGTGGCCGAGATGAACGGAACCACAGTGGAATCGGCTGCTGCTGCGCGAGCCAGCAGCAGCCTGGCCTGTCCGATCAGATCCAGGCCGACGTTGGCGAGAGCTACCTCTTCTTCGAGTTCCGGTGCCCGCGTCGACCATTCGGCGAGGCGCTGCGAACTGACGAGCGCGTCGTCGCCGAGCATGAGGCAGTAGCGCGCCAGAGCACCGAGATCGACGTCATCCGGCACCGTGGTGTCGACTCCGGCGAGGGGGTCGTCGAAGCTGGTTCCGAACGCCCACTGACCGTGGCCGTCGCCGTCGACCAGGCCGTCGTAGGCACTGTCGTGATCGTTCATCTGGTTGGTCCTCGAAGTCGAAGTGGAGTCTCACATGTGGGGAACGGAGTCCGGGATGTCGTAGAAGGTCGGGTGCCGGTAGACCTTGTCCCCGCTCGGTGCGAAGAACGGATCCTTCTCCGCCGGACTCGAAGCAACGATGTTCGAGGAAGGCACGACCCAGATGCTCACGCCTTCGTTACGTCTGGTGTAGACGTCGCGCGCGTGGCGTATGGCCATCTGATCGTCCGCCGCACGCAGGGACCCGACATGCACGTGGTTCAGTCCGCGCTTCCCCCGCAGAAACACCTCGTACAAAGGCCATTCGCCCCGTACCTGATCGTTTTCGCTCATGATGTTTCCCCAGTCGTGAGATCGTGCGCGACTCTCTCGCGCTGTGCAAAGGCGTAGGCGGCGTCACGGACCCAGGCCCCGTTGTCGTGGGCAGCTTTCCGATTGGCGATCCGCTCGACGCTGGCCGCACCGTTACCGCGGACCACGTCCATGAATTCATTCCAGTCCGGCTCACCGAAATCGTGTGCACCACGTTCGGGGTTCCAGCGCAGATCGGGATCGGGGAAGCTCACACCGAGTACTTCGGCCTGCGGTATCGACATGTCGACAAATCGCTGTCGCAGTTCGTCGTTCGTGTGTCGCTTGATGCGCCACTTCATCGACTGTTCGGTGTTCGGCGACTCGTCGTCCGGGGGTCCGAACATCATCAGGGCGGGCCACCACCAGCGGTCGACGGCTTCCTGCACCATCGCGCGTTGAGCGTCCGTGCCTCGCATCATCGTCGCCAACAACTCGAAGCCTTGCCGCTGATGGAACGATTCCTCCTTGCACACACGGATCATCGCGCGTGCATACGGCCCGAAGGAGCTGCGGCACAGCGGAACCTGATTGCAGATGGCGGCTCCGTCGACCAGC
Organism: Rhodococcus sp. NPDC059969; assembly: GCF_042738325.1. Taxonomy (NCBI): domain Bacteria; kingdom Bacillati; phylum Actinomycetota; class Actinomycetes; order Mycobacteriales; family Nocardiaceae; genus Rhodococcus; species Rhodococcus sp. NPDC059969. The sequence continues at coordinate 1,144,395 of NZ_JBHWUF010000001.1, read as the reverse complement.
CAGCCGATCACTCCCACGTCGGCGTAGGTCAGTGTCGGGTAGTTGAAGATCGAGGAGTACTTCTGCTTTCCCTCTATCAGTTTGGTGGTCAGATCGCCGCGATCGGCACCGAGCGTCTCGGCCGCGGAGTAGAGATACAGACCGTGCCCGGCTTCGTCCTGCACCTTCGCCATCAGGATCGCCTTGCGTCGCAGCGACGGCGCCCGGGTGAGCCAGTTTCCTTCGGGCTGCATCCCGATGATCTCGGAGTGCGCGTGCTGGGCAACCTGACGGATCAGAGTCTTGCGGTAGCCGTCCGGCATCCAGTCGCGAGGCTCGATGCGCTGGTCTGCCGCGATCGTCTCGTCGAACAAGTTCTGCAGGTCTTGTGGAGCTTCCACGTTGGTCATCGTACCTACCTTTTATTACCGAATGATCGGTTGGTAACTAGTATGCACCGAGGTGTCCCAGCACACAAGAGAATCTTTCAGCGCAATCGAATCAGCGGCCCGCGAAAACCGGCTTCTGCTTCGACAGGAACGCCGCGACAGCGCCTTGATGATCTGCCGTGGAACCCAACTCCACCTGCGCACTCGCCTCGGCCTCCAACGCCTGGGAAAGCCCGGGAGCGGCGGCCCTGATCAGTGATTTCACGTGCGCGAAGGCGGCGGTGGGTCCGTCGGCAAGTCGACGGGCAACCGAGCGAGCCTCGGCCGCAACGTCCTCGTCGGCCACCACCCGATGGACCAATCCCCACTCCAACGCACTCTGCGCGTCGAACTTGTCGCCGAGCAACATCAGGCCACTGGCGCGGCTCGGCCCGAGCGCGTGCACGAGCGCATGACTGAGCCCGGAGTCACTCGCCAAACCGATGCCGGTGAATGCAGTCGCAAAGCTCGCGTGAGCCCCGACCACCCGGATGTCACCGGCCAACGCAATTCCCAACCCGGCCCCGACGCAAGCGCCGCCGATGCCCACCGCCACCGGGACGGAAAGCGTCGACAGCGCCGTGACTATCGGGTTGTAGTGCGCCTCGACCGTGTCCATCGCGTGCGCCGGATCAGCGTTCAGAGCTGCCGCGTGCTCGCCGAGATCCTGGCCGACGCAGAAGTTCTTGCCTTCGGCGAGAATCAACAAGGCTCGCACGTCCGCGTCCGCGTGGACCTGCAGCAACGCTTCGAGCAGCTGAGCCTTCATCTCGCCGTTGACGGCATTGGCGGCCTTCGGCCGGTCGAGAGTGATTGTCGCCAGACCTTGCTCGATCTCCGTGCGGATCACGTCAGTCATCGATATTCCCTTCGCAGGCGGTTCGGTTCAGTTCCACGTGTGAAAACCCTGTCCTGTCTTGCGCCCCAACTCGCCGCGAGCGACCTTCTCCCGCAGCAGTGCCGGTGGAGCAAATCGATCACCGAGCGTGCTCGCGAGGTGCTCGGCGATCGCCAGGCGAACATCCAGCCCGACAAGATCCGTCGAACGCAGCGGCCCCATCGGATGCCGGTACCCCAGTTCCATTGCCCGGTCGATCGACTCCGCGTCCGCCACACCCTCTTCGAGCATCCGAATGGCTTCGAGCCCGAGACCGACACCAAGCCGGCTGGTCGCAAAACCAGGTGAGTCGTTGACGAGAACCTCGGCTTTGCCGAGCATCGACACCCATGCTCGTACCGAGTCGACCACCTCGGGGCGGGTGTGAGGTGCCCGAACGATCTCGACCATCAGCGACGCCGGGACGGGGTTGAAGAAGTGCATACCGATGAATCGTCCCGAGTCCGTCAGTGCAGCGCCGAGTTCGGCGATAGACATGGAACTGGTATTGCTGGCGATCACGGTGCCTTCTCCCGCAACGGTTTCGGCAGTGGCGAGAACCTCGACCTTGAGGGCCGCGATTTCCGGGACCGCCTCGACGATCAGGTCGAGCGACGCCGGCAAGGAGGTCACTGCGTCCACGACGTTCACGCGCGCCAGCACCGTCGCAGGGTCCTGGCCGTCGAGCTTCCCTCGCTCATGGGCTCGATCGAGGCCGGTGGACACACGCTGCACCGCCGCTTCGGCGTCTCCACTCTCCGCGATGGTGACCGACCCGCCGAGCGCGGCGAACACCTGGGCGATACCCGCACCCATGCGTCCACCGCCGATGACGCCGACAGCCTTCGGTGCAACTACGTCAGTCATGATTTCTTCTCCAGGAAGGCCGTCATGCGATCACGCTTGTCCGAACTCTCGAACAGGACGGCCTGGGCGATGTCGTCGGCAAACGGATGGGATCCGGGCGCGTCGACGATGATCTTCGTCAGCCGCAATGCCAGCGGGGACAGTCGGGAAATACGGTCGAGCAGCTTATGTGCAGCGTCGACATGACACTTCGGTTCGGTCACCTCGACAACAAGCCCCGCTCGCAGCGCCTGCTCGGCGTCGAGGTTCCTGGCACCGAGGAGCACCTGCTTCGCGATCGAGACGCCGACGAGCTTCGGCAGCCGATAGCTCGCGCCGGCGGCCGCCATTATCCCGAGATTGGGCTCGGGATTACCGAAGACCGCCGTCGTCGTCGCGATGCGAATGTCGCAGGCATAGGTCAATTCGGCCCCACCGCCGAGCGCGTACCCGCTCACGGCGGCCACGGTGGGAAGCGGGAGCTTTCCGATGCGGTCGAACAGCGTGCGGTTGATACCCGCAAACGCTTCGTCTCGCCCGCGCTCACGGAGCTCGGCGATGTCGGCACCACCAGCGAAGTGGTCTCCGCGCCCGGCAAGGAGGAGCAGCTTCGGATTCTGTTCGAGGTGCCGACAAACCTGATGTAGCTCGTCGATCATTTCGGCGTTGATCGCGTTGCGTTGCGCGGGCCTGTCGAGGGTGACCACGACGCGATCCTCACACTCGTCCACGTGCAGGGTGTTCACATTCACTCCTTCTCACTGTCCTACATTAATAACCGAACATTCGGTAGTTTGGCAATAGCGAGATCGAGGATGATGCACAGCTTTGTCCGAACTGAGAAGATGGGGACATGACTACGGCACGCCCTACTCGACGCACCGGCCTCCCCGGACGTCCCGGCTACGACCTCGATTCGCTCCTCGCCGTGGCCGTGAAGGTGTTCAACGACAAGGGCTACGACGGCGCCAGCATGGAGGTGCTCGCCAAGAAACTCGGCATCACGAAGTCCTCGATCTACCACCATGTGTCCGGAAAGTCGGAACTCCTCGAACTTGCTCTTTCCCGCGCGCTCAACGCACTGTTTGCGGTCACGACCGAAGAGGGCGCCACCACCGGCCCCTACATCGACCGGCTCGAATACCTGGTCCGGCGCAGCGTAGAGGTGCTGGTAGCAGAGCTTCCGTACGTCACCCTGCTCCTGCGCGTCCGCGGCAACACGACGGTCGAACGGGCCGCGCTCGCCCGCCGACGCGAATTCGACAACTTCGTCGGAGGCCTCGTCGCGTCAGCCGCAGCGGAGGGCGACCTGCGTCCGGACATCGAACCCGCCCTCGCCAGCAAGCTGATGTTCGGCACCGTCAACTCGCTGATCGAGTGGTACAAACCCCGAGCGGGCGAGTCCGTCTCCGACATAGCCGACGCGGTCGTCGCCGTCACTTTCGACGGACTTCGCAAGGCCTGACTCCAGGCAGTTCTGCCGAATCCTTGACAACGCGGCGTTACCGGGCGATCGTAATTACCGACCGAACGTACGGTGAGATGGAGTTGTCGTGAGCAGACTGTTGGAAAGCTATGTAGCCGGTCGCTGGTACGCCGCACCGGACGCAGGTACCGCGTTGCCGAGTGCAGTGGACGGATCCGAGGTGGCCCGGATCTCCGCCACCGGCGTCGACCTCGCCGAGATGGTTGCGTACGCACGCGAGGTCGGCGGCCCCGCACTGTCAGCGATGACCTTCCACGAACGCGCCGGCGCACTCAAGACTCTGGCTCTCACGTTGATGGCAGGAAAGGCCGAGTTCTACGAACTCTCCACCGCCACCGGGGCGACGACGCGAGACTCCGGGGTGGACATCGACGGCGGGTTCGGGACGCTGCTGAGCTACGCGAGCAAAGCCCGGCGCGAATTGCCCGACAGCACGGTATTTCTGGACGGCAACGTCGAAACTCTGGGCAAGGGCGGAACTTTCCTCGGGCAACACATCTATACGTCACGTCGCGGTGTCGCCGTGCAAATCAACGCCTTCAATTTCCCCGTGTGGGGGTTCCTGGAGAAACTGGCGCCGGCATTCATCGCGGGTGTGCCGTCCATCGTCAAGCCTGCCAGTTCCACGGCATATCTCACCGAACTCGTCTTCCGGCGCATCATCGAATCAGGCTTGCTCCCCGAGGGTTCCGTCCAACTGCTCTCCGGTAGCGCACGCGGACTCCTCGATCACCTCGGCGGACAGGATTCGGTGGCCTTCACCGGATCCGCCGATACCGCAGCAACACTGCGCGCTCACCCGAACGTCGTCGGCAAGGGTGTCCACTTCAATGCCGAGGCCGATTCACTCAACGCGTCCATCCTCGGCGAGGACGCCGTACCCGGAACTCCCGAATTCGATTTGTACGTCAAGCAACTCGTCACCGAGATGACGGTCAAGGCGGGCCAGAAATGCACAGCGATCCGGCGCGCACTGGTCCCGGACTCCCTGGTCGACGCCGTCGTCGATGCCGCATCCGAGCGACTGAGCAAAGTGGTCGTCGGGCACCCCGATACCGACGGTGTCACGATGGGGGCGCTCGCCAGCATCGAACAGCGCGACGAAGTCCTGAAATCTATTCGCGGCCTGACGAAGTCGGCGTCCATCGTGTTCGGAGACCCGGAGAACCTCGACGTGGTCGGTGCCGACGCCCGGTCCGGAGCCTTCCTTTCACCGATCCTCCTGCGTGCCGAGGACAATGCACTCGAGGTGCACGAGGTGGAGGCATTCGGGCCTGTCAGCACCGTCATCGGTTACAACGGCATCGATCATGCGATCGAGCTCGCGGCCCGCGGTGAGGGCAGCCTCGTCGCCTCGGTGGTAACTGCCGACACGGACGTCGCACGTCGACTGGTACTGGGCCTGGCAGCTTTTCACGGCCGAGTTCTCGTCTTGAACCGCGACGACGCCAAGGAATCAACCGGTCACGGCTCTCCCCTCCCAGTTCTCGTACACGGCGGGCCCGGCCGCGCCGGCGGAGGTGAGGAGTTGGGCGGCATCCGCGGAGTTCTGCACCACATGCAGCGCACCGCGGTTCAAGGCACACCCGACGTACTCACCGCGGTCGGCGAGCGCTGGTTCACCGGTTCTCAGCGCACCGTCGGATCCGAGCACCCTTTCCGAAAGAGCCTCGCCGAGTTGAAGATCGGCGACACGATTGTCGGCGGGCCGCGCCAGGTCACGCTCGCGGACATCGATCATTTTGCAGAGTTCACCGGTGACACCTTCTACGCGCACACCGATCCGGTTGCCGCAGCCGCGAATCCACTTTTCGGTGGCATCGTCGCGCACGGATACCTGGTTGTTTCGCTCGCTGCCGGCCTGTTCGTCGACCCGGCTCCCGGCCCGGTTCTCGCGAACTTCGGCGTGGACAGCCTCCGTTTCCTGACCCCGGTCAAAGCCGAAGACAGCCTGACGGTCACCCTCACAGCCAAGACCATCACACCCCGCAGCAGCGCCGACTACGGTGAAGTTCGTTGGGATGCCGTCGTGACGAACCAGGACAGCGATCCGGTCGCAACGTACGACGTCCTGACGCTGGTAGCCAAGACTCTCCCCGAAGGGAATTGAAAGCACATGACCTATCGCGTAGCAGTGTGTTACGGACGCCCCACCGATCCGGAGGCTTTCGAGAAGTACTACAACGACATCCACATCCCACTCGTCCGCGAGGTACCAGGGTTGTCGGACTTCACCTTCAGCACATGCTCGTCCATGGATGGCTCCGATCCCGTCTTCTACGCCGTCGCCAACCTGGTCTTCCCCGACCTCGAGACCATGCAGAGCGGTCTGAAGTCACCGGAAATGCGCGCTGCAGGAAAGGACGTCGCGAACTTTGCCACCGGCAAGGTCGACATGTACGTCCAGGAAGTTGTCTCGGTCCTCTAGAGCCCTGCAGTTCTCCGATCCCACAGGAGTTGTCTCGTGAGTACAGGAAGCATCACCGCCAGAGAGATGTTCGACGCGGACCAGGCGTCTCGGGCGCTCGGTATCGAGATTGCCGAACTGGCGCCAGGTAGCGCAACCGTGACCGTCACTGTGGGTGAGACCATGGTGAACGGTCACGGAATCACACACGGCGGCTATGTTTTCCTGCTCGCGGACACCGCGTTCGCGCTCGCCTGCAACGGCTACGAGGATTCAGCCGTTGCAGCGCGCGCGGACATTCGATTTCTCCGTCCAACACGTCTGGGCGACACGTTGACCGCCGTCGCGTCCGAGAAGGCGCGAGGGGGCCGAAGCGGGATCTACGACGTGACGGTTCGCAGTGGCGAGACCGTCGTGGCCGAGTTCCGCGGCGACAGTCGAACCATCTCCCGGTAATTTTTCAGCCCACGACGTTTCAACCCACGACGGGAAGCTCCAAGGGGCCGGACCCGTCGGCGAAGATCGTCACCGGCATGCCTTGCAGTCCTCCACGGAAACTGATGTCGCCACCGGTGATTGCCAGACGCACAGAATGCCCCGGCTCGAATCTGTGCACTATCGCCGGCATCGTCACCGGTACGGGCTGCGACGGGTCACTGATGCGAACAGGTGCGATGAGCCCGTTGATCAGGGACGACGTTCCGTCCGGCGCCACGTCGTAGAGCTTCGCGAACACCACCGGCTGCCCAGGTGCCGCGACACGCAACGTCACGGTGGGAGCGCCCACCACGTCCATCGCCTCGGACATCGGCGCAGTGGTCCACAGCGCCTCGGTCCCCGGAATCTGTGCACTCGGAATGTTTCCGGCCGGATTGATATTGAGCGGCTCGACGCCTGTCGGGAGCCCACCCGGTGCAGTGACAATCGTCTTCGAACCAGGTACCGCCGGCGCGCCGTCCGGCAGCAGCCCCCCGTCAGCGGACAGATGGAAGGAGCGGGCGGTCCCGACGTCTATGGTGTCGGACGTCGCGTAGGCCGGCGCCGCGTTCCCCTCGTAGTCGATCCAGTTACGGAAGTATGCGAATTCCGGTCCGGTCTCCGTGTTCTCGTCCTTGAGGTAGTGATCGAACCAGTGCATGAAGCGACCGGTTTCGTACTGGGCGTCTTCGTCGGGTGCGGAGAAGCTGAATTCGCCCGGCGCAGCAGCCAAGTGACTGTGTCCCCACGAATGCCAGATCATCTTGGCGTCCACGCCACGGGCTTTCAATGCGTCGTAGGTCGCGGTTGCCTCGTTCAGATCGAACAGGGTGTCTTGTTGTCCCTGTGCAAGCAGTACCGGGATATTGATCCGGTCGACAAACGACGATACCGACGACGCTCGGAGCTCACTTACTACTTGGGGTCCGATGTCACCAGTCACCACTGCCTCGGCGATCGCGTTGCACATGTACGGCACGTAGTTCGGGCAGCCGGGAAGTCGTGCGGGGTCGGCGATGTAACCGTCCACACCGGGGTTTGCAATGCCGGCACCGAAGAGCAGTGACGCAAAGAGCACTTTCGCGGCTCCCGGTTCAGCAGTCGACACACCGGAGATGATGCCGGTGCTGTTGGGCGCCAAGGAATAGGAGAGGTCGTTCCAGGTGATCATGGGGATGATCGTGTCGATACGGGGATCCACACTCGCGGCGGCGAATTGAATGCCACCGCCGTAAGAGCCACCCGTCATGCCGACCCGCGGGTCGTTCGTCGACGGTGCACCGTTGTGGTCGACGGAGTCCTGCACCACCGCATTGAGCGCCGGATAGGGCTGTGTCAGAGCCTGGTCCGTGTACGCAATCCCCTCTTTGCCGCCGAGGAAACTGACCAACTGCGAAGCGGCGACGCCGTCGTATGCGGGAGAGTCGAGTGTGATCTTGCAACTCGCGCCGCCGAAGCCCAACCCCGAATACGTCAGTCCGACATACCCGTTCTCGGCGAAGTTCTGCAGAGCGGGAATCTGATCCTTGTACGAACCGCCGAACCCGTTGGTGGTCAGGATCGCGGGAGCCGGATTGTCCGCGTCGACGCCGTCGGGAACAAAAAGTTCACCGACGACGGTGCACGGCGTCGAGAGTTCAGGCCCGACATCGACCGAGAAGTACAGTAGCTGTGACGAATACGAGCCGTTCGGTGAATCCGCGAGCGCCGGCGGCGAAAAGCCGAGGGCGCAAACCACGAGCGTGACGACACTGATCGCTATTCTCCGGCGCACCTGAAAACCGTACACCCGGACCTGTTCTCCGCCAGCCTGATCGGGTACGTGCCGCCGAAGTGTCCGCGGCAATAGTCACGCCATGCCGGGTCGACGTCTACTTGACCGTCAAGGTGCCATGCATGCTCGGATGATAGGTGCAGTGGAACGTGTACGTCCCGGGCTCGTTCGGCACCGTGATGGTTTCTGTCTCGCCAGCTTCGATGTCCTCGTTGAACAGCCCCGCGGTATCGGAAGTAACCGAGTGCTCGACGGTGTCGTTGTTCTGAATGGTCAGTACCTGTCCAGGCATCACCGACTCCGGCGTCGAGTACTCGAAGCCGCTGATCACGATTCCCATCGACGACGCTCCCGGCGTCGACATACCCAGGGGCATGCTCGGCATCGACATGCTGGTCGGCTTGCTCGTCATCGTCATGCTGGTCATCGCCATGCCATTGTGATCTGCCGAATCGTTGCCCGACGAATCACCGTTGTCACTGCACGCGGTCAGTGCGAACACCGCCAGGATCAGCGCTGCGAGCACCGCGAGAATCCGCTTCATTGCTTCGCCTCCTGCTCGTTCCCCCGCAGTCTGCTGATTACCCGCCGCCTAGAGGGCCAAACAGCTCCGATGTGGTGCCTGCGACGCTGATAGTGCACGATTTCTGCACCACCTCCACTCGCGGACCGAAACTGAAGGACACAGCACAGATGGCCAAGATCAAAATGTCGAAGGCAGACAAGACGAAGGCGGCGGTAGCTTCAAAAGCGCCCGTGGCGAAGGCGCCCGCAGTGCTCTGGAAGGACCTACCGGACGAGCACGACTACCCCGCGGCCCGCGATTACCTCCAGTTGGGCGCCACACCGGTCCAGGTCCAAGCTCTCGTGTACGCCCTCAAGACGGCGACGCTGGTCTCGAAGAAGGCCAAGGACATCCTGCGGGCTGCTGGGCTCCCTCTGCTTCCGGTCGACAACCCGCACGTGGCTGCCGACCTGTTGAAGATCCGCAAGGGGATCGCGCTGTCACCGATCCTGCTGGTGCAGGGAGACTTCCGCGCCGGAGTACCGGCGCAGATCGCCGACGGCTACCACCGTGTCTGTGCGAGTTACCACGTAGACGAGAACACCGCCATCCCCGCGAAGATCGCACCCTCGACAGTTAACTCGTAGGTCGTCGATGACCTTCGGCATCCTTGCCCTCGTCGCCCTGGCCGGCATTCTCGGCCCACTGCTCGGCGCCCGCGTCAGCTGGCATGTCCCCGTGGTGGTCGGCGAACTCGCCGCCGGTGTCGTCTTCGGTGTCACCGGTTTCGGGCTGCTCGACTCCTCCGACCGGACGTTCACATTCCTGGCCGATATCGGGTTCGCGCTCACGATGATGGTGGCCGGCTCGCACGTCCCGGTCCGCGATCCGGCAGTTCGGGCGGCAATAGGCAAGGGTGCCGCTCGCTCGGTCGTCGTCGGACTCCTGTCGGTTGTTGCCGGCTACGGTGCGGCGACGGCATTCGGCACCGGTCACGCCGCGCTGTATGCGGTCCTGATCGCGTCGTCGTCCGCGGCGTTGATTCTCCCCATCGTCGATTCGCTGGCGCTCGGAGGAACCTCGGTTCTGCAGATGACGGCCCAGGTCGCGATCGCGGATACTGTCTGCATTGTCGCGCTGCCGTTGGTGATCGATCCCGACAATGCCCCTCGCGCCGGCCTCGGCGCATTGGCGGTGGCGGCGTGTGCAATTGCCTTGTTCTTCGTACTGCGAGCTTTTCATCGTTCCGGCCATTGGCGAAAGCTCCACAAGTTCTCAGAGAAACGAAAGTTTGCACTCGAACTCCGGATCAATCTCGTGATCCTCTTCTCTCTTGCAGCGCTGGCGTCGAGTACCCACGTGTCGATCATGCTCGCGGGCTTCGCCTTCGGGCTCGTTCTTGCCGCGATCGGTGAACCCCGCCGCCTCGCCAAACAACTCTTCGCGATCACCGACGGCTTCTTCGCTCCCCTCTTCTTCGTCTGGCTGGGAGCGGCGATCAATCTGCGCGACCTCGTGACCCATCCGTCCGCCGTCTGGCTCGGATTGGCCTTGGGCGGCGCAACTCTCGTAGTTCACGCAGCGATACGAATCCTCGGCCTACCTCTCCCCTTGGGAGTGCTGTCCGCCGCACAACTGGGGGTACCCGTTGCCGCCGTAACGGTGGGCACCCAACTGGGAGTGATGGGCGAGGGTGAACCCGCTGCCATCCTCCTCGCCGCCATGATCACGATCGGTGCTGCAACACTGGCGGGTGCCGCCGCGTCGAAAGCTGGTCTCACGAAGCCTGCTTGACCGCGGCACGCTCCACCGTCAGCAAACTCTCCTCCGAATGTTCGGCGTGATACGCCGCGCCGCCGCCGCGGACACCGAAGAGTCGCTTGCTCCAGATCAGCCACACGACGGCAGCGATGTTCACCAATAGCAACCCGGCCCTCAACCACGTGATCTTCTCGGTCAATTCGTAGATTTCGAGGGGCAGGAACAAGCTGGTCGCCACCACCGCGAAGTACTCGCCCCAGCGTTTGACCATCCACAGACCGACTGCCTCGATCACTTGAAGGCCCGCGTACACCAACAGACCGATCGCGATCCAGGTGAGCGTCGTCGACGACAACGAAAATGCCTGCTCGATGTGATGGACCAGTTTCGAATCGTCGATGTTCCAGCCCAGCTGACGGGCCAATGGTCTGACCAACGGTAACTCGTTCTCGAAGGCGTCCTCGACGCGTCCCTTCGACGATCTGAGTTTGAACACACCGATCGCCAGAAGAACCAAACCCAGGGCGCGGAACATTCTCTCGGTGGCGAGAAGTCGCATGATCAACCTGTCGCGAAGCAGGCGACCCCGCGGAACCTCGGGGGCGGCGTCAGCCGGTCCGGATGCCCGGGGCGCTCCCGGGACGAAGTTGCCGCAACGTAGGCACCGCCACGCCTGACCCACCGCAGTATCCACATGTAGTCGATCCCGCAGTTCCGGTTCGTCCGGAGCGTAGGTCTCGTGACCGTGCCAACTGCACGAGCGCAATGCGAAGTCCACGGGTGAACTCTATGCCGCATATGCCCGGTAGCGTGGATACCCGCTGACCGTGCACTTCGAACGACGAGGATTCCGATGACTACCACCAAGATCGAAACCCGGCATGGCGTCATGGCCGTCGACGACAGTGCCACCGACGGTTTCCCAGTTGTCTTCATCCACGGAAACTCGGCCAGTCGCTCCATCTTCCGCAACCAGGTCGACGCCGACTGGGCCGCCGGCTACCGCATGATCACGCTGGACCTACTCGGTCACGGTGATTCCGAGGACGCGAGCGACCCCGAAGCCGCGTACACGCAGAACGGCTACGCCGACGCCATCGTCGATGTTCTGACCGAACTCGCCGTCGAACGGGCTGTGGTTGTCGGTTGGTCGCTGGGCGGACACATCGCCCTCGAGTTGATCGCGAAGTTCCCCGGGCTCGCTGGAATCGTCATCACCGGTACGCCGCCGGCCAATCCCGAGACGCTCGGCGACGCGTTCAATGCCGGCGACGGATTGTCCATCGGCGGTACCGAGGTCATCACCGAACGGGAAGCCGAACTCTACGCTCGGATGACCGCAGTTCCCTTCGAACAGGCGGCCCTCGACGCCGCGATACGCACGGACGGTCGCGCTCGCAAGATCATGTTCGACGCGTTCGGAGCTGGCCGCGAATCGGATCAGAAGGCTCTGGTTGCAACGGCGTCTGTGCCACTTGCGGTGATCGACGGCGCCAGGGACCCGTTCGTGAACACGTCGTATGTCGCGTCGTTGACCTTCGCGAATCTCTGGGAGGGCACGTATCACGTGATTCCCGGTGTTGGTCATGCAGCGTTCTGGGAAGCCCCTGAGGTGTACAACCCACTGTTGCAACGATTCCTCGGCAGTTTCGCCCAGTAACCTGCTGGACGCGGCGTCCTATGAGATAGAAGCCACTCGACAATCCGGCCATGTCCGGATTATTTGTCGCCGCCCTACAGTTCGGAAAACGACTGGAGGCACTGCGATGACCATTCTCGAGCACGGCACGGAAACGTGCATCGGTGGACCGACCCTTCCCCAGATACGACGCCTCGTCACCGAAGTGCCTGGCCCCAACTCGCGCGCTTTGGCCGAGCGCCGGAGCGCCGCACTGCCGGCCGGACTGACCAGCGGATCCAGCATTTACGTTGCTGCAGCGGGCGGAGGAGTTGTCGTCGACGTCGACGACAACTCGTTCATCGACTTCGGCAGCGGCATCGCCGTGACCACCGTCGGAAACAGCGCGCCGCGCGTGGTCGAACGCACCACGCGCCAGCTCGGTCAGTTCACCCATACGTGTTTCCTCGCAAACCCCTACGAGGGGTATGTCGAGGTCTGCGAAGCGCTCAACCGCCTGACCCCAGGAGATCACGAGAAGCGAACAGCGCTGTTCAACACCGGCAGCGAGGCGCTCGAGAACGCCGTGAAATACGCACGTGCCGCCACCGGTCGCCCGGCGGTTGTCGTCTTCGACCATGCATTCCACGGTCGCACGTTGATGACGATGACGATGACAGCCAAGAACCAGCCGTACAAGGCCACATTCGGCCCGTTCGCGCCAGAGGTCTACCGGGTTCCGATGGCCTACCCCTACCGTTGGCCGAGCGGCCCCGAAAATGCGGCCGACGAAGCATTCGCCCAGTTCCGTCTTGCGATCGACACTCAGATCGGTGCCGAATCGGTAGCCGCTGTGGTCGTGGAACCGATTCAGGGTGAGGGCGGTTTCATCGTTCCCGCTCCGGGATTCCTGAAGCGCATCTCGGAATTCTGCCGTGAGCGCGGCATTCTCGTCGTCGCGGACGAGGTCCAGACCGGTGTCGCACGAACCGGAGACTGGTTCGCCAGCCAGAGTGAGGACTTCGTCCCCGACATCATCACAACCGCAAAAGGTCTCGCCGGCGGAATGCCACTCGCCGCCGTGACCGGCCGAGCCGACGTCATGGACGCCGCGCATCCCGGTGGTATCGGCGGTACCTACAGCGGCAATCCTGTTGCCTGCGAGGCCGCCCTGGCAGTTTTCGAGACGATCGAGACGGAAGGGCTCCTCGACCGCGCCAAGAACATCGGTGACATTCTGACCACAGGGCTGTCCGAAATCGCCTCGGACACAAACATAATCGGCGATATTCGTGGACGCGGCGCCATGGTTGCAATTGAACTCGTCCACGACGAGGACAAGACTCCGAATCGCGAGGCCGTCGTCCAGATCGTCAGCTACGCCCACACGCACGGTCTCCTTCTCCTCACCGCCGGCACCTACGGAAACGTCGTCCGATTCCTCCCGCCGCTGAGCATCTCCGACGAGTTGCTGACCGAAGGACTCGGTATCCTTCGCGACGCTGTGGCCGCAGTCCGATGAGCGTCACCGTGCGCAGCTTGATCGGCGGAGCTTGGGTCACGGGCAGCGAAGGCACACTGACGGACACCAACCCGGCGCGTCCCGACGAGGTTGTCGCCACCGGCGGCCGCGCTGGTGCCTCCGAAATGGCGACCGGCGTTCGCGTCGCCCGCATCGCCGCGAACGACTGGGCTCGCCTGCCGATGTCCGCACGCGGCGCATACCTCACTCGCGCAGCGGAAATCATCGAATCCAACGCCGAGGCCTGGGGCGAAGAACTCACCCGCGAAGAAGGGAAAACGCTGGCCGAGGGTATCGGAGAAGTGCGCCGGGCAGCGCAGATTCTGCGTTACTACGGCAACGCCGCCGACCGCGAGAGCGGAACGGTGTACTCCTCCCCACGTAGCAGCGAGCAGATTCTCGTCACTCGCAAACCTCTCGGCGTGGTGGGCGTCGTCACGCCGTTCAACTTCCCGATCGCGATCCCGGCATGGAAGATTGCGCCTGCCTTGGTGTACGGAAACACCGTCGTCTGGAAACCCGCTGCCGCGGTGCCCCTTCTGGCCTTCCGTCTCGCGCAGGCAATGACCGAAGCCGGCCTACCCGACGGAGTCCTGAACATGATCCTCGGCGACAGCGCAGCCGGTGAAGCGCTGGTCGATCACCCGGACCTCGACGCCGTCACCTTCACCGGTTCCACCGGCGTCGGCCGAAAGATCGCGGGATCTGCTGCGGCGCGCGGAGTTCCGGTACAGGCGGAAATGGGTGGAAAGAACGCAGCAGTCGTACTTGCCGACGCAGATCTGGAGCTTGCGGTCGAGCAGGTCATGCTGGGCGCATTCCGGTCAACCGGCCAGAAATGCACGGCCACTTCACGTCTGGTGCTCCATGAATCCATCGCCGAGGAATTCCTGGCGAGGCTGACCGTCGAAGTCAAGGAACTGAGAGTCGGAGATCCACTCGATCCCGACGTCACGACAGGTCCCGTGATCAGCGCATACGCGCAGCAGTCGATCAGCGAGGGGATCAATCGAGCCATCGGCGGCGGCGCCAGAGTTATGGCCACCGCCGAAGCGCCGCAGTCGGGCTACTACGTCCAGCCGACTGTGCTGGAACTACCGGCGAGCACCGAACTGTGGTTCGAGGAACTCTTCGGCCCGGTTCTGGCGGTGCAGCAGGCAGCAACAACTGCGGACGCATTCCGCCTGGCGAACGAGGGCGAATTCGGTTTGTCCGCAGCGTTGTTCACGCAAGACCTGACCAGTGCGCTTGCCGGTATCGACGACCTGGACGTGGGGATCCTGCACGTCAATTCGGAATCGGCGGGCGCTGATCCCCACGTGCCCTTCGGCGGCGCGAAGAGGAGTGGATACGGGCCCAAGGAACAAGGCGACGCAGCGCGAGAGTTCTTCACTCACACCACCACCGTCTATCTCAGGGGCGGCCGAGCGTGATCTGCATTCGATTCCGCCTGCAGCAGTTCACGAGCTTTGAGTGCAATCCACAACTCGGACCGAGTGTGGGCGGAATCGAGATCTCGGCCGATCAACTCGGCAACCTTGTCCATGCGGTTACGCAGCGTGTGCCGGTGAACACCCAACTGCGCTGCAGCGGACTCCCATTGACCATTGTGGTGCAGGAACGCTTCGATCGAGTCCACCAAACGAGAACCGTTCTCGGTGTCGTAGCCTTCCAGCACACCGAGGCCGCCGGCCGCGATCGATTGCAGAACATCGTTCGACTGCACACTCAACAAGAGACTGAAAGTCCCGAGTTTCGAGAACGGAACGAGCGTGTGTCCTTCGACCTGCCCCACTTTGGCAGCAGAGACGGCCTCGCGCAGACTGGCTGCTACACCGCTCATCTTCCGGACGCCACCGATTCCGCCGTTGATACTCCGGCGCGAATTCTCCCGCACTCTCGCATAGACACTACGCGTGACCTTTTCCGCAACTTCACTTTTCACGACGAACCACACACCGGCTCCGTCATTCAGCGGAGCCAAAAGGTACGGCACCGACTCTTCTTTCAAGGCCGCTGAAGTGATGTCGGTTGCCGCCAGCAACGGTCCGACGTCGGTCAAGGCAGTTGCCACCACCGTGGTTTCGGATTCGAATCCGAAGTACCGCAACAGACTTTCGTCGACGTCACCGCCGGCCTGGCGCACCATCGTCGTAACTGCCAACCTCAGCCGCTGTTCGGCATCGACAACCCGCAACGGCTTGGCAAGCTCGATGGTCAACAGCGACACCGTGTGGCCGACCAACAATCGCTCGGACTGATCCAAGGCGGCGTCGGACGCCACGGCCAGCGTGCCGCTCACGGCAAGACGGTGAATGGCCAGGTGACCGTCGTCGTCCACCACGACCCGGCTGCGCTCCTTACCTGATCGCTCCCTGATACGTTCGGGCAGAGACGAACTCGCACCTTCCGTCAGAGCCAGCACCGCTCCGTCCCGATCGAGAACACACACTGCTGCATGTACCGCTCGACCCAGGGCAGTGATCAGAGCCGGCACCCCGTCGAGCAGGGCACGCGCCAACTTCTCCTGCGCGTCGACCACCGCCTGCACCGTTCGTATCTGGTCGGCGGTCAGTTCGTCGATCACGGCCCGCGAGATGGCGATGAACGGCGTCTCCTTGGCGACGGAAAGCACGGCAAAACCCAGTTCGTCGCCGGCCCTGATGATCGCGTCCGGCACCCTCTCGTGCACGGTGCCGGTGTCGAACGCCAGTGCCACCGCACCGGTCTGCGCAATGCGCTCGACGTACTCGTATTGCTTTGTCGCCGAACGCGGAAGGTGCAGCCCCGTCGTCATGACAAGCTCTCCACCAGCGAGCCACTGGGTCGGATCCTGCAATTCGATTGCGTGCGCCCAACTGATCGACAGATCTACGTCGTCGTGACCTGCAACGATCGTGAGGCCGAGCGAGGGGGTGGCTGCCAGCCGCCGGACCGTCATCGGCATTACCGCAACCTCCGAAGACAGTGGACAGAACTGACAGTTTCCAGTTCAGATTTGTACATCAAGTCCATGTTCTGGATCACACGATGAGCTTAGCGTCTCTCCGAAAGAACTGATCGCGTCATGCAATAGGAGCTGAGCCCAGATGCCCGACAGCAGCACCGAAACAGCCGAAGCCGCCACCGTTCATTCGACACTCAAAACAGGCTTGAAGAAGCGCCACCTGACCATGCTTTCCATGGGCGGCGTCATCGGCGCCGGTTTCTTCGTCGGGCTGAGCGGAATCATCAACCAGGCCGGCCCCGGCGCAGTCATCACGTGCGCGATCTGCGGCATCATCGTGTTCCTGGTGATGCGCATGCTCGGTGAAATGGCCGTGGCCAAGCCGTGTACGGGATCGTTCACCGAGTACGCACGCATGGCGTTGGGCGACTGGGCGGGTTTCACCACAGGCTGGCTCTACTGGTATTTCTGGGTGATCGTCGTCGGCATCGAATCCGTCGTCGGAGCAACCTTGCTCTCCCGGTGGATCCATGGTGTCCCGCTCTGGCTCATGTCAGCGGTACTCCTGTTGGTGATGACCGGGGTCAATCTTCTCTCCGTCAGCAACTTCGGCGAGGCTGAATACTGGTTTGCGGGTATCAAGGTCGCCGTCATCATCGGCTTCATCGTGCTCGGCAGTCTGTTCGTCTTCGGCATCTGGCCCGGCAGTGAAGTCGATTTCAGCAATCTGACCGGCCACGGAGGATTTCTGCCGAACGGCTTCACCCCCGTACTGGTGGGCGTTGTCGCCGTGATCTTCTCCATGACCGGAGCCGAGCTGGTCACGATCGCCGCAGCGGAATCCGCCGAACCGGCCGGAGCGATCAGGCGAGCCACGAACACCGTCGTCTTCCGCATTCTCGCCTTCTTCGTTGTCGCCACCTTCCTCCTCGTGACGATGCTGCCGTGGGATTCGTTCGTCGTCGGCGATTCTCCGTTCATCTCCGCACTCGATCTGCTGGGAATTCCCGGCGCCGCCGACATTCTCAATCTCGTGGTTCTGGTCGCGGTGCTGTCCTGCCTCAACTCCGGCCTGTACACGGCGTCACGGATGCTTTTCGCGCTATCCGTCTACAACGACGCGCCGGCCTGGATGACACGGACCAACAGCCGCGGCGTGCCGGTGAAGGGCGTACTCGCCTGCACCGTGGCCGGGTACTTCTGTATCGCGGCCGGCTACATCTGGCCGGACACGATTTTCTTGTTCCTCGTGAATTCGTCCGGCGCAATCTGCTTGTTCGTTTACATCCTGATCTGTGTATCCGAACTACGCCTCCGACGCCGATGGGAACGCGAAAGCCCCGAGATTCTGAAATTCCGCGTCTGGCTGTATCCCGGCCTGCCGATAGTGGTCACTGGTCTGATTCTCGTGATCCTGGTGGGAATGGGTCTCAACGAACCCACGCGCGCGGAATTCGTCCAAAGCCTGGTCGCTCTGGGAGTTATCCTCGTCGCTTACGTCGTGAGAAAGTCTCGTACGCGAAAAGTCTTATCGTTGGCGACCGACTCGAACAACGCACACCGCAGTTCGAAGAAGGCTTGAAACAAGCATCGAGTAAGCGCTCAACTCGATAATTAAACCACTTCCCCGAAAAAATCGGACCGGCGAAACCGCTCGAACACAAGATTTTTTCTTTGTCCAAATTCAAGGCAAAATGGACAGCATGCCGAGCCCTGTCATCGCCTCCGAAGGGCACAGTTCTTGGCAAACACTTCACGAATGGTTCAACGAACCACACGACTACGAGTGGATAAAACACCAGAGATCCGGCCGAGCAATCATTCCGATCTTCCGAACCTTGCTCGGAATGATGACGATCATCTTCGGGCTTTCCGCTTTCTACAAATTGATCGGACCGGATACACCGCCGACCACACCCGGCAAAGCACTGTCGGTTTTCATGATCTGCACATGTGTGGCGATCGCGGCGTGCTGGTTCACTCAACCGTTTCCAGGTCGCCGCGGCCTGCTCGCATTCGGGATATTCGCAGATCTCGGGATCGCGGCCGCGGTACTTCTGGTGCCGGAACGCTCGTCCGGGACGTTCGGTTGCATCGTCTTTGCGGTCACCGGAACCTTTGCGACGCTTTTTGTCAGCGCAAGATGGCTTGTCGCTCATGTCCTCTGGTCGACGACTGTCACGACTACAGTATTCGTTCTTGCATACCTACAAGGCGAAGTCGATATCACGACGCTTCTCGCCCGCGGCACCGTTCTTTTCGGAGCTGTCACACTTGTTCCAATTTTTGCACACCTGACCTGGCGCACTCTGTACCGCGATGCCCAATATTCCGATCGTGATCCGCTTACCGGACTGTTCAACCGTCGCGGCCTCGAGGGGGCGGTCAGCGATCTCTTCGAGAGTGCTCGCGTCGATTCTTCTTGTCTCGCTTTCATCGTCGTCGATATCGACAAATTCAAGACGGTGAATGATCTTCACGGTCACGCCGAGGGAGACCATGTCATCAGAAGAACAGCGAACCGCCTGAGTACGCATCTCGGAGAACGCGGGGTCATTGCTCGGACCGGTGGGGAAGAGTACCTGGCCGTCATCGCCGGGGATCCCGAATCAACGACTCTGTCGATCGAGGGGATAAACGCCGCGCTGTCGGACTGCTCCGATGCGATCGCCACAACGGTAAGCGTCGGAGCGGTGATCATGACCGCCGAATCGAAGGCGTGGAGCGGCGGCGCTTCCGCGATCCTGGCCGCGACAAATGTCGCGGATTCGATGATGTACCAAGCGAAAGCGGCAGGCGGCAATACCATCCGCTCGGCTCAGATCTGATTCACAGCCACGTCAACGGGTGAACGCTCCGACCGGATTCGGTGTCGGTTGCCGCCAGATACACGTCGACGCGCTCGGCCGTCAGAGCCTTGCTGATGTGGTAGCCCTGGACCAGGTCGCAGCCGACCCACTGAACGCGGCGGAACTGCTCAATCGTCTCGACGCCCTCGGCCAACGACCGCATGCCGAGAGCCGCGGCCAATTCGACAATGGATTTCACCACGGACATCTTCGGATCGTCCGAGTCCGTGACCAGCATGCGATCGATCTTGAGAACATCGATCGGAAGTCTCTGAAGCGTGGCGAAAGACGAATAGCCGGTGCCGAAATCGTCGAGCGCGACGGTGACACCGAGTTCACGCAGCTTGTAGAGATCCCGGATTGCCCGATCGTCCACAACACCCGTCTCGGTGATTTCGAGTTGCAGCAGATGCGGAGGCAAACCCGAATCCGTCAGAGCCTTCTTCACCATCGCGCCGAACTCTCGCGACACCAACTGCACTGGTGAAACGTTGACCGAGACGCCGATTCCGCTCGGCCACCCCGCAGCGGCCGCGGTCGCCATCGCCATTGCCTGTGCGCCGAGGGGGATGATCATTCCGGTTTCCTCCGCCACCGAGATGAACTGGCTGGGCCCAATGAGGCCGCGACTGGGATGGTTCCACCGAAGAAGAGCCTCGAACGCGACCACTTCACCGGTCTGAGTGTCGACCTGAGGTTGGTAGTGGAGATCGAACTGACCTTCCTCGATCCCCCTGTCCAGCTCGTGCAGCGCTGTTGCGCGTGCCGATGCCCGCGCTCGCAGTAACGGCGAGAACTTGCCGACTCGATTCCGTCCCGTCGACTTTGCTTCGTACAGAGCCAGATCCGCCAGCATCACCAGTCCGTCGGCGTCGGTGGAATCCTCGGGTGCGCTGGAGTAACCAATCGTGGCCCGCACCTCGATTCGATTGCCTTCTACGAAGAAGGGCTCATGGAGCACTGCCAGGTACCGATCGAAAATCTCACCGGGATCGTCGCCGGACGAGGTACAGACGATGAGCCCGAATTCGTCGCCGCCCATCCTCGAGCACATGTCCGAACCGATGACGTCGCGCAGGCGTTTGGTGACTTCGAGAAGTAAGTGGTCCCCGATCGGATGGCCGAGGGTGTCGTTCACCGATTTGAAGTTGTCGAGGTCGAGAATCCCGACGAGGACCTGCTTCTCCGGCACCCGAGATTTGATGGCCGCCTCGAGCGCCACACCAAAGGCACGACGGTTGGGCAACCCCGTCAGCGAGTCGGTGGCAGCAAGACGAAGAATCTCCTGCTCGTGGACATACCTCTCCGTGATGTCGGATCCGACACCGCGCCAGCCCAGAATCACCCCGGACTCGAGGACCCGGGGATTACCGGAAAGTGACCACCAGCGTCGTTTGCCGTCGACATGCACTGGAACGACGGTGTCCCGGAACGAGGTACTCGATTCGAGTTTGTCGATCATTTCGGCCGCGGCCGCACGCCCCTCCGGACTCGATGCGATCTGGAGTCTGGTGAGGAGTTGCCCGAAGGTGAGTTGTTGCAACTCGTCCACCGTCATACCGGCGACCTCGGCGAGCCGGGCCGAGGTGTGGGAGAACCGGCCGTTGGTGTCACACTCCCAGAGCCAGTCGCGGGAACCGCCCTCGAAACCGTCGAGCAACAGTGCCACAGTTTGACGCTCGGATTCCGCCTGAAACTCTGCAAGACAACGTCGCTGGAACGAGGCCGAGAGATACACCGCACCCACCGTGAGCGCAAACATGTAGATGCACAACTGAATCGCAAGTACGCGAAAGTGGGGTTCGGCGTGGACGACGAGAACGGTGAATACGCCGAGGCCGTGAATGTAGATCCAAGTCAGGCTCACCGACCTCAGACTCGAAAACGTGACGGTTCCGGCGCCCATGATTCCGGCCATCGTCGCGATCAGCACCAAGTCACGGAAGACGTCCATGTCGTGGAAAAGCAAGGCGAAAAGTGTGACGTCGAGGCTCGCGATGACGATCACTTCGAGGAGCAGACCCGCGTAGTCGTAGCGCGGTGTGTGCTTCGACGGTCGCCAGCGAAGCGGTATCCATACTCGAATCGAATTCGCGAGGACAAGAAAGATGAGCGCGCCACCCAGCCATCTGAGCGTCTGACGTCCGGGCGGAACGGTGTACGCCAGAATCACGACCAAGCTCGCCATGTACGCAAGATTGGCGAACGGTGCGACGGCAGCAGCTTCGTCGATCTGACGGCGAAACAGGCTGTTACAGTCGGCCTCCGAAGCGGGATCCTGCCGACCAGGTCTACTCAGACGGTTCATCGACGGGGCATCCTGACATGTGCGCAGGCGCCAGCAGCGGGCGTCAAAACCGCTCGCCTGCCCATCCGAACCTCCCCTGGCTCCCCACCGAACCCTTTTCCGGCGAAACGTCAGTGTTTCAGACTCGCTGCTTGTTTCTCTACAACGGTAGCCATCTGACGAATCGATTGTGCGCAGATCACTATATCCAGAGGTCGGTCATTCGATCTTCCAGGTCGGTAAACGATTGCTGATTCTTAGCTCGACGCGCGTTTGCCGCCGACCGCGACACGTAAGGCTTGGCGCCTTCCTTCACATCCACGATCGCGTCCGCCGCGGATTCGGCGACACCGGCATCACCGAGAGCTGATCGGAGCTGCATTGTCGTCAAGAAGGGCAAACCCGAGGCCAGGTCAGTGCTCACTTGCTGCTGCACCGAGGTCGGAACCGATGGGTTGTCTTCGATGCCGGCAATCGCAGATGTCGTGAGGTTGTCGTACCTGGCGCTCAGGTCTCCGAAGCAGACCGGTCAGTGCTGTTCGAGAGTGAGCTGATCTGCCCAGGCCGATACGTCCCCGCGTTCCAGAGCCACCGCCAGCAGTTCCGGAAACTTGTCCGGCGTGCATGCAAACGCGGGAATGCCGAGGGCGCTCAGCGCCGCCGCATTGTCGTGATCGAACGACGGTGCCCCGTCGTCCGAGAGCGCCAGTAGAACCACGACTTGAACGCCGGAGTTCTTCATGGCGGCCATGCGGCGCAACATCTCGTTGCGGATACCGCCCTCGTAGAGGTCCGAGATGAGGACGAACATCGACTCGGCGGGACGCGAAATCAAGGACTGGCTGTACGCGATCGCGCGGTTGATATCCGTGCCCCCACCGAGTTGGGTCCCGAACAGGACGTCGACCGGATCGGACAGTTTGTCTGTCAGATCAACGACGGCGGTGTCGAAAACGACGAGCGAAGTCTTCAGCGCCTGCATCGACGCCAACACTGCGCCGAACACCGATGCGTAGACGACGCTGGACGCCATCGAACCCGATTGATCGATCGCGAGAACCACGTCGCGCTGCACGGATTTCGACTTTCGGCCGTATCCGACGAGCCGCTCCGGGACGACGGTTCGATACTCCGGAAGGTAATGCGACAGATTTGCTCGGATGGTTCGGTCCCAATCGATGTCGCGCAGCTTCGGATTCGAAGTTCGGGCCGTGCGATTGAGTGCGCCGGTAACTGCAGCCTTCGTTTTCTGTGCGATTCGCTCCTCGACTTCGCGAACCACCTTGCCGACGACCATCCGAGCAGTTGCCTTGCTGGCCTCCGGCATGACCTGGTTGAGGCTCAGAAGCGTCCCGACCAGATGCACATCGGGTTCGACCGCGTCGAGCAGTTCCGGTTCGAGGAGCAATTGCGCCAAACCCAGCCGATCTATCGCGTCCTTCTGCATCACCTGCACCACCGTGCTGGGAAAGTACGTCCGGATGTCACCGAGCCATCTGGCGACGGACGGCGCCGACGCCCCCAATCCTGCTGAGCGGCGTCGGCCCTTGCTGGGGCCGGACGAGTCGTAGAGCGCTGCAAGAGCCGCATCCATTCGACGCTCGCCCGGTTGGCCCAGTCCACCCGTCGACTCTTCGGCGGATTCCCCGAGCATCAATCTCCAGCGTCGAAGGCGCTGATCGTCGTCGCTCATGCGCCCACCCCCAAGATGTCCGCAACGACCGCCATTGCCGCTCTGCCGCGTCGAGCATCGGTCTCCACTGTCGTTTCGACGCGTCGGCCACCCCTGACCGCCTGACCGATCGCCCGACGTTCCCCGGCTTCGAAGGATCCGAACGTGCGTCGAAGCAACGGAAGCGTGTCGATGAAATCCTGCTCGCGAAGTTGACGAACCCAGGTGTCGATCAGCGTGAGCAACGCTCGATCGTGAACGAGCACAAGCCCTCCTCCGCCGAGAAATCCGTCGACCCAGCCAGCCTTGGCGGTGGGCGCACTTCCCACCGAAAGGGCCCGAGACAAGCGCTGGGCTGCAGCGGTTTCCATGACGGAACCGCTGTCGCGCAGTAGCCGCACCATCCGGCCGACGAGAAGTCCGTTGACGTCGTCACGGTCGATCACTCCGGCCATCGCCTGCAACCACCGTGCGCTCGCATCGCTGTCGTCACGGACCATGACTGCCGAGTGCACCTTGTCGAGGTGATCGCGAAACTCCTCGGCGCTGGGATCGTCCAACCCGGTGACGGCGACTGCGAGGCCGGTACAGATGCGGACCAGCAAGCTGTCGGCGACGTCGATCAACGCCGACACGTCGGTACCGCGCACGTCGCCGTATCTCAGCGTTCGGGTCAGTGTGGGTAGAGCGACCATCAGATGTGACACGTCATGATCAAGCGCTGCAACCGTTTTCACGCTTTGCAGCACTGCGGACAGTGCTGTGGGAAGGTTTGCCAGCAGCGAGTTCTCCAGCAGTTCGACGAGTGAAGCAAGAGTGATTTCCGGTTCGTGAATCTTCGAGACGACCCGCGACGCTGCCGCTTGGGCCACCGTCGTACCCCACAGCGACGCCTCGATCACCGACACCGAGAATTCCGGTTTCCATTGCAGTGCCCAGGTTTCTCGGAAAGTTCCGGTGGAACGGATCTCACCGTCGGCCGGAGTCCCCCAATCGATCTCGAGAATTCCCAGTCGGTGCAGGAACTGGGAACGCTCGACGTCGATGTCGCGTCTCAGGTCCAGATCCAGATTCTTTGCCCCTGCTTGTTGTTTGAGCCGCAACGTCTTCGAACGTGCTCGCAGGTCTGCTTCGAGCGGAACCGTCGGCGTTTCTTCGGGCACCGCACCCAGGGCTTCACCCACAACGAGTCTTCGCGTGATCAGATCCAGAAGAACGTCGTTTCCGTCGCACATCACCGACCTCGTAGCCTCGGTAACTTCCGACAATCCGGCCAGCGGGCGAGAACGCAGTGCAGCCAACGTATCTGCCAATCGGACAGCTTCGATGACGTGAGCGCTCGAGATGGGAAGGTCCTCGTCCCTGAGCACCCTCGCAACTTTGGTGAGCCACCGCGTGATCGTCTTGTCGTTCGCGGTGAACAGATGGTGATACCAGCCCGGCGAGGTGATTCCGGCTCCGTAACCCGATGCCGACGCCAGGCGTGAATGTGTCCAGGGAACCCAGGTCAGCGAGGTCTTGACCTTGGACATCCCCTTTAGAATGCGGGCGTCGGGAGCCGCAGGCCCCAGGGCTCCGACCAACGCCGGCGCGTGCCAGGCACCGCAAACGACCGCTACCCGCTCGGCGCCATCTTTCAACGTCTTTCGCAGCACCTGCCGCATGTATGCTTCGCGATGCGCTGTCTCCTCGTCGATCGGCACCGTCTCACGCAGCGCCTCCATCGCCTCGGTGATCGCATCGAAAGAATCTGCGCCCGAATTTGATTCGATCACCGAATCCCACCAGCGTTCGGTGTCGTCGAAACCCGCGGCCGCGGCCAGTTCCGCCAGAGGATCACCCTCGCGTGTAGTACGAATCCCCTGATCCGCCAACACGTTGAACGCGGGCAGGTCGCAGAACCGTGCCTGCACACCGTTCTTCGCAGCCCACTGCAGCGCTTGCCATTCGGGTGAGAACACCGCAAACGGCCAGAAGGCCGCCTTCGACGGTTCGCCAGTGGCATACGCGAGCAGCGCAATCGGCGGTTCCATCGACTCCGATGCCGCCAGCATCACCAACGGATCTGCATCCGAAGGCCCTTCGATCAGGACGACGTCGGGTGAAAACTCTTCCAGGCCTTGCCGAACCGAACGGGCCGATCCGGGGCCGTGGTGACGGATACCGAAGACCCGGACACGCAGATCCGGAATAGCGATGGTCACCCGGTTACCTCGCGGCATGCCCGGTAGAAGTCGGACCACTCTCCGCGCTCACGCACTACGGCCTCGAGGTACTCGTTCCACACCACCTTGTCTGCGACTGGATCCTTGATCACCGAACCCAGGATTCCGGCAGCGACGTCGGACGCCCGCAATACGCCGTCCCCGAAATGCGCGGACAGCGCCAAACCATTGGTGACCACCGAGATAGCCTCCGCCGTCGAGAGGGTTCCCGACGGGGACTTCAGCTTGGTTCGGCCGTCGGCGGTCGTTCCCGATCGTAATTCCCGGAACACGGTGACGACCCGGCGAATTTCCTCGGCCGCTGCGGGGGTCGTCGGCAATTCCAATGCTGCGCCCAGCTGTTCGACTCGGCGCGCCACGATAGCCACCTCGTCCTCCTCGCTGGCCGGCAACGGCAGGACAACGGTATTGAACCGTCGACGCAATGCCGACGACAGATCGTTGACACCGCGATCACGATCGTTGGCGGTTGCGATCAGATTGAAGCCCTTGGCTGCCTGCACCTCGATGCCCAGTTCCGGCACCGGCAACGTCTTCTCGGAGAGAATGGTGATGAGCGCGTCCTGCACGTCAGCCGGAATACGCGTCAACTCTTCGACGCGAGCGATCTTCCCGGTTTCCATCGCGGTCATCACCGGAGAATGCACCAACGCCCCTGCCGTCGGTCCTTCCGCTAGGAGGCGGGCGTAATTCCAGCCGTAGCGGATAGCTTCCTCGGGAGTACCGGACGTACCTTGAACCAGGAGCGTCGACGCGCCCGAGATTGCCGCCGAAAGATGTTCGGAGACCCAGGTCTTGGCTGTTCCCGGCACACCCAACAGCAGTAAAGCCCGATCGGTGGCAAGAGTTGCGACGGCCACTTCCATCAACCGCCGCGGACCGACGTACTTCGGCGAAACGACTGTTCCGTCATCGAGAGTGCCGCCCAACAGATACGTCACCACAGCCCACGGCGACAAATTCCACGACGGCGGGCGTGGGCGGGTGTCCTGCGCGGCAAGCGCCTCGAGTTCGAGCGCGTACTCCTGCTCTGCGTGGGGCCGCATCAGCTTTGCCGGTTCCGCGAGCTTTGCCGGTTCCGCGAGCTTTGCTGGTTCCGTGGCAGGCACGGTTACGCTGTCAGTCACTTGAGCTCCTCGAGCAGAGTCTTGCGGTGGGTGATGGCACTGGCCGTTCTGGCGAAGGTTTGCCGCCAATCCGGGTCGCGAGCACGCTCCGCCGCCCGGTCCAGCAAAGTTACTGCACTGTAGGGAAATCGACTCTCGGCCAGGCGCAGCGACGCCACGTACTTGTAGCGTGAGAATTCGCCGGCCTTGGCGCCCCCATCGGCGCGTCTGGCCGCAACTCGTTCCCACTGGGCCACGACTGCCCGGGTGATGTCCTCGGGCCATGGACCGTGCAGAGCGTCGTAGATCGCTGCCCGGCCCGGATGCAGAACATTGGCGTCGCCGTTTCCGGACCTCAACAGATCCGCCAGCGCCTCGGCGGGCACCAACGGGAGAAGTCGACGATCGGTGGCTACGCCTCGTCTGCGAAAGAGTTCCAAAGCCCATTCCACATTGTCCTGCGCCACTGCAGCATTGGACCAATCGTCGTGAAGGATCGGCTCCCAACCTTCGTCGACGCTCATCCCCAAAACCTTGTCGGGTCCACCGATCATGGTGTTCCACAAGAACAAAGGCGCAGAACTGATCGCTTGACGGACGTACTCGGCGCGATAGTCGGTGTGTGGGTTCGGCCGGTCTTCGATGCCGTCTCGTCTGGCCGCTGCATCGACTTCCTCAGGCGGCGCGATGACAAGCGTGGACCGAAGGAGCTTCCGTTCCACCCTCACCCATTTCTGAACCCGGGCAACCATTCTCTCCCCGAACTCCGATTCGGGTAGTTGTCCGAGTACCTCCACTGCTGCGCGCCGCACGTCCTTGCGACGGTCGTCGAGGGCTTCCTCCAACAACGGTTGATCATCCGCGCTCAATCCGTCTGCCAGCGCCGAGACGAACGCAGCCTTCTGTTCTCCCCGCTCGGTGCCCCAGGACTTTCGGAGTTCGGCCAGCGCCAGCGCGGGATCTGTTCGACGAGCGTCTATCAACCACTGCGTGCGCTGGGACGAACTTCCGTGACGCCACACGTCCGGGTTTGCATCTCTGGTTCGGACGAGCTTGCTCCACTCGGGGTTTTGCGCGGCGAGCCAGCGACCTCGCTCGCCGACCAGCTGCAGAATACTCTCGCGGTGAGTTTCGCTCGTCCGAGCGTAGGAAAGCAGTTCGGCAACAAGATGATCAGGCGCACGGTAGTTGTGCGCCAACGCGACGGTGAACCATTCGTCGAGCCAGGTCGCCTTGGCAGCGAGCATCGACAGCAGATGTGCGGCCGACGATTCCGGCAGGGTAAATCGCGCATCGTCTGGAGCAGGCGTCGGCACCGTCGCCGTGGTGGAGCCCGCACCACCACGGCGGTACGCCCGCTCCAGCGCGACTGCTGCGAGAAGCAACTCGGCAGGATCTCCGTCGAGTTCGCGCGCGTAGGCATGCACGTCGGCCGGAAGGTCCTCGAATGTTGTTGCTGTTCTGGCCGTCCCGAGAAGCGCAGCCGAGATCAATGTGCTCACAGCACGATCACCTGTCCTCCCGTGAAAACCGAGATCGGAGTAAGAGCCTGCGCATTCCACGTTCCACAGACCGTGACCGGATAGCCACCGGAAATGCCCAGCAATTTCCACAGTGGGTCCGAATCGCCCTCTGCCCGAATCGCTGTCCCCGATTCATCGACGAGAAACCAGGCACCGTCGACGAATGAGGGAACCACCGAACTGATCACTGCCGGCCAAGACCGCAACCATGGATCTGCCGCGAGCGCATCGGTAAACTGCTGCAACGCAGCGTCGATGCTTCCGGACGGCATGGTTGTGAAGGGCTCCGGTTCTCCGTGCGTTGCCCCCATCCGCGCCCGCAATGCCGCGGCAGCGGGATAGAAATGCACATCAGCGTTGAGCAGAAACCCGACTGGCGGCGTTTCGGTGGCAAAATTCGGTGACCCGTGGGAGAAGTCGAGCAGCATGGCCCACCGTTGCGAATTCCTGCCGAGCATCCACACCGTTCGGGTGAACAGTCGCTTCTCCTCGGTGATCCCGGAACCGAGAATCATCCAGTTCTCTTTCACCGGAATCGATTCCATCACACGCCCGGTGGAGACCGGATAGCCGACGTGTGCTTTCACCGAATGGGCAAGATCTTCCGGCAGCTCGGGCAGCTTCTGATGCGCAGCGACCAGCAGGCGCAACCGAGCCAACTCGTCGAGGACTTTCTCGGGCCAGTTTTCGGTAGACGCAACGGTTCCCGCCAATGCTCGAAGCGTGCCTGCAATACCGGGTGCCTGAGCATCCACCATTCGAGCGGCGACTGCGTCGAGGCCCGCCCAGGACGTGTCCATCGCCGCCAGACCACTCCGGATCTGATCGGTGATCCACAGGTCCAATTCGACGAGACCGCTCGCAACCCGGTCGGCGCGCTTCTGCGCTGTTGCCGGGTCGGGAGTCTTCTTGGGCGCCTCGTAGCCGGTGGTCTCGGCGCTGGCATCGGCCTTCTCCTCACGGCGCAACAACCACTCGGCGGCGAAGTCGGCTGGCTGGTCCGCCGAAGGCACTCGCCCTTCCGACCATTCCGCCAGCAGCCCCAGGGCATGTTTGCACGGAAACTTCCGACTGGGGCACGAGCACTTGTATGCCGGGCCACGCAGGTCAACCACAGCTTGATACGGCTTCGAGCCGCTTCCCTGGCACAGTCCCCAGAGCGCGAGACCCTTGTTACCGGTGTGGCTCCACGATCCAACCAACTTGCGCGCAGCAGCCAGCGATGCGGCGTCGGGAGCTACCGATGCCACCTGCCCAGCTGTCCACGGCGAAGTCACTCGACCACAGTATGACAACCCGCTGACATCGCAGAGTCAGGCCGATCCTTTAATGAAGTAACTCTTGACTCGAACAGACGTTCGACTATAATTTGAGATGGGGATCGGGGGATTCAATGAGTATCGACACATCATCAGACGTGGTGTCTGGTTCTGCGGTGGGGTTACGCGGACGCCTGTGGCAGTTGACTGCCGCCGAGTTACGGGCTGCTGCTGTCGAGGCGAGTGCGGAGATTCTTCGCCTGGAAGCGGTGCGGGTAGCGGTGGTGGACGAACTGTCGATGCGCCCGGACGATCAGGTGATTGCCAGCCGCGGGGTGGGTGCGTGGTTGGCGGCAAACACCATGCTGCAGGTTCGGGATGGGAAGAAGATCGCCGCGCTGGGCGCAGCGTTGCGGCCGTTTCCAGCGGTGGCGGCAGGCTTCGATGATGGGGATTGCTCGTTCGATCACGCAGTCTTGATCGTGGCGTTCTGTGAGTCCCCGCCGAAGGGGATGCCGGAGGAAGCGCTACCGAAGTGCATCGATTTGTTGTTGGCGGCTGCGTCGGGGGTGGAAGCGACGACAACGAAGGTGCGGCATGTTATCGCGACTTTGGAGCGGCTGTTCGAATCCGATGAGATTCCACCTGCCGAAGACGTGGATCTCAATGAGCTCCGCATCGCCTCGACGCTCAATCGTCGGGTGGTAGTGCGAGGCGATTTCGACGCCCTCACCGGCGAAATGCTGCTCTCGGCCCTGTCGAATCTGACGATGCCCACCCCAGCACCCGACGGAACCCCCGACGCACGCTCGGCGGCAAAGCGGACAGCAGACGGGTTCACCGAACTGATCCGCCGGTATCTGGACTGCGCCAAGACCGGAACCGACGGTGGGCAACGACCACACGTGAACGTGCACATTGATGCTCGTGACCTTGCCGAGCATCGGGACTGCGCCGCAACACCAACTGATGGTCGCGGCTCTCGGTCGGATCTCGATGTCGGGCATATGCCCTGGCTCGGGCCGCTGTCTGTCTCACAGACCAGGCTTCTCGGCTGCGATTGCTTCCTGTCCACCGTCCTACTCGACGACCACGGCGCGCCGTTGGATGCGAAACCCGGAAAACGGTTGGTCAACGCCGAACAGAGAGTGGCGTTGATTGCCCGCGACAAGGGCTGCGCGTTCCCGGGGTGTTCATGCGTACCGGCGTGGACAGATGCGCACCATATTAGGCACTGGGCGAACGGTGGTCCGACGGTGATGAACAACCTTGTCCTGCTGTGCCGTTCGCATCACCGGTTGATGCACCGGAAATCGGGGTTCGTCGGCAAGTGGGAAATCAGAATGGGCGTCGACAACAAACCGTGGTTCATCCCACCGCCCTCGATCGACCCGCAGCGGCACCCCAGGCCGGCGAACACCACCTTCAAAACCTGAGAACAGCTTCTCAGGCACAACAGAACACGGCCAGGCTCCGCATCGGACATCAGCACCCGATACGGAGCCCACAGGCCGTGCCGCATCCAATACTCACGGCGTTCATGCGGGGCGCAAGACCGATCTACCCAACAACTCACAAACCTGCAGGGCCAGAGCGAGATCCAACTTGTCTCGGCCCGCGGCGACCGGATCGCCGAGAGCCTTGTTGATGCGATATTTCACCGTATTACGGTGCAAGTTCATGTAATTGGCCGTGTGCAGATGACTTTCCCCGTGGGCGAAATACACGCTCAGCGTCGTCCGCAAGGATGCGGCAGAAGGTGTATCGTCCGCCAACGGACCAAGTACCTCCCAGACCCATGACTTCGTAGAATCGATGTTCTCCGACAGGAGTGATACCACGGCGATGCCTCGGTCCCCGAAACTCACCACGGGGCGCTGCGGCGTATCTGGCACGGCAGCAACGGAATAGGCTGCCGTGGCCTGTTCGTGGGACCGCTTGAATCCTTCGACCCCCGACCCTGGCAGTCCGATTGCCACCCGCGCTCCGCCGTCCAACGGCACTGCCGCCGCGAGAACTTCCGGATCCACCGCAGGCACCCGGCGACCGAACGGCAGCCACGCCCACACCGTGCGTCGATCGATGGCGGTGATGATCGGCGGCTTGTCTGCTCCTGCCGCTGCACCGAGGTCCCGTACGAGTCGGTCCAGGGTGTTGATGCCCATGACGTCCGCATCCCACGTCGACCAGACCACCAGGGCGACGTGGTTCTGACCAAGGCGGTATCCGGTCTCCGCTTCGAATGCAGCGGTATCTGCGTTGGTGCCGGACAGGAGGGCGTGGATCGCGGCCGAATGGAGGTTTCCCTGCGCTGCCATCCATCGACTGCGTTCCCGCTCGTACGCGTCGAAGACGTAGAGCGTGATCCAGTCGATGTAGCTGTAGACCACATCCGAAGTGTGTTTCAGGACAGCCAAAGTGAGTCGTGCCGGAATGTCCAGTGTGCTGATCTCGTCGTGACAGATCCGCATCAGATCGCCTTGGCCCATGTGGTAGGCGCGAACGAGAGAGTTGGACGGAACGTCCCGCTGCGCTAGCCGCAGAGCGTATTCCACCGCGGCAGTGGTGGGTTGGAGATGATCGATCGGTATGTCGTTGGCCAAGACGTGGATGATCGTCGTGATATTTCCCTGCACGCTCGCTTCGAGCATTTCGAGCAAATTGGCATCGGCGTCCAACTGGTCGATTTCGTGAGCCATCATGAAAGCCATCTCACGCGCGATATCGGCGCTGCGCGCGTCGAGGCGCCGGGCCAATTCGGCAACCACGGCAAGCACTTCCGGCTCCGCGGCTGCAGGCACCCGGGCGAGGCGCCGCATCGCACCGGCGCCTCGCTCCTTGTGCGATGGACTACTCACAGAACTTCCGCACCCTTTCGTCGCAGGTACTTCAGAGCCGATTCGGCTGCGTTGTACCCGCACATTCCATGTGCTCCGGCACCCGGCGGGGTCGAGGCCGAGCACAGGTAGGTGCCCGCGATCCCCGTGCTGTACGGATCGACTGCGACGCGCGGACGCAAGACAACCTGCAGTTCGGTGTTGGCACCTCCGATGATGTCGCCGCCTACCTGATTCGGATTGTCCTCTGCCAGGGCAGCTGTACCACTGCTCGACGTAGCGACAATCTGCTCCCGGAATCCTGGCGCAAACCTCTCGATCTGACGGATGATCGCCTCCGTAGCGTCGCCGGCGTAACCGTGAGGCACGTGCGCATAGGCATACAGCGGATGAATGTTCCCGGCAGAGCGGGTGGGATCAGCCAGGTATTGCTGACCGAGAAGCACAAACGGTCGGTCCGGCATACGGCCTGAATTCGTGTCACGCTCAGCTGCCACGATTTCCTCGAAACCACCTGCCAGATGGACTGTTCCGGCCCGAGCGCAATCCGGATTGGTCCACGGCACGTGACCTTCTATCGCGAAATCAACCTTGAAGGCCCCAGGAGCCTGTTTGAACTTTCGATAGGCCTTCGCCACTCGGGCGGGGAGACGATCACCCAGGATTTCGAGCGCACCACCCGGATTGACGTCCAGCAGAACAACATCGGCGTCAGGAATCTCGGAGGCGGTGCGAATCCGAACGCCGGTGTCGACCTTGCCGCCGTGATCGAGGAGCATCGCTGCCATGGCGTCGGTGATCGAACGCGACCCTCCCTCGGCGACCGGCCACCCGTAGCGGTGACCAGCAGCCGTGATCATCAACCCCACCGCCGACGTCGCCGGACGGTTGAGCGGATAGAACGCGTGCGCGGCGACTCCGCCGAACAATGCTCTGCCCTTCTCCGTCTTCCACAGTTTCGCGGTCACGGTTGCCGGAAGCAGTGCTCGCGGGCCGAAAGCCGCAAGCCGCAGCGGATGGCGCGGAACGTTGACGATCGGGCGCATCAGATCGGACGCCAGAGCGTCGAATCCCGTCGACAAGTCACCGAACATCCGTTGCCATCGCTGCCCGTCCGCACCCAATCCCGCCGCGGTCTGCTCCAGCGAGCGGTACAGAAC
The DNA here is from genome assembly GCF_042738325.1 of Rhodococcus sp. NPDC059969. NCBI lineage: Bacteria > Bacillati > Actinomycetota > Actinomycetes > Mycobacteriales > Nocardiaceae > Rhodococcus > Rhodococcus sp. NPDC059969. Next base: position 1,110,850 of record NZ_JBHWUF010000001.1, on the reverse strand, counting down.
ACCCGCGTCGCCGTTGTCGAGCGGATGCGCGCAGTCCACCTCTGCCCATCTCCAGATCAGCCCGTAGCGCTCGAGGTCCAGCTTGGACAGGTACGGCGAGCCGATACCCATCGGGTGAAACGCCGAGCAGTGATCATGGATCAACCCCGGCACGTCGATCGGACCAGAGCGGGTGCCTCCGCCGATCTGGTCGGCGGCCTCGAGTACCTGCACGTCCACACCGCTACGTGCGAGGTGTACCGCGGCAGCGAGCCCATTGGGCCCGCTGCCGACGACTACGGCCTTTGTCACTTACTCACCTCTTGCTCGCTACCGCTGACCCTCGTACGCATCTTCGGTTCGGAGACAACCTGCGGATCCGTTGCCGCGCGGTCGGCCCGTACGTCCAGTGTCCACTGAACGTCGAACGGAATGGGCCCGTTCGGCAACCACGGCTGTTCGGCGACTGCGTCGGCGACCTTGAAAGTACCCCGTTCGATGACACCGAGAGCCGCATCGATCACCTGATACTCCTGCGTTCCCTTGTGGATGGGCTGCGATTCGATCCAGGTCACCAGGAACTCACCCGGCGCGAAGTTGCAGCGACGCTGAATCGCGGCGATCAGTTTCGCGTCGTGCAGGTGGCCGTCACCGAAGTTGAAGGCGACGATGGAGTTGCACATGAACTCTGCTTCCCGCAGCGAGTACGTGTTGATGTCGTCGCCGAGGTGCCTGATCATCAGAGAGAACAGCGCACGCCCCTGGCTGTGCATGGAACGCCAGCCCAACAGCTGATGCAGAACGACGTCGGACACGTCCTCGGGGTACATCGTCATCAACTGATTGCGGGTATCCGGCGACGGACGCTTGATGAACTGGTCGATCTTGGCTTCGGCGCCCGGCGCGAAGGCCCACGTCGCCGATGCCCAGTTGCCGGCGTACTGACGCATCGACGGCAGGAACGACACCAGATCGGGTCGAAGGTTTCCGAGAATCGGGAAGAAGGCAAGGGCTGCAACAATTCCCGCGGTAATCCACGGTGAGGACATGGCGCCGAGTCCGTAGCCGTCCCACGCCGGGAATCCCAGGAACAGGAAGACCGATGCGTAAGCGAACAGAAGATTCCATTCGAGTGGGACGGCAAGCGGGAAGGTCGACGCGATGAACAAGTGGAATCCAACCATGAGGATCACGGCAAGGATCGTGAGGGTCTTGTTCGTCGAGAACAGCAGGATCAACGGGGTGACGATTTCGACCATCGTTCCGGCCACGTGAGCGACGCCGCCGCCCAGGTGCGAAGGCCGCAGATCCTCGGGGAAGTTCCGGTAGTGCGCACGCTTGATCTTCTTCGACGGGATCCACGGCGTGTTGCTGAGCATCGGCGGGACCACCAGCGAAAAGTGGCGACCGAACTTCGAGACACCGGCACCGATCCACACCATGACGATCAGCAGTTTGAGCGCCAGGATCATGTCGACGAAGGGCAGGAACGTGAAGAAGAAGATCGCCGGCAAATACTGCTCACTACGGGCAGCGATGAAGGGCACCTTGTCCCGCAACCCGAGAATCACCATGAGTACCAGGAAGGAGTACAAGACCGTCGGGCGCACCAGTCCGGCATTGTCAGCGATTGCCGAATCGATTCCTGTGGTGTGAACACCGGGAAGAACAGCGGCAACAAGGAGATTGGCGACTGCGGCGACATAGATGACAACGTCGAACATCGTGCGGGTGTCACCCGAGGTGAGCGGCACCTTGCCCGGCCACGGTGGCAGGCGAATGGTGCCGGGGCGGATCCAGTACAGAACTCCACCGGTCATCGGCTTGAAGTGGCCGGCGAGCGGGCCCCAGGATCCTGCCAGGCCCAGCATCTCGAGCATCATCGTCCAGATGATGAGTTTCTGGTAGATGATCGGCTGGTTCCACCACGATCCGATGTCGAACCACGAGAGGCCGGAAGTCAAAGTGGCAACGGCTGTTCCAGCTGCCAGGTAGAGGAACAACAATTTCATGATGTAGACGGTGTGGACCATCTTCGGCGTACCGAAGCCGTAATCCACCCAGTGCGTGGACATGTCACGCAGACGCTCGAGAAACGGCTTGTCCATGAACGTTGCCGGATCGACGGGAGGGAAGTTTCCTTCTTTGAATCCCATGATGTGCTCCTGAAATACGGAATGTGGGCATGACGGATCGACTCGACGGACGTCGCCGAGTTGTGCTGGTACTACTGGGAAGTGACTAGTGAGCGGGAGTTGCGCTCAAAGCTCGTCTCATTCCAGGTTTGTCGATCTTGCCCACCGGGTTTCGGGGAAGCGTATCGACGACGTAGATCGCCACTGGCACCTTCACTCGGGTGAGCAAGGCCGTGACATGTTCGAGCAGTTCGTCTTCGGTGACGGGCGCGTCGGGGTAGGCGACGACATAGGCAACTGGCACCTCTCCGTAGACCTGGTGCGGAGCCCCGATGACGGCGGCCTCCAGCACGGAAGGATGTGTGGCGAGCGAGTTTTCGATCTCCTTGGGGTAGATGTTCTCGCCCCCGCGGATGATCATGTCCTTGATGCGGTCCACCAGCGTCAGGTAGCCGTCCTCGTCCAGTACTCCGACGTCACCGGTGTGCAACCAGCCGTCCTTGACGGTCTTCGCGGTCTCCTCCGGCTTGCCCAGGTAACCGCGCATCACGTTGTCGCCCTTGATGACTACCTCTCCGGCGGTACCGACGGGCGCAAAGGTTCCATCCTCGGCGAGAATCGCAATCTGCTGGCCGGGCAGCGCCGGTCCGACCGTGCCGAGTTTGCGCACCCCCTCGACAGGATTGCAGGCCGACGCACAGGTCCCCTCGGTAAGTCCGTACCCCTCGACGATCACGAAACCGAAACGCTGCTCAGCGCGTTCGAGGAGCTCCTTGCTGATCGGTGCCGCACCACACACGGCGAACCTCAGAGAGGACGTGTCGATCGACGCGTCTTCCGGCTGAGAGGTCAGCATCGCGTAGATTGCCGGCACCGCCGAGAAATACGTGGGACGAAGCCGCGCAACGTCGTCGAAGAATCTCGACACCGAGAACTTCCCGGTGACACTCACCTGCCCGCCGACGAGCAAGGGCGTCAAGACGCTGACGCAGATCGCGTTGACATGGAACAGCGGCAAGATCAGCAGGCAGTGATCTGCGCCGGTGACACCGATGTTCTTGCCCATCGACGAAGCCATGAACTGCAGGTTGGCATGCGAGAGCATCACTCCCTTGGGTCGTCCGGTGGAACCGCTGGTGTAGATGAGCAAAGCCAGATCGTCTGCTGCAACAGCGATTTCGGGCCGGGGATCCGTCGGCGGCACTGTCGCAAGATCGTCGACGACCAACACCGCACGGCCACCCGAGGGCGCGTCGGCGGTGGCGGTGATGACCAACTCGGCGCCGGAGTCCGCGATCTGGTAGTCAGCCTCGTTCGCAGTGAACATCGGATTGATGGGTGTAGCCGCAGCACCGATGCGCCAAGCAGCCATGATCGCGATCAGCAACTCGACGCGATTGGGCAGCATGATCGCCACCACGTCACCGAGTCCGATCCCGAGTCCGGCCAATTGCGCGGCAACAGCTTCCGTGCGATCTGCGAACTCCTCATAGGTGAGTTCGACGTGGTCGTCCCGCAGGCACGGCTTCTTCCCGTACTTCTCTGCAAGATCCCAAGCCAGATATCCGATGTCCGCCACGAGAGTCAGCACCTTTCATTCGTGTGTGACTCAAAACACTATCGGTGTCCCGTGGTCGAAGAAACGGTCCCAGGAGATCAACTTATCCAGGTTCTTTGTTCCCGGAGCACAACGCCGCATGTGCAGCGCACGTCAGATCAAGGGCTGATGCAACACCTCGCGAGCCCGCTGCGTCACCACTTCGGAGATCCGGCGCAAGACTGGCGACGACAGTTTCCACTGCTGCCAATACAGCGGAACGTCGTCGACGAAGTCCGGGTCGAATTCGATCAGCGCCCCGGAATGCTCGTCGTCGCCACGCTGCAGGTCCGGTATCAGCCCCCAGCCGTATCCCCGCCGAACCGCGTCCGCAAAATCTGCCGACGAAGGAACAAGATGGCGGGGCGGATCGACGGGATGGCCGACTTTTTGATCGAGATACCGATCCTGCAAGAGATCTTTCCGATTGAACACCACCAACGGCGCGGCCGAAAGAGATTCTGCCGTAACACCATCCGCAAACCAACGACGACAGAACTCCGCGCTCGCCATCGGCCGATACCGCATTATGCCGAGCCGACTCGAAGAACACCCTTGAATCGGCGACGCGACCGACGTGACAGCGGCCATGACCGAACCGTCGCGCAACAGTTCGGTGGTGTGGTCTTGATCGTCGAGGTGGAAGTCGAAACTGACCTCGTGAGTGAACTCCGCGAGAGCACCCAGAACCCAGGTGGACAGCGAATCGGCGTTGACCGCGACAGAGACGCGGCCGAATGTTCCCGAACCGTTTTCAAGGCCGAGTTCTCGCACGGTATCGCGCGAAAGGGCATCTATCTGACGGGCAAGACGCAGGACTTCCCGCCCGGAATCGGTAACCCTGACGGGTTTGGTGCGCTGCACCAGGATCCGGCCTACCGAGGTCTCGAGAGCTTTGATCCGTTGACTGACCGCCGACGGCGTGATGTGCAACTTCCGCGCCGCCGCGTCAAAGGTTCCCTCGTCGACCGCAGCGTGCAATGCCCTCAGTTGCTCGAAGTCCAACATGATCTGAAGCTACTCTGATGCATCCTAAGAATCATTAGCTGGACTGATTACAATCTGCGGGGCAGGCTCGACAACATGCTCAGCACCACCGACCCAGCGTCGGCCCTCGTCGGTTTCGGAGTCGGACTCTCTCTGATCGTCGCAATCGGCGCACAGAATGCATTCGTTCTTCGCCAAGGCCTGACGCGCTCGCACGTACTCCCGATCGTCGCAGTCTGCGCCGTCTCAGACGCAGTTCTGATCCTTGCAGGCATCAGCGGAATCGGCGCCCTCCTCGAACACGCACCGTCACTGATCACTGCCGTTCGCATCGCCGGTGCCCTTTTCCTACTCAGCTATGCACTCTTCGCCGCCAAACGAGCACTTCGACCGCAAACATTGGCACCGGATCAACATGGCAACGGGTCGAGGCTTACCGCCGTCACGATGGCATTGGCACTCACCTGGCTGAATCCACATGTCTATCTCGACACCGTCGTGCTGATGGGTTCAATTGCCAACGGTCGCGGCGAGATCGGACGGTGGTGGTTTGCAATCGGCGCCGTCACCGCAAGTGCAGTCTGGTTCAGCGCCCTCGGTTACGGCGCGCGCCTGCTGACACCGCTTTTTGCAAAACCCAGCGCCTGGCGGGTTCTCGACGCTCTGATCGCCGTGATGATGACAGTTCTCGGAATCAGTCTGCTCACCGAATTGTGACCCGGCGATACAAGCACTTTCCGGTATCAGGATGGGTTACCGTCCAAGGTGAGTAAGGCTCAATTCACCTGTCGAGAGTTGTGACCATCAGGTAGGGCTGATCACGATGACCGAGGATGTCGACTCCGAACCGCGTGACTCCCACCGCGGACTGGGTTTGCTGTGTCTACTCGCTGCGGCCGCCGGCGTCGTGGTCGGATTTGTCGGCGGCGCGTTCCGATGGTGTCTGATCAGGGCCGATGAACTTCGTCAGACGATCGTGAATTGGGCGCATCACGTTCCGTACGTCGGGTGGCTCGTGCCGGTCGTCCTGGTTGCGCTGTGCACCGTCCTTGCTGTTCTGATCGTCAGACGAGTACCCCTCGCTCAGGGAAGCGGTATCCAGCACGTAGAGGCAGTGTCCCGCGGTGAAGCGAAGCCGCCGGGAATCAATCTCGTGCCCGCCAGATTCATCGGCGGCCTCTTGGCGATCGGCTCGGGTCTGGTCCTCGGCCGCGAAGGCCCCACCGTCCACATGGGCGCGGCAATCGGAGCGGAAACGGGACGACGGGCCCACCTTACCGAACCGGACGTCGCCATGCTGCAAACGTCCACGGCCGGAGCAGGACTCGCCGTTGCGTTCAACGCGCCTATCGCCGGCGCACTGTTCGTCTGCGAGGAGGTGACGCACTCGTTCCGGCTACGCACTGTTCTGCCAACGCTTTTCGGTGTTTCGGTCGCGGTGGGCTGTGCACGACTTGTCATCGGCGATCAACCAGATTTCGAGGTCGGCACCGTCCCGACACCTCAACTCGCACTGTTGCCACTGTTTGTCGTCTTCGGAATCCTCACGGGGCTACTGGGTATCGCGTACAACCGCTTGATTCTGGGACTACTCGATATCGTTGCACGACTCGACAGGATCCCACCGACAGTCATCGGCGCAATGATCGGCGCCGTCATCGGCCTGACGCTCTTCCTCGACCCACTGGCAAGTGGGGGCGGTGACGTTCTTGCACAGATGATCGTCGGTGGCAGGACCTTCGTTCTGCCGATTCTGCTGCTGTACTTGGTGGTTCGGTTCTTCACGGGCCCGCTGTCGTACGCCGCCGGCACTCCCGGCGGGCTTTTTGCGCCCCTACTCGCACTCGGCGCACTGTGGGGGTCGATCTTCACCGGACTGTCTAGCTTCGTGCCCGGAGTCGGCGCCGGACTCACGATCACCATGGCCACCGTAGGCATGGCCGCGTTTTTCGGCGCCGTGGTGCGCGCACCGTTCACCGGCATCGTGATCGTGGTCGAGATGACAGCGGTGACGTCGACGCTGGTCCCGATGCTCGCGGCTACGGCTGCAGCGGTATTCGTCGCTACCGTGGCAGGGTCGGCCCCCATCTACGACAGTCTCCGAGAACGGATGCTGGAAGCTCGACACCCTCCTCTGCGATGATCCTGATCGCCGTTTCCGCCGCATACGCCACACCTATGCGCGCGATAATGTATGTCTGTGAGCTATTTCGGGGGACGAGTCGTAGCAGTGACGGGCGCGGGTGCCGGTATCGGCCGCCAACTGGCAATCCAAGTTGCGTCCCAGGGAGGGCTGCTGTCACTTGTCGATCGTGACGAATCAGCACTCCGCGAAACAGTCGAGCTCACCGGCGTTCGCCCTGATTTAATTCTGTCGAATGTTGTCGACGTGGCAGATCGGACGGCAATGCAACATTGCGCGGACGAGACGTCACATCATTTCGGGCGCGTGGATGCGATCTTCAACAACGCTGGCATCCTGTATTCGGGCGACGTCCTCGACTGCAACTTTCCCGACATCGAACATGTCATGAATACAAACTTCTGGGGCACAATAAACGGTTCGAAGGTCTTCTTGCCCGATATTGTTCAATCCGATCGAGCAAACATCGTCAACGTGTCTTCGGCCTTCGGCCTGATGTCAGCTCCTGGCTATTCTGCATACAACTCAGCCAAATTCGCGGTTCGTGGGTTCACCGAATCGCTCCGTCAGGAAATGTTGGCTACTCATCCTCAGGTGCGGGTGTCGTGCGTTTACCCCGGCGGAGTCAAGACATCGATTGCGAGGTCGGCACGGGTAGCGTCGACACTCGATCACTCGGCAGTAGTCGACTCATTCGAGAAGTCCATCGCTCGAACTGAGCCTGCTGAGGCGGCAAGAACAATCCTGCGAGGCACCGAAAAGGGTCTCCCTCGCATTTTTGTCGGGAACGACGCGCGGGTCATCGATGTGCTGACCCGTGTCGCGAGTTCGGGCTATCAACGCATCATTCCGACACTTACATCCGCGCGCCGATAGCCTTCCTCGGATCGAGTTTTTTCGCAGCCCTCTAGATCAAGGGCGTTCCGACGTAGTTCTCGGCGATCAACGTTCGTCCGGCCACCGAGCGCGTGACCATGTCCAACTCAGCCAACTGACGACGATGGCCGAAACCGCTGTCGTCTGGCAAGCGATGAAGCATCGACGACATCCACCACGAAAAGTGCTGCGTCCGCCACACACGCGGCAGCACCGTTTCGGTATACCCGTCCAACATCTTTCGGTCGGACGAGGTGAAGAAACTGTCCATTGCCTTTGCCAAGGCGTAGACGTCCGCAATCGCGAGATTCATTCCCTTCGCGCCGGTCGGCGGCACAGTGTGCGCCGCATCCCCAGCAAGGAAGAGGTTGCCGTGCTGCATCGGCTCGCACACGAAACTGCGGAACTGAAGGATCGACTTCTGAAAGATTCTGCCGTCCTTGATCTCCGCACCCTCACCGTCGACCCGCATGTGCAGCTCGTCCCAGATTCGATCGTCGGACCAGTTGTCCACGGAGTCGTCCGGATCGACCTGAAGATAATGACGCTGCACCTCGGGCGTCCGTGTGCTGATCAGCGCAAACCCACGCTCGTGGTTGGCGTAGATCAATTCTTCCGATGACGGCGGCGCCTCTGCCAGGATGCCGAACCACGCGAAGGGATACTGCCGGAAATGATCCGTGCGGATCGACGGTTCGGGAATCAGCTTTCGCGTTTCGGTTCGTGACCCGTCGCAACCGGCCACCAGGACGCACTCGAGCTTCTGGTCGCTTCCGTCCGAGTCGACGAAAGTAATACTCGGGCGACTTGATTCGTGATCGTGCACTCGCGCGTCGGTCACTCCGAATCGAATGTCCCCACCGTCGGCGAGGCGTCGCGCAATCAGGTCTACGAGCACCTCGTGCTGCGGGTACACCGTGACGGCGCGCCCGTCGGTCAGTTCGTCGAATGCGATGCGGTGCCCTCGCCCACCGAATCGCAACTCGATTCCGTGATGTTCGAGGCCTTCTCGCTTCAGTCGGTCACCGAGTCCGGTCTCGACCATGAGATCAACGGTGTTCTGTTCGAGCACACCCGCACGAATGGTGCCTTCCACCTCTTCACGGGTGCGGCATTCCAGGACGATCGAATCGATCCCCTTCAGATGCAAGAGATGCGAGAGCATCAACCCGGCGGGACCACCACCGACGATTCCGACCTGGGTGCGCAACGAAGACATACAGAGAACTCCTGAGGTGAGTGGCGATTGAGACCACCCTCAACCACGACCTCTCTCCTGAACAGCTGCAATTTCACTCAGTGAAAGACCGAAACTGAGCTATCGAAGCCCGCCGCCAAGCCCGCGTGATATTCCGCGAGCAGCCGCGGCCAAGGCCGGCAGTAAGGGAGCCGGATCCTGCTCCACCGGAACAACTGTCGACACCGCTGCGACAACGTCGCCGCCGGCTTCGCGGACCGGAGCGGCAACAGCAAGAGTTCCGACATTCAGATACTCACGACACACCACGAATCCGGTGCGTCTGATCTCGTCGAGAGTTGCTCTCAAGATCCGCTCGGACGTAATGGTTTTGGGTGTGAACGCCTCGAGGCCGGCTCGGAGGACGTCGTCGAGAAGCTCGGTTCCGCCGTGCGCCAGGAGAATCAATCCACCGCTGGACGCGTGCAACGGCAACCTTCCGCCCGCGCGGCCGACCACTGTGACGGCGCTACGCGAGGACAAGCGCTCGAGGTACAGCGCCTCGGTGCCCTCACGGACAACCAACTGCACGTTCTCCCGGGTGACCTCGTACAGGTCCTCGAGGAACGGCAACGCCACCTGTCTGAGACCGTGCGCCCCGGGAGCGAGAGCGCCGATCTCCCACAACCGGACTCCGACCTGGTATTTGCCGTCGCTCCGACGCTCGAGGGCGCCGGCAGCCACCAACTGCCCACACAGTCGATGGACGGTGGGCAGAGGTAGATCGGTGCGGCGACTGATCTCCGATTGAGTCAACCGAGGAGACGTCGCATCGAAGGCACCGAGCACGATAAATGCCCGGCCGATCAACGAACGGTCGCCTGATGCCATTCACACAGTGTGACTCACAAAGCCGTGTGACTTACAAAGCCGTGTGACTGACAAAGCCGTGTGACTGACATCAGGCGAAACGTGTTCGAGCGGTGCAGAGCTACGCGGAGTGCGCCAATTCCGGTTCGCGTTCGGTCACCGGCGGCGCGGCCTCGATCTTCATCGGCTCCTGCGCGTAATGGAAGTGCGGACGACGGTGACCGATGAACGATCCGAACCACGACATCACAGCGACGTACCGGTTTCGGAAGCCCACCAGGTACATCACGTGCACGGCCAACCACATGAACCAGGCGATCGTGCCCTTGAACTCGACCTTGCGGACGCGACACACAGCGCTGAATCGGCTGATGATCGACATGCTGCCCTTGTCGAAGTACTTGAAAGGCGTTCCGGCCTTGACCTTTCCGTTCACAGTCTTCGCGGCGTGACGGCCACCCTGCATTGCAACGGGCGACTGACCCGGCAGACCGTTCAGCGAAGTCATGTCGCCGATGGCAAAGACGTTGGCAAATCCGCCGACGGTCAAGTCCGGATTGATGAGCAGACGACCTGCGCGGTCGCTCTCACAACCGGTTGCCTCTCCGAGCACTGCGGCGAAGTCGTTGGCGCGTACACCGGCCGACCAGATGACGGTCTCGGCGTCGATGCGCTTCTCTTCCTTGGTCTTTGCCGAAGAGACGGTGACACCGTGCTCGTCGATGGCGGTGACCATGGTGTTGAGGACTACCTCGACACCCGACTTCTCGAGCGAGGCCTGCGTGTACTCACTGAGCTTGCCGCCGAAGGCCGGAAGCGCAACGCCGGCGCCTTCGACCATGGTGACCGTGACCTCGTCGGCACTGATGTTGTTGATGGCCTTCGCAAAGTAGCGACGCGCCAGTTCCTTGATCTGTCCGGCGAGCTCGACGCCGGTCGCGCCTGCACCCACGACAACGAAGCTGAGCAGGTTGCGGCGAACCAGCGCGTCGTTGGTGGTGTGGGCTTCTTCGAAACAGCGCAGGATCTGCTTGCGCAGTACCTCGGCGTCCTCGACGGTCTTGAGCTTGTAGGTGACCTTCTCGAACTCGTCATGACCGAAGTACGCCTGCGTGGCACCGGTGGCCGCGATGAGCGAGCGGTATCCGAGCGTATGGCGGGTGCCCGAGGCTTCGTAGACGACGGTGTTCTCTTCGGCGTTGACCTCGACGACGCGTCCGAGGCGCACGTCCGCGTTGGGGTACTTCTGCAGGATCGTGCGGATGGGCGGAGCAACTTCGCCGGCCGACAGAACACCCGTCGCCACCTGGTAGAGCAGCGGCTGGAAGAGGTGCTCGGTGGTGGCGGAGATGAGGACGAACGGCGTCTTGGACTTCGCGAGGGTCTTGGCCGCGGCGAGGGCTCCGAATCCCGAACCGACGATCACTACCTGAGTCTGCTCGTGTCCGGTCGCGTCGATGTCTGCGCGACCCGCAGCTGTTCTATCCACAACAAATCTCCTCAACCAAATTGAAAGTATGACTATTACGGTATGGACTGATCATGGGTCCGGTCCAGCTAGCTGGAGTATTCGCAAGACTGTTATCTCGATTGCTCATAAGTAAGCTGTCTTCATGGACTTCCGCCAACTCAAGTACTTCCTCGTCGTGAGCGAGGAACTGAGCTTCAGTCGAGCTGCCGAGCGCTGCTTCATCTCACAGTCGGCGATCAGCCATCAGGTCGCGCGACTGGAGAAGGAACTGGGCGCGACGCTCTTCGAACGCTCGACCCGAGCTGTTCGGCTGGCCCCGGCAGGATCGCGACTGGTGCCCATCGCGCAGCAAGTCCTCAGCCTCGAAACGATGGCGTACTCCGTCGCACGCGACCCGAGAGCTCGGATCCGGATCACCGGAAACATGAGCTTTGCCGCTCAGACGCTGGACGCCATCGCACACGTGCGCGAACTTCACCCCGACCTGGACGTCGAGTTCGTCATCAAGAGTTTTGCCCACCGCATGGACGCCGTGGCCTCCGGTGACGCGGACATCGCGCTGATTCGAGGCGGCGTCGACCGCCCCGGGCTCGAGCCCCTGGACCTCGGCGTCGAGGACCTCTTGGTCGTCATGTCGAGCCGGCACCCCCTGGCCGGTCAGCAAAGCGTCGACCTCAACGATCTGGCCGCATATCCCCTGCTCTTGCCGCCACGCCAAAGCCAGGTCCTCATCCACAAGGTGGTCGAGGACGCGTTCCGCGAAATAGATCGACGCGTACAACTGGGCCCCGCAATTCCCAGCGATCACACCGCCACGCTGGACGTGATCACCAACCCTCGCGCCTGGACCCTGCTGTATTCGATCACCGCAGGCGAATCTCCACGTGCCGGAATCAGCTTCATGCGAGAATCGCACGGCCGCTTACGAATTCCGGTGTCCGGGGTGACCCGCAGCGGCATCACCTACTCCACCGAGTTCGCCGATCTGATCCAAGCACTCAAGGACGCGATGAACCCCTCTTTCACTGAATGAAAGTGTGATGGCGATCGGCCTCCTCACAGAGCAACGTAGTGGGTAACCATGTGATGCGGCGCGCAGTCGTATCCCTTCTCGAGGAGCGGCCATGTCGAGTTTGTTGAGCGAACCTGTGTGGGAATCGAAGATCTTCGACGGCGAATGGGTTCGCGGTAACGCCGAAGATCGCATCGTCGTCGAACCGGCCACGGGCAAGCAGTTGACGACGGTGGGCATGGCAACACCCGACGACGTGGCAGCCGCTGCAACAAAAGCTACTGCAGCTCAGAAGGATTGGGCAGCACGCCCCTACACCGAACGCGCCGCTGTTCTGCGCCGCGCCGGTCAATTGCTCGAGCAGTACGCCGACGAAATCGGCGAATGGGTGATCCGGGAGGCCGGCAGCATCCCGGCCAAGGCCGGACTGGAAACCCATACCGCTGCCGAGGAGTGCTACAATGCCGCAGCCCTGGCCGCGCACCCCGTAGGTGAAGTGCTGCGCTCGGAGCAACCTCGCCTGAGCTTCTCTCGTCGCGTACCGGTCGGAACCGTCGGCGTCATCGCACCTTTCAACTTTCCGATCATCCTGTCGATCCGTGCAGTCGCTCCCGCACTGGCACTGGGTAATTCAGTGATCCTCAAGCCTGACCCGCGCACGGCGATCTGTGGCGGTGTGGTTCTCGCTCGCATCTTCGAGGAGGCCGGCTTGCCCGCGGGAGTGTTCAGCATGTTGCCGGGCGGCGCTGACGCCGGTGAGGCAATCGTGGTTCATCCGAGCGTTCGCGTCATCGCATTCACCGGGTCGACCCGCGCCGGACGGGCTGTCGGCGAACTGGCAGGCCGCCACCTCAAACGAGCGCATCTCGAACTCGGCGGCAACAACGCGCTGATCGTCATGGACGACGTCGACCTCGAAAAGGCAGCATCTGTCGGCGCTTTCGGCTCGTTCATGCACCAGGGGCAGATCTGCATGACCACTGGTCGTCAACTGGTCCACGAAAGTATCGCTGCCGACTACACCGCACTCCTTGCCGAACGCGCCGACAAGCTTCCGGTAGGCGACCCGTTCACCGGTCAGGTCGCACTCGGCCCCATCATCGACGCCAAACAACGCGACCACATCCACTCCCTGGTCACCGGAAGCATCGCGGCCGGAGCAAAACTGGCTGCCGGTGGCACCTACGAGGATCTCTTCTACCGGCCCACCGTGCTGGCCGACACCCCACTGACCGCCCCGGCCTTCGCCGACGAGGTCTTCGGGCCGGTCGCACCGGTGACCTCCTTTGCCACCGTCGAACAAGCCGTCGCCATAGCCAACGATTCCGAATACGGATTGTCGCTGGGCATTCTGACCTCCGACGCCATGCGCGGACTCGAACTCGCTCAACAGATCCCCACCGGCCTCGTACACATCAACGATCAGACGGTCGGCGACGAAGCCGTCATCCCGTTCGGCGGCATGGCATCTTCGGGTAACGGCGGCCGCGTCGGCGGTATCGGCGCAAACCTCGACGCCTTCACCGAAACGCAGTGGGTGACGGCCCAGAGCACACTCCCGGTCTACCCCTTCTAGTTCGACAAACACCGAGCTGGTCCGACAAATACCAGGCGTGTCCCGGTGGCTCACTGACCAGCATTGACGGGATCGATCTCGCGGACTTACCATCCAGAGAAAATTACTTCGCCACATTAAGCATTTTCTCTTGTAATTCCCGAGAAGGACCCACTTGACGAATTCAGTGACGACCGACAGTGCTGCGCAACCAACGGTCTGCGACACCCCGGATATATCCGTCGTAACATCGCCGCGCCGCGAGGCCGTCATCATCGGGGCGCTCAGCCTGGCCGCGATGATCGTCTCGATGATGCAGACGCTGCCCGTCCCGATTTTGGGGCGTATTCAGTCCGATCTGGGCGCATCCGCGGCCGGCATCAGTTGGGTGACGACGGCGACATTGCTCTCGGCCGCCGTTTTCACTCCCCTGTTGGGCCGCTACGGCGACCAGCACGGCAAGAAGCGCACGCTGGTCGGCGTTCTGATCGTGATGGTCATCGGTTCGATCGTCGCCGCACTGGCACACAATCTGCCACTTCTCATCCTCGGACGCGTCCTCCAGGGAACTGCCACCGCCATCTTCCCGCTGGCTCTTTCGGTTCTGCGCGAAGAGGTTCGCCCGCACAAGCTCCCCGGCGCGATGGCATTGGTCAGCGGAACTCTTGCATTCGGCAGTGGACTCGCCCTCGTGGCCACCGGACTTCTCACATCGGCCCCGGATGCCGATTACCGCAACGCCTTCTGGATGGCCACCGGGTTCGCGTTGCTTGCTCTCGTCGCCGTCATCACGCTGGTTCCGGCAACCAAACACAAGAGCGGCGGGCGCGTCGACGTCATCGGTGCGCTGAGCCTGGGCGCTGCACTCCTTCTGCTCCTGTTGTCGATTTCGCAAGGCCACCAATGGGGTTGGTTCTCGCCCTTGACCATCGGTGTATTCCTGGGCTCGATCGTGATGTTCGCCGTCTGGGTCTGGATCGAGAAGATCGTCGACGAACCACTGGTCGACATGCGAATGTTCGTGCACCGGCCCGTGATGATGGCGAACCTGGCGGGGGTCATGCTGGGCTTCGGAATGTTCGCCAACTTCCTGGGCATCTCCTATCTCGTGCAACTTCCCCACGCCCTCACGGGATACGGATTCGACGCCAGCATTCTGCGTGCATCGGTGGAATTCCTACTGCCGGGAGCGATCGCCTCGCTGATCGCGGCACCGATCGGTGGGCGCCTCATCAGAGTGCGCGGGCCACGTTTCGTCCTGGGACTCACCGCGATCTGTGGTGCGGTGCCGTTCGCCTGGCTCGCATACGACCACACGCACACCGCATCGGTCATCGGTGCCGGCATCGTGATCGGCACCGCCGTCAGCCTGGGTTACGCGGCTTTGCCCGCGATCATCATGTCGAGTGTTCCGCATCGCCAGAGTGGAATAGCCAACGGCATCAACTCGATCTCCCGTTCCACCGGCAGCGCCATGGGCAGTGCAGTGGTAACCACGATTCTCGCCTCGATGACCATCGCGAACCTGGCCGAGGGCGTAGCCGCTCTGCCCAGCGAATCCGCCTTCACCGTCACGTTCGTGACCGCCGCCGTGGCCTTCGCCCTCGTCGGTGTGGTCGGGTGGCTGGGTCTGCGCCCGGCGCGTTCCCCAGCCTCCACGGAGTAACCTCCCGCTGCGTGAGATCGGAAGTACCGCAGGGGGTTAAGCGCACCGTAGCCTGCGCAGATGCCAGGTGAGACGCTCTACGTGATCGACCGGATAGTCACGAATCCCGGATGTGGGCAGAAGTTCGTCGACGAATTTCGCGCCGGCTACCTGCCGAATGCCAGTCGCCGCAACCTGACTCTCGACAACATACTTGTCAGTCCGCCGCTGTGGGCCGAGGACGAGTCCAACATCGTCACGATCACGTGGACCGTCGAGGGGACCGCCGGTTGGTGGGAGATGACTCGTTCGAGCCGCGGTGACGCCACTCTCCGGCAATGGTGGGACGCAACGGCTCCGCTCATTGCCGAACGAAGCCGCACCATGGCTGCCGCTGCCGACGACGTCGAGGGACTGGCCGATGTATAACGTCACAAGGGTGGTTTTTGCAGCCGACACCGAGGACTCGGCCAGCTGGGTCGATGCGATGAACACCATTGCAGCAGTGGCAGAATCGTCTGGATCAGTTCGCCATCTCGTCACCGCCACACTGCCCGGCGTCATCAACGGCGGAGATCTGATCATGCATCTCCAGTTCGAGGACGAAGCGTCGTGGCAGGCCGCTCGCGGTGCCGTTGACGCCGGACTTCACCACGACGCCGTCGAGCGCTTTCACGGCGCCGAGTACGCTTCCGGAACCGAGGGTCGCTCGCGCGCCACCGGCCCGAACGGGGTGTACCGAGCGCTGCTGATTCGCGTTGCACCCCATACCCCCGAGGACGCAATCGAACGCTTCGAAAGCGACTTGCTGAAGATGCCCGCGCATATCTCCTCGATCGCTGCCTGGCGGCTCAGTCGAGTGAGCGCAGCGACCGGCGCACCATCTGCATGTGACGAAGCACCGTGGACCCATGTGTGGGAGCAGGAGTTCACCGATCTCGCGTCACTGCAGACCCAATACCTCGACCATCCGATCCATTGGGGCGTCGTTGATCGATGGTTCGACCCCGAATGCACCGAAGTCATTGTTCGGGACAGAATCTGTCATACCTTCGGCGAATTGAGCGAAGAACTCCTATCGAGTGACGGCTGACGCCTCGCGAATCATCGCCCAAACTTTCTGTCGTGCAGGTTCCGTGAGCGACAACGACGGAATAGTGAGGAACCCGTGAAATAGCCCGTCGAAGCGATGATGCTGCACCGGGACGCCGGCCGAGGCAAGCAGTTTCGCGTACTCGTCGCCGGCCGAGCACGGCGGATCCAGCTCAGCTGTCACGATGACGGCCGCTGGAAGATCGGCGAACGACTCTGCCCGAGTAGGTATCACCCGCACGTCATCTCGGCGTTCGGGCGCATATTGGTCCCAGTACCACTTCATGGCCGTGGTCGTGTTGTAGTGGTCGGTGCCGTAGAGACGGTAGGACTCGGTGTCGAAATCGTCGTCGATCACGGGATAGATGAGAACTTGCGCCGCAACCTCCGGACCTCCACGATCGCGGGCGGCAATGGCAACTGTCGCAGCAAGATTGCCACCCGCGCTGTCACCGGCCAGCACGATCCTGCTCGGGTCAGCGCCGTACTCTGCCGCGTGCTTCGCTGCCCACTCCACTGCTGCATAGACGTCGTCGTGTGCTGCCGGGGCGGGATGTTCAGGGGCCAGACGATAATCGACGGAGACCACAACGGCGCCGACACCTTCCGCCATGGACCGGCAGAATTCATCATGGCTGTCCAGGTCGCAGAACACGAAGCCTCCGCCGTGAGCGAAGACGACCAGCGGAATGGCATCGGAGGAAGCGTGCGGGCGGTAGACGCGGATCGACAGATCCCCCCCAGGGCCGTCGATTGCGAGATCGTCGACTGCACGCATGTCGGGAAGCCGCTCCAGCGGAGCTCGCCGATTCCGAAGCAAAGCGCGTAACTCCGACGGGTCGAAGCTGGTGACGTCCGGGAATGCTGCGTTGAGCGTGGCCAGCATTGTGACGACTTCCGCGTGAATTGTCATGGGCACTCCTGATCTCGGACGTCGGGCATTCGCCAAGGTAAATCGCCCACGGCTGAGTGAGAACACACCCTCCCGATCAGTGGTCTGTTTTGTAGCGAGAGTCGTGAGAAACGAGAAGGGAGACCACACCTCGTTGTGTGGTCTCCCTTATCGATTCGGTTCAGCCGATCAGGTGTCAGCTCCTACTGCGAGCATCCACCTTGTCGTCGTCGTCATCACGATCGCCGGCCGCGAGCTCGATGCCCGAAGCCTCTGTCTCGGCTTCACTGCCTGCCTTCCCGAGCTCGACCGGAGTGTCACCGGGCGCAACCTCGTCGGCGTCAGGCTCTTGCGGTAGCGGTTTCTTGAGGCTCAGGATGATCGAGCCTGCCAACACCACGATGATCACCGCGAGGCTGACCAGTGAGGGAATCTCGGGGATCGACGTGCTGATCACCTTGTGGCTGGCCTGCATGATCAGCTTCACGCCGATGAAGGCGAGGATGATCGACAGACCCTTGGACAGGTAGTGGAACTTCTCGAGCAGACCCGAGAGCAGGAAGTACAGGGCACGCAGTCCCAAGATCGCAAACGCGTTGCTGGAGTACACGATGAACGGATCGTCACTCACTGCCAGCACTGCCGGGACGCTGTCGACTGCGAACACGAGGTCGGCGGCTTCGATGGCGACGACGACGGCGAACAGCGGTGTTGCGACGCGCTTTCCGGCTTCCTTGACGAAGAACTTGGTTCCGGCGTATTCCTCACGGACCGGCATGATCTTGCGCAACAGGCGAACTGCCAGCGAGGTTCCCGGATCGAAGCTCTCGTCGTCATCCTTGAGCAGCTTGTACGCGCTGTAGAGCAGGATGGCGGCGAAGACGAACAGCACGGCCGTGAACTTGCTGACCACGGCAACGCCGGCGGCGAGGAAAATACCGCGGAAGATCAGGGCGCCGATGACACCGAAGAACAGCACACGGTGCTGGTACTCACGGGGCACCTTGAAGTAACCGAAGATCAGGGCGAACACAAAGAGGTTGTCGACGGAGAGGCTCTTCTCCAACAGCCAGGCCGTGGTGAATTCGACGCCCGAGTTCACCCCCAAGGTCAGGGTGACAACCACCGCGAACACGAGAGACAAACCGACCCAGAGTGCACTCCACCAGGCCGCTTCCTTGAAGCCGATGACGTGCGCGCCGCGGTGGGCGAGCAGGTCGATGAGCAACATGACGACGATGACTGCGGCGAACGCGGCCCACGCCCACATGGGAACGTTCATCGCTGACCACCTACCCGAATGGCACTGATGACTGCGGTCACGGGGAGCTCCTTCACTGGGTTCGGACGGCCGTCTCGCCGTCTTCTCCAGTGTTCCTTGCCGACTTCTATCCATCCCTGTCGAAATATCGACGACTTTTAGACCTGAAGTTGCCGATACCCTGCAATCTGAGGGTGTTGCGGCCGAAACCGCCGTTGGAAGGCATCTTGTTCTAGCCTGGCAAGCATGAGCACCTCGTTGTACTACTCCGCCGTCCGCACTACACCGCTGACCGACGACGAGAAGGCCGAAGTCGACCGACTCATCGCCGTCCACAACGACGAATTTCCGTTCGACTACGAGGTCCTGGACCTCTACCCGTCGGATATCCCCAACACTCTGCTCAACGGTTCGACCAAGATCTCGAGCGATCCGACCGAGGTAATTCCTTCGCTCGTCTACTGGTTCAACGCTCTGACCGAGCTTCGCAGAGCAGTGCCGGACGCAGACTGGGACGTTTCACTCGACGACACCCCTGCCGATTGGGATGACAACTCCGGCTACTCGCTCCCCGGCCTCGACGACATGCAGTAGCGAATCACCCGGCGGGCAAGACGCTGACCCCGTAGCTCTCCAGAGCGATGAGAGCCAACTCCGTCGGCAGGCGCCGATCGTCGACGCTGCGACCTAGTAGCGTTTCGGCCTGATCGAGTCGGTACCGCACAGTGTTCTTGTGTAGGCCGAGCGCCGCGGCCGTAGCCGCTGCAGTGCAATTGGTCTCGTAATAGACCCGGACGGTGTCACGGATACGCGTCGTGACGCTGTCCGTGCCGCCCAGGCCTTTCAGTTCCCGAGCCACCAACGCACGCAGTTCGCCCAGATCTTCGGTAAGCAGACAGGGAACCTGAACGTCCTCGTAGACGGTGACGGGCGAAGAACCCGTCGACCGGACTGCGACGCGCTGCGCGGCGAGCGCCTCGCGATGACTGCGAGCGAATCCCTCCATTCCGTAACCGCTGGCCCCCACTGCGACACGAAGATCCCCATTCCGAGCATGATCGAGCGACGCCCACTCCAGGTGGCCGAAATGCGCGACCCACGACCACACCTCGCGCGCACCCGAAGGTAGCGTCAGCACACGCTCGCCGTTCGACTCGCCCACCAAGGAACGTGCATACGAGTCCAATCGCGCCAATACGTCTGCAGCCGGGTCGGTGTCGTCCGTCCAGAGAACAAATGCAGTATGGTGGCGCCGCATCGGGTAATCGAGAATCTGCGAAACCTCTTCGGAGTGAAGAGCTTCGCCGGCGACGATCGCTTGAACGGTCTCGGATCGACGCGCAAAAGCGCCGCGCGCCAAGCTCTCCCGTTCCTGCGCATATGTGGCCACCAACAATTCGGTGGTCACCTCCAGCCATCGCATCGCCGAACCCCACACCCGAACGAGAAGTGCGCGTTTGAGTTCCGGACCGATCGGGAGTGCCTCGATCGACTCGTCGACGAAACCCAGCATCGCGAGGCGTCCGGCGCCGTAGATCTTGAGCAGGACTCGAAGATCCATTCCGCGCCTGGCAACGGTGAGCGCAAGCGCAATCGACTCCGCCGGCGGCGTGACCTCCTGGGAACCACCCGCGATCGCGGCCACGATGACGCGGAGCTGCGCCGCGGTGCTTGCATCCACATCGCGTCGCAGCTCCCTGTCCGCTGCGACTTCCGGGTTGGCCAGGGCAATGGCGTCGTCGATGCGTAGGACAAAACCGTCGATCACCTCCGGCTGGAGATAGATGGGTGCGAGATTTGCAATCCAGCCGTCCAACTCCGATGTGTCCATATCCGTCTCCCCGATTCGTGGCCCCATTTGTGACTTTGTCACAAACCTAGCGTTCGAGTTCGGGCATCAAGCCCTAGTAACCCGGCTTCGGCTGGTCCACAATCACATCTCACCGCAGTTTCACGGCGCTGCAGATTTACCTCACTGCAACCCCATCCCCTATCTTTGGAGACGCTGGAGCAAATGGACAAGCCTTTCGACGGTCAGGTAGTGGTCATCACCGGCGGCGCCCGAGGCATCGGATACGCCACCGCGAAGCGCCTCATCAGCCTCGGTGCGACGGTCGCGATCGGCGACATCGACGAAGCCACTCTCGCGCAGGCAAGCAAGGATTTGGGCATCCGTACGTTCGGACGTCTCGACGTCACCGATCCCGCCTCGTTCTTCGACTTCCTCGACACCGTCGAAGGTGAACTCGGCCCGATCGACGTACTGGTCAACAATGCGGGCATCATGCCGGTCGGCCGGATCGTCGACGAGGACGACACCGTGACCCGGCGCATCATCGAGATCGACGTCCTCGGCGTGATCACGGGAACCAAGCTCGCATTGCGGCGGATGCTGCCGCGGGGGCGCGGACACGTCATCAACATCGCTTCGCTTGCCGGCGAACTCCCCTGCCCGGGTTTGTCGACCTACTGCGGCGCCAAGCATGCAGTCTTGGGATTCACCGATTCGGTCCGCAAGGAAGTTCGTGGCACCGGAGTGCACGTCTCGTCCGTATTGCCGACGCTCACCAACACCCAACTCACCTCGGGCACTTCGGGAATGAAGGGATTCCGCGAGGTTCAGCCGGAAGAAATCGCCGAAGCCATCGTCGGACTGATCACCAAACCTCGACCACGCGTGCGCATTACGCGAGCGTCCGGACTACTCGTCCAGGCGCAAGGGTTCTTCCCCCGGCGACCGTACGAGGCATTGAGCCGCCTGTTCGGCGTCGAGACGCAGTTTCTCGGCGACGTCGACACCGCAGCACGTGCCGCCTACGAAGAACGCGCCCGCGCAAGCTGATCAGGTCAGCTCGGTGGCAGGCCAATCGAGCAACTTCGCGCCCAGCACAGCTGCGTGCAGCGCGAAGCTGTCGTTGGGGTCGTTGACGTTCTGGCCGGTGAGTTCGCGGATGCGGTCCAAGCGGTACGTCACCGCGCGGACAGACAGATGCAGGTCTCGGGCGGTCTTCGCCGTGTTGCCGCCGGCGGAGAAGTACGCAAGCAGGGTGTCGATCATCGGCCCAGCGCCGCCGCGTGCCTCGAGCAGCGGCGTGAGAAGCGTCTGGATCAGGTCGGTGACCGCTGGTCTGTCGTTGACCAGAACCCGGTAGACCAGCAGATCGCGAGCGTCGATGATCGGTGCGTTCAACGACAGTCGCTGCGCCAGGTCGAGTGCGTCGAGCGCTTCCCGGTACGACGCCACCACGCCCGAAGCGGTGGCGCGCGGGCGCCCGACCGCGATCTGCCAAGTGCCGTCCAATACGCGTCGCTGCAACTGCACTCGCCCGTCGTTATCGGTTACGGCGCCTGTCCCCGGTCCGAGAGCCGACCGAATCCCGGCCAGCACGTGGTCGACGGCATCGCGATCCGGCGCGGCGAAAACGACGACCAGTTTGCCGCTCTTGCTGGCAACCAGCGCGTCGGCGTCACCTTTGCTGCCCAGAACGGCACGTTCGACAGCTCGCACCAAAGGGTTGTCGTCGGTGAACTCGCGGGCTGCGGTCACTACTGCCACGGCATGCGGACCACTGAGGTGGAGACCGAATCCTGAAGCGCGACCCAACAATCCGACGACGTCGGCGCCGCCGGTCAACAAGTCGTCGACGAACTCACGGCGTGCCGATACCTGCGAGCGGACCAGAGATCGCCTGGCCAGCTGAAATCCTTCGGCCAGTTCGGCCACGGCATCGTCGACGGCGCGGAGCATGACTTCGCCGGCCGCCACGACGGCATTCGGATCCGATTGCGCCGCAACAACAGCGGGAAGCTCACGCCACAGACGCCAGGCCGACGAGAGGTACAGATCGAGCAGCGCTCTGAGGGCCACACCCTGCTGCGCTGCTTCTTCACCGCGGGCACGGAAACGGTGCAACTGACGACGCTGCAGCGGTTTCCCGTCACAGACAGCGTCGCTGAGCACGTCGAGGAAGTCGCCCAGCAGATCGACGGGTAGGCCACCGGCGTCGTCCGCCCCTGCCGCCGCGACCCGGCGTATGGCGTCGTCAGGTACCCCGGTTCGGCTCACCCTCGCATTCTCTCACTGTGCGCGGCCTTGCTTGGCGTCAGGAAAGCCGCATCGAGCCCGTGTCGATGTAGCGCTGATGGAACGAGAATGTCTCGCCCAGGAGGTGCGGAGTCTGCCCGGCACCCGGTTGAGCGTCGGCGCGAGCGATGTAATCGTGAAGGAGTGGCCGGAACTCCGGGTGAGCACACTTGTCGACGATCAGGCGTGCGCGGCGCCGCGGCGACAAACCGCGCAGATCAGCCAACCCCTGCTCGGTGACCAAGACCTGAGTGTCGTGCTCGGTGTGGTCGACGTGCGGAACCATCGGCACGATCGCCGAGATCTCACCGCCGCGGGCCGTCGACGGACTCAAGAACATGGACACGTAGCCGTTGCGGGCGAAGTCCCCCGAACCGCCGATTCCGTTCATGATCTTCGTCCCCATGACGTGCGTCGAGTTCACGTTGCCGTAGATGTCGGCCTCGAGCATCCCGTTCATGGCGATGATTCCAAGTCTGCGCACCACCTCGGGGTGGTTGCTGATCTCCTGCGGACGGAGCGTGATGTGGTTGCGGTAGAAGTCGATGTTCGCAGTCAGTTCCTCGATGCCTTCGTCGGTGAGCGCCAAAGCCGTCGACGACGCATGCGCGACGGTGCCGTCCTTGATCAGCTTCAGCATCCCGTCCTGGATGACCTCGGAGTAGCAGGTCAACCCGCGATACGGCCCGCGATCGAGACCTCCGAGCACCGCGTTGGCGACATTGCCGATGCCCGCCTGCAGCGGAAGCAACGTATCAGCCGGCATCCGTCCGGCGCGCACCTCGAAGTCGAAGAACTTCAGTACGTGCCCGGCGATCGCCTCGCTGACGGCGTCGGGCGCAGAGAGCGGACTCGCGCTGTCTCGGCAGTTGGTCTCGACAACGGCCACCACCTTGGCCGGGTCCACCCGGAACGTGGTCTGACCGATCCGGTCCTCGACGCGGATGATCTGGAGCGGCTTGCGATGCGGCGGCAACGCCGTGCCGTAATAGACGTCGTGAATACCCTCCATCGCCTCGGGCACCCAGGAGTTGACCTCGAGGATGACCTTGTCGGCGACGTCGAGCCACGTCTTGTTGTTGCCGATCGACGCGGAGGGAATCAGTTCACCCGATTCGGTGATACCGGCGACCTCGACCACCGCGACGTCGACATTGCCGTAGTAGCCCTCCCACACCTGCTGAGCCACGTGGGAGAGGTGGATGTCGACGTAGTCCATACGACCGTCGTTGATCCGGCGACGTGCGGTGGCCTCGGACTGATACGGCATGCGCAGTGCGATTCCGTCGACTTCGGCAAGCAGCCTTTCGGTCTCGGTGGACACCGAAGCACCGGTCAGGAGATTGATCGTGAAGTTCGATCCGTTGCCGCGGGTCTGGTGAATACGCTCGGCCAGGGCCGGGATGACGACCTTGGGCGTACCGGCGCTTGCGAAACCGCTGATCGCGACAGTGTCATCCGGATTGATGAACTTCACGGCGTCGGATGCGGACATCACCTTCGACGCAAAGGCTGTGGCGCGGATGCGGTTGGAGATAGCTTTGTGTCCGGTCTCACCGAGGGTTGAACTCACGCCATCAGGATAAACACGGCACGTCGAAGCGATTTACGGGGATAACCCAGACAGAATCGCTCCGACGTGCTATATGCCCCGACGTGCTATGTGCTCCGATCAGCTGACGATGCCGTACACGCCTTCGCTGACCAAGCTCGCGATCCGATACTTCTGGATCTTGCCCGAGCCTGTCAGTGGGAATGCTTCCGCGCTGAACCATTCCTTGGGTGCCTTGTGGCGCGCCAGTCGTTCGTTGCAGAACTCGACCAGTTCGGCGGCGGTCGGCTGGTCGGATTCGTCCTTCCAGCGGATGACGGCAACCACCCGCTCACCCCACACCTCGTCGGGAACACCGACGACCGCCACATCGAGGATCTTCGGATGCGCGAAGATCACGGACTCGACCTCACGCGGATAGATGTTCTCCCCGCCGCGGATGATCATGTCCTTGAGGCGCCCGGTGACCCGGACGTATCCACGTTGATCCATCGTCCCCAAGTCGCCGGTATGCAACCACCCGTCCTTGTCCACGGTCGCGGACGAGGCCTCAGGATTGCGGAAGTACTCGGTCATGACGAGGTACCCGCGAGCGCAGATCTCACCTTGTTCGCCGAGCGGAACGCTGTCCCCGGTCACGACGTCGGAGATCTTCACCTCGACCTGTGGCAACGCGAGGCCGACCGTCTCCGACTTGTCTTCGGGGGTGTCGGCCGGACTGGTCTGCGTGATCACGGGACTGGCTTCGGTTTGTCCGTAGACGATGCTGAATCCCGCACCGAATGCCGACTCCACCGTGCTGACGAGTTCGGGCGGTACCGACGATCCACCGGATACGACCACTGAGCACGCCGAGAAATCGCGGCTGGCGAAGGTCGCGTCGTTGATCATGGCGATCAGCATCGTCGGTACTCCACTGACGACGTCGGCGTGAAAGCGTTCTGCCGCATCGAGAACCGCAACCGGATCGAAGTACTGGATCAGGCCTATGGACATTCTTCGCTGTGCGGCACCGAGAACCAGGATGCCGCATCCGGCCGTGTGGAACAGTGGCATGGCCGAGACGACCGAACCCCGCTCGGGGAATTGACCTCTCCGGCTGACGAAATCGGCGTTATTGACCAAACCTCGGTGATGCAGCAATGCACCCTTGGGCACACCGGTGGTTCCCGACGTGTACTGAATCTGCGCATTGTCATCGGGAGAGACTTCCGGCAGAGCACCCCGCTCGCCGGTCCAACCTCGAACCTGACGATCCCAGTCTTCGAAGTTGACTGCCAGAACCTCCTCTCCCGCAATCGAAATTGCCTCGGACGCCACCGCTGCCATGTCACCGCCGCGGAACTTTCCGGTGTGGAAGAGCCCGCGAGACTGGGACTGCGACAAGACGTACGCCAGTTCCTCCGCACCCAACGCCGGATTGGCAGTCACCAGAACCATTCCGGCGAGCGCGGCGCCGTATTGCAGGATCATCCACTCCGGAACGTTCGGAGCCCAGACGGTGATCCGGTCTCCGCGATCGAACTGGGACAAGAGGTAGTGCGCACACCCCTCCGCTTCGTCCAGCAGTTGCGCGAAGGTCCACGTACGATCGGTTTGGGCGGCCCCGGACAACGAATGCGATTGCGCCGGAACTACTTCTCTGATTGCAACCAGATTCGGCGAGTCCGCGGCGCACTCTCGCAGCAACCCGCCCACCGTTTGTTCCGCAATCGGGTCCGACACGTCAGCGGGGAAGTACGACGTTTCGAGAACACTGCTCATCTCACATCCACTTTCTATCGAGGAGGGGTGTCGGACGCGGGGAGCGGCCCGCCTCCGTCTGGAATCTTGCGCCCGGAATCGCGGTATTGCACCGCGGCACGAAATCCGTCGCGCTCGGCAAAATCCTTGAACCAGCGCCCTTCCGGAGAGTGACGCGTGATTCCGTCGAACAGGGTTGCCAGCACCTGAGTGCCCTGCAGCCCCATATTGTCGTACGCCTGATTGATCATCATCTTCTGCATAGCCAACTGATTGAGCGGGACACCGGCAATGCGATCCGCCAACGCTTCCACTGCCGAGTCCAATTCATCGGCCGGCACCGCTTCGAGTGCCAATCCCCAATCTGCCGCCGTGACACCGTCAATAGTGTCGCCAGTCAACAACATTCGCTTGGCCCGCTGGGCTCCCAGTCGATACACCCACATCGCCGTCGTCGGGCAACCCCAGACGCGCGCAGGCGGGTACCCGATGTGGGCGTCGTGGGCCATGATCAGCATGTCGCAGGACAGCGCGATGTCGCTCCCGCCGGCGATTGCGTAACCCTGAACCTTGCAGATCGTCGGCTTGAGCGATCGCCAGAGCGTGAAGAAGTCATCGGTATTCTGCTTCATCCCCCGAAAGTCCTTGATGGGGTCCCATACCGGTCCCTGGTTCCACTTTCCGTCGAGGTCTCCTTCAGCGAACTTCTTGAGGTCGTACCCGGCGCAAAACGCCTTGCCCGCACCTTGCAAGATGATCACGCGAACATCGTCGTCGTCGTTGGCTGCTGCCACCGCATTTCGAATGTCCGACGGCATCACGTCATCGATCGCGTTGAGCCGATCGGGTCGGTTGAGCGTGATATACGCCTTACCGTCCGAGGTCTCGTACTTCAGGGTCGCAAAATCCGTCATCATCGGTCCTGTCGACAGAGCACACCTCGATCGGAACGAGTTGCGCTAGTTCTGGGTGAGGAGCAGGCGAACGACGCCTGCCCATTGACTGATCGAACGACGCGCGGAGGCGTCGCTCTTCTGCACTGCCCGGGACAGCGCCAAACCACGGAGCATCAGCACCGTCAGATCTGCAATCTGCGAATAGTTCTCGGAAGCAACAATTTCGGGGCCGAAAGCGTCGTGGACAACTCGCCGCAGATCCCGCCCGGCGGCACGCTCCGATTCTCGAAGCACCTCGGCCAGCCCCGGATCCGTCCGAGCTGCGGACCACAGTTCGAGTTCCGCTTGAAACGGCGGCCGAGTCAACGCCGAATACAAAGCGGAGATCGAGTTCTCGATCGTGTCCACCGACGGATCCTGCCGAGACATCGCCGCTCTTACTGCCGCCTCGTTCCGCACGACGATGTTCGACACCAACGCCGCAGTCAACTCCTGCATGTTCGGAAAATGGTGAAGCAGAGCGCCACGACTGACTCCGGCAGCGGTTTGCACCGACTGCGTCGTCAACGACGAATACCCGTCCGCGATCAGTAAATCCGTTGCCGCGTCGAGAATCCGATGGCGTGTCGCTTCGCGCTGCACATCACGCAGAGTCACGCTCACACCTCCAGCTTCTCGAGTGGCATGGCTCACAGTTTCACAGTCCATTTAGACTGTCAATAGGTCTCGGCTCCGCGCGTACGCTCGAGGAACCCGACCCGCATACAGGATGGAGCTTCGCGTGGAGACCACTCCGCCGACCGTCTCACTGACGCTCGATGAACTTGCCTCACGCGCCAATTCCCTGATCACCGACAACCGCCGGCACATCCTCGGCATCACGGGAGCGCCGGGAGCCGGAAAATCGACGGCGTCACAGGCTATTGCACGGAAACTTGGTTCTCGTTGCGCCGTCGTCGAGATGGACGGTTTTCATCTTGCCAATCAGGAACTCGACAAGCTGGGCAGGCGTGCACGCAAAGGCGCTCCGGACACCTTCGACGCCGGCGGATACGCGGCTCTACTGCGCCGGCTCCAAACCTCGGATGCCACCGTTTACGTCCCCGTCTTCGATCGCGAGATCGACGAATCAATCGGCAGTGCAACCTCCGTCGATCCATATACACCGTTGATCGTCACCGAAGGGAACTATCTTCTCCTACCGACCGGTGGGTGGCCTGAAGTGCGTGCGACACTCGACGAGGTCTGGTATCTGGACGTTCCGGAGGCGACTCGCACGGAACGCTTGGTGACACGCCACAGCCGCTTCGGAAAGAGTTCCGAAGCGGCTGCCGAGTGGGTGAAACGGGTAGATCAGCCGAACGCCGACCTGATCAGGGAAGTCAGGTCGCGCGCGGATCTGATCGTCGAGATCGTGCCTGCACCTTCTCGTCAACCATTTCACCATCCTGCATCACCACGAAAATGACCGACTGCAGGGACGAAGGCACAGTTCACACATGCTTTTCGCTGGCAATACATACGTTCGTATTTATTGCCATGAGGATTTCGTCAATTGTTTTTCACGTTGAAGTTCGAGAGTTGCGCAGCAAATAGATTCAGCACGTTTGCGGTGATCCGCTCGGTAAACGGATCGTGATTGATCAGTCCGTTCACCCACTCGGTAGAACCAGCGTTGAACACCGTCCCGCGACCTCGCCTGTGACAAGTGACCATTCCCGATCCGTACTCGAGATCACGAAGATGCTCGGGTGGCTCACTCCCGTAAAACCATTCGACGATTCCCCGCGCGTCCGCCAAGGGCGCACCGATGGGGCTCGTTCCGTTCCACTTGTCCCGTGAACCCGACACCGCCGGTGCCATCGCGATGATCTCCAAGTCTTCGGGCGCGCCGTCGACTCCGGTGGCGTACGGCAGGCCCTTTCGGAACGTGTAGTCCACGCCGTCCATGGCAAAACCGGCAATACAGAGAGAGTTTCCGAAGTTGTCGCCGTAATACAGATCGGTTCCGTTCAACGCCCAATGGTCAGGGCGATACACCGTGAAACCGCCGGAAGACCTGGGAGTTGTTGCGCCGTAACGGCTGTAGACGCCGGCCGTAGCGGTCGAACCCATAGTCCACGCACCTGGCCGGCTGATTTCGGGCGAATCCCACGCAGTCGTCACCCTCGTCGGGTCGACCTCACGGATCGGATCTTCGAAAGGGTCCCTGTAGCAGACCTGCGTATCGCCCTCGATACGAACTTGCCACAGGAAGTTCCCGCCGAAGCGCGCCAAACAACCCCCGCCTTCGACGAATCCGTCGATACGGTCACGCATCTCCCATGACCAGCACTCGTCGTGACCGACGATGACCGCACACGAATACCCCTGCAGTGCTGAAGGATCCTCATGCAGGTCGTGCTGGGTGACGTGGTGCACAAGAAAGGCTTGCTCTTCCGCCCACACCGTGAAGGGGCGTTCGTACGTGGCCCAGAACGCGTCAGCGTGGTGACGCGAGTAGCCGTTCACCCACGCCCATTCGTACGGCGGATGACGCGGAATCCATCCAATTTCCGGCGTATCGGAGTGTGTATTACGTGCTGCGCCTGCAGGTTTGCGCAACATGCCTCGCGCGATGGGCCGCTGCGTCGAGGAAAACGGTGTCGGCACGTCGCCGGAACCGTCCGGGACGCCTCGGTAATGGTTTGCCCCACCCCAGTCGTTGTAGGCCAACATCGTGCTCGTGGTGTGAATGAGAACAAGGTCGGCGTGGTCGGTTTCACGCGCCTTGACTACGAAGAAACCCTCCCGTTCTACGACCACACCTTCGTGTCGCATTCGGACCAGAATCAAATACATCCCCGACGCCCAGTTCGGGGCGACGGTGAAGGCAACGGATTCCGACCAATCGCAACCAACCGCATAGGCGTCGTCGGGCGTCGACTGTTGTTTTCCCGGGAGACCGAGGTACTTGACGATGCTCTGCGGACGCGCGCCGTCTCGCACCACCTCGAGGTCGTATTCGTCAGCGGTGGTGTGCACCCGAATGGAGACGGTGTCGCCGGCGAAATACGAGAACTTGTCTGCGTACACCCAGATCTCCGGCCCTCCCGGACTGATCCCCGGCCGTTCGACCAAACCACCGGGGACCGACCATGCGTATTCGCTCACGCCACAGGCCGCTCGATCGACGGGTCCAAGCCCGAGGGCGTGAAGCAGCCGTAGCGCGCCGTACCTGCAGGCATAGGTCCGCGGGCCGCAAACCGGACCGGGACGGCCGGCGGCGCGACAGTGACGGTGACAGTGACGACATGGAAGACCGCATGCCCGCTGTCGACCGTTCCCGTCCGATGCCCCTGGATGGATTCGGGCGAATACAAGGTGGGATCTTTGCCCACCTGCCGCGGGACGGTTCCGTCGATCATGAAGTGACTCCGTGAGTTCTCGCAAGCATGCGCTTTGGACTG
Organism: Rhodococcus sp. NPDC059969; assembly: GCF_042738325.1. Taxonomy (NCBI): domain Bacteria; kingdom Bacillati; phylum Actinomycetota; class Actinomycetes; order Mycobacteriales; family Nocardiaceae; genus Rhodococcus; species Rhodococcus sp. NPDC059969. The sequence continues at coordinate 1,080,434 of NZ_JBHWUF010000001.1, read as the reverse complement.
AAACGAGGGTGCCAGGTTCATCCGAGATTCATTCGAGGTTCATCCGATGTTGCCCAACGAACTACGAGAGTGCCGAATCGTTTCAGCGCTGTCAATATATTGCAGTGAAACGATTCGGCAATTTACTTTCGCGCAACAACCGTCCGTCAGGTTTGTCTTCCAGTGACGATTGGACCTCATGAAGTGCCGTCATGTCGTGTGACGCTTGGGGACGATCGACCCCCAGGCTGTAGCCGTCATCGCAATCGAATTCGAGTGAACTATGGCTTCGTGACGTGCATGACGTGCATGACGTGCTTGACCCGCGTGTACTCCGCGAGCGCGAACTCCGACAGGTCCTTCCCGTAACCCGAACCACCGAAGCCGCCGTGCGGCATTTCCGCGGTGAGAGCCCCGTGCACGCCGACCCAGACGCAGCCGAAGTCCAGTTCGGCAGTCATCCTCATCGCAGTGCCGTGATCGGACGTCCACACACTCGACGCGAGAGCGTACTTGGTCCCATTCGCAAGTTCGATCGCCTCGACTTCAGTGGAGAACGACTGCACCGTGACAACGGGCCCGAATATCTCTTCCTGAACCAACTCGTCGTCCTGCCGCACCCCGGAAATGACAGTCGGCAGATAGAAAAAACCAGATCCGGCAGGCTGCCCTCCACCAACACGTACGTTCGCATTTGTGGAACGTCTTTCTACCAACTCTGCCACCCGATCACGATGAGCGCGGCTGACCAGAGGGCCGAGACAATCGCCCGAGTCCGGGCCTCCCAACCTCAAGTCCGCGGCCGCAGCCGTCAACTTTTCGGTGAACTCTTCCGCTACCTCTTGTTGTACGAGAATCCTCGTTGCAGCGGTGCAATCTTGACCGCTGTTGTAAAAGGCGCCGGCAACGATCCCCGCGACTGCTCCGTCCAGGTCCGCATCGGCAAACACGACAGCTGGAGCCTTACCTCCGAGCTCGAGGTGCAAAAGCTTGACGTCTTCGGATGCCGCCTTGGCGACCGAAATACCCGCTCTCGTCGACCCCGTCAGCGCGATCATGCGAGGCGCCGGATGAGCGACAAGCGCGGCTCCGGTATCGCGATCGCCACACACCACATTGAGCACTCCAGGTGGATAGATCTGCGCAGCAAGAACTCCCAGCATTACTGCAGTTTCCGGAGTCTCTTCAGCCGGTTTGAGCACGAGGGTGTTTCCCGTCGCGAGTGCCGGTGCGATCTTCCAGACCGCCATCATCAGCGGATAATTCCACGGTGCGATTGCACCGATTACACCGATCGGCTCTCGCCTGACATACGAGGTGGCGCCCTCGGTGTATTCCATTGCGGCAGTACCCGGCAATGAGCGAGCGATACCAGCGAAGTACCGCAGAAAATCGACACACTGCGGGATCTCGTCGTCTCGCACCTGCCTGAGAGGCTTTCCGGTACTGCGGCATTCAACCTCGAGGAAGTACTTCGCATTCGATTCCAGAGCGTCCGCCAGTGCCAGTAGCAACTCTTGACGCCGCGCAGGCGTTGATCGACGCCACTTCCTGGAAGCGATCTCCGAAGACAGACATGCTCGATCAACGTCTTCCGCAGAACCAACGGCCGCACGCGCATAGACTTCGCCGTTCGCAGGATTGACCAGTTGGGACAGATTTCCAAGTGATGTCTCACAGACACCGTCGATGACGTGGCCGAAGACTTCGACGCCCATGGTCGAGGCAACACTCACGAGCATGATCCCGGCAATGCGATGAAGTACTTCTTGGATGGTTCCACGGTTTCCCAGATCCCACGAAATGATTTCGGAACGAAAAATGCATCACCGGAGGTGAATTCGCGACGGTTTCCATCGAGGTCGATCAGCGCCACCCGGCCGCTGATCATGACACAGACCTCGTCGTACGGGTAAGGGTCACACAGCAGAGTGCCCGGCTCCCCTTCCCAACCACCGCCGAAGTACTCACCTTCCGGATCACCGAACGATCGCCATTCCGATTCGGACCAATTCGCGCTCGCATCATCACCCCATTCCGGCACGAACTGCGTCCCCTGGCCGGGTCCGAAGGTTCGAATGTCAACGACACTCACGTCAGTTTTCCTCCGTGTTCAAGCTTGTCAATTGGGCGGCAAATAGATTCAGTACGTTGACAGTTATCTGTTCGGTGAAGGGATCGTGATGGATCAGTCCGTTCACCCATTCGGCGGAACCAGCGTTGAACACCGTCCCGAGACCTCGCTTGTGGCATGCCACCATTCCCGATCCGTACTCGAGATCGCGAAGGTGCTCGGGTGGCTCACTCCCGTAGAAACATTCAAGAATGCCCTTCACTTCGGCAAGAGGCGCGCCGATCGGGACCGTGCCGTTCCAGCGGTCACGCGAGCCGCTGACTGCCGGTGCCATAGCAATGATTTCCAGATCCTCGGGCGCGCCGTCTTCTCCAGTGGCATATGGCTGGCCTTTTCTGAACGTGTAATCCACTCCGTCCACCTCGAATCCTGCAACACAGATCGGGGCGATCCCGAAGTTGTCGCCGTAGTACAGGTCGGTTCCGTTCAACGCCCAATGATCCGGCCGGTATACCGTGAAACCGCCCGAAGACCTGGGAGTTGTTGCACCGTAACGATTGTAGACTCCCGCCATGCCAGTCAAACCCATCGTCCACGCACCCGGCCGTCCAACCTCGGGCGAATCCCACGCCGTGGTCACCCGTGTCGGATCAACGTCACGCATCGGATCTTCGAACGGATTCTTGTAGCAGATTTGCGCATCACCTTCGATGCGCACCTGCCAGAGGAAGTTTCCGCCGAAGCGCGCCAAACAGCCCCCGCCTTCGACGAACTCGTCGATACGGTCGCGCATTTCCCATGACCAGTATTCGTCGTGACCGACGATGACCGCACACGAATACCCTTGCAGTGCTGAGGGATCCTCATGTAGGTCATGCTGAGTGATGTGGTGGACGCGAAACCCTCGGTCTTCCGCCCACACCGTGAAGGGGCGTTCGTACGTGGCCCAGAACGCATCCGCATGGTGGCGCGAGTAGCCGTTCTCCCACGCCCATTCGTACGGCGGATGACGCGGAATCCATCCGATTCCGGGTGTATCAGTGTGAATGTTGCGGGCGGCGCCTGTAGGTTTGCGCAACATTCCTCGCGCGATGGGCCGCTGCGTCGAGGAAAACGGTGTCGGCACGTCGCCGGAACCGTCCGGGACTCCACGATAGTGGTTGGCTCCGCCCCAGTCGTTGTAGGCGAGCATCGTGCTCGTCGTGTGAATGAGAACCATGTCGGCCGGCGCAGCGGTACGCGATCGCACTATGAAAAAGCCTTCACGCTCGACGACGACGCCTTCGTGGCGCATCCGTACGAGAATCAAATACATCCCCGAGGACCAATTCGAGGCAACCGTGAGTGCCAGGGACTCCGACCATCCACACCCGACCGCGTAGGCGTCGTCGGGCGTCGGCTGTTGCTTTCCCGGGAGACCGAGGTACTTGACGATGCTCTGTGGGCGGGCTCCGTCTCGCACGATCTCGAGGTCGTATTCGTCTGCGGTGGTGTGTACTCGAAGAGAGACGGTGTCGCCGGCGAAATACGAGAACTTGTCTGCGTACACCCAGATCTCCGGCTCTCCCGGATTCAATCCCGGCCGTTCGACCAATCCGCCGGGAACCGACCATGCGTATTCACTCATGCCGAAAGCACCTCGATCGAGTGGCTTCGAAGCCACAGGCTCCGAAGGACCCCCACTACGAATGCAATGACCAGCGGTACCACGAACAACAGATTTTGAGCAGTGGTCAGGCCCGTCATGGCACCCATGTTGACTTGCAGGAAACCAAGTGCCACGACGAGTGCAACAGTCGCGAGCGACGGTGCAATCAGCCTCTGCCACAATCCTTCTCCTCTAGCTCCTTGCGAAAAGAATCGGAGCACTGCAAGCGAGGTCAGAATCTGCAGAGCAAGCACCGCAATGATGGTCGGGGTGTTCGTCCACAAGACAACCTGCGTGTACGGATCTGCTGGGGTCAACGCAAATCCTGCGATCGCGAGAAAGGTCAACGCGCCCTGCATAATTCCGGCGACGCTGGGGGTACCGGTCGACGCCGACACCTTCGCCAACGCCGTCGGCAGGATCCTGCCCCGCCCCATCGCGAATAGATAGCGACTACACGCGTTGTGCAGAGCCAGACACCCCGCGAAGAAGCTCGTGACGATGAGCAGGTGCATGACGTCGGTCATCATCTCGCCCGCAAATTCACTGTTGAGGTCGAAGATGAGCTCGGACGGATCGCCGCCGAGGAAGTCGACCATGCGACTCGGTCCGACGGCTTGCACGATCACCCAGGCGCAGAAGGAATAGACGACTGCCAGGACGGTGACTGCCGTGTACGTCGCCCGAGAAACGGTGCGCCGGGGGTCAACCACCTCTTCGCTGTAAATCGCCGTTTGCTCGAAGCCGACAAAGGACGTGAAGGTCAACACGAAGACGCTGGCCAAGCCGGTCGTCAGGAAGGTCGAGGGCGAAAAACTGCCCAGCGACAGTCCTTCATGCCCGCCTTTGACCAGGACCGCAACACAGAAAACTGCGAGCACGCCGAGTTCGAGAGCCATCAACACCGCGAGCACCTTGGCACCGATGTCCACCCGGTTGTATCCCACGACCGTAACCAGAACGGCAATTGTCAGCGCGCATGCATAGATCGGAACCGAAATACCGAAAAGACTGTCGAGGGTGGACGACGTGAAAATGCCGCACGCGACGACAAATCCGATCTGACCGCCGAGATAGCCGACGTAGGCCACCACCGAAGATCCGGCGCCGACGATGGTGCCGAGTCCTTCCGTGATGTAGGCGTAGAAGGCGCCCGCACCTCGGATATGCCTGCTCATCGCCGTGAATCCGACCGCGAACAGTAGATAGACGATTCCCGGAACGATGTAACCGACCGGAAGTGCAGCGCCCGCGCTCATCAGTCCGAGGGGCGCAAATCCCACCAGAATGGTCAGCGGTGCCGCGGCGGCGATGACAAAGAAGACCAGATGTCTGCTGTTGATCGTCCCCCTACGAAGCCCCGGAGTAGGTCCGGGCGGATGCGGGTCGGGAACTGTGCCCACCCTTCGCGGGTCGGTGTTGTCGGTCATGGAGTGACTCCGTGCGTTATCGCAATTATGCGCTTGGACTGGAACGAGTACGACATGTGTCTCCAGGAAATTCATTCGGAGTTCGACTGGCGTTCCATGAGCGTGCCGAATCGTTTCAGCACTGTCAATAGCTGCGATGAAACGATTCGGCACTAGCCCTCTTTTAGACAACCGTCCACCAACTGCAGCAGCGCCCGATGCTCGGGCGTTACTCTTGAGTAGAAACCGACCAGCAAAGGAAGCGACCCGATGATCACGCCGAACGCCCCGACGCTTCGTGACGTCGCGACTGCCGCCGGTGTCGCCGTGTCGACCGTTTCCTACGCACTCAACGGCAAGGGCAGAGTCGACTCCGCAACTCGCGCACGCGTCCAAGAAGTCGCCGACCGCTTGGGGTACCGGGCCAATCGCTCGGCACAGAATCTTCGGACAGGCAGAACTGCCACCCTCGGACTGATGCTCCCGGCCCCGGAAGAGCTGTCATCGGCCGAGTACCTCAACTTCGACTGGTACGGACGTGTGGCAACCGCCGCCACCCAGGCCGCATTCCAGGCTGATCATTCACTCCTACTGCTTCCGTCGATGAAAGATCCGAACGGACTACGTCGCATCGAGATGGACGGAGTTATCGTTGTCGACCCCGCCGCCCACGACCCTCGTGTCGACGTCCTGCGGAGGATCGGAATCCCCTCTGCTGCAGTGGGTCCGGGACGAGCCGAACAATTCGGAAGCTTCATCTCGCCGGATCTCGTCTCGACTACCGAAACGCTCCTGAATCACCTCGCCGACCAGGGCGCGACAGACATCTTCATCCTCACCCCCGGACTGCATTCGGAGTGGACGCGCGCCACGACCAAGGCCTACATCGAGTGGTGCCGCGCCCGCGGGATGACGCCTCGAATCAGCGACGATCTGGCGCCGTCCTCTGGCGCTGATACCGTCGACCTGCTCGTTGCCGCAGCCTATACATCGACCCACAAGGCGCTCACGTCCGAGAATCCTCCCGACGCGATACTGTCGTTGATCCTCGGTTGCGCTCCCGCCGCCGTTCGGGCAGCGCGCGATCTCGGCTTGTCAATTCCAGAAGACGTCTTGATCGCACAGGACAGCGACGAACCTGCTCTGTTGATTTCAGATCCCCCGATCACTGCAATCGATTTCTTCCCCGAGGAACAAGCGAGATTGGCAGTGGATGCACTACTCGCCTTGATCGACGGAGACGGACGCCCAGCTCAGATACATACTCGGAGCGAACTACGTGTGCGGGCAAGCACGGCACTTACGCTCACACCATAAATTCACTCGGCACCGATAGACTGATTTCCGAATTATCGTCCGTCACACGCCGAGAGGAATCAGGTCATCGCGCACCGCTCCCGCGACCGCTTGGCCGGGTACCTCGCCGTAGCGCTCGTCTGTGTTCTCACTCTCCTCCTGTCTGTCAGCAGTGCAGCGGGTCTCGATCGTGAAGTGGCTCCCGTACGCATCGCATACGCCGCGGCCGCAGACACGTTCGGCGATCTGTATCTTCCAACCGGATCCGACGGCGACCTGCCGGTCGTTGTCCTCATCCACGGCGGCGGCTGGGCTCAGAAAAGCAACCTCGAGTACGCGGGTGCGTGGGCAAAAACCTTGACCCCGTACGGAATTGCGGTCTGGAACATCGAATACAGGCGTGTAGGTGGTCAGGGCGGTTGGCCGACCACGCTCTCCGATACGGTTGCGGCTACCAACGCCCTGGCCGGCATTGTTCAGGAAAGAGCTTCCGGGCGACTGGATTTGAGCCGTGTACACATCGCCGGCTACTCCGCGGGCGGACAGCTTGCCGCCTGGGTCGCGTCGCGATCACAGCAGGGTGCAGACGCTCCGGAACCGGACCTCACCGTGCCGGTTCGCTCGGCAACGATCATGGCCGGCGTCTTCGACATGACGCTCGCCGCAACCGCTGGCAAAGATCGATTTGTTCGAAATCTTCTGGGCGGCATGCCCGTCGACCATCCGGACCGTTACCGCATCGCATCACCGATCGAACACCTCCCCACCGGCCTCCCTGTCACGGCGATCCACGGACTCGGCGACAAGGTCGTCTCGATCGAACAGAGCCGACGCTATACCCGTGCCGCCCGAGCAGCAGGCGATGCGGTCGATCTGATCGAACTACCCGGAGTCGGCCACGGCGACTTCGGGAACCCGACAACCGACGCCTGGGCTATCACCAAGCAAGCAATAATCGACCACGTAAACGCCTCTTGAGCAGGTAAAAGCACCCGCTGTGATCACGATCGCCCGATAAAGAATTAGCTGAAACCGCATTGATGACGTACGGTGGGGTTATCAGAGGGCAGCCGTCAGTCAGGCAGCCGGTCGCTTCGCCCGGAACTAAGGTTCCAGTATTCGTTCCAGGGGCAGACTTCCAGTTCGGTGCAAATCCGCGCCTTTGATCACTACGCACTTTCATCAGTCCCGCAGATTGTTGACCAGGCCGAAGGCTCCGACGGAGTCCGCCGCCAATCGCGTACCGACTGCACCAGTATCAACATGCGCTACACACTGCACGGGCCTAAAACCCGTGCAGTTCAAAGGAATACCTTGATCAACACCATGATTCACCCCGACAACACGAACAACCAGACGAACAGCAACTCGACAAACGGTCTACGGCTCCCGACAACTTCGGGCCGGATCCGCGAGCGCGGGATCGAAATCGTCTGCACCCTCTACCGTTGCAGCTCCGACGAAGCTGCCGACCTGCTGGTCCGACATTCTCAGACCAACAACCTCAAGGTCACCAGCCTGATCAAGGCGCTTGTCGCCCTGATCGACGAGGACACGTCCGGCACCGGCTATGGAAGCGATAACGCACTGGCGTCTCACTTCTGGCTGCGTGAGATCAGGAATCTCAGCCAGGCACACCGACGCAGCGATCACTTTCATCGCCATCTCGTCGGCGCGTAACCGGCCCTGAAGGACAGCTGAACGACAGCTGGGGCAGTACACGGAAATCGTGTACTGCCCCAGCTTTGTGTTTTCAGTTGACAGGAAGCCGACCCTCGGCAGTCAGGCGGAAGCCGACCCTCGGCAGTCAGGCGGAAGCCGACCCTCGGCAGTCAGGCGGAAGCCGACCCTCGGCAGTCAGGCGGAAGCCGATTCCTTGTTCAGGCCCTGCGGTGCACCGTCGGTATCGGTCGCCTCGTCCACATGCTGCGGAGCGAAGAGCAGGCAGACGATGCTCAGGATGCACATGCCGATCAGCAGTGCGATGACCGGCCAGATGCTGCCGGTTGCCTTGTACATCAGCGTCGAGACCAGCGGAGACAATCCGCCGAAGATCGCGCCGGCGCCCTGGTACGCCAACGAGATGCTCGTGTAGCGAGCCTGCGGCTTGAACATCTGCGACAGAACAGCGGCGATCGGACCGTACGTGGCAGCCAGCACCAGTCGCATGACGGCGAAGGTCAGGAAGATCAGGAACACGGATCCGGACTTCAGCACCAGGAACTGCGGTGCTGCGAGTATTGCGACCGCGGCAAGACCCCAGATGACGACGCGGACGCGTCCCACCTTGTCGCCGAGCCACGCCACTCCGAGAGTCGCGATCAACTCGACCACTGCCGCGACACTGAGCGCGTTGAGAATCAACGTCTCGGACAACCCGACATCGGGGTCGGTTGCGTACGCCGTGATGAAGGTCGTCACGAGGTAGTAGCCGCCGACTGCGACGGGCAGGATGCCGATACCCAGGATGATCGGGCGCCAGTTGGTCACCAGCGCGTACTTGAGCGGCAGCATTTCCGGTACATCCGCGGACTTCACCTCGGACTCGAAAACCGGGGACTCTTCGACCTTCAGGCGCACGACCAAGCCGACGAGAATCAAGAGCGCCGAGCAGAGGAACGGCAGACGCCAAGCCCACTCGCGCAGAGCGTCGTCGCCGAAGGTGGAGAGAATGCTGAAGAAACCGGTGGCTAGAAGCGCGCCGGCGGGGTTGCCCAGCTGGGCGAATCCGCCGTAGAAGGTCTTCTTGTCCTCGGGAGCATGCTCGACGGCCATCAGGACGGCACCGCCCCATTCGCCGCCGACGGCAAAGCCCTGGACGAAGCGAAGAACAACCAGAAGCAACGGCGCCCAGAACCCGATCGACGCGTAGGTGGGCAACATGCCGATGAGGAATGTTCCTGCGCCCATCAGCGTCAAAGTCACGACAAGGGCGGTGCGCCTGCCCATCTTGTCACCGACATGGCCGAACACGATTCCGCCGAGCGGGCGAGCGAAGAAGCCGACGGCGTACGTCGCGAACGCCGCAGCAACACCGGTCAGGCGGTCGGTTCCGGGCGGGAAGAAGATGTCACCGAATACCAGCGCGGCTGCCGTGGCATAGACGTAGAAGTCGTACCACTCGATAGTTGTACCGACGAAGGCTGCAAATCCCGCCTTGCGGGCCTTCACGATCTGTTGCTCTCGGTTCATTACTTTTCCTCGGTGGTCGAAGTGCTCGACAATAGGTGGTTATGACCTGAATGTGCGAGTTCGCCGTCGATCCAGGTCTCCCGGACATCGATCTGCGCAATCGCGTCGGCCGGAACCTCGAGAGGATCCGCGCCCAGAATGACGAAGTCGGCCCGCTTGCCCACCGAGATGCTGCCCAGTTCTGCTTCACGGCCCAGCGCACGCGCACCGTTGAGCGTGTGAGCCTGCAGTGCCTGGTCGGCGGTGATGCGGAGTGCATCCGAGCCGAGCTGATGGCCCTGACGCGTCACACGGGTGACGGCAGCCTGAATCGCTTCGAGCGGCTTGGGCTCGGCGACCGGTGCGTCGGAGCTGATGGTCACGGGAACCTCGGCAGCGATGAACTCGCCGAGCGGGTTGAACCGCTCACCCGGAGTCCCGATCGCAGCGGTGACGCCCTCGCCCCAGTTGTAGTAATGCTGCGGCTGGTTCACCGGGTAGACACCGGCCAGGTTCATCCGGGCGATCTGCTCGGCCGTCGGGAGTCCGCAATGCTCGATGCGGTGACGCGCGTCGGCGTCAGGGTGAGCCTTCTGCGCAGCTTCGATGGCATCGAGCACCATGTCGATGGCCGTCGGCGACTGAGCGTGCGTGGCGGTCTGCAGACCCACCGAGTGTGCCTTGGCAATCAGCTCCGAGTAGTCCGCCGGCTCGTGGTAGAGCTGCCCGGTGCGGCACGGGTCGCCCACGTATCCGTCGGGGAAGTACGCGGTCCAGCCACCGAGAGTGCCGTCGGCATAGAACTTGATGCCGCCGAACGCGAGCTTGGAATTGCCGAAGGCGCCGTGCATTCCCGTGTCGATGACGTGATCGAGGAGGTGGCTGAGCATGTACATGGAGACGCGGGTCTTGAGCTGATCCTGCTCGGCCAGACGCAGGTACATGTCGAATTCACGACGGGTCACCTGGCAGTCACCGATGGTGGTGACGCCGCCGGCCAGGAACTTGTCCTGCGCGACGGACAGCTGGCGAAGGTGCTCTTCGGGCTCGTCCTCGAGATGGAAGTTGGGTCCGTGATGACCGACCTTCACTCCGTTGACGCCGGTGAGAATGTTGCACGCGGCGTCGGACAGCTCGCCCGTGAGCTCGCCGTCCGAATCTCGGAAGAACTCGCCACCGGCCGGGTTCTCGGTGCTCGCATCGATGCCGTGCTTGTCGAAGGTGAAGGAGTTGACGACGCCACCGTGACCGCTCGCGTTCATGAGGTAGACCTCGCGATCGGTGGCGACCTGATCGAGCTCTTCCTTGAGCGGATGACGCCCTTCGATCAGGTTGCGGTGCTCGTAGCCGTATCCGCGAATCGGGACACCCGCAGGTGCTGTGAGTGCCGCTTCCTGAAGCAGCGCAATGATTCCGGGGATCGAGTGAGCCTTCTCCGGACCGCAGTCCACCCAGCTGAGCATCTGCCCGTACATGAGCGGGTGTGCGTGCGGATCGACGAAGCCGGGGACGACGGTGGCACCGTCGAGTTCGACCACCGCGATTGTGCGAGTGCTCAGGCGACGCGCCTCGGTGCGGCATTCCTCGAGTGTTCCCACCGCTGCAAAGCGGTTTCCGAACACCAGGAACGCTTCGGCTCCCGCCGTGCTGTCGTCAACGGTGTGAATCTTGGCGCCGGTGAAGATCGTGGCGGTGGCGTCGAGCGGCGAGGCTTCGTGCGTGTGCAACTTGCGCATGGCGGTCCTTCGTCGAGATGGTGGTGCAGGTCACTGCGTGTTGAGCGAAAACTACGCCCTGACCTGGAGCTATGCAATGCATCAAAGTTTCAGACCAGGTGGTATACAACTTTTTTGTAGTGGTTTTCGAGCATTTCTGCACTTATCCGCATCATTCATGGCCACATGCGACTGTTCTAATAGGAAGCGGGTACAGAAAAATCTCTGGAAAAGTTGGGACATCCATGACCGTCGATCTCGATTCCAAGCTCATTGCCGCACTTCAGCGCAATGGGCGAGCGACATACCGCGAACTGTCCGCGGCGGTCGACGCACCACGCGCAGCGGTGTCCACCAGAGTGCAGGCACTGCTCGACTCGGGAACTGTGTCCGTGGTTGCGGTCGCGCATCCCGAACTTCTCGGATTGAAGGCACTCGCACACGTCTCGATCGCCGTGTCCGGACCGATGACCCCCGTGCTGAACGCGTTGATCGAGTCCGAGGCCGCCGTCTACATCTCGGCAGTCAGCGGGCAGTACAACGTGATTGCGGAACTTCGGGTGCCCGGTCACGACGATCTGTATCGCGCCATCGCCGAACTCCGCTCACAGCGGGGCGTTCGATCCGTGAGCACGCTGGTCTACGTCGACGTCATCAAGGGAATCTTCATGCCCGAGAGCGCTTTACAAGCCGACATCCGACTCGACTCGACGGACGTCGCGTTGATCGAACTACTCGAACGCAACGGGCGCATGCCATTTCTCGAGCTGGCCGAACATACTGGCCTGTCGCCGAGTGCCGTACGCAACCGCGTCAATCACCTTGTCTCGAGCACGGCACTTCGCGTCGGAGCCGTCGTCAAGCGGCGAGGCGGTGGCCGGACATTGGCGATGGGCATCGGCGTCAACCTGGGCTCACGGGACGACAACGCGGTGTCGGAGATCGAGTCGCTGCCCGGAATCGAGTTCCTCGCCCGAACCCTGGGGCGGTACGACGTGATCGCGACCGTTGCCGCCAACTCCTCCAACGACCTTCATTCCCTGTCCGAGCGAATCCGCGGGATCGACGGTGTCAGCGGCTTGGAATCCTGGGCACATCTCGAGGTGTTCAAAGAGCACTACGCCCGCAGCCTGGACGTACGGGGATAGTTCGCAAGTCATTGACCCACTTATGGAAGCACGCTAGCCTCGGACAAGTCATTGACCCACTTACCCGAGGTTGCATACATGTCCGATTCCGGACGCAAGGTAGACACTGTCGCCGCGACGATCGAGGAGGCCATCGCCTCCGGACGATGGCCCGTCGGATCAAAACTCCCACCGGAGACCGCACTGGTCGATGAATTGGGAGTCGCCCGAAACACCATGCGCGAGGCGGTACGGGCGCTTGCACATGCCGGAGTTCTGTCCGTTCGCCACGGCGGCGGCGTGTACGTGACGGCGGCGTCGCCGGTCGAAGGACTACTCGGGCGCAGACTCGCCAGAGGCGACGTTCTCGACGTACTGAGTTTGCGACGCGGACTCGAGGTCGAAGCCGCACGGCTCGCAGCGCAGCGCCGCACCCCCGAAGACCTCGCACGGATCCACGCAGCATGGAACGCACACCCCGATCACGCCGGCAGCTCCGGTACGACCGAAGCCGGGATGGCCCTGCACCTTTCGATCGTCGAGGCGTCACACAATTCCGCCCTGATCGACGTCTATCGGGGAGTTCTTGCCGCCGTGTCGGATTCACTGTCCGCCGTGAGCATCGGTCCGGGATTCCACGTCGGCGAGCATCGACCCTTGATCGCAGCTATCGAGGAACGCAACCCCGACGAAGCAGCACGCGCGGCAGGCGCAGCGCTCGATACGGTCATCGACGCAATCGAGAGGAGCTTGTCGTGACTCGGGGAAACTGGAACGGTGCAACGTATTCGACTCTTGCCGAACAACTCTCACCTGCATCACTGGAAGCACTGCGCTCGATCGGACACGTGAGCACGGTGTACGACGTCTGCGCCGGAACCGGGAACTTTGCGCTCCCGGCGGCCCAGCGCGGCATGACGGTCCACGCACTCGACCTCTCCGCCAGCCAGCTCGAGGCCGCGCGCGAACGCTGGATTCCCCGCCCCGGCATCACTGAACCCACCTTCACGATCGGCGATGCACAATCGTTGCCGTGGCCGGATTCGAGCGCCGACGCCTGCGTCAGTATCTTCGGGATCATCTTCTGTCCCGATCCCGCGATCGCTCTCGCAGAAATGATGCGGGTGACCAGGCCAGGCGGAAAGATCTGCGTCGCAACGTGGTCGGAGAACGGGTGGGCAGCAGCACTCCGCAGAGAAGCAGCCTCAGCATGGAAAGGCATCACACCGCTACCGACGACGTGGGCGCGCTCGAGCGAATTCGAGAAGGCAGCAGCTGGATTGGAGTCGGTGAGCTCGTCCTGTCATGTGCTCGAGTGGCAACTACCAGCCGGGTCGGATCCCATAGAGGAACTGTGCGACCAGGCACCGGCATTGAAGAATTTTCGCGAGGCAGTCAGAGAAACAGGAAGCTGGGCTTCGATGTCCGCTCACCTGCGCTCGACGCTTGCGCCCTATCTCAGGTCGAGCGCAACCGGACCCGTCGCCACCAGTGAATACGTCCTGCACGTCGGGACTGTCCCGAAACCTAGGACCGCGCCCCTTCGAACGCGCGGGTAACCCGTGGGGCCGGATACGGTCTCTTCACCGTCCACCGACCCGAAGAGGCCCGCTCGATGTCCGAATCGAACTCCCTGCCCGAATTGAAGCAAGCGTCGCAGCAAGCATCGAAACAAACCTTGTCCATGACCGTCCTCATGACGCCGGACATGTCCAATTTCTCGGGCAACGTTCACGGCGGAACGATTCTGAAGTTCCTCGACCAGGTTGCCTACGCGTGCGCGAGTCGATACGCCCAGACGTACGTCGTGACCCTGTCCGTGGATCGTGTGGTGTTTCGCGAGCCGGTGCACGTCGGTGAACTTGTCACCTTCACCGCTTCCGTCAATTACACCGGGCGCACGTCGATGGAAATCGGAATACGCGTCGAAACCGAAGACATTCTTCTCGGAAAATCTCGACATACCAACAGTTGTTACTTCACGATGGTGGCAATGGGCAGCGACGGAAAACCCGCTGAGGTACCCCAACTCCGACCGACCGGAACAATCGCGAGGCAACGGTTCGAGGCCGGGCGTCGGCGCCGTGAGCTGCGAAGGGAGAACGAACTGCGGGAACAGTCCATCCGGGCCGCAGTTCGGGACCTAACGCCCGAACACGATGACTGAATATTGCAAGTATTTAAGTTATAATCTTATGCATTAAACTGACCGGTGTGACTTCGAAAGCGCAAGACAAATATGACGTCGTGATTGTCGGCGCAAGCATTGCTGGATGCGCCGCCGCAATCATGTACGCCCAGCAAGGTCTGCGAATAGCGCTTCTCGACGCCCGCTCCGACGCCCGAGCCCACAAGGTCCTGTGCACTCACCATCTACAACCGTGCGGCGCCCCGATCCTGCAAAGGCTCGGCGCCACGGAAAAACTGCTCGCCCTGGGAATGGTGCAAACCGTTCCGAAGTTCTGGACTCCGTGGGGATGGATCACCCCTGACGCCACCGACGCCTCGTCGCCACCGGGATTCAATGTCCGAAGGGAGACGCTCGACCCGCTCCTGCGGCAACTCGCGAACGACTACCCGAACGTCGACCTTCTTCTCGGACATCGCGTTTCCGGGCTGCTGACCAAGAACGGCACCACGGCCGGCGTGTACGGAACCGCACAGGGCTCGGCCTTCACTCTCGAAGCGAAATTGACCGTCGGAGCGGACGGCAAGGATTCGACAGTCGCACGATCCGCGCGATGCGACTCGGAGACCGTGACAAACGGTCGCTTCAGCTACTTCGCCCAACTCTCCGGACTCGAACGACTCGACGAAGAATCTTCACTGTCGTGGTTCATGGATCCCGACGTCGCCTATCTGCTCCCCAACGACGGCGGGATCAGCGTGCTGGTCGTCTTCCCCGCCCTCGACAAACTCGATTCGTTCACTGACGACCTGTCTACCGCTTTCCTCGAATACGCCAACGCTTTACCCGGCGCTCCGCCGATTCGCCGCGAGCACATCGTCGGGAAGATCGTTGGTACCAAACACTTCTCCACAACCCTCACCGAACCGGTAGGTAACGGGTTCGCACTCATCGGCGACGCCGCGGCGACAAACGACCCGTTGTGGGGCATCGGATGCTCGTGGGCACTCGAGACCGCGCAGATGCTGGTCGACGCCACCGCGCAAGTACTGGCGGAGACGACGGCACACACACTCGATTCACATCGCAACATGAATGCTGCACTGACCGAATACCGCAGTGCCAGAGCGAGTATGACGAGTCACATCGACTATATGAGTGGTTACGCCGGTGGGCGAAAGTTCACCGTATTCGAACGTCTGCTCATCTCCGCGGCCACCCATGACCAAGGCGAAGCCCAAAGGTTCTACTTGTTCGGTTCCCGGTTGATACCTGCCGAGCAGTATCTCTCGGCTCGCTCGGTCGTTCGGGCAGCACAAAAACATCTCAGGCACCGTCTGCGTCGTGGATCTGTGGCCGGGACGTAATCTGCCAAGCGTTTTTTCGGCACCGGCAATGGGGAACCCTCCGATCGCAACCGAGCCGGAGGAGCGACCATGCGTGCACACATCGCCATTCCGAGTGAATCGACTTGTCACAGGTACGTAGTCGCTGTCGCCAGCTCCACCTTCGCCGAATCGGTGATCTGGTGCGACGGTCCCGCGTTCGACGCGGTGATCGTGCTGGGTAGCGAAATTCCGCAACACAGCGGCCACCGAGCGGTGCTCGCCTGGAATCACTACTTCGGGTGGGCTCTCGGTGTGGAAACCACACCGGATACGTCGTTCGCCGTTGTCGAATGCCTCGGTATCGGGAGAATGCCGGATCCGGAACTGTGCGCCGACCGCGCCGTCGAGTTGATTGCACAGGCGGGTAGTTAAGGAACTCGTCGCGCGGCGCTCAGTCGAGCGGGCATAAGATCGAGCGCGAGTTTCGCACGCCCGACGAAAGAGAGCCCGACATGGACCCGCTGAGCAGGCCTGCCGGTCAGTTGGCTCTCGAGAACGAACCGGACGGCAGGGCGACTTTGCGGGCGCGTCAGACACCCCGCAGCGAGCGTCGCAAGATCGGGAAAGGCCTGCGCAAGCGAGTGGCACGATCGTCGCTCGGCGATTGGACGCCACCACTCAACCGACGTGACCCGGTCGATCAGGTCAACACAGCACACGAGGGACGACTCGACTGGTTGGTTCCGATCCGTGTGGGACGCATGGTCGCTTCGCCTTACGGATTCCTGCGTGGTACTGCCGGATTGATGGCCGAGGACATGGCGCAGCTCCCGTCCACCGGCATCACACCCGTCATCTGCGGAGATGCACACGTCGGAAACTTCGGGTTCTACGGATCCCCGGAACGCGAACTTGTCATAGACCTCAACGATTTCGACGAAGCACATCCAGGCCCCTGGGAATGGGATTTGAGAAGGCTGGCCGCGAGCATCTGGGTGGCCGGTCGGCAGAACGGCCTCACCGAAGCTCAGTGCGAGACAGCAACAACCTCGTGTGTGTCCGCGTATCGCCTCCACCTGGCAAAGCTGTCCGAGCGTCCACTGTTCGATCGTTCATTCGACCGGGTCGATCTCGACGGACTCACCGATCACGTCACCGATCCCGGATTGCTGGCCGAGATCCGCCGCGCCGCGGAGCGGGCACGACGGCGCACGAGCGATCACGCGGTTCCCCGGTTCACCGTCGAGGACCACGGCCGACGCCAGCTACTCGAGAACCCGCCGCTCACAACACGACTCACCCCACAGGACACCGACTTCCTCCTGGAGGGTCTCGACGAGTATCTCGAAACCCTTGCACCACACTGGCGTCGAGTTGTCTCGGGTTACAACGTCATCGACGTGGCGCACCGAGTCGTCGGAGTCGGAAGCGTCGCCCTGCGAGCCTATGTCGCTCTGTGCGAAGGGAGCATCCCGGACGACGTCATCTTCTTGCAGCTCAAACAGGCTCGCAGATCCGTAGTTGCACCCTTCGTCCACGGCGACTCGGCCTGGCACGACCACCAAGGACGACGCGTCGCGGAATACCAGCAAGCACTCCAGACGGTCAGCGATCCACTGCTCGGTTGGTGCACCGTCGACGACCGCCAGTACTACGTCCGTCAGTTCCGGAACATGAAAGGTTCTGTGGACCTGAACAATATCGACGCAGCAGCGTTGACCGACTATGTCGCGATCTGCGGTCGCCTCCTGGCGAAGGGACACGCCCGAACCAGTGGCGCGTCACTGATTTCCGGTTACCTGGGAACCTCGGACGCGGTCGATACCGCCCTCACCCGGTTTGCTCGGCTTTACGCCGATCAGACCGAACGTGACCACGACGCCCTGTGTCGGGCGGTATCAGCGGGCACGATCGCCGCGGAGCCGGGAATCTGATCCCTCACGCCGCGACGATCCTACCCTGCTCGAATTTCACTCCACCCCAGATTCCGGTCTGGCCAGTGGCAGAGGCGAATTCACGACATGAATCCGCAATCGGGCACCTGCTGCACACGTCGGTCGCGTAGGAATACCCCTCGGACGGAAAAGGGAACCAGCGGTCCGGCTCGGGGTCCCCTCTGCATTCCGCCTGCCACCAAACCCGGTCGTCCGAAATCGGCAGAAGCTCAGCCAGATTCGAGATCTCGTCTGCGTACATCACTTGCTCCCTTCGGCCGTCACGTCCGACTCAATTCACGCCAGATCTTCTGCTGCACTTTCTCGATGCGCCGAGGTGCCTTTGGTTCCCACAGCAGCCGCATACCGGCCTCAGCCGGTGTGCGATCCGCCTTGCGCTGATTACAGGAACTGCAGCACGCCACCAGATTTCCCCACGTGTTCGGGCCGTTACGGCTTCGAGGCTGGACGTGGTCGATGGTTGTCGCCCGGGCGGCGCAGTAGGCACATTGACGACCGTCCCGGTCGAAAACACCGGCAAAAGTGGCCCGACTGGAATCGGTGACCGTCACCCGGTGAGCAACGTACACGTACTCGGCGAGCAGAATCGTCCGAGGCAGTGGGATCTCGATGTGCTTGGAGCGCACCGGAAATACCGGGATCATGTCTTCGATGGACTGCGCGGAGCCGGTGGCGATCAGGACGACCGCCCGATCGGCGCTCACTTCACCGAGGTACTCGTACGTGGCGTTGAGTACGTGGACGGACCGGTTCATCCAACTGTGAGAGGCGGCGGGTGCGCGGTTCGGGTTCCGCATGAGAGTTCTCAGTTCGTGTCGAGGAGTGAAACTCCTGGACACGAAGGCGGGTCAGGAGCAAGTGCAAGAATTGGGGAACGGCATGTATTCAGCGCCACTCTGTTCCCCGAATGCGGGATGGGAAATGCCGCGGGGTGAGTGCCCGCGCAGGTGCAACGCTTGCTTCCAGTCGCGCATGCCTGTCCCCTTCCACTTCCTGTTCTCTTCACCGGCGATTGCCGGCGCCCATCATCACACGGAAGGCATCCTCAGCGATATCGATTTATCAGTCCGGAAGAGCCGTCCTGGAAATACCGCGGTTTGACGCCGGAACACGCGGCTTGATCGAATGAGCCATGACTTCGTCGTACATCGACCTTCGCTCGGACACCGTCACCAAGCCTGACGCGGAGATGCGCAAGGCAATGGCCGACGCAGAGGTCGGTGACGACGTCCTCGATCACGACCCGACCATGGCGGCGCTCGAGGAAGAAGTGGCGCACACTCTGGGGTTCACAGCCGCACTGTGGGTGCCGAGCGGATCGATGGGCAACCTGATTGCGCTGATGCTGCACCTTCGCCGCGGCGATCAGTTCCTGGCGCCGGAGCACTCTCACGTCCTGGGTTCCGAATTGGGCACCGCCGCCTGGCTCGCCCAGGGAATGCCGATGGCCTTGCCGCACGACGGCGGACCCGGGCGTCCCAGCCCCGAGACCGTCGTGAAGGCGGCAGGCTCCCCCGGCCCGTATTTCACGTTGAACACCACGCTGCTCTGTCTCGAAAACACTCACAACTTCGCCGGCGGTGCCGTCATGAATCCGACCGAGTGGACGACACTGGTCGACGCCGCGCGATCACGTGGCTTGAAGATTCACCTCGACGGCGCCCGTCTCTGGAATGCCGCTGCTGCACTAGATGTTTCGCCCACCGAACTGACTTCCGGCGCTGATACCGTTCAGGTATGCCTGAGCAAGGGACTCGGTGCGCCGGTCGGCTCGATACTCGCCGCATCACCCGAATTGATCACAGAAGCCCGAAGGATCCGCAAGATGCTCGGCGGCGGTGTTCGCCAGGGCGGAGTGCTGGCCGCAGCCGGCATCGTCGCGCTGCGCTCACAAGCTCGCCTCTCCGACGATCACGACAACGCGCAGCGCCTCGCATCCGGGCTTCGTGAACGCGGTTGGGCTGTCGACGAACCCGCCACCAACATTGTTCTCGCCGCAACACCCGATCCGTCGGCCACCGTTGCACAGCTCGCCGCTGTCGACGTCGGCGCGGTCACTGTTGCCGGGAAGGTTCGGTTCGTGACACATCGCGACGTGAGCACTGCCGACATCGACGCGGTTTTGTCCAGAGTAACCTTCTGAGCTACGTCACCAGGGGTTGAACCTCCTGCGCGACAAAGCGAATGAACTCGCGGACATCCGGCTCGTCAACAGTCGGTTGTAGTACCACGGTGGTAGCACCTGCTGCCGCCCATCGCCGTGCTGCTGCCGCGACTTCGGACGCGGTGCCCGCGGCAATCGCATCCTCCGGCGACTCGCTACCGGACGCTGCGGCCTCGGCAAGGGCGCGCTCACGACCGCCTGAACCGAAAGCACAGATGACATAAACGACAACCTCGTGATCCGACGCCCCGATGTGAGCGATCGCCCGACGCACGCCGTCCGGGGTCGTCCCACCCGAGAGCACAGTGCCCTGCGCCAACTCGCCACTGAGCGCCAAAGTCTTTGGCCCCGTCGCACCGACGAGCAACTGCGGCACCTTCTCCGGTGGCCACGCCAGCGTGACGTCCGTGAGATTCACGTATCGACCGGACACCGTCACCGACTCACCGCGCAGTAGCCGCTCGACTGCTCCGAACTGCTCCCGCAGGAGAGTCAACGGCGATTCGGCCTTGGCCCCGATCTGCCGCATCCAACTCTGAACGCCGTGACCGAAGCCAACCCGCAGTCGATCCGGATGAACTCTGGCCAGCGCCGAAATCTCCATCGCCGTGATCGCGGTGTTGCGCATCGGGGTCGGCAGCACGCCGATCGCCACTCCCAGGCGCTCACTTGCAGCCAATACAGCTGCAGCAGTGGCTATTCCTCCGCCGAAGAAGCAGTCCTCCCACAGCCAGACCTCACCGATACCACTCTCGTCGGCATACCTCGCATGGCTGACAAGGTCCTCCGGGGGCTGTTCCGGGCGCAGGACGACAGCAATCCGTGCGGTACTCATGCCGTCACCAGAAAAGCGGCGATCTCGTCGGCTGTTCGCCGGCCCTGTTCACGGCCGAGTTCAGCTGCCGGGCGCCTGGTTGTCGGCGAGAGCGAGTTCGTTCCGATCGCTTCCACGACGGCGTCGTCGGCGAAGATCGGCAGTACGCGCGCGGGCGCCAACACATCGATTTCCTCTCGTAGACTGCCGCCCAGCAGATTCGGGGCAGGGTCTGCCGCGGGTGAAAGAACCACGACTACATCGCAGTCCGCAGCCAGAAGAACATTCGAGCCACTGGCCATTCCGCCGTCCATGTACCGGTGACCGTCGATCGTGACTACCGGCCACACCCCGGGGACAGCGCAACTCGCTCCGACTGCGTCGATCAGGTCGACGCCGAAGGCATTGCCGAACACCCTCAACTCACCGGTCTCCGCGTTGATCGCCGGGATGCGCAACTCCCGGTCGGGCCACAACCGATTCGGCAGCCGCGCCTCGATGACCGCACGACGCACGGCGGGTTCGACGGTGTCGGCTCCCATCGCTGCCTCGCCGAGCAAACGGAGCTGCTCGGCCCGGTCCTGCGATCCTGCGATCGCGTCCACGAACATCTGACCGAGTACCTCGACATCGACCTTCGGATCGATTTCGCCGGTCGCGTCCGCTGTTTGTACGTCGAAAAGTTCTTGCAGTGTTGCACCGCCCGCAATCTGAGCGCTCACCGTGGAACCTGCGGACGTGCCGATCAACACGTCCGCAGTCAGCAGCGATGCTGCAGTGTCAGGCGATTTGTCCTGAACGCCCAACAGAAAACCGGTTTCCCAGGCGATTCCCGCAACGCCGCCGCCGGCAAGTACCAACCCCAATTTCACACCGTCCACCTCTCGTCGATCGTGATCCGTGCCCGAAGTCGACGTTAGACCTACTCTGAAGTGATGTTCATGCGCAGCGCAAAGACATTTGTTCCCGACGCACTCCGCGGGTTGATCGCATCCACCGACGACATCGCCTGGAATCCCGACCCTGGATATCTCACACGCGCGAGGCGGCTTCCTCGCGGACGGGTCGCACTCGTCTCCGGCGGCGGCTCCGGTCACGAACCCATGCACGCCGGATTCATCGGCGAAGGAATGCTCACGGCCGTCTGCCCGGGATTGGTCTTCAGCTCACCCAATGCACTTCAGATCCACGAGGGATCCAAGGCTGCCGACGCCGGCGGCGGCGTCCTTCACATCGTGAAGAACTACACCGGCGACGTGATGAACTTCGGTATCGCCCGAGAGTTGCTACGCGAGGACAAGATCGATACGGACGTCGTCCTGGTCGACGACGACGTCGCGACCGAACGCGCAGACGGCAGCGGCCCGGGTCGACGTGGTACTGCGGCAACCATCGTGGTGGAGAAGGTCTGCGGCGCATCCGCCGCCCGCGGCGACGACCTGGCCGAGGTGACCCGGATCGGACAACACGTCGCGCACTCCGCTCGGAGCATGGCCGTCGCTCTTCGCCCGTGCACTTTGCCGGGGGCTGACGAGCCGTCGTTCGACTTGCCGGCGGGTCAGATGGAACTCGGTATCGGCATCCACGGCGAACGCGGCACAGAACGCGTGGACGCCCTGCCCGCACCGGAATTGGTGCGGCGGCTGACGGACCCGATCATCAAGTCCTTGAGTCTCGCCGAAGGTGACCGCGTCATCGCCGTCGTCAACGGTCTCGGCGCCACCCACCCGCTGGAGTTGCAACTACTGTTCGCCGAACTCGGAGATTATCTGGACGAACAGGGAATTCACATCGATCGGATATTGATCGGAACTTTTGTCACTGCATTGAACATGGCAGGCGCGTCCATCACTCTTGTTCGCACAGACAAAGAAATCCTCGAATTATGGGATGCACCAACAAAAGCGCCCGCCTGGCCGAATGCTATGGCGCGTGAGTACACCGGCATGGGCAAGCGCGAATCTTTCGGTCCCACATTCACACCCGACATCTCACGCACTGCCGAAAGCAGCTTCGTCGGCGGCTGGATTGCGGACTGGGCCGAGAAGGTACTGGAGCAGGAACCGGCCCTCACCGATCTCGACAGACGAGCGGGTGACGGTGATTTCGGGACCAACATGGTGGCCGCGCTGGATCAGCTCGACATCTCGGCGATCCGTGACACCTATTCCACTGCAACGATATTCGATGCGGTCTCGCAGGCCTACCTCGGCCACGCCGGCGGTACCTCCGGCGCTTTGTTCGGCATCTGGTTCAGGCATTTCTTCCGCGTTGCCGCAGACTCGGCGGACTCCGAACTCGACCTCGGGGCGATCGCGGCTGCGGCGCGGGCGGGGCTCGACAACATCACCTCGCTCGGCGGCGCACGCGTCGGCGACAAGACGATGGTCGACGCGATAGTTCCGGCGGTCGAGTCGTTGGAGCAGTCCGTGAGCTCGGAAGCCGATCGGGAGGCTGCTCTGGCGAGCGCAGCGGAAGCCGCAGCGGCCGGGGCGGAGTCGACCGAAACCATGCTCGCAAACCGCGGACGTGCAAGTTATGTGGGCGAAGCCGCTCGCGGAGTGGTCGATCCGGGAGCGCTGCTCATAGCGTGGTTCTTCGCCAGTGCAGTGGGGCACTAGCGAGCACTTCGGGGCTGTGACTAATCTGGCAGCCACAGCACATCGTTTGTGACGGCCCGTGGGCAAAAGCACCGGTCTCACACACCACACAGGAGCAGCCCATGCTGAGCACCATGCAAGACGCCCCCCTCTCCATTGCGCAACTTCTCCGCCACGGCGCCTCCGTTCACGGCGCCTCCGAGGTTGTCACGTGGACCGAGTCCGGCCCGCGCCGTGTGTCCTACGCTGACGTCGGCAAGCGCTGCGCACAGCTCGCGCACGCCCTGCGCGGGCTCGGCGTCGAGGGCGACGAGCGAGTCGCCACGTTCATGTGGAACAACTCCGAGCACCTCGAGGCGTACCTGGCGATCCCCTCGATGGGCGCTGTGCTCCACACGCTGAACATTCGTCTGTTCCCCGAGCAGTTGATCCACGTCGCCAATCACGCCGAGGACCGCGTGATCATCGTCGACCCGTCCCTGATTCCGCTTCTCTCTCCGCAGCTTCCGTCGCTGACGACCGTCAAGCACATCATCGTCACCGGCTCCTCCACTGCGGGACTCGAAGCTCCCGAGGGCGTGCAGGTTCACACCTACGAGGGCTTGATCGCCGATCAGCCCACCGAATTCGACTGGCCCGAGGTCGACGAACTCAGCGCTGCCGCAATGTGTTACACATCCGGCACCACGGGTGACCCCAAGGGCGTCGTCTACTCCCACCGTTCGATCTACCTGCACTCCATGCAGGTCTGCATGAGCGACGGCCCCAACCTCGCCCAGGGCGATCGTGCGCTCGCCGTGGTGCCTCAGTTCCACGCCATGTCGTGGGGACTTCCCTACGCCGCGTTCATGATCGGCGCCTCGCTGATCATGCCCGACCGCTTCCTCCAGCCTGCCCCGTTGGCTGCGATCATCGCCAGCGAGCAGCCGACGTTCGCCGCGGCGGTACCCACCATCTGGCAGGGCCTGCACCTCTACCTCGAGCAGAACCCTCAGGACATCTCCTCGATGCGTGAGGTTCTGATCGGCGGCTCCGCGGTACCGCCCGCCCTCATGCACGCATTCGAAGCCGATCACAACGTCTCCGTCCTGCACGCCTGGGGCATGACCGAAACTTCCCCGCTCGGATCCGTTGCCCGTCCGCCGGCCGGTGTCACCGGCGACGCGATGTGGAAGTACCGCTACTCGCAGGGTCGATTCCCGGCATCTGTCGAGGCACGTCTCATCGACGACGACGGCAAAGTTGTTGCACACGACGGAGTTTCCGTCGGAGAACTCGAAGTGCGTGGCCCTTGGATCACCGGGTCGTACTACGGCGTCGACGCGGAAGACAAGTTCAACGACGGCTGGCTCAAGACCGGCGACGTCGGATCCATCACGGCCGACGGCTTCCTGAGCCTGTCCGACCGCTCCAAGGACATCATCAAGTCCGGCGGCGAATGGATCTCCTCGGTCGACCTCGAGAACGCCGTCATGGGCCACCCCGACGTCACCGAAGCTGCCGTCATCGGCGTGCCGGACGAGAAGTGGGACGAGCGCCCGTTGGTTGCGGTTGTTCTTCGCGCTGGTTCCGAAACCACCATGTCCGAACTGCAACAGTATCTTTCGGACAAGGTTGCCAAGTGGCAGCTGCCCGAGAACTGGGCTGTGGTCCAGGAAGTCCCGAAGACGAGCGTCGGCAAGTTCGACAAGAAGCGCTTGCGGGCCGACTACCACGAGGGCGGACTCGAAGTCACGCGACTCTGACACGTATCAAATACTGAAGGCGGGCAACAGGTTTTCGACCTGTTGCCCGCCTTCGTTTACGGACGAGACACCCTACGGTCGATACCCGACCGTATGAAAAGCGATGTCGACGTACTTCTGCGCCAATTGCGACGGTGACATCGGACCGCCGGTCTGGAACCAACGCGGCAGTGACTGTGCCATACCGAGTATTGCCCGGACGGTCTCCTCGGTATCGGTGACCGAAAAATCACCTGACGCAACACCGTCGTCGACGATCCTGCGCATCAGCAACTCGAGCCGTTTACGGCTGGCGGCGTATCGGCTTCGGCTTTCCGGTGAGACATGCCGGATCTCGGTGTCCAATGCTGCATGCCGCGACCGGTGGGTCATGTAGAGAACAATCGCCTCCACCACCAAGGCAAAGCGTCGTACCGGATTCTCACCGGCCTCCGCTTCTGCCGCTTCGGTTCTGGTATTCAGTTCGCTCATCGAGATCTCGAACAAAGCGACCAGAACCGCCTCCTTGTTCGCGTGGTGATAGTAGAGCGCGGGAACGGTTACCCCGACGCGATTTGCAATCTGTCGCACCGTCGTACCGTGGTAACCGTTCTCGTCGAACAGCTCGAGCGAAGCCGTCAGGATGTCGGTCATCACCAGCGGCGGGAAGGACCTCCAGTCCACTGCCACCGAATTCACAGACTCCACCTCACCAGCCATGAAATACCCGAAATTAACGCGGTGCCATACGGATTGCGCCGTCGAGGCGGATCGTCTCACCGTTGAGCATGGGGTTGGAGACGATGTGCGCAGCAAGAGCGCCGTACTCGCTGGGATCACCCAGGCGTGAGGGGTGAGGCACCTGCTGACCCAACGACGCCTGGGCCGCTTCGGGCAGTCCGGCCAGCAACGGGGTCTTGAACAGGCCGGGTGCAATGGTGTTGACGCGGATCAGCAGCGACGCGAGGTCGCGGGCGATCGGGAGCGTCATACCGACGACGCCGCCCTTCGACGCGGAGTACGCAGCCTGCCCGATCTGGCCGTCGTAGGCTGCAACCGAGGCGGTGTTGATGATGACGCCACGTTCACCGTCGATGGGTTCGGTCTTCGAAATACGCTCCGCAGCAAGACGAAGGACGTTGAAGGTGCCGATCAGGTTGACGTCGATGACCTTCTTGAAAGCGTCGAGCGGGAAGGCACCCTTCTTGCTGACCGTCTTGACTGCGTTGCCGATTCCGGCGCAGTTGACCGCCACGCGCAGTGGACCGAGGGACTCGGCCACGTCGAGTGCAGCGGTGACCGCGGCCTCGTCGGTGACATCTGCGGCCGCGAAGCGGACCCGGTCGCCGAGTTCCTTGGCGATGGCTTCACCGTTCGACGACGGCAGGTCGATGATGACGACGCTGGCGCCGTCGGCAAGAAGGGCTTTGGTGGTGGCCAGGCCGAGGCCGGATGCTCCACCGGTGACGACGGCGACGCTGTCGTTGACGATCATGAGAGTCCCTTTCGAAAGGATATGTGTTTCAGATGCGTTCGATGATGGTGGCGTTGGCCATGCCTGCGCCCTCGCACATGGTCTGCAGACCGTAGCGTCCGCCGGTGGCCTCGAGGTGGTTGACCATCGTGGTCAGCAGGCGTGTACCCGAGGACCCCAGGGCGTGGCCGAGAGCAATGGCGCCGCCCCACGGATTGAGCTTCGCCGGGTCGGCGCCGAACTCGTGAGCCCAGGCGAGCGGCACGGGAGCAAATGCCTCGTTGACCTCGTACGTGTCGATGTCGTCGATGCTCAGGCCGGCGCGAGCGAGCACCTTGTGGGTCGCCGGGATGGGCGCGGTGAGCATGAAGATCGGGTCGTCGCCCGCGACGGAGAAGGAATGGAAGCGTGCTCGCGGGGTCAGCCCCAACTTCGACGCCATTTCTTCGCTCATGATCAGTGCCGCGGATGCGCCGTCGGTGAGCGGCGACGAGTTACCGGGAGTGATCGACCACTGTGCCTCAGGGAAACGCTGCGCGTACTTCTCCGAGTAGAACGACGGCTTCAAGCCGGCGAGGCCCTCGGCGGTAGTGGACGCGCGAACCGTCTCGTCGACGGTGTGCGAGACGGTCTCACCGGCGGCATCGAACACCGAGATCGGCAGGATCTCCTTGTCGAAGAGCCCCTTCGCCGCTGCCTCCGCTGCCCGCTGGTGGGACTGCGCAGCGAATGCGTCGAGAGCCTCGCGGTCGAACTTCCACTTCGCGGCGATCAACTCCGCGGAGATGCCCTGATTGACCAGGCCTTCGGGGTAGCGAGCCGCGACGCCCGGACCGGAAGCGTCCTTCCCCATCGTCGTAGTGCCCATCGGGACACGACTCATCGACTCGACGCCTGCCGCGATCACGATGTCGTATGCACCGGCGATCACGCCCTGCGCGGCAAAGTGCGCAGCCTGCTGACTTGATCCGCACTGGCGATCGATCGTGGTGGCGGGTACCGACTCGGGGAATCCGGCCGAGAGGACCGCGCTGCGGGTGATGTTGAGAGCCTGCTCACCGGCCTGTCCGACGCAACCGCCGATAACGTCGTCCACCAGGGCGGGGTCCAGGCCGTTTCGATCGACGATGGAACGCAGAACATAGGCCATCAGTTCGACAGGGTGCGTCCCGGACAGTGCTCCGCCCGGCTTGCCCTTGCCTGATGCGATCCGGACTACATCGACGATCACTGCCTTGGTCATCTTCGTTCCCTTCGAGGACGTGTACTGCTGGGGCGGTCCGGCACCCGAGTTTCGTGGCGCCGAGCGCCGGACCGAGATCGAGGGAGCACCCTGACTTAGCGCTCGCTAAAGGATTACCATCGACGCGACCCGCGCGTCAAGAGGAGCTGCCGGGCTTCGAAGCAGATGCTCACCAACGACGGTTCACACGATCAGTAACCTCGTCGGGCCTCAGCCAACCGTTAGTACTTTCGAATGATAGGTTTTCAATCTTCGCCCGAAATGTCCGGAATCGGATAACCTTCCGCCACAAGCAATCCAAGCCACATGGGGATTCGGGACGTGGCACCAATCGATGACAAACCGCAGGGGGACTGACCGGGAGGTTGAGCGTGGACCTGCGATACGTTGCATTCACACGTGCCGACTCGCATTTCTACGACCGAATCAGAACGGTGATTCGACCTGACACACCGACTGACCAGCACTTTGTCCCCGCAAAATCGGTGGAGTGGTCACTCTGGCGGCGCGGTCCCCAAAGCGGACCGTGGAACTACTTCCAACCGCCTGGAAATCCGCTGCCCGAACAGGGATGGAAGATCCACTGCTCCGCTACCCAGGCGAACGCACAGGAGTTGCTCGATACCGTTTCCGCGTATTGCGGCCACAATCTGGTGCCGTTCAAATTTCTTCGGACGGCGACAGACCTCATGTTGTCCAACAGCAAGCAGGCCAATCGAACTTCCAGCGGAAAATTCATCACGATCTATCCGTCGGATGGTGTTGCCACACAACGTGTCATCACCGAACTGGACGGGCTTGTCGCGGGTGCCGACGGGCCCTACATCCTCAGCGATGTGCGCTGGAACCGTGGACCGCTCTACCTACGATACGGCGCGTACCTGCCCATGCAGACCTACGATTCGTTCGGCCATCGTGTCCCGGCAATTCGGCGTCCTGACGGATCGCTCGAGCCAGATCTGCGCGGCACTTCCTTCAGAACTCCCGACTGGGTACAAATCCCGGACTTTGTTCGTGCGCAACAAGACAAACTCAAATCACCAGGTGAGTTCCCCTTCTCGATTCGAGAAGCCCTGCACTTCAGCAACAGTGGAGGAATCTACTCTGCGTTCGACAGCAACGGCGTCAATCTGGTCATCAAAGAAGGCCGTCCCTTTACCGCCCCGGACGCCAACGGCCGGTACGCAATCGACCGGATCCGTAACGAGTACGACAAGTTGACTCACCTTGCCGACAACCCGTACCCACCTTCTGCGATCAGCTTGTTCGAGCGCGAGGGACATCACTTCCTTGTCACCGAGCGCGCTCCCGGCGCTCCCCTGAATCAGGAAGTTGCACTCCGCTACCCGCTGATACGCGCGGACCAGACACTCGGTTCCCGAACGGAATACAGAACCTGGGCACTCGACATTGCACAACAATTGACTACCGCAGTCGAGAGCTTCCACAACGCTGGAATCGTTCATGCCGACCTTCATCCCGGTAACGTCATGTGCTCACCGTCCGGTATTCGGATCATCGACTTCGAGATGGCCCACAACATCGACGATCATCCGCCCCGGTCCACCGGAGCCCCCGGATACACAGCACCTCGACAGTTGACAGGAATCGCGGCGGATCGATACTCCTTGGGATGCATCGAGCTGGGACTCTTTGTCCCACTTACTACATTGTTCCCTCTCGATCGCAACAAGATTCCCGAACTCATCGACTACGCGGTGTCTCGATTCGGTCTACCTCGCGCCTTCGGTGCCTCGCTCCATTCGATGCTCGACGTACACTCGCCGGAGCCGGAGAATCGCCCGCAGCGATGGGACACGTCGTCGAGGGAATCTCGGCAACGTACGGAGGCTCGATTGCGCCGCGGCATCCTCGCCTCGCTCGATCTTTCCCGCTCTGATCGACTCTTTCCCGGGGACATCGCCCAGTTCGAGGTGAACGGCTACGGCATTGCGCACGGCTCGTGCGGAAACCTGCTCGCTGATGATCTTCCCACCGACACCTTGGAGTCAGTTCTGGAATGGACTGAACATCAGGTTGATTCGGATATGCAACCACAGTTCGGATTCTTCGACGGACTCGCAGGTGCGGTGCATACCTTTCGGCATCACGGGCGACATTCGACAGCCGACAGGTGGATCGAGACTTTGTGCAAAGCTCCACTCGACGAGCTCGACTCCAGCCTCTTCAGCGGCCTTTCCGGAATCGGTTGCCTCCTACTCGAGGAATCGGTTTCACGACCGATCGTGTCACCCACTCTCGCCGTCGTGACTGAAACTCTGAGCGAACGAATTTCAGCTGCTCGCGCGCATGTCCGCGTCGCCGACGGGCCGCCTTGGGCAGTGGCCGGCCGAGGTGGGTTGATGCGGGGACCGAGCGGACAAGCGCTGTTCTGGACTCGCCACTACGAACTGAGCGGTGATCCTCGATCGCTGGAACACGCACGCCAGCTCGTCGACATCGATCTGTCGGTGATGTCGATGTGCCCTGACGGGTCGATGCAGCTGCGAGAGGAGCGCCGGACAATGCCGTATCTCGGATCGGGATCGGTCGGTGTAGGCCTAGTACTTCTACAACTTCTGCGCCATGTCGACGAACCGCGCTACGCAGCTGCGGTGCGTGCGATATCCCGCGCCGCCACAGTCGAATTCACTGCCCAAGCGGGGCTGGTCAACGGTCGAGCTGGATTGATTCTCTTTCTGGTCGAGCTCTCCAAGACCCCCTATGCCGACTCCGATTGCGAAAGCGCATTGGTCCAACAGTTGGGACTTCTAGGCCTTCACTCCGTCAATCACCAAGGAAGCCTGCACTTTCCAGGCGAGCAAAACCTGAGACTGTCGACAGATTGGGCAACCGGATCTGCAGGAATACTGGCATTGCTCCGACATGCCGGATCGTCAACTGCCCGACAGTCGTTTCCACTGATGTGCGCGTCGAACTGCCACATCTCCTAATTGTTCGGAAGAAATCACCCCCGGAAGATTGGAGCACAGAAGTATCAGGCCAAAAACCTGAAATGAAATCAGCACCGCAAGAATATTCGATCGATCAAATCCATCGGTTAACATGCCGATCAACAAAGGAAATGACAATGGACGCTATTCTCTCCCTCCAGGATCTGTCAGTCGCCGCCGGCAACGTCGGAGATGCCGGCCAACTCGAGCAGAACGCGGCAATCAGTTCGCTCAGTTTCTTCTGCCTCTGACCTCCGGCCGATACCTCGGAGCAGGTCCGGGGTATCGGCTTTCGGAATCAGTGCATATCACCAAACGAACAGTATTGTTTGATCATGAGACGGATCCACACTTCACCGAGCCGCATACGCCGATGATTTACGCGACCTGGCGGCAATGCCGAGGGCAGATCGTATGGTCAATGGCGGTAATATTTCTCCTGATCCTGACCGTCGCAATTTCAGGGTGGTTCGTTCAGCGTTCAGGCGAGAGTTGGGTTTTCGGAGAAATCTGCTCACGCTGGTACGACGGAGGTGGCGGTTGCCGCGCCGACACCGCTCTCACCTTGACGACGCTTCTCGCACTCCTGCTTCCCTTCGCCTCAGGAATGCTGGTCGGCGTCACCACATTCGCCCGAGACTTCGAGCAAGGCCCCGAAAACCTCGATTTTCTCGAGTCCACCAGCCTTGTTCGATGGTATTTCTTGCGGGTCCTGGTGGTCTTCGTTCCCATCACGCTGGGGCTGGCAGTCCTGGGCCTGGTGCTCGGCTGGACCCATTCGCTGGGCCGGGGACAGGCGGCAACAAATGAAGCCACCTCGTTTTCCTTGATGGAATTCCCCAATTTTCAGACGACGGGAATCGTCGTCGGCGCCTACACCTTTGTCGCCATGGTCACCGGCAGCGCGGCCGCTTTGCTCGTACGCAACACAGTCGTCGCAATGGTCACGACTCTTCTCGTGTTCTTGATCGTGCCCGTCGCGTTGAGCGCGATGGTCCGCGAGCATTACTCGGCTCCCGACATCGAAGTCCAACCCATCGACGGACGGGCACGTGCCGCAGAATACGCACCGTCTCCGTACCAAAATCTCGACTCGAGGTGGGTCATCGGTGCCGGCTTCGCCGACGTGGACGGCAACATGATCGACGCCGACTACTCAGTGTGCAGGGGCTCGGATACTTCCGATCAAAAGCAGCGAGACCGCGAGATCGACGACTGCCTTCGAGTACAGGGAATCGATCACTATGCCGTGGTCTATCACCCGCAGAGCCGGTACTGGCAATTTCAGTTCATCGAGACTGCCGTGATGCTGTTGTGCTCCGGGTTGATGGTGGCGCTCGCACTCGTCGGCGCACGTGGACGACGTCGGCGACCCACCTATAACCGACTGTCGGAAATGTCGAAATCGATTTGATAGCAGCCATTTTCGATCCACATTCCCTTGTGTTCGAAACTTTGTTCGATTAAACTTTCGGCATGGACAGTCGGGAAGCGTGGCAACTGGATGGCGAGGACCTCAAGAGTGAGGTTCTGGATCTGGTGCGTGTCCGGCACGAATTGCAGTCGCGGTTGGTGTTGTTGATCGTGGAGATGTTTTCCCGGGAGACTTTGGTCGGGAAGGGTTTTCGGGCGATCGCCCAGTGGTTGCACGGTTCGACGAATTTGGAGATCGGTGAGTGCAGTCTGCTGGTCAGTCTGGCGCGGTTACTGTTGCTCGAACCTGTTGTCGCGGATGCGTTCCACCGCGGCGATGTGGATGCGTTGAAGGCCCGTCAGGTAGCGTCGTTTTGTCAGCATCCGCCCAAGAACATGACCCCGGCGGATGTGGACAAGGCCCGCAGGATCCTGCTCGACCTGGCCTCGAAGAACATCGCCGATTGTGATGCGGTGCGGGCGGCGATCCGGCGGATCGAGAAGCAGTACGGAAAACGCGAAGACGGCGTCCCGGTCGGGGAGGATTCGGAGCGCAACGAGTTCTACGCCTCGAAAGGCCTGTACGGGCGCGTGTCAGTGAAGGGTGATTTGGATGCGGTCAACGGTGCCCGTCTGATCGCGTTGTTGTCGAGCCTGTCGGCGCCGACGCCGGAGAAGGACGGCGTGAAGGACACTCGCACTCCGGCGCTGCGACGGGCGGACGGGTTCTGCGAACTTCTGCGGCGGTACGAGCGGGCGGGACTGGGTCCGATCGAGGGCGGGGTGAAACCGCACATCACGGTCACGGCCAGCGCAAAAGACATGACCGACCTCAAAGCCTTGAAGGATCTACTGCCGTCCACTCAGGAACTCGGGTTCGCGTGGACGGATTGGGTGGGCCCGATCAGCATCGACACTGCGCGGATGTTGGCGTGCGATTGCACGGTCACCCGGATTTTGTTGGATGAGAAGGGTGTTCCGCTCGAATGTGGCAAAGAAGCGAGGACCGCGACGGTTCCGCAAAGGCGGGCGTTGGCGGTGCGTGATGGAGGGTGCGCGTTTCCGGGGTGCGGGACACCGTCGGGGTGGTGCGATGCCCATCATATTGTTCACTGGAACGATGGTGGCCCAACGGATCTCGACAATCTGATCTTGTTGTGCGGTCACCATCATCGGACGATGCACCACACCGAATGGCGGGTCGAGATCGGCCCCGACCGAAAAACAGTGTTCTATCCACCGATGTCGATCGATCCGTTCCAGCATCCGATCGGCGGGAACAGCCCACCGACTGCGGCGTGAACCTCCACAACTGAAGACGCGAGCACCGGGGCATCACCATGCCCCGGCGCTCGACGTGCGTTCAGGTCAGATCCCGGCCCTTCGCACGAACGCATCTGTAGCCGACGGAGATACGACGTCGATCGCTCGCAACAGCCCCGCGTACCGTGGATACAGCTCGACGGGACGCGTATTGATCGCCCGCAAGATCCACGATGCAGCTTGATCGGCCGTCAGCGCCGGCTGGCTCACGTAATCCGCCGTCGGCGCGATCATCGGTGTTCGTATGAGCGGGAATTGCACCGTCGTGACATCGACACCGGTGCCGTGACACTCCGCTCCGAGGCTTCGGCCGAAGGCACTGAGCGCAGACTTCGACGCGTGATAGGCGCTGAACCTGGGCATCACCCCGGCAGTAACTCCCCAGGTTCCGACGTTGATGATGTGTCCGGATTTCGCCTCGAGCATCGCAGGCAGTAGACGCAGCGTCAGTCGTGTAGGTCCGAAATAGTTCAGTGCCATGGTGCGCTCGTAGTCGTGGAATCGGTCGACCGAATCCAACGCGGTGCGCCGGATCGAGCGACCCGCATTGTTGACGAGGATGTCGACCGACCCGAATCGATCGGCGATGGTCTCCGCGAGTTCGTCCACAGCTTCCCCTCGAGAGAGGTCCGCAGCACGATGTGCGCCCACCCTCCCTGTCGGTGGATATCGTCCCGCACGTGTTCCAGGTTTTCCTCACCACGCGCGACCAGGATCATCTCGGCTCCTCGGCGGGCCAAGAGGTGGGCAGTCGCCTCACCGATCCCCGAGGAGGCTCCTGTCAGAACGATTGTCTTGTCGGAGAGCGTGACGCCACGCGACGGAACAAGTGAGCGCAGACGCGTCGGCGGACTCAATGCAAGATTGCTGAGAATCGATCTGATCACGTCGGCCTCGGTTCGATCTTCGCGTGCGATTCGGTGCGAACCCGTCCCTGAACAGCCCACTTCGGACGCACCGCGGAAATTACTCAAAAGTAAGTTATGGCGCGGTTTCGGCCGTGTCAAGAATTCGTCGAGATCCAGGAGTATCTGCCACTAGCTTTTCCTGATACCTCGGGTTACATTAAACCCAGACCGAGTGCCAGCGATCACACAACCGGCCCTCGATTCCACCGAATACCGCGAGAAACACCAGCGGTGACCGAAACGAAGAGGAGACGCCATGACGCTCACATCGCCGCTCGACAAGCGCGCAGAAGCATCCGACGACTCGTACAACGAGACGCTTCGACTCCTGTCCGAGGGCTCGGTGCACAAGCACTTCGACCCGTACCTCGACATCGACTGGGATTCCCCCGAGTTCGCCGTCGTCCCGAACGATCGCCGCTGGATCCTCCCGGCCGAGACGGACCCGCTGGGCGCACACCCCTGGTACCAGGCGCAGTCCGAGGCCAAGCAGATCGAAATCGGCATGTGGCGCCAGGCCAACGTCGCGAAGGTCGGTCTCCAATTCGAGAACATCCTGATCCGCGGCATGATGCAGTACGTCTTCTCGCTGCCCAACGATTCGGCCGAGGCGCGTTACTGCACGCACGAGTCCGTCGAAGAGTGCAACCACACGATGATGTTCCAGGAGATGGTCAACCGCATCGGTGCCGACGCTCCGGGCATGAGCCGTCCGATGAAGATGCTTGCACCCTTCATCCCCCTCGCCGCGGGTCCGTTCCCCGAACTGTTCTTCGTCGGTGTCCTCGCCGGTGAAGAGCCGATCGACCACATCCAGAAGAGCATCCTGCGCGCCGGCGGCCAGATCCACCCGATCATGCAGTCGGTCATGGCCATCCACGTGGCCGAGGAAGCGCGCCACATCTCGTTCGCGCACAAGCTTCTGAGCCGTCGCATCCCGCTGATGTCACGCCCGAACCGGTTTGTCCTCTCGCTGCTGTTCCCGATCGTCATGCGCATTCTCTGTGATGCCATCGTCATCCCGCCGAAGTCGTTCTGGAAGCAGTTCGACATCCCGAAGTCCGTGAAGAAGGACCTGTTCTGGGATCTGCCCGAATCGCGTCAGACCCTGCGCAACTACTTCGGTGACGTCCGCATGCTGGCCACCGACACCGGACTGATGAACCGTGCCTCGCGCGTGGTGTGGAAGGCCTGCAAGATGGACGGCCGCGCATCACGCTTCCGTAGCGAACCTCACCGCAGCTCGCACAACGCCGCCGCGTAGCTCCCGGACAGTCGAGATCGGACTCATAGCGCCATGCCACACGTAGTCACGCAGTCCTGTTGCAGCGACGCCTCGTGCGTCTACGCCTGCCCGGTCAACTGCATCCATCCGACGCCGGACGAGCCGGACTTCCTCACCGCCGAGATGCTGCACATCGATCCGCAGGCCTGCGTCGACTGCGGGGCATGTGTCTCGGCCTGCCCGGTCGACGCCATCGTCCCCGAATCGAAGCTGACCGACCCGCAACGAGTGTTTCTGTCCATCAACGCGGACTTCTACAAGGAAGAGCGGCCTCGGCCACTTCTCGCCAAGGTCATCCCGGCAGCCCATGTCGACAAGGGCCGCCCGCCGTTGCGAGTAGCGATCGTCGGTTCCGGTCCGTCCGCGATGTACGCCGCGGACGAGTTGCTGACGCAGCCCGATGTGCAGGTCAACGTCTTCGATCGCCTTCCGGTCCCGTACGGCTTGGTCAGAGCCGGCGTTGCTCCGGATCATCAGAAGACCAAGCAGGTCACCCGCCTGTTCGACAAGATCGCCGCGCAAAAGGGCTTCGAGTTCTACCTCAACGTCGAGATCGGCAAGCACATCTCGCACAGCGAACTGCTCGAAAATCACCATGCGGTGCTCTACGCAGTCGGCGCATCGTCCGACCGTGGTCTCGGCATTCCGGGTGCTGATCTGCCTGGCACGGCCTCGGCCACCGACTTCGTGGCCTGGTACAACGGCCACCCCGATCACGCCGACGACGTCTTCGACCTCTCGCATCGCCGCGCGGTCATCATCGGAAACGGAAACGTCGCCCTCGACGTCGCTCGCATCCTGACGGCCGATCCCGAGAAGTTGGCGGGTACCGACATCTCCGCTCACGCACTCGCCGCTCTGCGGAAGAGTCGTGTCGAAGAAGTTGTCATCGTGGGTCGCCGCGGAATCGCGCAGTCAGCGTTCACAGTTCCCGAGTTCACCGGTCTGATGGCACTGCCGGACATCGAACTGTCCGTCGGACCCGACGACATGGTTCTCGACTCGGCAACCGAAGAACTGGCAAAACGCGGCGAGCTTCCACACGCCGTCGAGCAGAAGTTGCGTCTACTCGAAGCCCTGAAAAACCGCGATCACGTCGACGTCGGCAACAAGCGCATCACGTTGCGCTACCTGCTCACGCCGACGTCTATCACCGGCGACGACCAGGTCAGTGGAATCGAATTCGCTCGCAACGCCCTGGTCGACGTCAACGGAACCGTGCAGATCGAGGCGACCGGCGACACCGAGACCATCGACGCCGGGCTCGTTCTCACCTCGATCGGCTACCGCGGAGTGCCCATCGCCGGCGTCCCGTTCGACGAGCGTGGTTCGGTCATTCCGAACGACCACGGCCGCGTCCTCGAGGCTCCGAATGGTGATCCCGCCACCGGCGTCTACGCAACCGGATGGATCAAGCGTGGACCGAGTGGGTTCATCGGCACCAACAAGTCCTGTGCGCAGGAAACCATCAGGATGCTCGTCGACGACTTCAACGACGGCCGCTTGACCAACCCTGTCGCCGACGACTCCGCCGTCGATCGTCTGGTTCGAGCTAGGCAGTCCGATGTCGTCGACCGCGAGGGTTGGCACTCCATCGACAAGGCAGAGTTGGAACGCGGCGCTGCACACGATCGCGTCCGCGAGAAGATTCTCGATCAAGGCGAGGTCACGTCGATCCTCCAAGCCGCAGCTCGGGTGAAGCCGGCCCGTCGATTCGGTCGACCCGTTCGCGCTCGCTGATCCACCACAGGTAAACAGCTACTTTCACGCACACAGCCCCGCCTGCAGACTCGTCTGCCCGGCGGGGCTGTCTGCGTTGAGCCGGGCGTCCCACTCAGCGAAAATTTTTGCCCGTCAGCGGCGGAAATCGTGTAATACTGCAACCTGTTCCAGTAAGCGGCACAGCGGGCCACGATCTCAGGATCAGGCGCGCCAACCAGATGAGGATTGCATGAGCGAGACTGCAACGCCGGCGCCGAACGGGAGTGTGACACCTGCAGTAGAGGGTTGGTTCACCACCGGCGACGAACCTGCTCTGATCGGCACGAAGTGCCAATCCTGCGGCACCATTTCCTTCCCTCGTGAGGCGACGTTCTGCAAGAACCCGAGCTGCTTCAGCGAGGAGTTCGACGACGTGGAACTTTCCCGCCGCGGCACCGTCTGGTCGTACACCGACGCGCAGTACCAGCCGCCACCGCCGTACATCCCGCGCTCGGATCCGTACGAGCCCTTCGCTCTGGCCGCAGTCGAGCTGCCTGAGGGCATCGTCATCCTCGGCCAGGTGGCCGACGGTTACGGCGTCGACGATCTCAAGGTCGGCAATACCGTCGAATTGGTTGTCGAGCCGCTGTACACGGACGAAACCGGAGTTCGTACGACGTGGCGCTGGAAGCCTGTCGCCGCCGATCAGGAGTCGCAGTCATGAGCAAGGACGTCGCAGTACTCGGTGTGGGCATGCACCCCTGGGGCAAGTGGGGCCAGTCGTTCGTGAAGTACGGCGTCGCCGCCGCTCGCGCCGCGCTCGCCGATTCGGGTGTCGACTGGCAGGACGTCGACTTCATCGTCGGCGGCGAGACCGTCCGCAACGGGTACGGCGGATACGTCGCCGGAGCCACCTTCGCCCAGGCACTCGGCTGGAACGGCGCTCGCGTCGCCACGTCGTACGCCGCGTGTGCGACGGGAGCCCAGGCACTCGACACCGCCCGCGCTCGAATCCTGGCCGGCCTCAGTGAGGTTGCGCTGGTCGTCGGCGCCGACACCACGCCCAAGGGCTTCCTCGCACCCGTCGCCGGTGAGCGTTGGGACGACCCGGACTGGCTGCGCTTCCGACTCATGGGCATGACCAACCCGGCGTACTTCGCGCTCAACGCGCGTCGTCGCATCGACCTCTACGGCGCGACCGCTGAGGACTTCGCCAACGTGAAGGTCAAGAACGCCAAGCACGGGCTGGCCAATCCGAATGCGCGCTACCGCAAGGAAGTCACCGTCGAAAACGTGTTGGCCTCCCCCGTCGTGTCCAATCCCCTGCACCTGCTCGACATCTGCGCAACGTCGGACGGTGGCGCCGCAATCTTGCTGACGTCGATGGAATACGCCCGCAAGATGGGTATCGCGGAACCTGTTCGGATCAAGGCTATTTCGACAGTCACGCCGACGTTCCCGCAGACGATCATGGACATGCCGAACTTCTCCACCGATTCCAGCTCCGCCGTCCCCGCTCCGGAACGCACGTTCAAGGAATCCATCGGCTACGCCGCGTACGAAGAAGCCGGGATCTCTCCCGAGGACGTCGACGTCGCCGAGGTCTACGACCTCGCCACCTCGGTGGAACTGGACTGGATCGAAGACCTCGCCCTCTGCAAGCGCGGCGAGGCCGAGCACCTACTGCGTGCGGGTGACACCAGCATCGGGGGCCGCATCCCGGTCAATCCGTCCGGCGGTCTCGCGTGCTTCGGCGAAGCCGTTCCCGCACAGGCACTTGCGCAGGTCTGCGAGCTCACCTGGCAGCTTCGTGGGCAGGCCGAAGGCCGCCAGGTCGACGGTGCTCGCATCGGCATCACCGCCAACCAGGGCCTGTTCGGCCACGGCTCCTCGGTGATCGTTTCCGCCTGACCCTGTTCTGCTTTCGTGGCGGTCGCTCACTCAACCGTGAGCGGCCGCCACGATCACGTCTGCCACTGCCCCTGGCTGTGAAACCAGCGAGGCATGCGACGTCGGGAGTTCGCTGGTGCTCGCGCCCAAGCGATTTGCCATGAAGCGCTGCGCCGTCGCCGGGATCACGCGATCCTCACCGGCGACCAGATACCAGCTCGGTGTGTTCGCCCAGGACGGCGGCCCGCCGAGTTCGAGGTTCGCCCACAAAGCCGCGGACTTCTGATGTGCCAACATCGTTGCCGCTGTCTCGTCGGAAACATCCTGTGCGAAGACGGAATGGAAATACTCGTCAGTGACGTAGCCGTCGACGTTCTTACCGCCGATCGCGTGAGGATCGTCCACGATCTTCAATCCCAACGCCGGAGGCAGCAATTGACTGCCCGGGAACCTGATGGGATCGATCGTGATCTGCACCGGCTCACCCTGAACCGGAGCAAACGCCGCGATGTACACCAACGACTGAACCTTCGGGTCGTGGACATTGGTGATCACCGCGCCGCCGTACGAGTGGCCGACGAGCACGACAGGCCCGTCGATATCCGCAACCGTCTTCTCGATCACGGATGCGTCGTAAGCGGGCCCGCGTAGAGGATTGTCCGGCACCACGACTCGATAGCCACGCGAACGGAGGTCGGCGGCAACGCCGTCCCAACTGGTCGCGTCGGCAAAGGCGCCGTGAACGAGAACGACAGTTGGCATGGGGCTTGCCACCGCGGCACCAGAGCCGAAGATCAGTCCGGCCGCAACCGTCATGAGCAACGCCAGAACTGATGTGAATACACGTGAGATCTTCATGCGTTTCCTTCACTCTCGTCGAAAAGCGAGAAACTGCGGTAAGCCGGGACATGCCCGTTTCGATCCTAGAAATACCTGGTGCGACGGACGTGACTGTCCGTGCAGACTTCTGGGCTCACACTGCACAACTTCTGGTTGAGCGTCCGCATCGCGGGGTATCAGGGCTGCATGGCTTTGCTCCTGGATACATCCGTGCTGGAGCCTGACCAACGCACGGACGCCTTTGTCGACGCGATGGGTCGTGCCTCGGTTCCGTGCGCAATCCACTTGGAGACCCCGGAACGGGTGAGCGCAAGAATGAACGTGTGGAACCTCGGTGCGGCATCACTGTTCCGCTCCGAGTCGACTGGTATGCGGTTGGCCCGAACACCACGCCACGTCCGGTCCGCATCGATGCCCGTCCTTGCGATTGCCCTGCAGGAGAGCGGGATCGGCCATCTCGACCAACACGACGAACAACGCAGAGTGCCCGCCGGTGAACTGTTGATGACGGACCTGACGTCGACCTACGATTTCTCCTGGTCGGGAGCGGGCGCTTCCCAGTGCCTCTACGTTCCGATGGATCGTCTGGGATTGCCGATCGAGACCGTCCGCGACGCAGCGACCCGGCCTCATCACAGCAATCTGTACCCCTTGATGATCGCGCACGTTCGCGAATTGTTCCGCTGCGCCGACCTGTTGGACACCGATCCCGCGGCCGAACAACTGGGTGAGGCTTCGATCGAACTCGCGCGCGCGTTGGTCACCTCCATCGCGCATTCCAATCCCGACGCTTCGGCCCCGAGATCGACACTCGCCGCGGCTTCGATCCGTCGATACATCCGCGAACACCTTCACGATCCAGCACTGCATCCCGCACGAATTGCTCACGCCCACAACATCTCACTGCGACAGCTGTACAAGATCTGCTCGGACAACGGATTTCGGATCGAGCAATGGATCATCACCCAGCGTCTGCAGAAGGCTCGCGAAGAACTTCGTGGACCGGCCACCGCCGACCTGCCGATCGCGACCATCGCGCACCGGGCGGGCTTTGTCGACGCCGGCCACTTCAGCCGACGCTTTCGCCTGGCCTACGGAATCAGCCCGACTCGTTGGCGTCAGCTCCGCGATTCAAGTAGCGCCACAACGTCTGACTGACCACGACTTTCGGCATTGTCCAACGCGGTCTTTCCTGACGCATCCCGGATCGAGGGATCTGCCCCAGCGTCGAGGAGCTGAGTGATCACATCGATATAGCGCGCGGAACCGTCGCCGTAGACAACAGCTTCGAGTAGCGCCGTCCACCCCGGATCATTGACGTGATTGACCGGGACCCCGGCAGCGATCAGCATCCGGACGGTCTCGACATGAGCGTGTTCACTCGCGGGAATCAGAGCCGTACCGCCGTAACGGTTCACGCTGTCGACGTCCGCGCCGTGGGCGAGCGTGAGCGCCAGAATCTCGTTCAATCCCTCGGCTCCGGAATACAGGAAGGCCGAATCCTGCATGGAATCCTTCGCGTTCACGTCTGCACCAGCGAGAATCAACGTGGACGCCGCAGCGACGGCGTTGTTCTTGGTGGCCTCGACGAGCGGAGTCCGATCGTCCTGATCGCGGGCTTCGATGTTCGCACCGGAAGCCAGGGCAGCGGTGATCGCTGCCGGATCATTGCGGTCCACCGCATCGAAGAGTGCCCGTTCGGATTCCGGCGACGACGGCGGCTTGGCATCTGCAGGCGGTGCCGTCGCTGACGACGACGCGGTGGTCGGCGCCACCGAGGTGTCGGAAGAACTGCAACCCACCAAGGCTCCGGTTACCGACGCTGCGATTATTCCGCCTGCGAGGACAGCTCTCGACATCCGCTTCATG
Organism: Rhodococcus sp. NPDC059969; assembly: GCF_042738325.1. Classification (NCBI taxonomy): domain Bacteria; kingdom Bacillati; phylum Actinomycetota; class Actinomycetes; order Mycobacteriales; family Nocardiaceae; genus Rhodococcus; species Rhodococcus sp. NPDC059969. The sequence goes on along the minus strand of NZ_JBHWUF010000001.1, from coordinate 1,038,402 downwards.
GAACCAGTCTTCCACAGCCGGCCGAATGGCCCGAGAATCACAGATAGGGCGACATCTTCAACATCGATCGTCTCACCACCGGTTTGATCGCCGGAATGATCCACCGTTTCCAGCCGAGCGTGGCTGCGATGTCCGCGGTGATGTCGTCGAAGCTACGGCTCTGATACCGCAACAGCCGCTGACTCTCCTCGGTATCCACCCAGTCCGTCACATATTCCTTGCCGCTGAAAGCTCTCTCGGGCAACGGTTCCAACCCCATGGCGCGAAGCATCCTCGCCAGATAGTCACGGTAGGTCACCTGACATGACTCACCACCACCGACAAACAGCACCCGGCCCCACACCTGCGGCGTCTCCAGTGCGTTGGCGAGAGCGACGGCCGCATCATCTGGGTGCAGCACCTCGATCCTGTTGTCCAAGCCGATCTCGAACATGATGGGATCGGCCCCACGTGCGGCGATGATCGGAACGTCGGCGAACCGCGGGATGAACCACGTCAGACCGGACTCTCGCACTATGCGTTCGGCTTCGATCTTCTGGGCTGTGTAACCATCCGTCGCCTCGAGTGGATCATCCACTCTACGAGGCGGTTTCCGATCCATCGTTCGACCGTGAACATCGAATGTCGACGCAAAGAGAACTTTCGGTGGACCGCTCTGCGCCAGCGCTGCCGTGACGACGTTACGAGTTCCCTCGACATTGACCTTCGCCGCACCAGCAACGTCGAGTTCACTGGAAGGCGGAATGACTGCGGCCAAGTGAACTACGACATCTACCCCTGCCACCGCGGCCTCGACGGTCTGGTAGTCACGAATGTCGCCCCAGATCGTCTCGATCCCGTGAAAGGCGTTCGCCCGCTTGCGATCCTCGGGAGTTGCCAGCGCAAGACAACGAACGTCGTGACCTCTGCGCACGAGTTCCGTCAGAACGTGCGAACCGATGTTCCCGAAGGCTCCCGTCAAGAGCACCTTCATGATCGGATGGTGCCTCGCCCGGCGATGAGGGGAAGATCCAGCGCTGAAACGAGCCCGGCTTCGATGTCGTCGAGCATCGGAATGGCGTTGATCGCTCGCATTCCCGTCGCCAGGCAACCTCCGGTGATCGGATCTCCGTCGAGCGCCCCACGGAACGCGGTCTCCTGCGTGATGTCCGGACTGCCTTTGATGATCACGCGGTAGACGTCGTTCTCCACGGAAGTTGCTCTGGGCCAGTGTGTTGCGGCATCGTTGGTGATGCGGTTGACGTGCTCGATCACGATCTTCGCCTCGTCACCCACCCAACCGCGGATCTCGAATCGCACTGCGGCACATTGACCGGGTTCGATGACACCGAACGGATACGTGATCGGCTCGGTGGCGGCCCACTTCTCGTACACGGTGTCGATACGGTCCAACTTGACTCCGACGGCGTCGGCGATCATCGGAATGGTGTGACCCCAGGCGAAGATCAACACCTCGGGAATCTCGAGTACCGCCGGAGTATCGACCGACACGCCGATTCCCATCGTGGAGCTGTAGTCGCCTGCATAGTTCGCGTAGTCCAACAGTTCCTGCACGCGGACGCTGTCCACCCGGCCACAGACGCCCATGAGCGTCAACGGGAAGAGATCGTTGGCAAATCCCGGATCGATTCCCGTGGTGAAGCACGACTTTCCGCTTTCACGACAAGCCTTTTCGAGGTCCTCCAGCATTTCTTTCGGGCACACCTGCGGGTAGACCAACGGCGTCATCGACGTCGACACCACATGCTTACCTGACAGCAGAGAGCGAGACATGTTCGCGATGTTCTCGACGGCGAATTCAGCAGTCGGACCGAAGTATGCAACCGCGTCAGCATCGACGGCGAGTGCTGCCTCGCTGTCGATCGTGGCGGCCAACCCCACCGGCTCGACTCCGATGAGTGTGCCGACGTCGACGCCGTCCTTCTCCGGGTTGTGCACGATCACGCCGACCAGTTCGAATTCGGGATGATCGAGCAGTTCGCGGATGACCAACTTCCCCACGACGCCCGTTCCCCAGACGATGACCTTGTGTTTCATTGCAGTACAGTCCTTTCCAGAGCAGAGTCAACAGATGGTGTATCGACGATCAGCGGAAGAACTCGCCGCCGTTGACGAACAGCGTCTGCCCGGTCAACATTCGCGCGCGATTGGACGCGAAGAAGACCACGGCATCCGCTACGTCGTCGTCTGCCGGGATTTCACCGAGCGGCATGTTCTTGCTGATCTCGGCGATGATGTCTTCTTCGGGGACCCGACGGTCGGCCGCCGCGAGGCCGACGTAAAGCTGTACCGGTGGTCCCCACATCCACGTGGGAACTACGGTGTTAACACGGATTCGATACTGTCCCAGTTCTTTTGCCAGCGACCACATCGCTGCGTACAGCGCACCCTTGGACGTCGCGTATGCCGATTGGGGCAACTGCGGATGAAACATGGCCTGCGAGCCGATCATGACGACAGAGCCGCCGCGCTTCTTCAATTCGGGCAACGCCGCCTGCGTCAAAGTGAGAGTTCCGATGACGTTGACGTCCAGCATCGCCTTCCAGGCACTCAGATCAGCGCCTTCGAGTCCGCCGAACACGTCTTCCTTGGCCGCGACGTTGACCAGCGCATCCACCCGGCCGAAACGTTCGGTGGCAGTATCGATCAAGCGCGAGCACGACTCCGGATCGGCGATGTCCGTCACCGAATAGGCGACGCGAGCGCCGGTCGGATCGATCTCCTCGCAGACGGACTTCAAATTCTCTTCGGTTCTTGCGCCGAGCACCACATTGGCCCCGTCACGGACTGCAGCCAAAGCGATTTCACGCCCCAAACCGGTTCCGACACCGGAAACAACCACGGTCGAATCTTCGAGCAATTGAGTCATGACGCGCACCTCCACAGGGCACCCGAGGGATAACGTAACGCCGTGTTACGAATATGGAGAAACGTAACACTGCGTTACGCTATTCACAATGGATTTCGAAGAAGTCACCCCGGACATCGTCACCCCAGACGAAGACACCGAACGGCTACGCGGGAGGCCCCGCGATCCCGCCATCGGTGATTCAGCCCTGGCCGCAGCACGCGAGTTGCTGGCCGAGGTCGGCTGGGACAAAACGACGATGGTGGCGATCTCCGAGCGCGCCGGCGTCGGCAAGCCCGCCCTGTACCGTCGGTGGCCGTCCAAGACCCACCTGGTTTTCGAAGCAGTCTTCGGTTGGGTCGACGAGCCTCCGCCCGTCGCCGACGCCACCGACCCCGAAGAATGGGTACGGGCTTCGTGCAACTACACCCTGGAACTCTTTGCAAAGCCGGAGGTGAAGGCCGCATTGCCGGGCCTGCTCTCCGCATTCGCCGAGCGCGGCGACCTGCCGTCGACATTGTGGTCGGAGTTCGGCGGCCCCGGCATCGCCATGCTCGCGCAGATGCTGAACCGCGGCGACGGTGATACCGACGCGATGCGGGACGCTCAGGCAACGATGCTGTTCATCGTCGGCGGCACGATGGTCCTGAGAATGCTGATGCCCGAGGACGAATCCGCACCCCTGGTCGAACGAATGCCGGACATATTGCTCCATGGCGTCACGCCGAAGGACCAGGACATCACCTGAGCGCGGTAGAGCCGAACGGACGATTCGTGGAGTTCGAAATCGGGACTCGCTAAATCAGGGACTTTGGTCCGAATTTTTGATTTGGACGCTTAACAAGTGTCCGAATTGGGTAGTTTCACATCATCTAACTCGTTCAAAATGTCGATCCAGCGGTCACGTCCAGTGCAGCCAGTCGAACAGGAGTCGGATGAGCAGCCCATTTCGTGATGCCGCTGCACTAACGCTCGACGCGTCTCACCGCGTCGGGCAAGCGCACGTGCCAGGTGCCGTACTCAACGGTCGTTTTCACCCGCCATCTGCCGTCAAAGGACTGGTCCCGCGTCCGCGCCTGCATCGCAAACTCACCGCCTCCACTGCCACCACAGGCTCAGGACCCGGGCCCGTCGGACTGCTCTCGGCTCCGGCCGGGGCGGGGAAGACCTTGCTGCTGGCCGATTGGGCTCGCGAATATTCGCGAGCCTCCCCTGATGTTGCGCTGGCCTGGCTGACACTGGCCGAGCGCGACAACAACGTGTCGATACTGTGTGAATCCCTCGCCGAGGCGATCGCGACATCCGTCGACACGTCAGGCCAGAGGCTTCCCGCGCAGACGGGATCCAGGCCACCTGTCGATCAATGGCTCGCGCATTTCGCGGAAACCCTCGAAACGCATGAGCGCCGAACAACGTTGATCCTCGACGACGTTCACACCCTCCACGATCCGATGTCGATCAGTCTGCTCGATCGAATACTCATCCAGACGCCTGGCAACCTGTCGATCGTCGTCGCCGCCCGCTACGAACCACCGCTCACGTGGCATCGCCTGGCTCTCGACGGCCGACTCACCCGCTTCGCATCCACCGATCTTGCTTTCGATCGCTCCGAGATCACCGCGATATTCGGTGAGTACAACATCACGCTGGGCGACGACGAGCTTGCAATCGTCGAGAACTTCACCAAGGGGTGGGGCGCCGTCGTTCGCCTCACCGCAGCGTTTCTGGCGGGCCGCAGCGACATCGGCGATGCGCTCGACGAGTTCACGCACACACCCCGCCCGATCGCAGACTTCCTCGTCGACGAGGTACTGACGTCCTTGCCCGAACATGTCACCTCGTTCATGTTGCGGACATCGGTAGTCGATTCTTTCTCCGCCCAACTGGCGGAAACTCTGACCGACTCGAACGCGCGATCCGAGATCGACTCGCTGATTCAGTTCAACTTCCCTGTGACCCGCACCGATTCGGCCGATCACACAACGTGGTTCAGTTATCACCCGCTGTTGCGCGAACATCTTCGGGCAGAGTTCCGTCGCGTCGATCACGACGAGAGAAACCGCGCACACCTGCGAGCCGCGTCCTGGTTCGAAAGCAATCACCTCGAACTCGAAGCGCTCGAACTCGAGGTGTCGATCGGCGAACCAGTCCGCATTATCGCGTTTCTCGAACGCTGCGGGCTGGGCCTCGTACTCGACGGGCACTGTGGAGACGTCGTGCGAGTCCTCGAATCCGTGTCGACGCAGGTCTCTGAAGCCCCGATCACCCGGCTGGTGCTGGCGGCGGCCGCCCTCCATTCCGGTGACGTCACCTCGGCGACGACGTGCCTCGATCTTCTCGAAGCCACTCATCCACCGATTGCAGACGACCCACTGTTTCAGGCAATGAGCCTGGAAATATCCTGCGTTACGGTAACTTCCGACAGCGAGCCGCTGGCGTCACGTCTGGAGCAGCGTCAGAACAGCACGCACTCCGACGTCGAAGCCTACGCACACATGGAGTTGGCGACTGCGCACTTACTTCGACGTGAGTTCGAAAGGGCGACTGTCGAATACACTCAAGCCGTCGCACTCGGGACGCTGCGGGGCAGGGCGCGATTCGTCTTGAAGTCGCTGACCGGACTGGGCTACGTCGCTTCCCTCAGCGGCGACATCGGGGCCATGAGGGCTCACTCCATCTACGCTCTGGACTACGCGGTCGAACATCGCATCACGACGACTGCGGAGTACGAGTTGTCCGCGTCGGTGGCCGCCTTTGCTGCATATCTCTGCGCTTCGAGTGAGCTTCCGTACCGCATCCCGACGATCGGAAACTACCGGAGCACAGACGTTCTCGGCGCCAGCGCGCCGGCATTCGGGTGGCACTCCGTCGTAACCTTCGGCCTTCACAGTCTCGACGGCTCGACCGACCGACGCTCGACCGACCGACGCTCGACCGCCGCCGATGTCCGCGACGCGATGCTCAGCGCGATCGAATTACGTACTTTCGCGTTCGCGACCTTGGCTCTTCTACCGCCCGTCGTCAACGCGTGCCTTTCCGTCGGCGAAGTGGAATGGGCAGCCCGACTCGTACGGGATGCGGCCGATCGGTTCGGCGAGACCGCGGAGATACATCTCGCGCGGGGTGCCGTCGCCTTCTCGTCCAACAAGTTCGCGGAAGCACTCGCCGAAGTTTCCGAAGCTCTCGGGTCCTCCGAAATCCCGCTGCTCGCACATCACGTCTACGTCTGGACACTCGAAGCCGGGATCCACGCTGCAACAGGTCACGAGCGCAAGTCGTTTCGTTCCCTTCACAAAGCTCTACGCGCCGCGGAAGCCGGTAACTTGCTGCGTCCCTTCCTCGACTATGGCCCATCCCTGCGGCCGGTGTTCGACGAGTTCAGTGGGCATTTCGGTGATCAGGAAACATTCGCCGAACAGGTACGCAACCGCATACGTCCACAAGAATTGGTGAGTGCACCGATCCTCACCCCGGGCGAATACACCGTGCTGCGTGAACTCGCTTCGGGAGACACCACCGAGTCGATTGCCGACACGCTGTTCCTGTCCGTCAACACCATCAAGACGCATCTTCGTGGGATCTATCGCAAGTTGGAAGTGAGCAACCGACGCGACGCACTCAAGGCTGCGCGACGCGGCGGACTCATCTGAGCAAGACTGCCTTCATGCCCCCGAAGCTGTATTCCGATACGCGCGATCGACTGACCGTGTGGGCTAGAGGCACACCGAGTCGACGGTTGGCGACCGATGCAACCATCGGGGTCTTCGAAGTCGGACTCGTGGACAGCGCCATGACGTTGGCGGCCCAGGCCTTCACGTCCTTGCTGCCGGTCATGATCGCGGCGTCCACTCTGGAGCAGCTCAAGCCGTTGGCCGATGCCGCCAAGGATGACCTCGGCGTCCAACTCCCCAACGCCGAAATCACCAGCACCTCCACTGCTGCGGCTTTCGGGATCGTCGGCTTGCTCATGCTGCTGATCAGTTCCACGTCCTACGCGCGCGCTCTCGGCCGCATGTACGGGCGTATCTGGAGCGTGCCGACCGCGACGCTTCGTCAGGCGTGGCGATGGATCGCTGTCGTCTTCGTCGTGGCCGGGTCGGTGGTCGGCGCGGCCCTGTGCCGAGAACTGAACAGCGTTCCGGGAGTGGGCAATCTCCTGGAATTTTTTGCGGTCTATGTGGTGTGGGCACTCGTCTGGACCGCCGTGCCCATGCTACTGACGGCAAATCGCATGACCACTCGCATGTGCGTCGGGTCCGGACTGCTCACCGCGACGGGTCTGACCGGCCTGCACGTGGCCGGCACTCTTTTCCTGCCGCGGATGACCAAGACGTCTCAGGACGAGTTCGGTCTCCTGGGCGTGATGTTCACCGTCATCGGCTGGCTGTTCATCTTCTCGGCCATCGTGGTTGTCGCGTCGTCGATCGTCGGATCAGTGGCCAAAGATTCCGGTCCGCTGGGAATCTGGCTGCGAACCTCACGCTGAGGTGTTGTCCCGACCTGCAAGCGCTTGCGAGACAGTCGGGTAGACGTCGACCTTCAGCGCGCCCTGGTCGGCGCCGGACAGAACGTCGCGGAATTGTCCGATGTCGCGTGCCACACGGAAACTCACATTCTTGCGAGCCAACGAATCTCGAAGCTGAGCCAGCATCTGGGCCGCGCTGACATCGATGAACGGTGACGTCTCGGCGTCGAGGACGACCATGGTGGTGCCGGCAGTCACCAAGCCGGTGATCTGATCACGCACGTGGTCGGCATTGGCGAAGAACATCCCCGCTTCAACCCTGACCACTACGACGCCGTCGAGTGTCTTCAGATCAGGATGACTGCTGGTGTCGACCCACCGCGTGCCGTCCTTGGCCAGAGCGGCCACATGCGGTTTGGAGACTCGATACAGGAGCAGCAACATCGAGACGGCGATTCCGATGATCAATCCGGGCAAGGTGTCGAACAGCAGGACTCCGAACATCGCCGCGATCGCCGCGGCGAAATCGGCCCGCGCGGCGTGCCCGTAGATGCTGCCCAACCGCTTCGTCCACACCCGGTACAGCGCTGCGAGAGAAGAGAAATCGACCAGTTCGATCACCGCTGCGATGACCACCGCCGAGAGCGTCGCCTCTGGCAACTTCTCGAACAAGCCGGTGAGAAACAGCAGTGTGACCAGAGTCAGTGCTGCAACCACCAATCCACTGACCTGAGATTTGGCCCCCGCTCCCCCGTTGACAGCAGTCTTCGAAAGGCTGCCGTTGACCACCATTCCCGAGCAGAGGCCCGATCCCAGGTTTGCCGCACCCAGTCCAGCCAGTTCACGATTGGCGTCGATTGTGTAACCGGCCTTGGCCGCGTATGTCTTTGCAGCGCCCAGACCTTCCGCAAATCCGATGAGAAGAACGCCCACAGCCGGTCCGACCAGATCGAGGTAGTCCTCAGCTCCCACACCGCTCGGCAGACCCATCGACGGCAGGCCCGAGTCTATGTGTCCGACAATGTCGATGCCACGATCGTCGAGGCCGAACAACGCTACTGCGGTAATGCCCAGCAGCACGACGAGGAGCGAACCCGGTACGAGCGGAAGCCATCTCTTGACGCCCAGGACCATTGCCAGGCTGAGCAATCCGATGATCACGGTCGGTCCGTCGACCTCGCCCAGTTCCTTCACCACTGTCCACGCCTGGACGAAGAAGTTTCCCTCACCTTTGTCCACGCCCAGAAGTTTGGGCACCTGACCGATGATGATCGTGAGCGCCAGACCGACGATGAACCCCTTCAGAACCGGTTCGGAGATGAAGGAGGCGATGAATCCGAGACGCATGAATCCCGCCAAAAGCCCGACGAGCCCGGTCACTATCGCCAAAGCCGCAGACAGCGCAATGAATCGTCCGTCGTTTCCTGAAGCCAATGGTGCGATCATCGCCGCGGACAACGCTGCGGTCGCCGACATCGGCCCGACGATCAGATGGCGCGAACTGCCGGCCGCTGCATACAGAATCAGCGACGGCACCGCAGCATAAAGTCCGACCACCGGTGGAACTCCGGCGATGGTGGCGTAGGCGAGCGCTTCCGGGACAAGGACAGCCCACACCGTAAGGCCCGCAATGATGTCGGGGCGAAGCCAAGCGCGTTGGTAGTCGGACAGCGATCCGAAAACCCACCACGTCCGTGTATGCGGAGCACTCATAGTCCTTGCACCCCTTTACTGATCTGCATCGCCGCGATCAGGACGAGGAGCCCGACGTTCAGCAAGTGCGTGTTGGTGGCTATCCAGCTGCGGATCTTCTGCAACGGTTCGGTTGCCTCCTCTTTCTTGATCAGTAGGAGGGCGACGGGCACCGCAACCGAGGTCACGGACACCAGCGAGAAGATCACGGCCGAGACGATCTGCGACGTGGGCGCCACGGTGCTGAGACGAAGGTTCATCGCTGCTGCGATGGCACACGACATGTCGATGGGGTTGAGAACGAACAGCGCGAAACCGAGCACACCGGATCGCATTGGTTGGAAGTGCTCAACCGATTGCAGCATCTTCGGCAGCTGAGGGGCCGCAGCCACAACGTCGCCAGGGGCAACTGCAGCCGCCATCGCCTGGACGCCGCGGCGGCTGCGCGAGTAGACGAACCAAGCTCCCGCCAGCAGCGTCGCCCCGAGAACGAGATGGAGGATGGGGACCCACAGCGGCGGGTGTGTGCGCTGGTGAACTTGCAGTGCGGTCAAGATGATGTACGAACCGGCCAGCGCGACAACTATTCCGAGATACCACCCGATCAGGTACGCAATGCTGTTGACACGCGCTCGTTCGGAAAAGAGCACGGCGACAACGGCGACAACCGCCAGCGGGCTCATGATGATCCCGAGTGCCAGCGGGATCTGTTGCAGTAGCAGCGATCCCATAACCACCTCCAGTTATCAGAGACCGCCGATGCCCTTGCCGATGAGAACGACGCCGATGACCAGGATCAGCACGCTCATCACGGTGGCATTGTTGTCCTGCAACCACACCTTCAGCTTCGCCAACGGACTGCGCAGCCGCTCCGCGGCAACGAGATAGCCGATCACGGGTACGCATACCGTGGAGGCGGCGATGATCGTGAAGACCACAACAGCGACAATCACTTCTCCGGATCCAAGCGAGGCGGATCCGATCGAGATTCCGGCCGCGATACACATCATGAGATTCTTCGGATTGATCGCGGCCAGAGCGAAGCCCAAGCCCAGGCCCTTGGCAGCAGTCATGTCGTCGATGGCTTGCATCCACTTCGGGGTTTCGTGCTCACCTCCGCGGCCGCGCCATTGCTTGGCTCCGAACGCAAGTAGCAGCACACCCAACGCCAGCTTGATCCACGACACCGTCGCTGACGGATCGCCCTCGGAGTCGCCGAGCTTGCTGGACAGGAGCACGAAGATCACAGTGGCGACGATGATTCCGAGTATCCAGCCCAAGGCGAATCCGACGCTGGTACTGCCGGCACGCTTGGACAACAACATCAAGATTGCCGCGATGATCGGGATCGGCGATACCGCAACGCCGACCGCGAGGGGTAACAGATCCCCGATGACAGATCCCATGCCGACCTCTTCTCTCTCCCGGTCGACACTAGGGGTGACGGCTCTGTGGAGCCTCACACAAAAGGGATGAACGGAACCGCGACGACTTTCACCCGTTGGGGATGACGCCTCGGAAGCGTGCGGGAGTAAGACTGGATCTCACGGATGCGGAGTCCTGGATCGGGCAGCGACGCCGATTACATTTGACGACACGTGATTTCGAGGCTCGGAGCGGTGCCGTCCCGGACCTCATGGCCCTACGAAATGGAGCGGACACTGATGAATGCTCCCACTCGGTATCAATTCCTCATCGACGGCGAAGTGTCGGACCGTGTCAAGGCTGCGTTTCCCGAACTCAGCGTTGCCAGTGCGGCCGGTGGATTCACCAGTTTGTACGGACCCGTCGCGGACCACACTGCTATGCGAAGCATCATGGCCCGTCTCGATTCCCTCGGCTTGACCGTCGCCGAAATGCGTCGGCTCCCAGACTGATCCGAGCCGCCATCCGACGGATTGCCCGCGCACGAGCGATGGTCCCGACCGAGTCGATTCGGTCGGGACCAACTGCTCTCGAGTTGTTCCGCGCCTAGACTCTGTCTCCATCCCAGGTCGCGACGGCCCAGATCACCACGACATCGAGCGCGATGACCAGGATCGACCACAGTGGGTAATACGGCATCCACAAGAAGTTGGCGATGATCGAGAGCGACGCAATGACGATTGCCGCCGCCCTGGCCCACACTGCACCGGTGAAGAGGCCGAGGGCCACCAAGATTCCGATGATGCCCAAGATGATGTGGATCCAACCCCACGTCGTGATGTCGAACTTGTACGTGTAGTTGATACCCACGACAAACAGATTGTTGTCGGCGACGGCCGCGATGCCCTGAAGCAGAGCGACAATGCCTGCGGTGAGCAGCAGAATTGCTGCTGCAAACGTCGTACCGACCGCGAAACCCTGCCGGACAGGGTGATTCGCGGGTTCCCGCGGTGGAGCAGTCATCAGCGTTCCTTTCGACAGAATGCACTTCCCCTACTCAGTCTCGAGGGGCTGGAAAGCGAAAACATCACCCGTCGCGGATGAACCGCAGGTCACCGCCCCGTACCCGCTTGTGGGCGTCGCAAACCAGACCTGACACCCTTTTCCTCGACTGAACACAGGCTGTGGCGTACTTGTAAGGGTGTTCACTCAACTGAATCTGTGCTCGCTCAGCAGCAGTCGCACTGGTCATCGCTCTCCGACACGTTTCCGAAATTCAGCCGAGCAACGGGCCGCGCACATTAAGAACCGTGCAGAAGCCGACACCCCTTTCATCGAGTGAGCACCCTCTCTGGCGCCCTGCAGAGAGTGCTCACTCGATAAAACCAGTGCCTACTCAGCAGCAGTCGCACTGGTCATCGCTCTCGGGCACAGCCACAACCCGGCAGCACGGATCGCCCTTCCACGCGTTGATGCCTTCTTTCACCGCGATGACGGCGATGACCAGTGCCGCAATCGGATCCGCCCACGACCAGCCGAGCAGCGAGTTGAGCAGCAAACCGACAAGCAACACCGCCGAGAGGTAAGTGCAAAGCAGCGTCTGCTTCGAGTCCGCGACCGCCGAGAGCGAACCCAACTCCCGACCGGCTCGGCGCTGCGCATAGGACAGGGCCGGCATGATCGCCAAACTCACTGCAGCCAAGACTATTCCGACAGTTGTGTGCTGCGCTTCGCCCAGACCGAACAGTGACCGGATCGCGTCGAACGACACATACGCAGCGAGCCCGAAGAACGAGAAGGCAATCACTCGCAGTGCCGTCTTCTCACGACTCGCCGGATCCGGAGCCGAAAACTGCCAGGCGACCGCTGCCGCCGAGGACACTTCGATCACCGAATCAAGACCGAACCCGAACAGGGCCGCGGAAGACACTCGCGTCCCCTCCGTCAACGCAATGATCGCCTCGACGACGTTGTAGCTGATCGTGATCGCCACAAAGATGCGAATTCTTCTCGACAAGAGCGCTCGTCGGGCAGCCGACTGACCGACGTGATCGAGCGGCGCAACCATCAGCAGCACCCCTCTACTTCGCTGTCCGGGCAGTACGACGGATCCACCGCGAGAACGACCCCGAGCAGGTCGTCGAGAGCCTGACCGATATGTGCGTCGGCGAGTTCGTATCTGGTCCGGCGTCCTTCGGGGACAGCCACGACCAAGCCGCAGCCACGCAGACAGGCCAGATGGTTGGACAGCTTTTGCCTGGTCACAGCCAATGTTTCGGCGAGGTCGGACGGATTCCGGGGCGAGGTCTTCAGCTCGAGCAGTATCCGTGTTCGAGTCTCGTCGGACAGAGCATGCCCAAACCTCGCAAGCACCGCCACGTTGGTCTCCACATTCATGCCCTCGACATCCATGCGAACGACAGTACATCGAAATCTGTATTCAGAAAACAGTGAACTTCAATGGTTCAAGATTTAGTCATCGGGTACCGCAAGCCTGGAACGCTCGACCAGACTTCGACCAGCGGGAGCCCGCATCAGATGAACCGCACAAAAATCGACGATCACATAGCGATGCCAGAACTTCCGACCACCGGCAGCATCTTTCATGCCTCCTGGCCGGTGCGAACAGGGGACATTCACACCGACAAAAGCCTGCGCCTCGACGCGATCGCGCGATACCTCCAAGACGCGGGCTTCGACAATCTTGTCGACCGCGGCGCCATGGAGACCCATCCACTGTGGATGGTGCGGAGGACGGTGATCGACGTACTCGAACCCGTCGTCTGGCCGGATCGAGTTCACTTGCAGCGCTGGTGTTCCGGGCTGTCGAGCAAGTGGTGTTCGATGCGGGTTCGCATCAGGTCCGATGCAGGTGGGTTGATCGAAACCGAGGCGTTCTGGATCAACATCGACCCGAAGACGGGAATGCCCGCAACCATCAGTGAAAAGTTCACTGCCGCGCTGGCGTCGACCGCAATCGACCAGCATCTCCATTGGCGTCGGTGGATCGACCCGGCCCCTGACGCGACGCCGTCAACGGATACGCCATTCCCATTGCGCTCGAGCGATTTCGACCCCTTCGATCACGTGAACAATGCGATCTACTGGCAGCCTGTGGAAGACGCGCTGACCGACGACCTGAGGCGCGGACCCTTTCGGGCGATCCTCGAGTACACGCAGCCCATCAAAAGAGGTGAGCAGGTGACTGCGCGAGGGGGCACGAGCACCCTGCACATCGACGCCGGCGGTGAAGCGCGTGCGTCGGCGCGGTGGTTCGCCTTGACTCCGAAGAGCAGCGATCAGGGGTGAAGTTTTCCGAATCCCACAACGGCAGAGTCGGATTGCCAGTCCAGATCGTGCACCCTCACCTTGCCGAACTCGTTGCCGCCAACCGTGATCGCTGTATCGCCGTCCACTGCCACCACGATGTTGGTGTGCTGACCGACCCATCTCGAACTGTCGTAGATCACCACATCACCCACGTTCGGGGTGTATCCGCTGCCGTTCTCGGCGTATGCGCCGATCCCCTGGTAGTACTCCTGCAAGGTGTACACCCCCGGGATGCGCCAGCTGCCGGAGTTCGGGTTCGACAACTGCCGACCCGCTTCCCTCATGATCCAGCTGACAAAATCGGCGCACCACTCTTCGTCGATACCGTCGGAATAGAAGGTGCCCGGACGATCCTGCTCGTGCTCGGATCGGAGTAGTTCGAGCACACGAGCCTGGTCCGAAGTCACCGAACTGGCGTCGACCGTCGGGAACTCGGCGGTATCCCAGGGCAGATATCGCGATGGCGCGACCACGACGGCCACCGCACCAACCACGATGACGACGCCGAGCACTCCGGCAATCCAGAGCAAGATACGGCGGCGACGATTGGGTTCGGCAGGACTCACCCTTACGAGTGTGCCAGTCAGCCGAGAATCAAAGCGCCAACCATCTCCATGACCTGGCACTTCTCACCAAACCCACACGAATGTGCCATCAAACTATTGCTATGGCACCAAAGTGATGCCATAGTGATGCCATGGACTTGACACCGTACGTCGACAACCTTCGCCACGAACTCGCGGTGGCAGCCGAAGCAGGAGGAGACGACGCAAAGGCACTCGCCGATCGTTTGACCGCACCGCTGGAATCAGCAGTGCGACTCACCCTTCTCGACGCATTGTCTGCGGCAGCTGCCGAGATCACGCGTGACCTCGCCCCGGGTTCGGTGGACCTGCGCCTGCGGGGACGCGAACCCGAATTCGTGGTGGCACCGGCCATCAGTGAACCGGCTCCAGCCCCCATCGAAGAGGAACCGACTCCGGCACCGCGTCCTGTCACGGAGTCCGACGACGCCTCGATGACTCGAATCAACCTGCGTCTGGGGCAAGACCTCAAAGACCGGATCGAGGCGGCGGCCCGGGAAGCCGGGATCTCCGTCAACGCGTGGCTGGTTCGCTCGGCTGCAACGGCTCTGGAAGGCGGCATGAACAGAAGCATTCCGAGACAGCGCACGTCCCAAGGTTCCGAAAGCTTCACCGGCTGGGTGCACTGACACCGGCGCACTTTTTCGCACCACCCTCTTTCACCAACCGAGACAACCTCATCGGGAGTATCACCATGCCTACATTCAGCACACCTGACCCCATCACCTTGACCTTCGACGTGGCAGTCGGGCACATCCGGATCGCTGCGAGCGACCGCAACGACACTGTCGTGGAAGTGCTGCCCAACAACTCGTCTCGCGAGGTCGACGTTCGAGTCGCCGAACAAACGCGCGTCGAATTCGCCGGTGGCCGGCTGCAGATCAAGACTCCGAAGCAGCGCGGCCTCGGCATTTTCGGGAAGACAGGATCTGTCGACATCTCCGTTCAACTTCCGTCCGCCTCGGAACTCGAAGGCACTGCCGCAGTTGCCAGCCTCCGCGCCGACGGCACTCTCGGACGATCACGCGTGAAGGTCTCGGCCGGCGATTGCACACTGGACACCACGGGATCGCTCAACGTCAGCACCGGGGCCGGCGCGATCACCGTCGAGCATGTAGCCGGTGACATCGACACGAGCACCGGGTCCGGAAGCATCCGCATCGGCCGCGTCGACGGCAACGCGGAGGTCAAGAATTCCAACGGCGACATCAACATCGGCACGATCACAGGCGCGCTGAAGGCAAAGACCGCCAACGGCAGTGTCGCCGTGGAGCACGCCGAGTCCGACGCAACGGCCGCAACCGCCAACGGCGACATACGTTTCGAGACCATCGAGAGCGGAGTCGTATCTGCAAAGACGGCTGCCGGGCGAATCCATATCGGCGTTCGATCCGGAACCGCCGCGCGATTCGACGCTCATACGTCCTTCGGTCGCGTCGACAACCAGATGAATGCCACGCACGGACCGGCTTCGACCGAACGCCGAGTAGACGTCCGGGCGCACACCAGCTACGGCGACATCGTCATTCGACGTTCGGAGCCTCGAGAAGAATCCAACAAGAAGATCTAGCGAAAGGAACGCTGATGTCCCGTAAACCAGCCATCACCGCGACGGGCCTGAAGAAGGCCTACGACGACAAGACGGTACTGGACGGAATCGACATCTCCGTCGACCGCGGAACCGTCTTTGCGCTCCTCGGTCCCAACGGCGCCGGCAAGACCACCATCGTGGAAATTCTCTCGACCCTCGTTCCGGCAGACGGCGGCGACATCCGCATCGCCGGGTACAACCCTTCCGACGATCCCGACGCGGTGCGTTCGCGCATCGGCGTCACCGGGCAGTTCTCGGCGGTCGACGACTATCTGTCCGGTGAGGAAAACCTTCTCCTCATGGCCGACCTACATCATCTCGGTAAAGACGAACGCCGAACTCGCACTGACGAACTCCTGAAGAAGTTCGATCTGGTCGACTCCGCAGACAAGCTGGCCTCGAGCTACTCGGGCGGAATGCGCCGACGGCTCGACCTGGCAATGACGTTGATCGGACGGCCGGAGATCATCTTCCTGGACGAACCCACCACCGGTCTCGACCCCCGGAGTCGACGCACCATGTGGCAGATCATCCGGGAGTTGGTCAAGGACGGTGTCACCATCTTCCTCACGACGCAGTACCTCGAAGAAGCTGATCAACTGGCCGACCACATCGCCGTCCTCGACCAGGGACGGATAGTCGCCCAAGGTACGGCGGCGGAACTCAAGCGGCACATCCCCGGCGGCCACATTCGACTCCATTTCTTCGACCGAGATCAGCTCGATTCTGCTGCAGCTGTTTTTGACGAATCATCGCGTGACGATGCCGCCTATGTCCTCCAGGTCCCCAGCGACGGGGGTGTCCGCTCGCTGCGTTCTCTTCTCGACCAACTCGACGCCCACTCGATCGACGTCAAGGAACTCTCCGTGCACACACCGGACCTGGACGACGTGTTCCTGACTCTGACCGCCACCGAAAGGACCGACGCGCGATGACCACCATGACGCTTGCCTATCAGGACTCGAAAACCATGCTGCGTCGCAGTATTCGACACATTCTTCGATATCCGTCGATGACGGTGATGCTTGTCGGGATGCCAGTCGTCTTCCTGCTGCTGTTCGTCTACGTGCTCGGTGGGACGCTCGGTAACGGCCTCGGCCCCGGCGGAGGCGGCCGAGCCGAGTACGTCAATTACGTTGCACCGGCGATCATTCTGATGACCGTGGCATCAGCGGCACAAGGTACTGCCATCTCCGTCGCAACCGATATGACCGCGGGGATCATTGCACGATTCCGCACGATGGCGATCACGCGCACGTCCGTCCTGACCGGCCATGTTCTCGGCAGTCTCCTTCAGACGATTGTGAGTCTGGTTGTTGTCATCGCCGTGGCGATCGCCGTCGGTTTCCGGCCTACTGCAGGCTTCGTGGAGTGGGCCGCGGCGTTTGCACTCCTCATCCTGGTCTCCATCGCCATGATCTGGTTGTCGGTTGCCTTCGGCCTCGTCAGCAAGAGCGTCGAGACGGCCAGCAATCTCCCGATGGTGTTGATTCTCTTACCTTTCCTGGGAAGTGGATTTGTCCCCACCGACTCGATGCCGACCGTGTTGCGATGGTTCGCCGAGTATCAACCGTTCACTCCGATCATCGAGACGCTTCGAGGACTGCTTCTCGGCGAAGCCATCGGGAACAACGCACTACTCGCGATCGGATGGTGCGTCGCCATCACCTTCCTCTCCTACCTCTGGGCACGCAGTTTGTTCAACCGACGCCCGGTGCGCTGACCTCGAAACACACGATCTTCGAGAACAGGTACGGTGTCGCTGTCGTCGAGTTCCGAGGCGATGGCGACGTCGTGTGGAAACCCCATGACGATCAACTCGCGTCCGGAGGCACAGTCCCGCAGGCGGTCCTCGTATGAATCCGACACCGCCGCCCACGCATCCGCCGCCATCCGCGCCTCGGGCGATCTGTGGCCCTTCCAACCAGCAGCGGTCAGCGCCGTCACAACCGCACCGGCACCCCACAAATCCTCCACCGCCGGGCGCAACTCTCCACCGGGCCACTTCTCCCCGGATGCGACGATCGCCACTCGCGATCCCGGACCATGTTCGTGCACAATCCAATCCGCGACGGCGGACGCGTTCCTCAACGAAGCGCCGACACACACCGCAACCTCGGACGCCAACGCAAACGCGATAGTCGACCCGTTCGGCGACGGCAGTACCAGCCGACTTGGCACCTCGGTCTCGCGAATCGTCCTGGGAGACAAGCTGATCTGCCCGGCAGTGGCCACACTTCGCCGCACTGCCAGAACCGCACCGGCATCACGCGCGTAGTCGAACGCACTCTCGTCGTACCAGGAATAGGGAAGCACGTCGATTCCCGCGTCGGCGGCGACGCTCAGCGTGGTCGTGAACGAGAGGACGTCGACCACGACCGCTATATCGACGCCCGCCGCGATCGCCTCGGCGCCGCGCAGGCCCCAGTCGAATCGAAGTCCGTACTCGAGTTGGCGGTGCTCCTGATTCATGTGGGCAAGTCTCTCAGAAAGTAAGCAGCTTCTCCGGCACGCGTAAATCCTCGTGCTCGTACATTGCTCGCACGGCAGCGGAATCGTCGGCGGCGCACACGGCGGCGAGGTCGTCGAGCAGTGCGTCGTACTCCTCTCCTGTCTTTCCGTCGTAGGCATCGGTCATGCGGCCCCACTCGTCCCACGGCAGAGTTTCGACTTTGTTCACCGCGGCAAGATCTTTCACAGCATTGCCGCGGATCTCGGCTGCTCCCCAGTTCTGGGTTCCGTACACCCCGAACTGGGACGCGTCGATCTCGCCGCGTCGATACGCCAGCCACGCCTCGCCACCACTGAGGAATTCTCCCGGCTGCAGATCATGGGCGTGAGGAAGGACGTTCTGTCCGAGGATCTCGGAATCGATGCGGATCCACCGCTTGCCCGCGTCGTCCCAGTACTCGGTGATCCAGTGGTCCACGCCCTGTCCCGGTTGAAAGTAGGTGGCAAAACCACAACGGACCCGGGCGGCAAAACCGCGGTAGCGCAGAAACGCACAACTCAAAACTGCAAAGTGCCGACAGGTTCCGACGACCCGCTTGTCGGGTTCCCGGGCGGCGGTCACCGGTGCCGGATCGAGCGCAAGCAGGCGTTGGAGCAGAACGCTTACCGGCCGGATCTGGTTTTCGTCGAATCGGTCGGCAGGCAGATTCAGCGACTGAGCATCGGCGGGTTGGACCACCAGGTACGGCACTACCCGGCATATTTTCACGGGGTCGGTGGAGATCGACTCGAGGGCGAGCAGGTCCACCTTGTCGATGCGGGTGAACGGTCCTGCTGATGTGTAGTCGAGAACCGCCGTCATTGGCGGAGGTTAACAAACACTGCCGACACAGCCACTCCACTATGGTTAGGGTCCCATAACCATGAAACCCGAGGTTGCCGTGAACCCTATGTTGAGTCGCCGTGCCATGCTGTCCGTCACCTTCGCCACGGCAGCAGGTTTCGCCCTTGCTGCCTGCGGCGACAGTGCAAAAGACGAATCCACTCCCGGCACCGAAGGTGGTCACGCCGAGGCGAATGCCTTCCCGGTGACCATCGACCACAAGTTCGGCTCCACCACCATCGGGCAAGCTCCCAGCCGCATCGCAGCGGTCGGCATCGGCGACGCAGACGTACTGCTCTCCCTCGGACTGACTCCCGTCCTGGTCCCGGTGTGGAAGGGATCGACCGACGACGGAATCGGCGTCTGGGCCGACTCGGCCGCCCAGGGCGCCGAGCCGACGCCATTGGCCAACGCCACCACCGATTTCGACATCGAAACGATCGTCGCCGCATCGCCTGACCTGATCATCGCCGTCAACAACGCGATCGACGAGGATCTGTACAAGCAGCTCAGCGCCATCGCGCCGACAGTGCTGCACGCCGCCGATCAGACGGATTGGGTTCTGCCCTGGCAAGAGGTCACGACCCGCATCGGCACCGCTGTCGGCGTACCCGCGCAGGCGAAGCAGGAGGTCCGGGAAGTGGAGGACCTCATCGTCCGTACCCGCACGGAAAACCCCCAGTTCGAGGGCAAGACAGCAGCTCTCGTCATTCGCTGGAGTGACGGAAATCTTCGAGCGTTCAGCCCCGAGGCAGCCCGCGCTCAGCTGCTCACGCAACTGGGGTTCACGGCGCCTGCCGCACTGAAGGATCGGTTCGCGGGCAAGCTGAACTACGAGATCTCCGCGGAGAACTACGACCTTCTCGAGTGCGACTACCTGCTCTTCGACAACTACGAGAAGGCTCGTCCCGAGATGGAGTCGCAGCCGGCGTTCACCAATCTGAACGTGGTCAAGACCGGCGGCCTGATCAGCTTGGACCCCATCGTCAGCGACGCGGTGTCCATGCCGAACCCGCTCACCATTCCGTTTGTGCTGGAAGATTTCGTAGCAAAGATCAATCAGACGATCGCGGGTCGATAACCTTCGTTCGGCCGGACCACACCCACAACACCACAGCCGACACGGCCACGCAGAGCGCAACCATCACCCACGGTGACGCCGGCGCTGCGTGGCCGTTGTCGACGAGGTCGTACACGAATCCGACTCCCACCGTTCCCAGGAGCGCGAGCAGACCGCCGATCGTGTTGAGCATGCCGAAGTGCGCTCCGAGGTTGCTTTCACGACCGAGAATCGCGATGGTGTCTCGCATCGGCGGCACCATCAACATCTGTCCCAGGTGCAGCAGGCCGATCCACACCGCCAGACCAACTATCTGCGTCGACGCCGAAGCTGCGGCGCTGACGCCGGTGACCAGCGGAACCAGGAACGACACCGAAATGAGTACAAGCCCGAAGGTGATCGCGCGCCGATGCCCGATGCGGTGGGCCACCGCGACCGTCGGTCCCTGCCCGACGATCACCAACACCGCCGCGCCCACGTAGAACCATCCCAGCGCCGCCTGCGAACCGACTCCGCGCTCGAGCTGTTCCGGAAGCATCAGGTACAGCTGGCTGTACGCAACCAGCTGAAAACTGCAGAGCGTCGCGAAGAGCAGAAAGTTGTTGTTGGTCAGGACGCTTCGCCAGACGTCGCGCAGCGTATAGGTCGACACCGGGCCGTCGTGTGCATCGCCCGGTCGGGGGAACCAGATGAAGAACCCGACCCACATGATCGCGAAGAGCAACGCGGCGCTCGACGCCGTCCACGAGAACGGAAACATCAGGAGAGCAGCTCCCAGCGCGGGACCGATCACGGTTCCCAGGCGGCTGCACATCTGTTCCACTGCAAACAAATCGGTACGGCGCATAACTCCGGCGGACTCGAGTTCGCGTCCGTATTCCGCGTTGGCCGACTCCACTGCGGGTGCGAAGAGCGCGGCAGCGAAGCCGACCAGGAGCACGCCGACGATCACGGCGGTCATGCTTTCGGCCAGACCGAGCATCAGGAAACCGACCACACGAACGGCTATGCCCAGGAGGATGATCGGACGCTTGCCGAACCTGTCGGCGAGGCTTCCACCGATGAAGAACATGCCCTGCTGACTGAACATCCGAAGCCCGAGGACCAGGCCGACAATCCAGGCCGCAAATCCGAGGTCCTCCGAAAGGTGCACCGCCAGAAAGGGGACAACCAGATAGAACCCGATGTTGAACAGCACCATCGAGAGGAGGAGCAACTTCACCACCGGCGGCAGGACACGAACCTTCGCGAAGGTCTTGTTACCGGGGAAACGCTCACTGAGTACCACGATCAGAAGACTATTGCCCGCACGGCGTTCTGCGGAAATTTGCCATTTTGCAATTGGTTAACTGTCCGTTTAGGTAGCGATGGTAATCATCTTCCGGGGGTTCGAGCACACGACAACGAGAGCCGGGATTTGATGAATGGATTGACGCGCCGCCAGATGGTCAAGGCGATGGCGGTAGCCGCGGGCACAGTCACCGCGAGCGCATTTACATTGGGTGCCAATACCTCCGTCGCGGGGGCGAACCCCGCACAGGAGATCAAAGTGCTCTCCCTCAATACCTGGCACGGCGGAACCAAGATCAACGGTGGCCTGCAGCTGATCGCCGACATGATCATCTCGACACAGGCGTCGATAGTTCTCCTGTCGGAAGCCGGCACTGCGACAACTGTATTGGCCGACATGCTGACCAAATCAGGAACCACCTTCTACGGAGCAGCGTCCTCCGACGTGGGGATTCTCTCCAAGTTTCCGATCGAGGAAACAGCCGACCTGAACTCGATGATCAAGGCAGTCGTGACGGTCGACGGCAAACAAATCGCTGCTTACTCGGCACATCTGGCCTACACGTCCTACGCGACGTATCTACCGCGCGGATACGGCGCGGGCGTTCCCAAGCCTGGAGAGTTCTCCGAGTTCGGCTGGAACAAGATGCCGTCCGGTCCGGTCACGGACCCCGAGACGGTTCAGCGTGTGAACGTCAATTCGGGACGACCCAAGGCAATTTCGACGTTCATCGACGATGCGGCCAAAGAACGGGCCCAGGGAAGATCCGTCATCCTCGGAGGCGATTTCAACGAACCGTCGGCCCTGGATTGGACCGACGGCACGCGAAATCTGTTCGACCACAACGGTGTCGTCATTCCTTGGGAATCCACTCGTCTGCTCGACCAAGCCGGATTCGTCGACGCTTACCGCAGTAAGTATCCGAACCCGGCCACACACCCGGGCTTCACCTGGCCGTCCGACAATCCCGACGTCGACACCTCACAGCTCACCTGGGCACCCGAGGCGGACGAACGCGATCGGATCGACTACATCTTCGCCGACCGCGCTTCCGATCTGAAGCTGGGATCTGTCGGAATCATCGGTCCGCGAAAGACGATCGTGCACAACAAAAGAGTGGAAGAGAACTCCCAAGACAACTTCATCGCTTCGCCGACGCCGTGGCCGACCGATCACAAGGCCGTTCTTGCGACGTATCGTTTTGCCAGCTTCGGCGGCGGATCATCGACCGGTTCGTGGAGCGGTTCCTGACAGGGCATCTCGTAGCCAGTCGATCATCATCGGCGTCAACTCGGGCAGCTTGGTCACTGCGCAGTGCCCCGCATCCGGGATGACGTGTACCTGCGTGTTCGGACGCTCCTCGAAGAGAGTGGTGTCCGAGAGCGGAATGTGAACGTCGTCGGCCCCGTTGACCACAAGCATCGGGGTCCGGCCGTCGTCTGTGGTCATCAAGGCACTGCGATCGAAGGCGCGAAGACCCTGTACCAGTGCCTCTTTGGTTGCCGGTGCATCGAAACCCAGTGCGTTTCCGACGATGTCACCCATGCCGTAGACCAGGCGTTCCGCGTTCGCGGTCTCGAATGCACCCTTGACCGGGGCGCCGATGTTGATCACCGCATCGACGGCGCCGGTCAGCCCCGACCGCACGGCGAAGTTGCCACCGAAAGAGACACCCAGGTGCGCCACCTGGCCATTGCCGAGAGTGCGAGCCGTCGCCACCAATCCGTCGATCACCTCGTCACCGAATGCATCGAGAGGAACCGGTGATTCACCAGTTCCAGGCTGATCGAAGGCAACAACAGTCACGCCGGCGTTCTTCGCGAATGCACTGACCAACGGATGCATGTCCATCTTCCAGCCGTCGACGCCACCGCTGAACAACAGGACGGGTGCGTCTTCGTACCTTCCGTCCGCAGAGAGAATGTGTACCGGTAGCTCGATCTCGCCGGATCGGTAAGGCAGGGACAGGATTCGACGCTCGAACTCGAGCCCGAATCCTGGTGCTGCCTTGACGTATTCGTCCACCTGATTCTGCAGGGCCCGGCGCCGCGAATCGTTGGCCAACACTGGGAACTTGGCAATTCCGTAGATCATCGCCGCGAGTGAATGATTGCCCTCGGCGGAATACTTTGCCGCCAGCACAGACCACTCGTACGACCAACCACCCGGAGCGTCGGCCCAGGTCGAGTCGATGGACGCGCGCAATTCCTCGAGATCCGAGACGGGGAGCCCGAAGCTCAGGAACTGACCTGTTCGCTCTTCGAAGAGGCCTCGGTGATCGACAGGAAATTCGTATGACATGGGAAAACACCCCTCAATTCATCTCTAATGCAACGATCAGTTGCATTAGCTCAGTGAACCACGTGACTGGAACTAACACAACGCCTTGTTGCGATAAGGTTGGCCCATGACCTCGACACCACAGCGGCCCGGAGGGCGTAGCGCCAGGGTGCGCGAGGCCGTCCTGGCAGCCACCGCGGCCGAATTGTCCGAACGCGGATTCGCTGCGATGACCATCGAGGACATAGCCACCCGTTCCGGAGTCCACAAGACCACGATCTACCGGCGGTGGAGCACGCTCGCCCAATTGGTGGCCGACACTGCCGTCGAGGTGTCGGCAACCACCGTTCCCATCCCGGATACCGGTTCCATCGAATCCGACCTACGCGAGATGGCCAGATCGATAGTCGCACTGGTGACCAGCGAGTCGGGCGGCGCATTGGTGGCTGCACTGTTCTCGGACGCCGTCCGCACGCCCGAGGTGGCGACACTCAAGCGCGAGTTCTATTCCGCACGTTACGAACTGGCAGACATCGTAGTCCGCAGGGCGGTCGAACGCGGGGAGATCTCCGAGAAGGTCTCAGCCGCTGATCTTCTGGCGGCCGTCGCCGCCCCCATCTACTATCGCCTGCTGGTCGCCGATCTACCCGTCGACCAGTTGGTTGCCGATCGTGCTGCTGCCGGCGCGCTCGCCGCGGCCCGCGCCGGGGCACTCGATCAGACCGAATGAGCCAGTGAATTCAGAGCTTCCACGATTGCCTCGTTGAATCCGCCACCGCCATGCCCGGCGTCATCTAGCACCACCAACTGACTACCCGGCCACCGCTGGTGGATCGCCCAGGCAGTATCCAGTGGACCGGAAATGTCATACCGTCCGTGCACGAGAATCGCGGGAATCTCAGCGAGACGGTCCATTCCGTCCAATATCTGATTCGGCGCCAGGAAGCAGTCGTTACCCCAGTAGTGCGTGACCAGCCTGGTCATCACGCGGCGGAAGTCCGGATTCTGGTATCGAACACTCGGAGTCCACCCCGGCATCAGCGACACGTGCACGTCTTCCCAACGGCACCACTGCAACGCAGCATTCTCCCGCACAACAGGATCCGGATCAGCGAGCAGTCGCGCGTATGCAGCGGGGAGGTTTCCGTCACGCTCGTCCACCGGCAGCGGCGCGACGAACTCTTCCCACTCGCGCGGAAATACTCTGCCCATAGCTCGGGTGATCCACTCGATTTCGACCCTCGTCCCGCCAGTGATCGCGCCCAAGGCCATCGCGATCACCCGCTCGGGAAACGCCTGGGCGTACACCAGACCCAAACTGACGCCCCAGGAAAGTCCCGTGACGATCCATCGCTCGATACCGAGATGCTCACGAAGACGCTCGATATCGTCGAGGATGTGCGCCGTGGTGTTCACGGTCAGATCGACGTCCGGACTGCTCGCAAGCGGAAGACTGCGCCCACAGCCCCGCTGATCGAACAGAACTGCGCGGAAGGCTTCGGGATCGAAGAAGCGCCTGGCACCGACGGTGCATCCCGAACCTGGACCGCCGTGGAGATAGAGAACAGGAATACCCGTCGGATTCCCGACGGTCTCCCAGTAGAGGCTCTGACCATCCGCCACTTCCAACAGACCGGACTCGTACGGTTCGACAGGCGGGTACAGGACAGCACTCATAGGCGGTGATTCTTCCATCAAGCCCCGTACTCGAGTAGGCAGCACGCAGCCGGGCAATGGCCTAGCGTGGACAGGACACCTCTGCGACGGGAGTACACCAGATGCGTGACGGGTTCAGGTTGCCGGGGTACGGCGGCGCCGCGGTCTTCCTTCGCAGTCATGCGGTTCCCGCCACTGTCTTCGAATCCGACGTGCCCACACTTGTTTTCGACGTCGGACTGCTCAGCCCCGATCGGTTCAATCAGTACCTCAGCCGGCACACGGACGAGGGGTTTGTCGAACGACTGGCGGCGTTCTTCTTTCACGCGGCCGCAGACTTCCATCCCGAGAATTCGCTCCCGTCGTTCACCGACGAACGACTCGGGCTGATGATCTCGGTCTGTTCCAGCACTGATCGAGAGGTGGAACTCGACTTCTCACTGGCCGAGGATCCCGAATCGGAGGACACCGAACGCGACGAGATGACTTTCGAGACAAGCCGAGTCGTCCTCGCGACCTCGGCGCAGACGGTTTCTCGATTGACCGGTGGAGTAACCACCCACTTCGACGGGGAGTTGTAGAGACATGGGTTTTCTCTTCGAGGTACTCGATTTTCCTGAAGGCAGTCGGATGACCGATCTGTGGAACAACACATGGGCCGAGCCGGCAATGGGCGAGGAGATTGCGTCCGGTCACTTCATTCATCTGGGCGACGATCAGCACGTCGACGTGGAGACCGATTTTCTCAGTAGCCACCTACCGTTCAACGTGGCAGGCTTCGGCGGAGTCTTTCCCGACGGCAAACCCTGGATGTTCGTCATGCAGAAGGCGCCGGCCGATCTCGCGACCAGGCTTCGCGGCGAGGACGATCCACACTCACTTTTGCGCGGATCACTCGACCGCGCCATGTCTTTCAACCCTGATGCACTGGTAGCCGAGGAATTGTCCTGGAGACACGCCGATCTGGTGAAGGTCTACGAGGAAGAGGGGATCCCTGCGGTATCCGTTGCCGGTTGGTCGGCTGCAGATCTCCTGCGTGGCCTCTTGGCACAGTGTTGCAACGTCGAACTTGCCACCGTCGTCGCCGGATACCCGGAGTGCGCCTACCCCCAATCGGCGCATGCGTGCGAAGCGGACGTCTTCTCCGACGTGTTCGCCGGTTGGGTCAGCGGACTGCGGTGATGTGACGGAGGAGACTCCACCCCACCCACATTTCGGAGTAGACTCATTTATGAGCGTGATCCAAAATGAAGCGAGGTGAGCGGGATGACGAAGCCGGACCAGGAGTTGGGCCGTCGCGAACGCAACAAGCTCGAGAAGCAGACACGCATCTTCGACGCCGCGGCCGAACTGTTCGCGGAAAAGGGCTACAGCGCGGTCACAACTCAAGAAATCGCCGACCGCGCCGATGTAGCCGGCGGAACACTCTTTCGTTACGCCGCAAGCAAAGCCGAGTTACTTCTCATGGTGTACAACGCGGAGTACCGCAAGCAGATCGAACTGGGAGAAGAGCGTGAGGCCAAGTCGACGGGCACAGAAGACCGTGTGCTCGAGCTTGTTTCACCCCTGCTGATCGCAAGTCGCCGAAACGACGAGAACACCGGCATCTACCAACGCGAAGTGCTGTTCGGCGAGCCCAGCGAATGTTTCCGGGCCGAAGGCCTCGAACTCTCGCAACGCCTGCAAACGCGGATTGCACAAATCCTGCACGAGGGTCACCCCCACCACTCCACCCGAACCACCACTGCAGCGCGAACGATTTCCAACGTGCTGCACTTCGAAATAGCCCGCGCGGCATTGGACCGGATCACGGCAGACGAGCTCACGAACATCGTTGCCGCACAGGTCCGATTGACCCTTGCCGGACTACCCACCTAAAAGGATTGAGGATCGAAAATGACTGAACTGAAGCAGATCACCGTTCTGGGTACCGGAGTTCTCGGCTCGCAGATCGCCTATCAGACCGCCTACCACGGCTTCGACGTCGTCGCGTACGACATCAATGCGGAGGTCATCGAGAAGGCCAAGACTCGGTTCGATTCGTTGGCCGCGGCCTACAAGGCCGAGAACGTCGAGGGCGCCAAGGACGGCAAGGCCGACGAAGCGCTGCAACGGATTACGTACTCGTACGATCTCGCCGAAGCCGTCGCCAAGGCCGATCTGATCATCGAGGCAATTCCCGAGGACATCGCCATCAAGCGCGACACCTACGAGAAGCTCGCCACAGTAGCCCCTGAGCACACCGTGTTCGCAACCAACTCCTCGACGCTTCTTCCGAGCGACCTCAAGGAGTTCACCGGCCGCCCCGAGAAGTTCCTCGCACTGCACTTCGCAAATCACGTGTGGGTCAACAACACTGCCGAGGTCATGGGCACCGAGTCCACCGACCCCGCCGTGTACCGCGAGGTCGTCGAGTTCGCGAAGAACATCGGCATGGTGCCGATCGAACTCAAGAAGGAGAAGGCGGGCTACGTACTCAACTCGCTCCTGGTCCCGCTCCTCAACGCGGCCTCCGACTTGCTGATCGACGGCATCGCTGATCCCGACATGGTCGACAAGACCTGGCGCATCGGCACCGGAGCCCCGTTCGGCCCCTTCCAGATCATGGATGTCGTCGGGTTGACCACCGTCTACAACATCTCCTCCCAGGGCGGCGAGAAGCAGCGCGAATTCGCCGACTACATCAAGAAGAACTACATCGACGAAGGCAAGCTCGGCGTTGCTGTCGGCGAGGGCTTCTACAACTACAAGGGCTGACCGACTGCAGGGCTGACCGACTTACCGGCTCACCGCGCGGTGGCTACGACGTGAATTCACGTGGTAGCCACCGCGCGGACGTCTGTTGTCAGTAAGTCCGAAACCACCCTGAGCGATTGTGACGCAAGCTTCTTCACGTGCGAACCCATTCTCAGGAGAGATCCCCACATGCGTCGTTCCGTCATCTCGGCACTCACAACACTGGCACTGCTCGGTGCCGGAACACTGGCCGGCACACCCGCCGTCGCCGCTCCCCTCGCGTGTGGCGGCATCTCCACCGGTTCGTTCTCAGGTTCCGCCGGTGGCTCGGAGTACCTGTGCGCCAAGGAAGGTGATCTCCTGGACGTGCGCATCGGCGACGTTCACGCGACGCAACCTTCCCTCGGCTACGACGAGGTGTACTACAAGCTCGGGCGATACACGCTCGGAAAAGACACGATCAACAAGAAGTTCGACGACTGGTGTGAGGCGAACGGCCAGATCCAGGCCGCGACCGCCACTGCGGCGTCGACGCTGAAGGACCCGTCGTCCTTCACCTGCCAGCTCCCGGTCGGTCAGGAAACCGCCGAGAGCATCGCACCCATGAAGACCGTGGTCGTCGGCCCCCGCGGCGATCTCTACCTGACCGACGGCCACCACACCCTCACGTCCTTCATCGAGACGGCAGACGGGGGTCCCGACCTTCACGTGCGACTTCGAGTTCTCGGCAACCTCAGCGGCCTGAGTGAAGGTGCCTTCTGGACCGAGATGGAGAAGAACAAGTGGGTCTGGTCGCGTGACGTCGACGGAAACCAGGTGCCGGTCCAGTCCCTGCCGAAGAGCGTCGGCCTGGCGAACTTCGCCGACGACAAGTACCGCAGCTTGATGTACTTCTCCCGCGACATCGGATTTGCCGCAGGCTCGATCCCCTTCCAGGAGTTCTACTGGGGTGCGTGGGTCCGCGACACCGCGCCCGTCGACCTCACCAACTGGAATCGCGACGATCTCTCCAGCTACCTGAGCACCGTGAAGTCGGTGACCAAAGCACAGACTGCGTTGACGGGCGATGCCGTCGTCGACAGCGGATTCACGGCCACCGATCTTGGCGTCCTGTCGGCCTGGAACGACGGCAAAGCCGAGTCCAAGGGAGAGTTCGCAAAGCTGTCGAAGCCGTACACCGACGACAAGCCGGGCAAGATCGCTTACGCACTTGCCTACAAAGCAACCCTCTGACCTGCTCGGATCCAAGTCACACCCAACAGACTTGACTAAGGTAAGCCTCTACTCAGTAGTCTGATCCCATTCGGGTGCCGCTTCATCGAAGCAGCGACGCCCTGCCCTGACGGAATACATGCCGTCGTATCTGCCCGGTCGAACAATCTCCGGGCAACCAGGACAGGGAGAAGGTTGCTGCAGTGAGCGCGTCCATCGTCGGTTTGTACGACCCCGCAGATGACAAGAGCAGTTGCGGGGTCGGGTTCATCACGCGCAAGGACGGCGTGCAGACCCACGATGTCCTGATCAAGGGCAGCGAAGCTCTTTGCTCGGTTCCGCACCGCGGCGGTATGTCCTCCGAGGGCGTCGGCGACGGCGGCGGCGTCTCGGTGGACCTCTCCCTCCGGTTCTTCCGCAAGGTCACCGGGCGCTCCGACCTACGTGCCGGACGCTTCTGCGTCGGCAACTTCTTCCTTCCCGACGACGACGCTCAGCATGCTCGCGCAGCCGCACTGGTGGAACGCGAACTACTCGACCGAGGCTTCACCACCCTCGCAGTGCGCGACGTTCCGGTCGACAACTCGGCGATTCGGCCGGCCGCGATCGCACATCAGCTTCCGATCCGGCAGTGGATCTTCGAGGTCCCCACTCCGCGTCCCGAACCTGCCGTCGTCGATCGCCTCGTGCACGAAGCTCTGCTCGCCATCGAAGCCATCGCGTACAACACGCCTGCGCTGCGCGGGTTGTACCCACTCTCGCTCAGCGCGAGAACTCAGGTTCTCAAGGGCCGCTTGAACTCCGACGAAGTGATCCCGTACTTCCGCGACCTGGTCGACCCCGATCACGCGGTGCACACGATGTACTTCCACACGCGATTTTCGACCAACACGGACCCGCATCCCACGATGGCGCAGCCGTTCCGCTTCATGGCTCACAACGGAGAACTGAACACCGACAAGAAGAATCGGCTCTCCGAAGCTGCAGTCGCCAGCGCAAAACGACGTGCGATCGTTCGTCCGCCCGGCCAGTCCGACAGTTGCCGACTCGATCAGACTCTGGAAGCTCGCGTCATCGAGGACAGCGTCGACCTGGTGACGGCTGTGGTCTCGATGATGCCGCCGGCCTGGGAGAACGACACCACCCTCTCCCCCGCAGTGCGGGCGATGTTCGAGTACTTCTCGCTGTACGAGGAGAAGAACGACGGACCGGCAGCGCTGGTGTTCGGCGACGGCACCATCATCGGTGCGCGCCTGGATCGCCTCGGTCTGCGTCCACTGCGCACGATCGAGACACACGACTACGTATGCGCATTCTCCGAAGCCGGTCAGATCGCATTCCCACCCGAGACGGTGATCCACCGTGGCCGCGTCGAAGCCGGCGGAATGCTCTACTTCGATCATCGAGATCGCCATACCTACACCGCTCGTGAAGCTCTGGAGAAGATTGCCGCGCAGCGTGACTACCAGTCGCTGCTCGCGCACTCGCGAATCCTGATCGAAGACATTCCCGCCGTACCTGCGGAGAAGGTGAGCTCTCCGACGCGCTACAACGGCACTTTCGAGGTTCATCAGCGTTACATGGCGTACTCCCTGGATCAGGAGAGTTTCAAATTCCTGATGGATCCGATGCTCACGCACGGAGCCGAGAAGGTATCGGCCATGGGGTACGGCAACGCCATCAACGCGTTCAGCGACCGTGAAGGCGGTGTGGCACGGTACTTCTCGCAACGATTCGCCCAGGTCACCAACCCTCCGCTGGACAGCATCCGTGAGGCGGACGGCATGACTCTCCGGGTCGCATTGGGAGCGAAGATGACGGCCGGACAAGGCAAGCAGATCGTCATCTCGTCACCGATCCTCGGGCATCTGGACATGCTCAAGATCCGCGAGCAGAACCACACGCCGCACCGCCGTTTCGAAATGCTCTACCCCGCCGAGGGTGACGCGCAGGTGATGGTCGACGCGATGACCGCACTCGGCGACGCAGTTGCGGCTTTCGCGGCCGAGCAGGGCGGAATCGCAGTCCTGACCGACCGCCACGTATCTCACGAGCGTGCAGCACTTCCCGCGATCATGGTCGTCGGAGCACTGAACCAGCGCCTCATCGACGCAGGCCTGCGATTGCGTGTCTCGCTCATCGTAGAGAGCGGCCAGATCGAGTCTTCGCACCACGTTGCGGCTGCACTCGGATTCGGCGCTTCCGCCGTCTACCCGCTCTCCGTTCAGTTACGGGCTGAGGAGAAGTTCGCGGCCGACCCGGATGCCGCGTTCCGGCGCTTCGCGAAAGCTGCCGAAAAATCCCTCATGAAGACGATGGGACGCGTCGGCCTGTGCACCGTCGAGAGCTACATCGGCGGCGAATTCTTCGAACCCAACTTCCTCGATACGTCCGACCCTGTTCTGCGCCAGTGGTTCCCCAACATGAAGTCACCGGTGGGCGGCGTCGGATTCGAGACGGTTGCGGTGACCTCGAAGCAGTGGCACGAGCGTGCGAGTGAAGTCGGGGGTGAGAAGGACCTACCACTGCTCGGCCTGTTCAAGGAGCGTGCAGACGGCGCAGGGCATTCGTTCGGTACCACCGCGGTCCGCAAGTACGTCGAGCTCACCGAGGAGAAGATCGCGTTCGACAGCCCCTCGGGAACAGAACAATTCGAGGCTCTGCGTCTCCTTCCCCTCGGACGGCTCGACGACGCCTTCCGCCTCGACGCCGGGGCATACCGGGCGACGAGCTTCGACCGGCTGACCACCGAGCAGATCGACGACTTCGACATCACCGCCGGGTACCGGGACTTTTCCACTGTGATGGCTGCGGAACGATCGCGTCGTCCCGCCGCGTTGCGCGATGTCATCTCCGTGCCCGGTGATGTCACGTTTGCGGTGACGACAGCCGAGTTCACCGACCAGATCAGTCGATTCTCGGTGCGCGGCAATAAGACGATCGTGATGCGCGGAATCCAGTGCGAATCCGACGCAGACGACCGGTACACGCTTGGCCTGGACGGTCCCCTGGCCGACGACGCCGCTCGGGTGGTAGCACTCGGCGATGCTCTCTCCGCCGCCTTTGCCGACGACGTCACCATCGAAGCCACCGCGCCGGATCTGGTGCTGAAGGCAACCGGGGTTGCGGCAGAGTTCCTGTCCAAGCTGAGGGTCGCACCGGCAGGCGTGCCACTCTCCGAAGTACAGAGTGCCAGCGACATCACCCCGAAGTTGGCGTCGGGAGCCATGAGTCACGGCGCTCTCAATGCTCCGGCACACGAAGCCGTCGCACATGGCACGAACATGGTCGGCGCGATGTCCAACAGCGGCGAGGGCGGTGAACACCTGTCTCGTTACAACACGATTCGAGCTTCGCGTATCAAGCAGTTTGCGTCCGGTCGCTTCGGAATCTGGGCGGGATACCTCGCCGACCCCATGCTCGAAGAGATCGAGATCAAACTCGGCCAGGGTGCAAAACCCGGTGAGGGCGGCCAGCTTCCCGCCGCCAAGGTCACCGTCGACATCGCAGCGGCCCGCGGCGGAACGCCCGGCGTAGAACTGGTTTCTCCACCGCCCCACCATGACACGTACTCCATCGAGGACCTCGCTCAGCTCATCCACGACTGCAAAGCAGCGCGGATCCGAGTGATCGTGAAGTTGGTGTCCTCGGAAGGAATCGGCACCATCGCCGTCGGCGTTGCCAAGGCCGGCGCGGACGTCATCAATGTCGCCGGAAACACCGGTGGCACCGGTGCTGCCTCGGTCACGAGCCTCAAGTACGCGGGCCGTGCGGCGGAGGTCGGTATCGCCGAGGTCCATCAAGCTCTGTGCGCCAACGGCCTTCGCCAGAAGGTTGTTCTGCGATGCTCAGGCGCGCATCAGACCGGTAGCGACATCATCACCTCTGCACTACTCGGCGCGGACAGCTTCGAGTTCGGTACGTCGGCGCTGATGATGATGGGCTGCGTCATGGCCAAGAACTGCAACATCAAGTGCCCGGCAGGACTGACCACCAACCCGGAACTGTTCGACGGCGATCCCCGCGCCATGGCGCAGTACCTACTCAACATCGCCCACGAAACTCGGGAACTGTTGGCAAATCTGGGAATGCGATCCCTTCAGGAAGCGCGAGGCCGAACCGACCTCCTGCATCTGATCGATCACCCCTCGATCGTCGGAAATCTGAACCTGGACGCGATGTTAGCGTCGGCGCCGGACATCACTATCGCCAATCCCGTGTACCTCGAGCGTGAGTACGCGCTCGACGAAAAGATCATGGGCGAGGTTCGCGCGGTGCTCTTCGACCGCGGCGAGGCCTCGGTCACCGTGTCCGGAACCGAATTCGCCGAAGGTGCACTGCACCTGGGTAACCGGAACAAGAGTGTCGGCGGGCAATTGGCGGTCGACCTCGAACGTGAACTCAACTACGGAGCGGCCGGACTTCTCGCTCCGGGAGTACTCACCGACGAGCGCGGGCGACGGTATCTGGCTCCAGGCAGCGTGCGCGTCCTGACGACTGGATCTGCGGGCCTCTCGTTCGGCGCATTCTGCAATGACGGCATGCACCTGGAGCACACCGGGACGTGCAACGACGGTGTGGGAAAGAGCATGAGCGGCGGAGTGATTGCCGTGCGCAGCCCAGGCGGCGGCTCCAGTGACGCCGGCGGCAACGTGTTGATCGGCAACTTCGCGCTCTTCGGCGCCACCGGTGGACGAGTGTTCGTCGAAGGTGAAGCAGGCGATCGCTTTGCGGTCCGCAATTCTGGCGCCAGTGCTGTCGTCGAAGGTGTCGGCGACTTCGCCGGCGAATACATGACAAACGGTGCTGTCGTGAATCTCGGCGAGTTCGGCAAAGGCGTCGGCAACGGCATGAGTGGCGGGTTCTTCTATCAGTACGACCCTCGCGGCGAACTGGCACTGCGAGCAAGTACCGATTCCGTACTACTGGGTTCGATCACCGCTGCGACCGACCCTCTTGCCGCCGTCCACAACCACGCAGTGCAACTCTTGCTCGAACTGCATGTGGAGGCAACGGGATCCGCGCTCGGAACCCGGCTGCTCGAGAACTGGGAAGTCGAACAGCACTCGTTTGTCTACGCGATGCCCAAGGCGCTGATGCTCTACCAGGACAGCGACGCCATCCTGGCTGCCAAAACGCACAAGGAACTTCTCGAAGAATTGGCGTCCGCCATCGCAGCACGTCAGGTTCGCACGTTCAAACTCGCTGTGCGCGACGGGCGCCCTGCACTGGGCGGTGCGGTCCCCGGCTACGGCGAGACCGATACTGCGACGATGTATGCGCTGCTCAGTGAGTACACCGTGCTTCACTTTGCGCAACAACTCGCCGCCGCCCGCACGCCGGGCGCGTCCGGACCCGACGATCCGACGCTGCAGAAAGCTGCCCGCAACCTGGTGCTGACCGAGGACTTTGCACTCGTCCAGCACCTGGTCAAGTACTCGAAAGAGATTCTGGCCGGCTACGACGACGAACAATTGGCAGCGCTGATTGCAGCCAAGCGGGTCGACGACTACAAGCAGGCGTTGAGTCTGCGCAACGTGCTGGCGATGGACAGCCCAGCGACGTACGGGTGGATTCTGTTTCAAGACAACAAGAACCGGGACAAGCTCGGATCGCTGCCGAACTTCGACGAGTTGTTCGCCTCGCGTGCGATCCCCGACCTGGTCTCCTGACCTCATCCCCCCGAACGTAGGTGAGCTTCATATCATGGAAATTCCGTACATCCCCGAATACGCACCCTTCACCGGCGACCAGCGCGCGTGGCTTTCCGGATTCCTGGCCGGCCTACACTCACGAACCGTCATGCCCGGTCAAACCGATACTGCAACAGCAACAGTGGAGAGAACTGCCGGCGCAGCCGTGCACATCCTCTTCGGAAGCCAGACCGGTAATGCGGAGTCCGTCGCCGAGGACGTGGCCGCTTCTGCCCGTGCCCACGGTTTGGAACCGCTCGTCGCCGGCCTCGATACCGTGGACATAGGCGACCTCTCGGCGATGCGCCGGGTACTGGTGATCACCTCAACGTACGGCGAGGGCGAAATGCCTGACAACGCGCAACTGTTCTGGGAAGCAGTCGAATCCGAGAGTGCACCCAGATTGGACGGTCTCTACTTCGGCGTGCTCGCGCTCGGTGACACCAGCTACGACGGCTACTGCCAGTCGGGCAAGAACATCGACGCCCGCTTCGAAGCGCTCGGCGGGACCAGGGTTGTCGACCGCACCGATTGCGACGTCGACTACGAGGATGCCGCTGCCGAGTGGATCGTTCGTGCAGTCGCTGCGGTGGCCGGCGTCGACGGTGATGCGGGGGCGGCTGTCTCGCCGGTTGCGCCTGCTCCGACGAAGACCAAGTCCCAATGGACACGCAAGAACCCGTATCCTGCAACAGTCCTCGACAACCGACTGTTGTCCGGCGAGGACTCCGCCAAGGAAGTCCGCCACGTCACCTTTGCACTCGGCGAGGACGGTCTGGATTACGAGGCCGGAGATGGATTGGGCATCCGCCCGATCAACGACCCCGCTCTCGTCGAGGCGATCATCCATCAGCTCGGTGTCAGCAGTGACTACGTCGTCACCGCGAAAGACGGCTCTTCCGCAGCGTTGGACCAGGCGTTGACCAGCGATTACGAGATCTCGA
Source organism: Rhodococcus sp. NPDC059969 (assembly GCF_042738325.1). Taxonomy (NCBI): domain Bacteria; kingdom Bacillati; phylum Actinomycetota; class Actinomycetes; order Mycobacteriales; family Nocardiaceae; genus Rhodococcus; species Rhodococcus sp. NPDC059969. Next base: position 1,002,321 of record NZ_JBHWUF010000001.1, on the reverse strand, counting down.
TTCCCTCGCGCGATTTGATCGACGACATCGCCCGACGCAGCGGAGACGCCGAACTGCAACACATTCTCGACACCGAAGATCGGGAAGCGCTCGACGCGTGGCTGTGGGGCAAGGACGTTCTCGATCTCCTGCGGTTGGACAGCAGCGTTCGGATGAATCCCGAAGAGTTTCTTGCTCTCCTGCGTCCGCTTCAGCATCGGGTCTACTCGATCTCGTCCAGTCCGCTGGCCCACGACGGCACCGTGCATCTGACGGTAGCGAGTGTGCGCTACCGCTCCGGCGAGCGGGATCGCGGTGGCGTCTGCTCGACCTATTTGGCAGATCGTGTCTCCGAGGGCGATCGGGTCGGAGTTTTTGTCTCCAAGAATAATTCGTTCCGCCTACCCGCGGATGATACTGCTCCCGTCGTGATGATCGGCCCGGGAACCGGAATCGCTCCCTTCCGTGCTTTCCTGCACGAGCGTCGCGCACGCAAAGCGTCGGGGCAGAATTGGCTCTTCTTCGGTGATCAGCATCAGTCGAGCGACTTCATCTACGAGGACGAGTTGACCGGGCTGACCCGTGACGGCGTCCTGACGCGTCTCGATCTGGCCTTCTCGCGTGATCAATCCGAGAAGATCTATGTCCAGACCCGCATGCGCGAGAAGGGCCGGGAGTTGTTCGCCTGGCTCGAAAAGGGCGCGCACGTGTACGTGTGCGGCGACGCCACGCGGATGGCGAAGGACGTCGACGACGCGTTGCACGAGGTGGTCGCCGAGCACGGCGGATTGGATGCGAATGCCGCTGAGGACTACGTCAACAACCTCAAACGATCGAAGCGGTACCTACGGGATGTCTACTGAGATGTGCCCGCACCGTGGCGAATGTCGTTGTGCAGCTTTGGCGCGCATGTCGGACCTGGACGTGCTGCTTGCGCGTCCAGGATTCCGCGGTGGTCTGATCGACACTGCACCCGCGATAGTCGGCGAATTGCTGCCACTCTTAGGCGACGTCGTCGCCATCACCGTTGCGGGGCCGGTGGCTGTCAACAACTCGGGCAAGTACGCCGGTCCCACGTTTCCCGGTGATCCACTGGTCTGCACGCCCGGACTTGTCTCTCTGCGTTTGAACCCTTCCGCCCTCGGTTCGGTGGTGACCACTGACGCAGAGCAGTACCTCCCGCCAACACTTCGGATGTTCGATGCCCACGGATCCAGTTCACACACCACCTATTTGACCCCGACGTCAGATCGTCTCGCCTTCGAGGCGATGCGAGCCGCACCGGAGACTACAAGGGAGACAAGCCCTCCCGTCCAGTCAGCGAATACACCCGCTTTCTGGGCCGAAGCCGATCAACTGACACAACTCGACTTCATCCTCGCGGACGGCGGCAGCGAACGCCGCAGCGGATTGGTCGCTCTGGGCGCCCTCGGTTACCGGCGAATCGATCCACACCTCATGGCTGCCGGGATGGAGCACCTGTCCTACCACCAACTGCCCGTCACGACCGTCGTCGCAGGCAACGGCTGCCTGCAGATCCACCGTGGCGATCTCGACGCCGCAGCGATGTTCGGGGGGACGTTGACTTTGGCGTCGGACACCTGCCGGACGATGATCGATCTGAACGGCGTCTCGGAGTGCTGGCTGACCCGTGCCCACGGCGTTCACGGACTGACCAGTTCGATCGAGGTGTACGACTTCCGCCGCAAGTGCGTAGCCGTGTTCACTCAGACTGGCCCAACCGAATCCGCGGTCATGGGTGTGTGGGAAGACGTCATGAGTTCGATTTCGGCCGCGTCCTGACACCGACAGCTGCTGATCGAGTGTAAGAAATCGGCGTACCGCGATAACCAAACAGGATGGCCGAAGCCTAGCCTTGGGTTTCGGCCACTTGTCGTGCCTGCATCCTGACGCTGATTCAAGGAGTTATCCATGCCCCGCCCTCTCGTCGAACCGTCGCTGGTCCCGGCCTTGCGCCCGGCGCTGCCTGCATTGGCAGCCGGGGTGGTCTCGGCGGCGGCGTCGGGAATCGCGATGCTCGGTGCGCTCTGGTGCGTCGTGCAGCTCATCGGTGAACCGTCGATGAGCTGGGCTGGATGGGCATGTGCGCTCTGGTTCGTCGGCGTAACTCTCGCGGCCACGTCGTCGTGGCTCTCGCACCACGCCGAGTCGCTCTTCGAGGCCAGGCTCCGACGCCAGCTCGCAGCCCACCTCGTTCGTCTGCCGGCAAGTGCGCTGTCCCGCTACAGCGGCGACGCACTGAGAAGGCTCGTCTCGGACGACATCTCGGCGCTGCACCATATGACTGCGCACCTACCGGCCGAATTCGCGACGCTGATCGTGGTCCCCGCGGTCACGATCACGGTGCTGGTCATCTCAGCCGGCCCCGTGGCGCTTCTCGCTCTGGTCCCCGGCATCGTTGCCGCACTGTTCTACCTGATCGTGATCCCCCGAATGGCCGCGCGCCACAGCGCTGAAAGCGCGGATGTCATGGGCGACATCGTGACCTCCGTGGATGACTATGCTCGCGGCATCCGCGTCTGCCGGATCTACGGCGCGCAGACCGGCGCTGCCGCCGACTATGCAGCATCGACGGCACGGTTCACTCGCGGAATGCAGGAGCGCGTTCGACTCGTGGCTACCCCCGCGGCCGTCGCAGTTTCCCTCATGCAGGCGACGGCGACGTTCGCGATCGCCTATGCCGTCGGATTTCGCTGGGATGCACCGACGTTAGCCGCAACCATCCTCTTCAGCCTCGCAATCGTGACACCGGCCCTGCGGCTCGGGCACGGCCTCGACTACGTCACGGCGGGACGCTCTGCTGCAGTCCGGCTCGCAGCAGCCCTGGACGAACCCACCCTCCCTGCCGGTGAAGCGCCAACCGTTCCGGCCTCGAGTCCCTCCGATCGACTGGAGATCGTCAACCTGACTGTCACGATCGCGGACCGCAGAGTCATCGACGACGTCACGCATGCATTCCGCCCAGCCACGATCACTGCGATCACGGGACCGAGTGGAGCGGGCAAGACGACGCTCCTGAAAGCATTGGCCGGCTTCGAAGTCCCGGAACTGGGTACCGTCCGCTACGCAGGTCGTTGCATCACCGCGATCGACGAGAACCTGCGGCCACAGTCCATTCTGCTCACACCCCAGGGCGCAGACGTGTTGCCTGCCACGGTGCGCGAGAACATCGCATTGGCCGCACCCGATGCAACGGACGCGGAATACACCGCTGCACTACGCCGGGCACAGATCGACGTCAGCCTCGATGCCGACGCCACATCACTCTCGGGAGGAGAACGCCAGCGCGTCGGGCTTGCTCGTGTATTCCTCTCGCCCGCAGCAGTACTGCTGCTCGACGAGCCGACCAGTGCACTTGACGATCGCACGGCCGCCGAACTGCTGAAGGAATTGCGACACCTCGCACATGACGAAGGAAAAACGATTGTGATCGTCACCCACGACCCCGCTCTCGCAGATGATGCCGACGATCGACTCGACCTCGGCGGTCGAAATGTGCACGATGCCACCTCGCACAATGCAGCCCTGACTGGAGCCGAATAATGAACAGCGCCAATGCGGCCCGCCGACGCTTGATCACTATCGGATTCGGCTGGGTGTCCGTTGCCGTCCTCGAAGCGATCGCGTACACCACCCTCGCGCTCTCGATCGCCGATCACCGGTCGCCGGTTCTCGTCCTGTCCACGGCGGCGATCGCGCTCTTCGTGACCGTGCTCGTCTCGCGAGCCGGATACTTCACCGGCGCCCGACTCGTCGGCGATCTCTACGACACTCTTGGTGGCGCGTTCGCCCGCGCGAAGCTGTCCTGGTTCACCGACGACAACCGGGCACTGCTCGCCACCGTCGCCGGCCGCGGAATCCCGTCACTGATGAGCGTTCCCGCGCACCAACTTCAGACCTTCCTCGTTGCACCACTGATCCCGCTGCTCCTGCTTCCTGGAATCGCGGTCGTTGCGGGACCCGGCGTCATGCTGCTCGTCGGCGGACTGCTCGCCGTGTCGCTCGCCGCTCAGACGCTGGCCCAACGCGCGCTCAGCCGAGCGGACGAGCGCCGACACGAAGCCGAACTCGCAGCAACGCAGTCGACACTCGAGCTCACCGACCATCTCGAATTACTGCGTACGGCAGCCGGTCCCACGCGTGCAGTCGATCGCATCGAGCGAAGCTGGCGGGATCAGGAAGCTGCGCTCGCACGGACAAATCTCGCCGCGGCACCAGCGACATTCATCTCGGCGATCGCCACCATTGTGCCGCTGGCAGGCGCAGTGATTTTCCTCGCCGCCACCGGATTCGACGATCCCGCAGCCGCTCTCGCCCTCGTCATCCTCACCGCTCGCGCCGCTGCGCCGCTCGACGAACTCGCCCTGGCCGGAATCGGAGTCAACGAACTGCGCGCAACGGTTCGCGACTACCGCGCCGCGACTTCGGCTCCCGCACTGCCTGAGCCCGCACCCCAGGACGCCGCGCGCCCTGTTGGAACGGACATCAAGGTCGTCGTGGTGGACCACGCTCCGGTTCTGCATGGCATCAACGCGGAGATCCCCGCTGGTGAGCGTGTTCTCGTCGCAGGGCGCTCCGGTACGGGCAAGAGCACACTTCTCGGGCTACTCATGCGCTTCGACGACCCGGACCAAGGCAGCGTCACTCTCGGCGGAGTTTCATTGCGCGACTTGCCCTACGACGACCTGGCGGCGCACATCGGCTACGTCCCCCAGGATCCACTCGTGTTCTCGGGCACTCTCGGTGAGAACATCGGACTCGGAAGACCGGGCGCTTCCGAAACCGAGATCGAGGACGCCGCCAGGCGTGCTGCCCTCGGTGCCGTTCTCGATCGCTCGACGCTAGGAATCCATCAGGATATCGGACACCAGGGTGCCGCTCTCTCCGGTGGCGAACGTCAGCGGGTGGCGATCGCTCGCGCCTTCCTCAAAGACGCTCCCGTCCTGGTGCTCGATGAGGCGACCTCGGCTCTCGACGAGGGCACCGAACGCCGCATCGCCTACGCCGTGCGGGAATTGGCGGCAACCGTCTTCGTCGTCACCCACCGCGACCCTGCCATCTGGGAGCCCACCCGCAGGATCACTCTCTGATGTCATTTGCCCTAAGGCGAGGTCTGCATGGACGGGCATGGCGAACACAATGAAAGCGTTCGACCCGCACAGCGAACGGACCTGTAAATCAGCTCCCCGTGAGCACCAACGCTGGGAGCATTGACGAGCCGACGACGGCCGACCCAACGCCCAGGGGAATCAGCGCCGACATCATGTTTCGGTAATCAACGGCTTCGATGGGCGGAAGTCCGGGGATAGGGTTGGGAACGGGCGCGTGGCGCTCCCAAGCACCACATCTGTCGGAAGTGAAACTAGTGTCGCCCCACATGATTTCCACTGTTTCCGGCCCACCGCCGAAGTTGTTGGCGATGATGTCCCGGCCGTAACCTGTCCGTTCCCAGTAGCAAGACCGGCCGCCAGACGTACTCCACAGACCAGGCAGCATCTGGCCTTCGCCACTGCCGACTCGGTAGGTGCCATCGGTACCGGCGGGAATGTAGGTGCCTGCGTTTGCGACACCGCCACCCACGAAAATCAAACCTGTAGATGCCGTGGCGCACAACAGTGCCCCGACCAACTTGTCCTTCACTGATTCTCCCACTACTCGCGAACTCGACCAGCGAACCATAAGCGAACGACCGGTCGGATCATTCACGCCTGCCCGAATTGTGAAGTATTTCACGTCGCAGTGAACGAAGCCATCGACAATGAGGCTCGGCGCGGATGCCCACAGTCATCGCCGCAACACGAACAACCGCCGCCACATAATCATGTGGCGACGGGTGAGTGCTTTCCGATCTGCAGTTGTGTACCTACAGCTTCGCGCTGATGAGCGGCACGATATGTTCAGCCGCCCACATCGTTCCGATCGGGCCTCCGCTCGTGATTGCCCACAGAACATCCCCTCCGTCGGCGGTGCGAGGAGGCAGGCCAACCCAATGACCGGAGGACACCGCTCCAAGTGCTTGGAACAGCTTCCCGCCGGTCAGCTTGTCGAAATCTTCCTCGCTGCCGGCGGCACTGCGGCCGATCAGCAGGAAGTCCGCATCGATGTTCTCGAGAAGTTCCTCGCCGACAGTGCTTTGGGTGACGAACCCTTGTGCGCGCGGGTTCTCGGCGAAACCGAGCTCACCCAAGAAGACTGCCGGAGCTGAACCAGGAGCTGAAAGATATTGCAGCCCATTGCCGGTGCCGTAGAAGATCGCCCACGTTGCGTTGAGGCCCGTGAGTTTGGGGTTCTCCTGACGCACCTTCGCAAAATACTGATCGTGGTCGGTCACGATCTTTTCGGCAGCCTTCGAGAGGTCGAGTGTCTCGCCTAGTACGCGGATCGACTCCTTCCACGGAACCAGCATCCGTGACTTCGTGTCGGGGCTCGTCACCACCGGTGCGATGGAGGACAAACGTTCGTAGTAATCGCCCATCGACAAACCACCCAGGCCGTCGGCCCAGCCGACGGCGACGATGAGGTCAGGTTCGCTCGCGGCGATCGCTTCGACGGGAAGTGTGCCGCCCATCGCGAACTCGAAGGTGTCGAGTTCCTCTGCGTCGTAAGGCACCAAGTACGACTTGGAAGCCGACTCCTTGACCATCGACGAAGAGAGGACGGGTTTGACGCCGAGGGCGAGGAGCATTTCCGTGTCGACGGCGTTGGGCACGATGGCGGCGATCCGCTCCGGCCGCTTCTCGAGAATGCTTGTACCGTAGGGCGATTCCAAGGTGAGCGGGTAGGTGGTTGTTCCTTCCGCCGCAGGAAGGGCACTCCCTTCCGAACCGGGAGAGGATGCCGTTTTCGAGTCTTCGGCCGAGGCCGAGCACCCGGTTACGAGGAGCGCTGCGGCGAGCGCGGCCCCGATCAGTCCGGTGATCCGTGATCGTCTGGTGCGCAGGACTGTCATTTCTGCCTTTCGGTGTTATCGAACACTTTCGGTGTTATTGAGCGCCTTGGGTGTTACCGAGTGATGGATCCAGGTCAGGAATCTGCGCGCACGGTGTCCCCGCGCTTCCAATAGCCGGTGAAGTCGATGTCGGTCTTCGCGATCCCCCGATCACGGATGAGGTATCGACGGAGCGATCGAACCGTCGCCTGTTCTCCGGCAAGCCAAGCGAATACGCGTCCGTCAGACCATTCGGCAGCACGGACCGCATCGAGCAACAAAGAAGTAGTGCCGGGTTGGCCTCCTCGCGTGGCAACCACGTGATGCTGACCCCGGGCAACTCGCGCACCGATTGAATGTGAACCGAGTCCGCAATTTCGACGAACACCTGCCCCCTGGCGTCGGCGGGCAATTCCTCGAGCAGACGTGCGATCGCAGGCAGCGCCGTCTCGTCACCGACGACCAACAGATGCTCGTAATCATGCGGAAGTCCCTGTGATACCGAGGGACCCGCGATATGTATCCGGCCGCCCGGGCTGGCGTCGCGCGCCCAAGTGGTAGCCACTCCACCGCCGTGAACGACAAAATCGACGTCGAGTTCCCTTGTTCGCGGGTCGTAGCGTCGCACGGTGTACGCACGGGCGAGTGGACGGCGTCCCGCTGCAAAAGTCACACTGCCATCGACTATCACCGGCAGGACCGGATCGGTTTCGCCAGGGTAGGCGAACAACAACCGGATGTCGTCGTCGAAGCCTGTGCTGGCGAAGGCAGGCTCGACGTGACCGTCCGCGTTGGTGAAGGCGTCGAGCTGCGCTCCGGTGAGCGTCACCCTTCGCATTCCCGGCGACACGTCTGTCACGCGACGTACCTCGAGTTCGCGCAAGGTGACGGGATACGCCGTTGTCGGACGGGTGTTTCGGGGCACGGAAGACTCCTCGGAAGCGCACAGACGGGGGTTCGGCCCACGTTCGATCACGGCGGGAGGGCTCATAAATAAAGCTAGCCTGCCCTAATCGGCTACGGTTATCCGTGCGTGCCGACTTCTTACACTCATCGGCCGCCTACGCGAGAAGGCATCTACATCAGGAGGGCATCGTGGGACCACGGTTGGTGTTCTCCGCGGGCGAAGTACCCGAGATCCCCGCTGCTCGACTCGCCTCGATCGCGAATGAACGTGAACCGCTGCTGTTCTGGGTCCGCACCGGACGCGCGGAACTACAGATCGGCGACCGCGTCCGCAGCCTGACCGTGGGGGCGGCAGTGTGGGTACCGGCGGGAATCGCATACAGCATCAAGGTCGACCCGGGAGCGGTCGCGTTTCCCATTCCGATGCCCGCTGCCGACCTGCCGCCCACGTTGAACCGGATCATCGACTTCGAGATCCCGGCAGCCTGGCAGGACTGGCTCGTCCACCAATTCGCGCACAACTTGGGATTTCTGCGCGGTGGGACGGCTGTGGGAGCCGGACTACTCGAGCTTGTCGCGGGAGCCCATTCCCACGACGCCGACGCTTCGGTGTCGTACGCCCCACCGAAGTTGCCACGCTCGGCCGAGGCCCTCGAGATCGCTCGCACGCTTCTACGAACGCCTGCCGACGACACCGACCTTGCCCAGTTCGCCCCGCGACTCAAGATCGGTGTCCGCACTCTGCAGCGCAGGTTCACCGAGGAAACGGGATTGTCATTCGTGCGCTGGCGCACCACGGCACGGATCGCGGCGGCGACCGTTTACCTGGACGCCGGACGCGAAATCGGTTGGACGGGTATGCAGGTGGGATTCGCGACGCCCGCGGGCTTCACCCGAGCGTTCCGTGAACACACTGGCATGACACCCAGCGACTACGCGCGGGCCCACCGTCACCCGACGCCGATCCAGGAGAACGAGACTCTGGCACAGGGCGTCGCACTGTTGTCGGAGGAAGGCGCCCAGTCGGACTCTGCACCGGCACCCCCGACCATCGCCGCAAGCGGAACGTGGGCAAGGGTCAACGACTTTCACGTCGTCATCTGGATCTACCGAGGTTCCGCCCGGGTCACTTTCGGCGACCGAACCTGGAATCTGAGGCGGGGCGACGCGATGTGGCTTCCCGCGGGAGTACGCAACAGCGTCGAGATCGGGGAGGGTTCACTGTTACTTCCGCTCGGATCCCAGCCAGGCGCCTCTCCCGTCACCGCACCGCCGCCACGAGTGCTGCACTTCGCTCGCGAAGCGGAGGCGTATCTGTTGCACACGGTGGTCGCGAATTACACCCACCTACGCCCCGAGATCCACGATCCGGCGCAGATCGCGAGGCAGGTCCGAAGTGTCGCGGCGGTGCGTCCACCCGCCGGCCGTCAGACCGATCCCGTCGAGCGGATGCTGGCCGCGCTCCGAGCGGACCCCAAAGATTCGCGCACGCTGTCGGAGTGGAGCGCTCGACTCGGCGTCGACAAGAACATGCTCCACAAACGCTTCGTAGCGGCCACCGGCCAGAGCTACCCGCACTGGCGTGCTCAGTTGCGCATGACCCTTGCCCGCGCCCATCTCGAGGAGGGCCTTTCGGCCGGAGAGACTGCCCGCCGGCTCGGCTACGCGCACGCCTCCGGCTTCACCAAGGTCTTCGTCGCTACCCACGGTATGTCGCCGCGGGACTACCAGCGCCGTGGGTGGCGAGGCGCGACCGAAGGACTCATCGACTCGTGACCTTCCGTCGGAGTAGTTCCGACAGACCCCACTACACGAACAACGCGGCGGCCATTCCGGCAAAAACGAGCGAGATGGCAAACAAGTAGAGACGCAGAATGCCGCGATACCTCTCGCGAGCCTGCTCCACTTCGTACGAACTACTCAGAGTCCGGAAGAGAACTACGAGCATCAGAGCGACGGCTGTGAACAGTGTGACCACGATGACCCAGTCCGTCGTGGTTTCCACCGGCGCTTTGCCGTCGTCGCGAATTGCCCACTGAGCCAGAAAGTTCAGCAAGAACCCCAAGATGATGCCGAGCGAAGTCACCATCGGCTGACGGGTATCCCGAATGTCGTCGTTCATGATCACTACTTTCTTGACTAAATTTTCAGTCAGGAGCTATTCTCTGTGCAAGTAAGTCGGCGCCGGAGAAATCTGGCGCGATCGAACAGTAGCTGGATGTTGCCCCGCTCGCGCGCGATGAACAGATTCCTCGAAGACCAAGCGAGCACGCGAAGAGCAGAAGGAGTCACCGCAATGCAAAGACGTCGGTTCATTCAGGCAGGCGCAGCAGCGCTCAGTGGCCTCTTCTTGGCAGGTTGCAGCGATTCCGATTCCGCCTCGGGCGGGAGCAATGGCGAAGACGATCCACGCGAGTGGGTGATGCCGGAAGAGGGGGATCCACACAAGCGCACCTGGATGGCATTCGGCGCCAGTGAAGCGATCTGGGGAGCGGCTCTCCTGCCCGAGGTCCAGCGCAACCTCGCAACGATCGCGCAGACCATCGCGCAGTTCGAGCCCGTCTCGATGCTTGTTCGTTCCGAGGAACTGGACTTGGCTCGCACCCTCGTCGGCCCATCCGTCGAACTGATCACCGCGCCTCTCGACGACCTCTGGATGCGCGATACCGGCCCCGTATTCGTGAAAGGCAACGGGACCAAAGCGGGTATCGATTTCAACTTCAACGGCTGGGGCGAAAAGCAGGATTTTGATCAGGACGGCCAGGTCGCAGCCTTCGTTGCCGCCCGTGCGGGAGTCGAATCATTGCCTACCGACCTGATCCTCGAAGGCGGCGGCATCGAGGTCGACGGCGAAGGCACAGCCATCATCACCGAAAGCTGTGTACTCAACAAGAACCGCAACCCGGGATGGTCGAAGTCGGACGTCGAAGCCGAACTCGGCCCCCTGCTCGGTCTCGACAAGATCATCTGGCTACCGGGAATCGCCGGCAAGGACATCACGGACGGCCACACGGACTTCTACGCCCGTTTCGCACGCCCAGGTGTCGTGGTCGCAGGCCTCGACACAGACCCGGAGTCGTTCGACCACGACGTGACCGCACGTCACCTCGAGATTCTCCAGAACGCGACCGACGCACAGGGGCGGAAGCTCGAAGTGGTTGTCCTCGAGGCGCCGGTCGCGATCAGGCCCGACTTCGAATCGGATGATTTCGCAGCCGGATACATCAACTTCTACGTGTGCAACGGGGCGGTCATCGCACCCGAGTTCGGTGACCCCGAGGCCGACCAGGCCGCCAGAAGTGAATTGGAGCGCCTCTTCCCCGACCGCCGCGTCGTGCAGATCAACATCGACGCCATCGCCGCCGGTGGTGGCGGCATTCACTGCACCACCCAGCAGGAACCCGCGGACTAGAAACCCGTCCCGACCACCCTCGTAGAATTCGGACTCGTGTCGAACCGTCAAACGCAAATCTTGGAAGCAGCAGTCCGCGTCATTGCCCAACACGGCGTACGCGGGCTGAGGGTGGAGACGCTCGCTGCCGAGGCCGGAGTGTCGACGGCACTCATCTACTACCACTTCCAGAATCGCGCAGGTGTGCTGCGCCGGGCCCTCGATCACATCAACGATCGCGCCGAGCTGTACACCGAAAGCGCCTTCACGGAGACAGACCCTCGTGCGCAGCTCGAGCAGATGCTTCTGCTGGAGTTTCAGGATGCCCCGAAGATTCGAGAGAACAGCATCGCCTGGGGTGAACTCCGAGCAAGCGCAGTTTTCGCCGACGAGCTGCGCGAACCGCTACGCACCACGACGCAGGAGTGGGCAGACGACGTCGAATCTTTGATCCGCCAAGCGCAGGACGCCGGGCTCGCCGATCCGAAGGCAAGCCCGGCCGACGCCGCCGAGCGACTCACTGCCCTGGTCGAGGGTCTGAGCGAACGCTGGCTGAGCGGCTCGATCCCCATCGAACGAGCCCGAGAACTGCTCACCGGTGCGATCGGCGTGGAGATCGATCCGAACTAGGCTCTACCGCTCGTCGACGCCCTTAGATTCCGGCGACAGAGCCGGGAACCAAATGTCGGTCAGAACCTCGGCGGCCTGAACCCGTGTCACGTCGATCGTCCCCTGCACGGCCCAGCGTGTGAAGAATCGCTCCAACTGACTCACGAGCAGTTCGACGCGCAACCTCGCCTCGTCGTGCTGTTCCGCCGGCCACCGACCCAGGTACTTGGGCATGGCATTCGGTAGTTGGGTCATACCGTCTCGCGCTGTCTCGCGGAACTCCGGTTCGAGTGCCACGGCCTCGTCCCACGCCGGCAGTAGGCGCTTGTTCTCGTCGAACCAGTCGAAGGCACGCTGCAGCCAAGCCGTGAATTCCACGCGAGAGTTCGTGTCGAGGACCCGATCGAGATCGATGTAGAAAGCGAACGCACTCGCCGCCATCCCGGCCGCGCCGATTGTTTTGAGCATCTCCACCTTGCTGGCGAAATGCACGTAAAACGTGGCTCGACTGCATCCGACGACCGAGGCGATGTCGTCGACCGTCACAGCCGCGTATCCCCGTTCCTCGAACAACGTGCGTGCGGCGTCCACGAGTTTGGCCCGCGTCGCGCGTTTCTGCTCGTCGCGAAGTGTTCCCCGCCTGTTCTTCGGGCCGTCCGTAGTCGTGCTCACGTCGCCCACCTTGCTCGCATTTCGACCTCCTGGCAAATCACCGACTCGCCGTCATCAAAAAACATTGCGTCATTCATTGACACAACGTCAGCGAATGGCGCACTATGACTCAAGTCACTTCTCGGGCTTCGATTCCTCTGCTCGCAGGCCCGAGACAGAACAGAAAGCGATGGCGAATGAGCCCCTCCCCCTTGCCGAGCGTGTGCATCATCGGCGCCGGGCCCACCGGAATCACGACGGCCAAGCGAATGAAGGAATTCGGAATACCCTTCGACTGCTACGAAGCGTCCGACGAGGTCGGCGGAAACTGGTACTACAAGAATCCCAACGGGATGTCGGCCTGCTACCAGAGCCTGCACATCGACACGTCGAAGTGGCGCTTGGCATTCGAGGACTTCCCGGTCTCTGCCGACCTTCCCGACTTCCCTCACCACTCCGAACTCTTCCAGTACTTCAAGGACTACGTCGAGCACTTCGGCCTGCGCGAGTCGATCATCTTCAACACCAGTGTTGTTGCGGCAGAACGTGATGCCGACGGACTGTGGACCATCACGCGCTCCGACGGTGAAGTCCGCACCTACGACGTCCTGATGGTCTGTAACGGCCATCATTGGGATCCCAACATCCCGGACTACCCCGGCGAGTTCGACGGGGTCCTCATGCACAGCCACAGTTACAACGACCCGTTCGACCCGGTCGACATGCGCGGCAAGAAGGTAGTCGTGGTCGGAATGGGCAACTCCGGCTTGGATATTGCCTCCGAATTGGGCCAGAGATACCTCGCCGACAAGCTCATCGTGTCGGCTCGCCGTGGAGTCTGGGTACTGCCGAAATATCTGGGCGGAGTGCCCGGCGACAAACTGATCACCCCGCCCTGGATGCCGCGTGGCCTACGGTTGTTCCTGAGCCGTCGATTCCTCGGCAAGAATCTGGGAACGATGGAAGGCTACGGTCTACCCAAACCCGACCACCGCCCCTTCGAGGCCCACCCGTCGGCCAGCGGCGAGTTCCTCGGACGCGCCGGGTCCGGCGACATAACCTTCAAGCCTGCCATCACCAAACTCGACGGAAAGCAGGTGCACTTCGTGGACGGCACCGCCGAGGACGTAGACGTGGTCATCTGCGCCACCGGTTACAACATCAGCTTCCCCTTCTTCAGTGATCCGAATCTGCTGCCGGACAAGGACAACCGATTCCCACTGTTCAAGCGAATGATGAAGCCCGGCATCGACAACCTCTTCTTCATGGGACTGGCGCAGCCCATGCCGACACTCGTCAACTTCGCCGAGCAGCAGAGCAAGCTCGTCGCGGCCTACCTGACCGGTAAGTACCAACTGCCGTCTGCGAACGAGATGCAGGAGATCACCAAGGCCGACGAGGCGTACTTCCTCGCCCCCTATTACAAGTCGCCGCGGCACACCATCCAGCTCGAGTTCGATCCCTACGTTCGCAACATGAACAAGGAAATCGCCAAGGGCACCAAGCGTGCCGACGGCTCGGGAAACAAGCTACCTGTTGCGGCGCGTGCAGCCGCACACGAACTCGAGAAGGCGGATCGCGCATGAGTCTGGTGAACGGTCACTGCAACAACGAGTTCGAAGCCGTCCGCACGGCCTTCGAGGCTCAACTCGAATCCGGCGAGGAACTCGGCGGCTCCATCGCCATCACCGTCGACGGAGAACCCGTCGTGGACCTCTGGGGTGGATACGCCGACGAATCTCGCACCACTCCTTGGGGCAGCGACACCATCGTCAACACCTTCTCCATTACCAAAACGATGACGGCACTGTGCGCACTACTCCTCGTCGAACGTGGCCAACTGGACGTGTACCAGAAGGTTGCTCACTACTGGCCCGAATTTGCGGCAAACGGCAAGGAAGACATCGAAGTTCGCCACCTGCTGTCACACACGTCCGGGGTCTCCGGTTGGGAGCGCCCGATCGAACTGAAGGACATCTACGACCTCGAGGCGTCCACCGCCCGCCTCGCCACCCAGCCACCGTGGTGGACCCCCGGTACGGCGTCGGGCTATCACGCGATCAACTACGGCCATCTCGTCGGCGAGGTCATTCGTCGCATCGACGGGCGGACTCTCGGCAGGTTCTTTGCCGAAGAGCTTGCCGGTCCACTGGGCGCTGACTTCCACATCGGCACGTCCGCAGAGCATTTCGGTCGAATCGCGACTCTGGTTCCGCCGCCCGCATTGGAATTCGACCTGTCCACGCTCGATCAGGACAGCATCTTCATCAAGACCCTGACCTGCCCACTACTCGACTACCCCGAGGTCAACACCGCGCCCTGGCGGGAAGCCGAGATCGGCGCAGTCAACGGCCACGGCAACGCACGTTCTATCGCCAGGGTCCAATCCTTGATCTCGTGCGGGGGTGTGCTCGACGGCCAGAAGCTGCTCTCGCAGAGCACTATCGACCTGATCTTCGAGATCCAAGCCGACGGTATCGATCTCGGGATCATGACTCCACTCAAGTTCGGCATCGGCTACGGACTGCCGCACCCGGTTACCGCGCCACTGATTCCCGACGGACGCGCCTGCTGGTGGGCCGGTATCGGCGGTTCGATGCTGGTCAACGATCTGGACCGACGGATGACCTTCGCCTACGTCATGAACAAGATGGCACCGGGTCTGATCGGATCCGACCGCAGCAACGCTTACCTGAGCGCCGCATACAACTCCGAGGTCAGCGAGGTCAGTTCATGAAGGCAGCTCAGCTCATGGGGCCCGGGCTCCTGGAAATCAACGACGTGCCGGTCCCGGAGATCGGTCCGTCGGAACTACTGATTCGGGTTGGCGCAGCGGGAATCTGTCACTCCGATCTCCATCTCCTGCACTTTCCGTACAAGATGCGCGAAGAACCACTGACCATCGGACACGAGATCGCCGGCACCATCGAAGCCGTCGGCAGTGCCGTCGACGGCCGTTCCACCGGGGAACGCGGCGTTGTCTACCTGTGTTGGTCGTGCGGACAGTGCCGAGAATGTATGAGCGGCAACGAGAACATGTGCCTCGCCGCCGGACGCACTGCAATGCCGCCCTGCCCCGGGCTCGGCCCTGAGGGCGGCATGGCCGAGTACGTCAAGATTCCGGCTCGCTCCTTCGTGCCCATCGGAGACCTCGACTTCCTGCAGGCCGCACCACTCGCCGATGCGGCGCTGACGAGCTACCACGCCATTCGCGGCGCCCGCGAACATCTTCAGCCCGGTGCCACCGCCGTGGTAATCGGCGTCGGTGGGCTCGGTCACGTTGCAGTACAAATACTTCGGGCAATCAGTGCCGTGCGCATCATCGCTGTCGACGTCGGACAGGATCAACTCGATCTTGCCAAACGCTGCGGCGCAGACATCACACTCGAATCGGGACCGGACACCGCGCGGCAGATCCTCGACCTCACATCGGCCAGAGGCGCAGAAGTCATCTTCGACTTCGTCGGTGTCGATGCAACTGCACAGATGTCGGTTCAAGCGGTTGCACCGAACGGCGCGTATCGCATGGTGGGCCTCGGAGGCGGAAACCCCGGAATCACCGCCGAAGCTGCCGGCGGACCAGGCTGGCCGTGGGGCGCATCGATCCGGAAGTCCTATGGCGGCACCAGAAACGACCTCGTCGATTCCATCGCCCTGGCACAGGCCGGTCTGGTAACCGTAGAAGTAGCCCGCTTCGACCTCGCTGATGCCCGCGACGCACTCGATCGTCTCGAACACGGCAAGGTCACCGGACGCGCAGTGCTCGTACCCTGATCTTCGAAAGGCGCTTCACGTGACTACTTCCGCTGATACACAAGCATTCATCGCGTCCGTCATGGCCGGATTAACCGGCCCCGGTGGTCCTTTCGAAATGCAAGTCGAGGATGTACTCGGCAGTTCGATGCCCGTCATGAAGAACCGTGACAAGGCACTCGGCGACGTGCTCGCCGCGTCCTTCGACTACGGCTCACGCGACTACCTGGTGACCAAGGACCGACGCTTCAGCTACCTCGAGCACGGTGAAGCCGTAGCAGCATTGGCCACAGCGCTGCGCGAGCGGTACGGCGTCCGCAAAGGCGATCGGGTGGGCATACTTGCCGCCAATACGCCGGAATGGGTGATGACCTTCTGGGCGGCTCAGTCCCTCGGTGCCATCGCCGTCGGATTCAACTCGTGGTGGGTGGCCCGCGAGGTGGCGTACGGCATCGATCACACCACCCCCATAGTGGTGATCGCCGACGCCAAACGCGCACAAATTCTTTCCGAACTGAACACCGATGTTCCCGTACTCACGATGGAAGGAGATCTACCTGCCTTGATGGCGAAGTATTCGGGATCGGCACTGCCCCGTACTTCCGTCGACGAGGACGATCCGGCCGTCATCCTGTACACGAGCGGAACCAGCGGCCGCCCCAAGGGGGCTGTTCACACTCACCGAAACGTGTTGGCCGTCATCGACTACCACCGCTACAGCGATCGCCTCGCTGCGGCGTTCACCGGCAAACCCAGCGACGGCCGACCGAGTGACTTGCGGTATCTGCTGACCGCTCCGCTGTTTCACATTGCAAGCCTGCATAACCTCGCGATCCCACGTCTCGCGACGGGCGGAGCAGTGGTCATCCACCAGGGCGCCTTCGACATCGACGAAGTCCTTTCGCTCGTCGAACGCGAGAAGGTCACCAACTGGGCGGTCGTACCCACCATGGCAACCCGTCTCCTCGAACACGGCGACATCGAGAAATATGACCTGACCTCACTGAGCGCCTTTGCGCTCGCATCTGCGCCGTCATCTCCCGCCTTGCAGGACCGCCTGCGCGCACGACTCCCTTTTGCGCAACACACCTTGGTCGACAGCTACGGGCTCACCGAATCCTCCACTGGCATTTCGGTTGCCACACCACCAGAACTTGCCGCGTTCCCCGGAAGCCTCGGCCGGCCGATCATCGGGGTGAGCGTGGAGGTGCGCGATCCCTTCGGGGTTGCAGTCCCCGACGGCGAGGAAGGTGAGATCTGCGCGCGCAGTCCCTATGTGATGTTGGGGTACTGGAACGACGAGACAGCGACTGCAGCCGCTATCGGGCCTGATCGATGGCTCCGAACCGGCGACTTCGGAGTGTTCGAAGACGGCCGACTCCGCCTGACCGGCCGCCGATCCGACCTGATCCTGCGCGGCGGCGAGAACGTCTACCCCCTCGAAATCGAGCAGTGCATCGACGAGCATCCCGCTGTACTCGAATGCGCTGTGATCGGAATTGATTCGGCAGACCTCGGCCAAGAAGTTGCGGCGGTCGTCGTTTTGCGGAGTGAGGGAGCCGCCGGCGAAGAAGAACTACGCGACTACGTCGCCGAACGACTCGCCTACTTCAAGGTACCGGTCAAGTGGAAACTGAGCACAACTCCTCTGCCCCGCAACGCAACCGGAAAAACGATACGCGCAAAGGTGGTTCTCTCATGACCTACGACGCCGTGATCAACAACGGTCTGTGGTTCGACGGCACCGGGGCCAAACCAGCTGTCCGCAATCTGGGTATCCGCGATGGGGTGGTTACTGCCATCTCCCTCGATCCTCTCGACGAAACCGACTGTCCCCGTATCATCGACGCGCGACGAAAGTGGGTGATCCCGGGCATCGTGGACATTCACACGCACTACGACGTCGAGATCCTGGAAGGGCCTGCGCTCAGCGAATCCCTTCGGCACGGGGTCACATCGATCTTTGTCGGATCGTGTTCCCTGTCCACCATTCACGCCAGTCCGTCCGACGCCGGGGATCTCTTCGGCCGCGTCGAAGCAATCCCTCGTCAACACGTCGTCGAAGCACTCACGCGTGCCAAGACCTGGAGCTCCGCGAGAGAGTACGTCGCTGCACTCGAGGCGCTTCCGTTAGGCCCCAACGTGGCAGCCTTCATCGGGCACTCGGACATGCGTGCTGCAGAAATGGGACTGGACCGTGCAACGCGGAAGGACGTGCATCCCACAGACACCGAACTCGCATCGATGGAAGCACAATTGACCGAGGCGCTCGACGCCGGCTTCGTCGGAATGTCCGGGCAGCAACTACTGTTCGACAAACTCGACGGCGAAACCTGTCGCTCACGAACCCTACCGTCGACGTATGCAACGACGAAGGAACGCCGCCGACTCAACGCGATACTGCGCAACCGGGGACGGGTGTTTCAGGCCGGACCAGACCCCACCAATCCAGTGAGCACCGGTGCCATGGCATTCACCAGCGTGGGCCTCTGGCGTAAGCGACTCAAAACGAGCATGCTCTCTGCAGCAGACATCAAGTCGAACAAGTTTGCCGTGGCAATTCTCGGCCCGCTGGCGCATCTGGTCAATCGACTCGGCGGCGACTTGCGCTGGCAGCACCTGCCGGTCCCCTTCGAGGTGTACGCCGACGGAATCGATCTGGTCGTCTTCGAGGAGTTCGGATCCGGCGCTGCGGCACTGCATCTGACCGATGAGATGGAACGCAACGTTCTGATGCAGAGCGAGGAGTACCGTCGGCAATTCCGCAAGGACTACGATCAGAAGTTCGGCGTCAAAGTCTGGCACCGCGACTTCTTCGACGCCGAAATCGTATCCTGCCCAGATGAATCCCTGGTCGGCAAGAGCTTCGGGCAGGTCGGCGTCGAACGTGGTGGCCTCCACCCTGTCGATGCCTTCCTGGATCTGGTCCTCGAACACGGCACGAAGGTTCGGTGGCGCACAACCATCTCGAACCACCGGCCGGAAATTCTGGACAAGTTCGCCCGGGACAACGGCGTCCAACTCGGATTTTCCGACGCCGGAGCACATTTGCGCAACATGGCGTTCTACAACTTCGGCCTACGATTGTTGCGCCGAGTCTACGACGCCCAGAAGATCGGCCAGCCCTTCATGACGGTCGAGGCAGCCGTGCATCGTCTCACCGGTGAACTGGCCGAGTGGTACGACGTGGATGCAGGACACCTGCGATTGGGTGACCGCGCCGACCTCGTCGTCATCGATCCCGCCCATCTCGACGATTCACTCGAGACCTACGCGGAGAGCCCGGTTGTGGAGTACGACAACCTCTCACGCATGGTCAATCGCAACGATCAGACCGTCACCGCAGTGTTCGTCGGCGGCGAGTACGTCTTCGGCGACGGAGAAGCAGCACCGGTTCTCGGCAACCGCCGAACCGGAAAGTTCTTGAAGGCAGGTGCCCATTAACACGTCCAGATTTGCCGGCAAAACCGCGGTTGTCACCGGCGCGGCATCAGGTATCGGTGCGGCCATCTCCCTACGGCTACTCAGCGAAGGTGCACAGGTAGCCGGAATCGACATCGCTGCAGATGCTTTGAAGGCGATTGCGGCTCAACACGACGGTTCATATCTCGCCGCACCGGCCGACGTCACCCAGGAATCCGATGTTGCCGAAGCAATTGCCGCGGCGGCAGCGGAATTCGGTGGGATCGACATTGCCTTCAACGTTGCCGGCGCATCGCGGGTGGGGCAGATAGTCGACCTCGACGAGGCCGACTGGGATTTCACCATCGATTTGGTTCAGAAGGGCGTCTTCCTCTGCACCAAACATGAAGCGCGACATATTCGAGAGCACGGTCGCGGCGGCGCGATAGTCAACGTGTCCTCCCTCAACGCGCACGTGCCGAGCCCCTATGGAAGCGCATACGCGACGGGTAAAGCCGGGGTCGAGATGTTCAGCAAGAATGCCGCGATCGAACTCGCTGCGTCGCGAATCCGGGTCAATGCCGTTCTACCTGGCCTGGTCGACACACCCTTGGTTGCGCCGGTCATGAACTACGAACCCGCCCGCGACATGTTCCTCAGCCGAATCCCCATGTCCCGAGCAGCAACTCCCGACGAGATCGCCGGCCCCTGCCTCTATCTCGCCAGCGACGACGCCTCGTACATCACCGGAACCAGTCTGGTAGTCGACGGTGGCTGGGAAGTCTCGAACTACCCGGATCTGACAACGCTGGGTAACTAGGTTCAGTTGCCGGGCAACACACATTGAGTGTCGAGACCGAGGACGTGGTTGAGCCTGCCGAAGGCCAACCACGACCCGAGGCACATGCTCAACTCGACGATTTCCCGCTGGGAATAGTTCGCGGTCATGCGTTCCCAGAACTCGTCGTCGAG
Organism: Rhodococcus sp. NPDC059969; assembly: GCF_042738325.1. Taxonomy (NCBI): domain Bacteria; kingdom Bacillati; phylum Actinomycetota; class Actinomycetes; order Mycobacteriales; family Nocardiaceae; genus Rhodococcus; species Rhodococcus sp. NPDC059969. The sequence continues at coordinate 981,709 of NZ_JBHWUF010000001.1, read as the reverse complement.
CCCATGGTGGTCGAGAGCGTATCTCTCGGCATATTCGGCAGCGAGGCGTGTTCTGTCGTCGAAGGCATCGGTGTTGCGCCAGTCGGTGACAGCCTGATCGAACGTCGACTCCACCGTTTCGCCGTCGCGCTCGGTGCGCCAGTCCTGACAGAAGATGCATCCGTTGATCTGAGCGATCCTTAGCCGGGCCGCTTCGAACTCTCGGAGGCCGAGAGTGCCGTCCGTGTAGACTTTTTGGGAGAATCCAGCCGCCGCAGGTCCGATGCCGGGGACCATCTCACCCCACACGTAGCCAATCGGGTTCTTGCCTTCGGGAATGTCGATATTCATGTGAGTACCTCCGAGTCTCGGGCACCGAGCTTGCCGACGCCTGGTGTGAGCGGAACGTCCAGCGCGTCGTAAAGGCCGGGTTCGGCCTGACGCAACCACGGAATTGCATTGACGAGACGTCCTACGGCCGTGGCATTTCCGCCGGCCGCGCGATTTCCACCCTCATCAGTGGCCTCGACGTTGATCTCGATTCGTGGTCGTCCTTCGACGATCACCTTGTGCGCACCATCGCCACCGTCGGGTGGAAGCGGCCAATCGCGGGCACAGGACGGATGAATACGCGTGACGTGTTCGATCACGATCAAGGGTTCCCCGCCGACGATTCCCTGAACCTCGAATCGCAATGCACCCTGAGTGCCGGCTGCGAACTCCCCCATGTGTTCGGTCGACACGGTTTCCTCGAGCGGGCGGCGTAGCAGGGTCTCGCGGATCTCGTCGAGTTCCACTCCGAGTGCCCGCGCGATGAGCCGAATCTGCCCGCCCCAGACCATGGTGGGTACCGTCGGCGCGACCATGGGAGGTTCGTAGTCCATCGGCTGACCCATCCCGATCAGGTAGCGCACCGAATCCGGTTGTTCGTAGGTCGTGTAGTCGAAGATTTCCTGACACCGAATCTGATCGATTGTCCCCGCGAGCCCGCTGACGAGAATCGGCAGGATGTCGTTACCCCAACCCGGATCGATACCGGAGACGAACAAGACGCCGCCGCCTGCCTTGGCAGCAGCTTCGACGGGATCACGAAGTTCCGGAGGTGCCGATTTCGGGTCGTACAGCGCATACACGGATGGTGTGACCACCACAGCTCCGGCCGCCAGTGCCCGCGTGATGTCGGCAACGGCGTCATCGGGCCGAATGTCACCGGACGCCGCGTAGACCACCGCGCCTGGGGACGCGGCGAGCACGGCCTCGGCGTCGTCGGTAGCAGCGACGCCCAGGTGCACTCCCAGATCGGCAAGATCACCTGCGTCTCGCCCGACCTTCGCCGGGTTGGCAACGATGACGCCGACAAGTTCGAGGGCAGGATTGGCTGTCACAGCGCGAATCGAAGCACGCCCGACGTTGCCTGTACCCCACACGACGGTCGGAATCTTGGACTCGGCTTCATTCGAAACTGCACCCATCAATCGGACATTACCCAGCTCAGCGCGTCAGGTCAGCAGAATTGCAAGAATTCGTTTCACTTCATCCGGTCAAAAATGCCATTGCCTGCGCAGTCAGTGCGCCGTCACCCCGCCTCCGGTACGTCTCGGCCGGCCGGCCGTTACCTGGCCTACTCATCTCGCCGGTGCTTTCGAGCGCGTCGATCACCTGCCGGCGGAAGCTGTCTTTCTGGAACGGCCGATCGAAGATCACCTCGTAGAGGCCTCTGAGTTCGGCAACAGTGAACGATCCACCCGACAATCCGTCCGGATCCACGTACGACGCATACCTCGTGCGCAGGTCCGTGACCGCAAGTCGCACCATTTCGGCATGATCGAACGCAAGCCCACTTACCGCCGCATCGTCGTACACATCGACAAGAAGCGCTGAATCGGGCAAAGCCGATTCCACTAGGCCGGCGGTGTGCGCGACCGACAGAACCCAACCGCGGTCGTCGCGATCCGGTCGGTCGAAGATCGCCAACTGGTGAAAGTTCGTCTCGGCCAATTCGGCTTTGACCGACAAGGCGCGATCGGCTGCGGCCGTGAGCAATTCGCGCTCGTGCAGAAATGTTCCCGGTAGTGCCAGCGAGCCGAGACGATGCCGGACAACCAGTACTTTCAGGGATCCACCGCTGTACGTCAGCACCGCGACGTCCACCGCCACGGACGGACGTGGATAGTCCGTCAATGCCTTACCGCTCGCGTCTGTCCATTTATTCACCCTTGCATGTTATCTCAAATATGATCTATGGTTAGCGCAAAATTGATCAAACGATCATCGCGAACCGAAGAGGTGGCTATGAAACTCACCGCACAGCAGTCCGATCGAGCGGCCGGCGTTCTGCTCGGCACCGCAGCAGGAGATTCACTCGGCGCCGGCTACGAATTCAGCTACCCGAAGGCCGAGGTCGCCATCGACATGATCGGCGGCGGCCCGTTCAACTGGGCGCCGGGAGAATGGACTGACGACACCTCGATGGCAGTTGCGATTGCCGAGGTGGCCGCGACCGGAATCGACATCGGAGACTCTGACGGTCTCGATGCCATTGCAGCACAGTTCATCCGGTGGTACGACTCGAAGCCCGAGGACATCGGCAACCAGACGCGAGCGGTACTGTCGGCACGATCCGAAACCGCAGCCGCGATGACAAATCGCGCGCAGGTAATCAGCGGCCGCAAGGCCGGCAACGGCTCACTCATGCGCACCGCTCCCGTCGCCCTCGCCTACTTGGACCATGCAGACGGTGCCATGGCGGCCGCGCACCGGATCAGTTCACTCACGCACGATGATCTGCGTGCCGGACAGGCGTGCGAGTTGTGGACCTACGCCATCCGCCATGCCGTTGTCGCCGGCAACTTCGACGGTGTTCGCGGCTTCCTCTCCGTTGCCGATCAGGAGGTCGCCGAATACTGGGGCCCGCTGCTCGATCAAGCCGAAACCGGAAACCCGCAGGACTTCTCCAAGAACGGTTGGGTGGTGCATGCACTTCAGACTGTTTGGTGGGCCATCACTTCTACGGACAATGCCGATGCTCGCCACCTCCAGTACGCATTGGAAGCAGCCGTACGAGCCGGCGGGGACACCGACACGACTGCGGCCATCGCGGGTGGCCTTCTCGGCGCCCGTTGGGGAGCGTCGGCGGTTCCCGCGCGCTGGCGCCGAATCATGCACGGCTGGCCGGGATATCGTTCCTCCGATCTGGTTCGCCTGGCGATCAAGACTGCTCGCGGCGGTACCGACGACAAGAACGGTTGGCCGTCGACGGCAGAACTCGACTACTCGAGGTTTCGCGGAACCCACCACCTGACGACGCACCCGCACGACGACGGCGTCATGCTCGGCGGCGTCGATGCGGTGTCCACTGCGGACTACGACGCCGTGGTCAGCCTGTGCCGCATGGGGAACCGACAGGTCAGCTCCGAACACGTCGAGTTCTGGTTGGTCGACGACGGCCATGATTCCAACGCGAACCTCGAGTTCGTTCTCGACGACGCAGCGCGCACTGTCCAGGTGTTGCGAGCTGAGGGAAAGCGCGTACTTCTGCATTGCGTTCAGGCGCACAGCCGCACACCGTCGGTTGCGGCGCGATACTCGATGTTGATCGGACGTGATCCCTACGACGTACGCTCGGCCATGCCGTGGGCTCGCCCCAAGCGTGAACTCTGGAACACAGCCGTCGGAAACACAGCCGTCGAACACACAGGAGGATCCATGCCCGCTATTACAGTCGTCGAAGGTGACATCACGACGCTGACCGTCGACGCCATCGTCAATGCGGCCAACTCCAGGCTCCTCGGCGGCGGCGGTGTCGACGGCGCGATCCACCGAGCCGGAGGACCGGAGATCCTGAAGGCTTGCGAGGTATTGCGCGACACCAGCCTTCCCGACGGCCTGCCGGTGGGTGCGGCCGTAGCCACCACTGCGGGAAAGCTGCACGCCAAGGCCGTGATTCACACCGTCGGCCCGAGGTATTCGCGATCCGAGGACCGATCCGGATTGCTTCGATCGGCGTACACCCGCAGCCTCGCCGTAGCCGACTCGATCGGCGCCCGAACCGTCGCCTTTCCGTTGATCTCGGCAGGGGTCTACGGCTGGCCGAAGGAAGACGCGGTCCGGCAGGCCGTTTCAGCGATTCGCGCGGCGAAGACCGAGGTCGAGACTGTCACACTGGTCGCATTCAACAAGGAGACGGCAGACCTGATGCGCCGCGCCCTCGCCTGACCGTTTACCGGGCCCACATCACTCCACCTTGAAGCGCTGCAGAGCGATCAATCGAGTGGAGAAATTTCACCGATTGGACGTTTGTCCAACAATTTATCCGAATCGCAGATTTTGCGGCCGGCTCTGTGTTCTACTCCTCTCCAGGGTTTGAGCTGGTGGTAAGCAGACGACAAGACGCATTCGCTTCTCTGTCAGCTCGAGGCCGGTTCCCGGACCCGGCTTTCAGCCGAGAGCTCGATATTTTTCGGGCGCTACTCAAGGAGAATGTGAATGGTGTCGACGTTGATGCGCCGAGGAGTAGGGGTGGCCGCGTCCTTGACCGGATGCGTTGCCCTGGTCGTCGGCGGAGCGGGAGTCTCGTCCGCAGCTGATGTGAACCTTCCGTTCACGGCATCGTGCCATGGGTGGCAGTTCCCCGGGCCGATCACACACAACGAGACGCGTGATTCCGGCGTCACGATCAGTGCCCCGACCGTGGTCCCGCCGAACTCCACCTTCACTTACCGTCTTGCCCCCAAGCCGATGACGGTCCCCAAAGACGGTTACGACCTCAGGTCTGTCGTGAACTGGACCCGCCTGAAGTTCGATTTCGACATCCCCGCAGGCACCACCTATGTGGGGGCGCAGATCGTGGCGGGCACCAGCTCGAATCTGGGTGGGGTCGCCCCGACGATCACGCGGGTGAACGATGCCGGTTCACCCGATCCGAGTGGGACGCATCTTCGTATCTCCGGCAACAACATCACCGCGGGCAACGGACCCAACACCGACGACAACGGCGGCGGTGGAATCGAGGTCGGTGGAGGAAAGACGTTCCAGCTCCCGGCAGTTGACGTCACCGTCACGTCCGGGGCTGTCGGCACCCAGATCAAGCCCATGCTGCGCGTGTCCGACACCAACTCGGGTTCCTACGACAGTGCCGCCAACTACCTGACCTTCCTGCAGCAGGAGACGCTGCTCGGTGGAGTCAAGTACTGGCTGACCACCAATTGCTCACCGCGCGATAATCGTTCGGCCGGATTGAACGCGGGCGGCCAGCCACTCGCCGTGATCAATGTCGACTCCAGCCTCGCTCAGACACAGACGCGAATCGAAGCGCCCGGTAAGGCCGTCGTCGGCGACTCCGTCGAGTTGACGGCAACGGTCACTCCGTGGCCGTCGGGTGGAACAGTGCAGTTCCGTGACGGTGGGGTAGACCTCGGCGCTCCGGTGGCTGTCGTCAACGGTGTCGCAAAGGCCAACCGCACGATGACAACAGCGGGCGACCACAACATCACGGCGTACTACACGGGATCTGCAGGCTTCATGGAGTCGATGTCGGGCGCCGTGACGATCAACGTCGTCGAACCGTCCGAGCCCGAGCCTGGCACCGGGAGCCTCGGCAGCCTCGGCACCCCCGGATTCGGGTCGTGAAAACTGTGAACAGAAACAAGGATTCGTCGATGAACTCGAAACTGCTACGCGGCTCTGCGATTGCAACCGTCTCGGTACTTGCCGGCGGCTTGTTCTCGATCGCCGGCGGTGGGATCGCCTCTGCGGCCCCCGAGACCAAGAGCGTGCCCTTCACGACTGCATGCCACGTGCGCGAGATGGACGGTGTGGCAAGCCCGATCACGTTCAACGAGACGCTCGGATCGGGAGTCACCATCACCGCACCAACCACCGCGGCACCGGGTGAGACCGTCACCTACCGCGTGCAGCCGAACGAGATGAAGGCAAACAACAGCGGGCATGCCAGCCGCGGAGTCGTGCACTGGGCCCGAATCAAGTACGACTTCGACATCCCGTCCGGCGTCGAATTCGTGAGCTCCCAGCTTGTGGCGAACAGTGCATACGGCCTCGGATCCGACAGTGCCACTCCAACAGTCACACAGATCGACGACGGTGGAAATCCCTCTGCATCCGGAACGCACCTGCGCATCTCCGGATCGAATCGCACCACCGGAAACGGTCCGTCCTCCGCAGTTCGATCCAGTGACGGAATCATCGTCGGCGCCAATACCAAGTTCCGACTCCCCGCGGTCGACGTCACGGTCAAAGCTGGTGCGGCCGGTACCGAAATCAAGCCTTCGTTGAGGGTTTCCGATCCCGGCTCCGCCAACTACGACGACGACCGAAATGCGCTCACATTCGTCCAGCGCGAAAAGGATGTCTTCACGGTCAACTACTGGGAGCGCTACAACTGCTCCCCGCGAGACAACAGGAACTCCGGCCTCAACGCCGGCGGCCAGGCTCTGACCACCATCTACGTCAGCCAACCGACAACGACCACAGTCCAGATGCCCGGCTCGATCCAAGCCAGTACACCGACAGAGCTCGTCGCGAAGGTGGATCCGGCTCCGGTCACTGGAAACGTGCAGTTCCGGGTGGACGGCGCCGACGTCGGCGCACCGGTCACGCCGGGTGCCGACGGCATTGCCCGGCTACCGCATACGTTCTACACCGCCGGAACCGCACGGGTCTCCGCAACATTCCAGGGAATCAACGGATTCCAAAGTTCCAACTCGACCGAGGCGATGCTCACGGTAACTGCGGCACCTGTCGTCAAGCAGACCGACACTGCCGTGAACGTTCCTACCGATGCAAAGACCGGCGTATCGGTGTCGCTGAGGGCGCAGGTCACGCCGACACCGACCGGTGGCACTCTCCAGTTCAAGGATGGCGCTGCAGATATCGGCGCTCCGATCCCGGTGGGCGCTGACGGCAAAGTTACCCTGGAACATGCCTTCACCTCGGCTGGAGCTCATGCCGTGTCGGCCTATTACTCCGGCGCAACAGGATTCATGCCGTCGATGGCATCCGCTCAGACGGTCACCGTGTCTGATCCCGCACCGTCCGATGTCACCACCTCGACCTCACTGGCAGCACCCTCGACGGCCAAGCAGAATGTCGCGGCAGAACTGTCCGCGACGGTCACCCCCAACCCCGGCGGGGGCTCGGTTCAGTTCTACGACGGTGACCAACCCATCGGACAACCCGTTGTCGTCGGAGCCGATGGTGTGGCACGACTGACGCACACTTTCGCGTCAACCGGCGATCATCGAATCAAGGCGGCATACGCCGGGCGAAGTGGATTCACACAGTCCGCGTCGGACGAATCCGTCGTCAAGGTTTCTGCTGCCCCTGACGACGGCGGGACCGGTGGCTCGGGCAGCCTAGGTTCGCTGGGCGGTCTCTTCGGTTCCTGATCGCAATTCGCTCGACACTGTTGCCGCTGCACCGATTCGGAGCAGCGGCAACAGCATGTCGCGGCCGTAGTCATTGCACCGATTGATTTGTCGATGGAGCACAAGTGTCCAGGAACCCTCTCTCCCGACGGTCGTTTCTCGCTGCCGGGGTCGGCGCGACAGCACTCGCCGCCACTTCCCTTCTCCCGCCGTCGCTTCAGCGAGCACTCGCGACACCCGTCAACTCCGGCGGGCTCGATTCGATCGAGCATGTTGTCCTCGTCATGCAGGAGAACAGATCCTTCGATCATTACTACGGCGCGCTGAGGGGGGTTCGCGGATTCGGGGATCCGAATGCGCTGCGTCTGCGCGGCGGCCACAGCGTCTTCGAACAACCCGGGCCTACCGGTCCTGTGCTCCCCTTCCCCATCCGCGATTCGGCTGCGGCGCAACGCATGGACACCCAGAACGTCACTGGACTCGACCACAGCTGGGCGGGCGGACATGCCGCACTCGCCGACGGCTGGCACGACGGTTGGATCGCGGCAAAAACCGGTACGACGATGGCGTACTACGACCGGCAAGACATCCCGTTCCATTACGAACTGGCGGACGCGTTCACGATCTGCGACGCCTACCACTGCTCCGTACCGACATCGACGAGCCCCAACCGGAACTATTGGGTCTCTGGATACACCGGATACGAGCCACTCTCGCCGAATCCAACCGAGTCGGTACTTCCTTCGGATCCACCGGGCCCGGAGGGGCGAGCCGTAACCAATGCGGCCTACAACCCCTGGCACGCCGGTTACGGATGGACGACGGTCCCCGAGCGACTGCAGTCCGCCGGCATTTCCTGGAAGACCTACCAGGAGTGGGACAACTTCGGAGACAACAACCTCGAGTACTTCACTGCCTTCAAGAAAGTGGCGGCAGGGCTGCTCGGCCGGCCAAGCCTGCTCCCCTACGAACTTCAGACCTTGGCCGGGTTCTATCTCGCCCTGCCGTCGATGCCGACGCCGGTCCAGGACGCAGCGGTACTGGCCCTCGCGAATGCCGCAGACCAACTGTCACCCGCTGATCGCCAACTCTACGATCGCGCGTTGTACCGATCCCGGCCCGGCACACTGGCTGCCGATTTCAGGAAAGACGTCGAGTCCGGCACTCTGCCTCGAGTCAGCTATCTCGTTCCATCCGAAGCGGATTCGGAGCACCCTTCGGGATCGTCACCAGCGGCGAGCGCAACACTGCTCTATCAAGTGCTCGACGCCATAGCCTCCGATCCCGAACTGTGGGCGAAGACGGCCGTGATCGTCAACTTCGACGAGAACGACGGCTACTTCGACCACGTACCGCCGCCCAGACCACCGCGCTCGATCGAAACCGAATGGGTCGGCGGTCAGCCGCTCGGTCTCGGCCCGAGGGTGCCGATGACGATCATCTCGCCGTGGACCGTCGGAGGTTTCGTTTGTTCGCAGGTATTCGACCACACGTCTGTCACACAGTTTCTGGAGAAGCGGTTCGGAATCACGCAACCGGAAATCGACCCGTGGCGACGCACGGTGAGTGGCGACCTCACGTCGGCGTTCGACTTCGCCAACCCGCGTAGCCGGCCGACGTTGGCGCGCCCGCAACCCACACCGCCGCTGGAACCGCGATGGACGCCAACACCTCCCACCGAGCAGAGGATGCCCGTGCAGGAAAGGGGAACTCGACCTGCGCGAGCACTTCCCTATCAGCCCGACGCTTACGCGACGGCGGATCCGGGCGCCGGCTCGTTGACGGTCCATCTGGCCAATACTGGTGCCGCGTCCGCACACTTGGCCTTGTACCCGTACGCGGGAGAGTTCGAAGAGCCGCGACACTACGACGTCGTCGGTGAAGTCGACGACGTCGTTGCGCTCGGTGACCGGGTCTACAGCCTGACCCTGTTGGGTCCCAATGGTTTCAGGCGCGAGTTCAGCGGAGCTACAGACAGTGCGGCAGCTTCGCTCGACGTCTCGACAACTATCGACGCAGGGACGCGCATGCTTGTACTGACGGCGACCAATTCCGGAAGTCGTGCGCTCTCCGTCAATGTGGACGGGGATCGACGCAGGCTCGGAGCGGGTGCACGCGGTCGGTGGACGGTGCCGTCGGTGGACGGTTGGTATCAGGCCACCGTGACGGTCGACGAAGATCCTGAATTCAAGCGCGTACTCGTCGGACACATCGAAGACGGGCGGACCAGCGTAAGCCAACCCGCGTGAATCGACACCGAGTGATCAAATCCAGATCTGAAACCCCAGTCTGACAATTCAATCCACCCAAACATCCAGTAGGAGGCTCCGTGCGTCGCATCCCGCTCTCAGCACTGATCATCGCAGGCTCGCTGGTCTTGGGCGGCGGCATCGCCGCTGCCGAAGGTAGCCTGCCCATGCCAGGGAGTGCCGGCGGCACCGATGTGCCACCGTCGTATCTGACCGACGACGCCGGCCGCTCGCTGATCCTGAGAGGGTTCAACACGGCGTCGAGCGCAAAAAGCTCACCGGACGGCATGCCGGAGTTCACCGAAGCGGATCTCGAACGCGAACATGCCGACATGGGAACAAATTTCGTGCGTTTCCTGATCTCCTGGCGTTCGGTGGAACCCGAGCCTGGACAGTACGACCAGGAGTATCTGGACCGTGTCGAGGACCGAGTCGGCTGGTACGCCGAGCGCGGCTACAAGGTCATGCTCGACATGCATCAGGACGTGTACTCCGGCGCGATCACTCCAGAAGGCAACAGTGGCAACGGCGCCGGCAACATCGGCAACGGCGCACCGGCCTGGGCGACCTACATGGACGGCCTTCCGGTCAGCCCTCAAGACCGATGGGAGTTGTACTACATCCAACCCGGCGTAATGCGCGCCTTCGACAACTTCTGGAACACCACCGGTCAACACCCCGAACTGGTCGAGCACTACGCGAACGCCTGGCAGGCAGTGGCCGAACGTTTTGCCGGCAATGACACCGTCGTGGCATACGACCTGATGAACGAGCCGTGGGGCGGTTCCCTGCAGGGTCCCGCCTTCGAAGGTGGACCCCTCGCCGCCCTGTATCAGCGAACCACTGACGCCATCAGGGAAGTGGATCAGGACAGTTGGGTATGTGTGGCCCCGCAAGCGGTCGGCGTCAACCAAGGTGTCCCCAGCGGGCTCACGAAGATCAACGACCCACGAGCAGGCGAACAGCGAATCGCGTACTGCCCGCACCTGTATCCGTTGCCCCTCGACCTCGGTGACGGATACTCGGGCCTCTCGCGCACTCTCACCGACGCGACCATCGACACCTGGCGCGACAGCGTCGAACACATTGCCGGCAACGTACTCGGCGGCGCTCCGATCATCCTCGGCGAATTCGGGCTCGACACAACACTGCCCGGCGCAGGCGACTACATCGACCGCGTCTACACGACTGCTCGGGAACTCGGCGCGGGTGTCTCGTACTGGTCGAGCGATCCCGGACCGTGGGGCCCGTACCTGCCGGACGGAACGCAGACACTCCTCGTCGACACCCTGAACAAGCCCTATCCGCGTGCCGTCGCGGGCACACCCACCGAATGGTCCTCGACCGTCGACCGCCTTCAGGTGACGTTCAACCCGGACCCCGCGGTGACGGCACCGACCGAGATCTATTTACCCGAGAGCGGTTTCCCCGGCGGCGTCGACGTCGCGGGAGCCGATATAGTGAACTGGAATCCCCAAAGCCGTCTTCTCACAGTGGAAACCGCGGATGACACGGGTCCGGTCACAGTCACGGTCACTCCGGCAGCCTGATCTCGGGTGTCAGAGTTCCTGGATATTTGTCCAGTTCTTTCGTAACGTACAAGCGACGGGTGATCGGCCGACGGAAGGCGAGTATGTCCACGGAGAAGATGTCTGTCCAAGATCGTGTTGCGCGAGTGGTTCTCGACATCGTTGGTGCCCTGCCAACCGGCGCGCAGCGCATTCTCGGCGGCAAACCGAAGGAAATCGACGGGCAGACTCTGCACCCCGAGATCCAACTTGCACTGCGATTGCTCTCGGCAGTCGAGGGCACGAGCTTCGAGCATCTTCCGGTCGAAGAGGGGCGAGCCCAGATCGACGCCGAATCGCGACTGTTCGGCGGTGCTCCTATCGACATCGAGACGGTTCGTGACATCGAGATCCCGGCCGCGGACCACTCCATTCCCGCACGGCTGTATCGACCGGCCGGGGTGCCAACGCCCGCTCCACTTTTGGTGTACTTCCACGGCGGCGGGTTCGTCCTCGGCAGCCTCGAAAGCGGCGACAGTGTTTGCCGCTTCCTGGCCCGTCACGGCGAAGTCAGTGTGTTGTCGGTGGATTACCGGTTAGCGCCGGAGTTCCCCTTCCCCGCCGGGGTCGATGACGCCGTCACCGCATTCCGGTACTGCGTCGAACATGCCACAGATCTAGGTGCAGATCCGAAATCCATTGCGGTAGGCGGAGACAGCGCGGGTGGGAACTTGGCTGCCGTCGTCGCGCAGTCCACGACCGAAGACGCCGTCAAGCCGGCATTCCAGCTGCTCTTCTTTCCCTGGGTGGACCTTTCGTCGAAGCGCCCTTCGCACAAGATGTTCGGCACCGACTTCTTTCTCACCGACGCCCAACTCGATTGGTATGCGGCCCATTACCTGTCGGGCGGCGCTTCGGCTCTCGACCCGCGAGTCTCCCCGCTGCTCACCCCGGATCTGGCCGGCCTGCCGCCGGCCTACCTTGCCGTCGCCGGTTTCGACCCACTGCGCGACGAAGGCGAGGAATACGCGAACCGGCTGCGAGAGGCTGGAGTTCCGGTCGCGCTGAGGCGTCACAGTGGATTGATCCATGCCTTCGTCAACACCACCGGTGTCGGCCATACCGGTCAAGATGCGATGTTCGAGGCCTGCGGCGCTCTGCGGGTGGGACTTTCGGGCATTGGCTGAGAGCAGTCAGGAGTCGCGTGCTCTCGTAATACATCGTTCACAGATGACATTGACGTGACAGCACACTTCCGCCGGACTCCAACCAATGCCCCAAGGTCCGACTGGGGGACCACTCAAGACGTCCGATCGGCCTAACTTCCGGTAGATGCACTGACACCCGAGCACTGCGAAGAGCCCATGAACTGAAGCAGACTCGCAAGACCAGCCAAGCAAGGTTCCGGTTCGCCCGGATAGGCGGCTTCATACGTTGGGTATTCGTAACCGATTATGTCTTGGTCGTAGCAGTAGGTAGAGGTCTTCGCCAAACCTTTGATAGGAGGGGACGTGTAGGTTCCGTTTCCCTGATCGTCAAGCCAGATGCGACCGATTTCCGTCGTGCCTAATGACGACACCGTCCGAATGTCGCAACCGATCGGCCTAGCCGTTGCCTGGACTCCCTCGAAGGCAACGGTGACGGTGCTGGCGGTTGACGACCATGTGACGTTTCCGGGGTCGGAAATATAGGCTCCAGCTGTCCCACCACCGAGGGTGAGGCCCAGCGCTGCAAAAAGAATGGACAAGGCGGTGCCGACAACTATCCGCGATATTGGACGCATAATTCGTACCTCGTGATCTGCTCGTATTGGGACCGCTCACCGGCAAGATTTGCACAGATCTATACGGAATCCGCCGCTCGAGTCGAAAGTTCATATGAACAGATGACATGAGACTTGAGGCCTGAGATGAAGCGATCGGGCGGGCCTATCGAGTTGTGGCGGACCCAGGAGCAGGAGGCACGACAACCAACGAATCGTCAGGGTCTACTGCACATTACCGATCCACGGAAATCGTCGACAACCAGTGCACATAGAGCCACACACTATGACCACCCACGGAAACGGGCGTCTGCGAATTCAAAGATATTGGCCGCCTGATGAACCTTGCACCATGAAACTTTCCGGCCAGATGCTACCCACTGGATCAAGGCATGCAGAATGTTATCCCTCAACAAGTTGCCTCCCCACCGGCATCCACACCGCCGCACTCAACCTTCCGGAGCCAGCCTTCGAGCATCACGCAATTCCGGAGTTGACCAAGACGCGATGTTCGAGAGCTGCAGTGCTCTGCGGGTTGGACTTTCGGGCCCACGTTGAGGGCAGGTCACGAAACGGGGAGTGCCAGATCCGCCCACTCGACCATCGCTTCGAGCACGGAGCGCAGTTCCATCCCCGTCGCGGTGAGTTCGTACTCCACCCGCGGCGGTACCTCGGCGTAGGCGGTCCGGGTCACCAGGTCGAACTCCTCGAAACGCTTGAGCCTGGCTGAGAGTGTCCTGGGACTGATGCCAGGCAGAGCGCGTCGTAGTTCGGTGAAGCGCATCGGGCCGTGCGTGAGCTCACGAACGATCAGGGTTGCCCACGGTCCGTCCAGGACCAGCAGGAAGCGCGCAACGCCGCACTCCGGAAGTACGTGACCTGATTCACTCATCGATTCCCCATTAGTTCACTTGAAGTAACTGGTTCCCGATGTGAACTATAGGCGTCATGACTTACACAGTGCATGGCGCCACCGGCGCTCAGGGTTTTCCCGTTCTCGCAGGGTTGGTCGCGACTCTCGCAGGATCCGCCGGCGCCGAGGTCCGAGCAATCACCCGTAACCCTGACCAGACGTTCGAGGGCGCGAACACCGTCGTCGCGGACAATACGTCCGTCAACTCTCTCGCCGACGCGTATCGCGCGGCAGACGGAGTGTTCTTCCATCTGCCACTCGCCGGTGACACCGAGACGCTCGCAGGTTACGCCCGAAACGTTCTGGCAGCAGCGAAAGCGGCACGGCCTTCGAGGTTCGTGATCTCGACCAGCGGCACGGTGATCGGCGACGCTACTTCGCCGCTTACCGGCCCCAACACACCCGTTCTCTCCGAGCTCGTCGACGGGCTTCGCGCCGAAGGAATCGCGGTGACCGTCCTGACCCCGCGACTGTTCCTCGAAAATTTGCTTCTGCCTCCCGTGCTGTCGGGAGTGAAAGACGAAGGCGTCCTGCGGTACCCATTGCGTGCCGATCTCGCGGTCGCGTGGGGTTCGCACCTCGATGTCGCTGATGCAGCCGTTGCAGCCCTGACTCTCGACGTAGCACCGGACGCAGTCGACATCGGACAGATTCCGGCGATCACCGGCATCGAATTGGCCGAGGCTTTCGCCGAACACTTCTCGCGCGCGGTAACTTTCGAAGCCGTGACACCCGAGAAGTTCGGTGCTTCGATCACGCCGATCATCGGAGCGGGAGCGGCGACCGGGGTTGCTCAGCTCTACGCAGGACTCGCATCTGCCGACAATGTCGCCTTCGACTCGGCGACGGGTTCTGCCGCTGTCCTGGGCATCAATGCACGCAACACCCAGGCCTGGCTGACAGATCTCGGGGTGAACTGACCGGACAGCGCAAACGGCCGGCTCCGCGAAGGATCGCGTGGAGCCGGCCGTTTTCCGGGGTTACCGGTGCGTGCGGGTCTTCAACTGGCGGTTCAGCTGCCGACTCCCGAAGTCCAGACCGGCACCGTCACTGGTGGCCAGCACGGTGAGTCCAGCGGCGACCAGCAACGAAATAAGCACAACGCTCATGGTGAGTCACCTTTCTTCCTGTCGTGAAACGGTTTTGCGCCTCCGGGAAATGCCGACATATCCGGCACCCCACTTCAGCTGACCTCAAAGTATCTGTAACTATGGGTTACGCGCAATGTGTGGTCCCTCACCTGAAAGCGCAGGGTGATGCGCAGGTCACGCCACGTTCGACGGAGGACTTACCTGGCTAGAACCATGTTCACGAACTCGTCGGCGAGTGCGTGACGGTCCGCACCGCTGCGAGGAACCGCATCGGGCGCACTGTGCACCAGCTGCATCTGCCCCAGGTACATCGAATACGCAAGTACGCCACGATATTCCGCCTTCTGCCTGACCATACCCAGATCGACCAACAACGTCACGATGTACGCAACGCGACGCTCGGTGACACGTCGAACCGCCGCCGAAACCAATGGATGGTCGATCCCGGCAAGTAGTTCCAACTCCGCACGGCGATCGGCCAATCCGGTCGTGACCGAATCCACCAGACGACGCAATCGCGCCTCCGCCGGTTCACCAGAGGACTCGACGGAGGAGATCAGTCTCTCGGTTGCCACAACTTCCCACCGATCGAGCGCAGCCTGCAGCAACTCGTCGCGGTTGGCGAAGTGCCAATAGAAAGAACCCTTGGTCGATCCGAGCGTGCGCGCCACCTTTTCCACGGCAACTGCATCAGGCCCATGGCTGGCCAGAGCCTGGAAAGCTGCATCGATCCACTGGTCGCGAGAAAGTCGGGCGCGGGCATTCGTCACCTCCGTACGGTACCGTATGGGTAGGTTCCATACGGCACCGTACGGAGGACGAAATGACACTCGCTTTCAAGGCCATGCCTGCGCCGGACTGGGCAGAGGCCACCACGATCACCATCCCGCCTGTTCCGACCCATACTTCCGAGGAGTGGGCACAGGCAGTCTTCGACGTCAGAAATGTCCCCGCTCCAGTTCTCGCGATGTTCTGGTTGAGGGAGCGGGTAGTCGGATTGCTCGGTATCGCCCAGGGACGCCCCGACACCTTTGCCGTCGACAAAATCGCCGACGGCGAGGCCCTCATCGAAGCGGACGAGAAACACCTACGATTTGTCGCCTCGGTTCAGGCCGACAACGACGCCGGCCTCCTGCACGTCGTCACTGCCGTGGAACTGAAGAATAGAGCGGGCCGAATCTACTTCGCACCCGTTCAGGTACTGCACGGCGTCATCACGCGGGCGATGATGACGTCGGCGCGAAAGAGACTGTGCACGTGATCAACCGTCCGGACCGCCCTTGAGTTCGAGACTGATCTGATCGGCATCCAGCGCGGCAAGTGCCGATCCGAGCATCCGTGCGTCGAACAGGCCGTCGTCCCGCGCGTCGAGTAACGCTTGACGCTGCGCGTCTATCACGTCGAGACGGATCCTCTTCTTCGACCGACCCTCTGGCGGAACGACACTCACCGACGCATCTTCGAGAAGCTCGAGCAACCTGCGATGCTCGTCTAGTTCGGATTCGGTGAGGTCCTGTGCTGCCGGACCGGTCGCCACTACGACGCGCTTCAACGTCCCACCCTGAAGGATCAACGAGCCTGCTGCCACCAGGAACGCAACCAAGATCAGGAGCGATCGACTCGGGGTGTCTTCCGGCAGAGTCTGCGCTGCAGCCAGAGTGACCGCCCCGCGCATGCCGGCCCAGATGACGATCGTGCCTTCACGCCATCCCAACGGCGCAGCAAGGTAGTAGTCAATATCGGCAACCGTCCGCCGAACCCGAACCTTGAACCTTTCCATCTGATTCGCCGAAGGTGCCCGGCGCCTGCTGCGTCGTTCGTCTGGCGGGTAGTCCTCTGGATTGTCGAGGCGATTCGCGATGTCGGAGAGTCTGGGTTTCATGCGTTCACGAAAGTTCGCCCGCGCTTGGAGCGCTCGCAGGAGCGGGGCCACGTACAGAGCCCGCACCAAGATCGTGAGGAACAGTGCACCCGCCGCCACGAAGACCGCCGTGGATATGCCCTCGTGGTCGACCCGGACATCGTCGACTATCGACGAGAGTTCGAGGCCCATCACCAGGAAGATCGCACCTTCGAGGACCAGTTCGACTGTGCGCCAGTTCTGGGAGTCGGACAACCGGTGTCGCGGTGACAGCTTCCGAGGAGCGTCGTAGCCGGTGACGAGCCCGGCCACGACGGCAGCAACCAACCCTGACGCACCCAACTCTTCGGCGGGGATCGCCGCCAGAAACGGGACCGTGAACGAGATGACCGTGTTGACCGTCGAATCGGTGACACGGGCGCGAACCATCAGGTTGACCTTGCCGACGACAACACCGATGACCGCGGCCACGACGACGGCAAAAGCGAACTTGCCCAACACACTCCACAGCGACACCGATGCGGCAGCCCCGGCGATGGCAGTACGCAACAGAACCAGAGCGGTGGCGTCGTTGAGCAGGCTTTCGCCTTCGAGGATCGACACCACCCGCGGCGAGACCGGGAGTTTCTTGACGATGGACGTCGCGACGGCATCCGTCGGGCTCACGATCGCACCGAGTGCAATGCCCCACCAGATACCGAGTCCTGGTATCACCCAGGAGAAGAACACACCGAGAACAAGCGCACTCACGACCACGAGCAGAACGGAAAGCCCACCGATGGCACCGAACTCACGCCGAAACTCCATCGACGGCATCGAGACCGAGGCGGAGTACAGCAGTGGCGGAAGCACGCCTGCCAGAATCCATTCCGGGTCGATGTCCACCGCTGGGACAAAGGGTAGGAGGCTGACAACGATCCCGGCCATCACCAGAATCAGCGGTGCTGCGACTCCGATCCGCGCTCCAAGCGTCGAGGCCGCGACGATTCCGAGCAGACCGAGCACCACGATGATCAGAGCATCCACTGCTTCCCCCTGTACCCCCGGATTTGTGTCTGGCTCTTTCTACACCTGTGCCGGAGACGGGGGCGAGACCCGCCAGGCAACGGCGATCAGAACAACCGTGAATGCCGACGCAGGCCACAGAGCGTGAAGGCCGATCCACCGATGAACCAACGCACCGATTACCGCGCCGGCGATCAAACCCGCGCACATCCCGAAGTGCTGCAGCCACGCCCACTTCGGGCCGCCGAGAAAGGCTCCGGTGAGACGCTGGCCCATCTTGACCAGCGCACCGGTCATGTACGTGACGCCGATCGTCACCTCGCCGTCGCGCTGGAACACCGAGTTGACGGCTCCCATCGCCAAAGCCATCGCCGAGATCGCGCCGGGGGTGACGTCGAGGCTGCTCATCACCGAACCGATGGACAGCAGCCCGGCTACAACCGCGAGCACCGTGACCTTGCGAGCCCGGACCGAATAGCGCTCCGTGAAGTGGGTGACGACGGTTCCCAGCGCGATTCCCAGAAGGAAGAGCACGATGATGCCGCCGGCCACCCGCGCGGTCGACCACACCCCGTCGGCAAATGCGACGCTCGCCTGCGTCATGTTGCCGCTCATGAAGGAAACGAAAGGCCCACCGAGCGTTATGAATCCGAGCGCGTCGACATAACCGGCCAGCCCGGCAAGCGCTGTCGCCAGGCCGATCAGCGACCTGCTGTATCCCGTCACCCGACGAGCTCGGTTCAGCTCAGCTTGCTGGTGCGCAGCTCGTGACCCTTGGACGTCTTGCAGCGGCCGGTCTCGAGATCCCACTGCCAGCCGTGTAGATCGCAGGTGAGGTTGGTGCCGTCGACGACGCCGAACTTCGATAGATCAGCCTTGAGGTGGGGGCAACGACGCTGAATCTCGTACCCGCCCAGCTCGATAGACGCACTGTCGTCGTGGGCCTCGGCGAACCAGCCGTCGGCGTAGGCGATGCGTTCGTCGGTGAGGCACTTGAAGAACGTGTAGAGGAACTCGTTGTAGCCACCGATGCGCCACGCGGTGAAGCGCGTCGACAGGAAGATGGTGTTGACCCAGTCGGGCTCGTCGTCACGCAGAACAGTGCGAACCAGTTCGGGAGCGATGCGGAAGCCGTAGCGGTACTTGCCTTCTCCGTCGATGGGCTCACGAACGATCCGCTTCGGGAAGTCGAGCACAACGGTCTCCTCCCCCATCACCAGTCCGACGGGGTAGCCGATTCCGTCGCAGATGAGATCGGACTGAGCCATGATCGGCTCGAACTTGGCCTTGAGACCGTCGAGCAGCGGCTCGCCTTCGGCCGGAGCCCACGTGGCCTTCTGCGCGGCGATGACCGGGGCCATCTTCTGCGCCATCTTCTCGATGTACTCGGCCTTGTTGGAGAAGATCTTGTCGACGTCTGCGTCCGGGATGGGATGCGTCAGCGCGACCTTCTCGCTTCCGCGAAGTTCGACGGCCGAGCCGGGGATCATCAGCAGACCACGATCGTTGCCGTTGATGCGCATCTGCTCGAGGAACGTGATCTGGTCGGGGAAGATGTTTCCCTCGTCGCCGTGATCGTCGTTGAGGTAGCGCAGGTCGTCGTCGAGGAAGACCGGCGGGCCGGCCGACGGGACAACCCAGGCAGCGTCGACCTGAGAGATGTAGTTACGGCAGCGGTCCATGCCACGCTGACGCTTCTGCTTGCCGAAGTTGCGCTTGGTGCCCTTCGGGATGTCATAGACCATCGGGTACCAGATCGCGCCCGAGTACTGCAGCAGATGGATGTCGACCTTCCCGAAGGCGTCGGTCAGCGGGTCCAGGTCGACCGGCCTGGCGTCGTTCATGTTGAAACAGGTGGTCTCCCCGTCCGACACGACGAGGCCCGAGTCACCGATAGGACCGTCCGCGGGAGCACGCAGAGCGATGATCATGATGTCGAGGTCGCCCTTGGGGCCGCTGACGGTGTGCTTGACGGAATCCTCGGTCTCGAAGAACTTGTGGAAGCCGAGCTTCTCGAGCTCACGCTTGAGGTCCGGCACCGGGTAATCGGGGAGCAGGACTGTGGCGTCCTTGTTGACGTGCGCGATCAGATTCTTCGGATCGAAGTGGTCCTTGTGCAGGTGCGAGACGTAGAGGTAATCGCAGTTGCCGAGAGCGTCCCAGTCCAACTCGGTGTTGTCGGGGAACGGCACCCAGGACGCAAAATACGTCGGGGTCACCCATGGATCACACAGGATGGATCCGGCCTCGGTCTGGATGTGAAATCCTGCGTGGCCGACGCTGGTGATCTGCATTGCAACCTCCGAAATCGTACTGCTGGTCAACTCAGCATAGTCGGCGCGATCAGGGCCAAATCGCGATCGAGGAGGCGGCCGGTTGTGACGTCATGCACGTCAGAGGACGAAAGTGGGTTGTGAATCAGACAGTCAGGTGACGCCGACAACACTCTCCACGCTGGCGTGTTCGCCGTATTTCTTGGCGCTCGCGGGAGCTGTTTCAGCATTCCCGAAGCCAGCCCCTAAGGCTAACCTAACAAGCATGACTCGACTCCTTTCTCCCTCCACGACCGATCGCGATTACTGGGCGATCGTGGACAACCTGACGCGACGCGGTTTCTTCGGCGTCGGCGCGGGCGTCGCTGCGACCGCGTTTCTCGCCGCCTGCGCCAGCACGGAAAGTTCGACGCCCGAGAACGCGGAGACCTTCGAGTTCACTCGCGGCGACGAGAAGCTGATCATTCCGACGGACCCACAGAACGTCGTTGCCCTCGACCCTCGGGACGGCCTCGAATTGTCGATCCTCGCCGGATACCCGGTGACCGCCTACCCGACCGGCGCAGCCGAACACCTGCGCCGTGAGGTCCCGGATGCTACGGGTGTCGAGATCTTCGCCGAAGGTGCTTCCGATCCCAACTTCGAGTACATCTCGACCCTCGGCGCCGACCTTCTCGTCCTCAGCGCAGGCTGGTGGGACACCGGGTCGTACGGCAACGACCGGATGCAGCAGATCGCACCGGTCCTCCCCGTCGGCAAGGACTTCACCCCGGAGTGGCGGAAGGTCATGTCGGACTTCCTCACCGGCATCGGGCGCAGCGATCGCGCCGAAGAAGTACTCGCCGAGTACGACGCCCACGTAGCTCAGGTCCGCCCGACCGTCGAACCGCTCATGGCCGGCAAGAAGGTTGCCTTCGTGGCCGCCGCGGAGGATCAGATCGCGTGGTTCCAGAACGATTTCCGCACCGCCGTCGCCGAGGACCTCGGGTTCGAGGTGCTCCGTGAAGGCCCCGACCTTCGCGTGATGCTCGGGTCGGAGCAGTTCAATCGTTTGGAGGAGGCCGACGTCATCTTCGCCCTTGATCGCAGCGCCTCCGGCAGCGTGTACACCTCGCCGACGTGGCAGCGCCTGCCCGCCGCACAGGCCGGTCGCGTGATTCCGTTCGACTACTACAAGGCTGCGGGATACGCCTTGACTGCCAAGGTCCTCGTCGACGACTTGGCTGCCGGGGTCAAGCGCTGACTACCTCTTCAGCAGGGCACGGATCGCGTCGACCACTTCGGCAGGCGCCTCCTCCGCCATGAAGTGACCAGCGGACAGCGTGCGGTGCTCGAGATCGGGCGCCCACGCTTTCCACAGGGCCTCGGCGTCGTAACCGAGCATCGAACCCCAGTCCTGCTGGATGACCGTGACCGGCATGTGCAGTTGGTTGCCCGCATCGCGATCGGCCTGATCGTGTTCGATATCGATGCCTGCCGACGCCCGGTAATCGGCAACGATCGACGGCACCGCCTCCTGTGAGGCGCGCAGGTATTCCGCCCGCACGTCAGCCGGAATCGCCTCGCGGTTTTGCGTCCATGCGTCGAGAAAGTACTCGAAGAACGCGTCGGCGCTGGCGCTGATCATCTGCTCGGGGAGACCGGGCGGCTGAGCCATGAGATACAGATGGAATGCAACAGCGGCATTCGACCCGTGCAGGATGTCCCACATATCCAAGGTGGGGAGCACGTCCAACGAACCGAGATGCGTGATCACATCTGGGTGATCCAACCCCGCTCTGATGGCAACCAGTGCGCCACGATCGTGGCCGACGAGGGCGAACTTCTCGTGTCCCAGTTTCTTCGCCACCTCGACGATGTCGGTAGCCATTGTTCTTTTGGAGTAGGTGTCGGCGTTTTCCTCGACCGGTTTGTCGCTGGCTCCGTATCCGCGCAGATCTGGGCAGATGACGGTGTGATCCGACGCCAATGCGGTCGCGACGTGACGCCACATGAGGTGAGTCTGGGGGAAGCCGTGGAGAAGCACGAGTGGTGTCCCGCTTCCGCCGACCGCGACGTTGAGCCGCACCCCGTCTGTTGTAGAAATCTGCTGGCACTCGAAGCCTGGAATGGTGATCGTCATCGGTCGCTCTCGTTTGTAGGGGTGATTGCAAGTCGGGGTGATGGCAATCAGCCTCGCCGGAGTCGATGAGCGTTCGATGAGCGCGATAGCGTGGGGAAATGCGAGACCACACATTTTTCGGAGTTCTCGGACCCGTGGTCGCGTGGAACGAGTCTTCACACCAGATCGATCTGAAGGGCCCACGACACCGAGCGGTCCTCGCTCGTCTGATCGTCACCCGCGGACGTGTCGTTCCGGTGGACGTGATCGTCGACGACCTCTGGGTCGATCCTCCGGCCGGGGCGACCAGCGCAATACGTACGTTCGTTTCCGCGCTGAGGCGCGCACTCGAACCGGATCGTGCGCCGCGGACGAAGCCGAAAGTCATTGTGACCGAAGGGCCTGGCTACGCCTTCAAGCCGGAACCCGACGCGGTCGACGCTTGGGAATTCGAAAGGCTGGTGCGTGAGGCCGCCGATTCGACGTCGGCGCAAGCACTCGAACTGCTCCGAACCGCGCTGCAGCTGTGGAGAGGGCCGGCCTACGCGGAGTTCGCCGACGAGCCTTGGGTCCGAACGGAGCGATCACGCTTGGAGGAACTGCGTCTGACGGCCGTCGAACACTTGGCGTCCACCCAACTGGATCTCGGGCAAGCCGCCGAAGCGATTCCCGATCTGGATGCCCACGTGACGGAACACCCTTGGCGAGAGGAGGGTTGGCGATTACTCGCCCTCGCACTGTACCGCTCCGACCGTCAGGGCGATGCTCTGGCAGTCCTACGTCGCGCACGAAAGTTACTCGCCGAAGAGTTGGGCATCGACCCCGGTCCACGACTGAACGACCTCGAGTCCGACATTCTCCGCCGGGAGACGCACCTGAATCCTGTAGGGGCAGAACAGATCTTCACTCAGGTTTCGGCAGCGTACGACAGGACCGTAGCGGCCGGATCGAAATCGAGATTGGAGTCAACCGTCGGCCTCCTCCGAAGTTTGGCAGTTGCCGGCGGAAGCGGACTCGAGACTGCCCGAAACCAGCGACTGACAGTCATCGGCGCCGCTGAACAATTGGACGATGTCGAACTCACCGCACGGATCATCGGCAACTACGACGTGCCCGGAATCTGGACGCGATCCGACGATCCTCGGCAGGCTGCGCGGATCGTCGAGGCCGCACAGCGCACCCTCGATCGCCTTCCGGACGGCAACGAACCCGCTCGGGCCAGACTGTTGGCGACGATCGCACTCGAATCGCGCGGAGTGTCCGATCATCGCGGGATCGAATGTGCCCGTGCTGCAGTACAGATCGGTCGCGCTCTCGACGATCCAGGACTCTTGGCGTTCGCCCTGAACGGGTTGTTCATGCAGACGTTCTGGACTACCGGTCTGGCCTCCGAGCGCGACAGCATCGGCCGTGAACTGGTAGACCTCTCCGTTCGACACGGCCTGGCCACCTTCGAGATCCTCGGCCATCTGATCCGCATGCAAGCCCTCGGCGCACTGGAGCAATTCGATGCAGCCGAGCTACATGCCGAGACAGTTGACCGATTGGCTGGACGTCACGAACGGCCGTTGGCAGCGGTGTTCACCACCTGGTTCCGCGCAATGCGAACGGCCGCTACCGGCGCGGAAACCGCGCACTGCGAGAAGCTGTACGAAGCTGCGGCGGTGAACCTTTCCGATTCCGGCATGCCCGGACTCGAGGACGGAATACTCCCTCTCGCAATTCTGTCACTCCGAGTGTGGCGCGGTTTGCCGGCAAGGTTCGACGCCACGACGCAGTGGGGCCCGTACGAACCCTGGGCCCGGCCACACCTCTTTCTCGCACACGGAGAGGTGAACGAGGCCGCCCAGGCAGTCGACGCATTGCCAGACCCGCCTAAAGATTTACTCTCCGAGGCACTGTGGTGCCTGACTGCTGCTGCGGCGACTGCAGTCGGCGACAGCCGAGTCAAGGAGCGAGCCCGAGCGGCACTCCTGTCTGCCGCATCCGAAATTGCCGGCGCTGGAAGCGGAATGCTCACTGCGGGACCTGTCTCGGACTATCTCGCCGAACTGGGCTCGGTCGGACCCGTCAGGTGAATGCGATCACCGTGTCACCCCACGCCTCCCGGATCTCGCGGTCGAGGTCAGCGACGACTGCATCGTGCTTGTCGATCAACAACGTCGCACGTCGGTCAGTGTCGTACGCTGGCCACCCTGGATCTGTACCCAGTTCACGATCAGTCCCGGCGGCGTAATCGCCTGCAGCTCTGGCGAAGTCCAACCACCTCGCTTGCATACGCTCCGATACATGACGCGCCGCGCTCAGCCCACCCAACTTGTAGGTGATGTCCCGCGCTCCGTGATTGATGTTGCCGAAGACGTAGGCAAGTTCGGTGCCGTGGGTCGCACCGATCTTCAACGCCTTGAGCATCGGCGGCGCGTAGTCGAAGCGATACAACCATGTCGGTGCAATCTTGCTGTGCGCCTCGGCAATCCACAGTGTCGGCAGACGGAATCCGAAGTCACGGGTCAGACCGAGGCCGGCGCCCAGCTTCGACAGCCCCGAGTATGCCCCTTCGATCTGGGAATGATCGGGTAGTTCGAGTCCTGGATGCTCGTCGGCGATCTCGGCGAACATCGACGTGATCACGACGGGATCGATCGGCATCAACGGCGACTTCATCATCCGGAATAGCGAAGACTCGTCCCTGTTGGTCCCGATGATGAGCGGAATCGGGTGTGCGTTGCCGTGTCGGAACGCTCGCACCGGGTAGTCGGGGAGCAGATCACCGTCGACGATAGGCGCGAACGCAAGAGTTCCCGGCGTCTCCTGCGGGACGCGAGCAAACAACTCGTCCGAAGGCCCAACCAAGTCTTCGGCGGACGTAGACCGCAACAGGCCCAGATCGCCGC
This sequence comes from Rhodococcus sp. NPDC059969, assembly GCF_042738325.1. Classification (NCBI taxonomy): domain Bacteria; kingdom Bacillati; phylum Actinomycetota; class Actinomycetes; order Mycobacteriales; family Nocardiaceae; genus Rhodococcus; species Rhodococcus sp. NPDC059969. The sequence goes on along the minus strand of NZ_JBHWUF010000001.1, from coordinate 956,691 downwards.
CGCCGCTGAAGATCTCGAGAAACAGCTTCGCGACGATCTCGCCGCGTTCACTCCCGTATACCGAAGTGGCGGGCGAACTTTCGGCGATGGCGCGATGAAACAGGCCGCGCGCGGACGGGACGGTCATCAGCGTCGTCACGGCGCCGCCGCCTGCCGACTCACCGAACAGCGTCACTCGATTCGGATCGCCACCGAAAGCCGCGATGTTGTCCTGTACCCACTGCAGTGCTGCAATCATGTCGCGGAGCGCGACATTGGGTTCGAAGGTATGTTCACTCGAGTTGAAGGACGAGAAATCGACGAAGCCGAATACACCGATCCGGTAGTTGATCGAGACTACGACAACGTCACCGTTTTCTACCAATGTGGTTGCGTCGAAAAGTGGTTGGCTGGATGCGCCGCGGAAGTACGCGCCGCCGTGAATCCAGACCATGACGGGTTTACCCGGAGCCTCAGAACCGACGGGACCCGGCGCCCACACGTTGAGGAACAGGCAGTCTTCGTCCATCGGAACATTCTCGCCGAGCGGGATCATCGCGAGTCGACTTTGCGGCTCGCACGGTCCGAATTCTGTTGCGTCCTGGATCTCGGTCCACGGCTGCGGCGGAACCGGTGCACGAAATCGCAGTGGACCGACCGGAGGCGCCGCGTAGCGGATACCCTTCCAACTCGATACCGCGCCTTTCGTCGATCCTCGAACCGGCCCGAACGTTGTCTCGACTACCGGCGCTTCGCTGGGGGTGATCGTCATTCGATTTCTCCTCGAAAACAAGTTGCTACTTCGACAGGGCTTCGACAACGTGCGAGAGTTCCAATGCTGCCAGCATCAGGAACAAAACGGTCATGATTGCCGCATTGTGGCGGATCAGAGTGCTTTTGGTGGCGCTCAGTGCATCGGTCACCTTCGCCGAGGGCACGGCAGCCAAGGCTGACAGAACGATCAAGGCGATGGACGCCCCGACCGCGAACAGAACGGAGTACGCGACCACGGATACCCAGCCGAGGTGCGCGCCACCAATGATCGAACCTGCCTTGAGTTCGAGTGGCAGGTTCTTCGCGTTGGGTACGGTCAACAACAGTCCCAGGACCGCAGCTTTGGCCGGTTGCATCGAGTCGATCTGCGCCAGCCACGACGGCATCGCCGGCTCGGCATCGTCTTTCGGACGGCTACGCCAACTCGAGTAAGCGAGCGCCAGAAAACCGACAGTGAACACAACGGCGAACACCGTCTGGACGGTATGCGCGCTGCCGCTGGACTTCGATTCCACTCCGGTGGTCGAGAGTGCCGTGGCTGCTGTAATCGCAGCCGCCGCCAGAACAATGCTCGCGGTGTACGCAAAAGCGTTTGCCTTCGCCCGAGTGGAAAGCAGGATCGCGATGATCGCAACCAGAGGAATCGGGCTGATGACGACGCCGGTGGCGAGTGGGATGAGCTGCGCAGTAATCGATTCCATTTCTGCGACCGTACAAGCGACCAATCCGGCCGCTGGCGAAACGTTCGGCCTCCACGACATTGCCACTCACGGTGTCACAGAAGCACAGCCGTGAGGACCACCCGGCCTTCCTCCTCGACAAGTTCGAGGGACGATACCGTACCGGCGAGCGATTCAAGCCCGATCCCGGAGTCCCGTGTCACCGGCAACCGACCCGGCGAACTGATCCGCACTGCTACCGCCCGAGCATCCGAGAGTGCCACCTCGAGGAAGACAGGCCCTCCTGCACCGTGTTTCACGGCGTTGGTCAGTCCCTCCGACAGAATCTCCACCACACTGTCGAGCCGAGCAGAGCCTGATCCAATCACCGTCCAGACTTCGTCGTCGACGTGACTGACGATCGGAATTGCGTAGCGCCACACCGTGACAAGATCATCGATATGCTTTCGGGCATCGGAGTCAGCCGGCTGATCGGATGACGCAGACAGGTCGCTTTCCACCCCGTCGAGAATGTGGGCAATGGTTGCCGCAACATCGACTCGACGACCGGCAACGGTGCCCGAAGACCATGCGGCCGCTACGAGTTCACCCTGCACCGACGAGTGCAACAGCCTGGCCAGTCCACGTCGGGTGTGCATGAGCTCGGCATGGATACGAGCTGCATCGCGCGCTTGCCGGCTCAGGGCACTGCGGAGTTGACGCTCCTCGTCCTGACGCTGTGTATCCGCAGCCCTGATCAGACAGACGGACAGCGCAACCAACGGGTAGACAGCCATCGACGAGAGATAGAAAGTCGGGGTACGGCCGGAGACAGTCAGGAGCAGACACGTCACGGTACTGCTGATCAGCGCACTCGAGCAGTACACCGCTAAAAGAGTCGCGATCCGTCTCAGAGGGCCGTCTCCGCTGCGAACAACTCGGCGAGCGCACGCATTGCCACCGACAAAGAGCCAGAAACCGACGGCAATCTGAACCGCCGTGAACGTCACGCCGTACGTTCCGAGCAGGTAGACGGTCACCAGTGCCGTATACGCGAACACCGGTACGTACAGTGGCGCCGGTTCAACGCTACGTACGACGCCGATCAATCGATCCCTCGCCGTCAGTCGCACAATCGGCGTCGGTGATTCGATCGGGGGAATCTCCCGGAACAGCCGATGACTCATCGGGCGAACCACGTCGTCGGAGATTCGCTGCAAGAGCGCTGCCCCGCGCGCTCCCTCGAGTTCCGTTTCAGCAACCGTGTGCATGACTGTTTCGATGCTGCGCTCGAGCTCTCGCCGACACTGCGCACGGGTCTGGTCGAGACGGAATCGATCCCGGGCCTGTTGGAGTTGGACGGCGGCCCCGGCAACCTTCAAACTCCGTTGCAGCGCGACGCGGTCACGGAGAGCACCTACCAATACGGCGATCAACGACAAGAAAACAACGCTGCACACGACGTTGAGCGCAACCCGGACGAGCATCGGTCTGGGGTCGACGGGGAGTTCGAGCGCGCGGGTGATCGCGTCGAGGACGAACGGGCGGATCGCACCGATCACTGTGAACAGGGCCAGGGCTGCGAACTGCGATCGGTGCGTTGTAAGGACGGCCCTCGCAATCAGCAGCATCACCCCGACAACGCAGTGGGTCGCAAAGGCGCCGACCGCCATCGCACCGACCTCGCGGACCCCGGTGCACAGGTAGTAATTGGCCATCACGGTCACCGCGAACGGCAGCGTCAGAATCCACGACCACTTGGTGACTATGTTCCGATCACCGAGCCGAAGCCACCACTCGCGCAGGTTCACGCCGAGTCGGTCACTTCGGGAACACCGGTCACTTCGGGAACACCTATCTCTTCGGGTACACCGAAATGACGGATGAAGATGCTCGCGGCAAGCACTCGCGGATTGGTGGACGAATCGTGCGCCAACCCCAGGCTCTCGAGGGTGCGCGCGATGAGCTTCTCCACCCCGCGGATCGAGGACCCACGATGGGCTGCGATTGCACTGTTCGACCAGCCGAGCGAGATGTAACGCAGAAGATCGAGCTGTGACCGCGTTAGGCTCGACAAGGGCGAATCCCTATCACCGGTGCCTGTCGGCGGTTCGGTTTCCGTCAATGCCGCCTCCACTACACCGATCAACTGATCTGCCGACTGGACAGCCGCTTTGTCCACGAACAGCGATTTCGGCGGCACACCCGCAGAACCTGGCGCCGTCGATGCGTTGGGGTAGTTGGTCAGGAACACGATCGCGCAATGCGGAGCCTTCACGGTGACGATGTTCGCGAGATCGACGCCGTTCGGCCGCACACCCAGGTCGATGTCCGTGACCAAGAGATCCGGATCGAATCCGTCGAACTCCGTGAGCGCTTCGACCGCCGATCCGGCGGTATGAACCACGAACCCGGCGTGGGTGAGCGCGTCACCGACGAGTGCACGCATGAGTGGTTGGTCTTCCACCACCAACACCCGTCGCACCCACTGGCTGATCTCCATGACCAGAGATTAACTGTTGGGACAGTGCGCATTCGACCGAGCGGGTAGTGACGGTTTCCGAGTAACACGGCAGTTATCGACCATGCGGGCTCCAAGCATTTCGCCCGGTATGTCCCAAGTGCCGGGGCGCAGGGTGTTACGAGTACACACTCCTTCGACACATCAGGACGGGCCATGACCGCACCGAACACCGCAGTACGAAACACCGCAGTACGACGAGCAACCCTGGTGGCGGTATGCGTGAGCACCGCAATGCTCATGCTCGACATCGCCGTCGTCAACACCGCCCTGCCGTCGATCGCATCCGATCTCGATACCGGTGTCAGCGCCCTGCAATGGGTGATCGACGCGTACACGCTGGCATTGGCGACGGCGGTGCTGAGTGCCGGGTCGTGGGCGGACAGACGGGGTCGACGCCACGTTTTCGTCGTCGGCATTCTGTGGTTCACCACGGCATCTCTGATCTGCGCATTGGCACCGAACATCTGGGTCCTCGACATCGCGCGGGCGGCTCAGGGCATCGGCGGCGCAGTGCTCTTCGCCTGCTCACTTGCCTTGCTGGCGGACGTGTTCGAGAAGGGACCCCAGCGCGCAACTGCCTTGGCTGCCTACGGCGCCACGATCGGCGGCGCGTTTGCGGTCGGCCCACTGGTCGGCGGGCTGCTTACCGAGATGTTGGATTGGCGCGCAATCTTTTTGATCAACGTTCCGATCGGGCTGATCACCCTGGCATTGACTGTCCGGTGGGTTCCCGAATCATGCGATCCTCGACCTCGCGGAGCGGACGTACTCGGGCAAATTCTGGTGTCCACGGGTCTGGCAGCTCTGGTTTTCGGATTGTTGCGCGGCAACGAGGCCGGATGGTTCGAACCCGAGTCGATGATCGCCGCGGTGATCGCCGGGGCCGCCCTGATCGGTTTCTACCTGCACGAACATCGAGCTGCCGAGCCCATGCTGCCCCCGCATCTGCTCGCCAATCGCGCCTTCGCCGGAGCGCAGATAGCAGCGTTCTCGATCTCCGCCTCCCTGTTCGCCGTCTTCGTCTACACGACGATCTACCTGCAGAACGTGCTGCATCTGTCCCCCGTGAACGCAGGCCTGGTTTATCTGCCGGCGACGATCGCGATGTTCGTCGTCGCTGGCGCCACCGCAAAATTGGACGGACGCATCCCCGTCTCGATCTCGTTGACGTGTTCGCTTCTACTCGTCTCCGTGGGGCTGGTCATGATGACCGTCGTCGACGTGACAAGTTCGCCGTACGCGATACTTCCCGGATTTGTTGTCGCATGCGTGGGAGCCGGGGTGTTCAACCCCGTCATGAGTGGGTTGGTTCTGGGCGAAAGTACTTCGAACCATTCAGGATTGGCTGCAGGGATCAACGACGCGTTCCGACAGACCGGCATCGCAGTTGGTGTTGCTGCGCTCGGGGCCTTCCTTCCGGCGCAGTCGATGCTGCCCGGCGGATCACCGGACGACTTTGTCAATGGACTTCGGCTGGCACTGTTTGTCGCAGCCTTCGTCGCCGCGCTCGGTGCGTTGGTCTGTGCGGCGACGCTGCGCAAAACCGGCGTCAACCAGACGCTTTCCGAGGAATCCGAGCAGGTGCTGTCGACAACTAGTTGACCGTTTTGTCCTGCATGTATGAATTTCACTCCTTAGAATCGAACCGTCCTGCATCCGCAGGTACGAGGGGATACGGATGATCTATCGACTGCTCGGGCCGTTGGAGGTCGTGCGGGGACCAGCGGCGAGCGACGTGATCGATCTGGGCCCACGAAAACAACGAACGGTCCTCGCCGTCCTACTGCTCAACCGTGGACGCGTCGTCTCCACCGACCGGTTGATCGACGCTCTCTGGCACGACAACGCGCCGGCCAGCGCGATGGCAAGTATCCAGGCGTACATCTCCAACCTGCGCCGAGCACTGCGCGTCGAAACTGGCGCGGCGTCACCGATAGTGCGCCAACCACCCGGCTACGTTCTCGACGTCGCTCCCGCAGAGGTCGATCTGTCGGTGTTTCTCGAAGACGCCGAAGCCGCACGGCGAAACGTAGAGGACGGCCAATGGCAGGACGCACTGACAGCCGCGAACCGAGCCCTCGACTCGGTCCGCGGGCAACTCCTCGACGATCTGAACGACGCACACTGGGTGGAGATGGAGGCCGCGGCATTCGAGGAAGTGCGGACCGAATGTCGCGAGACTCGGATAACGGCACTTCTTGCTCTCGGCCGCCTGGCACCCGCACTGGTCGACGCCGCTCAACTATGTAGCGAATACCCGTTCCGCGACCGGACCTGTTGGCTGAGAATGGTTGCCCTGCACCGGGCAGGCAGATCACCGGAAGCCTTGGAGCAGTTTCAATTACACGCGTCTCGGCTCGACGCCGAGCTAGGACTGGAGCCCGGCGGAGAGCTGACAGCACTGCAAGGCGCGATCTTGCGCCACGAGCCGGGTTTGGTCGCCTGGCCGCGCACTCCGGGATGGACGGGGGCCGAGGACGTTCCGGTCCCGACTTCTCCCCCTGCCGTAACAGCCATGCCCGAGACGAATTCCTCACGGTTGTTCGTCGGGCGCGCGGCACAGACGGGTGTCGCCGACAAGATGCTCGACGACGTCCGCCGGGGCTCGCCCCGCTGGTTGATCCTGACTGGTCCCGCCGGCATCGGCAAGACCCGATTCGCCGAAGAGTGTTCGTCGAGAACAACGTCCATCCAAGGAGCCGCCGTCTGGGCACGTTGCCCGGAAGACGACGGAACGCCGCCATGGTGGCCGATTCGCAGACTGATTCGCGAACTCGGCGCCGACGCAGACGCCGTACTGACGCCGCCGACCGACATCGATCCGGACGAAGCGAGATTTGCTGTCTACGAACGGGTTCGCACCACCATAGAAGCTGCGGCGACCGATGCACCGTTGACCGTCGTCATCGACGACATTCAATGGGCAGATCCCACGTCCCTTCGTTGCCTGACCTACCTGGTCGGCGCAATGTCCAGTGCCAGTGTCTGGTTCGTCTCGACGCTCCGTGACTCGGAAGTCGTTCCGGCGGTGCGCAAGTTCGAAGACGCCGTACTCCACGGCGAAGGAAATCGAACCATGGTTTTGCCCGCGCTCGTCCAGGCCGAGGTGGCAACCCTTGCCAGTTGCGTCTCCGGGGACACACTCGACGAGGCGGAGGCAAGAACCCTGGCGGAACGAACCGGCGGCAACCCGCTGTTCGTCTCGGAGTACTCCAGGCTTCCGAGGAACGAGCGACTCGGCGACAGCATCCCCGTCGCGGTTCGATCCGTCCTCGGCCGACGTCTATCCGCCGTCGAACCGGTAGTGTTGCAGTGCCTTCGGGTGGCCGCAGTTATCGGCGACGCCATCGAGATGGACACGCTGGCCGCGGCCGCCCGTCTCGATGTCGACACTCTCGCCGACTATCTCGATGCGGCAGCCGATGAACGAATCATCGTCGCGGACCCGGCAATCGGTGGTTACGTCTTTGCTCACGGACTTCTCCGAGACGAAGTACTCGAAGCGATACCCACGCTTCGGCGCCAGCGGATACACGCCCGAGTTGCCGAAGTGCTTGAAAACTCTTCCGATCCGGACCGACTGAGCCGTCGCGCACAACATCTGATGTCGGCCCTTCCCCTGGTCGATCCACTCGCCGTTCTGGAGGCGTGCACGGCTGCAGCGCAGGACGCGACCGATCGATGGAGCTCCGAAACCGCGGCCGAGTGGTGGGAGGCCGCTGTCCACGCGTTCGACTTGCTCCCGGTGTACCGGCAATCCGCTGACGATCGGGACGACCTGTTGGTGGCCAGAGTCGAGGCCCTCGCCCGGGCTGGTCGAGGGCAGACAGTTCTCGACGTCGTCAATGCCGGTCTCCTCGAGGCTGTTCGGGAAGGGCGGACCTCCGCCGTCGGACGATTGGCGAGCGCATTGCTTCGGGCTGCCGGTGCCTGGCCGTGGGTTTCCTACGGTACCGATCCGGGACCATTGCTCGAACGGCTCGCGGCGGTGGAGCCACTGGTCGAGAACGACAGAGCCGCTCACGCAAGGGTTCTTGCCGCCCTGGCGGTGGGCAGTTGCTACCACCCCGATGCCGAGATCCCGAATCGGTGGAGCGCCCGTGCTCTCGACGGCGCTCGCGCACTCGACGATCCCGATGTGATCGCCGACGCCCTACTCGGACGGATTCTGCTTTTCTCCGGTGTCGCGGTGCACAGCGCCGAGTCGATGCGTCTACTGCACGAGCTTTCCGAACTGCCACACCAACAATCGCGTGTCGACAGCGTCGTCGCACACGCCGTCGCGAGCATGACGGAGATGAATCTGGCAAACGTCGATGCCGCTGTCAAACACGTCAGGCAGGGGATCATCGGCTGCGAACTACTGAGGCTCCCGGTTGTTCGGGTCCAATTACGCTGGATGGAAGCAACTCTCGCCGAGTGGCACGGAGACTTCACGCAAGCTCGGCGACAGTACGAGACGGCCAGGCAGATCCATCTGCAAACGGAGTTGTACACGGCTGGCAGCGCCGACCTGGCGTTCAACACTTTGGAATGGGAGCGAGGTGCGTTGGCCGAATCTGATCCCGGTGTCGTGGAACCCGATTCGTGGGTCATTGCCATCGATGCGGCCCGAGGTGAGCGCGAGGCCGCTTCCGAAGGCATCAAGAAGTGGCTGATCAATCGAGGGCCGCAGACGTGGACCACGCTGGGGCACCAGACACTACTTGCGCGCGTCGTGGCAGATCTGGAACTGATCGAATATGCCGATACGTTCATCGACCTTCTCGCTCCACACATCGGTTGCATCGCAACGGTAGGCCACGTCGGTGAGCTGGGCTCGGTCGCCGAAGCCTCCGCGCGACTCCATGCACTTCTGGATCGCGTCGAACAGGCATCGACTCTCTTGGGACAGGCAGAAATGATCGCCACCGATTCCGGCGGAGCACCAACACTGCTGCGCTGCCGACTGCTTCGGGCCCAACTTCGAGAGCCGTCGACCGAACGTGAACGGGAGCTGGCGGAAGTGGCGACCGAATCGGAGGCACTCGGCATGCTCGGCGTAGCTGCACGGGCTCGATCGATATCGCTCTGAGCTGCGAATCTGCACTTGGATAAAACTTGGATCCGTTCGAATACGCACGTCAAGAACCAGCCAAGCCTGTTCGGGCAGTCTTCCTCTACAACCGAAACACAGATGAGGAAGGAAGACCATGAACCTTCAAACCCCCATGCTCGACGCAGCTGTCGAATCACTGCGCGCAGAGGTGGCTGGCTCTGTTGCCCTGCCGGGTGGGACGGGATACGAGTTGGCGACTCCGTGGAATGTTGCGGTTCCGGTCGCTCCCGGCGCTGTGGTGGCAGTCGAGAGCGCGCAAGACATTGCCGCCACTGTGCGATTCGCGGCGAAGCTGGGCCTGCGCGTCGGTGTTCAGCGCACCGGCCACGGCGCTGTCCCTCTCGGCAATGACGTTCTGCTCGTCCACACCGGCAAGCTCACGGAGTGTGTCATCGACCCCGAAAACCGCACTGCCCGAATCGGCGCGGGCTTGATCTGGCAGGACGTCATCGACGCTGCCGCTCCCCACGGCTTGGCGCCACTGGCGGGTTCTTCACCCACCGTCGGCGTCGCCGGCTTCCTCACCGGCGCCGGCATCGGCCCGATGGTGCGCACGTACGGCCTGTCCTCCGATCACGTCCGGTCATTCGACATCGTCACCGGCAGTGGCGAACTCATTCATGTCACCCCTGATGAACACGCCGAATTGTTCTGGGGGCTGCGCGGCGGAAAAGCCACTCTGGGCATCGTCACAGCCGTCGAGATCGACCTGATACCCCTCACCCACTTCTACGGTGGCGCGCTCTATTTCGACGGCGCAGACGCAAGCGCAGTTGCGCACGCCTGGCTGGACTGGTGCGCCGACCTGCCTGAGCACAGTTCGACCTCGATCGCTTTTCTGCAACTTCCGCCGCTTCCACAGGTTCCGCCGCCGCTGGCCGGCAGACTCACTTTCGCGGTCAGATTCGCAAGTCTTGCCGAGGAATCCGATGCAAAGGCACTGCTCGACCGAATCCGGTCAGTCGCAACACCACTGATCGACGCAGCCGGCGTACTGCCGTATGCCGCCATCGGGGCAGTGCACGCCGATCCTGTCGACCCGATGCCGACGCACGAATCCACGGCATTGACGACCGAGCTGTCACACGAGGCCGTCGACGCACTGCTGTCCGCTGCCGGCTCCGGATCCGGTTCACCTCAAACCGTCGTCGAACTGCGCCTTCTCGGTGGCGCCCTCGCTCGGGAACCGAAGCACCGCAGCGCTTTCTGCCATCGTGATGCCGCCTTCACGTTGTTCACCGTCGGAGTTCTTGCCCCGCCGATGATCGACGCTGTAGTCCCGCACGCCGAGGCTCTCGGTCGAGCGATGGCACCATGGACGAACGGGCATGCTCTGCCCAACTTCGCGCCCAGCATCGACCCGGAGAAGATCGCCCGCACCTACGACGAGGACACCGCCCACTGGCTCAGCGCATTGGCGAACACGCATGATCCACAAGGGGTGCTGGCCGTCGGCCAGGTCATGCGCCGGATTTCGTGAACTTCGCCAACTCTCGCAACCGGACCAGATCCCAGGCATGCCTGGGTCGACGGACGCCCGGACGATCTCGGGGGACTCTGACCCGCAGTGCCTGTGGGCTGACTGTGCACCTGACGGGAGTTGGCATCACGAGAGCCTCGCCGTCGACGCCGACCGGAATCTCATCGGTGTCGGCGTCGATGATCACCTCGAATCCGGTGCCCTGGGCCAGCCCGTGCTGATGCGCCCGATGGAGCAACCCGACGGCCTGACGGGCGCTGACAACCGAGATCGCGACGATCCCGAGAGTGCCCCGGTCCAAACGCGGGCGATGGCCGAGCCCCGCCAAGTCGTTCATCTCATACGGTCCGTTGCTGATCAACACCGCCTGGGGCCCGATCGCGGACACGCTCGGGGAGCGGGCAGTCAGTACCGCTCCGGCACGTCCGGCGAGCAGATCCGGGAGCATCTGCAGGAAGGTGCTGGTCTTGGCGTCGCGGTATTCCGGACTCTGGACGACCTCGGCGTATGCACCGAACGATGCGTTGTTGACGAAGGTTCTACCGCCGACATTCCCCAGATCGACCGTGACCTCGACGCCGTCGACAAGTGCGTCGAGGCATCGTGACGGATCCTCGAGGTCGAGACCCAGGTCGGCTGCGAAGTGGTTGCGCGTCCCGGCGCTGACGACGAGGAAGGGCAGATCGTGTTCGGCCGCGACAGCGGCCACCAGTGCCTGCGTCCCGTCACCACCGGCAACGCCGAGCAGATCGGCGCCGTCCGCGACCGCCTCCCTCGCCAATGCCGTCACATCGATCTTCTCCGGGCCCTCGAGCAGTGCAACCGAGGCACCCAGTTCCTCGGCCTTGCGTTTCAAGTCGAACTTCTCGACCTTGCCACCGCCGGAGTTCGGGTTCATCACCAGGAACGGTTTGGTGGGCGGCGGTGCCGGTCGCTCGACCACCGGCAATTCCTTCTCCTCCCCTTCCAAGGCGGCGCGGGCACAGATACCGGCTACGACGAACAACCCGATCGCGAGCAGCACCACCCACAGGAGGCGTTCTCGGACCAGGAAGGTGAGCACCACGATCGGCGTCAGTACCGCCACCGCCAACGAGATCCAGCGCAGAAACCCGCGGGTCGTCAGAAACCAGTACACCGCCACGACGCACACAATCACGCCGCCGATCCCCAGGAGCAGCATCGTCAGGGTCTTCAAGCCGGCGAAGGTCAGAAGCACCCCAACCGACAAGGCCAACGCCGCAAATGCCGCGCGCGCCAACCAACGCTGTTTTGACGAAGGCCGATCCGTGCGGACAGGGGTCGTCATCGAGCCACCTCCCGCAGTCCGACTGGCCGGCTATTCAAGTGTTGATACTTCCGTGTCTGCTCCCTCAGGACTAGCCAATAACCAGCCCTCGGAAACCCACCATTCATGCGCTGATACGTTATGACGACACCTCGTCATAAAAAGGAGCAGGCCCGTGACAACACCGACAACCGCAGCATGGGGATCTCCGGAAGCTCACCTGACCGGGACTCGGAAAGCCGGTCTCCACGGCCTGCGGTGGACGGCCTGGTTGGCCGGCGCGACAGGTCTTGCGCAATTGGTGACGATCGGGCTGACCTTCACCGACACTGTCCGCGGAATCGTTCCGGCAACGTACCCGCCTGCAGATGTGGCCTGCGGCGTCGTCGCGCTCGTTCTCCTGGTCACTCTGCTTGTCGGCCGACCCGACGGTCCCGCGATGTTGTCGGGTCTCGCCCTCCTCATGGCCATGCTGATGGCGCCGACACTCCACAAACATGCACCCGAGTCGCTCTGGCTGGCGGCGGCACACGCCGTCTCGGTCGTAGCCGTCATCACGCTGTCAGTGATGACTTCGCGGTTCTCCAGTGCCGAGTTGGATCGGTCGTGACACCGGATTCACCCCTCTCGCTTGCGGCCGAAGAATGGATCACTGATCTGACTGCGGCGGAGATGGAGCGATTGCGCAAACGCACGACGCTCACCCCCGCCGAAGAGCAGGAGGTCAGCCGATCCGTACGCTCGATCGCGCAGCAGATGATGCTCGTACCAGTCTCGATGTGGCAAGGTGATCCACGCCTTGTTGCGGATCTGTTCGACCTCCCCGTGACCGTGAATCAGACACAGGAGGATCGATCATGCCGAAGTTGACCGGTGGCGCGACAACCGCGGAGCACAAGGTCGCCACCCGAGAAGCCATGCTGGACGCCTTCATTCGCGAACTTCACGAGCAGGGCTGGCAGAACGTGAAGCTGCAGACTGTGGCCCAGGCAGCCGGCGTCTCGCGGACAGCGGTGTACAACTACTTCCCCGACAAATCTGCGTTACTGCTCGCCTGGTCCACCCGCGAAATGGAGAGATTCCTACTCCTGGCCGAGCGCGAACTCGCAGATCGCGAGAATCCTGTCGACCGACTCGAAATCCTCGTCAAACTGACGCTCGTCGAGTTCTCGCTGCAGCGATTCACGGGAATCGCATTGGTCGAATTGTTGTCCGCGCAGGATCGCGAACGATTTCTCGAACGTATTGTCCCGCTGTCGGTTCTGGTCGAACAGCTCGTCCAGGAAGGTGTTGACGCCGGTGTCTTTGTCGATTCCGATGCAGCCGCCTCCGCGCAACTCATCCTCGCCTGCGTGGAAAGCCGGCGCCCGATGCTCATGGCCGGCGACCGCGTGGACACCGTCGTAGCGACCACCGTCCCGTTCATCATGCGCGCATTGGGCGTTGCGTGGCCGACTTCCCTCGCCGCCGAACCCACTGATCGGCCTGCCCACGATCGGTAGGATCGCAGGTATGCACTTCGACCTCCCGCCTATCGATCAGCAGGCCGAGCGATTGATCGAACTCGGAGTTCACGAGATGGCCGGACTTTCTGCCGGTGACGTCAGGGCGGCCGCCGCGGCCGGACACGGTGACGCGGGATTGCTTACCGTCCACGAAAAACTGGCTCCAGCTTCAGTTCTGACTCCACTGCTCAGGTACAAGAGCAAAAGCGGATTCGTTGTCGTCGACATGGCGGATGTTGATCTGTTCGCACCCACCGAGCAGGCAATGCTGCCCGAAAGCGCATTGCATCTGCTCGGTGAAGTCGACCGTGGGGACCACCTGGCAAATTGGAGCCCGGACGAAGCGCTGCCCGCAATCGTCGACGCAGACCGTACGCCGCTGACGCTTACGGAAGGCATCCACTGGTTGTTGCAGCGTCCCGACATTCTCGAACGCGGAAAGTGCTTCATGACCATCGGTTCCCGATTGCGTAAGCCTGACGGATCTTTCGACACCAGAACTCCCGCCGTGTGGATCAGCAACGGAACCGGTCGGGATGGCAAAGACAACCGCAACGCCCCGAAAGTCGGGTGGTGTTGGTGGGGCAACCGCCACACGTGGTTGGGCTTTGCATCGGCGAGCGACCGGGTACCGCTCCCGAACTAGAGCACGGTTGCGCGGTCGAATCGGTACCGATCCTTCCACGGCATCGCGGCCTCGAGCAGTGCAGCGGCAGAGAGCAATTCCGCGTCACACCCCCACTTCGCGGAGATCATCACGCCGAGCGGAACACCGTCTTCCGTCCAACCCAGCGGCAAGCTGATCGACGGGAATCCAGTTGCGTTGGCGACGATGGTGTTTCCGGTGAATGCGACCATGTCGATCAGTTCGGTCGCGGGGTCTTCGTCGTTGCGTAGCTCCCCGATCGCCAATGGCGGCTTCGTCACAGTCGGGGTGACGACAAGATCGGCGTCGGCGTAGTCGAGGCTCCATCGCCGCGCCCATGCTTGCACCACACCGATGGCCGCTGCCAGATCGCCGGACGGCACCTCGCTTGCTTGAACTCGCAAGTGCTGCACAATCGGACGGAGAAGGTGTTCGTACTCCTCCGGGATCGGCTTGGTTCCGGCCAAGGATGAGAACATTTTGGTGAAGGCATCAACAAAGACGTCATCGCGGGCTTGCGGTCGCTCGAACACGTTGTGTCCCAGCCCCTCCAGTACAGTACCAACCTTCGATACAGCATCCGAGAGCTGCGGATCCACGGCTCCGCCGGAGACCGATCCGTGAGCAAGAGCGACGGTCAAGGGGCGAGCTTGCACTCCCCCAGCCTGTACAACGAACTCTTCGAACGACTTCGGCCGAGGCGGGTGGATAGTTCCGGCGCCAGGTCGCGTTGCCAGAACGTCCAACAGCGCAGCGGTATCGCGAACTGTCCGGGCGATCGGCCCCTTGCTCGCAAATCCGAAGTTATCGTGCCCTACCACTCCCATCGTAATCAAACCGCGGCTCGGCTTGAGGCCCACCACACCGCACGCACTCGCCGGAGAACGCAACGACCCTGCCGTGTCACTTCCCTGGGCAAACGGCACCAGACCAGCGCCGACGGCGGCCGCCGCACCACCACTGCTGCCGGCGGCACTTCGTGTGCGATCGAACGGACTGCGAGCGGGCGGAGCAACTTCCGGCTCGGTATAACACGCCGCCCCGAACTCGGGCACTGTGGTCTTTCCGATGTCGATCAGCCCACCTTCGCGGATCGCCTCGACGATCTCGTCGTCGGCATCGGGCACGAAGTCCCGAAACAGCGCCGATCCGAAGGTAGTGCGGATGCCGCGAGTAGCGTCGAGATCCTTGATGGCCGTCGGAACGCCGAACAGGCGCGGAAGCGGTCCGTTGTCCCGCTCGTCCAGCCTGAGCTGGGCTTGTTCGGCAAGTGCAACTGCATGCTCCCCGGCAATCGTCGTGAACGCGCCCACGTCGTCGGAAGTGGTCGCACGGTCGACGAAGTACCTGGTTACCTCGGGAATGGACACCTGCTTGGCGGCGATCACACCGGCAAGTTCGACGGCGGACAGTTGATGGAGATCAGTCATCTGGCAACACTCCTTGTAGGTCGATAGACACTTGTAATTTCGATACGCGTATCGCTATTGTTGTCAGCATGGTATCCGAATCCGCCGGCTCCGCAAGGGCCGGCCGACCAAAAGCATTGAGTCACAGACAGATTCTCGATGCCGCGGCAGAGATTGCCGATACGGACGGCCTGGATGCGGTGTCATTTCGGGTACTCGCCGAGCGACTCGGCATATCGCCGATGTCCGTCCACCGCACAACCGGCGGCATCGACGCCTTGAGGCGAGACCTGATCTCCACCCTCGTAGGCGAAGCGGTCTCGTCGATCGACTGGCCGACCGACTGGCGCGAGGTTGCCCGCACGTTCGCCTACGGACTCCACGATCTCCTGATGCGCCATCCCCTGGTCTTGGAAGCCCATCGACAGGCATCACTGGAAGCACCCGGCGCCGACGACACTGCCCACCGAGTCGTCAGCGCCCTTTCCCTGGCCGGCCTCGAGGACGAACAGGCCACGTACGCGTACGGCGCCCTGCATGATTTTGTAACCGGACACGTCGCAATTCAATTGGGACGCGGAGCTTTCGACAGTGCACCCGCTGATCGACGCGATGCATCGGTCTTCGCACTTCATCACGATCCCGCCCGAAGATTCGAATTCGGAGTCACTCTCATCCTGGACGGTGTGGCGTCGATCGCGCAGCAAGGAAGCACTACATGACAAGCAGCGTGACGACAACCGAAATTCGTGACGCCTCCGGGCGCCGTATCGCGTTCTGCGAGTACGGCGATCCGACTGGCCACCCGGTAGTCGTGGCCCACGGATCACCTGGCAGCCGATACGAAGGGCTCTCACTCCACAACGCGTCTTCGACGGCAAGCATACGGCTGATAGTCCCCGATCGACCCGGCTTCGGACGCACGGATCCATACACGGACAAGGGATTTCATTCCTGGGACGACGACTACGTCGCCCTGGTCGATCACCTCGAGCTGGACTCGGCCACACTGATGGGTTTCTCCGGAGGCGGCGGTTACGCGCTCGCTGTCGCTGCAGCCGTTCCCGAACGAGTCTCGAAACTGGTGCTGGCGTGCGCCATGATCCCCGGGGCACCGCGAGATACTTTGCGACGCAGAATAAAACTGGTATCCGCGTTGTACTTTGCTGCCAACTGGGCTCCCCGTGTGGCCGGCGCAATGCTCGCAGGAACCGGAGTGTTCTCCAAGCTACGCAGCGACTCCGTCTCGATCTGGCCGGCCGCCGATCAGGCCGTCATGACCGACGAGTCGCATCGCCCCGCCCTCCAATTGGATTCATCCGAAGGGATCGCGCAGGGCGGATCGGCAGCGGTTGTCGACTTGGCTCGGTATCGCCACGAGGTGCCAGACCTCTTCCAATCCATCTCGGTACCAACGGTTTTTCTGCATGGAACCGAGGATGGGAACGTACCTATCGAAGTCGCCCGCTGGGCACACTCGTTGATACCCCACTCTCGCTTCGAAGAGATCAGCGGGGGCGGTCATCTGTTCGTCGTCGCGGACCCCACTCCACTCATTCGCGCCCTCACTTAATTCCCACTTGACTCGAACGTGTGTTCGAGTATTGTTGGGGGTGGGGATCGGGGGATTCAATGAGTGTCTTGTTGTCGGATGTGGTGTCTGGTTCTGCGGTGGGGTTACGCGGACGCGTGTGGCAGTTGTCTGCTGCGGAGTTGCGTGAGGCTGCGGTGTCGGCGAGTGCGGAGATTCTGCGCCTCAAGGCCGTTCGTGTGGCGGTGGTCGACGAGTTGTCGATGCGTCCCGACGATCAGGTGATTGCCAGCCGCGGGGTGGGTGCGTGGTTGGCGGCGAACACGATGCTGCAGGTTCGGGACGGGAAGAAGATCGCCGCCCTTGGTGCGGCGCTGCGGCCGTTTCCGACGGTAGCGGCTCGGTTCGATGTTGGGGATTGCTCGTTCGATCATGCCGTCTTGATCGTCGCGTTCTGCGAGTCCCCGCCGAAGGGGATGCCGGAGGAAGCGCTCCCTCGCTGCATCGACCTGCTGCTCGCGGCAGCGTCGGGTGTGGAGGCGACGACGACGAAGGTGCGGCACGTCATCGCGACCTTGGAGCGGGTGTTCGAATCGGATGAGATTCCGCCAGCCGAAGATGTCGATCGGAACGAACTGCGGATCGCCTCGACGCTCAATGGTCGGGTGGTGGTGCGGGGTGATTTCGACGCTCTCACCGGCGAAATGTTGCTGTCGGCGTTGTCGAATCTGACGATGCCCACCCCAGCGCCGGATGGAACTCCCGACGCTCGGTCGGCGGCGAAGCGGACCGCAGACGGGTTCACCGAACTGATCCGCCGCTACCTCGACTGCGCAAAAACCGGAACCGACGGCGGCCAACGCCCACACGTGAACGTGCACATCAACGCCCGCGACCTCGCTGAGCATCGGGATTGTGCCGCCGCGCCTTCTGATGGTGAAGAGTCCCCGTCGGATCTTGATGTCGGGCACATGCCATGGTTGGGACCGCTGTCGGTGTCTCAGACGAGGTTGTTGGGGTGTGATTGTTTCCTGTCGACTGTTCTACTGGACGCTCACGGCGCGCCGTTGGATGCGAGACCCGGAAAACGGTTGGTCAACGCCGAACAACGCGTCGCCCTGATCGCCCGAGACAGGGGTTGCGCGTTCCCGGGGTGTTCATGCGTACCGGCGTGGACCGATGCGCACCACATTAAGCACTGGGCGAACGGCGGTCCGACGGTGATGAACAACCTGGTCCTGCTGTGCCGTTCGCACCACCGGTTGATGCACCGTAAAACGGGATTCGTCGGAAAATGGGAAATCCGAATCGGCGTCGACAACAAACCCTGGTTCATCCCGCCGCCCTCGATCGACCCCGGGCAGCACCCCAGGCCGGCGAACACAACATTCAAAACCTGAGAAGAGCTTCTCGGGGACAACAGAACACGGCCCAGCACCGCATCGAGGAGATCTCGATGCGGTGCCAGAAGCCATGCTCAGCCCAAGTCGGCGACGATCCGCTCGGCGAGTGGCTTCGACGACGCCGGGTTCTGACCGGTGTAGAGCTTCCGGTCCACCACGACATGAGGCGACCAGGCATCAGCCTTCGAGAATTTGCCACCCAACTCGCGTAGTCGAGTTTCGAGCAACCACGGAGCCTTGTCCGCCAGACCAGCCTGCGTCTCCTCTTCATTGGTGAACGAGGTCAGCTGATAGCCGTCGAACAGCCAGCTCCCATCGGACCTCTTCGCCGGCAGGAGTGCCGCCGGTGCGTGACAGACCGCCGAGACCACCTTGTCTGCATCCAAGAAGTTCACGAGAAGCTCGCCGAAGGATGCCGACACCGCAAGATCTTCCATCGGTCCATGTCCACCTGGTACGAAAACCACGTCGTAGTCGGCGGCGTTTGCGTTCTCGAGAATCTCCGGCGAATCGAGCACAGGCTTCAGATCGGCGATGTACTTGCGCATACGGTCAGCGCCTTCTTGCCCGCCGTTGACTTCGGGCGCCAGGCTCCCCTCGTCCACAACGGGGGCTTTACCGCCCGGCGTCGCGATCACGATGTCGTAGCCGGCGTCGACGAAAACGCGATGCGCCTCGACCAGTTCTTCCGCCCAGTACCCGGTCGGGTGGGCAGTTCCGTCGTTCAGCGTCCAGTGATCTGCAGAAGTGACTGCAAACAACAGCTTTGTCATCGCGCAACCTTTCGTCGTAGTCAGGAACCGTCGTAGTCAGGAACCGTCGTATTCAGGAGCCCGGGGACACGAAACCCCGGAGAACGCTCCACTGGATGAAACGCACTCACCGGAAGGGAATTCCGCATCGCCGGTTCCAGTGCGACTTCTCACCAACGGGCATGCAACCCGTCATACCCACTTTCCCAACTCGGGCATCTGGGTCGAGCAGCGCGATCAGGCCAAAACGAAAGCCACGGCAAAAAGTGTCCAGGCGGCTGCGAGAACCGTCGACGCAGCAGTAACTACCCCGGTCACGGCTGGCCGAGTACTGCGGTTGCGTGCCGCGATGATCCCGACCGTCATCAAGGTCAGCGCCAACAGGAATGACAGAACCACGATTTTCACCAGCAACCCCTTCGACGTCGGCCAACAGGGCCGGAGACCATTTCGATAGTACACAAATAGATCGTGCGTTAACTAAACTGCGCCGCAGTCAGGTAAATCTTGACAACATTCGATTGAACCTGTCAGGCTTTTCCTGACGAAAGGAGAATTTCTCATGGACGACCTGATCGAGCACGCATTGACCGCAAAGATCGATGCTGCCGCCATTACGACGGCCAACGCCGCGATCACCGAGGCCGGCGCTCAGGCGGACAAAATTGTCGGTACGGACCCCTTACCTGGCAGCGCCGAGTGGGAGGCGGAACAAGACACCGATATCCCGGCGCAGCGTCAGATGGCGTGGCAGTTGGCAAGTTTCCGGATTCAACTTGCCGCGGGCATCGATTCGACGGCAAGCGTCATGAGCCTGCGCAGATTCGGCGCAACGTGGGCAACCATCGGCCGCGCGGCCGGAATGACCCGACAGTCCGCGCACGAACGATGGGGTCGTCGTGTCTCGGACATGCTCGACCCATACGGAGTCGGAATGCCGCCCATGGTGCCGAATGACGATCCAACTGAGCCCTGACTACAAATCGCGTGACTACTGATCCGGCAGCAGCGCATCAGCTTTCGCGACCAGCACTGCACGCTCACGCTCATTCCCAGCCAGCCGGGCCGCTTCGAGGAGTTCGGTTCGAGCTTCCCTGGATCGGCCGAGCTGACTGAGCAACTCACCCCGAACGCTCGGAAGCAGGTGGTAGCCGGCCAGTTCACCTGAAGCGACAAGCTTGTCGACGAATTCGAGTGCAGGGGCCGGACCGTATGCCATGGATACCGCCGCCGCATGATTGAGGTCGACCACGGGCGAGGGCGCCAGTTGCGCCAAAGCCTCGTAGAGTATGACGATCTTCTTCCAATCGGTCTCATCGAAAGTTGCTGCTCGAGCATGACATTCGGCGATCGCAGCCTGCAAACCGTACGGACCGCGTCCACGCCCGACGGCGTCAGCCCGCTGTAGCGCGGCAAACCCCCGTGCGATCTGAAGGCGATCCCACCGAGTCCGGTCCTGGTCCGCAAGAAGGATGGGCTCACCCGTCGAAGTTGTCCTGGCACCGAATCGCGAGGCTGTCAGTTCCATCAACGCGACGAGGCCGTGCACCTCGGATTCCCCCGGGACCAGTTCGGCCAGTATCCGAGCCAGCCGCAGCGCTTCAGCACTCAGATCCGCGCGCATCCACTCGTCCCCGGAGCTGGCCGCATACCCTTCGTTGAACACCAGATACAGCACACCGAGTACAGCGCCCAGTCTTTTCGAAAATTCCTCTCGACCTGGAACTTCGAATACCGCTTTCGAGGCGGTCAACGCCTTCTTCGCGCGGACTATCCGCTGCTGCACTGTTGCCGTCGGCGTCAGGAATGCTTTGGCAATTTCTTCCGTGGTCAACCCGCCCACTACCCGAAGAGTCAAGGCTACCTGCGCTTTTCGATTCAACACAGGATGACAGGCAATGAACATCAGGCGAAGGACGTCGTCGTCGATCCGATCCGGATCCCAGCTGACGTCATCGAAGTGCGAAGCGTCGTTCTCGAGTTCACGCGCAAAGTGGGCGTAACGTTCGTCCAACTTCTCGCGTCGTCGCCATCCGTCAATTGCCCGTCGTGTCGCAACAGATGTCAGCCAGGCAGCTGGATTTCGCGGAACCCCGGTGGCAGGCCATCGCTCGACGGCTTCGAGCAGAGCCTGCGCGGCCAGGTCCTCGGCAAGATCAAGATCCCCGACGGTGCGAGTCAACGTGGCGACGATCTTCGCGGATTCGATACGCCAGACCGCGTCGACAGCCGTTCTCGTTGCTTCTCGCACCGCCTCGTCGGTCATGGTTCAGCCTGCGACCGGACGATCGGTGCCGAGCTCTTCGCGCCAGCCGGCTTCTTTCTGGATGTACTCGTTGTCCTGATCGAAGTCCGACATCTCACTCACGCGGCGCACCTCGAGCTTGCTGCCCGGCCCCAACGGGCAGCGTTTTGCCCATTCCAGGGCTTCATCCTTGGTCGACGTCTGGATGATCCAGAAGCCGGAGAACAACTCCTTCGTCTCTCCGTACGGGCCGTCGGAAACCAGCGGAGGATCGGACTCGAAATCGACGATGAACCCCTCCTCCATGGCCAATCCCTCACCGGCCAACAAGACACCGGCCTTGATCAGGGACTCGTTGTACTGACCCATCGCGGCGATGATCTCGTCGAAATCCATGTCCTTGGATGCTTCGATGGCCTCGTCGGTGGAACGCATGATCAGCATGTACTTCATGAGAATCTCCTTCGTTTGTGGACCGCTCTGTTCGGTCCCTCTGCCTACACGTCGAACGGCACACTCACCGATCGACAAACTTCCGAAAGTTTTTTTCCGAGGACAAAACCGCCGGTCTGGATGCGCTGCTCACGCTATCGGCAGACGGGTCGTCAGGCAGGTCAGAAGTCGAGAAATCCCGGCACAACTTCACGAACGAGGCCGTTCGCGTCAGTGCTCCCGTAGAAATACACCGACCCGTAACCGAATAGGTACTCCTCCGCGAACTCGGCTTGCGACTGCGAACCCACCGGCCACCCCTCGTCATTGATCTGGAAAAGGAAACGGTGTCCGTCGGCCTCGACGGCCTCGGCGTAGGACGGTTCGTTCTGGATGAGCACCGGTTGCGGAGCGATCAACACCAACGACATCACCTCTTCATCTGCGGGAGTTTTGATCAACGCCGCGCTCCCCAAGCCCCTATGACTGCCCGCCGATTCCGCACTTCTCGATGACGGAGGGTGCAGGACTGCCCGAACCCCGATGTCCGGGTATTCGAGGTCATCATCTCCGATTGAGAAACCCCGACGAATGAAGACGGAAAGTTCTCGCTCACCGAGCCACGTGGCCGTGTGGGCCGCAAGCGTCAGAAGGTATTCGTGTGTGTGCAGAATCGGCTGTCCCGCGAAAACCTGCGGCGGATGTCCACCGATCCGAGCCCTGATCGCCGAATCGCTCGAGTCCACCCCGAGATGTACTGTGTCCACCGGCGTCATCCTAGGGAGATCCGACGGGCGTCGGATGGCGACTCCCCAATTCCCTACACGCCGCTGGTGACGCAGGCCACATTCAAGCTGGATGATGAATGCATGACAACATTTCCCACTCTCGACCCCGAACTCGCCGCAGCACTCACCATGCTCCCGAAGGTCGACTTCTCCGACCTTCCCAACGCGCGGGCCACCTATGACGCACTGGTCGGCACAATGTTGGTCGACCTGTCATTCGACGGAGTCACGCTTCGCGAGCTGTCCGCCCCTGGCCTGAACGCCGATCCGGCGGTCACGATTCGCTTCTTCACTCCGGATAACACCGCCGGACCTATCCCTGTTCTGCTCTGGATTCACGGCGGCGGATTCGCAATCGGCACAGCAGAATCCAGCGATCCATTCTGTGTCCAGGTAGCGCGCGAACTAGGATTCGCCGTCGCCAACGTGGAGTACCGCCTCGCTCCCGAGACACCCTTCCCCGGGCCCGTCAACGACTGCTACGCCGCGCTTATGTACATCCACGAACATGCCGAGGAACTCGGTGTGGATCCCAGCCGCATCGCAGTCGGCGGGCAGAGCGCAGGCGGTGGACTGGCCGCAGGCACTGTACTCAAAGCTCGCGACGAGGCCGTTGTGCCCGTGGCATTCCAATTCCTCGAAATCCCTGAACTCGACGACCGTCTGACGACGGTCTCGATGACGAACTTCGTCGACACACCCCTGTGGCACCGCCCCAACGCCATCCTGTCGTGGAAGTACTATCTCGGCGAGTCATATTCAGGCCCTGAAGATCCTGACGTCTCCATTTACGCTGCACCCGCCCGGGCTACCGATCTCACAGGTCTACCGCCGACCTACCTTTCCACCATGGAACTCGACCCGCTCCGCGACGAAGGAATCGAATACGCCCTTCGACTGCTGCAAGCGGGCGTCAGCGTCGAATTGCACTCCTTCCCCGGGACCTTTCACGGGTCGGCACTTGTCGCTACCGCAGCGGTCAGCGAACGAGGTGCCGCCGAGGCCCTCACGGCGCTCCGGAGAGGGTTGCGTTCGCTGTCGCCAGTCTCGTAGCGTTGC
Organism: Rhodococcus sp. NPDC059969; assembly: GCF_042738325.1. Lineage (NCBI taxonomy): Bacteria > Bacillati > Actinomycetota > Actinomycetes > Mycobacteriales > Nocardiaceae > Rhodococcus > Rhodococcus sp. NPDC059969. The sequence goes on along the minus strand of NZ_JBHWUF010000001.1, from coordinate 933,119 downwards.
GAGATGCAAGGACTGATGTACCGGCTTGCCGAGCTCGACGCAGACTCGGCGGGCTTGGTACGCGTCATCGACTACTTCGACACCCTCGTGCGGCACGGCGCCGACACAGCATCATTGCTGCGCGCGAGCGCACAGTTGGCGGACTGCGTTGTGGGCATCGAGATCGTCGAACACGGTAACAAGAAGAATTCACGTCGTTGCGACCCGCGCGGCCGGTGGTCTCCCGAATCCTGTCTCGCCCCCAGTATTACCAGAGAGATTGCCGTCGACGATGATGTTCTCGGGAGAGTATGGATCGAGCGTCCTGGTGCAAACTTGCCACTCGACGAGATGCTCGTCGACCGAATGGCTCTGACTGCCTCGATAATACTGCAGCCCCGCCGCTTACCTACCGAAGCCGAGCACACCCGCAATCTGCTCTTTCCGATGGACGAGTTGACCGTACTCACTTCGTGCGCCGGTCTCGGGATTGAACCCGGCACCCCAGTCCGTGTTGTCGTATCCACGGTTTCCTCGGGTGCGGCGAACAGCACTGCACGTCTTACCATTTCGAAGGATTGCATCCCCGGCAAAGCCATCAGGGTAGAGGCTGACGGAGAATATCTGGATATTGTGAAGGATTCGTTCACACCGACAACCGGACTGTTCGAGGCAGCGTTGGCGTCATCCATCCGCGCCGGAATATCCTTGGCTGCAGCCGCTTCCGAAATGCACACGATAATCAGCACAGCACGATTCGCTCACACTCAGACCTCGGTAACAACACCGATCGTGAACGCCGACAGCTTCGGCGCGCTCAACCTCCTGGCGCCCGGATCGCACATCGATCACACGAAAATCCCGGATTTGGTTCTTGCCAGACGGATTGGCGACACCAAGCAGGGATCGGAGCTGCTGGAAACCTTGAGGACATATCTGCGATCCGGAACATTGAGGGCCACGGCGGATACCATGCATCTCCATCACAGCAGCGTCGCGCACCGGTTGTCAAAGCTGTCTCAGCACGTCGGCTTTCACGTTGACACCGTCGAGAACCGAGCACGCGCAACCGCAATGATGCTGGTTCTCGACGCCGAATAGATCCTGCCCAGGATCAGTCACGGCGAAGCAGTTGACGATCTTTCGCGTTCGGCGAGCGCAACGAACGGTGCAAGCGCTGGATTCGGATTGTCCTGTCGATAGGTGACAGCAACATCGAGAGTTGGTTGTTCACCGACGATTTCGCACAGATGGATACCCGGAATGCGGAGCATTCTTGCCCGCCCCTGAGGGATCGGCGCAATTCCCACTCCGTCCGATACGGCATGGAGGACCTGCTCGTCGTCAGCTTCGAATCGAACGATATCGGGAGTGCCGTCCGGCCAAAGCTGTTCGAGAGTGCGCGAATACATGCCCGGAGCGTTTGCCTCGGGCCAGAACACGACGGGAATGCCGACCAGGTCCCCGAGTTCGAGGGTCGTTCGACTCCCGAACGGATGATCCGCGGGCACCGCCACCAGGATTGGTTCGGTGTCGAGGACGATCAGGGGAAGTTCGCGATCACCGTCTTCGAGTGGCGGCCGGACGACCGCGACGTCGACTGCTCCGTTTCGGACGAGATCAACTGTCTGCGCCGACGTGCCACGATAAACGACGACCTCCACGCCCGGGTAGAGCTTTCGATAGGTGCTGACCAGATCCGCTACTGCGCCGCCGGCCCACGAGCGGGTGTAGGCGATGCGCAGTTCTCCGTCCACGCCGCGCGCAGCCAATCGAATTCGATCGACCGCCCGGTCCGCACACCCGAGCAAAAAGCGCGCCTCTCGTACCGCTACCCGGCCGGCGTCGGTGAAGGTGAACTGCGGACCTCGACGATCCACCAAAGGCACTCCGAGTTCGCGCTCGAGAACCTTGATCTGCTGACTGAGCGCTGACTGCGCGACGTGGACGTTCGCGGCGGCGCGAGTGAAGCTGCCATGATCCGAGAGAGCGATCAGATAACGGGCGCGCTGCAGGTTCATACGGCGATTATAAGAAGAACAGATGGTGGTGTCACTACTTGGTCTTGGACATGGCATCACCTGAGGTCGGAGGATCGAGGTCACGCTGCTCTACCGCTTGTCTCCCGAAATATTGTCTCCCGAACGATCACAAGGTTGCACATGAACCCCCGAACACTCGCCGAACCACGTGAACCCGCAACGGACGCGAGACTCCTCGACGCCGTCGCGGAGATCGTCGGCGAAACGCATGTCCTCACCGAACCCGAACTGATCGAGGGCTACACGCGCGACTGGACGGGACGATGGATCGGCGACGCGATCGCGGTCATCCGTCCTGGTAACACTGCCGAAGTGTCTGCGGTCCTTCGAGCATGCTTCGACGCGGGGGTACCTGTGACGCCCCAAGGCGGCAACACCGGCCTGGTCGGTGGCGGAATCGCCTCGGCCGGGTCCGTGGTGCTGAGTACCAGGCGTTTGGAAACGATCGAGTCCGTCGATCCCATCGGCCGGACAATCGCAGCCGGCGCCGGCGTGACCGTTGCCCGCGCCGACCTGGCCGCATCTGCACACGGTCTCCGGTTCGGAATCGATTTGGCATCAAAGGAATCCGCGACACTCGGCGGCATCGTCGCTACCAACGCCGGTGGTACGCGTATGGTCCGATACGGCAATACGCGGGCACAGATACTCGGTATCGAGGCAGTGCTCGCCGACGGCTCCGTCTTGAGCAGATGGACGCCACTCGTCAAAGACAACGTCGGATACGACATTCCAGGTCTTCTTGCCGGTAGCGAGGGAACTCTTGCCGTCATCACCAAAGTCCTGATGAAGCTGGTCACCCCCGCGACCGACACCCAGGTTGTACTCGCCGGCGTAAGCGACATCGAGCAAGCGTTGCATCTATGTAATCGCGTGCGGCAGAGCGGATTGACCGTCGAAGCCGCCGAGATCATGACTGACGACGGCATCGACCTCGTCTGCGCACACACCGACGCCCGTCGTCCGTTCGGCGCCCCTTCGCCGATGTACACACTCATCGAGGTGTCGTCGCCGCGCGAGACGGAAGAGTCACTCCTCGAAGTTCTCTCCGACTCTGCCGATCTCATCGAGGACGCGACGGTCGAACCTGGACCCGCTCGAAAACTGTGGACCTTGCGGGAGAGTCACACCGAAAGCATCAGCGCTTCGTCGACGACACCGGTTGTAAAGCTGGACATCTCCGTGCCCTTGTCCGTGATGGGCATGTTCATCGGGAACCTTCGAGAGACGTTGGACGAGCGATTCCCCCTCGTGCGGCCAATCTTGTTCGGGCACTTCGCCGACGGAAACATTCATGTGAACCTCCTGGATGCCGCCCCTGGGGTCGCACACGAACTGACCGATACGGTCTTCCAACTCGTTGCCGCCCACCATGGAAGCATCAGCGCCGAGCACGGGATAGGTCGCGCGAAGTCTCCGTGGGTAACGCTGGGGCGCACGAACACCGACATCACCGCGATGCAGTTGATCAAATCGTCCTGGGACCCGCGTGGAATCCTCAATCCTGGAATACTGTTGCCGGAAAAGGTCGGGTAAGCAAAAAGGCGGTCGCGTGCAGGATCTTTACGTCGTCACTCATCCTCATGCCGAACACACAGCGCAGGACGTCGTCGGCGGTTGGCACAATTCGGTTCTCACCCCGTCCGGTCGGCGCGATGCAGAATTGATCGCGGCAGCCCTGAAGCGACGACGCACAGGAAATTCGCGCCCGATCCGCATCACCTCGTCGGACCTCCGTCGTTGCGCCGAGACATCTACGATTATTGCCCGGACACTCGGCACTCCGGTGACAACGGATTCACGATTGCGCGAAATCAGCTTCGGAGAAGCCGAAGGACGCCCGAACTCGTGGCTCGCCCAGCGCCAGGTGCCGGCTCCCGACACCAACCGCCTCGATCACCGTGGCCCCGTTGCCGGTGCCGAGACTCGCCGCGACATCGCATCGAGGGTCGGCGAATGCACTCGCGAACTGATGACCGATCTCGACCACGATCATATTGTCGTAACACACGGCTTTGCACACACATTCGTAGTCTCCGCCTGGCTGCAGATCCCCATCGAAGCCGCAGGGTTTGCAACTTTCGCGACCACACCGGGTGCAATCACTCATCTCCAGCACGACGACTACTGGCGCAATCGAACTCTCGCACAGCTAGCCGATACCTCGCACCTGGACTGTGGCACGATGGCTTGATGCGCCATGTCTCCGACGACGAACGCCGTGCACGCATGGGCGTACGTCATGCGCTGGCGCCCTCGTTCCGTGTCGATTCCCCGGAAGCTGCGACTCGGGCGATGACGGTGCTTCACGCCACCGAGTCAGCGACGGTCTATCTGTCTTGCTGGGCGAGGGTTCGATCCTTGGATGCCGCCGATGTCGACCGCGCCTTGTACGACCAACGCAGTCTCGTCAAGCAATTGGCTATGCGCCGCACGCTCTTCACCTTTCCCCGAGACTTGCTACCGGCCGCGTGGTCGAGTGCATCCGCCCGCGTCGCCAACACCGAGCGCGCCAGAATGTCCAAGGATGTGGTCAAAGCCGGACTCACCCTCGACGGCAACGAGTGGCTCGATCGCGCACGCTCCGAGGTATTGACACTGCTCGCCGATGCACCTGAAGGGCTTTCAGCGGTAGAGATTCGTCAGGCCGTGCCGATGATAGACGTCAAGGTCGGGGGTTCGGCAGGTGAAATCTGGTCGGCACCCAGGGTTCTCACGCACCTCGGGGCGACCGCAGACATCATGCGGGGCACCAACACTGCCCGCTTCCCCGTCTCACGCCCACTGTGGACTCTCACTCGACACTGGCTCGACGACGCCCCCGCCGACCTCGAATCTGCCGACCTCAAACCCGTCGACCTCAAACCCGGGGACGGATACCGAGAAATAGTCCGGCGCTGGCTCTACACCTTCGGACCGGGAACGGAAGACGACATCGTCTGGTGGCTGGGCTCGACGAAGACGGTCGTCCGGGCCGCCCTCGCCGAACTCGACGCCGTTGCAGTCTCACTCGACGGGGGCGGCACCGGTTGGTTGCTACCGGATGATGTCGCTGAGGTGTCCGATCCGGGGCCCTGGGTGGCGCTCTTACCGGTGCTCGACCCCACGATCATGGGTTGGAAGGACCGCGACTTCTATCTCGGTCCACACCGCAACCAACTCTTCGACACCCGCGGTAACGCCGGCACCACAGCATGGGTCGATGGTCGCGTCGTAGGTTGCTGGATCCAAGACGAAACCGGTGTTGTGCACGTTCGATTGCTCGAGAGCGTGCCGGCGTCTACGCGACGCTCTCTCGATGCCGAGGCGGCGCGCCTCACCGAGTGGCTGGGCGGCGTCAGAATCGGCACCGGTTACGTCTCGCCGGCGATGAAAGGTATGCCGACTGCACTGGCAATCGACTGAACGACAATCATTGTCGCCCAGCCGATCCTGTCATGCCAACTACTCGTCATACCAACTACTCGTCATACCAACTACCGAGTCGGCGCATCTTCCGGAGGCAGCAAGTGAGCGCATGTCTCTGCACCGGCCGCACGCGCTACCCTCTCCGCCGGATAACCACCCGCGAGTTCCTCACGGGGAGTGCTGTCGAGCGCAAGCAGGGCGTCGCCCATGACCAGCGTCTGCTGGTGCATCCGTTCGAAGTCGATCGCGTCGGCGCCGAACGACGGAGCCCACAGCGACCACGGGCCGGAGATTCCTCCAATGGTCGGAATCAGTCGATTGTGGAAGCTGGTACCGAGGCCACCGAAGCTGCAGAACATGGGAACCCGAGTCGGTTGCGGCCGGTCGAAGCCCCGCAGAACTGCCGTTCGATCGAGGGGATGAGATTTGACCGCTGCCACCAATGCGTTGACCAGTGCTGGACTTTCAGTTCCGGCAAACCACGAGTACGGTTCGCCGGCCCCGGTAAATTCGAGCCTCTGACCAGGTCCATCAGTTCGATCGACGGGCAGAATCTCGCGTGTACCCATGTGCTCCACGGAGAAGTCGAAGGCGACGGATCCGCTGTCGTATTCCTTGTCCAGTTCCGTCGCGTACCGATCCGTTCCCTCTCGCGACATATGCAGATGTGCACTGGCAAAGACGAACTCGTAGGTTCGCGGACGGCATTCGAGCGGCAGACGCGAAAGATACTGTGCAAGTGCCAGAACCGCAGCGCTGCCATTCTCCTGCACCCAGGTTGCCCCGTCGGTGTGCGTGTTGATCACGATTCTTTCCTGACTCTGCCCGGGGATCGTGGCGATCAGGTTTCGAGTGGGAGCAGAATCGACGTCCGCCAGAACTGAGATCTTCGCTTCGGTTCCGGACTCCGCCAACTGCTTGAGCCGGACAGCTTCGTCGATACCCGCCCACACCGCGGGCACGGTGAAGTGTGTGCCGTTGTGCGGGTCGAAGTAGCCTTGAATCTGTTCCGCAGGAACGTTCCACGCGAGGATCAGCCCGGCTGCGCCAGCGAGTCCTGCTGCCAGCGGGTCTTTTCCGAGCTCGGCAGTGAACGGCCGTTCGTAGTCACCCGCCAGCGGAAAGTCGGGTGTCATGTAGTGAGAGAATGCAGCAAAGGTCGCATAGGGCACTGCCGGAGTCTGGACGTCGCGAATCACGATGCGCCCCTTCGAGTTCTCCGGTGTGATCGCGGTGCCGGGTGGAAGATAGACCAGTGGGGCCGTGCGGCCTTCGTCGCCCGTAGGCAGTGAGTACGGGACTGCGCCTGCGGTTCGTAGAACCTCGGGTGCAGTATCCGGCTGCAACACCGCCAGCTTGCCGGCCGCCACAAGGTCGCGGCCAGGGCCGTCTGTCGCCAGTGGCGACGGCTGCCAGCGCTTGATTTGATATTCGTCCGATGCGGTCTCGACGCCAGGTAGAGCACGCATGCTGTCTTCGACCCAGTCGATCATGCTCTCGTGCTCGGCGCTTGCCGTCGATCGGAGACCGAAGCCGGCAATCTTTGCATTGAGGTCGCGCAGATCGTCAGCCGTGGCGAACGATGCCGGGTCGATCGACTCGGGGCAGGCCGCAACAGGGCCCGTCGAGCCGAACGAGCCGACGGAACCGGTTGAACCAGTGAATGGTTCCGCGTTCGCTTGGGCGACGCTCGTGATTACGAGAAGTGCGGATGCCGCAATCGCGGGTATCACGCGACGAAGGATCATGAGGGAGTCTTTCTGTTCGAGCCATAAAAGTTACAGGCGTTTCTTTTATACAGGTTCGTATGACGCAAGTCACGCAGAACTTCTTCGAGACGCACCATCCAGGCACTTCTCGACCCAGGCAAGGCACAGTTCGACTCAGCTCAGTGCGACACTGCTCAGTTCGACACAGCTCAGTTCGACACGGCTGAAAGCATGGCTTCGACCCACACGCCGGCCTCTGCCGACAGAGCCTCGATCGACCCGCTTCCCGGCTCGTCGAGCACATCGGACGCGAGCTGCCGAATGGCATATACGGCTCCGACATACGCACTCAGCGGAACTCGCGGATTGCCGGGAGCGCGCTCACGCTCCGCCTTGAGCACCTCGGACATCCCGACCAGCGCCGCCCTTCGTTGCACGCGCGCGCGTCGCCCGAGCGCATCCATCTCGACTTGAAATGCTCGTGCCACAACAGGATCTGCATTCAACGCCGTGAGGTAACCCTCGACCACATCGGAGATGGCGTGGCGCTCCCAGGTGAAAGAGCCGACCGGCAAGATCCCACGAATACGAGTGAGCAGCACTTCGATAAACCTGCCGTACGCGGCAAAGACGCACGCATCCTTGTCGGGAAAACACTCATAAAAAGCGGCCGGCGAAATCTTTGCTCGCTTGGCAATCTGACGTACCCCGACGCCCTGATAGCCCGACTCCGCCATCAGTTCCGTCGTAGCGATCATCAACCGCTCACGCTGCGCAGTCAGAACGTCTTCCCTGCTCAGTTCATGCCTACCTCGCGGCAAATCCGGCGGCGTAGTGAAGAACACGCCCTCGGTAATTCTCGCCGTCACCACCCCGCCTCTCACCGCCGCGTTCTCGACTTGACCAAAGTGAGAGTAGCCAACGGGCTCCGCCGGTGACGGAGAGGCCAGTTCGACAGCCAACCATCGACAAGTGTACGAAACGTACAGTACAGTTATCTTCGTCAGCGACTGACCGATCTAGGAGGTTCCATGGAGGGTCCAGCAGTTCGTGAATACGGTGCGTTCATCGATGGATCGTTCCGAGCCATGGGCACATCCACATTCGAGGCACGCGACGCCGCTTCCGGCGCTCTGCTCGCCACACTGTCCCGATGCGGGGCAGAAGAAATCAATGATGCGGTCGAAGCCGCCGGACGGGCATTTCCGGCGTGGGCAGGCCTGACGACCGAAGAACGGTCCGCACAAATCTTGCAGTTTGCCGCACTGGTGGAGGAACGAACTGAAGAGCTTGCCCAACTCGAGTGCATGGACACCGGGCGACACATCAGGGAGATGCGAGAAGACTATCGGGCCGCAGTGTCGCACCTACGATATTTTGCATCAGTTTCGTTGGCGCACCACGGTTTCGGCCGCGAATTGGCCTCGGGATATCTGGTTGCGAAACGGGTGCCCTTGGGCGTGTGCGGACAGATCATTCCCTGGAACGATCCCGTTGTGATGACGGCATTCAAGATTGCTCCCGCTCTCGCTGCCGGAAACACCGTCGTACTCAAACCTGATGAAAATGCCTGTGTTTCAGTCATGGAACTGGCGAGGATCGCCGCCGAAGTGTTCCCGAAAGGCGTTCTCAATGTTGTACCCGGCCTCGGCGAAGAGGCCGGCGCAGCCCTGATCGGTCATCCGAAAGTCAGCAAACTCGCTTTCACCGGGAGCACCGAAGTCGGCAGGCTGGTGGCACACGCCGCAGCATCCCGACTGATCTCGACCACTCTCGAACTCGGCGGCAAGAGTCCGAGCATCGTCTTTCCTGACATCGACGACGTCGATGCTGTGGTCGCCGACGCAACCTCTGGCGTCCTGATGTGCAATGGCCAATCCTGCTTAGCCGGAACACGTCTGTTCATCCACGAGGATATCTACGACACCTTCGTGGAAAAACTCGTCGCCACATTCCGATCGTTGCGAGTCGGGCCACCTCTGAGCGAAGACACCGAGCTGAGTGGCCTGATTCACCAAGAACATGCCGATCGTGTGATCTCGATGATCAATTCCGGAATCGAAGAAGGCGCACAACTACTTACCGGCGGCAAACGAACAGTAGTGCCGGGATTCGAAGCCGGAAACTTCATCGAACCGACAATTCTGGAGGTCACGAACTCGATGCGAATTGCGCAGGACGAAATCTTCGGACCTGTTTTGTGCGTCCTCAAGTGGAACAATTACGAGCAAGTGATCACAGAAGCGAACGACACTCCATACGGGCTCGCTGCCGGGATCTATACGTCGAACTTGAAGAACGCGATGGAAACCGCCGATCGTCTTGCGGCCGGATGTATCTGGATCAATCAGTATTTCAACCTGGGAGGCGGCGTTCCCTTCGGAGGATTCAAGGAAAGCGGTCTCGGGCGAGAGTTCTGCCTCGAAACGCTCAACGAATACACCCAACTCAAATCGATCACTGTAGTCACGTCGACTCCCCCGTCAAAGCAAGGAATCACAAGTTGAACATCACGGGAAATACCATCTTCATTGCCGGCGGAACCTCCGGAATCGGCCTCGAACTTGCACTGGCATTGCAGAACGAGGGGAACAAGGTAATCATCGGTGGACGGCGATCCACTCTGCTGCAAGAGATCTCGAGCGAGCATCCGAAGATCAGTACCGTCGTCATCGATGTGGACGACACGAATTCCATCCGAGAGGCGTATGAATCTGTCACGCAAGACTTTCCCGACCTGAACGTCCTTGTGACAATGTCGGGAATCATGTACCCGGAGGATCTTAAAAGCCCGGACTTCCTCGACGTCGCCGAGCGAACGATCACGACGAACCTACTCGGGACAATTCGACTGGCCGGCCAGTTCATTCCGCATCTGTTGACGAAGCCCACCGCCACCATCATCACTGTGTCATCCGCCGTCGGCTTCGTCCCGCTTCCCATCACTCCGACCTACAACGCGACGAAAGCTGCTGTTCATCTCTTCACCGAGAGCATGCGTGTGCAACTCGCCGATACTTCGATCCAGTGCATCGAGCTCATCCCACCGGGCGTCCGCACCACGCTGATGAACCAGGAGAACTCCGAATCTGCTCTGCCGCTCGACGATTACATCGCCGAAACCATTACCGCACTGAAGGCACACGACAACGCCACGGAAATCGTGGTCGAGGCCGCCAAGCCACTTCGTTATGCCGAGATCAACGGTGAGTACCAGAACGTGCTGAAAATGCTCAGCTGACGGCACCCAGTTGACACACATCGCAACGCTGGAGAGGGCAGTTCGCCCTCTCCAGCACAAGGATTCCAACGGATAAACCTCTTAGGTATCGCTCCGGAGTCCACGAACGGCATGATCGATGATCGAGCGCACCGTGTTGTCGTCGATACTCGCGTGCCCCACCAACATCCGGTAGACCAAGGGTCCGAAGAAGAGATCGATCGCTTCCTCGATCTCGATGTCGTCGCGGAAGTATCCGGACTCCACACATCGTCGAATCAGTTCGGCGAAGCCGCGACGACGTTCGTCGAGGAAGAAGGTGCGGAAGTACGCCGCCGTCGTCGGATCGTTGGCACACGCGCCGACAAGTTCAGCGAAGATCGAACCGAGCGGTCCTCCGTAGAACTTTCCGATGTCCCCGAGGTAGTCGTTCAAATCGGCTTGCGCACTGTCAGACTCCGGAAACGTCAAGTGCCGGGCCATGAGCACACCGAACGCTTCAGCGGCGATCGCCTGGCGCGACGGCCAGTGCCGATACAGAGTTACCTTGCTGACGCCCGATTGTTCGGAGATCGCATCGATGGTCGCGGCCTTCATCCCACCGGACTTCAGAAGGGATTCCGCCGATCGGAGGGCCTTCTCGTGGGCCACTTCACTACGTGTGCCACTTGGAGGAGTGAGCAATCCCGTCTCGGTATTGCCGGGATTGCGAGACACCCCCTCGCTGGGAGTGCGTTTGCCCATGCGTCCTCCTTTGCCCGTCAACCCCTTGCAGCACAGGGGTTTTGTTGATGTCGAGCGCATGCGGCCCGAGGCACCCGATGGATGCGATAGCTACTAGTCGTATCGTACACATGACAGCAGAATGAGAGCCTCACGGCAGCTGATCATCCCTCAAAGCCATTGCATCCAAATCTGATTCGAATGAACAAGACAAACCCCCTCGTTTATTACTCAAAAGTAAGATAACGTGTGGGCGCCATCACAACAGTTCGTCAAGCGCACAGTGACATACGAAATCGAGGGGTCGGCCGTGGCATCAAGGATTCTCTTTCGGGGAGTGGTGGCACTGACAGCCATTGCACTCACGGGCATCACAGCACCAACTGTCGCCGCGCAACCGTCGGCAGATCCCTTCTACCAGTACGACGGTTTGGCACCGCTGTCTTCGTATCAGCCTGGGGCCGTTCTCAAAACGAGAACCTTGCCCTATCACGCCGTCAACATCCCCACCCCGCTGCAGGCCGTACAGGTGCTGTACCGGTCGACCGACGCTCTGGGCCGGCCGTCTGCGAATGTCACCTCGATTCTTCGACCGCCCAACGCCCAGCCGGACAAAGTCGTCTCATTCCAGTCGGCTTACGACTCACTGAACCCAGAAGACGGGCCGTCACGGGCCGTCGCGGGGGACACCCCGATCGGCAGCCTGACCACCAGTGGACGCAATGTCGCCTTCGGCGGGACTCTCGCTTCCGGCGAAGCCGTCATGTTCGGTCCTCTACTGGCGCTGGGCTACACCGTCGTCATTCCCGACACCGAGGGCCCGAACGCAGACTTCGCGGCAGGACCCGAATACGGAATGATGACTCTCGACTCCATCCGCGCCGCTCGCAACACTCCCGAGACAGGTATTTCCGACTCAGCCGAGATCGGACTGATGGGGTACTCGGGTGGTGCAATAGCCACCAATTGGGCGTCCATCCTCGCACCGGACTACGCCCCGGACATCAACGAAGACCTGATCGGCGCGGCCCAGGGTGGACTGTTGGTCAACCCGGCAAACAATCTCCGGTACGCGAACGGAAGTATCGGTTGGGCAGGCGTTGTCGGGATGGCAGTCGTCGGACTCGCCCGTGCCTACGACATCGATTTCGATCCGTATATCAGCGATCGGGGACGTGAACTCCTGCCCCGCCTCGAGGACGCCTCGATCGGGAACGTGATCCTGCAGTATCCGGGAGTCACCTGGCAGGACATTGCCAAACCGGAGTACGCCAATCCCAACTCGGCATCCGAGTACGTCGACGTCGCAAACAAGGTCAACATGGGCATCGCGCCGATACCCACCATCCCGATGTTCATTGCCCAGGCGGCAAACGGAGTTCTCGAAGGCACCCAGCCAGGTGGGCCCGGCGTCGGCCCCGGCGACGGCGTCATGGTTGCCGGGGACGTCCGCACACTCGCCACTCGTTACTGCGACGCAGGTCTACCCATCCAGTACGACCAGTACGACACCATCAGTCACGTTCCCGGTGGCGCGCTGTGGCTCCCCGGCGCCATAACCTGGCTCAACGACCGTTTCAACGGGAACCCAGCGCCGAACAACTGCTCGAACATCGCACCGGGTAACTCGCTGGCGCCGGAAGAGCACGCGGTGGGCTGAACAATCCAACCGACGTCGTCAGATCCCGCGTCGTCAGATCCCGCGTAGTCAGATCCCGATTGCCAGATCGTCGATATCTGCAAGCGTGCCGCCGCTTTCGAGGATGCTCGTGTAGTTCCGAAGTCGGTTCTGATCGATCTCGGTGGTGCTGACCCCGCGCTTCCAGTAGCCGAAGACAACCACGTCATCCTTCGCCAGGCCGACTGTCTTTCGGAAATGCGCTCGGATGGAACGCATCTCGTCGCGCTCCCCGGCTCCCCACACCGCGTAGTCCCCTGGATTCTCGAGCTCGAGAGCATACTCGGCGACGCGTTCCTCGACGTGGTGCAATTCGAGGCCGGGGATCATGGGCAGTTCCGCGAACGCCTCGGCGTCACCGGTGGCGACCCAGCCGACGCCGGTCAGGCCCTCGGGCCACTGAAGCAGAATCGAATAGAGAGCGGGTATTGCGGTGTCGTCGGCGAACAGCGCGACACGACGACCAGCGATCTCGGGAACGAGGAAGTGCGGGCGAGGACCGGTGAGCGAGAACGAGTCACCCACACGGCGCTCGTCGGCCCACCTCATCATCGGACTGGTGTGCCCGTGCAGCACGACGTCGAAAGTCATCGAACCACTCGACGCGTCGAACGTGCGCACTGTGTAAACACGAGAAACGTCTTCGTATCGCGGACCTAGCTGGATGCGAAATGCGACGTTGGGACGCAACCAATTCGGGTCGTCCGCCGACGAGGTCAAGTGGACCGTGATGCGCAGGATGCTCTCGGTCGGGCGTTCGACGCGTTCGACGACGGCGACCACGTCGTTGAGGCCACGGTCATGGTCTTCGCCGCGTGGCGCCTTTCCCGACGCAGAGGTTTCAGTTTCTTCGGGTCGGGATTCTTCAGGTCTAGGTGAGGTGGTCATCGTTTTCTCCTGATCGTGGTTTCAGCTTTGGACGGTAGCGGGGTGACAGGTCGGCGATCACGCGGAACAACAAGTGGCCGTCCGGTTTCCGGGTCTTCGAGAACCAGAGCCTCGAGGTCGAACACTTCGCGCAACAACTCGGGGGTGAAGACCTCCGAGGCACCGCCCTGCATGACGATTTTTCCGGACCGCATCGCGACCACATGCGTGGCATATCTAGCCGCGAGGTTCAGGTCGTGCAGGACCGCGACCAATGTTCGACCGGACTGGTGAAGTTGGGAGCAGAGGTCGAGAACTTCGATCTGATGGGCGATGTCGAGAAAGGTGGTCGGTTCGTCGAGCAACAACACCGGGGTGCGCTGCGCGAGTGTCATCGCTATCCACACACGTTGTCGTTGCCCACCGCTCAACTCGTCTACCAATTGATCTGCTGCGTCACGCATTCCAACCTCGGTCAGCGCCTCCGAGACAACGCGCTCGTCTTCGGGTGACCATTGGCGCAGCATGCTCTGGTACGGATATCTGCCGCGGGAGACGAGGTCGGCGACACTGATCGCTCCGGGGGAAAGCGGGGACTGCGGCAACAGAGCGATCCGCCGGGCCACTTCTTTGGTGCGGTAGGACCGAATATCGTTACCGCTTAGCACAACCCGACCCGATCGGGGTGTGAGCATTCTGCCGAGCGCTCGGAGCAATGTCGACTTGCCGCACCCGTTCGGTCCGACGACCACGGTAAACCCGCCGTCGGGGATCTCGAGACTCAACTCGTCCACGATGGTTCGATCGGCGTACTTAAGCTCGATCCTCTCGGCGCGCAACCTTGATGTCGAAGTGGTCATGAATCTCTTTCGTAACGAGGTTTTTCAAGCCTGACGGGCGAGCAGCCAGATCAGATAGGCACCGCCGAGCAGACTGGTGACAAGACCGACCGGCGTGCGGAGACTGACCTCGACCGCTTGCGCGATCAAGTCGGCGCCCGCCAACAGGACAGCGCCGAGCAGGAAGGAGGTTGCGACAAGAACACCGCTGCGCCGCGCCAACCGGCGTGCGATCTGGGGAGCTGCGAGCGCAACAAATGCGATGGGACCGGTGGCGGCTGTCGCTGCTCCCGTGAGCGCGACCGCAAGCAGGATGCCGGCGAATCGGTATCGCTCCACGGAGATTCCGAGCGAAGACGCTGCGTCGTCGCCCATCTCCATCATGGTGACGCGCCTGGACACCACGACGAGAGCGGGAACGAGAACACCAACGGCGATCGCAACACTGACCGCGTGCGGCCAACCGCGCCCGGTCAGCGAACCGGCCGTCCATTGCTGCACCACGGTGGCGTCGTCGATATCCGCGCGCACCACCAGGAAAGACATCACGGCGCTCAGCATCGCGCCCACTCCGATGCCGACCAGGACAAGGCGAAGGCCGCCGCTGACCCCGTCTTTACGTGCCAGGGCGTACACGAGCAAGGCGGTCAGCATGCCGCCGAGAACAGCGGCGCCCGCGGTCTGCAGTACCCCGCCGCCGAAGAACACGATCTGGACCACCGCCGCTGTCGCAGCGCCGGTGGTAAAACCGATGATGTCCGGCGAGCCGAGAACGTTGCGCGAAAGCGTCTGAAAAACTGCGCCCGCCACACCGAGGCTGCCGCCCACCCCGATCGCCGTGATCAGCCGTGGCAGACGGCGGTTCTGGACGGACCGAACCGCCGCCGCGCTGCCTTCGCCGTGCAGGGCGCGCCACACCTCACCCAACGACAGGTCCAGGGTCCCGTACATCAGCGTGGCAAACGAGAGTGCCGCCAGTGCCGCACTGATTGTCATGGCTACGAACAGCACTCGCGGGACGATTCGCCACGACCCCGACCCGATTCGAACTACCCAGCCGCGAAACAGCGGTGGGACCGGCTGCGCTGCAATCATGTTCACAGCGACGCCACCCTCCGCGAGCGAACGAGCGCGACAAACAACGGGCCGCCGAGCACAGCCACCGCGATCCCCGTCTGGAGGTCTCCCGGTGCGGTAGCAACGCGTCCGAGAACGTCGGCCAAGAGCAGGAACGCCGGCGCGACGACGAGCACGCACGGCAGAAGTAACCGCAGATCCGGTCCGACAACGCCACGCACGATGTGCGGCGCAGCGAGGCCCACGAAGCCGAGCGGGCCTACGGCCGCAGTAGCGGCTCCCGCCAGCAGGATGACTGCAACAGCGGACCCGATCCGGGCGGGTCCGGTGCGGGCGCCGAGCCCTTTGGCGACGTCCTCGCCTAGCGCGATCGCATTGAGTGGTCGAATCAGCAACAACGACAACGTGATACCGACAATGACGAAGGGCAGGATGGTGACGACGACGTCGCCGCCGCGGCCCTGCAACGAGCCGACCGCCCAAAATCGGAACTGATTGAATGCGGCCTCGTTGCTGATGAGAACCATGCTGGTGAGCGCCGTGATCGCCGTCGCCACAGCGGCACCGGCGAGCGCCATGCGCGCTGGGGCCGCGGCGCTGCGATGCGCCGACCCCAACATGTACACACCTACCGAGGCAATGGCCGCGCCGGCGAGCGCGAACCACAGATAACCGCCGACCGAGGTCACCCCCAGATAGGCAATCGCAATCACAACTGCCGCTGACGCTCCGGCGTTCACCCCCAGCAACCCCGGATCAGCCAGAGGGTTGCGGGTGATCGACTGCATCAGCGCACCGGCCAGTCCGAGCGCGGCCCCGACGACAACCCCGAGAATTGTTCGAGGCAAACGCGATTCGATCACGATGAGGTGCTCGTTGTTGCCGGCGTCGTAGGAAAGCACTGCGTCGATCACAGTGGAGGCCTGGATGTTACGAGAGCCGAGGACGAGTCCACCGATGGATGCCAGCACGATCACGACAATGGAGACGACGACCAACAATCCCGCACGCGCGGCTGTCCCAGACCGCAGCGGTGCTTCAATCTGGGACTGCGCAGAAGTGGTCACGCGATCATCCACCGAACGTGGACACCAGTAGCTCGACTGTCTGCTTCGCACTGAAGTAGTCGAGACGGAAAGCTGCAGTTCCCATCGTGTAGACCCGATCACCCTTGACCGCAGGTTGATTCGCAAGGAGCGGGTCGGCCGCGAGTTGCTTCTCCATGTCCTTGGGGCCCATCGAGACTGCAAACAGCGTCTGCGAACCGTCAAGTGCGGCAGACATGTTCTCGGAGCTGACGATCGCGACGCCGGAGGCACCCCGCTTGTCCGGGGCGACAAACTGTTCGGAGGGCTCGGCATAGGTGAAGCCGAGCGAGGTCAGCAGATTGCCCTGCGGGCTGTCGGCTCGGAATGTCCAGACCCCGTCGGCTCCCATGTAGACCAGTGCCGTCACCGGCTGCTCGGGAAGTTTGATCTTCCCGGCCTGCGTGGTCACCCAGCTGTCGTACTCGTCGACGGTCTTGTCGGCCTCGGTCTCGAGTCCGGTCGCCGCCCCGAGCTGAGCCGCAAGCTCCTCCCAGGAGCTGGCGCCGTAGTCGAGAAGAACGGTGGGCGCGATATCGCTCAGCTGTGCGTAGGCGTCGAGCGTCGAGTCGCCGCCGTTGGCGGACCCGATGATCAGATCGGGCTCGAAGGTCTCGATCGCGTCGAGGTCCAGCTCGAGATTTCGGTAGAGCACCTCGACGCCACGATCAGCCGCCACGTCCGACCACTGAGAGAAGAATCCCTGACTGTCGGTCATTCCCGACGGCGTTGTAGCCGCACTCGCGACCACCGGTGCACCGATCGCGAGCAGCGTGCCGGTCAAGGACGGCGAGGTGGACACGATCCGAGTCGGCTTTGCGGTGATCTCGGTGCTGCGGCCACCGTGCTCGACTGTGCGCGGCCATCCCTCGGTGGACCCGGAGGTTTTCTGGGTGCCCTCGGTTCCGGTGTCACTACCTGACGAATTCGAGCAGCCGGCTAGAGCGAGGGCGACGACCGCGGCGAGTATTGCCGCCGCCGGGCGTAGAGATCTGCGCATGAGTATGTGGCTTTCTGACGGTACGAGAGTTGCCGCTGCGAACGCAGACCGACCGAGAGGTAAAGTTAGCCATACTTAAGTAGCAAGGGTTGTCCAGGAGCGCCAACGTGTTACCACTATCGGGAGGGTCGGACACGGTCGACTTGGGGCCGATCCGCGCCGGCAGCACCGAACTCAGCACCGGCCGCTCACCACTCTTGTTCTGGGTTCTTGCAGGCAGCGGACGCGTCAGAACCGGATCGGCCGTCCACGAGATACCGGCAGGCGAATTGCTGTGGATCCCGGCCGGCGTGAGATACGCGATGGAGACGGATTCGAATTCCGTCGCGTTCCCCATCCTGCTTCCGCCCTCGGACGGCGTCACCGACGGACCAACGGCCGTGACTCGCCTGCGCGTGCCGCCGGGGTGGGAAGACAGACTGATCCACGAGTTCGTTCACAACCTGGGCTATCTGCGCGGAGACGCGGAAAGGCCGACGTCTCTGTTCGAAATGATCGCCCGGGCGGACGACGGATGCACGTCGCTGCCGCGACTGCCGCAGTCACGGGAAGCGTTCGAGATCGCGCACGCCCTGTTGCGAACACCTGGCGCCGACGACACCGAGGGACAGTTCGCGAAGCGCGCCGGGATCAGCACTCGAACGCTCCAGCGGTATTTCGTGGAGGAGACCGGCCTCACCTTCACTCGCTGGCGGCTTCGAGCGCGGATCGCCGCCTCGTTGGAGTATCTGAAGCAGGACCGCGAGATCGGTTGGATAGCAAACGAAGTCGGCTTCGAAACGGGCAGCGGATTCACTCGCGCGTTCCGAGCCCAGTTAGGAGAGAGCCCGAGCGACTATCGTCGACGGACCCGCTCCCGCTCAACCGATCGAAGTGCGCGCACCGACAACGACCAGGCATTGGTCCGCATGCTCGCACAGCCCGGACGATCCGGGGACACCGCGCCGCCGATCCCGGCCAACGCGACGTGGCCGCGCGTCAACGGCGCCCACGTCGCAGTGTGGGTCTACCGAGGCGAAGCCCGGGTGGATGTCGCCGACCGCAGCTGGGAACTGCGCACCGGCGAGGCAATGATCCTGCCTGCAGGCGTCCGCAATACCGTCACAGTTCCGACGGGTTCACTGCTGCTACCGCTCGGCTTCCGTGCCTCGAACGGGTCGACCGTTACTGCCGACGCCCTCGAGACAGTCCAGTTCTCCCCCGAACACGAATTGGCCCTGTTGCACACATTCGTCGCCGCGTACACGCCCTTGCGGCCACGTGGTCACGACGGCACCGCGGTGTTCGACATCATCGCCACCGGCCCTCTCGCGCAATCGGTTTCAAACGAATCCGTCGCCGACTCGATTGCCACGCGACTGGCAGCGACAATCGCCGCCCGGCCGGCCGACCCTCGCACCCTGGACGAGTGGGCGCGAGAGCACGGCACCGACGCGGCCCGTCTGCGCCGGGAGTTCCGGACCGAGACCGGCTCCACGTATCCGCAATGGCGCTCCCTTTCCCGGATGACCCAGGCGCGCACGCAACTCCAACTCGGGATTGCACCCGGCACGGTGTCGAGAAACCTGGGTTACGCGCACCTGTCCGCATTCAGCCGCGCGTTTCGCACTGCGCACGGGATCTCACCGCAGCGTTTCCAAGCTCAGTCCGTCGAACGCGCCCTCTGGTTACGTTCGGTGCCGCGCGCCGCCGAGCCGAACACTCGGGTTCACACCCACTGAACGAGTTGCCACACGATTCCGTTGGGGTCGACGAACTGGCAGTAGCGCTCGCCCCACGGTTCGGTCTCCGGCTCGGTGACGACGGAGGCCCCTTCGTCGGCGATTCGGGCAAACTCGGCGTCGAGGTCATCGACCACGAATGCGACGAGCATGCCCTGGCCGGCTGGACCTGCGACGAAGTCGGGCTTGAACGTCCCGAGGCCGATGCGCAGGAACACCACATTGACCCCGGCATCCGGATGATTCAGGGAAACGAAGCCGTCGTCGGCCATGGCCTCGGTGAAACCGAAATGGGTTTTCGCAAAGCGCGCCGACGCGTCGGTGTCGGCAACGTTCAAGGACAGAGCAGTGCTGGTGATTTTCATCGTGGCCTCCATGATCATAAACCTTGTGCAGTGCATACAGTATGCACCGTATAAGGTATACCACGGTTGAGGTATTCCCGATTCTTGGAGACGACTGATGGCACGCGAACTGATCGACCTACTCTGGCGCGATCACCCCCTCGCACCGAAGGGTGGCGCCCGCGGCCCGCGGGCGAAGGTCACGACCTCGCAGGCAGTCGACGCTGCGCTCGCCCTCGCAGATACCGAGGGGCTCGACGCCGTGACCGTGCGTCGCCTCGCCACCGACCTCGGCATCTCGGGAATGGCGCTCTACACCCACGTCGGATCCCGCGACGATCTGCTGGTGCTGATGGTCGACGCCGTGCACGGAAACAGCCCCCGCCTGCCGTACGGAAACATGACCTGGCGCCAACGGGTGCGTCGGGTCGCCGAGGAAGAACTTGCCCTCTATGCGGAGCATTGGTGGCTCCTCGACATCGCCGACCAGCGCGCCGCGTTAGGTCCGGGCACCATCGCGAAATACGACCACGAACTTCATGCCTTCGACGACACGGGACTGACCGACATCGACCGGGACTCCGCCCTGACATTCGTGGCCGACTTCGCCCGATCCTCGGCGCAAGCGCGTCGCCCCGACCCTCGAGCAGCCGACATGGCCGAGGTGTGGTCGTCCTGGAACCAGCGTCTGGCCGCTTACCTCGACGACGACTTCCCGTTGGCGCAGCGAGTCGGCGGCGCGGCCGGCGAGGCCAAGAACACCCCGTACAGCCCCGAGGCGGCGTGGGAGTTCGGACTGGACCGGGTCCTGGACGCCCTGGAGGGCCTTGTTCACATCGAATGACATTCCTGCAATTCGTGGGAGACAATACGTCCGTGCTGCGCTTCGGTTGGTCTCGACGGTCCGGTGGCAACCCCTCGTTGTTCGAGCCGCGAGAGCTGTTGCACGCCTACGAGAATCGGCCGACCCGAGAGGTACGAGAGTCCGGTGAGCTTCTGATCGAGATTCCGTTGAGCGACGCGAGCATCTTGGAGATCACCGTCCCCGACCCCTCTGCGGACTGGATCGATTCCCGAGTCCGAGGGCTCTGCAGTTCGCTGGGCAACATCGACCGGCGGGCTCAACGCGTCCTCCGTGGGGGATTCAGCATCGGCTGGATCGAACTCGAATCAGAGCAAGAGGGCATCATCGACTATTGGGAAAACGGGGTGAACAACGAGTACCCCATCGCCATCAAATGGAACGGAAAGGCTTGGGAAGAAGCGCCAACCACCTAGCCCTCAATTCAGCGGCATACATCCGCCAAGACGGGGTAGACGAGTAGATACCAACGGCTCATCGACCGAGCTCATTAACTCAACTCCTGCGGTGGTGAAAAATGTTTCTCAGCGACCAGTCGATCCGTCGCCGCACCCGCCGTTTCGGAGCAGCGCTGACGCCTTCTCACAAGTGGCCTCCGCCGACCGAAACACAGCGCGTCGCGCGCTGGAGTGAAAGATCGGAGATGCTCGGCGCACTGTCGGTGCTCCTGTTCTGGGCTTTCGGCTTCGGCATCCTGCTGGGCGTCGGCGCGATTACAACAGGAATCTTCGCGCTCCGACGTCACCCGAGGGGGGCTGGCGGGCATCTGCTCTCGAATGCCCGCCAGCTGCCGTGGGATGCGATAGTCGGCCTCTTCACTGGATTCATCGGTCTGGCACTGAGCGGCTGGTTCTTCGTAGTTGTCCTACCCAACATGTAGCCCTCTGCTAGCCAAGTCCGTTCGCGGCAGTGGCCAACACTCGGAGTTCACGTCGGAGGATCTTGCCGGTAGTCGTGAGCGGCAAGCTGTCGATGAAGGTGATCTCCCTGGGGTACTGGTAGAAAGCAAGGCGACTTTTCACGTGGGTCTGCAACTCCTGACGGAGCTCCTCCGAGGAGTTCGATCCCTCGGACAGTACGACAAAAGCGTGAACCGCCTCGCCGCGCAACGGATCCGGAACACCGATGACGCCTGCCATGGCTACCTCGTCGTGCGAGAGCAGGCACTCTTCGATCTCTCCGGGGCCGATTCGGTACCCCGCGGACGAAATGACGTCATCGGCACGTCCCTGATACCAGAAGTTCCCGGCGTCATCAGTCCGACCCAGATCACCGGTGTGAATCCAACCGTCGTACACCTTTTCATCGGTCTTCGACGGCTGATTCCAATATCCGAGGAACTGTCCGGGATTGCCGGCCTTCACACAAATCTCGCCTACCTCACCAATCTCGACCAGCTCGCCGAGCGGATCGAGGAGGGAGACTTCGAAGCCGGGGAAGGCGCGACCCATCGAGCCGCTGGCGGGACTCCACTTCGACCGCGACGTGCCGATGGTCAGATTCATTTCCGTCTGCCCGTAGAACTCGTTGACAGCTACGCCGAGAGTGCTTGCAACCCAGGCTTGCAGGGCGTCACCGAGTGCCTCACCACCAGTTCCCAATGCCCGCAGCTGAATACCACGCGCAGCAGTCTTGTCGACGCCGATGCTTCGCATCTGCTTGAGCGCAGTGGGCGGAATGAAGGCGCCCGTCACCTTGTGACGGCTCAGAATCTCGACCGCACGCGCCGGCGTGAATTTGTCGGGTGTCGCAACGACGGGACACCCCAACGCAAGTGCGGGGAACAGCACGTCGAACAGACCACCGATCCAGGCCCAGTCTGCAGGCGTCCAGAAGACGTCTCCCCGCTGCGGCGCATTGTCGAATGCCGTCCGCATACCGGGCATGTGCGCCAAAAGGATTCGGTGCCCGTGGAGCGCGCCTTTCGGATTCCCGGTCGTTCCCGAGGTGTAGATGATGATGGCATGTGAATCGGGTCCCGTGGCTACCAGTTCACTACTTTCTGCGGCATCGTCGACGATGCTGTGGAAATCGAGGATTTGCACGGGCATCGAATCGGAGAGCTGATCGAGCCTTCCGACAACGATTACGGCTTCGAGACCCGGGATCTCACCGATTCCGTCGGCAACTCTTTCATAGCAGTCCTTCTCGATCACAAGAACTTTCGCACCGGAGTCACGCATTCGATGCACCAATGCGTCGGACCCGAACTTGACCGAGAGCGGAACGGTAACCATTCCGGATCGGAAGGCGCCCAGATGTGTCGCGAGAACCTCGATACCCTGTGGGACCATCACACCGACGCGATCGCCTGAGACCAGGCCGAGATCCGCGAGCACGGTTGCGAACTTTCGGCTCATCGTGGCGACTTCACCGAATGTGTACCGTGCCCAGTGTCCACCGGTGTCTACGACGAGGGCCAGGTCATCGGGATTCTGTACATCGACACATGCGTGCGCGATGTTGAAGTGCTCTGGCACAGACCATTCGAAGTGTTCTGCCTCGAGGTCCTGCCACCAGGACAAGTGCGGCCGAGAGCTCACCGAGCACCCACTTCGAGGTCGAGCGAATGCGTTGCGCCTACCAGAAAGGAGAAGTCGCCCGAGAACACAAGGTCTCCATCTTGGTTGACGAGTGAGCCCTTGGACGTCACGATCGCGGTCTCACCGTCCGAGCGAGGGCGGACCGACAGCACTTCCGACACTGCGTGCACCGAGTCACCCAGGTACGTCGGCCGGTGGAACCTGACTTGGTCAAGTCCGTAGAAGCACTGGAGGTAACGAGGATCCAACTCCACGAGACCGAGCAAAGTGGACAGCATGAGAGCGCCGTGGGCGATCTGGCGACCGAAGCGTGTTTGCTGTGCATAGTCGGGGTCGAGATGAAGGGGATGACGGTCCCAAGTGAGGTCGGCGAAGCTTCGCACATAGTCTTCGGTGACGACCCGCGGGTCCGTTACCGCAATGTCTCCGACAGAGATCTCTTCGAAACTCTTTGTGATCATTGAAGTTTCCCTTATTAGTTGACAACCGCGGAGCGTTGTTCGACTGGCGGCAGATAGGCCCCGTTGTCATCGATGTACATGTCGCGGCTTCCTTCGTCGAGGTCCGAGTCACGGACGAAGTAGACGCTGATCAGCGAAATGACCGACAAGGCAGCGATATACACAGCGACCGCAAACGATCCGCCGGTTGCGCGGACCAACATGGCGGCAACCATCGGCGCGATTGCACCACCCAAGAGCACACCGATTTGAAAAGCGATGGACGCTGCGCTGTACCGCACCCGAGCGTCGAACAATTCGGCGATGAACGTCGCCTGCGGCCCGTAGGAGATGCTGAGCATGAAGGCGCCGACGGCCAGTGCCCCGGTGGTGATCCAGAAGTTGCCGGTATCTATTGCGGCAAAGGCAACAAAGACCCACACACCCATGCCGGTGATGCCGACCATCAGGATCCGGCGTCGGCCGAATTTCTCGGACAGCTGGCCGAAGATCGGAATGAAGATGACCGCCACGAGTGCGGACACCATGACCGCGCCGAGCATGAGGTTTCCGGACAGCAGATCGAACTGGTCGGCGTACGTCAGGCTGTACGTGTTGAGGATGTAGAAGTAAGCGCCTGTGCTGATCATCGAACCTGCGGCAAGAATGATCTGACGAGGATAGTTCTTGAACGCGTCGACCATCGGAATCTTGACCGCAGTGTTCTGTTGCTTCACGCGAGCGAATGCGGGAGTCTCTTCCAACGCGGTGCGAATGTAAAGTCCCACGGCGACCAACGCGATACTGAGCAGGAAGGGAATTCTCCACCCCCACACCAGGAATTGGTCTCCGGTGAGCGCCTTGGTGCCGAACATGACGGCCGTTGCCAGCAGCAGACCGGCCGGCACACCGACCTGCGGCATGCTGCCGTAGAAGCCTCGGCGATTCTTCGGCGCGTATTCCACAGCCGTCAGAACTGCGCCGCCCCACTCACCGCCGACACCGAAGCCTTGGATCAGCCTCAGCAATACGAGAAGAATTGGGGCCCACACACCGATCTGGTTGGACGTCGGAAGGACACCGACCAGGAACGTCGCGGCTCCCATCAGAAGAAGTGCAAGAACCAAGACCTTCTTGCGTCCGATTCGGTCCCCGAAGTGGCCCATCACAACGCCACCGAGCGGCCGCGCCAGGAAGCCGACCGCGAAGGTGGCGAAGGAGAGAATCGTCGCGAGCGCGGGATCTGCGCCCGAAAAGAACAGCGGCGCAAAGACCAAAGCGGCGGAGGCACCGTAGATCTGAAAGTCGTACCACTCGATCGTGGTACCGACCAGAACTGATCCGGCCACCCGCCGCAGGGCAGGCCTGTCGACAGTTGCGGGAGATGGAGGATTCGCGTCGTTCATGTCATTGCTCCTTGTATGGAGTGCCCTGTTAGCTCGCGCACCGAGAGCGAGGCTCGCCTAGGACCCTATGCAGTGACCCAGGGCACAGTCAAGCTTTTTTCAATCGATCGATTGATGAATATGACTGCAATTTGCCAGTACACAGGTAGCTATCAATCAATTGATTGACGACCAGTCGATTTCGGCGGCGATGCTAGCATGATTGGGCAACCAATCGAAATGAGGATCATGGACCTGGGGCGCGTACAACGGGCGGCAGTCACGCTGTTCGCGACGAAAGGGTTCGCCGCCACCGGCATTCGTGAACTCGGAGCCGAAGCCGGCATCAACTCGGCAACGCTGTACCACTACGTCGGCAGCAAAGAGTCGCTGTTGGCTTCGATCATTCGCTCGTGCCTCGACGAGTTGACGCAGTCGGGAGAGCGGGCAATGCGCCGCAGCGCCGACCCCGTAGTCCAGCTCGCCGGCCTGGTGTCGTCACACGTCGGCATTACCGCCGTCAACCAATTGACCGCCCGCGTCGCCGAGTACGAGATGCGCGGGTTGACCGGAGACAACCGCATCGAGTTGCAGACGCTGCGCGACGAGTACGAGCAACTATTCGGACAGATCCTCGAACGCGGCCAACGCGTGGGTGCCTTCGATATCGAAGATCTTGCATTGAGCCGACTCGCGATACTCGAGATGTGCACGGGGGTCGCGCACTGGTACCGGCCCGGTGGGCGTCTCGAGTTGGAAGATGTCCAGCGATTCTTCGTCAGCACCACGTGCAAGCTTCTGTCGGTTCCGTCCGACGAACTGCGCGGTGCGGAGTTCATTCACGACGTTCGAAAGCTGGACAGCGAACCCGAGACTCAGTCCTCCGAAATTTGGGGCACCCACGCACAGAGCGACTTCGTACGCCAGTCCGAACTCTAGTCACACCAGAACAGTAAAAGGTCCGAAAGCTATTGGACTCGCTGATCCGCAGGATCCGCCAGACCGGTATTTCCGTGAGCTCGGGTTGTCGGAGGCGAATCAACCCGCAATAGTCGATGTATGGATCGGTACAAGATCACGATGCCCGACGGCTCTTCGACCGAGGAACCTTTCAACTCCGACACGGAAGCAATCACTTGCGCAGTGGATGCCAACCGAGGAGTCAGCAAGAACCTCGTAGTCGAAAAATACACAGCCGACGGTCATCTGGTTCCAACCGCGCAGGCACCTGCGAAACACACGGGTCGTCACAAGAAGAACCGTTCGAAGAGTTGAATACTCGACTAGTTCACAACTCTCGTACTCGGCGTGTGACGACCGGATGCGTGACGCAGAAGTAGTTGGATCGCGTGCTCGACAGTTGCTCCCAGGACGGCTTCGGGGGTACCCGAGAACACCTGCTTCTCCGTTTCAGCGGTCCCGTGGTCCACGACCCCGAACCACACAGTTCCGGGTGGATCGTTCTCCTGTGTATCCGGTCCGGCTTCGCCGGTAACGGCCAGCGTCAAAGTCGCGCCCATCAGCGTGGCAGTGCTGTGTGCCATGACCCGGGCAGCTTCCTCACAGACCACTGGGCCGTCCGGAACATGAAGTAGGGAATGCTTGACCGCACGGGTGTACGCGACGAACCCACCACAAAACCACGATCCGGCGTTCGGTGCCTTCCCCAGGTGCGCGGCGATATTCCCGGCAGTCAGCGATTCCGCCGTAGCGACTGTCAGGCCGCGCTCTTCGACCAAGGTAGCCAGCCGACTGCACAGCGCGTCGAGGTTGTTGTCCGACGGAAGCTCCGTGCGTGGATCGTCACTCATATATTGTCCCTCTTGTCTTCGCTCCTCCCTACGCCGGTTTGATGTGCCGGCCCCACTCCGCTTTCGCTGGAAGCCGATTCAGTCGTCTCCGCGGCGGGTTGCTCGTCTGCAGGGGATGCAGTTCGTCCACCAGGAGTCTCTTCAGCCGGTCGTGCCTTGAGCTCCGAATCGACGACGGGTTTGCCGGCCCCTCCCGTATTCGGTCCACCCGAACTCTCGGCCTCCTTGAAGGCCGACTTCTTTGCGGCCTCCTGACGTCCCTCGTACGGCGGCACGGCCGGTTCGGATGCGGTGGGCTCGGCGGGCGTTGTCTCGGTTCCTTCTACCCCCGAGATCGTCTCCTCGTCGCCGAACGAACCGGCTGGGCGATCTACCGGACCGCCTCCGGGTTCATTCGAGCCTGTGCCTCGGGAGCCCGGGGCTCCACGCGCAGACTGAGGTTCTTCGGACGCCCGTTCGCCAGATTCGTTTTTCATGACTAACCCTTCGCCATCATGCAACTCGCGACGCGACCTACAGACGGGATGATTTCTGCACGGGGGAGTCGACAAGTTCTCATTTCCAGTGAACTCGGCACAAAATTGGAAGTCAACGCCTCCCCGTTGCCTACAGGTCCCCGCTGCCTACAGCTCACTCCCCCCCTTGCGAACTGCACCCTTCGAAAGTGCGTCGGGCGCACTCGTCGATCACGTCAGCCACACGTGACCGACGCGCGAGTTGTCGGCGCTGCACGATCGCTCCGTTTCCATTGCTGAAGACCTTGTCCAAGGAAGCCGTGACCTGCTCGAACTCGCCGAATGCGGTCAGAGCAGGTTCGACATGATCCACCAATCGCCGAACCGCCTGGTGAGCGGTCAGTAAACGCACGGATTCCACGTCCAGCGACCTCCCGTCGAGTCCGTCGCGTGCCGCCCGCCAGCAAGCCGCCCGGAGTAACTCATGATCCACAGCGGGCGCCACCTCACCTTTGGTGATCGCGGCGGATGCGGTGCCGACAAGAGCCTGGACCAACGTGGCCAGAGTCAGCGTCTCCTCAACGGTGGCAGGCACGTCGCTGATCCGAATCTCCACGGTGGGAAGGTGATCCGACATGCGCACGTCCCAATAGACCATGTGTGGATCGAGAATGACCCCTGTCTCCAGCATCGCGGCTACAGCATCTTCGTAGTGCCCCACGGACTCGAAGTAAGGCGGCGGGCCGGAGCTGGGCCATCTGCCGAACAGAACGTAACGCCAACTCGCATAGCCGGTATCGCGCCCACTGCTGATCGGGGAGTTCGCCGTCAACGCCAGCAAGGTCGGCAACCATGGGCGCAGATGATTGACGATCTGGACCGATCGTTCTCGATCTTCCACACCCACATGAATGTGGCAGCCACACATCACACCTTCGGTGATCGCACCGAACTGTCCGGCCATCCGCTGATATCGCGACTTCTGAGTGATCTCGTCGACCGGCGGATCGAAGAACGGCGTCCCGACTGCGATGAGCTGACAACCCACGCGAGCAGCGGCATCGGCGGTGACGGCACGAGATTCACAGAGTTGATCACGAAGATCACGAATATGGTTTCCGATCGACGTGGACGTCTCCACCTGACAGCGCGTGAGTTCGAGTTGCAGCGAGATACCGAGTTCTCGCCCGGCGGCCGCAACTTCGACGTTGCGCAGACTCGGATGCCCGGTCTGCGGATCGCAGAGCAAGAACTCTTCCTCCACACCGAGAGTCGGCGTACCTACGGAGAACAGGTCGGGAGTCGGCTTCGCATTCATAGCACTTCCTTGCACCGGTGTTCCTCCACATCCGGTACTTCGAGCCTACGACCTTCTTCGCCTTTCGGCACTACGCCATCGGTTTCACCCACTCACCGATCGGGTAGTGCCCTGTGAACCGACGACAAGCGGCAAATCGCAAGTCTTCACGAACTCAGGACGGAGTGTGCCGTGACAAACGCGAGCGGAAGTTCACCGGTAGATGACGAACACACCAATCGATCGCATGTCGGGGAGGCAATCAGCGACGGCCGCAACTATCCCGGATACCTGCTGATCGGGCTGGGCCTGGCAACACTCGGATTGACCTTGGTGGCAGCAGGTTACGGATTTCGTGGATGGGCAGTCATTGCCGGCGTCGTGTGCGTGGTGTCCTTCATCGTCGGAACACTGGCCATCTTGATGGAACACCGCCGGGTCAAGCGACTGGAAGGTCAGGAACTCTTCGATCAAGAAGGGCACTGAACCGAACGCTCGAGTCGTATTCTGCACCAGCAGAGTACGACTCGAGCAGAATACAGCTCAGTGATTGCGGAGTTTCTCGATCAGCTCGCCCTTGTTCAGCTTCGAATAGTCGTGCAGATCGAGTTCCTTGGCGCGCTTCTTCAGGTCGTCCACCGTCCACTCCTCGTACGGCGAGGATTGTCCGCCGGACTTGGCGACATTCGACCGCCCTCGATTAGCGGCTGCATTGGAGATTCGGGCCGCCTTTTCCTTGGAATCGCCCTTCTCGCGTAACTCTTCGTAGAGTTCTTGATCCTTGAGTTGAGGTTGTGAGTCCTTGCGAGCCACTGTTTCGTCCCTTCACTCGTCATCACTCCGACGGTGTGGCCGAACTGGCAATTCGGCCACACCGCACGTTCGAACGTACGTCGGCACTCAGGATGTGGGCGGCACCTCGAAACGCCCCCACACGCGGTGCGTCTTCAGAAGCTGAGCCAGTGAGGCGAGGGCTCCTTCCGCGTCGGCATCGACGACGACTCCCAATGCAGACTCGTCGATACCGGCCGCAGCCAGCGCGCTCATGCTCTCACCCCAACCACCAATTGCTTTGCTGTGTCGGTACATTTCGTTCAGCAAAGTCTCCACCCGGGGATCCAACTTGCCCTCGCCGATCCGAGAAACGTCGCCGCTCAGCAGGATTGCATCGAATTCGATCGAACGAGCTGTGAGGTAAGTCCGCTGCACCGTCACCGCGTCGTCACCGTCCCCGATGGTTCCGCCGTGCGGGCCGAGGATCAGAGGCACCATTCCGGCGTCGAAGATCTTGTCTCGAACGGCGACAACCGTGCCGAGGTCGGAGTTCTCGTCGACCAGTAGTGCGATGATCCTTCCGTCGACGGGCCATTCCGCTCCCACCTGGGACAGTGCAGGACTGGGCTCCGGATCGGTCAATGGCTCCGTCGGTTCGGGAACCGGGAGGCCAAGCCCTTGCGCGACGATCGACACGAGGCCCGCGTCGATGTTCGCCAGGATGCCCAGATTCCGGGTCTTGATGTTCTCCTCGTAGCACTTCCCCAATTCGAAGGTGTACGCCTGCGCGACGTGCTCCTGTTCGACAGGGGAGAGACTGCGATAGAAGAGTCGAGCTTGCGAGAAGTGATCGTCGAACGATGCCGGCGCCTGCCTCACCTTGCGCCCTGAAACTTCCTCGGGCACCTCGATATAGGCGGCACTGTCTGCCGAGGCCAAGAAGGGGCAGCCACCGTCCAACGAATTGGGATGGTACGGCGCGACTCCGGTATGCACACCGTCCTGGTGGAAGCCGTCGCGAAGCATGTCGTTGACGGGCGAGTGAGGACGGTTGATCGGGATCTGATCGAAATTGGGACCGCCGAGTCGCGTGATCTGGGTGTCGAGGTACGAGAACAGACGCGCCTGCAGGAGCCGATCGTTGGTGATGTCGACGCCCGGCACCAAGTGGCCTGGATGGAATGCCACCTGTTCGGTCTCGGCGAAGAAGTTGGTCGGATTGGCATCGAGCGTCATCGTTCCGATGACCTGAACCGGCGCGAGTTCTTCGGGCACAATTTTGGTGGGATCCAAAAGATCTATGCCTTCGAACATTTCGTCTTCGGTATCGGGGAATACCTGCACGCCCAGATCCCAGGACGGATATGCGCCTGCCTCGATGGCGTCGGCAAGATCGCGTCGGTGGAAGTCTGGATCTACACCGCCTGCGATCTGAGCTTCCTCCCACACTAGTGAATGCACTCCGGCTGCCGGCTTCCAATGGAATTTAACAAGATTCGTCCCGCCGTCGGCGTTCACGAGCCTGAATGTGTGAATGCCGAAGCCCTCCATCATGCGATAGGAGCGCGGGATGCCTCGATCGGACATATTCCACAATGTGTGCGCGGTGGCCTCGGTGTGTAGCGACACGAAGTCCCAGAAGGTGTCATGAGCGCTCTGTGCCTGCGGAATCTCGCGGTCCGGGTGAGGTTTCGCGGCATGGATGATGTCCGGGAATTTGATTCCGTCCTGGATGAAGAACACCGGGATGTTGTTGCCGACCAGATCGAAGACACCTTCATCGGTGTAGAACTTGGTGGCGAACCCGCGTGTGTCACGGACGGTGTCCGCCGAACCGCGTGAACCCAGAACCGTCGAGAATCGCACGAATACGGGTGTTCGCGCATCTGAAGCGAAAAGCGAAGCTTTACAGATGTTTTCGGCTGCGCCGTTTGCCAGGAACGTACCGTGTGCGGCCGCGCCGCGAGCGTGGACGACTCGCTCCGGAATTCGCTCGTGATCAAAATGCGTGATCTTCTCACGAAGGTGGTGGTCTTGAAGAAGAGTCGGTCCCCGCTCACCCGCAGTGAGCGAGTGGTCGGTCTCGTAGAGTCGCGTTCCGGTTGCGGTGGTGAGGTACTCACCCCGCTGGCCGCGACCGTTTCCCTTCACCTTTTCCTCGGCACCCGCTACGGTACGCACTTCCGGCTGCCTCTGGTCGTCCTTGGGAGGCAACGGCTGTCGAGGCTTGACCGGCTCTGTCAGGTCCGGCGTTTTCGGGGCCGGTGCACCTGGGACGGACTGGGATGAAGGCATCGAACAGCTCCTCTTGATCGTGATGCTCGGCGCACGAATTCTGTTACGCCGTAAGGAAGTAGAGATTTTCTCTGAACGCGGAGCCACGACTCACCCCCGGACTGGGATCAATCCCAGGCCGAGGGCGACGAGTGCGTCGGGGCTATT
The DNA here is from genome assembly GCF_042738325.1 of Rhodococcus sp. NPDC059969. Classification (NCBI taxonomy): domain Bacteria; kingdom Bacillati; phylum Actinomycetota; class Actinomycetes; order Mycobacteriales; family Nocardiaceae; genus Rhodococcus; species Rhodococcus sp. NPDC059969. The sequence continues at coordinate 901,418 of NZ_JBHWUF010000001.1, read as the reverse complement.
GCTCGGACTTCTGCCGCGCTTCGTCCGCAGCAGCTTCCGCGCGAGCCTTCTCGGCTTCTGCCTCTTTCTTCGCCACTTCTCGCTGGCTCTCGGCCTTGTCCTGCTGGGCGCGACCCTCTCGGGTCAAACTGTCGTTCCCGGAGACCGCACCAACGGCTTCCTTGGCCTTACCCTTGACGTCCTCTACGACGCCTTTGATGCCCTCGCTGGGGCCGCTCTTGTCATCTGTCACGTTGTTCCTCCAGGTCGTTTCGGATTCGCGCTCGAGATTCCTGCCGCGCAGGATTCCCACACAGAAGCCCTACCCGGTCGTAATTCGCATAAACATTCGCGCATCGACAACACGTGGCACATACATGCACCGACTGCCGAGGGGAGTGTCGTTCACTCTCGTGTGTTATTCAGTGCAGATGAGCCAGTTACAGACCGATCCCCCCGTGGGCGGAACCCTGTCCACGATTCGCGCACTTGCGCCCACCCTGGCCCCGAGCGAGCGACGCGTCGCCGACATCTGCATCGCCCGGCCCAAGGAGTTTGCCTGGTGGTCGGCGGCAGATGTGGCCGAGCACGCGTCCACGTCGACGGCAACTGTCATTCGGGCCTGTCAGAATCTCGGTTTCAAAGGCTTTCAGCATCTGCGCATGCTGCTGCTCAGAGATCTCGGCGCAGCAGAATCACGGGTGCAGGACGCGGCACATACCAAGGACAGCAACGGACTGCTGCAGGCAGTACTCGGCGAGGTGGCGGCCGATCTCGGCGGCGCACTCACACCTCTGGATCGCGAAGCTTTCGACCGGGCTGTCGAGGCCATCGCCGACGCCGAACGCGTGCTCGTTGTGGGAAACGGGGTGTCCGGGCCGTCGGCATCTGCAGTGGCTGTTCGGTTCATTCTGAACGGCCGCACAGCTGAAGCGCCCACTGATGCAGTGATGCAGCAACTCACAGCCCGGCATCTCACCTCGCGTGACGTTTGTCTGGCGATCAGTGACAGTGGGCTCAACTCACTCACTCTCCAGCCTGCCCAAGCCGCGAAAGACGCCGGCGCAACCGTCATCGGCGTGACCGGCTACGCGCGTTCCCCACTGGTGGAACTGGCCGACATGGGCCTGGTTCTCGGTGGCGGAACCGGGCCGTGGGGCGCACACGGCGCCTCCGCGACCGTCATTCAACTGACCTTTCTGATCGGTCTCCAGATCGCGGTCAGTGAACGCCGTGGCGGGTCAGCCGAAGCTGCAGCTCAGACCCTCGAACACGTCATCGGAATCCTCAATCACGGTTCCACCACCTGAAATTCGGGTTCGTCGCACGTTTCGGTTCGAATAGTTGCCCTGAGAATTACGGACAATTACGACGGCGTTCGGTCACCGTTCATCTTCGACTGGCTAACTTCTGATGTAACGAAAATCCCCAATCCGACGCGATTGGGTAACGTCATTTCATCGGGAGAAGCCAATGGGCAGGATTCGAATAGAGAATCTGAGTCGGAAATTCGCAGATGTCACCGCAGTCGACAGCATCGACATCGATGTTCGTGACGGGGATTTTCTGGTCCTCCTCGGACCGAGCGGCTGCGGGAAAACTACGTTGCTCAGGATGCTCGCCGGTCTCCTCGAGCCGACAAGTGGCCGAATACTGCTCGACGACGAAGACATCACTACGGCTCCCGCCCGTCGGCGAGACGTCGCCATGGTGTTTCAGAACTATGCCCTCTACCCGCACCTTTCCGTCGCGAAGAACCTCGGTTTCCCTTTGAAGGTCAAAAAGATCGACAAGGCGTCGGCAGTAGCACGTGTCGAGGAAGTAGCACAGCAACTGGAGATCGCACATCTGCTCGAGCGCAAGCCCAAGGAGCTGTCGGGTGGTCAGCGTCAGCGCGTAGCGGTGGGCCGAGCGATCGTCCGAAATCCGAAGGCGTTCTTGATGGACGAGCCACTCTCCAACCTCGATGCGAAGCTCCGAACAGCAACTCGTCGTGAACTCACCGACCTCCACCGAAGGTTGGGCGCCACCTTCGTCTACGTCACCCACGACCAGGTCGAGGCTATGACAATGGCGACGCGTATCGCGCTGCTCAACAACGGCAGACTCGAGCAACTCGGCACCCCCGAGGATGTCTACGATCGCCCGGCATCGGTATTCGTTGCAGGATTCCTGGGCAGCCCTGCAATGAATCTTGTTGATGCAAACGTATTTTCGTCCGGCGGGAGCGTGAGGGTTACGGCCGAAGGCATCGAAGCCTCACTCTGGCCAGGAGAGTCCGATTCCCGCGACGTCGTACTCGGCATTCGTCCCGAACACCTCACACCGATCCATCCAGGCACGGATTCCGGCCCCGGCGCACGTATCACGGTCGATGTCACGTCGGTCGAGAATCTCGGAAGCGAGCAGGTGGCCTACTGCCTGGTCGGTTCGACCACGATCTGCGTGCGCGCTCCGCGACCGATCGCCCTCCACGAAGGACAGCCCGCGGTACTGTCCGCCGAGCTGCGCCACCTTCACCTCTTCGACGGAGCCAGCGGGCGTCGCCTCGAATGGCTGGACATACCAGCAACATTGAATCTCGATTCATCAGTTCTCAGCTGAACCTTCAGTTCGCCCTCTCACACGAAAATTTCATCACGAGGAGCTTTGTCATGCGCAAAACACGATGGAAGATCGCCATAGCGTTAGCGGCATCCCTCGCCCTTGCCGGCTGTGCCACTGGCGGCGCCACCACCGGCGGCTCGGATTCCGCGGAACAGGTGCCGGAACTCGACCCGAACCAGCAGGTCGACATCGTCTTCGAGTCCTACAACCTTGCCCAGGCCGGTTTGTGGACAGACACCATCACCGGTCTCATCTCCGACTTCGAGGCCGCCCACCCGAACATTCACGTAAAAGCACAGCCGCCGCAAAGCGGTGGTGCGGCCGGTTCCGGCACCGCAAGCAGTGTGCAGACACAAATGCTCGCCGGGTCACCACCCGATGTCGCTCAATTGACCTTCGACACTCTCGATTTCGCAGTCACAGCACTGAAAGCCAGAAATCTCGACGAACTGGTCGGCAAGGACGCAGTCCAGGCCAACTTCGGCGGAGACCATCCCTTCCACCCCAGAGCTGCAACACTCGGCGATTGGAATGGCGACACCTACGGCGTTCCGTATGTGTTCTCCACTCCCACATTGTTCTACAACTCCACTGCACTGATCGAAGCCGGCCTCCCGGCAGACACCGACCTCTCGACCTGGAGCAAGGTGGCCGCTGCCGCGAAGGCAGTGACCGCCAAGACCGGAAAGCCGTCGCTCGGCGTCAGCTGTTCGGTCAAGGGCGGCAGCTGGTGCATGCAGGCGCTCTTCAAATCGGCCGGCGGTGGTGTGCTGTCCGAAGATCGCAAGACCATCGAATTCGGCGAGCCTGACTCGGTTTCGGCTGTCACCATGCTCCGCGGACTCTACGAAGACGGGGTCCTGGTCAACGCAGATGCGGCGACGCAGTACGAGAGCTTCGCGAAGGGTGACATCGCCATCGATCTCAACACGTCTGCACTGCAGGGAATGTTTGTCAGTTCCGCGACAAAGGCCGGTTGGGACTTGAGAGCAACCGCGATGCCTGCCTTCGACGGACGTGCAGCGGTTCCCACGAACTCAGGTTCCGTCCTGTCCGTCTTCTCGCAGGACCCGGCGAAGGCGCGCGCTGCTTGGGAATTGATCAAATTCATGACAAGTGATCATGCGTACACGCAGATCTCCACAAAGATCGGATACCTACCCCTTCGTTCGTCGCTGACGCAGGATCCCGCTGCACTCAAGCCTTGGGCGGACGGCAACCCACTGCTGGCACCCAATCTCAAGCAACTCGACTCGCTCCAGCCCTGGCAGTCGTACCCCGGTAACAGCTATGTCCAGGTCGACGACATTCTGGCGCAAGCCATCGAAGAATCCGTGTTCTACGGCAAGGACCCGAAGTCGACGATGCGGGCCGCACAGCAACGGGCTCAGGACTTGATCGGCTGACACGGTCCAATCCAATTCCAGCGAACACAACTTCCGGATCGGGAACAACTATGAGTACTGCTCTTCCGGATCAGCGAGCCAATCGTCGGCTCGACCTGAACGGTACCTACAACTTTCGCGATGTCGGCGGCTACGCTGCTCGCGGAGGGTTGACCACCAAGTGGAACAAACTCTTTCGCTCAGACGCTCTTCACCGCCTCAACCAGGCGGACCGTGAGGATCTCCGCGGCCGAGGGCTGGCAGTCGTCGTCGACCTACGCGAGCAGGAGGAGTTGGACACGGCGCCGAACGCACTCGAAGGTCTGACGCTCGAGCAGCATCATCTACCCATCTTCGAGGGTGAAATAAACACCCGCGAAACCAGTTTGGACCTCGCGGCAATCTATACAAAGGTCATCGACCAGTGCGGCACCCGGTTGACTCGCGCAGTGCGAACCATCGCTGAATCCGACGATCGGGCAGTACTGGTGCACTGCACGGCAGGCAAAGACCGCACCGGTCTTGTCATCGCGCTTGCACTGGCGGCGGTCGGCGTGGACAACCGCGACATCGTCGCAGACTATTCGCTCTCCGAGGTCATGTTGGCCGGCGAATGGGTGTCGGCGATGGCCGTCAAGATGCGCCAATACGGCATAGGCGGGGCGGACGTCGCCCAACTGGTCGGGGCAAGCCCGGCTGCGCTCATGCGGGCAAGTCTGCAGTCCATCGACGACTCGTACGGCGGCGCCTCCGAATACCTTCTTGCCCATGGATTGAGCTCTGCAGAACTCGATCGCCTACACCTTGCACTGGTCAACTAACCCATACTTCACAGGAGAATTATTCATGTCCCAGTACGGCGAACCCGATCACTACATCCTGCACCTCAGCGACACTCACTTTGTCACCGACGGTGATCTTCTCCACGGTTCCGTGGACAGCGACGCCAATCTGGCACGCATCTTCGAGCGACTGGAAAGGACTGGCCAGCGTCCTGAGGCTATTGTCTTCACCGGCGATCTGGCCGACGTGGGAGAACCCGATGCATACGTCCGACTGCGCCGGATCGTCGAGCCGGCAGCCGAACGGCTTGGTGCAAAGGTGATCTGGGTCATGGGCAATCACGACGCGCGCCCGGCATTCCGCAGCGGCCTGCTGGACGCCGCTCCGACCCAGGAATCCGTCGACTCGGTGGTCGACGTGAACGGCCTCCGTATCATCGTGTTGGACAGCACTGTTCCCGGCAGCCATCACGGGTTGATCACCGACGAACAACTCGCTTGGCTCGAAAAGATTCTTGCCGTACCGGCACCACACGGCACCCTTCTTGCACTGCATCATCCGCCAGTCCCGTCAGTTCTGGATGTGCTCTCGTTGGTAGAACTCAAGGAACAGAACAAACTTGCCACTGTGCTCGAAGGAACCGATGTCCGCGGCATCCTCGGTGGCCACCTGCACTACTCGACCACCTGCACGTTCGCCGGAATTCCTGTCTCGGTTGCCTCGGCGACCTGCTACACGCAGGATCTTCTCGCGAGTAAGGGCAGCATGCGCGGCCAAAACGGCGCACAGGCATTCAACATGGTCCACGTCTTCCGAGATCGAGTTCTGCACACGGTAGTTCCTGTGGAGGAGTCGGCAACTGTGTACGAAATGAGCGCCGAGTACCTGCAAGAGGCCATATCCAAGCTGGTCTCCGCGAGTGATCCGTCCAGTTCTGCTACTGCACTGGCGAATTGAGCCACGAACATGTTTGTCGAAGTTCCAAGTACCGGCGGGTCGGAGCGTGCCATAGCGGCGCGCCCGGCCCGTTCCGGGTGGGCACCCCGTGTCTGGGTGCCATACCTGTACCTGTTGCCGGCAGTGGTGCTGTTGATCGTGTGGATCTACAAACCGCTCGGCGAGACTGTCAACCTGTCGTTCTACAAGTGGAACATGGTACCTACCACTCCCAAAGTGTCGGTAGGACTGGATAATTACACGCGAGTTCTCTCGTTGCCCGAGTTGCATCAGGCGCTGCGGAACACCGTGGTCTACACACTCGCCTTCATGCTGTTCTCGCTGTTGCTGCCGATCCTCATCGCGTTGGTGTCCAAACGGATATCCGGACGGTCCAAGACGATTTATCAGGCTCTGATCTTCGTCCCGTTCCTGGTGACACCGATCGCGGGCAGTGCCGTGTGGCGTTGGCTCTTCAATCCCGACGGCGGCGCTGTCCCGAGGGTGGCCGCAACGTGGGGAATCGAGATGGGCAACATCTTTCGTGATCCGAAGTTCGCACTACTCGGTGTGGTCGTGATCGTCGGATGGCAAATGCTCGGCTTCGGAGTGCTGGTCATTTCAGCTGGGCTGGCGGGCATCAATCCGGACTACGCTTCTGCGGCATCACTCGACGGGGCGTCCGAGGCGACGATCACCCGAAAGATCACACTGCCGCTACTCTCCCCGACGCTGGTGTTCCTGGCCCTCATGACGATCCTGTTGGGTGCGCAGTGGGCGTATCCCGTGATCGACATTCTCACCCAGGGTGGACCGAGCGGCGCGTCCACGAACATCTATTACCTGTTGTACCAGTTCGGTTTCCAGAACTTCGACGCCGGACTGTCAGCTGCCGCAGGCACTCTCTTCTTCCTCGGCTTCGGAATCATCGCAGTCATCTTCGTCCGCCTGTCGGACCGGCTGAGCTTCTACGACAATTAGGAACTGACATGGCATTTGTTCTGGTCGACGCACCCGGCCATCCACATGGTTCCGATGCGATTCCGGTGGTGAAGCACCTCGACGCCCGGAGTGAGAGCAACGACGGACCGGTACGGTCCCGGTCTCGAACGCGACGGGTGGTCGGGCACGTTGTCCTCGCGGCCGTGACCGTGTTCAGCATTTTTCCGATCTACTGGCTGTTTGCCACGGCCTTTCGTCGCCCTGACGATTCGCTGTCGGCGAGCCCGCTCCCCTCGCCCTTCAGCCTCGAGAACTTCCGATACGTGTGGAACACGATCCCGATGGCGTCGATGATGGTGAACACCTTCACCATGGCGTTGGCCATGTCGGTCAGCCAACTGTTCGTCGCAATCCTCGCCGCCTATGGGTTTGCCCGGTGGAACTTCTTCGGCAAGCAAGCGCTGTTCCTACTCTTCGTCGGGTCGTGGTTGGTTCCGTTTCAGGTCACGATGATCCCCAACTACCTGCTGATCTCCCAGATGGGCTTGCTCAACACCGTTGCAGGCATCGTGATCCCGAACTTGTGCTCGGCCTTCGGAGTCCTGCTGATGCGACAGCATATGGAGGCGTTTCCGCGGGAGCTACTGGACGCCAGTCAGATCGACGGACAGAACTCGTGGGCAACGCTGTGGAAGGTTGTGCTGCCCAACATGAAGCCTGCTCTCGCGGCGCTGGGAATCATGCTGTTCATCTCTGCTTGGAACGAATATCTCTGGCCCGCGCTCATCATGCGCCAGTCGAATTCGGTGCTACAGATCGGTATCCGCAGCTTCCTCGGTGCCGAAGGGAACAATTGGGGTGCCATCATGGCGGCGTCCGGACTGGCGTGTCTGCCGATCTTCCTGATCTATCTGTTCCTTCAGCGCTACGTGCGCGACGCGTTCGTCCAGTCCGGTCTCAAGTAGCAAACAACAGTCTCAGAAACTGTTTACCGGGCACAAGAATTGGCGTGACTCGTTCCAGAAGGGAAAGAGGTCGGTGGTGGTGGCCGTGGGGTGGTCGATCCCCGCAAGATTGTAGAAATCGAGGATCGTCCTACCCGCGGTAGCGCTGACCTCGCATGCCTGCAAGCTCAGCTTCGCCTCCGCCACGAAGCCGATGCTGCGGGCGAAAGGTCCGAGAGTCCCGGCATTGACAAAACTCTCGAGGTTTTGTCCCCACTGGTTGTAGTCGGACTGCAAAGTAAAGCTGCATGTTTCACCGAACAATTCGGTACAGGTTGTCGGTTGCCCGCCGATCGTGTGAACCGTGTCGGCGAGTTCGTGCGAAGTACCTTCGCGCGGTGATCCGGAAAGGAGAAGCAAGACGGCGACGGCCAAGGCAACCACCAGAAGGATGCTCGCGGCCGTTGCCAGTATCGCCTTCACAATCCCTCGATCCACGTAAGTTCATGAGGGGAACCGATTTTGGAACACCGGTCACTGGATTTGTACCCGTGACACTCGGGGTCCAAACATCGACCAGGCTGGGAGCCGTGCATCAGCCTGGGGGGGTCGCGAGAGGATTTGTGGGAAAGCGGGGGAGGATCGACACTCCCTTCCACTACCAATATATAGCCCACCGGGGGGCTTGCGGCAAGGCCCGGGTAGTGCCGCAGAATGGCTCTTCCGATCCCGTACGACCGACTACCGGATCGGAACAGCCAGCGGAAGTGAGGGCATGTGCCAATCCAGGGATACGAAGACGAACTGCAATCCGAGCGGAACTATGTGGAGGCGCTCTACGCGCGACTCGACGCCGAACGGGCCCGAGTCAAGGGTCGGTACAGCACCGCTCTGCGCGGAGACGGCCAAGCACTCATGGAACGCGATGCAGAGGTACGCGCGCTTGCCAAAGAGGTGAAAAGGCTGGATGTAGCCGACAACGGACTGTGTTTCGGCCGGTTGGATTCACTGTCGGGTGAGACTTCGTACATCGGGCGAATCGGCCTTCTGGACGCGGACAACGACTACGAACCGGTTCTGCTCGATTGGCGGGCGCCGGCATCTCGCCCGTTCTACGTCGCCACCGCTGCGAACCCGGAGAACATGCGTCGACGCCGTCAGTTCCACACACGGAGTCGACGCGTGGTCGATTTCACCGACGAGGTACTCGGGCGCCCCGAGGGTGGTGAACGCGACGCACGCGGGGACTCCGCTCTGCTCGCGGCGGTCAACGCACCGCGAGGTGAGGGCATGCGGGACATCGTGGCCACGATCCAGGCCGAGCAGGACGACATCGTCCGTCTCGAGCACCCTGGAGTGTTGGTGATCGAAGGTGGCCCGGGCACCGGGAAGACCGTCGTCGCCTTGCACCGCGTCGCCTACCTTCTCTACACGCAGCGAGCACGTATGGAACGTCACGGAGTTCTCGTGGTCGGGCCCAACCCGGCGTTCTTGAACCACATCGGCCGCGTACTGCCCTCATTGGGAGAGTCCGACGTGGTCTTCATGACCACCGGTGATCTTGTCCCCGGCCTACGCGTCACCGCCGAGGACATCCCGGGCGCCTCTGAGCTCAAGGGTTCACTGAAGATCCTGGATGTGCTCAGCGCGGCGATCGCCGATCAGCAGCGACTGCCCGAGAGCCCGCTGTCGATCGAACTGGCGGACGTCACAGTGCGGATCGACGCCCAAACCGCGGAGTGGGCCCGAGAAGAAGCCCGCACCAGCAAGCTCCCCCACAACGACGCTCGCACGGTGTTCACCGAAATCCTCACGTGGGCACTGACCGAACGGGCGATAGCGCGCATCGGAAAGGGATGGTTGACCCGCAGTGACCGTGAAGCGTGGGAGCAAGTGCGCGCAGATCTGACCGCAGAGTTGGCGGAGAATGACGCGTTTGCCGCAGCGCTCGACGCACTCTGGCCGATCCTGACACCGAAAGAGCTACTGACACAGCTGTTTACTTCTCCGGAACGCCTTCGGGCAGCAGGTGCGGACGAGACACTGTTGCGCCGAGATGGCGATGCCTGGACGGTGTCCGACGTTCCGCTTCTCGACGAATTGGTGGACATGCTCGGCCGGGACAAGCCTGTGGATCAGAGCGCCGAACGCGAACGCCAGGACGAGGCCGCGTATGCGGCGGGTGTGCTGGACATGATGATCAGTCGCGAAGACCTGATGGACGACGAGGACCATCTTCTCGCCCAGGACATGCTGTACGCCGAGGACCTGGCAGACCGTTTCGTCGAACGTGACACCCGAGAACTCGCCGAACGCGCTGCTGCAGACAGAGACTGGACGTACCGGCATATCGTCGTCGACGAGGCACAAGAACTGTCCGAGATGGACTGGCGGGTCCTGATGCGTCGTTGCCCGGACCGGTCATTCACGGTGGTAGGCGATCTCGCGCAACGTCGTTCACCCGCAGGTGCCCGCTCGTGGGCGACGATGATGGAGCCGTATGTCCCCGGTCGCTGGATCTACCGATCACTGTCGGTGAACTACCGCACTCCGGCCGAGATCATGAGCGTCGCCGCCGCCTTGCTCGCCGAGTTCGCGCCGGGAGTCCAACCACCCGAGTCCGTCCGCGCTTGCGGGGTCCAACCGTGGTCCAAGCGAATCTCCGCTGACGAACTGGCGTCCGCCGTCGACGAATTCAATCAGGACGAGGACGAACGCGAAGGTACGAGCATCGTCATCGGACCTGCGGATATGCCAGGCGCTGTGCCGGTTTCGGAAACGAAGGGCTTGGAGTTCGATGCCGTGCTTGTCGTGGAACCGGAGCGGATCATTGCCGACGGCCCGCGCGGTGCGTCGGAGCTCTATGTCGCCCTCACCCGCGCCACCCAACGTCTGGGCGTCTTGCACGAGGGTCCGTTGCCCCAGGCCCTGACCGGACTCGCCCAGGTCGGGACGGTCAGGTCACCGCAATCGTTCGCGACGAGCGATCGTGCTGTGTAGGCCTTCGGCAGCAGCGCGCACGTAGGACACCTGACTCTCGGGGACGAAGCGACTGGTGGGACCGGTGACACTGATGGCCGCGACGGGTTTGTCATTGGTTCCGAAGACCGGTGCCGCGACACACGCAAGACCCGGCGCCGATTCCTCGCGCTCGAACGCAATGCCGGTCTCGACCACTCTGTTCAGTTGGGTGTTGAGAATGCCGGGCGCGACAATCGTGTGCGGGGTTCGGCGCGTCATCGGTTCCGACAACACTTCGCGGCGAAATTCGTTGTCGGAGAAAGCAAGGAGCGCCTTTCCGATTGCGGTGCAATACAGCGGTATCCGGCCGCCGGTCCGAGAAGGGGAGTTGGCTTGTCGATGGCCGCCGATCTTCGCGACGTAGACGACGTCGTGGCCGTCACGGACCCCCAGGTGGACTGTCTCGTGGGTCCGCTCGTACAAGTCCTGGAGGAACGGCATCGCCATCTCCAGGAGGCTACGTTCGAGAGAGGCGAGCATGCCGAGTTCGAAGAGGCCACCGCTGAGTCGGTAACCACCGTCGAGTCGGTCGAGTAACCGGTTCGCAACCAGTTCGTTGGCCAGGCGGTGCACGGTTGCCTTGTGCAGGCCCGTCCGCTGGACCAGGGCGGCCAGAGGCAACACGTGGTCGTCGGCCCGGAAGGCGCGCAGGATCGTCACCGCCTTGCCGAGCACGGTGTCGAGGTTTACGCTGCCAGTCACCTCCCCAGCGTATCGCTGAGTGAGACAGTTCCCTGGCGCAATCTCGGTGCCGCAGCGAAAGTAGTGGCCATGAGCCAGCCCACGAATACCAGTACAGCTAGCGAGACCGACATCGCAGGCGCTGCGGACCGCCTCGCAGCCGCCATCGCGAGCGGTACTCCCTGCGCGCCAGTGCGCGATCTGATCGGCGCCGACGACCTCGTCGCCGCCTACGCCGTCCAGCGTCGCGTCGACGAAATCCGTCGGCAGGGCGGGGCCGTGGTCGTAGGCCGCAAGATCGGCCTGACCTCGGTGGCAGTCCAGCAGCAGCTCGGCGTCGACCAGCCCGACCTCGGCGTGCTGTACGCCGACATGGAGTTCCCGGCCGGCGGCGTCATCCCCATGAGCCGTTTGATCCAGCCCAAGGTCGAAGCGGAAGTGGCCTTCGTGCTGGGCGCCGACCTCGTGGACGGGCCACTGGACAGCGCCCAGGTCCGCGGTGCGATCGACTACGCCGTCGCGGCGATCGAGATCTGCGACAGCCGCATCGAGTCGTGGGACATCAAGTTCGGTGACACCGTCGCCGACAATGCGTCCTCGGGCGTCTACGTCCTCGGAACCGAACGCCGCACCATCGACGAGGTGGAACCCGCCGGCGTCGTCATGTCGATGTCCGTCGACGGCACCGAGGTGTCCACCGGCGTCGGAACCGCCTGCCTGGGCGATCCGATCGAAGCCGTCGTCTGGCTCGCCCGCACGGCGCGCGAGTTGGGGCAGCCGCTGACCGCAGGCCAGGTGATCCTGTCCGGCGCACTCGGCCCCATGGCGCCGGTCACCGCAGGCAACGAAGTCACCGTGACCGTCTCCGGGCTCGGTTCCGTCACCACCAGTTTTTCCAGCGAAGAGGACAACGCATGAGCAAGGTCAAGGTCGCGATCATCGGATCGGGCAACATCGGCACGGATCTGATGATCAAGGTGCTGCGTAACTCCGATTACCTGGAGATGGGCGCGATGGTCGGTATCGACCCCGCGTCGGACGGCCTCGCTCGCGCGGCGCGTCTGAACGTGCCGATCACGGCAGAAGGCGTCGAAGGCCTGGTCGGTCTGCCGAACTTCGACGAGATCGAGATCGTCTTCGACGCCACCTCGGCAAAGGCTCACGTGGCCAACAACGCGCGGCTGGCTCCCCTCGGCAAGCGCATGATCGACCTGACGCCTGCCGCGATCGGACCGTACGTCGTACCGGCTGTCAACGCGGACGAGCACCTGGACGCGCCCAACGTCAACATGGTGACGTGTGGCGGCCAGGCCACCATCCCGATGGTTGCCGCTGTTTCTCGGGTGGTTCCGGTGGCGTACGCGGAGATCGTCGCGTCCATCGCCTCCAAGTCGGCCGGTCCCGGAACGCGCGCCAACATCGACGAGTTCACCGAAACCACGTCCGAGGCGATCGTGGCAGTCGGCGGCGCTCGTCGCGGCAAGGCCATCATCATCCTCAACCCCGCTGAGCCGCCGCTCATCATGCGCGACACGGTCTTCTGCCTCGTCGACGCGCCGGATCCGGCTGTCCACGACGAGATCCGTCAGTCGATCGAGAAAATGGTCGGCGACGTCTCGGCATACGTCCCGGGCTACCGCCTCAAGCAGGAAGTCCAGATCACCGAGATCCCGGCCGACCAGCCGGTCGAGACGTTGCTCGTCGACGGCAATCGCCCTACCCACCAGGTGTCGGTATTCCTCGAGGTCGAGGGTGCTGCGCACTACCTGCCCGCGTACGCCGGCAATCTCGACATCATGACGTCCGCCGGAATGCAGATCGCGGAGCGCATCGCCCAGCAGAAGGAAGCAACCAAGTGAGCAACCGCAAGATCTTCGTCCAGGACGTCACCCTTCGCGACGGCATGCACGCTGTTCGCCACCGCATTTCGCCGACCGACGTCAAGCGGATCGTCACAGCTCTCGACGCTGCCGGCGTCGACGCGATCGAAGTTGCGCACGGTGACGGCCTCGCTGGCGGCTCGCTCAACTACGGCCCCGGCTCGAACACCGACTGGGAATGGATCGAAGCTGCAGCCGAGGTACTCCAGCACGCTCGCCTCACCACGCTGCTACTACCCGGCGTCGGCACGATCAGTGAACTCAAGCACGCCTACGACCTGGGCGTCCGCTCCGTTCGCGTTGCCACCCACTGCACCGAGGCCGACGTCTCCGCGCAGCACATCGAGACCGCCCGCGAGATCGGCATGGACGTCTCGGGCTTCCTGATGATGAGCCACATGGCACCGGCCGAGGAGTTGGCGAAGCAGGCCAAGTTGATGGAATCGTATGGCGCGCACTGCGTCTACGTCACCGACTCGGGTGGACGCCTGGTGATGAACGACGTCGCGGATCGTGTTCGCGCATACCGCGATATTCTCGACGAGGGCACCGAAATCGGTATCCACGCCCACGAGAACCTTTCACTCTCGGTCGCCAATTCTGTTGTGGCCGTGCAGAACGGCGTCACTCGCGTCGACGCGTCCCTGGCCGGGCACGGTGCCGGTGCCGGTAACTGCCCCCTCGAAGCGTTCATCGCCGTTGCGAACATCGAGGAGTGGGAGCACGGCTGCGACCTGTTCGCACTGCAGGATGCTGCCGACGACATCGTCCGTCCGCTGCAGGACCGGCCGGTCCGCGTCGATCGAGAGACCCTCACACTGGGCTACGCAGGCGTGTACTCGAGCTTCCTGCGCCACGCGGAGGCTGCGTCGGAGCGCTACGGAATCGACGTTCGCACACTGCTGCTCGAAGCCGGACGCCGCCGTCTGGTGGGTGGCCAGGAGGACATGATCGTCGACATCGCGCTCACCCTTGCGGCGCAGGCGAGCAAGGAAGCTGTCTGACGCGCTGCCGAATTCGCTGATACCCGAGTCCCGCTCCCGTCTCCGGACTGGGGCGGGACTTCTCAGTTGGGCTGAGAGGTTCTGTCATTACAGCGCTCAACCTCTGAAACTGTTGTTGCCCAATAACGGCGAGGGGCCGATCTTCGCTACGGTGGATGACATGACCGAACCCGACTGCGACCCGCTGATACACCCAACTGCAACGAAGGGCCGTGTCGGCGTCGACATACCGGACAGCCGGGGTCGCACCGGCCTCGACCGAACAGGCTTCGGGCTGCACGGTAATCCTGATGTCGAAGTCGAACGAGTCGAGGTCACCTCAGACGGTTGGCATGTGTTGCGTCGCAGCACCTTCACGTACCGGCGAAGCGACGGAACTCTCGAAACGCAGCAACGTGAAACCTACGACCGCGGGAACGGCGCGACGATCTTGCTGTACGACCCCGAACGGCGCACCGTCCTGTTGACGAAGCAATTCCGCTTTCCCGCTTACGTCAACGCACACCCCGACGGAATGTTGATCGAGACCGCAGCCGGTTTGCTCGACGACGACACGCCGGAAGTAGCCATTCGGCGAGAGACGAGCGAAGAGCTTGGCGTCGCGATCGGTGAGGTGCAGCATCTGTTCGATCTGTACATGAGCCCCGGATCCGTCACCGAGAGAGTGCATTTCTACGCCGCTCGATACAGTCCGGCGGACAGAACCGGAAGCGGTGGCGGGGTGCCAGACGAAGGCGAGGACATCGAAGTCCTGGAGTTGCCGTTCGACACGGCACTCGACATGGTCGCCGGCGGAGAGATCGTCGACGGTAAGACGGTCATTCTTCTTCAATGGGCTGCCATGTCGGAGGTACTGACTTCGAAGTCGATTGCCTGAAATTCTATATCCTGTGCCGATGGAACCTGCCGAGTACCGTGACGCGCTGAGGTCTGTCCTCGACACCGCATCGTCGGTAGTCGAAAGCCGGCTGGCGGCGATGCGCGCCGCGGCGACAGCACATACCGAAGGTATTGTCATCGACGTCTCCGTGGACCAGGACGGCGAGGGCACTTTCGGCGTCTGGGCGCGATTCGACGACCCTGATGCGTTCAGTTTGAATCAGCAGATCGGCGACGAGCGGGAGCTTTTCGGCGTGATCTGGGGTGAGGAAGGCTGGGAGCCACCGGTTCCCACTCGTCCGCGAGAGTGGTCACGCACGGAACTCGAGGAAGTTATCATCGGTGTCGTCGCCGAGTGGATCGGCGCGCTCGTTCCCCCGACTGCATCCGAACTGCACTGGGAAGTAACAACTCCCGACGGAGCGACCGACCCGATACCTGTGGGCCCCGATTTCAGTCGTGGACATTCGCCTCGATGAAGCGCGGAAGCTGTCGGCGAGATGGACGACCTCGAACCACTGTTGTGATCCGATGCTGCGATGTCACCGACCGGTCGAACCGTCGATCAGTTCGCGGAGGATGTCAGCGTGCCCGGCATGGCGTCCGGTCTCTTCGCTGAAACGTCGCTTTCCAATCCGTCACGTTTTCGGCGAGAAACATCGATCGTTCGACAAAGGTCAAATGATTGACCAGCCCGAGCAAGGTTGTTCCCGACCGAACAATTGTGGTGCGCACCTGAGGTTCCGGAGCACCTTCAACCTTGACAGCGATCGAATCACGCAGGTAGTCGAGAAACGCGCGCAGCGTATCGGTCTCGCTATTCCCTGTCCGGGGTGGTGGGACATCACGGCGGCTCCGACGCGACGTTGCCATGGTGGGTCTCCTTCCTCGGTGAGGAACGACGAAGAGGCTTCATTCCTGGATGGGTAGTACCGATCTTTCCGAACTCACGTCGATCCCGCATCAATTTTTGCCGTTGCGGCAAAGGCCGGCTCTATTGCCGGTATCACCGCGCGGAATGCAGGTCGCGCACAAGTTGAGGTGTCCGCCACTTACCGACCTCGAACGGCCACCGCCGCAGCGGATACGCGAGACGGGCCAAGAAGTAATTGACGTATTCGACGACGCCGAAAGCCCACACCACCATGATGGCCGCCGCAGTGACGAAATGATCTGGTAGCCAAATGAGCACGCCGAGGAGACCGACTGCCAAGACGACAATGTCGAGGACTCGAAACGCACGGTAGAGCGCCGCGAGGCGGGCCGGCATCGGCGCCTGCTCGACCCAGCCTCGGGCAAGCAACCAATAGACACCTGCTTGTACGAGAACCACGAGCAGTGGGGCCAGCGCCGACCACAGCGCCGCGGAGTCGTGCGGACCTTCGAGCCGAGGCACCACGACGCCGACAGCCACAGCAGCAAACACTCCCGCGGCGGCCAGTTCGCCAAGACCGAGGCTCAGGTACCTGCGTCGCAAACTCATTCGCCGTTGATCCACCACGTGAGAAACCATATCCGTTGATCACTGCGCAGCGGGTGCGCACTAGCTGCAGGGCATTGCCTAAGATCGATCGAAAGGCAGTCACGTGTAAAGAGGTTGGTGTGCGATGGTGCGATTGGCCATGGTTACGTTCGATGCAACGGATGCCCGATCACTTGCCACCTGGTGGTCGGAGCGATTCAGCGAGGCGAGTATCGACGGTGACGAAGATTTCCTGACGGTGACGGCCCCGGACCTCCCACTCACTCTCGGTTTCCAACGGATCGATCAGGCTCGCAGCCAAAGGAATACGGTTCACCTCGACTTCGACCTCGAACCGCAGGATCCTCCGCGGGACCAGGTCGTCGCGACCTTCGTCGCGGCAGGAGCAGCCCACGTCGAGCGCCATGAGTCGGGCGGATCAATTTGGGACGTGTTGGCTGATCCGGCGGGAAACCTTTTCTGCGTAGGTGATCCGCATTAGGGTCTGTCTGACAACCAGTCCGAGATCGAGTCCACTGCTCATTCGGCAAAGCTTGAAAGTACTTCACCCGCACAGCCGTACATGCATTCGTTCGCATACAGTCGGATGTGTCCCAGCGGCACCCCAGACTGGAATGTCCGCTGTGTCAAAATCTGCCGACAGGGGGCTGGACGGGTGGGATCGCCTGATTTGCTGGGTCTGACGGCCTCACTGTCGTCGTCGACGCTTATTCTCGCCTTCGTTGCCGGGCTTCTTCCGCGAGTCGTCGGTGATGAACCGAATCCCGTTGTCGGCATACGCACGAGGGCAACGATCTCGAGCCCCGAGGCGTGGCAATTGGCCCATCGGATTGCGCGGCCGCTTCTGCGCCGGACGGTGTGGACAGCCGTAGTGGGACTGTGCCTGCAGGTCGCGATCGGTGTCGTGACGGGTTTCGGATCTGTGGGCTCGGCTGTCGCTTCAACGGTCGTGTTTACAGCAGTGCTCGTCGTCCTGCTCTATGCAGCGTTGAAGGGCAACGCCGCAGCAAAATCGTTGCGGCATTGACAGCTCGGGCCGCAGTTGTCAGAGGTGCCCTGGTTCTCCGATTTCAGTTCCCGATACGCGGTCGTTCGCGTCGGCGTGGTCCACGGTCCCGCATCTCGAGGATCGCGGCTGCCGTTGACGCAACCGTCTTGTCGTCGTCGTGGGTGAGGCGGGCGAGCGCTTCGTGTGCTGCCGCGCCGGGAATCTCGGCGAGCGCCTGAGTGATTCGCAGCCGAGTCGGCGCGTCGGCGGTGTTGTCGAGCCTGTCCTGCACTGCTGCGACGACTTCGCCGCTTGCAGGTGAGCGCTCCGCCAGAAGGCCCAGCACCTCGCCGGCCTCGACGTCGCGTCGCCCGTCGGCGACCATCTCGAGAAGAGCGGGCATCGAGACGGCCTCTCCGCGAGTTCCGAGGGTGAGAGCGGAGTCGGCGCGGACTATCCCGTCCGAATCATCGAGAGCTCGCTTCAAACACCGAGTTGCCTCCTCGGTGTGGATCCCGGAGATGGCGGACATCGCGCGACGCCGAACCTGGACGTCCTCCGATTCGAGCCCCTTCGCGAGAGCTGCAAGCCCCGCACCTTCGGTTCTCGCCAACGCCCATTGCAACGCTCCGGCCACGTTGGCATCCTTCTCCGACAGTATGGCCTCGACGAGTGCGTCGACGGGCAATGCCGCATTCGCATCCTGCGACAGGATCGCTTGCTGACGGTGGGCAGCGAACTCGGATTCGAGTGCACGCAACAGTGAAACCATGCGCAGGACGTCGTCCCACTCCGAAGGGGCGGAGGCGTCGACCCTTTCGAGTTTGGTCAGCAATTCTTCCTCCGCCGCGATCCGTTGCCGAGTGTGTTGCATGAGTTCACCCACCAAATCGGCCGGGGCGAAGTCGGGCTCGTCCAGTGCACGCTTGGCCTCGTTCAGCGAAAGCCCCAACGTCCTCAGGCTCTCGACGTGGAAGAGTCGACGGATGTCGTCGGCGGAGTACTCGCGGTAACCGCCGGACGTGCGGCCCGTCGGCTTCACCAGTCCCAACGTGTCGTAGTGACGCAGCATCCGTGTGCTGACACCACAACGCCGCGACACCTCGCCGATCAACATCCGTCTCCCCTTCCTACGCGTCCGGGCCGATTGCCGCGACGCGCCTCGCCAACTCGTGTGAGAGAGCGAACCCACCGTCGGGGTCGTGCCAGAGTTGCTTTGTAGCATCAGCATGCGCCCGAACACGCGGATTCAGGCTTGCACCGGCCGCGTCGAGCACCGGGAGTACAGCCTCGCCGAGTCCTGTCAGAGCTCGACTGAGACTGAGCTGCATCTGGAGTTCGCCCCGCCCGAGTTCGGTGGCCAACTCGGCCGCGAGCGCACCCTCGTCTCCTGACGGCACGAGGGCCACAGCCGCACGCCACGCGCTGCGCACGACCTCGTCGTCCTGGTCGTGGACCAGTGCAGAGACCTCGGGCCAAGCGATCGGATCGCCGATCTTGGACAAGGTGTGGAGCGCCTGACTGCGGGCTTGCGAACCATCGGACCCGAGCTCACGGATCAACCTCGGCACCGTGATTTCGCCCGGCAGGCGGCACAACGCCCAGGTCAGCATGTCGCGGACGAAGAAATCCGGCTCGACGGCACACCGATCGACCAGGGCAACCGTCAGCTCAGGGTCCGGGCGTGTGCCGGCGGCTAGCGCGGCGCGCAGCCGAACCGAGGAATCAGCTGCGGCCAATGCGTCGACGAGGTGAGCATTCTGCCCACCGTGGTTGGTTGTGTTCACGACAACCACCTCCTTCGTCGACTATTGGAGTCCTTGTCACTGTGTCAAGGTCAAGCCGGCGAAGGTCGCAGCCAAGTTCAGAGCTGGCGGCGCAGGTCCAGAACTGCGATTCCCCAGCCGACGAGTCGTGATGCAGACACGACCAGACCTGCATCTTCCGCGACAGCTGCGAACTCGGATTCGGTACGTATTCCGGTGCCGTGCATACAGAGCATCAGCAGATCGAATTCGGCAGCGTCCTCACTGATCGAGGTTCCGGCGGCACCTTCGTCGAGCAACCGCTCGACAACGATGATCTTGCCACCGGGCACAACAGCATCACTGGCTGTACGGAGCAGCAGGCTCAGGTCGTTGTCCGGAAGACGCCCAGTCGCTTCGAGGAGGAGGTACGCGTCGAACGGGTGGGCAGTCACCGGCGCGAGAACACTCTGCGTCAGATGGCTGATCCGGTCCGACACCGCGGGGTCGACGTCCTTGTCGATCCGTTCGAGTTCACTGGGCAAACCGAGGACCGTTGCCGCGAGGTGCTGTTCGGCACCGAGCACGGCGTTCATCACGACCCCGGAACCGCTGCCCGCGACCAGGATGCGCGTGACGTCGCTGAGGGGATATTCGGCTGCGAGGGCCGATCCCAGAAATGCTGCCTCGTCGGCGATGTGATGGTGATGCTTGTCGGCCAGCAGTGGATGGGCGTCCAAGTCTTCGTCGAGAGTGCGGCCGGTAACGGCACTGATCGCGGCCGTTCCGGATCGAACGGCGCCGACCAACCCGGTGATGGACAACTCGACCCGTGCCTCGATTCCCTCGAGGTCGAGCCAGTTCGAGACCCACTCGTCGCCCAGCATCGCCTCACCTACTTCGCCGAGGGTCAGCGTCTCCCCTGCTCCCCGGGCGAGAACCTCGGTGGCGATCAGGTAGCGGACGAACTTCGCCAAGGCTCGAGAGTCGGTTCCGGTGCGAGAGGCCAACTCGCCCAGATTGTCGGCACCTTCGGCAACGTGGTGAGGAATACGCAGAGTGTTTGCCGCCCTGATCGCGAACGGGGAGACGATCTCTGCCCGCTCGGCGAGCTTGTCGAACGGTTCGGTCGTCGCGGCCGCGAGATCGGGCACGGCGGGATCGTCGGCGAGAGTGACGACCTCGGCACGCCGCCAATAGCCGGTGATGTCCACCATCTCCGCCGGCAACTGACGCTCTTCACGCAGATACCGACGAATCCCCTTGAGCGAGGTGGATTCTCCGGCTACCCAGGCGAACACGGCGCCGTCACGCCACGGTACGGAGCGCACGGCCTGCTCGAGCGCTGACAGTTCACCGGCCGGACTGTCGTCTCGGCCTACCCGAGTGAGCGAGACCGAAGCCGCGCTGGGCAGATCGAGTGTGTGCTCGGCTGAAGTGACCTCGACAACGACGCGAGCGTCCAGACCGGCGGGCATCTCTTCGAGCCAACGCGCGATTGCCGGTATCGCAGTTTCGTCTCCGACGACGAGTACCCAGTCCACATCCTCCGGCGCACGCCCCGAACGAACCGGACCAAGGAGGTCGATGGAGTCGCCCGGCAGGCACCGTCGTCCCCAGGTGGACGCGATTCCGGTCTCGTGGGTGACAAAATCGAGAGTCAACTCGGCGGCAGCGGGATCGAACTTGCGCACGGTGTAGTTGCGGGTGACGGGCTTGGGGTCGCGTGGCCACTCGACCGTGCGTGCGCGCTGCTGCGGAAGCACCACTTCGCCGGACTCGGTGGGAAAGAACAGTCTCACGAAGTCGTCGAATCCGGAACTGCACAGCGCCGGGAACTCGAACCCGTCCTTCTCGAACGCGACAAGTTCCGGGCCGCGCAGGACGATGCGTCGCATCCCGGCGTCGATGTCGGATGTCTCGACGACCGTGGCACGCCGGATCACCTCGGGATGCACCAACTGTTGCCGGTGGGATCTGGCCATGTGTCGCTATTACCCTTCTACGTCGAATGCGCTTACATCGAATGCGTCGGCGCCGCTCACTTCGGTGCCGCTCACTTCGACAGCACTGGGATGCTGCCGCCGAATCAGATACGGTGCAACGCTCGTGAGCTTCTCACAGGTCTCGTCGAACTCTCGGTCCGGAGTGGACTGCGCGACGATCCCTGCCCCGGCACGCAACCACGTGCGTCCTTGCTGCTGATAGACGGCCCGGAGAACGAGGGCGGCTTCAAGCGTCCCGGTCGACGAGGCGCGAACCACCGCCCCCGAGTACAGGCCGCGTTCGCCGTTGTCGAGACGTGCGATCGCGTCGATCGACTCGCGTTTAGGGATTCCCGACGCGGTGACGGCGGGAAAGACGGCCGCGAACGCATCCCAGGGTGAGAGGTCGTCGCGCAACAGGCCACGCACGGTCGAGGCGAGGTGCTGCACACTGCCACGTTCACGAACACTCATGAAGTCGGTGACCGTGGTCGAGTCGCCGGTAGAGACGGAGGCGACCTCCCGGAACGCGGTGCGGACCGATACTGCATGTTCGGCAATCTCTTTCGGGTCCTCCTCCAGATCATTGCGTGCTGCCGCGTCCGCCTCCGGTCCCACACCGAGGGCACGGGTCCCGGCGAGCGGTTCGGCCGAGACGCGTCTCCGGCCGTCGACGGCGACGACGAGTTCGGGGCTGAATCCTGCCGCTGCGATGTCTCCGAGGTTCAACAGAAAGGAGCGGGCCGGGGTGTTGGCGAGTCGCCCGACACGGTAGGTATTGGGCAGGTCGACGTCGAAAGTGACCGGAACAGTCCGGGAGAGAATGACTTTCGTGTAGTCGCCACGACGCACTTCGTCGATCGCCGCGGCGGCGCGTTCTCGGTAGCTATCGGTGTCGGTGAAGACGTCGACGGCACCTGACGAAGGTGGTACCACGGCGGTGACACGCCGGAGGACGTCGGTGAGCGCGGCCGCGTCGGCGGGCGTACCGCCGGTCACGACGATGTCGTCGCCCAGGGATCGGCCGAAGGTGATTTCGACGCGCGGGATGATCAGGTGCGCCAGGGTGGACTCGCCCAGCGGCCGGCCGGCCGGCACACAATGGGTGTACGCCGAGAACTCGAAACTCACCCAGCCGTAGGCATTCCAGTGCTGAACCGGGAGCGCCGCGAGGGAGTCCTGCAGCGCGAGCGCCGGGTCGTCCGACCACTCGGACACGCTGTCGACGCCGTCCCAGGTGGTGGTCACGGTCCGGCCTGTCATCACCACAGAGCCGAGAATGCCTGCCGCGATCACCCAGTCCCCGTGGTTCTCGTAGACCACGTATTCCTCGAACAGGCCGGATTCGGCAAAGGCGACGACCTTGGCGAGGTCTCGGTCGAGTAGGTTCCCTGCCTGGAGACGGGAAGGATCGAGATCGGTGTCGAGATCGTCGACGGTCGATGATGTCACGAACGGCTCCCGACGGCAGCGACCAACGCGTTCTTGTCGATCTTCCCGACTGCGGTCATCGGCAGCGACGGGCGAGTGACCACACGATCGGGAAGGGTGTTTGCGGCGCATCCGAGACCGACGAGGAAGGATCGCAACTCCCCCAGTGTGGGTTCGGTTGTGCGGGTGACGATCACCGCGCACACGCTCTCTCCGAGATCACGGTCCGGGATGCCGACCACCGCGACCCTGGACACCGCCGGGTGGGTGAGCAACAGGTCTTCGAGAGCGTCTGCGGCGACATTTTCGCCGCCCCGGGTGATGACGTCTTTGATCCGGCCGGTGACGATCAGGTGGCCGGTCGCGAGCATGCGGACCTGGTCGCCACTTCGGTAGAACCCGTCGGCGGTGATCGCGGTCCGATTATGTTCGGCGGCACGGTAATAGCCGTTGATGGTGTAAGGCCCACGGGTGAGGAGTTCCCCCACCTCGCCCGGTAGGACATCGTCACCGGCCTCGTCGACGATCCGGATCTCGTCGAGTTCGGAGAGAGGACGGCCCTGCGTGGTCAGCACCAGATCGTCGGTGTCGTCGAGGCGCGTGTAGTTCAGCAATCCTTCGGCCATGCCGAACACCTGCTGCAGGGTGCATCCGAGGGCGGGCCGGACGAGTTTGGCGACCTCCGGGGTGAGCTTGGCTCCCCCGACCTGCAGCAACCGAAGGCTGGAGAGATCTGCACTCTCCCATTCGGTTGCTTCACACCATAAATGGGTCAGACTCGGTACGAGAGCGGTCACGGTGACGCCGTGCTGTTCGATCAGTCCGAACGTGTGGTCCGGGCTGGGATCGCGCGTCAGGACCACGGCGGCGCCGACACCGAACGCACCGAGAATGCCGGGGCAGGCAAGGGGGAAATTGTGAGCCGCAGGAAGGACCGCGAGATACACGTCGTCTGCGGTGAGTTCACATATCTGCGCGCTGGCTCGGGCGTTGTACGCGTAGTCGTCGTGGGTGCGGGGAATCAGCTTCGGCAATCCGGTGGTTCCGCCGGACACCAGCAGCACCGCGACGTCCCGTGAATCTGCCCGATCGAAGACGCGGCGCTCGGCGTGAACATCTGCGAGTGAGGTGAATTCCGCTGCGTCACCGTCGACGAATACCGTTGTCACACTGGGAACTGACCCGACGACCTCACGGGCGAGGTCGCGGTAGTCGAAACCCCCGTCGCTGTCGGCGATCACGTATGCCGTCGCCTCGGACAGGCCGGCGAGGTGCACGATCTCTCGGGCACGATGGGCGGGCAGGGTCAACACCGGAACGGCGCCACATTCGAGCAAGGCGAAGAGCACCACGACGAACGAGGGTGTGTTGGGCAGTTGAACAATCACCCGATCTCCAGCACTGACGCCGCGTTCGGCGAAGCCGGCAGCGGTGGCACGTACCCGGATTCCCAACTCGGAGTAGGACAATGCCCCACCGCTACCGACGACGGCTCGGCGACGTGAATGGTCGGCAACCCAAGTGTCGAATTCCGTGGGTATGGCACGTCCACGCCATAGGCCGGCGTCGGCGTACCGTTGGGCCCGCTCGACGGAAAACGGTACGACGTCGATGTTCGTGGAGAGCTCTGCGGTCATCGTAGTTCCTCGCGTTCGAGTGATTCTGCGCCGGAATGCTCGGGTGTGACGCCCGGCGAGCTGCTGTCGACAATGTTGCCGACCATGTTGTCGACAGCGTGGTCCACGTAGTCACGTAGTGACGCCAACGAGATCAGTGCGAGTACAGACAGAGACACCATGATGACGCCGTACACGATCAAGGCGGTGGAGGCGACGAACACGGTGCCGATCAGACCTGCGACCGCCGACCCCACGGACAGTCCGAATACGTTCTGTGCGCTCCACAAACTGTTCGCGCGTCCGAGCAGCCGGTCCGGCGTGTTGGTCTGGATCACGGTGTACGCCACGATCTCCTGAACGGCACCGAATGCCCCGGCGACGGCCAACAGGACGAGCGCTACCCAGACCATCGGTGCCAGTCCGACTCCGGCGAGCGCCAGGAAACTGGCCGCGAGCGCGAGTACGAGGACGTAGCCTTTGCGCCGCACCCTGCTGATCCATCCGCTGGCCACCGATCCCAGGGCCGCCCCGACTGCGGTGGCCGAATACAGCAGGCCGGCGGTGCGCGGATCTCCGTCGAAGCGTTGCTCCACGAAGGCCGGGATCAGTACCCCGACGCCGCCGCCGAGCAAAGCGATGGTTCCGACGATGAGAACCGACCGAACGATGTTCCGGCTCAACGCGAACCGGAACCCTCCGGTGAGGGACGCCCACGGCGACTCCTCGTCCGTCTCGTCCGGCCGCAATTCCGGCAGAGTCGCCAGAAGTGGAACAGTGAGCAGGGTGCCTGCTGCGGCAGCCCAGTAGTTCCAGGTCACCCCACCGGTGGCGATTACCACGCCACCGAGCGCGGGGGCCGCCATCATGCCGAGCTGGACGGTGAGTGCGTTGATGGCTCCGGCCGCGGCGAACGAGTTCTCCGGGATCAGAGCCGGAGTCACGGCGAGGAGCGCGGTGATGCTGATCGCGCCGATCGCGCCGTCGACGGCGCCGAGTGCGTAGATAGCCCATACACTCGGGTCCGCCGACGCCGCGTTGAGCGCCAGCCCGACAAACGCCAAGCCGCACAATGTTCGGGTCCATACGATCAGTCGTCGTCTGTCGTACCGGTCGGCGAGTACGCCCCCGGTGAGCAGACCGACCAGGGTGGCGACGCCCGTGACCGTCGACGCGAATCCGACGTGTGCCGTCGATCCGGTCAACGCGAAGATCTGCACGGGCACTGCGACGATCAGCATGCCGATTCCGAACACCGCGATGGTGCGTGCGATGACGATGCTCCGGAACGGTGGGCTCTCGCGCAGTGGCGACAGGTCCAGCAGTAGAGCCTTGCCGCTCATGGTGTTTCCTCCCTGGCCGTTATCCGGCCCTTGTCCCTCGACTATCCCTTGACGTTGCCTGCGGCGGTGTTCAGCACCGTGGCGACGTCGTCGAGGATGTACGGGATGGTCAGGACCGTCAGTCCTCCGAAGGCGAAGTTCTTGTCGACGCTGAAGTCCTTGGTGGATGCAGTGCGGCCGTCGACGATCACCGGCTGTGCGGCAACCAAAGGCTCGGCGAGGAACGCGTTGAGAGAGTCCTTGTCGTAAGCGACCACGAACAGCACGTCGGCCGCGATCAGGGGCGCCTGCTCGGTGCTCAGCTCGAAGTACACGGCCTCCGGGTCCTTGGTCGGATCTGCCTGCTGGATCGTCGGCTCGTTCTTCAGTCCAAGCTGTTCGAGGAACTCGACGCGCACGTCGGCGTCCTTGCTCACCGCGAACGTGCTCGGGCTGTTCGGAAGTGCGATGGTCACGGTCTTACCCTGCAGCGCAGGGTTCTTCGCAGCTGTCGCGCTGATCGCGGCATTGGTCTTGTCGATGAGTGCGGTGGCCTCGGCCTGCTTGCCCAACGCCTGACCAGCGATGGTCACCTGGTCCTGCCACGACGCGGTCCACGGCTCGTCCGGGAAGGACACCACAGGCGCGATCTTCGACAGCGCGTCGAATTCCTGCTGAGTGATACCGGAGTACGGGGCGAAGATGAGATCCGGTTCTGCCTTCGCGAACTGCTCGACGGGCGCCTCACCGGTTCCGTCACCCGACAACAAGGTCGGCTGCTCGCCACCGAGCTTGTCGAGCGCCTCGGCGTCCCACTTCAGAATGCCCTTGTCGTCGGCCCCGTACTGAGGTCCGGCGAAGGTGGGCATCGCAACCGGGACGACGCCGAGCGCCAGGAGGGCGTCCTGGTTGGACCATCCCCAGGTTGCGACCCGCTTGGGCTCCTCCTTGATCTCGGCCGTGCCGAGAGCAGACTTGATCGTCACCGGGAACGCGGCATTCGCTGCCGACGAAGTCTCGGTGCTACCGCTGTCGTCGTTGCTGCTGCAGGCTGCCATTCCAACCACGAGGCCGCATGCCGCCAGTACAGCTACCATTCCGCGGACGCGCTTGCCGCCGCTCCGGTTGCGCCGCTCTGACGGCCCTCTTCCCATAATCCTTTTCACTCCAACACCTCTCGACCGATCGATCTGCTCATACACCCCCAGCGGGTGACGGCGCCTAACGTAGCACGAAGGTTACCCTTGCCTCAGATTCATTAGCCCCCGTCACCACCGGAAACGATCGCGGCGACGGATCGCAACGCCGCTGCCCACGCGTCGACCAACCGTGGCACCTCAGCCACCACCGCAGGCGGCCAGGCCACGGTGGCGCCCAGCATGGAGGTGGTCAGGCCGCCGACGCCACGGCGATCGTGCACGTAACCGTCCACCACCACGGGATGAGAACACGGCACGGCGTCACCGAGTCCGGAATCCATACTGTCGCGCAGCGGGCTTGCCCTGAACCTGCCGCCGTCGTCGTCACCGCCGTCGTCACCGCCGAGGTCGAATCGACCCAGGTAGTTGAATTCCACTGCTGCCGAGTCATATTCACCGAGTACCTTCCGCCCTTGCGGATTCAGGTAACGCAACGCCCCGTAGGACATCCCCTCCCCTGGCACCGCCGACCGTGCGCGCTTGGCCCCGGCGACGAGTTCACGCGCCGAGGCAACCGAACCGGCGAGCACCGCGTCGAATCGATCGGTGCGTGCGGTGATCCTGATCGGATGGACGTCGGTGAGCCAACCCACGACCCCCGATCCGTCGACAGAGCTCTTGCCGACGTCTCCGCGGCCGTGCCCCTCGACGTCGACGACGAATTCGGCGTCCGCACCTTCTGTTCCGGCCTCGGACCAGGCCGCGAGCGCGGCGGTGAACGTGCCGAGCAGAACGTCGTCCACCGACCCCCCGAGCACGGTGGACACACCGGCAAGGAGCGCGGCCGTCTCGTCCTCGGTCAACGTGAACGACACCCGGTCCAACGTGGCGCCGACGTCGGCAGTGGGATCGAGGGGGCGGATCAGCGGTATCCGAGCGCCGGGTGCGGCGATGGCTGCCCACCGGTCGAGATCATCGAGGATCGACGCCGAATGCGCGTAATCGTGCACCGCATGCGCCCACCGCCGGAACGAGTCGGGGGCTGGTTCCGCCACGGGCGTCGTGGAAGAGCCGTAACCGTCGACGTGGAGGTCGGGCAAC
Organism: Rhodococcus sp. NPDC059969; assembly: GCF_042738325.1. Lineage (NCBI taxonomy): Bacteria > Bacillati > Actinomycetota > Actinomycetes > Mycobacteriales > Nocardiaceae > Rhodococcus > Rhodococcus sp. NPDC059969. The sequence continues at coordinate 873,567 of NZ_JBHWUF010000001.1, read as the reverse complement.
AGCACCCGCCACGACACTCCGTCCACCACCAGGTGGTGCAAGGTGATGAGCAGTTCACCGGGCTCTTCGTCACGCCGGAACCACACCAGGTCGATCATGCGCCCGTCAGTCGGACGTAATCGTGCCTTTGCTGCCCGCGACTCAGCGCGAACCGCCTCCCGGGCGGAATCGTCGCGCTCACCGGTGATGTTCAGTACCGAAAGCCATTCGGAGGGAAAACCATCGGGTTCAGGAATATCCAATTGGGTACCGTCGAATCGTGCCCGCAATATCGGGTGCCGCCGCGCGAGCGCGTCGATCATCGCGACGATCCTCTGCTCGGTGAACTCGGCCGGGATCCGAAGCAGCACCGCTTGAGAGATCTGGTCGATCGGCCCGTCTACGCCGGCTAGCCAGGCCACGATGGGAGTGAGCGGCACTTCGCCGTACGGCGAAAGTGAGGAGTAGCGCGAATCAACCTGTGCACCAACAGGTGCCTCGGCAGATACAGCAAGAGCCCGTACGGTGCGCCCCGTCGAGACGTCTCGGGGCGAGACCGTCAGTCCGCGCGCACGCAGTCGCGCGGACAGTTCCATCGACATGATGCTGTCGCCGCCGAGGTCGAAGAAGTCGTCGTCGACTCCGATGTCGGGGATGCCGAGCAGGTCGGAGATCTCGGCGCACAGCCGGTGTTCCAGGTCGGTCTCCGGCGGGCTGGGCACTCGGTCGGGAACCTTGCCCTCGGGGAGCGCAGCGAGGTCCAGTTTGCCGTTGGACAGCAACGGGAACCGGTCGAGGACCGTGTAGCTGGCAGGCACCATGTACGACGGCAACCGGCCGGCGACGCCGGCACGCAACTCTCCGATGTCCAGCGTGCGCCGCGGTTCCGGCACGACGTGCGCCGACAACCGTTCTGTGCCAGTGCCATCGGTGCGGGCTACGACGCGGGCATCGGCCACTCCGTCGAGCGCGCGCAGGCAGTGTTCGATCTCGCCCAGTTCCACCCGGTGCCCGCGGATCTTGACCTGGTGATCGGCGCGACCGGTGTAGTCGAGCAATCCGTGGTCCGTCCACGACACCAGGTCGCCGGTGCGGTACATCCTGGTCCCGTCGGCGGCGAACGGATCCGGCAGGAAATGCTGGGCTGTCAGCGCCGGGGCAGCACGGTAGCCGCGCACAACGCCGGGGCCACCGAGATACAACTCGCCCACCACCCCGACGGGCACCGGGCGCAGGCCTGCATCCAGGACGTAGGCACGCAGACCCGCGACGGGCCGTCCGATGAGAGGCTCTCCGGAGCGTTCCGTCGAGGTGTGGACGGCGTCGACGGTTACCTCGGTCGGGCCGTAGAAGTTGTGCAGCACAACCGAATCCAGTGACCGCATCCTGTCCCAGAGCTCCCGGGTCACGGCTTCTCCGCCCACACCGAGCGCACTGATCTCGGAGTCGAGCCCGGCGCGAATCAGGTGTTCGAGGACCGATGGCACCACTTCGACGAAATCGGCGGACACTCGGCGCAGTTCACGGAGCAGCGCGGTCGGATCCGCCGCGGCATCACGGTCGAACACGTGGACCGCGTGGCCGCCGAACATCCACAGCTGCGGCTGCCAGGAGGCGTCGAAGGCCAGCGACCAGGCGTGACCGACGTTGAGATGAGAGCGTCCGGTGCGTGCGACCGTTGGATCATGCACCCGATCCCGATGACTGAAGTACAGGTTCGCCAACCCCCGATGCGGAACGACGACACCCTTCGGGACGCCGGTGGTGCCGGAGGTGTAGATCAGGTACGCCGGCGAGTCAGCGTGCAGCGGGGTGCGTCGTTCGGCGTCGGTGACGACGCGGTGGTCGTCTTCGGATTCGGCGAGCGTCGAAGTGTCGACGATCGTGCACGCCCCCAGTGTCACCGATCCGTCGAGCAAGGCATTGTCGACGGCGCGGTCGTCCGGTGTCGTCACGATCGCGGCGGGTCGGGCACTGTCGACAATGCGTTGGGTGCGTGAGGCGGGCGCATCCGGTTCGATCGGCAGGTACGCAGCCCCCGACCGCATCACCGCGACGATGGAGGCAAGAGTGAGCGCAGACCGCGTCGCGGGTACGACGACGACGTCCTCGGCTCCCACTCCGAGACGCAGCAGTGCTCGGGCGATACGGTTCGCGAGGATGTCGAGCGCGGAGAACGTGAGAGTGGTCCGGGCATCGGTGACTGCGACAAGCTCGGGCGTTCGGACGCACTGCGCGTCGAAAACTTCCACCAACGTGCCACCCGGATAGGGCGATTCGGCTCCGGCGAACTCACCAAGGATGCGTCGGCGCTCTGCGGCGTCGACGAGCGCCAGGTCGGATACACGGTGGGCTTCGGGGGTGTTCATCGACGCCAAGACCGCATGCAGGGCGTCACTCATCATTGCGGCGCTGCGGGTGTCCACCAGATCGGGCCGGAACTCCACGACGATCCGCAAGCGGTCTCCGGGAAAGACGGTCACGGTGATCGGATAGTGCGTCATCGTGTGAAAATCTCCGACGCGGACCGTGAAGTCGGCGGAATCGATACCGGCAGTGTCTGCTTCGGCGAAGTTCTCGAACACGACGAGGGTGTCGAACAACCGGCCGACGCCACCGATCCGCTGGATGTCGGCGAGTCCCACGTGGTGGTGATCCAGGACGGACACGGTCTGCTCGCGCAGGCGACCGAGGACGTCGGACACTGTCGCGGCAGCAGGAACGTCCACGCGCACCGGAACAGTGTTGACGAAGAGTCCGACCATGTCGGCCGAGCGGTCGAGGTCGGCAGGTCGACCCGAGACCGTCGATCCGAACACGACGTCGTTCTGCCCGGTGACGGCCGCGAGTACCACGGCCCAGGCCGCGTGCACCAGTTCGCTGAGCGTCGACCCGGACTGAGCAGCAAAGGATTTGAGATTCCCGGTCCTTGCTTCGGACAGATCGACGATGATCTCCTCGGCAGCGACTCGTGAGGCACGGCCGTCGGAGTCGGACACCAGGCAGGGGCGGACAGGGCTTCCAGGTGACTCGGGATCGCGACCGAGCACCTTCCGCCACGCGGTTGTCGCCGCAGCGCTCTCGCGAGAGGTCAACCACCGCAGGTAGTCGTCGAACGAAGCCGGGGCAGTGAGGGTTCGACCCTGGTACAGGCGGAACAGGTCCGTGCCGACGGTCCCCATCGACCATCCGTCGACGAGCAGATGATGCATCGTCAGGACCACCCGGTGGCGGACCGGTGATTCGTCGAGCACGGTGACGCGGATCAAGACAGAATCCTCGACGTCGAAGGTTCGACGGTCTGCTGCGATCAGGGACTCTGCCTTCGGACCGTCGAGGGAGCCGACGGTGTATCGGCGCACCTCGATGTCGCGATGTGGTCGGAGTACGGCGACCGTGCGACCCGATTGCAGGGTCGTGAACGTCGATCGCAGACTCGGATGTCGATCGAGGAGTGCGTGCAACGCCTCCTCGAGTCGGACGCTCTCGAGCGCACCGTTGATCTCGAATTGTGTTGCAATTATGTATATTTCGTCCGAGCCCTCGGCCGCGGTCAGCGATTGGAAGACAATACCCTGCTGCAAAGCGGTCGCTGGACGAACGTCGTCGATATCGGTTCCCGAGGCTGCGAGTTCCGCACGTTCGGTGTCGTCGAGCTCGGTCAGGGGAGCGGCTCCCCTGCCCACGGGCTGAGCGCTACGGGGAACTGCGGCGTCCGCGCACGAAGCGATTGCCGCGACAGTGCGCCTGGCAAATACGTCCGCCGTGCTCAGCACGATCCCCTCACGGGCAGCATGGTGCACGAACGTGATGGCCGCGATGCTGTCGCCCCCCAGAGCGAAGAAGTCGTCGGCAGCGGCGATCTCGGCCACGTCGATCCCCACGAGGTCGGCAATGATTACCGCCAACGCCAGTTCGGTCGCAGACTGCGGCGCGGCGCCGCCCGTCGAGGTCGTGGGGATCTCGATGCGAGCCAAAGCGAGCCGGTCCAGCTTTCCGTTGGGAGTGACCGGCAGCGCAGCCAATACCATCCACGAGGCGGGAACCATGTACTCCGGCAAAGTCTGACGCAATCGCACGCTGATCTCGTCGCCGATCGTGTCGGCGACGTGTGACTTCTCGGCGCCCCGCTCGGCTTCACTGCTACTCGGAACGACGAACCCGGCCAGTCGCGGTCGTCCGGCAGCGTCGGATACGGCAATTACGGCCACGTCGTCGACGAGTCCACTTGCTGCGGTCGCAGCTTCGATCTCCCCGAGCTCGATTCGATGTCCCCGGATCTTGACCTGCCGGTCAGTGCGTCCCACGATGTCGAGGGTGCCGTCCGGCAGCTGTCGCCCGCGGTCCCCGGTGCGGTACATCCGCTCCCCCGCGGCGCCGTCCGGGTAGGCAACGAATCGAGTCGCTGTCGCCGTCGGCGCCCGGTGATAGCCGCGAGCGAGTTGAATTCCCGCGACGTAGATCTCGCCCACCACACCGCGAGGAACGGGAAGGAGAAACTCGTCGAGGACCCGGATTGTCGTGTTCGGCACTGCCGAACCGACGACGCTGGCCGCCGGGGAATCGTTCCCCGGAATCGACACGTCATGAGTGGCGACGTCGCCGACCACTTCAGAAGACCCGTAGGAATTGGTCAGATGTGTTGCAGGGCAGGCTTTTGCGATCGATTCGATCACGCCCGACGTCAGCGTTTCACCGCTGACGATCCAGTGGGTAACCGTCGCGACGTCGGCTGCAGCTGCATCACAGAGCGCGGCGGCGAGGGAACCGACCGCCGTCATCTGTTCCGCTCGATGAGTGGTGGCCAACCGGGCCAGCGCGTAGGCGTCGGTGAACTCGTCGTCGAGGGCCAGGATCACACGTTGCCCAGCCAGTAGACCGGTCAAGAGTTCGGTGGTTCCGTCGATGAAGCTCAGGGAACTCTTGGCCAGACGGCTACGTGGCTGACCCCATCGATTCACGGCCCAGTGCAAACGATTCGCAAGCCCGTCTCGGGTACCGAGAACACCTTTCGGCGCGCCGGTCGAGCCGGATGTGTAGACGAGGTACGCGGGCAGATCTCCGGTCCACTCGGAGACGAAAGGCGCCGGCCCACAATCCTGAGGGATCTCGGAGGTCGTGATGCGCGTGGTCGCGGGTACCAGTGCGCTGAGCAGGGTGCTGGTGTCCGGGTCGACGATCATCGTGTGGGGATTCGCGTCGGCCAAAAGGTACTCGATGCGATCCCGCGGGTACCGGATGTCGATCGGTACCACCGCCGCACCGACGTCGAGGATGGCAAGGAGTGCAGCGACCATGTCGGGTCCGCGTGGAACAGCGACTGCAACAGTGGATTCCGACCCTGTCCCGGCATCGCGCAGTGCCGCCGACAAGTCGGCGACCCGGGTTGCCAACTCGGCGTAGGTCACGGTGTCGGCACCGGACACGATCGCCACCTCGGCCGCGGACTCCGCGAACCTGTGCGCCAGTTGCTGTTCCAATCTCGGTACGGCGACGATCTGGCCTGTGTCGTGGACCTCTGTGCTTGTCCGCGCGTTCGCAAGCGCCAGCGACACGGGTACGTCCGAATCGGCAGTCAGCTCGTCGAGCAGGTCCGTGAACAGCTTTGCCACAGTGGATGCGACGTCGGCCGGGATCGATTCGGGTCGGTAGACGACAAACGCCCACAGCGAGGGCTCGGGGCCCGCGACCAGAGCGAGGGGGAAACTCATCGGTGCACCGAGCACGGTGACGTCGTCGACACTGGCGCCGTCGTCCGGGACTGCGCTGGGATAGTTCTGGTAGACCACTGTCGTGTCGAACAGCGTCGAATGACCGGCGGTGCGGGCGATGTCGGACAGGCCGAGATGTCGGTGGTCGTCGAGGTCGAGGTGTCCGGACTGGATGTGGGCGAGTAGATCGCGGGTAGTGACGGTCCGATCGACCCGCACGCGCACCGGGACGGTGTTGAGTAGCAGACCGACGATCGAGGCGGCACCGGGCAGGTCGTACGGACGGATGGATGCGGCCATCCCGAACACGACGTCGCGCCTGCCGGTCAAGGAGGAGAGGACAAGTGCCCAGGCGAGCTGGACCACCACATTGACCGTCACCCCGGCGTCCTTGGCGCACAACGTGACCCGCTCGCCCAGATCGGGTGGGAGAACGACGTCGAGCCGAACCGGGGTACTCTCCACCACCTCGGTGCCGGATGCGACGAGGGTGGGCGCGTCCAGACCGTCGAGGTAGCCGGCCCAGCCCGTACGGGCAGCGTCGGCGTCCCGCTTCGCCATCCACCCGAGGAAGGTTCCGAATTCGGCCGCAGGCTCGAGCCGATCGGCCGTGCCGCCCGCTTCGTAAACGCTCAGCAGTTCGCGAACGAACAGCGCTTCCGACCATCCGTCCATCAGACTGTGGTGGTAGGTGATCACCAGTGCACGATCGACGACCGTGAACCGGATCAGCGGGCTCCGCAGGAATTCGAATCCGGCGGCGCGATCGACCGCTCTGGCTTCCTCGAGGTCTGCTCCCGCCGCCGACAGCGAGATCTGTGGCACCGTCGCCCGTGGCACGACCCATACGAGGGTTCCGTTGCTCCGTTGTCGGAGAACAGCTTTCAGGTGCGGGTAGCGGTCGAGCATCGCGGTGATACTCGCTGTGACGATCCGGGCGTCGACCGCCGACCGGAAGGTCACCACCGTCTGGGAGAGGTAGGGATCGCTCTCCGGCGCCGCCAGGCTGGACTGCAGATACATTCCGGTCTGCAGCGCCGTCAGCGGCAGGACTTCGAGGATCTTCGATCGGCCTGCTGTGGCTTCGGCCCGGGCTTGTGCGTTCACAGGCTGTTCTCGAACTCGTCGAGTTCGTCGGCACTGAGGTCCGTCACCTCGACGCTCGTCACGGCGGCACGTTCCTCAGCCGCCGAGTTCTCTTCGACGGTCAACTCGGTCCCGAACAGTCGCACCGTGCGCTTCTGCATGATCGCGCGAGGGGTGAGGCCGATGCCTGCGCTTCGAGCCGCAGATGCCACGGCGAGGGAAGTGATGCTGTCCCCACCCAGCCCGAAGAAGTCGTCGTCGATACCGACCCGGTCGACGCCGAGGATGCGGGCGACGATCTCGCACAGGACGGTTTCGACCGGACTGCGCGGCGGCTGATGGTTGCCGCCGCTGGAGTCGGGTTCCGGCAGGGCACGGACGTCGAGTTTCCCGTTGACGGTCATCGGAATTCGATCGAGTAACGCGAACGACGTCGGCACCATGTAGTCCGGCAACCGTGACGCGAGGCGGTCTCGGACGGAAGCAAACAGCCCTTCAACTTCGACGCTCCCGTCAGGGACGAGGTACGCGGTCAGTTGGCGAGTCCCGGTTGCCGGTGCGGTGATCGCTCGGACCACCGCGGACCCCACGCCCGGGCAGGACGTGACCGCCGCCTCGACTTCGCCGAGTTCGACGCGGTAGCCGCGGATCTTGACCTGGTCGTCGGCGCGGCCACAGTAGTCGAATAGACCGTCCGGACGCACCTGTACCAGGTCGCCGGTCCGATACATCCGGCCACCGTCCGCCAGCGGGTTCGACACGAAATGAGCTGCGGTGGTGCCGAACCGGCCGAGGTATCCGCGTGCGAGACCAGCTCCGGCCAGATACAGCTCTCCGATCGTGCCTTCCGGAACCGGGCGCAGCCAGGGGTCGAGGACGTAGGCGTGGGTTTCGGTGACCGGCGAACCGATGGTCGCCGTCTCGCTGTCGCTCGTCCCTCCGCCGAGCGCGTTGATCGTGTACTCAGTTGGCCCGTACAGGTTGTAGCCCTCTACACCCGGTTCGTGAAGAAGCCTGGACCACAACGAGTCCGGGACGGCTTCGCCGCCGAGCAGCACGAGCGGCATCCTGCGGTCACCGTCGAGGATGCCTTCGTCGAGGAGGAGCTGCGCGTAGGTCGGGGTGACGTTGACGACGTCGATCTTCCGTTGCGCACAGTACGCCGCCAAACGTGGTGCGTCGCGGCGTAGTTCCTCGTCGCAGATGTGTACCTCGTGGCCTTCGACGAGCCAGAGCAGTTCCTCCCACGACATGTCGAACGAGAACGAGACGGTGTGGGCGATACGCAATGTCCGACCACCACCAGCGGCGATCGTGGGTTCGAAGATCTTGCTGCGGTGGTTGAGTTGCATGTTGGTCAGGCCCCGATAGGGCGTCAGGACACCCTTCGGCGCCCCCGTCGACCCGGAGGTGTAGATGACGTACGCGGGATGCTCGAGCCTGCCCGGGACGCCGGGGGCGAATGCCACCTGGTCGGCGGCCGTCAGCACCCGATCGGCACGTAGTTCTGCCACGGTTTCTGCGTCGTCGATCACCATTACATCGGCGTCGGTGACAAACGGCCGCGACACGACGGCACTGGTGCTCACCAGGATGCTCGGCTGTGCGTCGGCGAGTATCACGTTCAGCCGATCCGTGGGGTGATCGAGTTCGAGCGGTAGATAGGCCGCCCCGGTACGCAGCACTGCGAACAAGGCCACCACGGTCTCGACGGTGCGAGGCAGAGCGAGCGCCACGATACGTTCGGGCCCGGCTCCCCGGCGGATCAGTGCAGCAGCGAACGAGTCTATACGCGAGGAGAGTTCGGCGAAGGTCACCGACTCCTCGCCCAGAACTACCGCGGTCCGGTCCGGATCGAGTTCGGCCCGCTCGGAAAGTAGTTCGGCAATCGTGATGTCGGGGGTGCCGGTCAGGCTCGGGTAACTGGGAATTCGACGGGTTGCCCACCGGGCGAGCGGCCGATCAGGTTCGTCGGCGATCGTCTCGAGGGCGTCGTGGAATCGGTCGAGCAGATCGCGGGCGGTGGACTCGTCGACCAGATCCGGCAGGTAGGTGACGCTGAGATTGAGTCGGTCACCGGGGTCGACGGCGATGGAGATCGGGAATTCCGAGCCGTCGACGGTCGACAGATGCCGCAGGCGCGGTGCCGTACCCGAATCTTGCGCGGCCGCATTCCGCAGAACCAGCAGCGTGTCGAACAACTCTCCGAGTCTGATCGCCTTCTGGACGGCGCCGAGCCCGAGGTGATCATGAGGCATCAGATCGAGCCGCTGATCCTGGATCCGTCTCGCCAGCGTCGCCGCAGTGTCGGATCCACGACCGAACGCGCGCACCGGAACAGTGTCGATGAAGGCGCCGATCGTCCGGTCACTGCCGGCGACCTCGATCGGGCGTCCGGACAGCGCGGTGCCGAATACGACGTCCGTGCGTCCGGTGACCGCTGTCAGGACCGCTCCCCATGCAGCGGCGAGAAGGGTGAACGGAGTGACCTGAGCGGTCCGGGCGATGTCGGCCAGACGAGCCGAGGTGGCGCCTGGCAGGAGCCGTTCGAGGCGCTGCGGCAACGCTGCCCCTGCGCGATCGGCGGTGCGATTGGTAAGGAGTGTCGGAGAATCGAAGTCTGCGAACATATCTCGCCACGCCGCCGACGATGCGGCGCGGTCTTGTCGTGTCAGCCACGCGAGATGATCTCGGTAGCTCGTTTCGGGTGCCGGCGCGGCGCGGTTGTCGTGGAGATCGAGAATACGGTCTGCCAGCAGCCACGACGAGGTGCCGTCGAAGGCCCCGAACCAGTAGTTGACTACCAGCCGGTCTTCGTTGCCGGGCAAATGCAGGAGGGTCACCCGGAACAGTGGCGGTGCGTCGACGTCGTAACCTGCCGCCCGGTCCTCAGCGAGCTCGCGGATCACCTGTCGATCGGCGTCGGTGTGTGTGGTCAGGTCGACCACGCGGACGGCGGCGTCGACTCGGCGACGGATCACCTGCACCGGTTCGCCGAGGGCGGTGACCGTGAATGCCGCTCGCAAGGTGGGGTTTTCGGAGATCACGGTGGACACTGCCGCGTTGATGCGTGCGTCGTCGAGGTGCCGGTCGAGGGCGGCGACGTTCTGCACCGTGTACAGCAGGGCCGCGGCCGGGTCGAGGCTGATCTGGTAGTACAGCCCACGTTGGAGCGGTGAGAGTGGCCAGATGTCCTCGACGTCGCCGAACCGGTCGGCGATCGCAGCGTGATCGTCGTCGGTCAGGCTGAGCAGCGGCGCATCCGATGCGACTGTCGCTGCCCGTTCCGAGAGCCCGCCGGATGCTCCGATCCGAGCGGCGAGGCCGGCTACGGTGGGCGCCGCGAACACCATCCGCACGGTTATCGCGTCCGTGTTCAGACGATCGCGCAGTCGCGCGACGATCGTGGTGGCGAGGACCGAGTCTCCACCGAGCGCGAAGAGGGTGTCGGTGACACCGACACGGTCGACACCGAGCACCGATCGCCACACGTCGGCGATGTTCTCCTCCAACGGAGTACGGGGAGCCACGTGAGCGGCGCGGCGCTGTGTGTCGGACAAGGTGCGGGCGGCGGCGACGATTGCGTCCCGGTCTATCTTGCCGTTGATCGTGACCGGCAGTGCAGTGGTGACCACGATCCGGTCGGGCACCATGTGTGCCGGAAGTGCAGTGGACAGACGCTCCAGAATCATGTCGACGGATGCCGTAGCGTCCGATGCTGTAGCGCCGTCCTCGAGTACGACGGCAGCAACCAGACTCGGCGAACCGGAGACGTCGAGAGCAGCAGCACCGGAGACGATATCGGGATCCTGGTTCATCACGGACTCGACCTCGCCGAGTTCGATCCGGAAACCGTTGATCTTCACCTGGTTGTCGATACGGCCGATGAATTCGACCATGCCGTCCTCGACGTAGCGAACGAGGTCGCCCGTGCGGTACCAGCGACGACCAAATGCTTGGACGAACCGTTCTGCCGTGCGTTGCGGGTCGTCGAGATAGCCGGTGGCCAGGCCGATGCCGGACACCCACAGTTCGCCGCCGACCCACTGGGGAACGTCACGCCCGTGCCTGTCGACCACGCGGAACTTCATGTTCCGCAGTGGCGTTCCGAAAGGGACCGTGCGCCATCGCGGATCGACAGTCCGCACCTCGCAGATGCTGTTGTGAATCGCAGTCTCGGTAGCGCCTCCGAGTCCGGCGAACCGGCATCCAGGTATCGCTGCAGTCAGCCGACGGTACAGATCGGTTGTCACCTTGTCCCCACCGAGCATCACCACTCGCAACGTGGCTCCGAGATCGATGCCGGTGGACAGGATCATGTCGAGAAGCGGAGGTACGCAACTGAGGACGCTGACCCGGTGCTCGACGATCATCCGGGCCCAGCGCTGCGGATCGCGCCGTTCGTGTTCCTCGATCAGCACGGCGGTGCCTCCGACGGACAGGCACGAGAACAAGTCGAAGGTGCACAGGTCGAAGTCCAACTCGGACAGGCACAGTGGACGGTACGACTCGTCCAAGCGGTACCGGTCGACGATGTCACCGATCGTGTTCATCGCCGCGACATGAGGAACCACGACGCCCTTGGGGCGACCGGTCGATCCCGAGGTGAAGATCATGTACGCCGGGTCGTCGGGGGATCCGAGATGCGGCTGGGCGATCGGATCGTGTGCAAGGGCCGCAGCTACGGACAAGTCCCGCCCGATTACCGTGCGGAATCCTGCGGCGTCGGCGATGAGATCTGCGCGCGAGTGTGGCTGATCCACGCCCACCGGTACGTACACGGCCCCAGCCGCGAGGACGCCCAGGACCGCGACGACCTGGTCAGAACCCTTGGGCAGGGTGATTCCGACGGTGTCACCAACCGCGATTCCGGCCCCGACGAGTGCCGCCGCCATCCGCAGCGCGCTGTCGGCGAGCGCGCCGTATGTCATCGTGGTGCCCGACGCCCACGTCAGCGCGACCGCATCCGGGGTGGCTGCGGCCCTCTCGAAGAATGCGGCATGCAGTAGCGACGAGGCCGTATTCGGGACCTCCGGTACCGGCGCCTCTATGACGTCAGAGTTCATGACGTCAGAGTTCCAGGCGCCGACAGGCGCAGTCAGTGCGGGAACTGCGTTGTCCCAGAATGATTTCCCTCCGTCGACGATCGAGGACACCAGATGTTCGAAGGCGCCGAACATTGCCTCGGGCACTCCAGGAAGGAACTCGTTGGCGCGGATGTCCCAGTTGACGAGGAGTCCGCCGTCGAGTTCGGTGATCTGCGCGTCCAGAACCACTTGAGGGCCTTGGGAGATGATCCACACCGGATCGCCGAACGTCTCGCGGACCCGGCGATGGAAGAGTTCCCCCAGACTCAGTGCACTGGTGAACACCACCGGCGCCAGAACCTGCTCTCCCCGTGAACGACTCAGATCCCGCAGGACCTCGACACCGGAGTAGTCGGCATGGGCGGCGTCCGCATGGAGGGTCGCCTGAACGGCCTTGGCCCGTTCGAGGAAGGACACGGTCTCGGTGAGATCGACGTCGAGCATCACCGAACTGGAGAAGTCGCCGACCAGTGCAGCGACGTCCGGGTGGGTGTCGGCGCGGTCGAACATCGGAACGTTCAACAGGAAACGCGATTCACGAGACCACGCGCCGACTACCTCGGCGAACGCCGTGGCCACCGCGACTGCCGGCGTCACTCCGTTGGCTCGGGCAGCAATGCGAAGCCGGTCGTATCCGTCGGCGTCGAGGTGGAACGACAGCCGGGTCGCAGCGGCGGAACCGGAATCCCCGTCCACCAGCGGCAGAGTCGGCGCACCCGGCAGATCGTCGAGGCGTGCCTGCCAGTAGGACTGTGCAGCAGAACGGGATTCGCGGCGCTCCGTCGGGCGGTCGGCGAGGTAGTTACCGTAGTCGTAGCCGAGGGGCGGCAGCGTCTCTCCGCCGTACACCCGGGCGATGTCGTCGAGAAGGATGCGGTAGCTCACGGCATCTCCGGCGATCATGTCGACGTCGAGATGCAATCTCGACCGGCCACCAGGCAGGACGGTCAACTCGGCCGAAAAGACCTGCCCAGCTTCGATGTCGAGCATCTGATGGGAAAGTCGATGACGAGTGGCGTCGAGGTGGGCGTCGATCTCGGACTCAGCAGCTGCCGTGAGATCGGCGACGGTGAGCAGGGTGCGATCGAGGCTCGGCAGGATTACCTGCTGCCCGTTGTCGGTAATCCGGGCGCGAAGCATTCCATGCCTCGCGGTGACCGTCGCCAAGGCGCTTCGAAGCCGTTCTGGATCGACGATCGGACCGTCGAATTCGGTATAGAGGTGAGGGGCGACGCCGCCGAGAAACTGGTCGTGACCGCGGCCCACCCAGTAGGCGTGCTGTAGGACTGCGAGATCGAAGGCAGCGTCGCTGCCCGCGCGGTCGTCCGATGCCGCCGAGGCTGCCTCGACTTCGTTCGTCTCGGTCAGAATCGTCGACCAGTGTGCAACAGTCGGAACCTCGGCCAGATCGGCAAACGTCACGGTCAGCCCGCTGCGGCGCCAGCGCCCCACCAACCGCATGACGACCAGCGATTCGAGGCCGAGTTCGAAGAGATTGACATGGTCACCGACTGTGGACGGCGCGACACCTATCGCTTCCGCCACGACTGCTCGAACGTCGTCCATCCCTGTCGCCTGTCGCTGCACAGCCCAACCCTTCGATCCCTCGTAATCCCCATGAAAATGTAAAGAAAAAGACTTGATTCCGAACCCCGCGTGAAAGATTCAGCGAACCGGCTGTCAGCGACTGGCGTACTGGTCCTGGGCGCCGGGAACCGGCTCGGCTGGGTCGGATCCCAGCTCGACGATCGTGTTCGCCGAGTCGACGTGCACTACTCGGGGCACGAAATCGGCCAACTCGCGATCGTCGAGGTGTCGGTAGGACATGATGATCACCAAGTCACCTGGTGAAATAAGGTGCGCAGCAGCGCCATTGATGCCGATTACGCCAGAACCGCGTGCGCCGGCGATCGCATAGGTCTCCAGCCGCGCGCCGTTGTCGATGTCGACTATGTGGACCTGTTCCCCCTCGAGTAGATCGGCCGCCTCCATGAGATCTACGTCGATCGTGACCGATCCGACGTAGTGCAGATCGGCCTGTGTGACGGTTGCACGGTGGATCTTCCCTGAGAGCATGATTCGATTCACGTTCAGAAGGGTAGCCTATCCCAAGCAATCGGTGGGTTGTAGCAATTCCACCAAATGGGACCGGTGCGGTGCGATCTGCCGGGCCCACCGGCGAACCCCCAGGGCCAGAGACAATCCGTGCTGCACAGGGCCTTTCGTGAAACCGTCATGGACAAACGTCCGAGACTCCGGAGCGCGGACCGGACGAAGCACGCGGACCCCATCGCAACGCAGAATCAGGTTAGGCTGCACTACTACTTGGCCGAGACCGGGCCGACGACATATTCGTACCGCCGCCAACGGCGAGGATGGACTGATGCCATGACTTCGACTCAGGCGAAACAAGATTCGACACCCGGCGCACTCGACATCGTCGGGGTGGGCTTCGGACCTTCGAACCTGGCTCTGGCGATTGCGATCGAGGAGCACAACGCGACGTGTATCCCCGCCGATCGCATCAGCGCCCGCTTCGTCGAACGACAACTCGCCTTTGCCTGGCATCCAGGCATGCTCCTCGACGGAGCAACGATGCAGATCGCGTTCCCGAAGGATCTGGTGACATTTCGGAACCCCAGGAGTTCCTACAGTTTCTTCACCTACCTGTTCGACAAGGGTCGACTTGTGGACTTCGTCAATCACCAAACCTTTTTCCCCACTCGCCACGAGTTCGACGACTACCTCCGGTGGGCGGCCGATCGAGTCGACGCCGACGTCAAATACGGCGTCACTGTGACTGGGATCACCGGATCCAGATCCTCCAGCGGCACTGTCGACGAGTTCAGCGTCGAGACGTCCGCGGGTGAGATCCTGCGGACACGCAACGTCGTGGTCGGTGCGGGTCTGCGTGCGCGGCTGCCTGAATGGGCAGCCCCGTCACCCCGGTGCTTCCACAATCACCAGTTCCTGTTCCACCTCCAGAACCTCCCCGAACTGCGCCATCAGCGTTTCGTCGTACTCGGAGCCGGACAGAGCGCCGCAGAGGTAGTGCAGTACCTGCACCGGCACTATCCGAATGCCGAGGTGCACAGCGTCTTCTCTCGCTACGGCTACAGCCCCGCCGACGACAGCCCGTACGCCAACCGGATTTTCGACCCCTCGACCGTCGACGAATTGCATGCCGCGACACCGGAACAACGGGAGCGCCTACTCTCCCTTCACAAGGGAACCAACTACTCCGTAGTCGACATCGAGCTGATCAACGAGCTCTACACGACCGAATACCAGGAGATCGTCCGCGGCAAGCGGCGCTTGTTCATGCGCAAGGCGTCGTACATCACGAACGTGATCGAGGGCCAGGACGGTATCGACGTCAGCGTCCGCAGCACTCTCGACGGCGTCACCGACACGCTTTCCTGCGACGCTGTCGTGCTCGCAACCGGGTTCACGCCGATGCCGCTGCGAGAGATCCTCGGTGACCTCGCACCCGTGGGTGATTCGGCGACGGAAGTGGCGCGGGATTATCGCCTCACCACGAAACCGGAAGTCCGGGCGGGCATTTACCTGCAAGGCGGCACCGAAAAGACACACGGGCTGACTGCGTCACTTCTGTCGAACGTGGCCGTCCGTGCAGGGGAGATTCTCGGCTCCGTAGTTGCACATCGCTTTCCGCGAAACGGTTCTCGAACTGAAGGCTTCACGGTCGAGGTAGCCACAGGAAGGGAAAACACGCCGAACAGTCTTGCGACCCGATAGCTCCGAACACCGATAGTTGCGTAACTGACGCTTGCCGTCACCGGGCCGCCGCGGGAAGAGCTGGCCTCTCTACTCGGCGGCCTGTCGTCGCACCATCTCCGAGATCCAGATGGGCGCAAACGGCGAGGTGCAGTTCGGGGGCGTCGGGTAATCCTCGAGCACTCGCAGCCGCTCACCGACGTCGATTGCCCTGGCGCGGTACTCGACATGTTCGATCCCGATCTGAGCCAGGCAATGATTCATCGCCCATTGCAGGCGATCAGGCGCATCCTTCATCTCCGCCTCGATGACGTCGAGTAGCCCTGAAAGGTCAAGGCCCTCAGGCTTCTTCGCGACACGTTCGGTGGTCAGAGCCCACCCGGCGCTCGCGACCACAGGATCAGGGTCCGCGGTCCAGGCCACCCGCAACTCCTCGGCGTGCGGGTTCTTCTTCACGACATAGTTGACGAGCCAGTCCTGCACCTTGGGAGTGCGGGCCTCACGCAACATGACGTCCAACTGGTCACGCTCGAACGCCTTCGGGCGACAGATCAAAATGGCCAGCAACCTGGCCGCGGTGTCGCCCGTCGCCCAAAGCTGTTGTGCGAGTTCCTGCTGAGTCTTCAATCGCTTCGCAACAGCGCGCAGCTTTGTGAGATTCACGCCGTGATCGTCGCCGTGCTTCTCGTTCACCGCACGCGCCTTCGGATCTTCGAGCGCAGCCAACTCGTCCATCACCGCGGCAACCGTCGTTTCGGCCACTTCGTCCTCCAGTCACTACTTCTGTGATTCCCCTACAAGCAAAGCACGGGAAGGCGGACGACCTACGTTTGAAACTACGGCCAATGGGTACATGACTGCTCCTGAGGTGGCGGCACGTCACCATGAAGACAGGATGAACCTTGCACATGCGACGCGCCGCGAGGGCCGAGAACGTGGACGAAACCGCACGCCGCGACGAAGGCGGCGGTACGAACACTCTCACCCGGGCGATAACCGGCCCACTCCTTTTCGTGTTCATCCTCGGAGATGTTCTGGGTGCCGGTATCTACGCATT
The DNA here is from genome assembly GCF_042738325.1 of Rhodococcus sp. NPDC059969. Taxonomy (NCBI): domain Bacteria; kingdom Bacillati; phylum Actinomycetota; class Actinomycetes; order Mycobacteriales; family Nocardiaceae; genus Rhodococcus; species Rhodococcus sp. NPDC059969. The sequence goes on along the minus strand of NZ_JBHWUF010000001.1, from coordinate 856,909 downwards.
GGTGGGCGTCATCGCCGGTGAGGTGGGTGGAGCCGTCTGGGTCCCGCTGCTCGTAGCGCTGGTCATGGCGTTGTTGACAGCAACGTCGTATGCCGAACTGGTCACCAAATATCCGCGCGCGGGCGGTGCTGCCGTGTTCGCCCAGCGGGCGTATGGGAAACCACTGATCTCGTTCCTCGTCGGCTTCTCGATGCTGGCGGCCGGTGTCACGAGTGCAGCGGGACTCGCTCTCGCATTCTCGGGCGACTATCTCAAAGCGTTCATCGACGTCCCGACCGTTCCGGCAGCGCTCGTCTTCCTTCTACTGGTGGGACTTCTCAATGCGAGAGGCATCAAGGAGTCGATGCGCGCCAACGTCGTCATGACAGTCGTCGAGGTCACCGGCCTTGTCCTGGTTGTGGTCCTTGCCGGCATAGTTCTCGGTCACGGCGACGGAACCCTGAGCCGCGTCGTCGAATTCGACGACAGCCGATCACCCGCACTCGCAGTGTTGGCAGCTGCGTTGCTTGCCTACTACTCGTTCGTCGGCTTCGAAACGTCCGCGAACGTCGCCGAAGAAGTGAAGAACGTGAGCAAGGTCTACCCACGCGCACTGTTCGGAGCCTTGCTGACAGCGGGTGCCGCCTATGTCCTCGTCGGCCTCGCTGTCTCGGTGGTTCTGCCCGCCGACGAACTCGCCGCATCCTCCGGCCCCTTGCTGGCAGTGGTGTCTGCCGCCGATGTCGGTGTTCCGCCGCGCCTGTTCAGCCTGATCGCACTGGTCGCCGTCGCCAACGGAGCACTGCTGACGATGATCATGGCGAGCAGGCTCACATACGGAATGGCGGCGGAAGGCCTGCTCCCGAGCACATTTGCACGGGTGCTGCCGCGTCGCCGGACACCCTGGGTGGCGATTGTCGCGACCACAGCCGTTGCCATGGCTCTGTGCGTCACCGGCTCGTTGTCCGCCCTGGCGGAGACGGTGGTGCTGCTGCTGCTTTTCGTATTCATCAGCACCAACATCGCCGTCCTGGTCTTACGTCGTGACGCAGTGCAACACAAACACTTCCGAACTCCGATCATCTTTCCGATCCTCGCTCTCGGTACGTGCGTTGCATTGCTCACCCAGCAGAGCGCAGCGACATGGTTGCGGGCATCATTGCTCCTGGCCGTAGGAGTGGTGCTGTATGCCCTCTCCCACCGTCGATCCACGAAGTGAGGTGCGATGTTCAGGAGGGGGTGTGATGACCGACAGTTCTGACGCGTCAGATGTCATTCAGCGTCGGGAGCGAAAGATCAACAGGCGAACCCTGACATACGGGCTGTCCGTCGTTCTGGCTACCGCGTTGCTGGTTGTCGCGATCGTGTGGTTGGGCTCCCGACGAGGCGAATGCTTCGGCACCGACACCTTGCTGTGCTCACAGAAAGATCGCCGACTGGCAGTCTTCGTCCCCAGTCTGATGTTGCTGCTCGGGACCGTCGGCGCGTTCTTGCGAGCCTCCCTGCGATTACACCGGCTGCGGCGCCTCTACATCCGTCCTTACCTGGCGTGGGCCTTGGCGGGACTCACCCTGACGTATCTGATCGGAGCTTACTTCTTGATCGGGGTTTAAATTCTCTGAATACGTCTTCTCGGCAACCAGATTCACCGACAGAGTCGACAGCCGTGAATCAGAATCGCGGATCGTCGATCGCAGTGAGGACTATTTCCCGCACTGACGCCGAGGACGACAAACTCGAGATCGAGCGCACCGTGTCCACAACGTCATGCACCGGGACCAGTGAACCCTCTCCCCTGGCCGCAGCGATGTCTCGGGGTACCTCGAGTCCATCTTCTGTATTGAGATATCCGAGGTGCAGAACCGTCACTGCGAGTCGGTCCTTCCGGTAGCCCTCTCTCACCGCGTCGGCCATGCCGTTGATCGCGGACTTCGATGCACCGAACGCAACCTCCGGCCTACCACTTCGCGGGAGACCCGAGGTAGAACCGGTCAGGATGATCCGAGGTCGAGGACGGCTGATCATCCGGGGGATCAGGCGCTTGAGCAAGAGAATCGTGCCCGTAACGTTGGCATTGATCATTTCCAGCATTTCGACGTCGGATTGATCTGTGAACGCATAATCGGAAGTGAAGGCATCCCCTTCCCAAATTCCGACGTTGCAGATCAGGGTATCTACACCACCGACAAGGTCCTGATCGATCGAATTCGCTGCCGTAACAGGGTCGGTCAGGTCGGCTTCGATCCACTCGGAGACGTCGAACCCGTCAGGACGCCGACGCGATATGCCGAGAACATCGTGGCCATCGCTCCTCAGACCCTCGATCAACGCACGACCAAGACCTCGGCTCGCACCGACAACAACCGCCCTCGCCACAATTTCACCCTTCGTCGCTTGCTCATTCCCATCCTATCGATCCGGTCGTGGCCGGTAGTTCGAACCGAATTGTCCCGACCTGCACATCACCCGTTTCGAGTGAGTCGCGATGCGCCGGGAGCAGCCAGGTAGCCGCCCTCGACTCAGGATTGGAGTACTGCAGCAAGATTGGCATCTATCCGCTCGCCGAGGCGGACAATCCGCGGTCGACGACGAGGAGAGACCTGCGTGGCCGGGCGCGATTTCATCGAAGGACAGAATGGCAACTTCGCGAACGGCGAGGTCTACCCGTACACCGACTGCGCCGTCGTCTATCACATGGCCTTCATCGGTCTCAAACGGTTGGGCGTCGGGCAGTTTTGCCCTGTGAACATTCGCCATCGCGCAGGCAATCTGTTCCGCTCCGATCGCACGTACCGGATGCGCGTACCGTCCGGCGTACCTCTCCCAATACTGTTCTGTGGCAATGTATGACGGCAACGACCACACCTTCATCCGTCACGCGACAAAGTTCTCGGTGTCCTCTCAAACTCCCGGAGTGAAAGTCAACGACGACGGATCCCTCGACGTGTACTTCGGACCGAAGGAAATTCCCGGACTGGAGTCGAACTTCATCGCAACCGGAGCCTCGGTCACGTTCGAGCTGATGTTCCGCTTCTACGGCGTCGGAGCCGAAGTGATGTCGAAAGAACGGGAGTTGGACGATGTCGACCTGATCGACGTCGACGAACCCGGCACTTCTCAGGCTCGGCATTTCACAGGAGGACCGAGCAGGTCATACGCTTCCGATGTGGAGCGATCTTCGCCTGCGGTCTGTGCGTCGCCCACCGGGCGAGAGGACTATCATGTACGACGTGCAGGAGGTCAGCGACGAGACTCGAAACTACGGTGGTCGACCGGTGTCGGCTCGGCGCGCCGAAAGACGGTTGCAGTTCATTTGGGCTGCGCTGGAAGTCTTCTCGGACAAGGGATACGCCTCGAGTTCGGTCGCGGATATCTGCACCGCCGCGAGCCTTGCAAGACGACAGTTCTACGACGAGTTCGACAGCCGCGAAGATTTGCTGATCGCACTGTACGACCAGATTCAAAGCGACGCCCGGGACGCGATGCTGACTGCGATCGCCACCGAAAACCCTGTGACACTTGCTGATCTCGCGAAAGCAGCAATGACGGCTTTCGTCGAGTCGATCGGCCTTGATCCTCGGCGAGCCCAGATCTCGTACGTAGACATCGTCGGGGTCAGCCCGCGAGTGGAAGCACACCGCGTAGAACGACGCACAGAATGGGCCGCGTTCTTCAAAACGACAGTTCAAAATGCCGTGGGTGAGGATTTTGTTCCCCCCGGCGGATACGAAATGGCATCGACAGCGTTCATCGGCGCACTCATGGCCCTCGTACATCAGTGGAGCACTGCGCCCACCCGTCCGCCCGTCGGCAGCCTGGTCAAGGTCATGTCCACGATTCTCAGCGCACTGATCGGCACTGACGCCTCGACCAGCTGATTCGATCGCTGCCCGCCACCCCTCGCAGCGCCTGATCGACTCCGATACCCGGCCCCTCTCGTCGGAACCCTTCGGCATTTCGGCACTTCTGGCAAGCCAAGAACCTTCCTGGGCCGCAGCTCACCACACGAGCACCTTCATGCGCGCCAACTGTGGCGAACCCCGATGAGCATTGACCATTGCGAGCCCCGTCACAAGTGCGCTACGTTGAAAGAAAGTTAGACAATGATGTCTTACACGGAAGATCTGAGAAGAAATGCACAAAGTTGCACTACTCCGTCTCGCAACAGTGGGCTTCCTCGCTGCAGGAGCCGTTTCCATGACCCCTGTTCTCGCACAAGCGGAATCGCAGGACTTTTACCAACCACCGACTTCGCTGCCGGCGGGGGAGGGAGTGATGATCAAGTCCGAGACAACCCCCTTACTCGGCCAGATACCGGGCATAGCCGGCACGTGGCCGGGCAACGGGGAAAAAATCATGTACACCTCGACGCTCGTGGACGGCACTCCCGTGGCTACTACGGGCGCAGCCATCACACCGGCGTTTCCCTGGCGCGGGCCCGGTGAACGTCCCACCGTCGTCGTTGCTCCGGGTACGTTCGGCCAAGGCGATCAATGCGCCGGTTCGAAGAACCTCGCGTGGGCCTTCAACATTCAGATCAGTCCTCAACTGAGCCTGCCCGTCAACTACAACGTCGCAGACGCCGGCTTGCTGCTCACCGCAGGGTTTCGTGTAGTGATGCCCGACTACATCGGACTCGGCACTCCCGGAATACACACCTACGTCAACAGGGTCGAGCAGGGCAACGCCGTCGTCGATGCCGCTCGCGCCTCGAATCAATTGTGGAATCTGCCTGACTCCACACCGATCGCGTTCTGGGGTTACTCCCAAGGCGGCGGGGCGAGCGCGTCCGCGGCAGAGATCGTCGGCACACGGGCACCCGAGTTGAACGTGCTCGGAACCTATGCGGGGGCAGCCGATCCCGACCTGCGTGAGGTTCTCCGAAAGGCTGACGGGTCACTGCTCACCGGAGCGGTCGGATACACCCTCAACAGCCTGATGGCGAGGTACCCCGAGCTAGGGCCGATCTTCGACAAGCGGCTCAACGACAAGGGAAAGCAATGGCTGACGACCAGCGCGACACAGTGCGTGCCGGATACCGGGCTGACATCGTTGGGCACTCGTAGTACCGACTACACGGCCGACGGAAAATCTTTCTCTCAGATCCTGTCCGAAGAACCGGAACTCGCGGCGGTCGTCGACGAGCAACAGATCGGACGCACGGCCCCCTCTGCCCCGGTATACCTCCACACCTCCACCAACGACGACATCGTTCCCGCGGATTCCGTTGCGGCACTGAGAGACAGATGGTGCGCGTTGGGAGCAGCAGTGGAATACACGCAAGACGACATCACTCCCCCGCTGCTGCCGGGATCAACTCTCGGCCACGATTTCGGAACAGTGACCGGCATGCCGCTTGCGGCAAAGTTCTTGTGGGACCGAATCAACAAGGCACCCGTCAACTCCGCGTGCGGAGCTTGAGGGGCTGAGGACGAGCGCCAGTGGCGTGCCTATCGCCGTCAGCAATCGCTGACGCCGCCGAACGCATGCGCGAGAAGGTCAAGCAGATATACGGTCCATCTACCGGTCGGATTCCGTGAATCACCGACTTGATTGAATCTCCGACATGATTGTCGACGCGCTCGCAGCAATCATGTCGGCGGTGAGACCGGGGTGTGCGATCTCCAGCTGCCGCTGGCGCATGGGGGGCGTGCAATCACGTCGTGGGCTCTGCTTCACGTACTGGTCCGGCATCTCACTCGTCCAGGCAATGACAATCCCTTCATCTTTCGTGGTTACTACGCGGTAGGTCGGGGTAGCCCGCGTAGCGGCGGTGGATCCGCGGCCCGCGGAGCACTCGTCGAGCAGAAGCTGAACATCACGTAAAGCACGCACCGACGAAGGGACGACCCCGTTATGAGTAACTCCGAAACCACGGCTGACTTGATCACGCAGCTGCGAATCCTGCTGGGTTTGACGAACGCCGAAATTCAGGTCGCCGAAACACGCGTCGCGCAGGCTAGAACCGAAGCTGTTCGACGCGAACTCACGGAAAATGCAGAGAACGGTCGCGAAAGGGCCGGTTCGATCGAGGCCACCATTCGCGATCTGGGCGGAGTACCCGAACTGATCGGTCCGTTCATCGGACGGGCGACAGCCGGAATGAAAGCAATGGTGGAACAGGCTCAGCCCTTCGACGAGGCGATCCTCGGCGACCTCGGGCTCGAACATCAGCTCCTCGACCGTTCCCGCTACCTCAAGGCCCTGGCCACCGCGGGCGGCGATCAGACCGTCGCGACATTGGCCGACCGACTCATCACTGCACATTCGGCGACTGTGGACTGGCTGACGACCGTCCTGGCTGAGGAGGCACTCGGCGGACCGGCAGCTTTGCGGCGCACTCCGATGCAAGCTGCCACCGGCGCGGCGATACGGCTGGTCAACGTTCCGGTCTCCTGGTCCACTCGCGGTCTCGACCGTGCCATCGACGCTGTCCGCACCTCGCCGCCGGTATTGGGTGAGCTGATCAGCTGGGGCGCATATGCCGGCGATGTGACTGTGAAGACGCTGTCGGCCAGTAGGGATGCGGCTATTGCCACTGCAGAGAAGGTCACTCGTCGAGAGGGTGCCGACGGTGCCGCAGATGTCTTCCGTTCGGTACGGAAGTCGAGTGGGCTACTCGAGCCCACGGAACTTCCCATCGAAGACTTCGACGAACTCAACGTCACCCAAGCCGTCTCCGCGGTGAAAGAACTGACCGAGGCCGCACAGGTACGAGACATCGTCGCGTACGAGGAAGCTCACAAGAACCGACACGGCGTCGTCTCCGCTGCTCAGGCAAGACTCGCGGCGATCGCCCAGGAAGTCGTCGGAATCAACTAGAGCACTCGATCGAGAAGCTCTGTGTCTGACTCTTGGAACCGGATGCGCGAGAGTTAGACCTACGAGACCGAACTGAAAGGCACGAAACATGGTCGAAGTCACCCGAAAGTTCACCGCCGAAGTACCGATCGAGAAGGCGGCCGCGTTTCTCCGCGACTTCGCCAACGCCCCACTGTGGGATCCGGGCACCGAGAGTTGCACCCAGACCTCGGACGGTCCGATCGCAATCGGAACCCAGTGGCACAACGTGTCCAAGCTGTTCGGCATCGGCACCGAACTGACGTACACCTTGGTGACCGACGAACCGACTCACGTCGTCCTCGAAGGCAAGAACAAGACCGCTACCAGTACCGACGACATCACCTTGACCGCGATCGGCGCAAGCTCCACCGAAATCAACTATCGAGCGAACGTCGAATTCAACGGCGCGGCCAAGATCGCCTCCCCACTCCTGAAAGCGGGATTCGAGGCCAAGGTGGCACCCGAAACAGTCAAGAAGATGACGAAGGCTCTCGAAGCCCTCTGATCAGTGCAGCGCGCGCGGAATCGAGAATTTCCTCGGAGAGATGAGAGCCCTTGGTAGCTCGCGAAAGAACTAGTGCACCGAGCATGGTCGAGAGCCGGACAAGACCGTCCGCGTCGTCGTCGGCTTCTTCGTCGGCTCGTTCGTCGGCAAGGGCTGCGGCAAAATCCCCCACTCCCTCCGTGTAAACCCGACGGGCCTCGCTGTCTGCAGGCTCGCGCGCCATGTCGGCCGCGAGCGCGGCAGCGGGGCATCCGTCTGCCGGGTTGTCGCGATGCTCCACGGAGAGGTAGTTGTCGATCAGGGTTTGCCGAGCCTCGTCACGTTGCCCGGCATGCCTTTCCAGTCCCGCAGCGTGCAGCTGAGTCAGTTCCGCAAAGGCATGGGCGGTCGCTTCGTCGATGAGCGCATCCTTGGACGCGAACTGCTTGTAGAAACCACCGTGGGTCAGCCCTGACGCCTTCATCAAGTCGGCAACGCTGAGGTGAGTGCCCTTCTCTCGGAACAGGCGAGCCGCGGTTTCCACGACGCGCCGACGGTTATCTTCCGCTTGTTGCTGCGATACGCGGCCCATCAAACGCCTCCTGTTTGGATTTCACTTGACATCTATCTTAGCTCGAACTTAGATTTGACTCATAATCTAATTGTCGGAGCCGCCGACGCTAGCCACAGCACTGGGAGAATCATGGATCTGAACAAGACGGTTGCCATCGTGACCGGAGCCAATCGCGGGCTCGGACGTCATCTGGCCGCGGGACTCGTCGAACGCGGCGCAAAGGTGTACGCGGCCGCCCGCAATCCGGAAACTGTCGATCTGCCCGGCGTGATCCCCCTGAAATTGGATGTGACGGACGCCGAATCGATCGCGGCTGCGGCACAGGCCGCCTCTGATGCGACGTTACTGGTGAACAACGCAGGTATCTCTACCTCGGCACCGTTGATCGTCGGCGACATAGATGACGTTCGCTGCGAGCTGAACGTCAATTTCTTCGGCCCACTCACCGTGACCCGAGCCTTTGCTCCCGTCATCGAAAACAACGGCGGCGGAACAGTACTCAATGTTCTTTCGGTACTGTCCTGGTTCCATCCGGCCGCACTGGGGTCTTACGCGGCATCGAAAGCCGCGGCATGGGCGATGACCGACGCCGTTCGTGAAGAACTGGCGCCGCGCGGAATCTCCGTCTCGGCACTACATGTCGCATACATGGACACCGACATGGCCGCGGGCGTACCCGCCGAACAGAAAATCGATCCTGCCGATGTCGCCACTCAGGCACTGGACGGCATCGAAAGCGGGTTGGCCGAGATCCTCGCCGACGACACCACCCGATACGTCAAGCAAAGCCTGTCCTCGTCGAACTCCGCATGACCAAGATCTTGTTGGCGGGTGACACTCATCCCAGCGCTTTGAGACTGGCCAATCTGCTCAAAATCGGTGCCCGCCAAGCCTCGAGGTCTTCCGGACCGTTCTCTTCCCACAACTCGTGCAACTCGGACGTGTCACTGTCGGAGACTGCGCGCTCGAGAGCGGCGAGGACCCACGCCTTCTGCTCCGGACTCAAGGTTTCGACATAACTGGCGGCATCAATTTCGCTTAGCTGCACAGGCTTCGGCGCAACCCCGTGCGCAACCGCAAGGATCTCGGCGACAGCGATCGCTGTTTGAGCATCATCGGCATCGAGGTAACCGTCGTCGGGGTGGCGTGCGTAATCGTCGATGTCGTAGTCACCCGCTTGTACTGCGCTGAGCAGGTCGCCCGCTACGTCGTTGTCGAAAGGTCCTGAACCCCAAGTCCCCATGCCGTCTCTCCGATCCGTGCCCTCGTTATCCGTCGCACCGATAGTAGTGAATCACTGGCCACAGCGAGGATCCTCGGGATGGAGGGCGCGTTCACCGGATATCGACGTCAGCGCAACGGGACGCGAATGATGCGGTCGTCGCCAGTTTTCGGATCGCCACGACCGTCCGTGTTGTTCGTCAGTATCCACAGCGCCCCATCGGGAGCGATGGCAACGTCGCGAAGGCGTCCGTACGTGTCGACAAACTGCTCGTCAGCCGTTGCGGGGTCGGTCAACGGCACAGCCCGGAGTCGCTCACCGCGGAGATTGGCGATGTAGATCGTGCCGTCGTGGATGACGATTCCGCTAGGGCTGGCATCATCAGGTGACCATTGTTGGAGCGGGTCGATGAATCCGTCTTCGCCCGCAATCCCTTCGACCTCGGGCCACCCGTAGTTTCCGCCTGCTTCGATTTTGTTGAGCTCGTCCCAGGTGTCTTGCCCGAACTCGCTGGCATACATCGTGCCGTCCTCGGTCCAGGCAATGCCCTGCGAGTTGCGGTGACCGTAGCTGTAGACGAGCGAGTTCGGAAACGGGTTATCTTGCGGCACATCACCATCCGGGGTCATGCGAAGGATCTTCCCGGACAACGAATCGAGATCCTGAGCCCGGTCGCGACTACCGGCATCACCGACGGTGGCGTACAGCATCCCGTCCGGGCCGAACGCGATGCGACCTCCGTTGTGGTAGTTGGCCGAAGCGAGGCCGTCGAGAATCGTCTCAGCCGGCCCGAGGGCAAGCGCTCCGGGATCGCCCGTGATTCCATAACGCTCGATCCGGTTTTCCCCGTCGGCGGTGAAGTACACATACAGGTCGTTTTCATGTACAGCGATCCCGAGGAGACCACCCTCGTTCCTAGGGCTGACGCCGTCAATAACTCCCACCTCACGGGCGCTTCCGCTGCCGTCGACTTCGAGGATTCGCGCGGTGTCGCGCTCACTGACAAGTGGCGTCTGGCCATGGAAAGCGATCGACCAGGGCGCGTCCAAGCCGTCGGCGAAGCTCTCGGGTTCACCGAACGCCGCGGCGGGTGCCGATCTTGTTGCAGTGCTTACCCCCGGACCAGGCCCTTCAGTGTCCTCGGTACTGCAAGCAGTCATCAAGGCTGATACGAGCACGGCGGCGCCAAGTCCTCGGATCTGTCGTCGTGTCATGGGCGCCTCTCCCCGGTTCGAACAGTATCTACCCCGACGGTAGCGCGAATTGGTCCATGAAACGGGAACGGCTCGGCGTTCGGCACCGCCGCGACCGATCAAGGAACACCTCCGCTACCGTCGGGGGAAACTCCTGGTTCACCGAGTTGCGTACGCACTGATCACGGTGACTGCGCACAATCCCTGAGGTGAGGATCATTACTTCGTCTGGTGTGCAACCTCTTTGAACCGACCTGGGCGTCGCACAGGCATTCCTCGGCCGACTCGCGCCACATTCGGCAACCGATTGTAAGAGTGCATGTTCGACACGAACCGCAACCGTGTTACTTCACAGCAACGACACCTGTCTCAACCTACGGTTGCGTACTGAATTCCTTGTGGGGCAGGCTTTCTTGTGTACCGCTGACGAGCCGTATTGCTGACAACACCGTATTGCTGACAACACCAGGGTCGGAGAACAATGGGTCACTACAAAAGCAACGTGCGCGATATCGAGTTCAACCTGTTCGAGGTACTCGGGATCGGCGAACTGTTGGATGCCGGCGCTTACGGGGACCTCGACACCGACACTGTGCGCAACATTCTTGCCGAAGTAGCGAGGCTGGCGGAGGGCCCGGTCGCCGCATCCTTTGCCGACGCGGATCGGAACCCTGTCGAATTCGACGCACCCAACCACGCCGTCGTGGTCCCGGAACCTCTACGCAAGACCGTCGAGGCGGTGAACGAGGCTGGTTGGTCGCGGCTCGGACTACCGGAGGGCATGGGCGGCGTTCCTGCTCCCGCGCCGTTGGTCTGGGCGATCGGCGAAATGTTGGTCGCGGCAAACGGATCGGCGAGCTTTTTCAACATGGGTCCGCTGATGGCGAGCGTGCTCTACAGCATCGGCAACGAACAGCAAAAGCACTGGGCCAAAGAAGGATTCGAGCGTGGCTGGGCCGGAACGATGGTACTGACCGAACCCGACGCCGGATCCGATGTTGGCGCAGGCCGAACGAAAGCAATCGAGCAGAATGACGGCACGTGGCACATCGAGGGTGTCAAGCGGTTCATCTCCGGCGGCGACGTCGGAGACACTGCCGAGAACCTCTTCCACTTGGTGCTTGCCCGCCCCGAGGGAGCCGGCCCCGGCACCAAGGGGTTGAGCCTATTCTACGTTCCGAAGTTCCACTTCGATTCGAAGACACTCGAATTGGGCGAGCGAAACGGCGTCTACGTCACAGGCGTCGAACACAAGATGGGCCTCAAGTCTTCCCCGACCTGCGAACTCACATTCGGGGCGACTGACGTTCCCGCCGTCGGCTGGCTCGTGGGTGATGTTCACAACGGTATCGCCCAGATGTTCCAGGTGATCGAGAATGCCCGGATGATGGTGGGTACCAAAGCTACCGGAACGTTGTCCACCGGCTATCTCAACGCCTTGGAGTACGCAAAAGAACGAATTCAAGGCGCGGACCTCACAGAACTGACAAACAAGACCGCACCCCGCGTGGCCATCACCCACCACCCCGACGTCCGACGCAGTCTGGCGATGCAGAAGGCGTACGCCGAAGGCCTCAGAGCGGTTTACCTCTACACTGCCGCACACCAGAATGCCGATGTCGCCGAATTGGTTTCGGGTGCCGACGCCGAATTGGCGGCACGAGTGAACGATCTGCTGCTGCCCATCGTCAAAGGCGTCGGATCCGAGAAAGCCTACGAACTGCTCACCGAGAGCCTGCAGACTTTGGGCGGCTCCGGTTATCTACAGGACTACCCCATCGAGCAGTACATTCGCGATGCCAAGATCGACACCCTGTACGAGGGCACCACGGCGATCCAGGCGCAGGACTTCTTCTTTCGGAAGATCGCCCGTGACCGTGGCGTTGCACTCGCTCACATAGCCGGTCGCATACGAGAGTTCATCGACAGCGAGGCAGGCAACGGTCGCCTCAAGGCCGAGCGAGTTTTGCTCGAAACCGCGTTGATCGACGTGCAAGAGATGGCCGGGACGCTCACCGGCTATCTGATGGGTTCCCAAGACCAGCCTTCCGAGTTGTACAAAATAGGCCTCGGCTCAGTGCGTTTTCTGTACGCGGTGGGTGACCTGCTCATCGGATGGCGACTACTCGTACAGGCCGAAGTCGCGCTGGCAGCCTTGGATCGCGACGCGTCGGAAAAAGACCGGTCCTTCTATCGCGGCAAGGTGGTCATCGCGTCGTACTTCGCGAAGAACATATTGCCCATCCTGGCGTCGACGAAAGAAATCCTGGGTTCCCTCGACAACGAGATCATGGAACTGGAGGAAGAAGCGTTCTGACAACGTGCCACAGTGAAGGCATGCACATGCCCGACATCGACTACGTGGGAGTCTGGAGCTTTCCGATCATGGGGCCGGATGCGCCAGACGACGCTCCCGCCAACGTCGCCACTGCGTGCCAGGCTGTCGGCAGGGATCTGCAGTGCCGCTGGCACGGCCCTTCTACCTACATGCAGAACTGCGCGTGGACGGTGTCGATGCTCGATGACGGCTACTGCCACCTCGCGCTCGACGCTGGTCCGCGACCGAAGTACAAGAGTGCAGGAACCAGCCCACTGAGGGGCTTCGGGTTCGGCGGGCCACACATCGAACAGCCTGCGCAGGAGCTGAGGGCTCTGATCGCCGGAGAAGTCCAAGATGAGCTGGCCCGCGGATTTCCCTTTGTGCACTGGCCCATTGAGAAAGATCGATTTTTGATGCCGACAATACGAGACGCACGCGCGGTGTGGGTGGTTCGCAGCTCGGATCGCATAGTCGCCGAGATCGGCAAACTCTGCTCGAGCTGAGACCGTTTGCTGCGTGATTCAAGCCTGATCGAAAACCGGTGACGGAATCTTGTTGGAACGGTACGAGTCTCCGCTCCGGTTCGGCCGCCAGAGACGCCAGTGTTTTGTGGACAGCCGGAACGGGAGATGGTCTTGTAGGTGACGCGCACCGGGCGACAACCGTTCGTCTGCAGGTAGGTTGAGCCACACGGACAGTGAAGACGCGCCGTTGCCGAATGTTGCGCGAATTCCAGAATCCCCCAACAGCCGACCATACCCGTCAACAGCGAAGTGGCCGAACGCGTCCGGAGTGACATCGGGGTACGGCGCGCTGGTGCTCGGGTCGATTAGACGCACGCGCGCACTGTAGGTCAATGCCGCGAGCGAACGCCCGTAGGCCGTCACGGCCTCGAGGCCGACCGCAACGAGGGCGTCGAGCGCTTCGTTGACGGATCCGGCCGCCACGTTCCATTCGGTATGGGTTTGCGCTTTGTGGCGGGGCCCACCGAAGAGTTCGGTGGCAAGCGATGACAACTGGTCGGTCGGCACTTGCGGTGCACCCTTGTAGATTTCGAACGTCCACGACGGCAAAGACACTGGTTCGGTGCAGGCCTGCGAGAACGTGTGCAGGCACTGAAATGCCTTGTCAGGACTCTTGACTCGAAGCGAGTGCGCACCACCCGCAGACGCCGGCAAACCGTCGTACGTCACTACTTCCGGCAACGTGATGTCCTGCGTCCGCGCCATCACAAGTTGGTCAATCGCGCGAGCACTACCTCTGCCGATTCCGCAGTGGCGTGGCGGTACCCGGTCCCGGCCCACAAGTGCATTCGCTCGGGATCACTCTGCGCGACGGCGGCTTTGCGCATGGGATTGGTCAGGTGATGGATCGCTGGATAGCCGATGGGCGCCTGTGCGTCGTAGCGGTCGATGAACTCGTTCCGAAGTGCCCGTGCGGGACGTCCCGTGAAAGCTCGTGTGACGACGGTGCTTCCGCGTGACGTGTCGGCCAAAGCTGCCTTGTGTGGAGCCGAGGCACCACTCTCTTCGGTGCGTAGCAGCACAGTACCGGCTACCGCGGCCTCCGCTCCGGCTCGTACTACCGCTGCGACGTCGGCGGGGGTCGCCAGTCCACCGGCCGCCAAGAGCGGAACCGACGTGCGGTGACGGATCTGCGCGATAAGTTCGACGATCGGTGTTTCTGCCTGAACCTGCAGGGGAGTAATGGTTCCGGAGTGACCACCGGCAGCCGAGGATTGAACGACCAGGAGGTCAGCTCCCGCGTCGACCGCAAGAACTGCCTCTGCCTCCGAAGTCACGGTCAGCACGACAACTGAACCGGCCGCGCGCAGCGCCTTGACGACGGCGGGCCGAGGAAAACCGAAAGTGAAGCTGACCACCGGAACCGGGGTTGCCAGGAGCAGATCGATCTTGTCCTCGAAATAGTCGTCGTCCTCGACCGGTTCGCCCTGGGCAAGTGTGACGCCGTAACGATCCGCCTCGACCTGGATCGCCTGGGCGTAGATTCGGAAAGCGTCGGCGTCGACTGGTACCGGGTTGGGCGCAAAGATATTGACGCCGAACGACACTCCCGCGGCACGAACGATGTCGATCTGGTCGGCCAGAGCCTGTGGCGTCTTGTACCCGGCGGCAAGGAAGCCGAGACCGCCAGCCCGAGAAGCAGCTGCGACGAGAGCCGGCGTTGACGCACCGCCGGCCATGGGAGCCGCGATGACAGGGACCTTCAGGTCGAGATCGGTTGTGAGTGCGCTCATTCGAACATCTCCAGTCCTTCGACGGATAGTGCTCCGGCGGTTTCATCATCTGACATCAAAAACTACCTCCTTGTTCGAAGTGGCCGTCCGAGGGCCCGCCTCGAGATCGGCAGGGAATCGGAACCGTAACGCTGTGGCGGCCACAGCCGCCGCAAGGACGACGGCACTGCCGAGCAGCAGAGCATCGCGATACCCGTCTCGCAGCAACGGAGTGACTACGAGTGGACCGAGAATCTGGCCGACGCTGTAGCCAGCGGTCAGCAGCGCCACGGCGCGTGGGAACTGCAGGTGTGCGCCGATTGCCAACACGATGGACCCGACACCGAGGAAGGTCACGCCGAACAGGAAAGCGGAAATCAGCGCGGGGCCGACGCCACCGATCACGGCAGGCAGCGCAATGCCGATTGCCTGTATCAAGAGTGCGACGAGCAGCAAGGTCGGTCGCGACCAACGCCGGCTGAGCCAGGCCCATAGGGCGCAGGACGGAAATGCGGCCAACCCGACCACGATCCAGGCGGCGCTGCCTACCCATTCTGGTGCGGCGAGATCGATGGCGGCAACGAGGAACGTGCCCGCGATGATGTAGCCGATTCCTTCCAGAAAATAACTGATGAACAAGGCCATGAACCAGCTATGGGCGCGTCGGGGACCGGTAGTTCCCGGGGCGTCCGGTGTGATGATCGGACGCGGTTCCGGTGTCAGCCCCCAGGCTACGACGGCGCACACCACTGCAAGGGCCGCGGACGCCAACCAGGCAGTGGTCCAGGTGCCGATGAAGCGGATACCGAACACGAGGACACCGGACAAGGCGATACCCAGCCCGACTCCGCCGAACCCCCATCCGGCGAGGTGTTGGAACTTTCCCCGAAGGTGCGCGTGCGAAGCGCTGACAGCGATCATGAAGACGAGCGCACTGGAGATGCCTGCGACGAGCCTCAGGGCGAACCAGATCGATCCGTCGTGTGTGGTGGGCATGAGCGCCAACGTCGCGATGAGGACCACCAACGAAGTACGCATCACCACTGCCGAGCGCACGACCCCGGGAATGAGGATTCCGGCGAGCGCGCCGATGAGATACCCGATGTAGTTGGCGGTGGCCAGAGTGGCGCCGAGCGAGGCGGACAGACCGGCCTGCGTGTGCATCAACGGCAGTATCGGTGTGTAGACGAATCGACCGATTCCCATGCTCGCGGCCAGCGCAGCGGCTGCCTGGACAGCGTGCGTACGCGGAGAGACTCCATTCCGGGCTGAGGTCATGGACTTATCGTGTGCCCGGTCGTGCCGGACCGCCACGACCACTTTGCTCCTGACTGATAGGCGCAGCCTCCCACCGCACGTAGCATCTGTGATCGTGGAGCTTCGTCAGCTGAGATACTTCGAGGTCGTCGCCGAGGAACTGCACTTCGGCCGGGCCGCGGCACGGCTGCTGATAGCCGGGCCCTCGTTGTCGCAGCAGATCATGGCGCTCGAACGAGACCTCGGCGTCAAGCTGTTCGTCCGCGACCGCCGCTCCGTCGCGCTTACCCCCGCCGGCGCGGCGCTGCTCCCCGAAGTCCGCGCGTTACTCGAGCGAGCCGAGAATCTGCGTCGTCGCGCGGAACGTCTGTCCGGAGCAGAGCCTGTCCGGATCGGCTACGTCAATTGGCTTCCGACAGATCTGATCGCGCGCACCTCAGGGGTCGCGCAACTACACGTCGACCCGTGGGTGGTGCCCTCGCACGCGCAGGCCGCGCGCGTGGCAGACGGCAGCCTCGACCTTGCCATAGCCTGGGTGCGGAAAACCGATGTCGCCCAACATGGCCTGAAGGCCCGACTACTCGGCGCGGATCGGATTTACGCGGTCTCCTCCGGTGCGGACACCACACCGGTGCAGGCGCAAGACGTCGTCCTACTGGTCGACGACGACACCACCTCCTGGTTGTCGTGGAACGTCTTCGCCGAAGAATTCGCCCGCGATACCGGCGCACAGATCCTGCGCATCAACGACGGCGGTATCACCGGCCCCGCATTCTTCGATCACGTCCGTGCCATCGGCCGCCCCGTGGTCAACTCACCCAAGGGCCAGACCACAACTCTGCCAACCGATCTCACTGCACGCTCGATGGTCGACCCGACGGCAATCTGGACGTGGTCGCTTCTGTGCCGCGAGAACGAAACGCGCCCTGCTGTTCTCGCGGCCGTCGACGCTCTCACTCGCGAGGTTGCCGATCCCGGAATCCACGAAGACGGAATATGGCTACCGGCCGACGACCCCCACTGGTAATGGCGGAGGGCGACCCTATTGCGGCGTCCTCACCCAATCAATATGTGATGAAACGAGTTTCGAGAAATGTGGCGTAGTCAGGCAGGCCGACGCCAGCCACGATATTCCCTTCAGCTTGCGCCCATTCCGCGAGTTCGTGCAAGTTGGTCGCAAGGTCCGGCGCGAGTTGGAGGGTGAAGTCGAATTCACCCAGGATCGATCGCAACAGGTTGGCGTCGAGCTGAGTGGACTTGGCTACGGCATCAACGGCTTCGTCGTTCTTACTGGTCAGGCTGGCGCCGGCCTCACGGATCGCGGAGAAGAATTTGGTAATTGCGTCACTCTTGGCTGAGATCGCCGTCTCGGTGGAGAGGTACAGGCTGTGCTGACTGTATGTGCCGCCGGTCAATTCGACAGCGTCTTTGCCCAACGCCTCGATAGCCTGTGCCTGATAGGGCTGAAAGATGGAGACGGCGTCGACATTGCGCTGACTGACGGCAGTAACGACAGCTGCGGGCGAAACCTGGACAAGATCGGCCTCGAGGTTTCCGGCAGTCAGTGCATTTGAAATGTAGTAAGCGGCACTGGTGCCCAGCGGAGTTCCGATGGATTTGCCGGCGAGGTCGGCGGTGGTGTTGATTCCTGCGTCACGTCGGGCGACGATCTTGGATCCCTGCCAACGTGAACCATCACCGACAATGCGCAACGCCGGGTTTCGGACGATCGCCGCCGAAGTGGGTACGTCAGCGGCGGTGGTGATGTCGACCTGGCCGGCGGCCAAAGCCTGCAGCGCTTCCACACCGGAGGAAAAGTTCACGACGTTGACTTTTACGTCCTGATCGTCGAACAATCCGGTCTCGGCGGCGACGGGGATCTGCGCCCACGACGGGTCGACGACGAATCCGACTGTAAGCGTGTCGGAATCGGAATCCGTACCGGCGCATGCGGTGGCCGATACGGCGATTGCCAAGACGGCGATCGCGCTCAGAAAGACACGGCGTAGAGATGTGGTCACGATAGATCGTCCTTTGCAAATGAGTAGAAGAACGGCGGGAACGCCGCCCATCGCAGGCAGAGTTCGTTACTGCGCTGCGTGGTCGATGCCGAGCTGGTGATGCAGGGTTTTGCGAATTTCGCTGTAACCGGGCAGGTCTGCGAGGCTGTCGGCAGGGCGTGGGCGGTCGAGCGGATTGACGATGCGCTCGGCGATACCACCGCCGCTCAGCACGTTGATGGTGTCACCGAGCCGAATCGCCTCATCAACATCGTGGGTGACAAACACAACTGTGCGGTTGAGGCGCGTCCACAAATCGATGAGCAGGTCCTGCATACGCAATCGGGTGAGAGCGTCGAGGGCAGCGAACGGTTCGTCCATCAGCATGACCTCGGGCTCGCCGGCGAGAACACGCGCGATGCTCACGCGCTGACGCATACCCCCGGACAACTCGGCGGGTCGTTGCCTGCTGACCTGCGGCGCGAGCCCGACCAACTCGAGTAGTTCACCGATACGCGCCTGGCGAATCTTGTGCGGCAGTCTGCGGGCGACGAGCGCGAAATCGATGTTGTCGGCCACCGTCATCCACGGGAACAACACGTCGCGTTGAAAAGCGACGCCGCGCCGAGGGTCGGGGGCGGTAACGATCTCACCGTTGTCGGTGACACTGCCACTGGTTGGGGTAGTCAATCCCGCAAGACAATGCAGCAGTGTGGATTTGCCGCTTCCAGATGCCCCGACGAGCACCGTGAACGAACCTTCGGGGATGGTCATCGCGATGCGGTCGAGAGTGGGTCGTGGGGTACCCGGGAATTGGACAACCAGGTTGTGGGTCTCTATGGCCATGTCAGTGTTGTTCTTTCGCCCAGCTGATGAGTGGTGCCGTGGTTGCGTTGACAGCGAAGTCACACAGCGCGCCGATCACACCCAGGACGACTAGGCAAAAGATCAACCGGTCGGCCTGGGAGAACAGCTGTGCCTGGTAGATGCGATAGCCGATTCCGACTGTGGTGCCGGTCATTTCAGCCACTACGATCAGCACAAATGCCATTGCCGCTCCAACCCGCAGACCTGAGACAATGTCGGGTGCGGCCTCAGGCACGATGACCTTTCGCAACGTTTGCCACCTGCCCGCACCCAGACAGCGGGAGGCTTCGAGGTAATCAATTGGAGTGCTGGATAATCCGGCGTGACTGTTGATCCAGACAGGCACGAATACACCGAGCGCGATCACAAGGACCTTGCTGTCTTCACCCAGCCCGAACCACAAGATGGCCAGCGGAACGAGCCCGATGGTGGGAATGGGTGAGAACACCCGCAGCACTGGCTGGAGCAGTTTGCGTCCCGCTGTAGTTGTTGCGGTGACAACGGCGACGAGTAACCCGATCGCCGCACCCAACACGAAACCGCTTGCAGCCCTCGACAAACTTGCAAGGATGTCATCCGTGAGCAGGCCGTCCCGCCATAATGTTTGCCCGGCCGAGAGGATTTCCGGGACACTGGGCAACAGCTGTCGAGGAAAGCGGCCGGTGGCGACGATCCCCGACCACAGCGTCGCGGCGATCATCAGGCCGAGAAGGGTCCAGCCGGCCGAACCGAGTCGCACACCGATCTGTTGGATCGCGTCGGCAGGCAACCACGCCTTGCGCGGCGCAGGCGCTACGACACGGTTCGGCGTCGATTCGTCGGCACGGGGTGGCAGACCGGTCGTCATCGGTTACCTCTCATGAGTTGATTGGGCGGAAGCGCTTTTCGCTTTCAGTTCCGGCGACGCAGATCGATGTGTGGCAGTGAAATAGTCGGTGGGCGAAGCGGGGTCCATTCGAACGGGACGGCCTGCGACCGATACACCAGCGGAGTCAGACTGAGGCGGTCGACGCCAGGTACCCGAATCTGTGTGACTTCGGGCTCGCCGGCAACGCCGTACCCCTCGTACGGGCTGTGGTACTCCCACACCACAGCACCGCCGGGTGTCACCTGGAACAGGCGACCTTGCATCCCCTCGGTGATCAAGGTATTTCCGTTCGGCAATCGTTGCGCGTTGCTGACGAACGAACTGAAGAAGGCCCAGGGAGGTTGCCCTGAGTCCTCAGCGGTGTACTGCCAGACGATCTCCGAAGTGACCGGATCGATCTCGAGCACCCGCGAGCCGGCATAGATTCCGATCGCCGCCGACGGATAACCCGCTCCACCCTGATTGTCGAAAATCAGAATGTTGCCGGCCCCCGGCAGTCCCGGGGCAATCATGTGTGGGTTGTGCTGTCCCGAGGTTTGATCGAGTGGACGGGGCACTTTGTGCACACTGATCCGCTGATGTTGGGCACCAGCTTGCGCGGTGTAGTAGGGGCCGCACTGCCACACGGGCGATCCGGTGGATCTGTCGATGAGAGCAACGATGTTGGCCTTACGGAAGCTGATCATGATGTTGTCCGGCGCAAAAACACCGTCAGGGTCGACATCGTGCCAGCGGTTGGGTCCCAGCGACTTGGCGCTGTTCATCTCCAGGTATCCCCAAGGGTCTTCCGGGTCCCGGGCGACGGTCTCGCGCAGCGCGGCCCAGCCTTCATCGGAAAATCCGAACTCTTCCAGATGATCACCGGCCAGCCACGACCACACAATGGCGCCGTCCGGAGCGACTTCGTAGAGACCTTGGTCGCCGACTACAGAATCACCGAGAGTCGGCACCACCCGTGGAACAGTCACCAGGATCAGCCGGTTGCCGTTGGGAAGTAACTCCCAGTCGTGGTTCTGGCGCGCGACTCCGTCGTGAGCCTCGGCACCCCATTCCCAGCGTCGCTCGCCTGCCCAATCAAGCTGACCGATGGTGCCATTGGCATAAATGCCACCGCGAGGATCGCCGCTCGCGGACAACTGCACACCCACGTCGCCTACCAACCCGTCGTTGAGTGCAGGGTCGAGAATGCGGGGTGGGACTCCCGCATATGGCCACTCGTGCAGAACCGCCCCTGCAAGGTCGATCAGGCGGGTCACCGAGTCCGCGCCCGTGAACAGCACATAACTGTCGTGGACAAGTTCGGGGTCCAAATAAGTGACGCCAGTGAGCCTTACGAATGCCATGCCGACTACTCCACCAATCCTCTGTTACGTCCGCGAGTCGATGCCGCAACTCTTCTAATCGATTAGATTAGGGACGGCCCCAGCACTGTGGAACTGTCACAATCATGGTGATTCAATCTCTTTTCCCATGAGCGATTATGGGCTGCGGTGATGGCTGGGCAGATGATGAGGCTGGGCAGATGATGAGGCAGAGGAGGATTGCAGTGGATGCTAAACGTCCGACCGTCGCCGATGTGGCGCGACGTGCAGGTACATCGACGGCGGTGGTGAGCTACGTACTCAACGACGGCCCTCGCCAAGTTTCAGATGTCCTGCGCGCCCGCGTTTCTCAGGCCATGGCCGAGTTGAACTATCGGCCTGACCGACGCGCGCAGGCATTGCGCAAACAGCGGCGGTGGCGACAGATCGGTTTGCTGGTACCCGATCTGACGATGCCGTTGTTCGGGGAGTTCGTCGGCACCATCGAAAGGGCGGCACGCGCCCGTGACCACCTCACCATTGTCGCCAACACCGGCTACGACCCCGTGCGAGAAGCGGAATTTGTGTCCGCATTCGTCGAGGCAGGTATCGACGGACTCATCGTGGTAGGCGCTTCCAACGCAACAGAAACCGCGGCGATGTGCGCGCAAGCTCGAATTCCGGTGGTCTGGATGCACAATGTTCGCGGTGACGTTGACGCGCCCATCGTCGGAGTCGACCACGTACAAGCCGGGGAGATCGCGACCCGTCATCTCGTCGAAATGCACGGCTGTCGCAACATCGCCTTCGTCGGCGGGTTCACCGAGGCTGACGTGAACCACGGTGACCGCGAAACTGTCGAGCAACGCTATCGAGGTGCAATTGCCGTGGACGAAACCGAAATCATGCACATTCACACAGACCTCACCGCCGACGGAGCCTACGACGCAACACGAAAGTTCCTGGACATGTGCACTGCGCCCCCAGCCGGCATCATTGTCGGCACCTACGGCCAAACCTCTGCAACAACACGAGCCGTAATCGACCACGGATTGCGGATCCCCGAGGACGTCAAGATCGTGGCATTCGACGGAAGCCAGGCGAAGTACGGACAGTTCGACATGACCAGCGCCCAACAGCCGGTTGAGAGCATCACCCAACATGCTCTCGAAAGATTGTTGACTGCCAAAGCCGTCTCGCCTGAGACGACCGGAGCGCACTCAGCACCCTGGGAACCATCCCTACATGTCGGCAACACCTGCGGTTGCTGACTGCGTGCACACCGACCGGTCGCACAGCAGGCTCGGAATTCACCACTATTTTGGTGCCCACCGCCATCCGGAAGCCGGAGCCGCCGACTGCCGAATTGGTAATTTCAGCCCTCTCCCGCCTGCTTTTTCGCTCCGCCGTTGCGAGCTTCGATGGCCTCGATGGACTTCGTGAACGACTTACCCAGCACCTGGGTGCCGAAGAGACCGAGTACCGATGCCAGGAGCTTTCCCTTGAGATTCTTGCCATCGCGGACCACGACGGCGTCGACATCGGTCAGCCCCGTCGGTTGCTGCGTAAGTGTGTAGGTGTGGCTCGACGCGCCGCCCCACAAGTTGGAGTCGGTGGTTGTCATCACGACGCGATGCGGGTCGGTCCAGTCGTAGTGCAGGCGTTCCCAAATACCGCTGGAGCCCTCCGTGACATCCGCGTCATGGGGTCCTTGTTGGTGCACTTTCAGGTAGCTGTCCGCGCTGCGGCCGAAGATTTCCTCGCGGCCCGGCCCGAAGTCGGTCAGGCCGGCGAGGACCTGTTCGGGCGTCGCGGTGGTTGTCTGGTGAAGATGAATCGTGGTCATGGCGCCTTCCTTCAACTGTGGATGATCCGGTGCTGAAAACAGGGGAGTGACTCATCCAGCACACCACTCACACGAAATGAATGAAAGAGGACCGCTCGCTCTGGCTCGATCCCCTATTCGCCGCTGCGCCGCTTGGCAGTGATTGCGCCATGCGGCCGATAACCACTCCCCGTCCGGGTATGGGTTTCGATCACATCGAAACCCGCTGTGACCAGTATCTGGGCAAGTTCGGTCACCGGCCATCGATAACCAGTCGTCGCGGCGTGATCAAAAGGCTCCACGGTTGCGCCTTCGAAGAAGCCCACCAGCAACCCACCACCGGGGCGGATCACCCGCGCGAATTCAGCCAGCGGTGCCTCGATATCGTGCGGGTGGTGGTGAATGAGCGAGTACCAGGACAGCACGCCGCCCAGTGAATGTGTTTTCGCGTCCAATGCCTCGAAGCCCCCGACCTCGAAGGAAAGATCTGGGTATTGGGTGCGGGCTCGTTCGACGAACTCGGGAACCAGATCGATCCCGCTCACAGCCAGACCGCTCTGGGCCAAAAAGTCTGTCCACTGCCCCGGCCCGCACCCGGCATCGAGCACGGGGCCGGTCAGAGCAGCAGCCCAACTGGTCACCAGGGCCCGATCGGATGCGTGCGTCGAATCCATGGAACCGAAGAGATCTGTGTACTCCTGGGATCGGGTCGAATATGACTCTCGGACTACATCACGGCGTCTTGCACTCGAATTCTCCACGCCGTCAATAATTATCGATGTGCACCATCCCTTCGCTACAACGCGCCGGATCGAAGGTTCATTCGCTGTTGACTGCGAGCGGTCACGACCGGAAGGTGTTTCATATGGTGGAAGAAAAGGATCTGTCGGCGAAGATCCGGGAACTACTCAGCACGCGATCAGCCGAGTCGAGCATCTGCCCCTCAGACGTGGCTCGCGCGACGGCACCCGACAATTGGCGTCCGCTGATGGAACCCGTCCGAGAGGCTGCCCGCCGAATGGTCGCTGACGGCGAAGTCCAGATCACCCAGGGCGGCGAAGTCGTCGACCTTGAATCGGCACGAGGTCCGATAAGGATTCGCTGGGCTCGTTGACCAACCGAGTGACTTCTGCCGGGTACTGCTCTCGCAGCGTCACGTCAGCGGAAACGGTCAAGATGCTCACGTAGGAACGCATCGAGGCTGCGGGGCTCGCGCCCCAGGACACGGACCACCGTGTCGGTGGGTGCTTCGGGGCGCGAGATGGCAAGGTGCTGGATCTCCAGAATGTGCTCGGCGAGCCATGGAGGCATGTGGGCGTGATCGACGAGGTTTTGTCGCAGTTCGTCCGGTTGCAGGTCTATGTAGCGGACGGGGCGACCAAGCATGCGGGTCAGAGAGTCGGCGATTCCGCCGTAGCCGACTGCCTCGCTGCCTGTCAGGACATAGGTGCCGCCGGCGAGGTCGGCGCGTGTGAGCACGGCGGCTGCAACGTCACCGATGTCTCGGCAATCGATCCAATTGCACGGTGCGTCCTTCATCGCGCCCAGAATGACCCCCTGCGCCGCCACCGCCGGAGCAAGGAGCAACAGATTCTGCATGAACGCATAAGGGCGGAGCAGAGTGTGGCGGAGCCCAGAGGCACGCAGGTGTTCTCCGACGGCATGGTGGCCGCGGGAGAGAGTGATAGGCGAGTCGGCTGCGGCAGCGGGATCGGAGATCTTGACGATGTGTTCGATGCCGCTCTCGGCTGCTATGTCGATGACGCGCGTTTCGAGCTCCACCTGTTCCGGGCCGTTGGCCATGGCGAGGAAAAGCTGTTCGGCCCCTTTGAAAGCCGTGCGTAGCGAAGTGAGGTCCGCGGCATCGGCCGGCACCACTTCGACCAAACCGTCGGCCAAGTCGCCGAGCTTGGCGCGCAGCCCGTCCGGGTCGCGTGACAGCGCTCTGCTCGGCACACCCGAGGAGGCAAGACTGCGTAGCAACGCGCCGCCTGTGGTTCCGGACGCTCCCATGATGACGATCATCGTGTTCCTTTCGGTTGTTCCCCGGAAAACCGGGATCTTTTGATATGTGTTGCCTGTCAAGGTTTCTGACCGCGCCATCGCCAGCCCACGATGACGGCAGCGACGACGGCAGATATCGGCAGATCGAACTGCAGGCGAGCAAGCCAAGCGGTGTCGACCACGCTCGTGTGACCTGGTAGCCAACGGGAGGCGAACCACCCGACAAGTCCGGCGATTACAGCCGCTCCGACGGCAAGAATTGCTGCCACCAAGATGCGAGGCAGGGCCGTGGTCCACGGTCGCGACCTTGCGCGGCGCTGCAGCCAGGAACCGATCAGCAACGCCACCACTGCCGAGGTGCCCGCAATGGACGTAAATGCCGCCAGCGTCAGACCCGCCTGCCCAGACGCGACTCCGCCGGCCCCCGCCATCAGTGCGGGGGCCAGGTAGGCGACCAGCACCTCGCGCCACAATGTGAAGGGTCGTGCGGCGCGACGGTCGGCAACTGAGGCTCTTCGTTTGGAATTAGTATTCTCCCTTTTGTTTTCGCGCGAGGTCGGTGGGGTGAGACCGGACATGAAGGAGACCGACTTTCCGATTATGATTAGGTGGCTAACTATTTGGGTATGGAAAGAGAAGCCTCTGTCGAAATTGACGGCGATTCGGATCGTTACACGAACATCTGGGACCCAGGTCGACTACTCCGCAGTCAGCGCACCGATACCGCGAACGACCCGCGAGAGCAGATCCAGAAACACCGCACGCTCGTCGACGGTGAGCTCATCGACCATTTCCTCGAGACGAGCAAAGTGCTCGGGCGCCATGTCACGCAAACGCTGAGCACCGCGAGCAGTCAGGACGACCACGGCACCGCGCCCATCCTCCACGGAGGGCCGCCGAGTGACCAATCCCTCCTGTTCGAGCCCGTCGACCAGGCCGGTGACCGTGGCCCGCGATACGCCGAGATCAGCCGCCAGACGCGAGGGGGACTTCTCTCCGTCGTGGTCTTCCAGATCCGCAAGAAGTCGGTATCGACCCGTCGACAGGCCATACCTCGCAAAGTGAACCTCGGTCGCTCGGCCGAGTCGCGCACCCGCCGAGATCAGCCGCACCGCAACGAGTACCGCCTGCGGGTCGGCCCCGAGACCGTAGTGCTCCAACTGCCGCCGTGCCTGATCCAACGTGGGTGAGTCGTCATCGGTTCCGTCCACTGCCATGCAACTAATATGGCACCTAACTACATTCTGGTCAACCAGGCACCCGACTTTGTTTCGAACCCCGAGCAATTCCCGCGTGTTGCGAAACCGTCTGGATGCGCATTCGGATAGGGCAGAACCTTCTCGAGGGCGAGACCAATCGCGAAGGCCGTGTGGTCGTCGTGCGGCCGCGCGACGATCTGTGTGCCCGTTGGAATTCCGTTCCGAGCGAAACCGGTGGGGATTGTCAGCACCGGGCAGCCGCTCAGGATGTTGAAGGTGATGGCCGGTACGGCCTCGAGGTAGAACTCCAATTCGGTTCCAGCCACTTCGATTCCGTGCCCGACGTAGTCGTCACCGGCAAGAAAGCCGTCCGTCGCCACTGCCGGAGTGATCAATGCGTCATAGGTGTCGAACAGCGATCCGATCGATGAATACAGTTCGGCTTCGATCGCGAGTCCGTCCAGGAAAGTCGCGTCGCCACGGGTGCGGCGTGCCCATCGCGCGAATTCCTTCGCGTACTCCGTTACCTTGTCGGGGTGCGCGGATGCCTCGGCGGCGATCGAGGCACCGAACACGTGGTCGTAGTGAATGGCAGCAGCGCGCATGACGGCGGTGCGGGACAGGTCGACTTCGACGATCTCGGCGCGTGCGCCCAGCGCAGTGAGGGTATCCACCAAATTGGCGGTGTTGGCGGCGACGTCCGAATCGACCGGCCAGTCACCTAATGCGGGTATCACGGCGATACGCATTCCAGCGCATGAATGCGTTGCAGGGTCGGGCAGTTGCGATGCCTGCACGTGCGAGGCAATGTCGGTGGAGGTCAGTCCCGCGATGACGGACTGCATTGTGAGGCAATCGCTTACGGTGCGGGCCATCGGGCCGCAGTGACAGTAGCGATCGAGGTTGAAGGGCGGGTCGACCGGGACACGGCCGTGTGGCGGCTTGAACCCGACGACGCCGTTGAACGACGACGGAGTCCGGATCGATCCCGCAACGTCGGAACCGGTGGCCAAGTGCGTCATACCGGTGGCAAGTGCGACTGCTGATCCGCCGGAAGACCCGCCGGAGGAGTATTCCGCGTTCCACGGATTGCGAGTCACTCCCCACAGTTCGGACTGTGTGAACGCGGCCGAGGAGAATTCGGGCGCCGTCGATCGCGCGTGAACGATCGCACCGGCGTCGATGATCCTTTTCACGAAAGTCGAAGTGTGGGTGGCAATCACGCCTTCATAGACCTTGGAACCCTGAGTCCAGGGTTGTCCTTGAATCGGTTCGTCCTCTTTCACGACCACGGGAACGCCGGCGAGCGGAAGCCCCGCATCCGAGCCGCGGGCGTAGTGGCGTTCCGCTGACTTCGCTTGTGCTCGTGCAGCATCGAAGAAAGTGTGCCCCACTGCATTCAAGGTTGGGTTGAGTATCTCGATTCGTTCGATAGTGGATTCGAGCACTTCCACCGGCGACAGCGATTTGTCTCGGTAGCGCCGGAGCATCTCGGTCACGTCCATGAAGGTTGAATCGGGTGTCTCGCGCATATCTGTTGTCCTGCCTGTCTGAAAGTTTTCCGTGGGCGACTAGGTTGTCAGTTCATGTCCGCTACGACGGGTTTGCGGACCGTCGCGAGAAAGATTGCGAGAGAGGCGATTCCAGCTGCAATCCAGAAGACCGACTGGGAACCGGCGTAGTCGTGAATGCGTCCGCCGGCGAACGCGCCGAGGGCGATGCTTGCATTGAAGACTGCAACCCACAGCGCCGAAGCAGCCTCTCGGTGGGCGGGATCTGACTGCGCGATCCATGTCTGGGTACTCACGGACACACCACCGTAGAAGAGGCCCCAAGCCGCCATGAGCAAGGCGGCGGCGATCAAGGTAGCAGCCGAGATCGGAAACAGGGCAAGTGTCAACGCTATTCCCACGCTGAGGATGACGACCACCATCTTCGGGGACTTGGCGGCGGACGGCCCGGCGATGAAGTTGCCGACGACACCGAATGCACCGTAGATCAGGAGCATCGTGCCGACCTGCGAAGCGTTCAACCCTGCGAAGAACTCCAGCCCCGGACGCACATAGGTGTAGGCCGCGAAATGAGCGGTGATGAGGAGAGCGGTAATCGCGATTCCGACCCGGACTCCCGGGTTCCGAAAAGCCTCCACGAGACTGCCGAGCGACAGGGCTTGATCAGCAGGCATCGTGGGCAGGACAGCGAACATGGCGAGCGCGATCAGCGTCGCGGCGCAGCTGAGAGCCCAGAATGCCACGCTCCACCCGGCCGCTGCCCCGATGTACGTCCCGGCCGGAACACCGAGAACTGAGGCGACAGCGATTCCGCTGAAGATGATCGTGGTCGCTAACCCGACAGATCTGGTCTCCACCAACCTCGGAGCCAGGCTTGCGGCGAATGCCCAAACTCCGCCCATGCTCACTCCGAGCAGGACGCGAGCCACAGCGAGGACAGCGAAGCTGGGCGCAAGGGCCGTGAGGGCATTCGCCGCTGCGACCAACAGCATCAAGACGACGAGCGTCGACCGACGATCGAAGCGGCGGGTCACTACGGGCACGAACGGCGCGGTGGCCGCTGCCACCAATCCGGTGATGGCCAGCGAGAGCCCGATGGTGCCTTCGCTCTCCACCAGGCTGGCACCGATAGGGGTAAGAAGTCCGACGGGCATCATCTCCGCCGCGACAACGATGAATGTGGACGCTGCGATCAGGGCGACGGCAGCCCAGTGGTTCTCGACGCTGTGTGCGCGGGTGGAGGAAGTGGGCGCAGCGCTGTTCTGTGCGGATGCAGAGTGGGGCATGTAACCAGAGAAGCCCTCGCAGGTCACCGGATCAACGGCGAATCGCTCATCCACCCATTAGCTCAATTCATCGATGAGCCATGATGGAGTGGTCGAATGAGTCGAGGATCGGGGTGAAACATGTCGGAGCCTCCGATGCGTGAGATCGAGTGCTTCCTCGTTCTCGCTGAAGAACTGCACTTCGGTCGCACCGGAGAACGGCTGTTCATCTCCCAGAGCCGGGTCAGTCAACTGATCAGCGCATTGGAACGTCGTATCGGCACAAGCCTGGTAGCGCGGACCAGTCGCCGCGTGCAGCTGACTGAATTCGGCACCGAATTTCTCGAGTCGTTGGCTCCCGCCCACAGAGCACTCGTCGGAGTTATCGAGGACGCTCAAACGAAGGCGCGCAACATACCGACACCGCTTCGGGTGGGTTTCCAAGGAGCAATTTACGATTCGATCGCGACGGCCGTCTCTCGTTTCGAGAAACAGCATCCGCAAACATGCGTGACCATCAAGGAACTACCGCTGGGTGATCCGTTCAGTGACGTACTCGCCGGGCGAATCGATGCGGCGGTGGCCCTTCTCCCCGTGGAAGAACCCGAGCTGACAACCGGGCTCGTCTTTTCTCGACAGGCCCAGACGCTGGCCGTCTCAGTCCATCACCCGTTCAGCGAACTGGACGTGATCGACGCCGAGCAGTTAGCGCAGATATGCCTGGTGCCCATCGCCGGACCCGCCCCTGGCTATTGGCAGCGCGTGAATTCCCCGAACACGACGCCGAGCGGAGCCAAGGTTCCCACGCAGGGTGGCGCGAGCACCGTTCAGGAAGGCCTGTCTCAGGTCGCATTCGGTCAAGTCGGCCTCATCCTGTGCGCCGCGACGGCCGCCTACAGTCAGCGCTCGGACATCAGATTCGTACCGATCAATGGATTACCCGAATCCGCCTTGGGTCTCGTGTGGCGTACCGATCTCGAATGCCCCCGCCTTCGCCATTTCGCGAAGGCCATCGAGGAAGCACACAAAAGCCCTGCCTGACGGCGATCAATCCAGTCGCGGAAGGACTCCGGGACATTGGTGCACATCGTGTGTGGAATGATCGCGCCATGTCCGCCATCACCGACTACTTCACGGCACCCTCGGATGAGCACGCCGCTGCTGCGCTCGAAGGACTCGTCGACCTGGATCCGGCAGTGATCGAGGCCAACGAAGCCCTCTATCGAACCTCTCCGGACGTCGCCACCCGACCGCGGATTCAGTTGGCCGCGAGCGGGACTCCCATTCTGCAGGCGAAGGGCGTCGATCCGGCCGTCTCGCTCGGCCGGCTCGAGGCCTCTCTCACCGGTCGCCCCTACGACGAGGTTGCAAAAGGCCCACGCCGCGGGACACTCGTCGCAATGAGCGAGGACGGCGACACCCTCGTGCTCGCTGTTTCCGACGAATTACGTGATGCACTAGCGGAATTGAACACTGAGGGTGTCGCCACTGCTGCTGCGGCCTGGGCGATCGACGAGACGAGTGAACCGTCGGAAGAATCAGCGCCGTTCCTGACCGCCTTCGCCGAACTGGCTGCCAGAGCTGTGGCTCAGGGCGAACGAATGTACGGCTACGTCGTCATCTGATGTTCAGATCCCCGCCGACCCCGCCGAAGCGGCTGTTCATCTCCGAATAACTCGACGAGGCTGACCGTCAGCCTGGGATCTGCAGGGCCAGATCGTTGCGGTCGAAGTCCGAGAACTGCTGGGTGTCAGTGCAGTATCCGCAGCTCGCTCCGAAGAACTCGGTGCGGGCGTTCGGATCGTCGAGTAGCCAGTACCGCAGCCACGCCGTGCTCGGTCCGCGCATATCCCCACCGGTGATCGCCGTACCGAAGTGCGTGGCGCCCCGCAGTTCCAGATACTCGGCGGGCACGTGGTCGGCGTCCTCGTACATCGCCCACACGATCGCCGGCCAAACGATTGCGTCGGCCTGACCAGCGAGATAGAGAACTGGCTCGTCGATGAGGTCGACATCGTTGAGCGGCCCAGGCTGGATCGCGACAGCGGTGTCGACGCGGTCGTCGATCGCGGCATTGATCGCTGCAGACCCGCCTTGCGAGTGCCCCACCGCACCAATGTGTTCCAGGTCCACTTTGCCGAAGAAGACGCTCGACGGGCTGGCTGCCTTGTCCGCGATGAGGTCGATTCCCGACCGCATGGTGACGGCGAAGTTGCTTGCCGGGGTGTTGGCGGCGACCACGATGAATCCGTGGCTCGCGTAGTGACGTAACAAGGAAGTGTATGCACCGGGGAGCACGCCGGTCCCGTTCCCCCAGATCACAACCGGGTGCTTCTCACCGCGCGCGCCGAGCTGACGGGGGTAGTACAGAGTGTGCACCAGCCCGATCGAGACACTCGGTGTGTACGGCCCTGTACTCGCCCAGTTGTGCCCGACGCTCGGAATGCCGGGCGTATCGGCCGACGCCGCTCCGGTCGCGCCTGTGAGTCCGAGTGTCGCGCACAGCGCAACCGTCGCTGCAGCATTCGCGAAACATTTCAGAGATTTTCGCATGAAGGTCAACCTTTCGAAGTTGATTCGAAGTGACGCGTATTACATGTTCACTGGGAGGCGAAGCGCCGGCTTTGTTCGAGGAAACCGATAATCCGAGAAGTGTTGTGTCTGTGAACAAAATCGTCGTTCTCGGTAGCCCGTCGGTGGTCGCGAATACCCGCAACCCAAGGCCGAAATCGCCTCCGCCTACGGCTCGCACGCGGATTGCTCGGCGCACAGCCGTAAGAAATGTTCGACGATCTGGGTGTTCTGGCCTTCCCTTGCTACGGCTGCGATCTTGCGCGGTGGCAGTTCGAATATCTCACCCACAGTGCAACCGCGTGCGGATGCGCGCTCAGCACTGGCGAGTTCGAGGATGACAGCACCGATCCCTTCGAACGCGAAATCCGCGAACGCATCGCGGTGCTGTGACCTCATCACGAAGGCGTGGTCGATCCGCGGTTCGATCGAACGCAAGTGGCGATAGACGTCGGATGTCTCGAACCGCGGTGCGACGACCAGACCGATACGCATGAGGTCTTCGCCGATGAATACCCCGTCAGCCGGGGCTCGAGTGCCAGGCGGGCAGACGAGCCGCAAGTGGTGGTCCGGCAGGCGCACCATTCGCGTCCCCGGGACACCGGCAGGCGGCGACTCCATTATTGCCACGTCAGCTGTGCCGGCCATGACTGGGTGAATCGCATCGGCCACCGATGACCCAGGCGGATCTGAGATGGTGATTCTCAGGTTCGGCACCTTTGTACGCAGCGCTCCGAGCAGTACCGCGGTGGGATCGTCCGCAAGGCTCGCTGTCGTGGCGACACTGAGGTGGGGGAATGCCGACAGCGCAAACTCGCTCTCAACCACCAGCCTGTCGAGTGCGGCCAGCGCATCGCGTGCTGGATCGATGAAATTCCGTCCGCGCGCAGTCAGCGACGCCCCTGCCCGACCGCGGTTGAAAAGCTTTCCCCCGACGCGCCTTTCGAGTCGTGCAATTGATTGAGAGACGCTCGATGTTCCCGTGAATCGGTACGCCGCTGCCGCCGTGATACTGCCGTGTTCGACGACCGCAAGGAAGTCCTGAAGTTGCCGCGGATCGATTCGTGGCGCCGGAGACTCTCCGAAGTTGCTCATTCGGCATTCCCCAGTCCGCCTTCGTCACGTAAGCGAGTAGTCGTCTCGATAAACGCTTGTGCCGCAGGCGATGGCGTCGAACCGTGAAGCATCCACACATCTCGACTGAGCGGGGGCCGAGTACGACACAGCACCACGCCTTCTCCGACGGTGTCGGCGACGGATTCGGGAAGGAATGCGACTCCGACTCCCGCGCGTACTAGTGGAATCATCGAGGCCGCAGAGATTGTCTCCGCAACCACCGCTTCGTCCACGGTGCCCTCGCCGAGGCGTTCTGCCAGTAGTCGCCGAGTCACATCACCACGCGGACTGGTGATCAAGCCGACGCGCAACAGATCCGTCAACTCAGCTACTCCCTCGCCTGTACTTCGTGCGGCCGGCACCAGCGCAACGATTTGTTGCCGGCCGAGAAGGATACGTTCAACACCTTCGTCGAACACCTCGTCCACCCCGATGCCTACGTCAGCCTGACCCGAGGCGACCACCATTCCGATTCCGTCGGTGTCGTTGCTGAGCATCGTCACCGCAACATTCGGAAACTTACTTTTGAACGCGCCCAGGGCTGTGGCCGCTGGATCACGCGCCAATGTCCGCGGGCACACGACCGTCAGCCGCCCACGCTCCACCACGTTCGATGGGTGTAAAGCGTGATCCAGATCCCGGTACGCCCGAAGCACTTGGGCCGCCGGACCAGTGAGGGCACGTCCGGCGTCGGTCAAAGTGACTCCCCGCGAGCCGCGCCGGACGAGCGTCAGCCCGCACTCGTTCTCCATTCTGACCAAAGCCTCCGAGATGGTCGGCTGGCTCACTCCAAGTCCGCGAGCAGCAGCCGAAATGCTGCCGCGATCAGCAAGGGCGAGAAAGTATTCCAGGTGACGTCGGTCCATTGGGGGCTCCCGTCTCTGTAGAAGTCTGCGTGCTCGCTCGGTTCCGCGCCGGCAAGCCATAGGGAAACCCTATGGCATACCTCTCAAATGTGGCGTAGACGGGAAGAATAATCGCGTGATCTGCTTCACATATGAACGCAGTGAGCAACAACCCGGGGAGATTCGACGAGACGCATACGTCTGCTTTTGCCGAGCACCCATCGCCGCCTGTGAGCACTCGGGAGGTGGCACGGAAATGACCGAAACCATCTCCACGAGTGCGTCATCCGGCACTATGTCACCCAACGCTGCGGGGCGGGCACGTTCTGAGCCGAAGCCCGCCCGACAGCGTCGCACGGGCACTCGACTCACCATCGTGGTGCGACTGGCCCAGTTCGCGTTGCTTTTGGTCTTACTCGGAGCGTGGCAGCTGGTCGCATCACGAGGTTGGATCGAGCCGGTTCTGGCCAAAACGCCAGGAGAAGCGTGGAGCTACTTCACCGCAGCGGTGAATTCGGGTGAGATCTCGTCCAACTTGCGCGCCACGATGACTGCAGTCGTGATCGCCTGGATCCTTGCGAGTGCCGTCGGCGTGGCGGTAGGACTCTCGCTCGGCCTGCTCCCGACCCTCGAACGCATCATGAGTCCGTTCTTGGATGCTGCGAATGCCATGCCACGTCTTGCGCTGGCGCCTCTGCTTATCGTCATTTTCGGGATCACGATGACGGCGAAGGTCGCTCTCGCATTCACACTTGTCTTCTTCATCGTGTGTTCGAGCGCACGAGCCGGTGTGAAGTCGGTCGACGACGAGTGGCTCCGACTTTCCACTGTCCTGAATGCCAGTAAGACGCAGGTGTTTTGGCACATTCTTCTCCCCGTCGCGACCCCCGGCATTTTTGCCGGTCTTCGATTGGGGCTGATCTACTCGCTACTCGGCGTGGTGGGTTCGGAACTGATCTCTTCGCGGGACGGGCTGGGCCAGCTTGTGTCGATCTACTCGGCCCAGTTCCGAATGGAAGCCGTTTACGCGATCCTGATCCTTCTCGCAATCGTCGCAGTCGTCCTCAACCAGGTCATGAATTTCGCTGAGCGCTACCTCCTTCGGTGGCAGCCCCCGACTCGACGATGACAGGAATCATCATGGATACCAACGTGATTACACCCGCCGTCCAACTCGACGGACTGACGATATCCTTCCCCTCGCCCGACGGGTCGGCGAAGACAGTGGTCGACAATCTCGACCTCACCATCCCTCGCGGACAGTTCGTGAGCTTGGTCGGCAGGAGCGGTTGCGGAAAGACCACTCTGCTCAACGCGCTCGCTGGATTGGTGGACGCGACGGAAGGCAAGACCGAGGTCCTCGGCACAACACCATTCGAGGCTCGCTCCCGGATGGGCTTCATGATGGCCCGCGATGCCCTGTTCCCGTGGCGAACAGCGCGGAAGAACGTGGAGTACGGTCTCGAATTGAGGGGAGTGCCCAAGGCGGAGAGACGAACTCAATCAGCGCGCTGGCTTGCTGCCGTTCAAATGTCCGAGGCCTCACAGCTGTGGACTTGGCAGCTGTCCCAAGGGATGCGCCAGCGTGTCGCGTTGGCCCGGACGTGGACTCTGGATCCGGACATCTTGTTGATGGACGAGCCGTTTGCCGCCCTCGATGCGCAAACCCGCGTCGAAGTACAGCGCGAATTCCTCGAGCTTTGGCAGTCAGAGGTCGGCCGGACGGTCATCTTCGTAACCCACGACCTCGGTGAGGCCATCTGTCTGTCCGACCGCGTTCTCCTGCTCGGGGCCGGCCGAGTGATCGACGACGTCTCCATTGACATCGAACGCCCCCGCGAACTCGAAACCCTCACCGCCGAACCTCGATACATCGAAATCTTCAACCGGCTGCGCGGTCAGCTCGACCACTGATGTGCCCAGCCATCAAGGAGCAGGAAATCCATGAAACTTCGACCTTTCGTCGGCACAGTCATAGCAGCGGCCCTACTGCTCTCCGCATGCGGAGGGGGAGGTCGCGCGAACGACGGTAGCGTCGCCATCGGGGTCTACCCCGCGAGCGCACTGTCCCTGCCTGTCTACGTCGCCGCCCAACAAGGAATGTTCGACAAGGAAGGCCTCAACGTCGAACTCATCGACGGAAAGAACGGGCCCGAGCTCATCAGCGGTCTCATCGGCGGTACGACCGACCTCGCAGTCGGTGCACCCGGCACCGTCGTGCCGGCTATAGAGCAAGGGCAGAGACTGCGTCCGCTGTCCCCCTTCGGGTCGATCGATCTTGCCATCGCCGTAACGAAAGACAGCGGCATCACCACCGTCGACGACTTACCCGGTAAGCGGATCGCCATACCGTCACGTGGCGGTGCGGCCGAGCAATTCGTCAATCAGCTTCTCGCAGAGAGAAACATCGACGCCTCCACGGTGCAATTCATCGCAGCGGCACCGACAGCGAGTCAGATACCACTCGCACGAAAGGGCGACATCGATGCCGCCGTTCTCACCGCTGCCAGCCAAGCCGTATTCGATGCTCAAGGAATACCGATGACACCGATTACAGAAGTAGACCCAGTGGACTCTGACGGCGTGAGCTCATACGGCTTGGGCACCGTGCTCGTCACGACCGCGAAATTCGCTGAATCCGGTGCCTCCGCCCCCGTTTGTGCTGCGCTCAAAGCCGCCGCAGGGTGGATTGCCGACCCCGCGAACGAGCAAGCAGGAGCTGAACTTCTCACCGAGCGAATGAATGTTCCTGCCGACAAAGCCACCGAGGTGTGGGCTTCTCAGAAGAACCTCTGGCCGGTCGAAATTTCACCCCACCGATGGACACAGAACGTCACATGGGTGAACAACCAGACCTCGGGCAAGACCGACGCAGACGTACCTTTCGACCCCCTCTGCTGACCGAACGCCATACACACCAGTTCGACAACTACCGAAAGAGAAGAAACGATGACAGAACTCGCCGACCAGGCAACCCAATCCGAGTCTCAGCACGATCGCTGGCAGCTCACAGAGGCATGGTCCACGGTCACCGACAGCCTTGCCACATTTGGTTCGACAGCTGCCGCCACCGGATCGCCGCTGGACAGCGCCGAAGGTGTGCGGCACGCACTTCGCCTGTTCGGCTACCTCGCCGAGATGAATATCGAACGCCAAGACGTGCTCCGGCCTGAACTCTTCACTCTGATGTCACCGATGCGAAAGTTCTGGGGAGACGGCATCGACGTCGACTACTGGACTGCGATGATCGACCCCAAAGAGACGTATCGAATTCACGGTAACCGTGGCACAGTGCCCTACGTCGCCGTCCTCGCCAATCGTGTTGGCGCGTCTGGGACCGACAGGGTTGCCGACAACATCGTCATCGACGACAAGGTGTGCGACGCGGACGGCAACTTCGAGATCTTCGTTGCACAAGAACTTGAGGGGCGCAACGGCATTCGGCTGGACGAGCGCTGCTTCGACGTAGTGGTTCGTGTGTACCACAAGACGCGGAGCGCGGAGATCGATCCCGCGCTCCACATCGAGCGCCTCGGCCCGCCGCCTGGTGCACGCCCCGATCTCGATACGGCGTGGCTGGCCCAGCGTCTCACGAAACTTGCCCGGGGCATGGACGTCAGCCTCCGACGCAGTCTTCAGCTCATCGAAACACTCAGTCAGTCGCCCAACGAGATTCGCGTGACCTCGGAGCAACGAGGTTGGGGAGACTTCTACGGCACCAGCTCCAACCAGTACGTTGCCGGGTGGTGGTCGCTGAAAGACGCCACTGCCGTGGACATTACATTCACCATCCCGGACTGCACCTACTTCGGAGTGATGCTGTACAACCACTGGTTCGAGTCCTTCGAGTACCGCGACCATACCGTCAACCTCAACGACGCACACTTCGAGCGCAATGACGACGGAACCGTGACGATCCGAATCGGGGGAGCAGACGGCGACAGAAACCGACTGAACCCCTGCAACCACACCGAAGGAATTCTGTTGGCGCGCTGCCTGGAGCCTGCTGAGGATGTCACTTCGCCTCATGTGGAGATCATTCGATGACCGACGAAATAGACCTGCCGTTGGCAGGTGTCCGGGTAGTGGAGATCGGTCAGCTGATCGCAATACCCAGCGCCGGGCAGCAGTTGTCCGACCTCGGCGCCGAGGTCATCAAGCTCGAGCCTCCAGGCGGTGAACCAGCCCGACAAATCGACGCCGACTACGCGCGTGGCATCTTCTACGGGTACAACCGAGGAAAGCGTTCAATCTGCCTCGACCTCAAGGACTCCGCCGATCTGCAGCGAGCTTGGGACCTGATCGCGTCGAGCGACATCTTGCTGCACAATCTGCGCCCGGGAACCCTTGATCGATTGGGATTCTCCTCAGCCGAACTCCAACGCCTGCGACCAGAAATCATCAGCGTCTCGGTGAGCGGGTACGGGGTGGAAGGCCCGTCCGCGACCCGCGCCGGGCTCGATATCGCCGCGCAAGCGGAGAGTGGTTTGATGTCGGTGACGGGCGAGGCTGACGGCCCACCGCAACGTGTGGGCGCACCGGTCATAGATCATGCAACGAGCTACGTCGTCGCTCAAGCGGTACTGGCAGCGCTACTGCGACGTGAGCGCACCGGCAAGGGATCCTCCGTCCGAGTTTCCCTGCTCGACGTCGCAATCCACTTGCAGACCGCCAACTGGATCGAGTGGCAGGTGTCAGGAAAGCCAATGACTCGCAAAGGGAACGGGCAACCAAGCGTCGCACCCGCGGCAGACGTCTTTCGTGCCGTCGACGGCGATCTGGTGATCAGCGGATACCAACCGCGCGCATGGATCGAACTGTGCAAGGCGATCGACCTACCCGAGTTGGCCGACGACCCGAGGTTTACCACCAACGCGCTGCGCGTGGAAAACCGTGTTGACCTCGTCGCCACGATCGAGAAGCAGCTGTGCCACCGTAGCGCCGCTGAAGCGGTAGAGCATCTTACTGCGGCCGGAGTGGTTGCCGCACTTGTGCGTGACTACGACCAGGTGATCTGCGCCGACGATGTGATCGCGAACCGTACCTTCATCCCCGGCACCAACGAACGTGGCGAGCAATACTTGACGCCTGCCACGCCCTATCGCGCCGAACCTCCGATGGCACGAACTGGGCTTTCGCAGGTTCCTGCATTGAACGAGTGGGCATCGTCGACGCCTTGAATGCGGCGTGTGGGCCGAAATTGATTTGGCACCAACGAAACTGACAAACCGATATCCATGCACCATCAAGGAGATGTCCTGTGCTGACCACCGCATTTACCGAGACGTTCGGAGTTCGCCATCCCATCGTGCAGGGCGGCATGCAATGGGTGGGGAGAGCAGAACTCGTAGCGGCAGTTGCAAACGCCGGCGCGCTCGGCATGCTCACTGCTCTGACACAGCCAACACCTGACGATCTTGCCCGAGAAATATCCCGAACCCGCGAGCTCACCGACCAACCGTTCGGAGTCAATCTCACAATCCTCCCCGCGATCACGCCCCCGCCCTACGACGAGTATCGGAACGTGATCATCGACTGCGGAGTCAAAGTCGTCGAAACGGCCGGCTCGTCTCCTGCGCCCCATATGCCGCACTTTCACGGCGCCGGCATCAAGGTTCTCCACAAGTGCACCAGCGTCCGTCACGCGGTCAAAGCCCAGGCCCTCGGCGTCGACGGCATCAGCATCGACGGGTTCGAATGCGCCGGACATCCAGGAGAAGACGACGTACCGGGTCTCGTACTCATCGCGGCAGCAGCCGAGCGCATCAGCATTCCCATGATCGCGTCCGGTGGATTTGCCGATGCGCGTGGATTGGTGGCTGCCCTCGCGCTCGGCGCCGACGGCATCAACATGGGCACTCGGTTCATGTGTACCGAGGAGTCTCCGATTCACCGCAACATCAAGGATGCGATAGTCGCCGCCTCCGAGGTCGACACCGAATTGATTTTCAGGTCGTTGCGAAATACCGCTCGCGTAGCACGCAACAGCATCAGCGGAGAAGTTGTCGAAATTCTCGCCAATGGTGGCAAATTCGAAGATGTTCGACATCTTGTGGCCGGGGCGCGAGGCCGAGCGGTGTTTGACAGCGGCGACCCGGAGGTGGGCATCTGGACGGCTGGGACCGTACAAGGATTGATTCACGACATCCCCACCGTGGGTGTATTGGTGGACCGTATTGTCACAGAGTCCGAAGCTCTTATCGCAGATCGGCTTGGCAGTCTCCTGGATCCTGTCAGCGCCTGACTACGTCCGAACCCGCTGAGCGCGACAGCCGGCCAGTTCTTCGCGCATGCTCCCTGCCGTTTCGCTCGTCGACCCGCATGTCGCCGATACCTCGTCCTCGATGCGTCGTGCGATTACGGTGAGCTCTTCCGGATCGCCTCGCGGCTTGTCAGCGCCGCTCGCTCGTTTCGGGTGTATCCGGACGATCATTGACACCAATACGAGGAAAGCACGGGAAGGAGTCGTTCAATCAGCTCAAAAACGCGAACACCAGGCACGTTAGTATACTTTTTGACAATCAAACGTAGTCAACTTTGCCGGCAGTGGACGAAAGCCCGAAACCGCACTACTGACGGAAGCAACAGGCGCCATCTCCCACTCGCCGGCGAAAAGATTGCAGCACTACGACTCTGCGAATTCGCCGGCAGCGCCCACTACAAGTTCGATCGCGACACTGCCGCGATGTTCGGGTCCGATCCAACCGAATTCACCTACCTTGCCAAAGAGCTCTGAACCGATGCCTTCACACGAGATATCAGCCGCGGGCCGCGCGAACTCACACCTCCTGGCACGTCGCTGCACCACCACGTGCTGGCGAATATCGATCGCCTCCGTAAGATCGCCAGCTACGAACCACCCCGACCGAACCAGACCCCTCAACTATGCCGATGTCTTGTGGTCGTATTCGATCGCAAGACATCAGCGTGGGCAGGACAGCCTTTTGGCACGCAGCTCCAACCTTCAGAAGTTGAGGGTGGCTCACCCTGCATTTGTACTGTCGAGATGCAGCGAAGATTATCGAAATGTTAGGGGTACCGGCGCCCGTGATCTAGGCTGATTATCGTTTTCTATCTGCTCGTGACGGGAGAAATACGTGTTCGGCTTCTATGTGACGGCGCTGTTCGTCAGCGGAATCGGCGTGATCGTCTTGGCGCTGGTGACCTCCGAACTGCACCCCGGCCGCCGCGTTGTCAACGGTCTCATCGGCACCGCGTTCCTGAGCTACGGCATCTACCTGGCTGTGTTCCTCCACAGTGGCGAGTACCGAATCTTCCTCTGGGTCTTCATCCTCCCGTTCATCTTGCTGGGCCAAGCGATGCGCACCGTCGAGGTCCCCGCGCCTCCCGGGGCGTCCTCTCCCGACATCGACGCCCACCTCGTCGACCCCGCCCCGACACCGGCTCCTGCTCGTACCGCCGCCACCCGCGAACGCATGGCCGCGGCCAAGTCTGCCAAACTCGAGGCCCTTCGCGCCAAGCATGCCGTCAAGAGCGATGAGTTCGACGATCACGCGCCGTCTACGCCTGCCTGACGAGGGGCATAGCGGCGGCAACGAAACCATCAATGGCTTTCTCCGCCAATATCTTCCGCCACCTCGACCGACCGCGCGGTCGCGTTCACTCCGATCTCGATTGGTGGCGGCCGTCCGCCCCGCTCACCGAATGGAACGGACTTCCAGTGCGGCGCGATGTCCACCCTGCCTGAACATGACACTCACCCCAGCCCGCTCATGCCACCGGCCGAATCGGTTCCTCGCCGTTGTGCAGCTCGATCGTAGCCAACGTAGTGGTCATATGTTCGGTGGCCGAGAGCTGAACTCTGAGTTCAGCGGCAGCCTGCAACCGTCACAACTCACGGGAATCGATTCGCGATGGCCGAGATGATTTCACCGGGTGCGTGTTCCTGGATGAAATGCCGTGCATGAGGTAACTCGACGACGGCAAGGTCGGTGAACGCCTCGTGTATCCGCGGGATGCACGCTTTCGGACGGAACACCATGTCCCGCATCCCCCACACTGCAAGAGCCGGTTTTTTCCCCAATAGCGCGGG
This sequence comes from Rhodococcus sp. NPDC059969, assembly GCF_042738325.1. Classification (NCBI taxonomy): domain Bacteria; kingdom Bacillati; phylum Actinomycetota; class Actinomycetes; order Mycobacteriales; family Nocardiaceae; genus Rhodococcus; species Rhodococcus sp. NPDC059969. The sequence goes on along the minus strand of NZ_JBHWUF010000001.1, from coordinate 815,376 downwards.
CACGTCCTGGGCGAGTTGGGCCAACTGTGTTCGTGCGGCACGGATTTCCTTAGGCATGACCGCGAGTCCACGCCGCGCTTCCACTGTAGGTTGCACCATGCGGTAGTGGTTTGCCTCCGTCTCGGTGAGCGTGCGGCCAAGCTCTCCGAGCAGAAAACGCTCCACAAGGAGATTCTGCTCGAGTATGCGACGTTGCATGTGTCGGCTACCCATGATCAGGCTGAATGCTCGATTTGCCAGTGGCTCTATCGGCCAGAACGCCGTGTTCCCCAACACGAGTCCTCTGATTCGATCTGCTCGCTCGGTTGCCGCGCCCAGTCCGATAGGTCCACCCCAGTCCTGCCCCATCAAGACAAAGCCGTCCAACTGAAGATGGTCGATCAGTTCGCCTAGGACCGTCGTGTGCCCGGCAATTCTGTATCCGAAATTCTCCGGCCGCTCGGACAACCCGAAACCCAGGTAGTCCACCGCAATGCACCGGTACCGGACTCGCAGTCCAGCGACGATCTTGCGGTAGAGGAAACTCCACGTGGGGGATCCGTGGCAGAACAGAATCGGCGGGCCCACCCCCTCGTCGATGTAGTGAACTCGACCGCCAGACGAGTCGAACCAGCGTGACTCGAACGGGTACACAGTCTTGTCAGGAACGAAATCGACCATCATGCGGTGCCTCCTTATCCGACCTATATCTTCACGTCGCGCGATATACCCAACGCGTGTTCGAATTCCTCGCCCACCATCTTCGCTACACCTGTAGCAGAGCTGTGTTTGATACGCTACACCTGTAGCATCGAGTTGTGTCTACACAAGCAACCGGAAGTCATGAACGCCGAGAGCTGATCGCCAACAGCGCCATTCGCGTCATTGCCCGAGACGGAGTTCGCGCACTCACTCACCGGGTGGTCGACAAAGAAGCCGGAATCCCACAAGGTGCGACCTCACACCATGCAAGAACCCGGCTCGCCCTACTCGAACTCATCGTCAAAACGCTCGCAGAACGCGCGATAGCCGATGCCAAGCAAGCTGCAGCCTTTCTAAATGCATCGGTACACGGTGAGCGCAAACTGAGCGTCGCCGATCTAGGTGGCGTAATCGCCGAACTTGTCGAGACACTCTCGGCCCGCCGCGATGACATGAAAGCGCGTTACGCCCTCGTTCTCGAACTCGAGGACGAACCTCTTCTTCGAGGAAAGCTGACGACACAATCCGAGGTCCACGCCATAACCCGAGAAGTGACGGCGACGCTTCTCGACAGAGCAGGTCTTCCCAATTCCAACAAACGGATCGAAGAATTGATCTCCCTCGCGGACATCCTGGTATTTCAGCGAACGATCATCCAGGACAACACATCCCCAGAATCCATCCTTACCGCCTATCTGCGGGGTGTAGCCTCTTCACAGGCGAGTCGTGAGATCTGACCGACTCAGTCGAGCTGCTCAAAAACCAACCCGCCGTCGATTTTCGACCATGGACTAGTACCCGACCGCCGGAGCTCAGCGATCCGAATTCGTACGAGGACGATATCAGGACCCACGAACTTGGAGTTATGTTTCCTCACTTAGCATTACGCCGACAGCAGAGGGTTGTAGGTTCTGGACTTGCTTGTCCGATTGGCCTGCGGTTTTTGCGGGTCACCGCACCATTCGTCACCGAATCTCCCGACGAAGATGGCCTTTTCGCAACCAACCACCAAAGTGGCTGCAGAAAACCACAGCCCTTGATCCCTTGAACTCCGAGCGTCTTCAATCCGCGGTGCAGGGCGATCGCGTCGCCGTTGCTCGCTAGCCGGTCGAAGTCGGCTCTGAAGGTGTTCAATGCCTGGTCGACATCGTCGCCGCAGACGCCGGCGTTGCAGCACTATGCGGGTTCGAATACTTCGACGATGCTTATGGTGCCGGTTCTGTCGATCCGGCGTCAGCGGGTCGCCAGACGCTCGGCGAGAGCGTCGACGCGGGCAGCAATGTCGTCGCGGACCAGGCGCATTCGTTCGATTCCGTCGATGCCGCGTTCGGACGGCTCGTCCGTGTCCCAGTTCTCGAAGTCGGTGCCGGGGATGGGTTCGACCTTCGCTTCGTTGCCCAGTGTGACGACGAGGTCGACATCGCGCACGAGTTGCGGGTCAACCAATGTCGGAGTCTCACCGGTGATGTCCACCCCGACTTCGAGGAGTGTTTCGGCGGACAGCGCGTTGACCGCGTCGCCGGGTTTGGTGCCGGCGGAATAGACGTCCACGTTGTCGCCGGCGGCTTTGCGCATGAGACCGGCGGCCATCTGGGATTTCCCGCCGTTCTTGACACACACGAACAGTACGGAGGGTTTGCTCATCGAGGTTCCTTTCGTCGAGTCTGGGAAGTCAGGGTGCGCCGACTGGGCTTGCCGATCGTGGCCGTGGACTTACGTAGCGGTGGGCGCGGGTGAAATCTCTTTGACTGCAAAGCGTTTGCGTAGAGCAAGGGAGACGTACACCAAGCCGACGAGCACCGGTACCTCGATCAACGGGCCGACAACACCCGCCAACGCTTGCCCCGAGGTGGCTCCGTAGGTGGCGATGGCGACGGCGATCGCGAGTTCGAAGTTGTTGCCCGCAGCCGTGAATGCGAGGGTCGTGGTGCGTTCGTAGCCCAATCCGATTGTGGCGCCGAGGATGTAGCCACCACCCCACATGAGTGCAAAGTACGCCAGCAGCGGCAACGCGATCCGAACGACATCCCAGGGCTGGGAGGTGATCTGTTCGCCCTGCATCGAGAAGAGCACGACGATGGTGAACAGCAGACCGTAGAGCGCCCACGGGCTGATCCTGGGGATGAACTTGTTGTCGTACCAGTCGCGGCCCTTTGCGCGTTCGCCGAAGAAGCGGGACAGGAAACCTGCCAGCAGCGGGATACCGAGGAAGATCAGGACCGATTTCGCAATCTGCCAGGGCGAGGTGTCGATGGTGGTCTGTTCGAGGCCGAGCCACCCCGGCAGGACCGAGAGGTAAAACCAACCGAGCGCGGCGAACATGATCACCTGGAACACCGAGTTGATGGCGACCAGAACGGCGGCGGCTTCGCGGTCTCCGCAGGCCAGGTCATTCCAGATGATCACCATCGCGATGCAGCGAGCGAGACCGACGATGATCAAACCGGTTCGGTATTCCGGCAGGTCGGGCAAGAACAGCCAAGCGAGGGCGAACATCAGCGCCGGGCCGAGAACCCAGTTCAGGAACAGCGAGCCCGCGAGGAGTTTCTTGTCTCCGGTGACCGTGTCGAGGCGGTCGTAGCGGACCTTCGCCAGAACGGGGTACATCATGATCAGCAGGCCGAGGGCGATCGGCAACGAGATGCCGTCGATCTGCACCTTGTCCAGGGCAGTGTTCACGCCGGGGACCCAGCGTCCGAGCAGCAGGCCGACGACCATGGCCACGCCGATCCAGACCGCCAGATAGCGGTCGAGGGTGGAGAGTTTTCCGACGACTGCGGGGTGTTCGGCGGTGGCAGCGGTGTTGCTCATGCAGTGACCTCCGCGCACGCGTCCGCTGCGGTCACGGTGGAGCCTTCGACCAGGAGCACGGCCGAGAGTTGCTGCAGTGCAGCGGGAATCACCCAGTAGTACACCCAGGTGCCGCGGCGTTCACAGTCGAGAAGTCCGGCCTGGCGCAGCACTTTGAGATGATGCGAGATCGTCGGCTGGGACAGGTCGAACGTATCCGAGATGTCGCAGACGCAGGCTTCACCGCCCTCGTGGCTTGCCACCAAGCTGAGCAGCCGCAGGCGAACCGGATCGCCGAGCGCTTTGAACATCCGAGACAGGTCGCCGGCCCAGTCCTCGGTCAGCGGTTCACGAACCAGCGGCGAGCAGCAGGCACCGGAATCCGGCAAGTCTTGATTCGACATGCTTCGATATTGACAGTTTTCGAATCAACCCGCAACCGGAAGATGCGTACTTCCAGCACACGTTGACCGCACTCGGATGCCGTAGTGAGCACTACCGACGTCAGGGAACCTCAGGTGGGGCCAGCCGCTGATCGCCGTTCGAGCAGGACCGTGTCGCGCCAGATCCCGTCGAGTTGGGCGATCTTTTCCCGGATCCCGATGGTGCGGAAACCTGCCGAGTGATGCAGTGAGACCGAGGCACGATTTTCGGGGAAGATCGATGTCTGCAGCGTCCAGAGTCCGTCTGCGTCGGCTGCCATGACTTGCTTGCGTAGCAACGCTTTTCCGATCCCTCGCCCGCGCATCCCGTCGGCGACGTAGACGGAGTTTTCGGCGACTCCGCGGTAGCAGTCCCGCCCGGACACCGGACTCAGGGCCGCCCAGCCGACGACGACATCGTCGATGGTGGCGACCCAGCGATGGTTCGGCAGCCATAGCGCATCGAGGTACTCCCGGCTGGGGACTTCGGTCGTGAAAGTGGCGTTGCGCGTGGCGATTCCTTCGCCGTAGATCCGCAGAACGGCGTCCCAGTCGTCATCGGACATGACCCGGACGGCGACGTCGCCGGGAAGATCGCTCGGGCAGCACGGCCGCGGCGCGAGAACTCCCATCACGATGTCGGCAGCTTGCGGCAAAGCGACGCAGCACGTCGGATTCATCGCGACAACGGTGCTGGTCCCCTCTTTGCGCAGGCTGACGAATCCCACGTCGGCGAGCTTGCGCACATGGTGGGAGACCGTGGGCTGCCCGATCCCCAACGCCTCGGCGAGAGCCCCGATCGTGATCCCGCCGGCAGCGCTCGCGACGCGGTGCAGCAGCCGCACCCGCATCGGTTCGGCCAGGCACGCGAACCACTGTGCGTAAGTGTCGGCGTCAGCCTGCTCGAGCACGTTCGAGTCGATCCAGCCTTGATCCGAATCGCCGACGCGCACTGTCGGGGTCTGCAGCGATGTCATGCACCCACTATATCGACCTTCGTCGATGGTTGCCTTCATCGATCGTTGTCGATACAGTTAATTAAAGATCGATTGTTGTCGATGAAAGGAAATTGTGATGACCGAACTACCCGTTGTCGTGATCGGAGCCGGACCGATCGGCCTCGCCGCCGCCGCGCAACTGCGCGAACGAGGACTCACGCCGCTGGTGTTCGAGCGAGGCGCAGTCGCCGGTGCGGCGATCGCCGAATGGAATCATGTCCGGCTCTTCTCCCGCTGGTCAGAGCTGGTCGACCCGGCTGCCCGCCTCCTCCTCGAGCAGAACGGGTGGAGCGCTCCCGACGGAGACGCGTACCCGACCGGACAGCAGTGGCGACAGCTCTACCTCGAACCCCTCGCCGCGGCCCTCGGTGATGCCGTGCAGTTCGACACCGAGGTGATCGGCGTTGCCCGACGAGGCCGCGACCTGGTCGTCGATGCCGGCCGCGATACCGAACCTCTCTCCATTCACCTGCGCGGCGGCGACGGCAGCGAGGACCGCGTCTTCGCTCAGGCCGTCGTCGATGCGTCCGGCACCTGGGGCACCCCGAACCCGCTCGGCGGGGAAGGACTCCCCGCCCTCGGCGAGAGGGCTGCCGCAACCGCGATCACCTACCGTGTGCCTGATCTCGACGACGCGGCAGTGCGTGCCCAGTTCGCCGGCAAGCACACTGTCATCGCAGGCAGCGGCCATTCCGCATTGACCGCGATCGTCGCGTTGGCGGGCCTCGAATCGGAAGCTCCGGGAACCCGGATCACGTGGGCTGTTCGCCGGGGAAATGTCGGTTCCGCGTTCGGCGGCGGCGAATCCGACGAACTGCCCGCTCGCGGCGCCCTCGGACTACGTGCGAAGAAGGCCGTCGACGACGGGCTTCTCACCGTCGTCACCGGTTTCCGCACCGCAGCCGTGGAGCCAGCCTCAACCGGACAGATTGCACTTGTCTCCGACGCCGGCACTCAGATCGAGAACGTCGACAACGTCGTCGCGCTCACCGGCTTCCGTCCCGACCTGTCCTGGCTCTCGGAAATCCGCCTCGGCCTCGACCCGGTACTGCAGGCGCCGACGCAACTCGCTCCGTTGATCGACCCGAACATCCACTCCTGCGGCACCGTGTATCCGCACGGCGCAAAAGAACTTCGTCACCCCGAGCCCGGCGTGTACCTGGTGGGGATGAAGAGCTACGGCCGCGCACCGACGTTCCTGGCCATGACCGGCTACGAGCAGGTGCGCAGCATCGCCGCCGAATTGGCCGGTGACCACGAAGCCGCTGCGCGGGTGGAGTTGATCCTCCCCGAGACCGGAGTCTGCGGTGGTGCAGGCGTTTTCGACGAACCCGACACCGCGGAAGCCGAAGGCGGTTGCTGCGCCGCTCCCGCTCCGCAGCTGATCTCTCTGTCCGGTGCCGCCAGCTCCAACTCCTGCGGATAAAGCGCTGAGCTGATGACGACCATCGAGGATCCGCCGCAGCGCCCAGTCAGCCTCGATCCTTCGGGGCTGCGGCGGGTCCTGGTGGCGCTGTGTCTGACCGAAATCACCAGCTGGGGAATCCTGTACTACGCGTTTCCCGTTCTGTCGGTGGCTATTTCCCGCGACACCGGGTGGTCGAGCGCTGTGATCGTGGCGGCGTTCTCCGTCAGTCAGCTCGTCGCCGCGGTGGTCGGCATTCCGGTCGGGCGGATCCTCGATCGCCGCGGCCCGAGATGGGTGATGACCGCAGGTTCCGTGCTCGCGGTACCCGCACTGGTGGTTATCGCAACAGCTCATACCCTCCCGATCTTCTTCGCAGGGTGGATGATTGCCGGTATCGCGATGGGCGCGGTGCTGTATCCGCCGGCATTCGCGGCCCTGACCCGCTGGTACGGCGACAACTACGTCAAAGCGTTGATGATTCTCACTCTTGCCGCGGGGCTGGCCAGTACCGTCTTCGCACCACTGTCTGTCGCTCTGGCCGATCGTTTCGATTGGCGCACAACCTACCTGGTCCTCGCGGTCATACTGGCCGTGATCACAATCCCCGGACACCTCTGGGGTTTGCGTGGCGGGTGGCCCGACCCGATCCGGCTACCCCACGCGCAGCCCGGCGACTACCACCGCACCTCCCGCAGCCTTGCATTTCTTGCTCTGATCGTCGCCCTCGCTGCAGCCGCCTTCGCCGCATCCGCCGGCGTCTTCAACCTCGTACCCTTGTTGATCGAACGCGGTTTCAGTCCCAGCCTCGCCGCACTCACTCTCGGATTGGGCGGCGCCGGCCAGGTCATCGGTCGCGTCTTCTACCTACCACTCGCAGCGAAAACCAGTGTCCGCGTGCGCACGGTATCGGTCATCGTCATTGCTGCCCTGAGCACCGCGTGGTTAGGTCTGGCGAACTCGGCGGCGGCGTTGGTCAGCATCGCCATCGGCGCCGGATTGGTCCGCGGCATCTTCACCCTGATTCAAGCCACCGCCGTCGCCGACCGCTGGGGCTTCGAACACTACGGGCGCCTCAACGGGCTCATGTCCGCACCGATCGTCATCGTCATGGCCCTGGCTCCGTGGGCCGGCACCGTGCTCTCCACCTGGACCGGGAGCTACGCCCACGCCTACCTCGTGCTCGGAGCGATCGCCCTCGTCGGCGCCGTCATCAGCGCAGCAACCATTCCCACCCTCCGAAGTGCTGGTACGACAACGATTCCGATCACTTCCTGACTGAAAGACTCTTGACGCGACATTTGTCGCTGAACTTCCGGGTAAATGTGAGTTTATCTACAACTGCGAAGAACCCCAGCAGCAGATAAGTCACCGCCGTCCATTCGGTCAGCTCTGGGAGTGACGGCTTCGTTATGTGCGGCGCGATCAAAGCGGTACGCAGTGTCAGGATTATCCGGCGGTCGATCCACGGGAAAATGTCTGCCGAAGCCGCAGAATCGCGCCGCTCCCGGTACCTCGCACCTACCAAGTGGGTGACTATCGTCTCGGTTCGGCGACAACGGATGTAGTCGCGAAGGCGGCAAATATGCCGAGCGCCCGAAGGGCGGGCCACCCGGCCTCACATTTCACCAGCCTGACATCGCTTATGTCACGCCCTACTTCAGCCGTCGTTGAAGCAACGAAACATTGACCGCCTCTTCTAGCACGTTCGCGCAGGCTCCGTGCCTGCTCGCGGCAACAGCGTGTGATCGGCGACCCGCCAAACTGCTCAGCGATCAGAAAGTTCAACATTTTCAAAAGCGCCGTCGATGAACGACTGAATGAGCTGTCTCGGTAGTGCCAGCATCGTCAGCAGGGCCAGTAGGATCGGGATCATCGCGACAACCACCAGCCACGTCGGCGCTGCGACCAACTCCCCCGACTACTCTCTCAAGCCCACGGATCCACCCCCACTACCATGGCAATGAAGCACGAACTCCGCTGCGCCCGTGTGCGTCTCGAATAATCAACTGCCCCCTCGAACGAGGAACGGCAACCGAAGATGGTCGAACCGATATACCTGCACCTCCGGTTCGCGCAGAATGGTAGTCGGCGTACACGCGGATGAACCCGGGGAGCGATGCAATGATCCGACGACGACTCAGCCAAGCATTGATGGTGATCGCACTCGCCTCCGCGGCCGTCTCGACCGCGCCCGTCCGCGCGCAGGAACCGTCGCCAATCACGACGCCGGGCACAGTGACCGCGGCAACTTCCCTGCCGCACTCCTTCTGGATTCCCGGCGCCGCCAACGCATCAAAGCTCACCTATTGGTCTACGGGACCGCTGAACCGGCCCGCGTTGAGTACGGGCGCGCTCTTCCTGCCCCCCGGCGATCCACCCGAAGGCGGCTGGCCGGTCATCTCGTGGGCTCACGGCACTGTAGGTATTTCCGACCAGTGCGCACCCACCGTGACCGGGACCGTCGGCAGTCCATACCTCACGAACTGGCTCTCGCAGGGCTACGCGATCGTCGCGACCGACTACGTGGGACTCGGCACGCCGGGAACCCACGCGTACCTGGACGGACCGTCGGCGGCGCACAGCGTGATCGACATGGTGCGTGCCGCGCATGCGGTCGAACCGTCGCTCTCACCGCGGTGGGTGGCACTCGGACAGTCTCAGGGCGGGCAGGCCGCTATGGTCACGGCAGCGATCGCCACACGGTACGCACCCGAACTGGACTACCGGGGCGCGGTCGCAACCGGGGCGCCGTCCAATCTGGAGAACCTTGCACCAATCGTGGGGCCGGACTTTCCCCGCTTGCCACTGACCGGCAGCACCGTGTTCGTCTCGTACCTCTTGGCCGGACTCCGGGCGGCGCGACCCGATCTCGACATCGATCGCTACCTGACACCACGCGGCACGGATGCCCTGGCCCGAGCCGAAACCGACTGCTACCAGGACATGGCATCGGGTCTCGGCGACACCACGATCGGCGATCTGGTGAACCGGCCCCTCGACGATCCCGCGGTGCTGGCTGCTGCTCGCGGCATGCTGGAGATCCCGACGACCGGGTATGACCGGCCCGTCTTCCTCGGGCAGGGGCTGACGGACGAGATGGTGCCGGCGCCGCTGGCTTTGAAACTCGCGGCCGAACTCGCCACCAATCGCCAGCCAGTCACATTCCGCACATATCCGACCGGTCATATCGAGACGATGCGGGCAGCGCTCCCCGAAAGCCTCGCCTTCGCCTCGAACCTCTTCGAGCCGTAGACAGGACCATCGAAATTCGTCGGCGGCGCGAAGCGCTCGTAGTGCAACTCCGCTGTGCGTCGCGGCGACAAGGCGGTGCGCAGAGCGTCGGTCCGGAATCTGTCATTTGAATCCGGACTCTCCAGGCACACTTCTATCCTCGCGCCATATCCACAAACTTGGACAGGTGAAGTTGGTGCGCCACAGTGATTGTCGCGGTCGGGCCGTTACGGTGCTTACCCAGAATCAGGTCCGCTTCACCGCCACGGGGATCGTCTCGCTCGGTCGCGTCGGGGCGGTACAGCAGGATCACCATGTCGGCGTCCTGCTCGAGGGAACCGGACTCACGAAGGTCGGCGACCTGGGGACGCTTGTCGGTTCGCTGCTCAGGACCACGGTTGAGCTGACAGATCGCGACAACCGGAACTTCTAGCTCCTTCGCCAAAAGCTTTAGGCTACGGGAGAATTCGGAGACTTCCTGCTGACGGGACTCGACCTTTTTACCCGAGCTCATCAGCTGGAGGTAGTCGATGACGATCAAGCGAATGTCGTGTTTCTGCTTGAGCCGCCGCGCTTTTGCGCGGATTTCCATCATCGTGAGGTTGGGGGAGTCGTCGATGAAGAGCGGCGCCTCGCTGATCTCACTCATACGACGCGCGAGCTTGGTCCAGTCGTCGTCGGTCATCTTTCCGGAGCGCATGTCACCGAGCTTGATCTTTGCCTCCGCCGACAGCAGACGCATGACGATCTCGGTTTTGCTCATTTCCAGGGAGAACATGACGCTGGCCATGCCGTGCGTGATGGAGCAGGAACGCAGGAAATCCATTCCGAGCGTGGAATTGTGCGTCGGGACCATCGAATGACCGGCCAGGTACATGTGGTCGGCGTTGTCGACCTCGACGCAGCGAACCGGAACACTCGCAATTGGCCGAACATCGACAATGTAGCGCGATCCGCTGCGCGCAGTGCTCTTACTCGCTCGACGCTCCTTGTGCAGCATCGCTTTCCGCGTAAGACCGAACACTTCGTCATCAGTCGAGAAGGTCAAGGTGAATGCAGTCGACGAAGCCTCGGTGCGACCGTTGACTCGTTTTGTGCTCATGTGGCAGCGGTAGCCCAGACTGACTACCAATTCCTGGGCGTCGCGGACGAGGCGCTCGTTGGTTACCGAAAACTGAACGGAACCTCCGGCAGTCACCGTTCCATCAGTATCGAGAAGTCCGGCAAGAACCGCACGACGCTGCGCCTCGGACCCGCGGAGATACTGGACAGGGATGTGCTTGTTGCCCAGAACACCGACCGTACGTAGGCGTCCTTGAACCGTGCCGTACTCATTGCGGCACTTCTGGCACAGTCGCAGCCCGATCGAAGGTCCACCACAGTGTGAACAGGTTGGCGCAGGTACAGGGTCAGACATGAAACGTGCTTTGCCGCCGCATGATTGACCGCACGTTCGCACCTGACTGGTGAACGGCACGAAGCTCTTTCCGCACACAACGCAATCGCGCGGAGCGACGGGATCTTCCGGGGCTAATTTAAGGCTGTAGCGCAAATGCGCCGACTTGGACGGAACTGCAACCAGGCCTTCGGCCTCGATCAACATGATGATCTCGGGATCAGCAGTGGTGAATTGTGCGCAGGCAGTAGAACCGTCACCTAGCCAAGCGCCAAGTGTGTAGGGCGGGACAAGGAGATCCTGCGTTGGTAGGTCGAGCGGCTTGGCATTCACGACAGAGTGATTAACGCGGCCATCCGCCGTTGCGCATCGCACCGTCGATGCGATCTCCGCCGTGGTTCGGACCTCTGCGAATGTCTTTTGATTCTTATAGCGGTTGTAACCTGTCTTGGCGTTCTGCGCTGAACGGCGCGAAGCACGCGTCTCCGTCAACCACTGATGCTGCTCGTCGGCCACCAACACTGTTCCATCGGAAAACTCGACCTCGTAGCAAGGACGGTCAACCATCACGTCGGTAGCGGCAACAACCCGCGTCGGCTTGCCGTGGTTGTCGATCAACAGATCGCCGACAGCAACGTCACCCATCGTGGTCCAGCCACTGGGCGTCGCGAGGGGAGTATCGAGGGCAAGCGCCTTGCCCACACCAGGACGGGCCGCGACGATAATCATCTGACCAGCGTGAAGGCCGTTGGTGATCTCGTCGAGATCCTTGAATCCGGTGGGCACACCGAGGGAAATTCCGCCGCGGCTGGCGATGGAGTCGATCTCGTCCATCGTGGGCTGGAGGAGCTCGGTGAGGGGTACGAAGTCCTCGGTGGTTCGACGCTCGGTGACCTCGAAGATCTCGGCCTGCGCGCGGTCGACAACCTCGGCCACGTCCTGGCCCTCGGTGCCGGCGTAGCCGTACTGGACGATGCGAGTACCGGCGTCGACCAGACGACGCAGCACGGACTTCTCGGCCACGATCTCGGCATAGAAGGCGGCGTTGGCGGCTGTGGGCACTGTCTGGGTCAGCGTCACCAGGTAGGCAGCACCACCGATACGGCGGAGCTCACCTCGACGGTCGAGCTCGGCGGAGACCGTCACCGGGTCGGCGGGCTCGCCACGGCTGTAGAGGTCCAGGATCACGTCGTAGACGGACTGGTGGGCGGGCCGGTAGAAGTCACCCGGACGCAGTACCTCGAGGACGTCAGCGATGGCGTCCTTGCTCAGCAGCATGCCGCCGAGCACCGACTGCTCGGCAGTCATGTCCTGAGGTGGCTGGCGTCCGAACTCCTGGTCGGGCTCGGCCTCGGGAGGGCCCGGGTAGTCCGGCCCCGAGAAGTCGGAAGGTCCTCGATCATCTACAACAGCCACAAGCGAGACCTTCCCGTAAAACACTCGACGACACTGCCAGAAACCGCAGCGCCCTCATCATTTGTACCTGCCCCCACCGACATCCCCTAGCCGCATTCGGCCGGGCTGTAGATAGACGCCGAGATGACGTTAGGGACTAGTAGGTCCGCATACAAACCGGACTGTGGATAAACCTGTGGATGCTTTGTGGAAACTCCCGCCCCACGGTGTGCACCGCCTGTGGAGCATTTGGGGACTACTTTGCTGAGTAACTACAAAAGAGCAGGTAGATGGCTATCCACAATTTCACAGGCCTGTTGATGAAAATAGTTTTTCCACAGTCGGCGCGTCGGCGTGTCGGGCGTGTTGCCTCGCCCGATTCGTCACTGATCACCAAGTCGAACATCACAGTGTGAGAGTTATCCCCAGGTCCGATTCGGGACGCTGACAGGCGGCACACCGCACCCCGAAACAAAACGTCGGGCCCCGCACACCGAAGTGTGCGGGGCCCGACGAGACGAACAGTCGACTATGCGCCGACGACGTTCAGGTTGAACTTGGCAACCACATCGGGGTGCAGGTTCACGACCACGGCGTGCTTGCCCGTGTTCTTGATGTGAGCCTTCGGCAACACGATGGAGCGCTTGTCGACAACCGGTCCACCGGCAGCCTTGATCGCAGCAGCGACGTCAGCGACGGTAACCGAACCGAAGAGCTTGCCCGAGCCACCGGCGGTCTTGACCGTCAGCGTTACGGACTCGAGGCCCTCGATAGCTGCCTTGAGCTCCTTGGCGTGATCCAGGCCGCGCACAGCGCGCGCTTCCTGTGCACGACGGATGCCCTCGACCTGCTTCTCGGCGCCACGGGTGGCGACGATTGCCAGTCCGCGGGGGAGCAGGTAGTTACGGCCGTAGCCGTCCTTGACCTCCACGGTGTCGCCAGGCGCACCGAGGTTGTCCACGTCAGCGGTGAGGATGAGCTTCATGTTCTTTCCTCCCTTTCCTTAGCGAGCCACGGTGGCGTAAGGCAGCAGTGCTACCTCACGTGAGTTCTTGACGGCAATGGCAACGTCGCGCTGATGCTGGACGCAATTGCCGGTGACACGGCGAGCACGGATCTTTCCGCGATCGCTGACGTACTTACGAAGCAACGTCGTGTCCTTGTAGTTGATCTGCGTGTTCTTCTCTTTACAGAAGGTGCAGACCTTCTTCTTCATAACCTTGTCGCGCAAGGGCGGCTTCGGCATGTCTTTGCTCTTTTCTGGATGTTCCTGATCAGGTACGGATCAGAAGGGCGGTTCGTCGCTGCCCGCACCACCGAAGGAGCCCGAAGCCTGAGGCGCACTGCCCCAAGGATCGTCTCCACCCGAAGGTGCAGCGCTCGGACGTCCGCCACCCGATCCGCCGGAGGAACCGCCGAAGTTGCCGCCTCCACCGCCGCCACCACGGTTGGCCTTGTTGACCTTTGCCGTGGCGTACTTCAGTGAAGGACCGATTTCATCGACTTCGAGCTCGACGACAGTTCGCTTTTCGCCCTCGCGAGTTTCGTACGAACGCTGCTTGAGCCGGCCGCTCACGATTACTCGTGAGCCACGGGTCAAGCTCTCCGCGACGTTCTCGGCTGCTTCGCGCCAGATGTTGCAACGCATGAACAGTGCATCGCCGTCTTTCCATTCATTGGAATTACGGTCGAAGGTGCGGGGCGTGGAAGCAACCGTGAAGTTTGCAACCGCGGCACCCGCCGGGGTGAAACGAAGTTCAGGATCAGCCGTCAGGTTTCCGATGACGGTGATGATGGTGTCGCCAGCCATGTGGTTCCTCCTGCATTGATGTAAGACCGTTGGGCGCGAGAGTAGAGCTCGCTACCGACAGTAATTACTTGTTGTGGCGCAGAACCTTCGTGCGCAGAACCGACTCGTTCAGACCGAGCTGACGATCGAGCTCAGCGACGGTGGCGGGAGTGGCGTTGATGTCGATCACCGCGTAGATACCTTCAGCATGCTTCAGGATCTCGTAGGCGAGACGACGCTTACCCCAGACATCGACCTTGTCGATCGTGCCGCCGTGCTGGCGCACAACATTGAGGAACGTATCCAGTGAAGGAGCGACAGTGCGCTCGTCCAGGCTGGGGTCAAGGATGACCATCAATTCGTAATGACGCATAAGACCTCATCACCTCCTGTGGACTAAGTGAAAACGGCCACGGACTATCCGTGGCAGGAGGGTCGTTGCGTCAGCAACCCTCGTAGGTTACACGAGGGGCCTTGACCAGGGAAATCGTCCCGCCCCTCGAGGAAGATCACCAGGTCGATACGCGACGCGTGGTGCAGACGAGTCGCCCCGCGAGCCACTCCGCCCCCTAGGGTGAGAATCATGCGAACAGACCGCAAGACCCCGGCGTCGATCCTGGCGTTGGTCGTCGGATTGTGCGGCCTGACGATGGCGCTGGGCTATTTCAACAAGGCCAGATGCGGCGGCGCACCGTTCGCTCCCGACGGCCGAAGCCTGAACTTCGACGTCAACAAGAACATCGACGTCTGCTACTCCGACATTCAGTTGCTCTGGCTCGGACGAGGTATCGATCAGCATCTGTTCCCCTTCGTCACCGGAGGGATAACGCCCGAAGGATTCCTGACCGGCGGAACCGTCGAATACCCGGTACTCAGCGGAATTCTGATGTGGCTGGGCGGTATCGGCTCACACACCGACACCGATTTCCTTCTGCACTCGGCCCTGATCCTGGCTCCTTTCGGACTGCTCACGGCGTGGATGCTCGGCAAGATGAGCGGCGCGTACGCGCTGGTGTGGTCGGCAACACCGCCGCTGGTCCTGTACGCATTCCACAACTGGGAGCTCCCGGTAGTAGCCACCAGCGTCGGCGCGATCTTCCTGATGACGTTCGAGCGGATCCCGCTACGAACTCGCGCGATTCTGGCGGCGGTCATCCTGGCGATCGGCTTCTGCTTGAAGCTGTACCCGGGAATGTTCGTACTGCCGCTCATGGCCTACGTGCTCCTACGCGGCACCGAAAGCAAGCGTTACGACGTTCGTGGGGCGCTGATGACGGCGGGTGCGGCGATCGCCACCGTCGTCCTCGTCAACCTGCCGTTCGCCCTCATCTCGTACGAAGGCTGGCGCGCGTCGTTCAGCTTCCAGGAGAAGCGAAGCGCCGACATCACCACCAACTCGCTGTGGTTCTGGGGGTTGCGACCGTTCTACGGTTTCGGAGTTCGCGAACTCAACGCCGATTACGACGCACTGGTGAGCATCCTGTCCCCGGTCATGATCCTGGCGTCGTTCGCGCTCGCGATGTATCTGGGTTGGCGTCGCTACGTCCGCGAAGGCTACTTTCCGTGGATTGCCGTCAGTGCCGCGATGCTGTGCGGATTCGTGTTGCTGCACAAGGTCAATTCACCTCAGTACACGCTGTGGATCCTGCCGTTCCTCGTTCTGTTCAAGATCCGGTGGTTCTGGATCGTCGCCTATCTGATCGTCGATGCGGCGTTGGGCATCGGCATCTTCCGGTACTTCTACCAACTGGACATGAATCTCGATCCGAGCAAGTACGAGGCCGTCGTCCAGGCGAGCGTCTGGGGCCACGTCATCCTGCTCGCCGTGTTCTTCTTCCTGTTCCTGCGAGTCCCACTGCGCTATCCACTTGCCGGCGGGACCGATCAGATTGCCAACTCCGACAACAACCTTCCGACTCACTCACGGGAGCACGCCTGATGGCTGCATCATGGTTCGATTCACCGACGCTGACCGGTGATCGAGTACGACTCGAACCCCTGAGCGTCGCGCACACCGACGCACTGCTCGCGGCCGCCGACGACCCGGCGATCTTTCGCTGGACCGCGGCGCCGATCACCGATCGGGAACAGGCACAGAAGTACATCGCTGCAGCCACCGACGACCCGAATCGGATCGCCTTCGCGCAGGTGAACATCGCGACGAACGCCGTGGTCGGCACCACGTCCATGTACCAGATCGACCCGGTAAACCGCAGTCTTGCAATCGGATACACGTGGTTGTCGCGCTCGGTTCAGGGAACCGGGATCAATCCCGAATCGAAACTGCTCCTGCTTCGCCATGCCTTCGACCAGCTCGAAGCCGTACGCGTCGAATGGCACACGGACGAGTTCAACGAACAGTCCAGGGCGGCGATCGCCAAGCTCGGCGCTCAGTTCGAGGGCCTGCTGCGCAAGCACCGACGCCGCGTCGACGGCAGTTGGCGTACAACAGCACTGTTCGCGATGACCGACGACGACTGGCCGACCATCGCACCTCAACTCGAGACACGCACCCGAAACTAGCCATCACCTGCACTTCTCGGGGAAGTCCATGCCAAGATTCACCTCATGAGCGATCAGGGTGGGTACGGGTACCAGGGCAATCAGAATTGGCAACCGGCTCCGTACGGGCAGCCTGATCCGTACGGCAGGCGGCCGACGAACACGCTCGCGGTACTCGCTCTCGTCTTCGCGTTCCTCATCGCGCCGTTGGGGATCGTCTTCGGGCACATCGCACGCGGCCAGATCAAAAGAACCGGCGAAGAAGGTGACGGACTCGCTCTTGCCGGACTGATCATCGGCTATATCTTCACCGCACTGGGCATCCTGGCCGTGGTGGTGTGGATTGCGTTCTTCGGGTTGCTCGCGGCCGCTTTCGGCAACGCCGCGAACGAGGCGAGTTCGCGGAGTTTCACCTACACGACGCCGTACTCGTACTCCACGACCACGACTCGGGCGCCGAGTGCACCCACCACAGCGCCGAGAACGACAACACCCCCACGCGTCACGACCTCGATCGGTCCTGCGCCTACCGTCTCCGGCACCGACCGTCAGGGCTTCATCTCCGGCGGTCCCAGTTGCAACTCCACCAATCCTGCCGTCGCCATTGCCGTCACGACCGGATCACGAATCGTCATCTGCGAAACCGGAGTCGGCCGTTACTACTACAAGGGTCAGCGGCTGAGCGACGGCGCCACCATCGAACTCGACGATCCAACCCCCACCGGCAACGGATTCACCGTCACCAACAAGGACGTGACGTACAAGCTCACCTCCGCCGGACTGGTGATCGCCGGCAGCGGAGGCGAGCTGGGTCGGGAAGCGGCGCTCGAGTTCTGGATGAACTGACCCGCTTCAGCCGGCGCACGGATCCTGGTAGGGAACACCGGGCAGATAACGCTCCCATTCGGCTTCCGTGATGGGAGATCCTGCGGTGCGGCACAATCGATCGACGACGCTGCCTGGATCGATCCCCCACAAGCGAACCGTCTTGTCCGACCCGCTGCCCGCGATCATGTCACTCTCACCGGCGAACTGAGCGTCGTTGACGCGACCCGGGTAGGCGGACAGCGTCGCAAACCGTGTTGGCCGTGGAGGCGTTTCGATGTCCCACAGCCACACGGTTCCGTCTCCGACGCCGGCAGCGAGCCGATCACCGGCGCGGTTGAACGAGATCGAATAGATTGCGCCCTCTGGGCCGAGAAGACGAGCGAGTTCCTCGGGCGCCGACGGTGTGCGTACGTCCCAGACGGCGACACCGTGATCCGCGCTTCCAGCGGCCAACAGAGTTCCGTCGGCACTGAAAGACACTGCTAGTGCGTAACTTTGGAACCCGCCCACCGTTGCCGCCACCCTGGGCGACGCTGGGTTCGACACGTCCCACAGATCAACGTCATTCTTGGCGTTCGCGATCGCCAGAATGTCGGCACCCGGTTGAAATGCCATCATCTGCGGGTAAGAGCCGACATCGGTCAACGACAACAGTTTCGGGGCCGACGGATCGGAGACATCGACCAAGGCCACACTGTTGTCGTCCTGCGAGGACACTGCCAGCAGATCTCCGCCGGGATTCAGCGCGACAACCGCCACGATGCCCTTCACATATACCGCAGGTTCGCTGTAGATCCGTGGCGACGCCGGATCCCTCAGGTCCCAGAGATAGGCACCGCCGCCGCCGGTGCCGCTCACGGCCAGGTTCCCGTCTGTCGACACCGCCGATGCTCCGCTGAAAGAGTCGGCCCCTTGCGGTTTCAACTCGGGCATTATCGCGGGGCGATCGAGATCCTCGGTGTTCCACGCCAACATCGCGCCACCCCTGGCGCCGACGCCGGCCACCAGACGCGAGCCGTCCGCAGCAAAGGGACTGGTGAATATCGTGTCCCGAGCTCCCGCCCAGACCGGACCCGGTAGAGCCCACACGCGAGTCACACCGTTGAGTCCCCCGGTGACCAGGTTGCGGCCGTCGTCGCTGAAGTCGACGGTGGTCACCGCCCCACTGTCCGGAAGTGTTTCGATTAACGCCCCGGTTCGGGGGTCCCATACGCGCACGGAGTTGTCGGAACTCCCTGCAGCAAGGCGTGTTCCATCTTTGCCGTAGTTCAGTTCGTTGACGTAACTGGAGAAACCCGTCAGCGCAGGGAGGGGAGCAGGGTGCGCCGGATCGCTCATGTCCCACCGAACCACCTCTCGGCCAGTGGTTCCCGCCGCAAGCTCACGTCCGTCCGGACTGAAGGCGACGCCGAGGTAGTGGACGGTGGTGCCGTTCGGCTCGGTTGCGAAGATCGGCGCCGATTCCTCACCCCACTTCGCGACGTCCCACACGCGCAGTGTGGCTTGACGCCCGCCCGCCACGAGGAAACGTCCGTCGGGGCTGAACGTCGCGGTGACGATGCCGTCAGCTGGGTGCGGAAGAGCAGGCAAAGCAACGGCATTCGTGGAGGTGTCGATGTTCCATCGCAGGACGTCGGGCGTCGAGGTACCGGCGACCAGTTTGGTCCCATCTGGACTGAACTCCATGTCCTGCACTACGCGTTCACCGTCGACGGGAAGTGTTCCACGTACCGGATTCTTCGGATCCGACACGTCCCAGAGTGCAGCGCCGCCGGCACCACCGGCGGCAAGCAGTCGGCCGTCCGGGCTGTAGGCGACAGCAAAGAGAGCCGTGCCCTCCGCGACTCCGAGGAACTCCGCCTGCGGAACGGCTGAGGCCACACCATCCACCATCGGATACAACCTGACCTTTCCGTCCGAACCACCAACCGCCACAACAGTTCCGGCTGGGTTGATCCGGGCCTTCATCGCGCCGGGTGGTCCGATGATGCGGGTAGCCGAATGAACGCCGGACGCATCCAGCAATGCCGAGCGGGCTTCGGTCGTCTCGTTGACCGCAAATGCCGCCAGAGCAAGCTGCGACGCCAGCGACGGATCTCGCTCACGCATCCTGATCGACTCGGTGGCCACCTGACGCGACATCGCCTCGTCGCGCGCGGTATCTGCTTGGACACGTTGGCGATTCGCACCGATACCGGCGACGGTGGCGACCACCGCCAACACCAGAGCGATCACCGACGCAGCCGCCAGCGCAGTCACGAGTCGTCTCAGCACGCGTGTGCGTCGGCGATCGGCAAATTCCTGCTGATCACGATGCTCGATGCTCGCGGCGAGGTACTCCCGCTCGGTGGCGTTGAGGTCGGCGGAGCGAGTCTGGCTCGGTTCAAGTGGGAGACCGAGCTCGCCCGAACGCAGCCATTCTTCCGTCAGATGTAGACGGGCGGGTCCGAGCAGTGCGCCGGGGTCGCGTCCACTGTCCTCCCACACCTGCGCCGCGTAGGTGAACCGGCGATGCACTGCCAGGCCGGCGCGGTCCGAGTCGATCCAATCGCGAAGCCGACTCCACGCCGACAGCAACACCTCGTGCGAAACCTCGACGGTCTCCTCGTCGACGGTGAGAAGTCGCCGCAAGGCGAACCGGTCGATGACGGTGTTCACGTCGTCGACGTCGTCACCGAGGAAGAGTTCGGTGCGCGGTGCGCGCCGACGCGTCTGCGTCACTTCGTCGACGTTGACCAAGCGCAGGAAGATCCTGCGCGCCAACTGTTGCTGCCGCTCCGTCAGTTCGCCGTACACTTCCTCGGCGCTCTGCTGGACAGCTCCGGCGATCCCGTCGGTGGCGTAATAGTCCGAGACGGTCAGCGTCTTACGCGTCGACCGTTGCCAGGTCCCCAGCAGTGCGTGCGACAACAATGGCAAAGCGCCGGGGTCGCTGGCCGTGCGCGAGCCGCGTGGTGTCAGCTCGCCGACCAGAACCTGGACCAATTCGCTCTGCACGGTCATCCCGGCCTTGACCGCCGGCTCGACGATCACTTCGCGCAACTGCTCTTCGGTCAGCGGCCCGACCACCATCGGCGAGTCGTCGAGCAGTGGCACCAAAAGCGGTTCCTTCGCCGCGAGCCCGTAGAAGTCGGCGCGCATGCCGATGACGACAATGGTGTTCTCACCGAGTTCCGCGAGAGTCTGCAGTATTTCCTCGCGACGATCACCGTCGCACTGCGTCCACAGTTCCTCGAACTGGTCGAGGATCAAGACCGTTGGTTCGTCTGAAATCGACGACGGGATTGTGCCGGCGCCCGGCTGCAAGATTTCCACCCGCCAGCCGTCGAACCGTGGATCGTCTCCGGCGATCTTGGGGGCGAGCCCGGCCCGCAGCAACGACGACTTACCCGAGCCGGAAGCACCGATCACCATGAACTGACGGCGACGTTCACCCTGTATCGCCGACGCCACCCGCTCCGCCAAATTGGCAGTGAATTCGTCTCGACCGAAGAACCACTCGGCGTCCTCCTGCCGGAACGATTCGAGTCCTCGATACGGAACGGTGGCGTCGCCGCGTCGTCTGGCCGTCAACTGTCTCACTCGTTGCACCGCACTGATCCAG
This sequence comes from Rhodococcus sp. NPDC059969, assembly GCF_042738325.1. Taxonomy (NCBI): domain Bacteria; kingdom Bacillati; phylum Actinomycetota; class Actinomycetes; order Mycobacteriales; family Nocardiaceae; genus Rhodococcus; species Rhodococcus sp. NPDC059969. Next base: position 794,332 of record NZ_JBHWUF010000001.1, on the reverse strand, counting down.
CTCTGCCGTTCGTCGTCGGAATCGACGCCGCAGGCCTCGAGGAGCGCAAAAAACATCGGGGTACTCGCCGGCGTCGGCAGGTGTTGGCCGGCAAACCATCCGCTGACAGTTCCGTGCAAACCTCCCGACCGCTCGACGGCTTCGCGAACCGTCAGCCCGGCCGCATTCCGCAGAGCGGTGAGCGCCTCAGCAAACTGACCACGCGACTCGATTTGGGCGGGATCAACCTGATTGTGCGTACCGGCTTCCGCCTTCGAGTTCATAGCGAGGCACTCTATCGGAGCAGGTAGGGGATTTGTCTGGTGTATGGACTCTGTATCGAGAGAGTTGCGACGGTTCCACTGAGACGCCGCCATCGAAATACTCGATCTCAGTCGCGCCCGAAGTCAGCAGCCCTTCTGCAAATACGGCAGTCGACGCCTATCCCCTCCGTCGAAAGGCGCTACTCGCATGTCTGCAATCGGCATTTCTTCGAAGATCGAGGCAAACGTGTCCCGAGTCGGCAACCCCAAGCACGGCAAGCACAAGCCGAAGCTGAGCGTCCGCGAGATCGAAGTCCTTCTCGCCTGGCTTCGTTCGGATTCCAAGTCCGAGGTCGCCGAGACACTCGGCCTTCGCGTCAGCACCGTGAACACACACATCACTCGGATCCGCACGAAGTACAGCGACGTCGGGCGGCCGGCTCCCACGAAGGCAGCGTTGTTCGCCCGCGCGGTTCAGGACGGGTACACCACCCTCGACGAGTGGTGACCTCAGACTGTGACGGGTTCCGGTTCCTTCGCCTTGGACGGCTTCAACCAACCGGGTAGCCAGGCCGGCTGTTTGTCCGGCGCCTGGTCGAGAACACCGCCCGCCGGATCGTCGATGAACCCGTATCGCACGAGGTCTTCCGACGGCCGGTAGATCTGCCGCAGCACCAGCGCGCACAGAACCAGCACCGCGATGTCCCGGATCACGACGGTTCCGGTGAACCACTGCTCCGGCAGACCCTTGTTGGACACCCCGAGGTAATACATCATTCGTGGAACCCAGACCAGGGCGTCGATGGTCATCCACGCAAGCAACAGCCTGCGGTGCGGCAACGCCAACACGGCCAGCGGCACCAGCCACAGCGAATACTGCGGGCTCCACACCTTGTTCGTCAGCAGGAAGCCCGCGACGAGCAAGAAGCACAATTGCGCTACGCGCGGACGACGCTGCGCCGTCAGGGCGACGTAGCCGACACCGATGCAGACCGCGACAAACAGCAGCAGAGAGACGGCGTTGAGATTCGACGGCGACTCACCTTGCGCGAGGGGACCGTCGAGGCCCTTCCACGACGTGAACGACGCGATCACGTTGTAGAGGGAATCCGGATCAGCCCCGCGCTCGGAGTTGAGACGGAAGAACTCGTACCAACCGTGGGGGTACAGCGCGGCGATCGGCAGGTTCACCGCAAGCCAGGCCGCGACGGCGCTGAGAGCGGTCACCAGCCAGTCCCGCGTCTTGCCCGCACGCAGACACAAGACGAAAAGCGGTCCGAGTAGGAGCAGCGGGTAGAGCTTCGCGGCGCCGCCGAGGCCGAGCAGAATTCCCGCGAGTACCGGACGCTTGCGTGCCCACGCCAACAACCCGCCGGCCGCGAACGCCGTCGCCAGCGGATCGAAGTTCGTGAACACGTGCACGATCACCAAGGGGGAACAGGCGATCAGCGCGCCGTCCCACACTCGTCGTCCGGCCAGCAGGGTGCTCGCCCACACGGTCACCAGCCACGCCAACGCCAACCCGAAGGCGACGACGTTGAAATAGAGCGCCACCTGAATCGCGCCCGGCAGCCAGGTGATCGAATCCCACGCCTTGGCGACCTTCATCGCACCGTACTGATAGAGCCCCGAGATGACCGGATACTCCATGTACCGCATCTGGATCGAACCGTCGCCGCGCACTTCTTCCCACGACGTCTTGTACGGGAAGGCGCCCTGATCGAGGCGTTCGGCTCCGTACAGCGGAACGGTGTCGGAGTAACACATCGCCACGTACTGACGGCTGCCGCTCCAGTCGAGGCCGACCTGCCCGCTCTCGCCGACCGGCGACTGCTGAATACAACCGGCCTTCGCGAACCAGCCGAAAGCCAAGAACACCACGGCGAGCAGGAGGATCACTCGCATCGGTGTGAAGAAGCGGGTGCGTCCGATCAGTGCGTGACGACCTACCGGACCTCCGACGGTTCCCGACAGCGCAGACACCAACGCATCGTTGCGACTGGGAACGTCCCGCCAATCCGCCGAACGAAGATCTTCGGCCAGCGGAGCGGGGGAGGTCGGTTCGGCATCATCAGCATTCGCGGCCACTCCGCGAGGTTACCGTCTTTCGAACCGACCACCCTCCAACTACTGGCCGGGGCTCACACCTGCCGGTTCTTCCTCGGTGGTCTCGCCTGCCCCTGGTACCTGCGGCGTGGTTGTCGTCGGCCGGGAGATGCCAGGAATCGGGATGGTGATGCCCGGCAGAACCTCGACCTGCGTCGTCGTCACCACAGGCGGCGGAGTGGTTTCCGTCGTCGTCGGTGTGGTGGTCGGCGGCGCCGACGTCTTGGGCGGTGCGGGAGCCGTGTACTCCGGAACACCACCGGCTTGGCCGTTGATCTTGCCCGGCGTCGGGAACTTCTCGTTGTCGGTGCCGTCGAGGGCGCCGTCCATCGTGTCCTTCCAGATGTCCGAAGGCAGACCCGAGCCGTAGATCATCGCGCCACCGGAATTGGTGATCGCTTCACCGTCGGGCGTTCCGACCCAGACCGCGGTCGAGAGTGACGGCGTGTAGCCGACCATCCACGCGTCCTTGTTGGCTCCGGTGTCACCGAGCTGCGCGGTGCCTGTCTTCGACGCCGACAGACGTCCGCCGGCCAGGTTGTGACCGCGTGAGTACGCCGCGATCGGCTGCATCGCAGCCGTCACGTTGTCCGCCACGGCAGCGTCGATGCGGTCCTCACCCGCGGGTGCGCCGCGGTCCAGCAGCACGGTGCCGTCGGCCGCGACGACCTTCTGTACGAAGTGCGGTGCGTGATAAGTACCGGACGCGGCGAGCGTCGCGTACGACGACGCCATGTCGAGCACGCGGGCCTGGTACTGGCCGAGCACGATGCCGTTATTGGGACCGGAACCGTCACCCTCGGTGAGCGACGGGCCGACGCCCGGGATGTCCTTCGGGATACCTGCCTTGTGAGCGATGTCCGCGATTGCCTGCGGGCCGTTGCCGTCGAGGCTGAGCATCTGACGGTAGAAGCTGGTGTTCAGCGAACGCTTGAGTGCTTCGGCGATGGTGCAGGTGCCGCAGCTTTCACCTTCGACGTTGCCGATGGAGATGCCGTTGACGGTCAGCGGCGAGCTGTCGTACATCTGCGAGAGCGGAATTCCCTGATCCAGGGCGGCTGCGAGACCGAACACCTTGAACGAGGAACCGGTCTGAAGTCCGGCATTCGCGAAGTCGTATCCCGCGCCGTCCTCACCGCCGTAGTACGCCTTGACCGCTCCGGTCTTCGGGTCGACCGAGACCACTGCGGTGCGCAGATTCTCCGGCTCACCCTTCATGTTGGAACGCGCTGCCTCGACCGCTGCGGCTTGCGCCTGCGGGTCGATGGTCGTGGTGATCTGCAGACCCTCGGTGTTGAGCAACTGCTCGCTGATTCCGGCGTCGCCGATCTCCTTGAGCACCTGTCGCTTGATCAGGCCCTCGGGGCCGGTCGAGCCCTGGCTGCTGTTGTCGACCTGGGCGAGCGGGATGTAACCGGGGTACTGCATCGGCGTGCGCGCAGCCTGATCCAGCGTGCCGGCGGACACCATGCCGTCGAGCACGTAGTTCCAACGAGACTTGGCACCGGTCGGGTTGGTTTCGGGATCGAGGAGCGACGGAAGCTGAATCGACGACGCCAGGACGGCGCCTTCCTCGATGGACAGCTGGTCGACGGGCTTACCGAAGTAGGCCTTGGAGGCGGCTTCGATTCCGTACGCACCACGACCGAAGTAGATGGTGTTCAGGTATGCGGCGAGAATGTCGTCCTTGGACCACTCGTTGGCCATCTTCGAGGAGAGAACGAGTTCCTTCATCTTTCGCGTCAGCGAACGCTCCGAGCCGACCAGCGCCTTCTTCACGTACTGCTGCGTGATGGTCGAGCCACCACCCGCGCTGTCGCGACCGAGAACGTTGTCTCGGGCTGCGCGTGCGAAACCGGAGATCGAGAAGCCGGGGTTCGAGTAGAAGTCGCGGTCTTCCGCGGCCAGAACGGCGTTACGAACGTGCATCGGCACCTGATCGAGCGAGACCTCGACGCGGTTACCGTCGGGCGGGACGACGGTGCTGATCACCGTGGTCCCGTCGGCGGCAAAGACCGTCGCCACCTGGTTGGTCTTGAGGTCACCGGGCTTGGGGACGTCCTGCACGATGTACGCGGCCATGAAGGCAAGAACGGGCAGAACAAGACCGAGCGCCACCAAGACGTAGGCCGAGCGGCGAACTGTGCGCCACTTGGACTTCTTCTTCACGGTGCTCTTTCTTCCCTTCGGGGGTTGTCCGTCATTGCCACCGCCACCGGAGCCACCTGTCGGCGGCTTCGTCGGAGGAGGTCCGACCGGCGGGCGGGTGCCCGCGTTGGTACGAGTGGTCGCTGCTGCTGCTGCGACGCGCTGGGTCGGTTCGTTTCCCTGAGCGCCAGCGGCGCGATCCCGTCCCGCGCGATCCTGTGGCGGCGGGCCGGAAGGTCGCCCCTGCGACGGACGACCCTGCGGCGGGGGTCCGGCGGGACGGCCCTGAGGAGGCGGGCCGGAAGGTCGGCCTTGCGGCGGACGACCCTGCGGCGGGGGTCCCATCGGGCGACCTTGCGGCGGACGACCCTGAGGGGGTGGGCCCATCGGAGGCCGACCCTGGGGCGGCGGACCCTGCGGTGGTGGACCCATGGGACGTCCCTGCGGCGGACGACCCTGAGGAGGTCCGGCGGGGCGGTTGGGACCGACGGGACGGCCACCCGGGTTGTTGCCTCCCGGGTTGTTGTTGCTGGGGGAACTCACGAATCAAATCTCCAGTGGTCACGGACCGATCACGTGCAGACTTCGATCGGGCCCTTCTTCGGGTGTGGCGTTACTCGCTGGCGGTGCGCCGGCTTGGTGGGCGTGCTCGCCGCGGTCGCGGCGGCGCAGGTACTGCGCCGAGCACATAGGACTGCACCAAGTGGTTCCAACTGCAGGTACGGCACACCTCTACAACGTGCACCGTGAACTCCTCTGCTGTTTCCGCAAGCCGAGCGAGCTCGTCCGAGGTTCGAGCGGATCCCGAAACTTGGCCGAGCTTGTCGCCGAACACCCAGGACACGAGCGTCAACTGTTCCTTGCGGCAGATGGGGCAGACGACGTCGCTGCCCCGGCCGTGGAACTTCGCGGCTCTGAGTAGGTACGGATCGGCGTCACACACTTGCTTGACGTCGGTCCTACCCGCAGACACTTCGGCCAGCACAGACCGACGCGCGAGCGCGTAGTCCACAACTTGCCGCTGTATCCGCACCTGACCAGCGTACGTGCGTCCGCGCCGCGACGGACGGTTCGGGAGGGTCACGATGAACACATTTCGGGGCCTGGGGGTACGGCGACCAGCCATTACGATCACTTCCTGTGAAGTCTTCCCGTTCTCCGATGACGCGTGCTCGTGATCTCGATCGCGTCGAAACGTGCAATGTGTTGGAAGCTGCATACGCCGAAGGGCAGTTGAGCGCGGAGGACTACTTCGAACGGACCGAGAAGGCGAAGTCCGCGAAGACCCTGCTCGCGCTCGCACGCCTGGTCAACGATCTGCAGGTGCCGAAGATCGAGACCAGAACGGCGCCTCGCACGTCGACGACACGAAAGGCCGGGTACCTCGGCGCTGCCGCTCTGATCGTCGTCGGCGCGATCGCCGCAGTGGCGTGGAGTCGCTCACCATTGACGCCCTCGGAAGACATCACTGCCAGTTATGCCAGCACTACTTCGCTCGCGCCGCCGTTGCCGACCACCACTCCGGCGCCGGAGCCGACCGTCGAACCGATCCTGATCGCACACATCGACACGTTGACGCCGGAAGGAATCGGCGCATTCATCGAGAGGTATCGAGAAGAGTTCGGCGACATGTTCGTCGACGGCGCCAGCTTCCACGGTGACTACTCCTCGGTGAGCCGGGCGGCCCCCGACGCTCCCGCTCTCACCGAGTCCATCAGTTTTCGCGACGGCTTCGAGCGGGATGTGACATCCACTCCGCGGCGAACTGGCCAGCCGACCTTCGACCTCGGTTCCATCCAGATCGACAAACTCGCGCCGTACATGGCGAACATCGGCGGCTATGTCAACGTTTCGAACGCCGCGATCACGCACTTGATCATGGATGCGAACTACGGCGTCCCGGAGATCGCGATCTATGCGGAGAACGGACTCGGTCACCAAGGACGCATCGAAGTCACGCCATGGGGCGAGATCTCTCGTTCCTACCCGTACGGGAGCTAGGGTGAGCCGGTGAGTGGGTCCCCGACTACTACCTCTACGCGCACCCGCGCGCGCGACGTCGACCGTTCCGACACCTGCGCCGTTCTCGACTCCGCCCTGTCCGACGGACAGATCACGGCGGACGAGCATGCGAACCGAACGGCATCGGCCATGACCGCGACCACTCTCGGCCAGCTCGATCTGCTGGTCCGCGATCTGCAGAAAGCGACGCTGCGTAACGCCGTCGCCAAAGTTCGTCGTATCGACAAGATCTGGTACCTCGCGGCCGCTTCGGTTGTCTTCGCGGGCATGATCGGGTTCCTCACCTTGTCCGCCGACGATTCACCCCCACCGCCTCCACCGGCTGCAGCCGAACCGGTCGGACCGCTTGCCCCCATTGTGAGTTCGACGCTGAACACGGTCACTGCAAGCGGGATCGGGGAATTCATCACCAGATACAGCGCCAAGTACGGCACGACGCTGATCGATTCCGCCAACTTCTACGACGGCCATGCAAGCGTCACTCGCGCCGCCGCTGTCTCGCCGAATCTGGAGGAGGACATCGACTTTCGAGGCGGTTTCACACCAGGCGACAGCACGTCGACCCGGGCGGCCAGCACGACTACCTTCGACCTCGCCTCGGTCGACATCGACAAACTCGCCGGATACCTGGCCGGAGCGTCCGCCAATCTCAACGTCCCCGACGCCAAGGTCTCACACATCAGCATGAGTTCGTCGGGCCAAGATCCACGTATTTCCATCTACGTGGACAACGAACTCGGCGCGAGCGGCTCGATGGAGCTGACCCCGGATGGCCGCCCGATCCGCTTGTCTCCCTTCACTCCTCGATAGGCCTCGGACATGCCGAACGATCTGACCCGGACCACCCGTGCTCGCGACGCCGACCGCGAGGCCACCTGCGCAGTGCTGGACTCCGCCTTCGCCGACGGGCAACTCACCGCGGCCGAGCACGACGAATTGACCGAACTCGCCGCGGTTGCAGTCACTCTCGGCGATCTCGAAGAATTGACGTTCGATCTGCAGACCGAGGCGTCGCTACCCGTTCTTCGGAAAGAACCTTCGCTGGACACGCGTTGGATCGCCGTTGTGATCATCGCTCTGTCACTGGTCTCGGCTATCGGTTTCGGAATCAAATACGCCGCGTCCGACGTCACGATCTTCTCCAGCCCCGAGCCACAGTTGCACACCGTCGACGGCCTGGGTGCGATGTTCCGTGCCATCGAAACGGAGTACGGCAGCGGACTGGTCGACGAGATGACCATCTATCCCACTTATGCACGCGTAACACGCGCCGATCCTGCCGCGCCGCGCAAGAGCCTGGACAGCTACTACCGAGGCGATCTCGAGGACACGACTTCAGGAGGATCGCGCGAACCCGACGTGGCACAGATCGACGTCACACAGCTCGATCCTCGCATCGTGATCGCCCTGCTCGACGGCGCCGGAACAACGACGTCGGTGCAAAATCCGACCACTCGATACGTCTCGGTCGACAGCACCGAAAATGTTCCGACCATCCAGATTCACGTCGGCAACGACCTCGACGAGAGCGGGTACCTGACCGCTGCCCTCGACGGCGAAATCATGTCGATTTACCCGTTCAAGCCCTGATCTAGCCGTGACACCTTGGTACACGTATCGGGCCGCAGTGTGGTTTTATATATCGGCGCGATATAGTTGGTTATCGCATCAAGCGGTTAGGTTCAACGACTCGGGAGGTTTGTCAGTTGCTCGAACTCGCAATCCTCGGGCTGCTCCTCGAGTCACCGATGCACGGATACGAGCTGCGTAAGCGGCTCACTGGTCTGCTCGGCGCATTCCGCGCGTTCTCGTACGGATCGCTGTACCCGGCACTGCGGCGCATGCAAGCCGACGGATTGATCTCGGAAGACGTCGACACTGCCACCGGCACTCTCAAGCGTCGGGCGCGTCGCGTCTACCAGCTCACTCCGGAAGGTCGGCAACGGTTCACCGAACTGGTCGCCGACACCGGGCCGCAGAACTACACCGACGACGGTTTCGGCGTTCACCTCGCCTTCTTCAGCCGCACCCCCGCAGAAGCGCGGATGCGGATTCTCGAAGGCAGGCGACGTCAGGTCGAGGAGCGCCGCGAGGGGCTCCGCGAGGCCGTCGGTCGGGCCAGCGGATCGCTGGACCGCTATACCCGTCAGCTCCATCAGCTCGGACTCGAATCGAGTGAACGCGAAGTGCGTTGGCTCAACGAATTGATCGCAGCCGAGCAATCGACAACAGGAACATCCCGGAAAGAAGGAGAACCCGACCATGGGTGAGAACAGCACCGCGGTGCGCGTAGCCATTGTGGGCGTGGGTAACTGCGCCTCGTCCCTGGTTCAGGGCGTCCACTACTACAAGGATGCCGACGAGACCCAGACGGTCCCCGGCCTCATGCACGTCAAGTTCGGTAAGTACCACGTCCGCGACGTGCAGTTCGTCGCTGCGTTCGACGTCGACGCCAAGAAGGTCGGCTTCGACCTCTCCGAGGCGATCCTCGCGAGCGAGAACAACACCATCAAGATCGCCGACGTCCCGCCGCTGGACGTTCCCGTTCAGCGTGGCCCGACCCTCGACGGCATCGGCAAGTACTACGCCGAGACCATCGAACTGTCCGACGCCGAGCCTGTCGACGTCGTCAAGGCACTCAAGGACGCCAAGGTCGACGTCCTCGTCTCCTACCTGCCCGTCGGTTCCGACGACGCTGACAAGTTCTACGCACAGTGCGCAATCGACGCAGGCGTTGCATTCGTCAACGCCCTGCCCGTCTTCATCGCTTCCGACCCGGAGTGGGCTGCCAAGTTCAAGGACGCCGGCGTTCCGATCGTCGGTGACGACATCAAGAGCCAGGTCGGCGCCACCATCACCCACCGCGTGATGGCGAAGCTGTTCGAAGACCGCGGCGTCGTGCTGGACCGCACCTACCAGCTCAACGTCGGTGGAAACATGGACTTCAAGAACATGCTCGAGCGTGATCGCCTGGAGTCCAAGAAGGTTTCCAAGACGCAGGCCGTGACGTCCAACCTGACCGGTGCGCTCGCCGGCAAGGTTCACGACCGCAACGTCCACATCGGTCCCTCGGACTACGTGGAGTGGCTCGACGACCGCAAGTGGGCATACGTCCGCCTCGAAGGCCGTGCCTTCGGTGACGCTCCCCTGAACCTGGAGTACAAGCTCGAGGTCTGGGATTCGCCCAACTCTGCCGGCATCATCATCGACGCCGTCCGCGCAGCCAAGATCGCCAAGGACCGCGGCATCGGTGGACCGGTCTACCCGGCTTCCGCTTACCTGATGAAGTCCCCGCCGGTCCAGATGGCTGACGACAAAGCTCGCATCGAGCTCGAGGCTTTCATCATCGGCGCTGACGAAGCGTAGGTCTACGCCGGGCCGACGAAGCTTATTTAGGCTCACGCTGATTCGGGGTCTTGCGCCAACGGCGCAAGGCCCCGATTCTGTTATCCGCAGGGTGTTTCCGCATCCGCGCGGGTAATCACGCCTGCGGCTGCTGAATCGCCGCGCGGGTCCGTGTGCCGATCAGCGTGGAATGATGGACATCAGAACCATCACACGGATCGAGGACCCCATGTCGATTACGTCGCTACCAGTGCTCGATCTGTCGCTGGCGCAGAATCCCGACACCGCCGAGCAGTTCCGCACGCAACTCCGCGAGGCCACCCACGAGGTCGGATTCTTCTATCTTGTCGGCCACGGAATTCCCGACGACCTGCAGCGACGCCTCCTCGACGTCGCCCGCGAGTTCTTCGCGCTTCCGACTGCCGAGAAGCTCGCGATCGAGAACGTCCGCAGCCCGCACTTCCGTGGGTACACCAGGCTCGGCGGCGAACTGACCGAAGGCAAGCAGGACTGGCGCGAGCAGATCGACATCGGCGCCGAACAGCCCGCCGCCGAGCGCACCGACACCTCACCGGCCTGGGAGATCCTGCAGGGGCCGAACCAGTGGCCCGACGCCCTTCCCGAACTTCGCGACGTCATCACCGAGTGGAACGACACGCTCACCTCGATCGCGTTGAGCCTCTTGCGCGAATGGGCGGTAGCGCTGGGGCAGGACGCAAACATCTTCGACGACGCGTTCGCTCACGATCCGTCGATCCTCATCAAAGTGGTTCGTTACCCCGGACGCCCGGAAGGTGCCGGCTCCCAGGGCGTCGGCGGGCACAAGGACGCGGGCGTGCTGACACTGCTCTATGTCGAACCAGGCAAGGGTGGTCTGCAGGTCGAGCACGACGGCGACTGGATCGACGCACCGCCGATCGACGGGGCACTAGTGGTCAACATCGGTGAACTGCTCGAGGTGGCAACCGGCGGATACTTGAAAGCGACTGTGCACCGGGTAATTTCACCCGAAGGCGACGGCGAACGCATCTCGGTGCCGTTCTTCTTCAACCCGAACTACGCAGCACAGATCCCGGAGTTCGACCTACCGCCCGAGTTGGCGGCGCGCGCCACCGGCGTCACCGTGGACGCGAACAACCCGATCCACGATTCCTACGGGGCGAACGCCCTCAAGAGTCGACTACGCGCGCATCCTGATGTCGCGGCCCGATGGTGGCCGGATATCGTTGCGGCACAAAGCGCTACCTGAAGCTGAACTACAGGTCCATCGCAACTTTCCACGCCGTGTGCATCGCACCTTCGATGTAGTCGACGTTCACCGCGTCACCAACGACATGCACGTCGGAGACGACGCCGATCAGAGCGTCGGCCAGTGGCGCCTGCGCCGACACACCCGACGCGACGACAACCATGTCGGCCGAAGCTGTCAGTGTCGCGTCACCGGAACGGAATTCGACGTGCTCCTTGGTGATTCGCTGCACCGTTGAATTGCGGTGAATGTTCACACCGACATGCTTGGCGTGACGCACAGCCGTCCAGCGGCGCGGCATCGCCATCGGAATGCCCAACTGCTGGCCTTCTTCGATCAGCGTCACATTGCGACCGCGCTCGGCCAGGAACTCCGCAAGCTCGAGTCCGACAAGCGAACCACCGATCACCACGACGTCCTTGCCCATGGGCAGGAATTTACGAGTCACAGCTCGGATCGCCGCGGGACTCTTGGTGATACCGGACAGCTTGCCCAACTTGGCCATCGTCCGCAGGAACGCCGGTACCTGTGAGACGTCGCCGGCGCCGGTCATCAAGGCGCGCAACGAGTCACCGGTATGTACGTGCGGGAGATCGCCGCCCGGAACACTCGGCCGCTCACGGACTGCACCGGTGGCCACGACTACGGCGTCGGGGTTCAGTGCCCGGATCGAGGCGACCGAGGCTTCGGTCTTCAGTCGAACATCGACACCGAGACGCTCGATTTCCACTTTCAACCAGCTGAGCAGACGCCCGTTGTCCGGGGTAGTGAGGCTCGAAAACCACAGGGTGCCGCCGAGACGATCGGACTTGTCCAACACCGTGACTCGGTGCCCACGTTCAGCGGCCACGCGAGCCGTTTCGAGACCACCGGGGCCCGCTCCGACCACAACAACGTGCTTCGGAGTGCTGGTCCGGACGAAGGGGAGAAGCGCTTCGTTGCCGAGCGCGGGATTGACAGCGCACAGCGGCGTCTCGTCCCAGAAGTTCTCCTGCACGCAGACGTAGCAATTGATGCAAGGCCGAACCCGCTCGGGTGCACCGTCTTTGAGTTTGTTCACCAACTGTGGATCGGCCAAAAGCTGACGGCCCATTGCGGCGAAGTCCGTGCGACCTTCCGCGATCATCTTCTCGCCGACCTCGGGGAGCATACGTCCGACCGTGATCACGGGGATCGATATCGCCTGCTTGATTCGCGTTGCATTGTCGGTGTAGTAGCCGACCTTGTCGGGCAGGGGGCCGTCGGTGAAGTTGGCAAAAGCATTCAGCGCGGTACCGGTGACATGGATGGCGTCGGCGCCGGCCTGTTCGAACATCTTCGCGGCCGCAGCGGCCTCGCCGACCGTCAGCCCGTCGGTTTCCCCATACTCTTGACCGGCCAGACGCACGATGACGGCCAGCGAACCGCCGACCTCCTCCTTGACCGCCCGAATGACCTCGCAAGCCAGGCGAGCACGGTTCTCCATGGAACCTCCGTACTCGTCGCTGCGCTGATTCGTGTACCGACTCAGGAACGCTCCGAGGACGTAGTTGTGGGCACAGTGAATCTCGACGGCGTCGCCGCCCGCGGCCTTCACCCGTCCGGCAGCCTCGGCGAACATGCGGACCAGCCAATCAAGATCTTCCTTGGTGGCCTCGTGGTAGGTCGCCCTCTTGCCCTCGTTGATGGCAGCCATCTTGCCCAGTTCTTCGGGCGTGCAATCGGCCATCGCGCTCATGTCACCCGGCGGCTTCGGCGTGGACGGGACCAACTGCGGTCGGCCGTCGAGGGTATCGATGCGCGCCACCTTGCCGTGGTGTGTCATCTGCACGCAGAGCTTGCTGCCCGCGTCGTGCACCGCGTCGGCCAATGCTTTGAGTCCGGGGATGAACCGGTCTTCCGATAGCCCCGGTTCCTTGCGACTGGTGCAACCCAGCGGATACGCAACAGCGCAGCAACCGGTGATGATCAGACCCGTTCCACCGGCCGCGCGCGCCACGAAGTGGTCGATGTCGCCCTTTTCGATTTCCCCGTCTTCACACAGATTCATGTCCATGGCAGGGAGAACGACGCGATTGGGCACCGTCATCGGGCCGATAGTGCCTGGTGCGAGCAGGTGCGGAAAGGTCTGGCTTCGGATCGTCACGAGTGGACGCTAGAACTCGACGACGCCCGTCCGTTGCCGCACTCCCGATGATCGAGACTTCACGCGCTGTGACGTGCGAGGCACTCGGCTATCACCGCGAGCGCATATTCGAGGTCCGCGGATTCCACCCGCCCGTAGCCGATGACCAATCCGCCGGGGTCTCCGTGCGTTCGGGTGGACTCGACCAGAGTTGGCACTTCGACGCCGTGTTCGAGTGCCTCGCGGGCAACGACCTCTGCCAGATCCGCGTCGAGTATGAGCGTCGTATGCATGCCGGCGCCGAGTCCGCGCAGTTCGCCGAACGGTGACAGCGCCTCCTCCACTGCACGATCTCGTTCGCGGTACCGACGACGTGCCGTGCGCACCGCCCGATCCCATTCGCCGTCACGGAGTAGGGACAGGAGTGCTTGCTGCAGCGGCGCCGAGGGGAAGTCGCCGATTCGCTTGCGGTGTACTGCTATGCGGTCGACCAATTCGAGAGGAGCTACCAACCAGCCCAGTCGAATTCCCGCGCCGAGCGTCTTGGCAACCGTGCCGAGATACACCACCCGGTCCGGAGCCAACTGCGCAAGCGCAGGCAAAGGTGCTACGTCGTAGCGGAATTCGGAGTCGTAGTCGTCTTCGAACAGGACAACATCGCGGGTTCGAGCGAAGTCGATCAACTGATTGCGACGACGGACGGGAAGCAGTCCTCCGGTCGGATACTGGTGGGACGGTGTCACATACACGCCACGAACGTCCTCCGGTGCCGATTCGAGTTGGTCCACACAGAGACCGTGCGCATCAACCGGCACGTCCAGTAACGACCATCCGCATGCCGTTGCGGCCGAGGATGCGTAACGATATCCAGGATCTTCCATCGCCAGGACTGCACCACTGGTGCGTAACGCCGACAGGGCCAGGCCGAGGCCGTGGGTGGCACCCGAGGTGATCAGGATTCGCTCGGGTTCGACCGACATACCTCGGGCCCTCGCCAGCAATTGCGATAGTGCCGAGCGTAATTCGTAGTCACCCGCGGGATCGGGATCCTCGAATGGTGGCGGCTTGGCCCCGACGTCTCGCCACGCTCGACGCCACGCTGCCGACGCGCGCGGCGGCGTCCACGGCACACCGGGCCGAAGCCGCACCCTGGGCAACACCTTCTCGGCGGGCTTCGCGGTCGTAGTCGTGGGAGTGACCACGGGGGAGGGTGCCTCGGCAACGAAGGTTCCCGAACCGTGCACAGCGACCAGCCAACCCTCTGCGATCAACTGCTCATACGCCCGTTCCACGACGCCCCGCGCCACCGCGAGCTCTGACGCCAGCTTCCGGGAGCTGGGTAACCGCAGACCGACCGCCGCCTGACCACTGCGGATGTCAGCTCTGAGGTGGTCGGCGACCTGGACCGGAAGCGCCCGCCGATCCGTCCGGTCGAGGACTACGGCTACCGCCGAAGGAAGAAACATCAGAACCTTTCCAAAGTGGCCTATCGAAGTCTCCACTGATTGGATCATGACTTGAAGCCACTTTGCCAGCAACATTGTCTGCATGACAGATTCCGTTGTCCTCACCGTCCCAGCAGTTATTGCACCGCTGTCCCCGACAGCCCGTACGACGCACAAGCGGGCCCGCCACCACGGTGTCGCGGAACGAGCAGCCCTCGTCGACGTATTGCAGTCCGCGAAGCTGTGCCATATGGGCGTGACCGTCGGCGGAGTTCCCATGGTGTTTCCCACCGCGTACGGGTTCGACCTCGACGGCCCCGACCGCGGTGGATCTATCTATGTTCACGGTTCAGTCGCTTCACGGAGCTTGGCTCCCGACAGCGAAATCTGCATCACCATCACGATCCTCGACGGGCTGGTGTTGGCTCGGTCGGGATTCCACCACTCGATGAACTACCGCAGCGGCGTCATCATCGGATCACCTCGAGTCGTGACCGACGGCGACGAACGCGTGAAGGCGCTGAATCTGATCGTCGACCAGGTGGTTCCCGGTCGTTCCCAGCATCTTCGGGATCACACGCGCAAGGAAATGGCGGCTACCGTGGTTCTTGCACTGCCGTTGTACGAGGCTTCCGTCAAGGCCCGCGCCGGCGGGCCCGGTGACGATGCCGCCGACATCGGTGTCGAAACCGTTTGGGCTGGAGTAGTTCCTGCATCCACGCGCTTCGGTGAACCAATTCCGTCCGAGGATCTCGACTCCAACGTCGAACTACCGGAACATATCTCGACGATGGTCTGATCCCACTCGCGAGTCCGACAACACACGTCGAGCACCGGGGCATGGTGATGCCCCGGTGCTCGCGTCTTCAGTTTGTGCCCGTTCAGGCGGCTGTGGGTGGACTGTTCCCGCCGATCGGATGCTGGAACGGATCGATCGACATCGGCGGATAGAACACCGTTTTTCGATCGGGGCCGATCTCGACCCTCCATTCGGTGTGGTGCAGTGTCCGATGGTGATGACCGCACAACAAGATCAGATTGTCGAGATCTGTTGGGCCACCATCGTTCCAGTGAACAATATGGTGAGCATCGCACCACCCCGATGGAGTCCCGCACCCCGGAAACGCACACCCACCATCCCGGACGGCCAACGCCCGCCGCTGGGGTACCGTCGCCGTTCTCGCTTCCTTACCGCAGTCGAGCGGAACACCGTTCTCATCCAACAGAATTCGGGTCACGGTGCAGTCGCACGCCAACATCCGTGCGGTATCGATGCTGATCGGGCCCACCCAATCCGTCCACGCGAACCCGAGTTCCTCCGTCGACGGCAGTAGATCCTTCAAAGCCTGCATATCGGTCATGTCTTTCGCCGACGCAGTCACCGTGATGTGCGGTTTCACCCCACCCTCGACCGGACCCAACCCCGCCCGCTCGTACCGGCGCAACAACTCGCAAAACCCATCCGCGCGCCGTAGCGCCGGAGTGCGGGTGTCCTTGACGCCGTCTTTCTCCGGCGTCGGAGCCGACAGACTCGACAGCAACGTGATCAGACGTGCCCCGTTCACGGCATCCAGATCGCCCTTCACCGACACGCGCCCGTACAAGCCTTTCGAGGCATAGAACTCGTTACGCTCCGAATCCTCACCCACCGGGACGCCGTCTTCACGTTTGCCGTACTGCTTCTCGATCCGCCGGATCGCCGCCCGCACCGCATCACAATCAGCGATGTTCTTCGACGCCAGGTCGAGCAGGATCCCGCGGGCCTTGTCGACATCGGCCGGGGTCATGTTCTTGGGTGGATGCTGACAAAAGGACGCCACCTGACGGGCCTTCAACGCATCAACGTCACCTCGGTGGAATGCATCGGCGACAACAGGTTCGAGCAGAAGCAACCGCGCCAAGCTGACCAGCAGGCTGCACTCACCGATCTCCAAATTTGTCGAACCATGCAACCACTGCGCGATCGCCCGAAAACCCTTCCCGAACACAGTCTCCCGGGAAAACATCTCCACGATCAACAACACCATCCGCGACTGCAACTCGTGCCGGACACCCACCAGATCCAGAACCTCACCCTTGAGGTCCTCACCATCCAGCTGCCATGCTTCCCGACTGTCCATGCAGCAATCGTATTCGAACACAGTTTCGAACACAAGAGATGAAGAAACGAAACTAGCTGCTAATCAACAACTTTCGCATTCCAGGCGAAACGGGCAGGTTCTTGGGTCGCGGGAGTAGCCTCGACTCGGCCGCCCATGAAGGGTCGGACAAGATCCAGCGGCAAGGGGAAGACAACGGTGGAGTTGTTCTCACTACCGATCTCGTGAAGCGTCTGCAGATAACGCAGTTGCAGGGTGGTCGGATTGCGGCTGATCACTTCTGCCGCTTCGGCCAGCTTGGCCGAAGCCTGAAACTCCGCGTCGGCGTTGATGATCTTGGCTCGCCGCTCTCGTTCAGCCTCAGCTTGCCGGGCGATGGCGCGCTGCATGTTGGCTGGAATCTCGACGTCCTTGATTTCCACGGTGGTGACTTTGACTCCCCACGGTTCGGTTTGCTGGTCGATGACCTTCTGCAAGTCCTCGTTGAGGCGTTCACGTTCGGAGAGCAGCGAGTCCAGCTCTGCCTTGCCGAGAATCGAGCGCAGTGTGGTCTGGGCGATCTGCGAGGTGGCGGCCAGAAAATCCTCGACCTCGACTATCGAACGGTCCGCGTCGACAACCCGGAAGTACGTGACGGCGGTGACCTTCACCGGAACGTTGTCGCGGGTGATCACCTCTTGGACCGGGATCTTCAGCGTCACGGTTCTCAGGCTGACCCGCTCCATGCGATCAATGGCCGGAACCAGAATCACCAGGCCCGGGCCTTTCAAAGTGATCAGTCGACCGAGGCGGAACACCACCGCGCGCTCGTACTCACGCAGGACCCTCACCGACATGCCTGCGAGCACTGCGGCCAACACGACAAGTACGGACAACACAACAAGGACGGTGGTCATAGCGGCAGCTCCCACGGTTCACGACGGCGCACTTTCAGAGTCAGGCCTCGAACCCGCTCTACGACGACGGATTCGCCTACGGCAGGTGCAGAATCGTCGTACCCGAATTCCATTCGAGCACTCCATAATCCGCCGTCCAGCTCGACCTGACCCTGCACACCGGTCCAACTGCGGACCGTCGCATCGGAGCCGACAAGCGACTCGGTCCCGGTACGCACGGGCGCGCGGCGCGCGGTAAGCACTTTTCGGCTCGCTACCGCCACTACGCCCAGGCCGACCACCGCAACCCCCGCCGTCACCGGAATCGCGATCAATTGGCCGATACCGTCGGACGTGAAGAGCATCCAGACGCCCGCACCGATCAGAAGAGCCCCCAGCGCACCGAGCACCCCCGCGGTTGGGGCATGCGCCTCGACCACGATCAACAGGACACCCACCAGCAGGGCAACGACACCGATCGTCGTCATCACTCGTCTCCATGCTCGCGAGGACGCGGTCACGTCGCGTAGCCATTGTGCGATCGCGCCCTCGACTCCAACGGTAATCACGTTCGGCCGGATCTGCCACAAGCGCTTTCACATCAATTCAGAGAAGGACCTCACCGATCTGTCTCGCGGTCACCTTGGCAAGATCCGCGAGGAACGGAATCCGCTCGTCGATCATCAACTCCACAGGGCCTCGGAGCCCGAGAGCGTAACGCACAGTGCCTGATCCATCGACGATCGGAATTCCGATCGTCCGGAAATCCGGGGTCAACTCTTCGTCGTTGAATCCGTAACCGCGCTCGCGGGTCAATTCCAACTCCCGGCGGATACCGGCAACATCGGTGATCGCACGCTGGGTGGTCGCTTCACGTGGCAGGGCAGCGAGTTCCGAGTCGTCGACATCGGACCAGGCCAGAAAGGCTTTCCCCAGTGCGCTCGCATGCAAGGGAAGGCGAACACCCTGCAGCACGTGTCCGTCGGCCTCACGCCACCGGCTGAAACCGAGTAACACCACCTCACTTCCGCTTCGCACTGCCAGCGAGGCTGATGCTCCTGTCGTCGCGGCCAATTGCTCCAAGTAAGGCTCGGACAGATAGATTCGATGCTGCCGGTAGGAGACCTGCCCGTAGGCCGCCAGCGCCGCGCCGATGCGATACCGACTGGTTGCATCGTCTTTCTCGAGGAACCCCGCGTCGACGAGCGACTGCAGTAATCGATGCGTGGTGCTGACCGCAAGCTCTTGTCGCCGCGCAACTTCCGAGACTCCCAGTTCTTCGCCACTGCGAAAACATGTGAGCATGGTCAGGGCACGGGTTACCGTCTGAACTCCCGCGCCGCGTGCGTCCGTCACGAACGATCCTTTCGCTGTGGCCTGATCGACCTGAGAATCGGACGCTAACACGGACCCAGCAGTCCGGCCATCCTTTCCATCAGGTGGAAAGGATGCAGATGGAGACCTGCAAAAGCCCAGATAAACAGACTTCCGATGTTGTCAAGATTTCCAATCTCCAGAAAACAAACGGGGGTAAAACGGACTGGCACCCAATAGCGTCATCGTCGTCAGTTCTGACGATTCAACGCCTGAAGGAGCCACATACATGTCCCGCTTCCGCCGACTGCCACGAGCTGCCGCTGCGCTCGCCATGATCCCGCTGGCCGGGTTGGCGGTGGCGTGTGGGTCTTCCGATTCCGACAGCGCCGCAGGCAATTCCAGCGCAGACTTCACACTCAAGGTCTTCGATCCCGGAAACTCCGGTGCCATCGCCGTCGGCAAGCGCGACGGAACCTACGACGAGGCGCTTGCACCGCTGGGCGCAAAGATCGAATGGGTCAAGACCACGCCGGGATTCAGCTCCAACCTCAAACTTTTCAACAGCGGCGAACTCGATATCCAAACCGGTGCGTACAGTCCCGTCGTCGGCGCACTGTCCAAGGACGTGGGTGTCCGCATCTTTGCGACGTCGGACCCGTACAACAAGGACCAGGCCGGCATCATCGCCACTCCGGAATCCGGCATCAAGACCGTGGCCGATCTGGCCGGCAAGCGCATTGCCGTCAACCCGGCAGGCAAGGGCGAGTACATCACGCTCAAGGCCCTGACACAGGCCGGAGTGCCGATCGATTCCGTCGAACGTGTTCCGCTGCAACAAGCAGACGCCGCGTCGGCATTCTCCACCGGGCAGGTCGACGCCTGGGCTTCGTTCCTGATTCCTTACCAGGAGGCCAAGGCCAAGGGCGCGGTCGAGATCGCAACCGAAGCCAGCATCGACTCCGTGGACAGCACCATCATCGCCGGCCGCACCGCGATTCTCGAAGAACATCCCGAGGTGGTCCAGAAGTTCCTCGAGGTCACGCAGGAACTCACCGCGAAGCAGCAGGCCGACCCGGCAGCATTCGAGAACGTCTTCGAACAGACCGGTCCGCGTGCTCTCTCCGGACAGCGACTCGACGACGCGATCACCCTGGGCGGCCAGATCACCAACTTCCGCTACCCGACCGCAGCGGATGCCACCGACCTCGAATCCATCTCCACGCTGTTCGCCGAGAACAAGGTGATCCAGCAGCCGATCAAGGGCAGTGACGTGATCTTCGACCTCCAGGGTGCTGTGGCAGGTTCGGCAGCGGCAGCGCCCACCACCGAGGGGAAGTGACCCGATGGTGACGCTGACCCGGCCCGCACGAACTGCGTCGCCGTCAGTGGAGCATCCGCAACTCGAGACGCCGCGCTACCGGCGCAATCGCAGCAGGCCCAAGTGGGTCTCGATCCCCCTCCGCTTCCTCGTGCCCGCGCTGCTGGTTGCCGGATGGTGGATCGGGTCGGCTACCGGGCTGATCCGCGAAGAGATCCTGGCCGGACCTCCGGCGGTGTGGACGGCTTTCGCCGAGCTGTACGAGTCGGGCCAGTTGGTCGACTTCGGTCTCGCGTCGCTTCAACGTGCTGCGCTCGGTGTTTCGGTCGGTGTGATCGTGGGATTGGTGCTCGGGGTTCTGTCCGGTCTCTCCTCGCTCGGTGAAGAGCTGATCGACTCCACCATGCAGATCAACCGCGCGGTGCCGTTCCTCGCGCTCGTTCCGTTGTTCATCGCCTGGTTCGGTATCGACGAAACTTTCAAGGTGGTACTGATCGCCGTCGCGACCGTCGCCCCGATGTACGCGTACACCTACCTGGGAGTTCGCGGAGTCGATCGCAAGATGGTGGAAGCGGCACAGGGTTTCGGCCTGACCGGTTGGCGACTGGTCTTCGGGGCAATTCTTCCGACCGCCCTCCCCGGCGTTCTGATGGGGCTTCGAATCTGCCTGTCGCTCAGCATCACCGGATTGATCGCAGCAGAGCAGGTCGGCACCCGTGAGGGCATCGGATATCTGGTCACCCTGGCGCAGGAATACAACCGCACCGACTACATGGTTCTGTGCATCGTCATGTACGCGGCACTGGGTCTGATATTCGATGCAATCGTCAGACTGATCGAGCGGTACTCCATGCCGTGGCGGAGATTGTCGGTGGCACGATGACGAATACAACCATCGGCTCGCTTCCATCCGCCGAAGCACCTCTGCCGCCGTTGGCAACCCGTGAGCGGACCGGCACCACCGCGGCCGAGCGACGGGCCGGATCACCGGTAGCGGTCTCGCTCACCGGAGTGCGTAAGTCGTTCGGCGACAAGACTGTTCTGGGTGGTATCGACCTCGAGATCACGCGCGGTGAGTTCGTCGTCCTCCTCGGTCCCAGCGGCACCGGCAAGACGACACTGCTGCGAGTGCTCTCCGGATTGGAAGCACCGGACAGCGGTGAGGTGCTGGTCCCGCGCGACCGCACGGTCGTCTACCAAGAACCGCGATTGATACCGTCGAAGCGAGTTCTGGCCAATGTCACAGTGGGACAGAAGCGGTCACGTCAGGTGACCGACAACGCCCGCAACGCACTCTCCGAGGTCAACCTCGCGGACAAGCACCGCGCCTGGCCTGCCACCCTCTCCGGCGGCGAGGCCCAACGCGTCGCATTGGCTCGTGCCCTCGTCCGCGAACCTGAACTGCTGTTACTCGACGAACCCTTTGCCGCGCTCGACGCTCTGACGCGGCTCCAAATGCAAGACCTGGTAGGCGATCTGGTCGCGCGTCACCGTCCCGCGGTATTGCTCGTCACTCACGACGTCGACGAAGCCGTACGACTTGCCGACCGCGTGCTCATTCTCGACAAGGGTGGGTTTGCCGTGGACGTCGACATCGACCTGCCACGTCCCCGCGATCGGAACGATCCCGAATCTTTGCGCTACCGAGCGAGTTTCCTGAAGGAACTCGGCGTCGGCCGCACCTTCCCCGACGGACAGGACAGTCATGACATTGATCGCTGATTCCGCAATCGACACACTCTGGTACACCCGCTGCCCCGTTCCCACCGCAAGCGGTCTCGCCAACAGCCTCGGTTGGCTCGACCGGACGGCAAACGAAGCCGGAGTGCGTTTCGGCGTCCTGCAAGATGCGGGACCGGAGTTGGCAGTGCGCCATTTCGACCACCAACTCTCCGGACTCATTCGCGAAGGCGGCAACGTCCCCGCGCTGGCCGCGCGTGCCGGTGGTTCACCGACCAGGCTGATCGGACTCACCTGGATCGACGAGGCCCAGGCGATCCTGGTGCGCGGAGACTCCGAAATCCGAGAAGCAGGACTGCTGGCCGGCGCTCGGATCGGAATCCCGGCCTGGGCAGCGGACCAGGCCAGGAGCTTTCCTCGCGCCATGGCTCTGCACGGCTTCGCCTCGGCACTTCGGCTGGGCGGGTTGAGTTTTGCCGACGTCACGCTCGTCGAGGTAGCAACGACGGCAGCCCCGGAGGTCCGTACTGCCTCCTCCAGTCGCAACACGACGTGGGGCGTCGAATCCCTGCTACGCGGCGACGTCGACGCCATCTACGTCAAGGGAGCCCGCGCCCAGGAAGTTGCCCGCGAACACGGCCTCGCGGTGGCCGTCGATCTCGATTCCACTGCTTCCCTGCGTGATCGCGTCAACAACGGCACTCCACGCCCGATCACGGTTCACGCCGATCTACTCGAACAGCGTCCGGACATCGTTGTCGGTTTCCTCGCCGAGAGCCTGAGGGCGGCGGACTGGGCGGCAGCCAACATCGACGAGGTCCGGGCTGTGCTGCAGACCGAAACACAGTCGGGGCCCGAAGGTGTGGTGGCAGCGTACGGCGAGAACTTCCACACCGGACTGCACTTGAGCCTGTCGGACGAGCGTGTGGACCTGCTCGGCGTGCAGAAGCAATTCCTGTACGCGCACGGCTTCCTCGCCGCCGACTTCGACCTGCAGTCGTGGGTGGCGCACGAACCCCTGGAACACGCACGCGCACTTGTCGCTGCTCAGAAGGGCGCAGCAGAATGACGGACGTCTACTGGGAGCTGCCCTCGCGCGGTGACGGACGCCGGGCGGTGGCCGCGCTCAACAGTCGCGGCGGCTTCGGCGCGCAACGCCCCGCCACCATCGCGACCGATGTTCGCCCCGGAAACTTCGGGCCCTTCGACGAACTGGCGCAGATCGTTCTCGCAGCCGAACTGTCGGGCGTCGACGGGGTAGTCGCACCGTACGATCCGAGCGGAGAAGAATCCTGGATCGTTGCTGCCGCAGCACTGCGTCAGACGCGTCATTCGCGAGTGGTCGTGGAGTTTCACTCTACTTTCGGCACTCCAGTCTATGCCGCCAAAATGTCTGCGACACTTCAGCGTCTGTCGGCAGGTCGTCTCGAGTGGCGCGTGAAGGTCGACACAGACGCCGACGATGCCACCGCTCGCGGTGATGCGGTTCGAGGAGCCAACCGCTACGCGCGCGCCGCGGAGTTTCTGACCGTCGCACGCGGTGTGTGGAACGAGGAACAGATTCTGCCAGGTGGATTCGGCGGCACCGGCTACGACTTCGACGGCGAGTACTACGACGTACTCGGCGGCGGATTCCGAGGCATCTTGTCCGGACTCCCTTTTCCCCGAGTGCATCTGACCGGCGACTCTCCGGAAGCTCTGGAACTGTCCGCCCACCATGGCGACGTCCATCAGTTCACCCTCGCCGGTGACGAGTTGTCGACGCGGATCACCGCCCTCGACGACCGAGCGTCCGAACTCGGCAGGACAGTCGACAAGGTCCTGCGCATCCCGATCATCGCGCGGGAGACAGCCGACGAAGCCTGGGCTCGCGTCGAACGACAACTGAGAGAAGCTCATTCCGACACAACCGCAGTCGAGCGTGGCGGCATCCTCTGGTCCGGATTCGACCGCATCGGCTACGAGCACAGCATCGGACTCGTCGGAAGCTACGAGGAAGTGGCACAGCGACTGTCGTCGTATCGCGATCTCGGCGTGGACGGCTTCGTCTTGACAGGTCGGCCACACATCGAAGAGCTGCACCGGGCGGGCGAGCATCTCCTGCACCTGGTCGATCCCGAGGGTCGGATCCGTAAAGAAGAGAAGGCCACCGCATGAGCATCGATTTCTATTGGCGGATCGGGATGGAGGGCGATCATGCGTCGCTGCGCACCCCGCGCCGCTACAACCGCGGCGACGCCGGTGGCTACGGGCCGGGCAACATCGCTCCCGCGATCCGCGGCGGCGAGTTGGACGGCTACAGCTACATCGACCACATGGCCGCGGTGGCAAAGGCTTCCGAGTCCGCCGGCTTTCTCGGTGGACTGCTGCCGTCCTTCCCGATGACCGAGGATCCGTGGGCGACCGCAGCAGCGCTGGCCGCCGAGACCACCACGTACCGATTCATGGTCGCGTTCCAACCGGGGTTCCTTCACCCGGTGCAGGCCGCGCGAATGTCGGCCAGTCTGCAGCGCGCAACCGGCGGACGTCTGGTCTACAACATCATCAGTGGCGGAGGCGGAGCGCCTCAGCTGTGGTGGGGCGACAAGGTCGACCACGACGACCGCTACACCAGGACGTCCGAGTTCCTCGATGTCCTCAAAGGTGTCTGGGACGGCGAACCTTTCGACTTCGACGGTCGCTTCTTCCAAACCCAGGGCGCCGCACTGCCACCCGGACTTGCCGGCCAGCCGTTTCCCGAGGTGTACTTCTCCGGATCGTCGGCTGCAGCCGTCGCCGCCGCCGGACTGCACTCCGACTACTACCTTTCCTGGCTGGAGCCGTACGCCGACTTGAGATCCAAGATCGACGGTGTGCGGGAGAACTCGGCCAAACTCGGACGCACCCCGAAGTTCGCCGTGCGCATCGACGTCGTCGCCCGGCACACCGAGGAAGCTGCATGGGCCGAGATCGAGAAGGGTTGGGCCTTCGTCGACAAGGGCGCTGCCGATCGTGCAGCGCAGGGTGATTCGGTTGGCGCTGCCCGCATCAAAGGCTGGGTGCCCGAACACATCACCGGCTACCGGGATCTGGAAGTGCAGCCCAACGTGTGGTGCGGTTTCAGCCTGATCCGCGGCGGACCGGCGTTCGGTCTGGTCGGTAGCTACGAGCAGGTCGCCGAAAGACTTGACGAGTTGCGCGAACTGGGCGTCGACGCCTTCATTCTCGCCGGTAACCCGCACCTCGAAGAGGCCTACCGCGTCGGCGAAGAAGTTCTACCTCTTCTGCAGCGCACCCCGATCACACCTTCTGGACTGGAGACCCGATGACCACCACCGAAACCCGTCTCGATGCCGACACCGCAGCATTTGTCGAGGAAGCACGTAGAGCAGCCGACAAGGCTTTCGACGTCTTCCGCAAGACCGGAACGGTTGCGGCCAACGGGACCGTCAACTTCGTCGAACGCGTGCCGGACACCGAAATTGCAGTCGCCTTGAACGATCCGGGACCATGGGCGGATGACCCATCGGTGTCACCAGTGGTCGCCACCTTCGACGGTGAGGTGCTGTCCGGTACGGGATCGGCCGGTTTTGTCACCGGGTATGCGTCCGTGTTCCGTCAGCATCCGGAGATCACCAGCGTCGTCCACATCCACACCCCGTGGCTCGGCGGTTGGGCACAGACACATCGGACACTGCCGATTCGCTACGCGGCTTCGCAGAGGTTGACTCTCTCCCGAGAGATTCCGCCGCACATCGATCGGTCACGATCTGCCGGCGAGTTCATCCTCGAGCGCCTCGAACACGACCCCGATCTCGTCGCGATCTTCGAAGCCAACGGCGGGGTCAACGTCATCGGCCGCAGTGGGTTGCTCGACCTCGCGAAGTTCGTCGTCCTCCTCGAGGAAGGTGCACAATTCCAGGCGATCGCCGAATCCCTCGGCGGCTCGGTCGAATTCGATCCGTCCAACCTCACCGTCCAGTGGGGGCGTAGCGGACTCGCCGACGAGGCGCGTCGACGCGGCCTCATCTAACCACCCCCATCACAGATTCAGAACAGGAAACCGTAGATCCCATGACCGTTCGCGTCGGATACTTCCCACACAACAATTCGCTGTTCGTTCTGCGCCACACCGGAATCCTCGAACGCCGTCTCCCCGACGTCGAGTGGGTGGACCTGCGTGAGCTTCCCGCCAAGCCCGCGGTGAACCCGGAGAACGCGTTGCCGACCCTGCACTCGGACTGGCTGTTCGAGGAGGGCGGATACGACGTCATCGGAACCGGCTTCACGCCGCCCGTCACCGGACTGGCCCAGGGCCGCGACCTCGTCTACATCGGAATCTCCGGTCCCCGCGTGGAGAACGGGCGCCTGGTGGTCAAGGCCGATTCCGAGATCAAGTCGGTAGATGACCTGCGCGGCAAGCGAGTCGGCATCGCGCACGGATCGTGGCAGACCACACTTCTGTTGTTCGCCCTGGATCAGGCGGGACTGACGTGGTCCGACATCGTCCCCGTCGACACCGACGTCCGCGGCGGTGGAGCGGACCTCGTCGACGGCACCATCGACGCCTGGGTGGGTGCTTACCCGGGGTTGACGGACATCGAAGCGAACCACGAACTGCGCACGCTGATCGCCACCGACGGACTCTTCAGCCACCCGTCACTGTGGTTCACCCGGCGCGACTTCGCCGACACCAACCCGGAGGCGCTTCAGGCGGTCATCGAGGCTCTGCAGGAATCCGACGCCTGGATCGAAGCCAACCCCCGTGAAGCCGCACAGATCTTTGTCGACGACGTCGAGAAGCGTGGCGGGTCCGCAAGCCTCGACGCCTGGGAAGCCGCACTGCGCGGACGTCCATTCGGTGTAAACGCCGTCACCGAAGAATTCCTCGACGAGCAGCAGCGCGCGGCCGATCTCCTGCTGAACAACGGACTACTGCCGCAGGCGGTCACCGTTCGGGAAGCAGTAGTGCCGTGGATCAGCGAGTTCGTCGGTTCGGACCGTTCGTCGATCTGAGAGCCTGCACCTGGCAGGTGACAGATACCGAACGGTCTGC
Source organism: Rhodococcus sp. NPDC059969 (assembly GCF_042738325.1). Taxonomy (NCBI): domain Bacteria; kingdom Bacillati; phylum Actinomycetota; class Actinomycetes; order Mycobacteriales; family Nocardiaceae; genus Rhodococcus; species Rhodococcus sp. NPDC059969. The sequence goes on along the minus strand of NZ_JBHWUF010000001.1, from coordinate 767,347 downwards.
CATTGTGAAGTGATGCGGCGGCGTGTGGGTGAGAGTTGGTCCACGCGACCAGTCTCAGGGGTAACCCCTGGGTCGGCCAGAAGAATTGGATACTGCGTCCACCGGCGCTCGGCACGCTCCGCGTGCTTGCCGCCGCTCCGGACAAAGGATTTGGTCACCTCATGCCGCCGCATCCCGGGCTCGAATCATGCGTGACTTCGAACTCGATCCCGAGTTGGCGCGACTCCTGGCAGTTGCAGCCGCTGACGCTCCATGGACTCTCGGTGGGCTCGAAGATGCATTCGGAACGGTCCACGGTGTCTCAGCGACTTCGCTCGCCGTCCGAGTGCTCGACCTCATGCCGGCCCCACCGTTCGAACCACAGACCCTGTACCAATTGCTACGCGAACTGCCGCGGCTTCGACCAGTCCCGGTCTCACTCGACACCAACGAATCCTCGGTGTGGCGGTTCGACGTCCCCCGCTACAACACCAGTGCGGATCTGGCGCGTTCACTCGATCTGACGATCTCCGAACTCGAGTGGTTTGCCGACCGCGGGGAGTGGCTGCGTACGAAACCCCTACCGCTACGCCACTACCGGCCGATGCAGATCAGCAAGAAGGCAGGCGCTCGCCTCCTCGAGGTACCGAAACCCCGGTTGCGCGAAATCCAACGGAAGATATTGCGCCGCATACTCGATCAGGTGCCCGCACACGACGCGGCCCACGGGTTTGTCCGTGGTCGAAGTCCGCTGACTTTTGCAGCGCCGCACGCACAGTCGGAAATCGTGATCGGTGTGGACCTCGCACAGTTCTTCCCGTCGATCACCGGTGAGCGAGTCCACGCGATCTTCGCCGCCCTCGGGTATCCACCCGCAGTGGCAGGAGCTCTCACCGGATTATGCACCGTCGCAACACCTGCCGTTACCCTGCGCGGTCTGCCGTACGCACAGGCGTCGCAGCTACGAACCGCGCATCTGCCTCAGGGTGCGCCCACTTCGCCTGCACTGGCGAATCTCGTCGCGCGCAAACTCGACATCCGGTTGAGCGGGCTCGCACAAGCGAACTGGCTCACCTACACCCGATATGCCGACGACCTCGCCTTCTCCGGTATCGAAGTGGCAGACGTCGGCACCCTCCTGTGGACGGTTAAGCAGATCGCCAGGGACGAAGGGTTTGCCGTCCATCCGCGAAAGACCAAGGTGATGCGCCCTCATCGACGCCAACACCTCACCGGACTGGTGATCAACGACCAACCGTCGTATCCGCGTGACGATTACGATCGTCTGCGCGCCCTGCTTCACAATGCCGCTAGTACGTCTGCGCAGGAACAGAATCGGGACGGAATCGAGAACTTTCGGGCTCACGTCTACGGCCGGATCGCGCACATCGGCGAAACCAGCACTACACGCCGACGCACATTGCTGCGCCTGGCTGAACGTGTGGATTGGGACGACTAGTGCGCGCGAGCAGTCAGACCCGCGGGGTGTACGCCATGCATTCGACTTCCATGTGCGCACCCAGCGCCAGTCCGTCTGTTCCGAACGCACTGCGGGCCGGCAGTCTCGACGCCGGGAAATACTCGAGGTAGACCTTGTTGAACTCCTGCCAACGAGACATGTCGTCAAGCATGACAGTGCATTTGAAGATCGCTTCGACACCGGATCCGTAGGCGATCAACGAAGCGACGATGTTCTCCATGGTCTGGCGGGCCTGCGCTTCGAAGCCGTCGGCCAAGGTCCCGTCTGGGAGCATGCCGATCTGACCCGACAGATACAGAACGTCTCCGACGCGCACTCCGGTGGAGAACGGTGTGTCGAAAGCGGGTGGGATGAACTCGACGGTCTGAGATGAATCCATTAGGTCTCCTCGGAAGTGGAATATGCTTGGCGAGTGGGCGATTTCAGCGCACTGGACGGGCACGAACGTCGGCCAGGAAGTGCGCCACCAACTCGTTCCACGCCTGTGGGTCCTCGAAGTAGGGGGAGTGGCCGCGGTCGGCAAGCTCGACCACTTCTGCGTGAGGCAGGAACTCGGCGGCGCCGCGAATCCGCTCGGGTGTCATCAAATCGTCCAGCTCACCTGCGATCAGGAGAACCGGCGCAGCCACCGCCGCGAGTTCGGCCACCGAATAGTTGTGGGCCTTGAGAATTCGGAAGAACTCGGTGTCAGGTGGGCGATGGCCGAAGGTGCCGAGAGCTTGGTACAGGTATGCCCTCGCCATGTCCAAGCTCGGCAACCGTCCGCCCACAGCGGGATGCTCCCCCAGGGGCCGCGCGGTGACGGGTGCTGCGGTGAGGGGAGGTGCGCTGTCCGGACCGAATCCGACGGGAATGCCGCCGGTCGTGCAGGCCAGCACTACCGACTCCACCCGGTCCGGAACAGCGATCGCGGTCCCCAATGCGGCCCAACCGCCCATCGACTGGCCGACCACGTGCGCTCGATCAACCGCCAACAGGTCCATGATTTCGATCAGATCCGAGACTGCCGCTACCGGGCCGTGGTTGCCGTTCTCGTTGGTAGAGCGGCCGAATCCTCGCTGATCCCAGCTGATCACCCGATAGTGCTGAGCGAAGTAGGGCACCTGCTGGTACCAGACGGCCGCATTTCCGCCGAGTCCGTGCGTGAGGATCAGATCCGGGCCCTCGCCGGCAGTCTCGTACCAGACCCGTTCGCCGTCTGCGACGGTGATGAAGCCCTCGGTCCGTGAAATCATCCTTCTTCTCCTGTGTCGGACGGGCGCTTGCCCGAAGTGTGGTCAGTGAGGAGTTGCTGCACTTCATCGGTGGCCCGCAGCAGGTGTTCTTCGACCATGCGCGTCGTTTTCGCATCGAAGTCGGTATCGAAACCGATCACCGTCAACGCACAGAGCGGAGACCCCTTGCGGGAAGACACTGCACGCGAGACCGAACCGATGATGTCCTGAGATCGTTTGTGGACAACGGCGAATCCGGTTTTCTGCGTCTCGGCGATGTCGGCGAGGAACCCGGTGGGGCCTTCGAGTGGATAGCCACTCTTCTCCACCATCGCCAGGTAGGGCGCCCGGGTGTTGTCCTCGAGTGCCGCCACCAATGCGAGCGGACCCGCGAACCGGTGCGGCGGAAGCAGATCCCCGAGCATCCGAGTGATCATCTTGAGTCGCTCGGGACGCAGCGCCGCGATGATCCGCGTGCCGCCGCTCTCGAGAACCTGCAGATTCACCATCATGTCCGTGCTCTCGGACAGCACCCGCATGGTCGGATCGCACAAGGCCGCCAACGAATGCGCTGCCGCTTCGTGGGAAACCTGCAGTGCAGCCGGGCCGGGGAGATAGCGACCGTCGTAGCGGAAGACCCAACCACGGTTCGCGAGTTCTCCGAGCACTCGGTGCGCAGTCGGGCGGAGCATCCCGACTTCTTCTGCCAGTTCACTGAGCTTCATCGGCGTGGTCGAGCGCGCGATGGCCTCGAGCAGATCCAGCGCTTTGTCGACGGCGGACGCAGAACCCTTCGTCATCCGATCCCCTCCCGGTGCCGTGTGAGTACCCGGCGATCCGAAATCTCGTGTTCTTGGAAAACCCTTGGCATTCGCCTAGGAAATTACTATAGTCACAACAATCGTTCCGGCGTACGGAATTCTTTGAGCGTCTTCACCTTCCCACCGGACTCCCGGCAAGGAAGTCCTATCTTTCCCAGCGAGAGGCTTTCGGACATGACGGTTGGACATACCCTTCGGTCGACACCACGGTTCAGAGTTGTTGCCCTGGCGGCGGTCGCGACGGCTGCTTTGGCACTGACAGGCTGTTCGAGCGACGCCACGGCCTCCGACGACGGGGGCACCCAGACGACCACGATTCGTATCGCGCCTCAACCGATCGCGGACTTCGCACCGATCTGGCTGGGTATGGAGCAGGGATTCTTCACCGACGAGGGACTCGACATTCAACTGGTCGAGGGTGGGGCGAGCTCCTCGGCTCAGATTCCGTTGCTGCTCAGCGGAAATGCAGATATGGCAGCCACGACTGCCGCTGCCGCAATTCAGGCACGCAGCCAGAACATGCCCGTCACCATTGTCGGCGGGCTCACGAATTTTGCCGCGAATGACAGCGTCGACCAGTCCGGTCTCGTGGTCGCCAAGGACAGTTCCATCAGCGGCTTCCGTGACCTCGAAGGCAAGACCGTCGCGATCAGCGGTTTGAAGTCCGTCAGCGAAGCAGTCATCTCTGCCGCGGTGGAGAAATCCGGCGGAGCAGCGAACAAGGTCTCGTTCATTCAGGCGCCCATGCCCAACCTCGGCGACCTGGTTTCCACCGGCGGGGCCGACGCGGCATTCCTCATCGATCCGTTCCTGAGTAAAGCAACCGACTCGGGGCTGAAGATCCTCGGCCACCCCTTCCCCTTGGCCGCACCCGGTGTTCCGGGGACCTCGCTGGTCGCTTCGGAATCGTTTGTCAATGCGAACCCGGACTCACTCGCGAAATTCCGTACGGCGCTTGCCAAATCAGTTGACTACGCCAATCAGAACCCGGGCGCGGTCAAGGCTGCACTCTCGACACAAGCCAAGATTCCGCTCGAAATGCTGGCCAACAGCAAGAATCCTCAGTTCGTCGCAGTAGTAGAACCGGGCGCACTCGGCACGGAGATCGAACTGCTGGTCAAGTACGGGGTCCTGACGGAGTCGGTTGACAGCGATTCCTTGCTGACTCCGGCCAACTGAGTTGTCTGCCTTGACAACCCCGAAAACACGCCGCAGGCAGGTACTGCTCGGACGGCTGCTGACGCTCTTCGCGTTGGCAGCCGCCTGGCAGGTCTTCGGAATGCTGGGCGACGAGAACGTCAAGGGTGTTCCGAAGTTCAGTGCCGTGGCAGTGGCGTTCGTGGACGAGCTCAGCACGTCCTCGCTGTGGACGTCATTGGGACAGACCTTGACCACAACCGCCATCGGATTGGCCCTGTGTCTGGTGATCGGTATCCCGGCAGGACTGCTGCTTGCCGCGCACCCGTTTCTGACAGTCTCTTCCCGCTTCGTCATCGACTTCTGCCGGACCGTGCCTCCGCTCGCGATCATCCCGCTCTTTCTTTTGATCATGGGCCCGACACAACGTATGGCGGTGGCGCTGATCGTGGCGGTGAGCGTGTGGCCGATCCTGCTCCAGACAATCCACGGTGTCCGCAACGTCGATCCGGAACTACTTGCCACCGCACGATCCTTCCGGCTTCCCCTGTGGCGCAGACTTGCTCTCGTAGTTGCACCCGCGTCGATGCCGTACATCTTCACGGGAATTCGTATCTCGGCAACACTGAGTTTGCTACTGACCATCGGCGCCGAACTGATTGCCGGCGTTCCCGGACTCGGTAAGGAAATCCTGCTGAGCCAATCCGTTCCCGATCGAATGTTCGCACTGATCATCGTCGCCGGAGTACTCGGCATGCTGCTCGCCTTCGCTGTGATGGCAATCGAGAATCGTTTACTTGCTTGGCATTACATCCCGAGGAGGATGACGACGTGAGAATGATGTCCGGGATTCGACTCCTCGCGTGGGAGCTGTGGTTGCCGATCTTGATCGTCGTCGTGTGGTACTTCGGATCCGCGTCGAGTAAGTCTCCGTACTTTCCGCCGCTGTCACGAATCTGGAAAGCATTTGTGGACAACTGGTTCGGGGCAGGATTTGCACGCGATGTAGTGCCCAGCCTGACCAATCTCGGCTTCGGTCTCGCCGTAGCACTGGTGCTCGGCATCGGGGCCGGCCTTCTTCTTGCACTGTTTCCACTGGCTGCAGACATCGCCGATCCGTTTCTCCAATTCTTCCGTGCCATACCCGCACTGGCCGTACTGCCGGCCCTGTTCATCGTCTTCGGCACAGGTTCTTCGGGCAACGTCGCCGCCATCGCTTTCGGCGCGGTCTGGCCGATACTCCTCAACACCCTCGACGGCATTCGCTCCATCGACCCGAGTATTCGATTGGTAGCGCGCAGCTATCGCATCCGAACACCCCTGCTGGTCACGCAGGTACTCCTCCCCGGAGCGATGCCTCAGATAACGGTCGGTATCCGTACCAGTCTCGCGATCGGTGTCGTCATCATGGTCGGCAGCGAAATGTATGTCTCCACTGCGGGAATCGGCCACTTCGTGATCGTCGCGCAACAGACCTTTGCCATCGCAGACATGTGGTCCGGAATCCTCCTGCTCGGAATCATCGGATACGTGCTCAACGTCGGCTACGGCGTGATCGAACGATGGTTGCTCAGATGGCAGCCTCGGACCCACGGCGCACTCGCAGTGAAAGGAAACTGATGTCATCCACAGAATCTGCGGCATCCACCCCCGCAGTCGAACTGAACGGCCTCGGAGTGACCTACGGCGGACCTACCGGTCGCGAAGTGCTTCGCGGGATCGATCTTTCGGTTGCACCGGGAGAAATCGTCTGCATCGTCGGACATTCCGGAATCGGCAAGAGCACGTTGATTCGTTGCATCGCCGGTCTGCAGAAGCCGACTACGGGTGAGGTCCGCATCGCCGGGATCGCAATCGACGCTCCGCCCGCCACTCTTGCGCTCGTGTCGCAAGATTACGGACGCACACTGATGCCCTGGCTTCGAGTGGGCGAGAACGTTCGCCTGCCGCTGCGGGGCAACGGCCTGGCACGCAAGGTTCAGGACGAGAGGGTAACCGAGGCACTCACCGTCGTCGGTCTGGAAGGTGCTGCGCGTTCGTACCCTTGGCAGTTGTCCGGCGGAATGCAGCAGAGAGTGGCGATAGCTCGCGCTCTCGCCTATCGACCGCAGGTACTTCTCATGGACGAACCCTTTGCGTCGGTCGATGCGCAGACCCGCGCGGAACTCGAGGACCTGCTGCTCACCCTTCAACGTGATCTTGGCATCACTGTCCTCCTGGTCACCCACGACGTCGACGAATCGGTGTACCTGTCGGACCGGGTGGTCGTCCTCGGCGGAACCCCGGCGTTGATGCAGGACATCGTCGACGTTCCGTTGACCGGTGCGCGAGATCAACTGACCACCAAAGCGGACCCACTGTTCATCGAGGCCCGCACCAGAGTGCTGACGTCGATCCAGCAGTCGAAGGTGGTGGCGCCCGTGTAGTAGGCGCCTCGCCTAGGCTGGCTCCGTGATCCTTCTCCTCATCGGCCTCGCGCTGCTCGGCTTCTGCGGCTACCGGTTCAGACAGGACAGGCGGAGGCTGAGCAACGGTGTCTATCTACTTCTGGGACTGATCTTCACCGGCCTCTGGATGTTGCAGTCGGGTGCGCCGGGAACCGAGGTCCCGTCGTTCGTGATCGCGACGATCGCTCTGCTCTCGCCGTTGCTGGTGCTCCTGCTCGCCGGGTTCCTGATCGTCAACGGGGTCACGATGCTGCGGCGCGAGGGATTCAGCGTCGCAAATCTGCTCTCCCTCGTCGCCGGCCTCGGACTGCTCGTTCCCTATGTGCTGCTCGCATCCGCGTTGCTGACGCAGAGGTATTGGCTCGCAGTCGTTCTCGGATCATTCAGTCTTGTCGCGTCGTACCTGGGGTTCTTGTTCACGAGTTTTCTGCTCTACTCCTACGTCTACGGACGCCAGAAGTACCAGCCCGGGATGGACGCGATAGTGGTGCACGGCGCCGGGCTTTCGGGCACCGACGTGACGCCCCTGCTTGCCAGTCGTCTGGACAAGGCTGCGGACGTCTTTCGTGCCGAGGTCCGCGAAGGACGTTCACCGCTGTTGGTCGTCAGCGGTGGGAAGGGTTCGGACGAGATCGTCAGCGAGGCGGAGGCAATGTGCGCCTACCTCGTCGATCACGGAATCCCGCGCGAGAACGTGATGCTCGAGGACCGCTCGACCACCACGCTCGAGAACCTCGAGTACACGCGGGACCTCCTCCGCGCCGACACCACGGACCCTCGAATGGTTCTGGTCACCAGCAACTTCCACATCCTTCGAACCGCGACGTTTGCCCGAAGCCTCGGGTTGGATGCGGAAGTCATCGGTTCCCACACCGCCCGTTACTACCTACCGAGCGCCATTCTGCGCGAGTTCGCCGCCGTCACGGTGGAGCACAAGTGGCTCAACGGAACGGTCTGCCTGATCCTGGCCGCCCTACCTCCGCTGGTGGTCTGGGCGGCAGGAGGCATTTCGTAGCAAGGTTCACCGAATCAGGCTCTCGATTCCCGTCGGTCGGCGACCCAACAGCAGTTCGACGGCCGCACTGCCGGCGAGGAAGTCATGATGGTTGTAGAAGTCGAACATCGCGGCCAGACGCGAGCTGGCGTTGACGTCGAGGTCGTTGCCGATCCGTTCGCGCCATTGATCCACGCTGATCTGATCTATCGCGACGGTCCGTGAGGTCTGCTTCTCCACCATCTGTGCCACCTCCATGACGCTCAGAGCTTCAGGGCCGCCCACTTCGTACGTCGCTCCGTGATGCTCACCCGGGCCCTCGCTCAGTACGACAGCGGCAACGGCCGCCACGTCCGCCAAACTCACGAACGAGAATTTCGTGTCCGCGCTGTACGGCAAGACGATGGTCTCGGATCGACCAGTGAGTACCGCCTCGAAGTTCTCGGCATACGCACACGGCTGCAACACAGTCCACTTCAGCGGGGAGCGATGCAGTTCGTCCTCACACTTGGCTTTGTCCAGGTGATGCGGCATGGACGGGCTGAACGGCCACGCGACGGAGTGATAGACAAAGTGCTCCACTCCCGCCGAAGCCGCTGCCGTCAGCGCATTGCGAAGAAGTGCCGGCTCGTCGGGATGGACGTTGGGGGCGATGAAATACACGCCCCGGCATCCGGCGAGCGCCTTGCGCAGTCCGCTTCCGGTTTCCAGTTCTACCTCGAAGTCGCCGTCGACACGCGCCTTCCGCACCAGTCGCCGAACTGTCACGCTCGGCGGAAGTGCTGCGACAACTGCCTCACCGGTCTTACCCGCGGCGCCGATCACCGCAATGTCGGCGCCGCGAGCAATTCCGTTCTCCATGAGAGTTTTCCGTCCTAGACGTAGTCGTAGACCGCTGAGGTGGCGCCACCCGAAAGCTGCGCGTAGCCCGGACCCCGATCGAAGAAGGGTTCGTTCTCACCGCGCTCCGAGCGCAACTGATCCCGGAGCTCCGTGGTAGCAGCCTCGTCGACAGACGGCTCGTCACCGTCGATCACGACAACTCCGTAGTCGTCGCGTGCGCCTTCGACCGAAACCTTGCGCCACTGAATATCTCGCAAAACTTCCTCGGTGGGACGCTCCAGTGGATCTCCCCAACCGCCGCCACCGGTGGTACGAATCCGTACGACCTCGCCGGCCTTGATCGGCTCGGCATCGGTCAGCGCGTCGAACTCACGCTCGTTCGGTCCACCCGGATCCAGAACGACGGAGAACGGCCGACCGGCCTTGCCACCCTTGACTCCCCAGCAGGCGAGAATCGAACGGTCCGCGATGGACATGAAGTGAGCATCCTTGAGCATGCGGATGTGCTTCTCGTATCCCAGGCCGCCGCGGTAACGTCCGGCTCCGCCCGAATCCATGGCCAGACCGAGCTTTTCGACGATGAAGGGGAAACGGCTCTCGGTGAACTCGGTCGGCAGGTTCCGTGAATCGGGAACGACGTGAATCGTGTCCTCGCCGTCGGCGTAGTAGCGTCCGCCGGAACCTCCGCCGAGCACCTCACGCATGAGGTACGAGTGACCCTCGAAGTCCTCACCGTAAACACCGGTGTACCTGATGGTCTCCTGATCGGCGGGCATGTTGCCGTCCACAGCCTTGGCTACGACGCCGGCCAGCACTCCGAGCAGACGGAGGATGACAAACGTGCGAGCGTTGGTGGGGGCGGGGAAGATCGGGGTGATCAGTGTTCCCTTCTCGGGGAACTTCATCTCGATCAGCGGTACGACGCCCTCGTTGACATCCAGTTCTGCCATGCGCTCCGGGGTGTCCGCGAGGTTACGCAGAATCGGCGCCAACCACTTGATGAGGAAGTTTCCGTCCGCGTAGTCGCCGCAGTGGTTGATCGGGCCCTTTGCCTGCGGTCCGGTTCCGTTGAAGTCCAGGATGAGTCGCTCGCCGCCCTCGTCTTCCGGCCGCGTCTTCGTGAGCGTGATTCGCTGGATGTGGAGCATCGGCTCGTCCACGCCGTCGTGCTCTGCGTAGTCCTCCCAGGTGTACTCACCGACCGGGATCTTGCTGAGGATCTCGCGGCGGTACGTCTCGGTGGTCGCGTCCATCATCGCGTCGAAGCACGACTCGACGGTGTCGACGCCGTAGCGCTCGAACAGTTCGGTGAGTCGGCGCGCACCCATCAGGCACGCCGAGCACTCGGCGTCGAGATCGGCTGCGAGAGCGTCGGGCATGCGGGAGTTGCGCGTCATGATGCGCAGCGCCGCCTCGTTGGGAACGCCCTGGTCCCACAGTTTGATCGGCGGAACCATCAGTCCCTCTTCGTACACCGTGGTCGCACCGGACGGCATGGAGCCGGGGCAGCAACCGCCGATGTCGTCGTGGTGACCGAACGCCTGAACGAACGCAACAACTTTCGGCTCCGCATCAGGAGTGACGCGGGCGAAGACAGGCACGGTGACGCAGAGGTCGGGGAGATGGCCGATGCCACCTTCGGACAGGTAGACGTCGTTGTGGAAGTACACGTCTCCCGGCTTCATCGTCTCGAGCGGGAAGTCCCGAGCGATCGGATGAACCAGGGCGGAATACGAACGGCCCGTGAGCTTGCGAAGGTTCCGGTCGTGAATACCGGCGCGGAAGTCGTGAGCGTCACGGATCATCGGTGAGCGCGAGGTGCGCGAAATGGAGGTCTCCACCTCCATTTCCACGCTGGCGAGGTAACCGGCGACGATCTCGACCAGAATCGGGTCAGGTGACGCGCCGTCGGTAGCGGTGAGTCGGTACGGCTTGGCCGCGGTGGCAGCAGCATCGAGAATGGCGGTCATCACTTCACTCCGTTCGAGTCGGAAGACTTCGAGATACGAATGTTCCCGAAGGTGTCGATACGTGCCGAGAATCCGGGATGGATCGGGACAGTCGAGCTGAACTCCTCGATCACGGCGGGTCCTTCGATGACGTCACCCGCACCGAGCAGTGTGCGATCGTAGGTGGCCGTCTCGACCCAGCTGTCGAAATAGGATTGGCGCGAACCGGTTCGGGCGGTCTCGGCACCGTTTCCGGCGGGGATTTCCTTGAGTGTCGGACGCTTGATCGGGCCGATGCCGCTCACGCGCAGGTTGACCCATTCCACGTGCTGCGACGGGTCTCCCCGGAAGTCGTAGCCGTACAGCTCGCGGTGCGCCTGGTGGAACGCCTCGGCCGCGTCGTCCATGATCTGCGCCGTGACGGCGCCTTCCGCCACGGGGACGCGTACTTCGAAGGCCTGACCGAGGTAGCGAAGGTCCGCAGTGCGGGAGTACTTGCGCTGCGTCTCGTCGAAACCTTCTTCGGCGAGCGCGATCTCGGCCTCGCCGGCCAACGCGTCGAACTGGCTCTGCAGGTCTTCAGCCTTCAACCGGTCGTGGCGGCTGACATGAGTCTGAACGTAGTCGTTGCGGACATCGACCGTCAGTAGACCGAACGCAGAGACGTTACCCGGATTGAGCGGGACGAGAACATCTTTCAGGCCGAGGATGTCAACGAGGCGGCAGGCGAGCAGGGAGCCGGAACCGCCGAACGTCACGAGGGTGAAGTCGCGAACGTCGAGACCGCGCTTGACGGTGATCTGGCGCAGGGCGTTGGCCTGGTTCCATGCCGAGACCTCGAGGACGCCGACCGCGCACTCCTCGTAACCCAGACTCAGCTGTGCTGCAAGTTCTTCGAGTCCCTTGCGTGCCAGTTCGGTGTCGAGGGGGATCTCGCCACCGAGCAGATGGGGTGGGATGCGCCCCAGCAAGACATGCGCATCGGTGATGGTCGGTTCGCTACCGCCCTTGCCGTAGCACAACGGTCCGGGATCGGCGCCGGCCGACTGAGGTCCGACCCGGAGAGTGTGTTCCGGTGTCATCCACGCGATCGACCCGCCACCGGCGCCGACGGTCACGACGTCGATCATCGGGATCTTCGACGGGTAGTTGCCCACTCGCCCTTCGGTTGTCAGCGCGGGCTCGCCGCGAACCACGACGGTGACGTCCGTCGACGTTCCGCCGCCGTCACAGGTCAACACCTGCTCGACGCCGGCTGCGTCGGCGATCAGCGCGGCGCCGAGGGCGCCGGCAGCCGGTCCGGAAAGCACCGTCGTAATAGGCTGGTGAACAACCTCTTTAGCCGAGAGGACACCGCCGTTGGACTTCATGACGTAGAACGGGATGTCGCGAGGTTCGCCGTCGGTGGTCGAGAACTCACGCAGACGATTCGCGATGTTGTTCACGTAGTTGCGGATGTTCGGCTTGACCGCGGCGTCCACGAGTGTGGTGATGGACCGCTCGTACTCGCGATACTCACGCAGCACCTGGCTCGAGATGCTCACCGTCGCGTCGGGGAAAACTTCGAAGAGGATGTCGCGTACGCGCTCCTCGTGCGTCGGATCGGCGTACGAGTGCATGAGGCAGACACCGATGGTGCGAATGCCGCGGTCCTTGAAGAACTGCGCTGCGCTGCGGACGCTCTCTTCGTCTAGTGGGCGAATCTCGCTGCCGTCGAAGGAAAGCCGTCCGCCGACGGTGCGTACCCGATCGGCGGGAACGATGCGTTCGGGCTTGACCCAGAAGTACGAGTTGCCATAACCGTCCGGCACCGACTGACGAGCGATTTCGAGAACGTGCTCGTAACCCTCGGTGGTGATGAAGCCGAGGTTCTCCACCTTGCCTTCGAGCAGTTTGTTGGTCGCGACGGTCGTGCCGTGGCTGACCGCACCGATGGAGTCGCCGCTCTCGCCGAGCTTGGCGAGCACTTTCTCGATACCGGCGAGAAAGCCCTCGGCGGGGTCCGCCGGGGTGGACGGGGTCTTGGTGGTGACGATGGCGCCGGTTTCGTCGTCCACTGCCACGATGTCGGTGAACGTTCCGCCGGTATCGATACCGACCCGAATCTTCCTGGGTTCCACGCTTCCTCCTGAGATCTTTGGCTCGTCTCGTCTGGTACCGATCGACGGTGTGGCCTAGCCGGTGAGTGGCTCGTACCTGACGTGTAGTGCTATTCCACAGGTTCGGAAGAGCGGATTCTTTGTCACAATTCGCCGAATCGGGGGACCAAGGTTCGGCGCACGATCACGAGCGGATCTTCGCCCGCGCCCCAGCGGGTTACGCGGACGTGAAAAACGCCCCGAACCTGGTCGGTTCGGGGCGTTTCCCTCATCGCAAAACAGCTGTGGAAGCCCTGTCGATACGCTGCTGAACTACTCGCGACAACCAGAACGCGCCAGGAATCCGCCTATAGCAACACCTGACAAAGCAATGGCCGCTCCGACTACGGCGCTGACCATCACGGTGCGAGCATCGGCGCCACCCGCGGTCGGTGCAGCAGCCGGAAGAATCGCCGGCGCCGCGACAGCTCCGGAAACTACCGGACCCGCCTCGACCGACGCTGCCGGTATTGCCGCCGCCACGGCGGCAGTGACCTTCTCGGGAATGCCGTTGGCGATGACGCCGTCGATGCTCTTGAAGAACACCCCGGCCATCTTCTTGGCGACACCGGTGATCATCCGCTGTCCGACGCCGCCGACCATCCCGCCGACTACCGCGTCGGCGTCGTACGAAAGCAGCGTGCCACCCTCGTTCTCCGTCAACGTGACCGTGACGTCCGCCTTCACGGTGCCGGGAGCACCAGCGCCCGAAGCCGTCATGACAAACGAATTGGGCCGATTCTGTTGCGAAAGAACAACTTCGCCGTCGTAGACACCCTTGATCGACGCGACTCCCGCCATGATGGAGAGCTTGTAGTGATTGTCCGTGAGCTGCTCGAGCGACTGCACACCGGGAATGGTCGCGGCCAGTACACGACCGTCCTGGAGCTTGTCGTAGACCTCTTCTCGAGGTGCCGTCAGCTGCGCGGTGCCGGCGATTCTCATGCATTCTCCTCTGATGACGAACTCGCATGTGCGAGTCGAAGTTCGAACAGTTCGGACGGTGAAATAGGCATGGACGTGATCGAGATTCCTTCGGCATCCTCGATGGCGGCCGCGATGACGGCGCTGGTCGGGATCACACCGGCCTCACCGGCGCCCTTCATACCGAGTGGGTTGAGCCCCGACGGCGTGACGGTGTGATCCATCTCGAGTGAATCCGGCATCTCGGTGACAAACGGCATCAAGAAGTCCATGTACGACGCGTTGAGCATCTGTCCGTGCTCGTCGTAGACGATCCGCTCGTAGAGTGCGCCGCCGATACCTTGCGCAACGGCGCCCATGACCTGGCCTTCGACGATGCGCGGATTGATCACGTTGCCGCAGTCGTGGATGACGACGTAACGACGGACCGTGATCTCGGCTGTGACGGGATCGGTTTCGACGATCGCCGCGTGCACTCCCGAAGCGAAAGTCGAACTGGGCGGCGAGTAGTAGCCGGTGGCTTCCAGACCGGGCTGCTCGCCCTCGGGAATCGGCGGCTTCGACATGTCCGTGTCGGTCGTGGCAAAACCGGTAGCCAACTTCGACTCACGGTCGAATGCATATCGCAGCGGGTTCGACAGCACGGCAACAACACTCAGCGGTACAGAAGTACCTTCCACCCCAGGCTCGGTGCCGAGTTTGCATACGTGGCCACCCTGGAGTTCCAGTTCGGCTTCCGGCAGATTCAAGATTCCGGACGCGATCTTCTTCGCTTTCTCCGCGACCATCTGCGCCGCTACATGGAAAGCCGAACCCGACATGACCGCGCCACGTGAGGCGAAAGTGCCGACGGCATAACCGAACCGGCGTGTGTCACCGGTGACGATCTCGACGTCGGAGACCTTGACTCCGAGATCGTCTGCAACGATCTGGGCGAACGCGGTCTGGTGGCCCTGCCCCTGCGTCGTCAAGCCCGTTGCCGCCTTGACTTTTCCGGACGTCTCGACCACTACGTGTGCGCCTTCGTAGGGTCCAGGACCGGTTCCCTCGACGTACGCGCCGATACCGATGCCGACACTCCGCCCCTCGGCGCGAGCCTTCCTCTGGTACTCGGGAAATCCGTCCCAGTCGATGAGCTTCTTGAGCTTGTCGATACCGGCCTGGTAGTCACCCGTGTCGTAGATCAACGGGCGTCCGTCCTGGAACATGAGGCCGAAGTCGTACGGCATGTCCTCGGGGCGAATGAAGTTCGCCTCCCGGACCGCGATCTTGTCCTTGTTCAGGTACTTGGCGATGGCGTCCATGGATCGCTCCATCGCGAACACGGCCTGCGGACGTCCGGCACCGCGGTACGGGGTCACGATGACCGTGTTGGTGTACAGCGAATAGGCGTTGACCCGGAACGACTTCGGCTTGTACGGCCCGAGAACCTGTGTCGCGGTGTTGATCATGACGATGATCCCGTACGGCAGGTACGCGCCGTTGTCGTGCCAGAACGTGAAGTCGAAAGCCAACAGACGACCCTCGTCGTCGAACCCGACGTCGATCTTCTGGATCTGTCCGCGCTCGTGTGCGCTCGAGATGAAGTGCTCACGGCGATCCTCGACCCATTTCACCTCACAGGAGATGCCGGCCTGGCCGAGGCGTCGCGCGGCCCACGTGATCATCACTTCTTCGGGCCACGGATGGACGATCTTGACACCGAATCCACCGCCGACGTCGGGAGCGATGCAGTGAACCTTGTTCAGTGCCATACCCAATCGCGCGGCAACGGCGGCGCGGGCGGAGGTAGACGTCTGGGTGGAGGTCCAGAACGTGAGGGTGTTCTCGTCGCCGTCCCAGCGTGCGTAGACACCCTTGCCCTCCATCGGCATGGATGCCGAACGCTCGATTTCGAGATCCAGCGTCAGTCGGTGCGGCGCGGACGCAAGTTCGGCGTCCGGATCGCCGAACCCGTGCTGCAGATGAGCGGCGATGTTGTCCGGGACATCGGCATGGACGGCGTTGTCGGCGGTGCGGGCGACGTCGATTCCCACTACCGGCTTCAGTGTCTCGTACGTGACATCGATCTTCGCGCACGCATCCTCGGCGATGTACCGATTGTCGGCGACCACCATGGCGATGGCTTCTCCGACGTGGTTCACCTCGTCCTTCGCAAGGGGATACCCGTTGCGCGGAGCGATGATTCCCGGATGCGGAATGAGCAGTGGCAGGTTCTCCGCCATTTCCGGGGTGTCGGCCAAGAGATCTTCGTAGGTGTAGATGGCATGTACGCCAGGCACTTCCAGTGCCTGATCGATGTCGATGTCGACGATTCGCGCATGTGCATGCGGCGACCTGACGAATGCCGCGATCAGCGCGTTGTGGCCCAGATCGTCGAGATACCGCCCCTGACCGCTGAGCAGACGCGTATCTTCCTCGCGCGGAATCGGTTTGCCGAAGAACTTGCCGTCGTCGGCAACCGAATGATCGGCCGTCGAATGATCGGAGGCGGGGTGCTTCGCCCCGTTGCGCTTTGCTGGTTTGACCGGAGTACTCATGCCTTACCCGCCCGTCCTCCGACGGGATTCGTTGTGCCCCGCACCTTGCGATCCAACGCCTCCCGAGTGGATGCGTCGTCGATTCCGAGCGGGAACTGCCCGGCTCGTTCACGCTTGATCTCCGCTGCGCGCAGAACCGACGCTCTGATGTTCTGGTATCCCGTACAACGGCAGAGGTTTCCCGCTATAGCGTCCGTTGCTTCCTCACGCGTGGGATTGGGGTTCTCCTCGAGAAATGCCGCGATGGTCGTCACGAATCCCGGAGTGCAGAATCCGCACTGCAGGCCGTGACAATCCTTGAACGCCTGCTGAACCGGATGCAAGGTGCCGTCCGGCTCGACGAGTCCTTCGACGGTGGTGATCGATCGACCTTCGAGACTGGCGGCGAGGACGAGGCAGGATCGCACCGGCTTTCCGTCGAGCAGCACGGTGCACGCACCACACACGCCGTGTTCACAACCGACGTGCGTGCCCGTCTTACGGAGGTGGTGACGAATGGCGTCCGAGGCCAGAGTGCGGGAGGGGAGAACGACGGTGCTCGTCACCTCGTTGAGCGTGAACGTCACGGCCACATGGTGTTCACCGGTATCTGCTGCCAGCTCGGCAAGTTGATCATCGATGGAGCGATCGTTTTTGGACATGGTCACCACTTTCCTGCCAGTACTGCGTTCTCACTGAGAGCATCTGTTGCCGCTGCAAACCCGACCCGCGCCGTGAGCGCAGACACCAGTTGCGAGCGGTACGCCGCCGTCCCGTGAATGTCTGCCTCGGTATCTATCTGCGCGCGGGCACATTCCCCGAGGGTGCGCCAGCGCGGATCTCGCTGATCCGTCGCGGATGCCCCCGCCAGCACGTCCGTGTAGTCCACGACCTGCCCCAGCTCGCCGGCGGACACGTACGTCATGTGTGCTTCGGCCACCAGACCGTCGACCACGCGAATACGCGCAACGACACCGACCAGTGCGTAGTCACCGTGACGACGAGCAATCTCGTCGATGGCGGTTCCCACACCGGGCTCGGCGGCCGGCACCGACACCGACACCGCGATCTCGTCAGATTCCAGGCTCGATTCGAGGGGACCGACAAAGAGATCCGTCGACGCGATCTCGCGGGTGCCACGCACCGACTGCACGCTCACGCTGCCCCCGAGCAGTGTCAGGACTGCCGGCATCTCCGCCGACGGGTCGGCATGGACGATGGAGCCGACGCTCGTCCCGCGGTTACGGATCGTGGGGTGCGCTACCAACTGCAGAGCGCGGTTCAGCAGAGGCTGAACTCGGCGAGCACCTTCGTCGGCCGCCAGCACCGAGTGCGTGGCCAGGGCCTGGAACCGCACTCCTTCGTCCTCGGACGAGGTCACCGAAGCGAGGTCAGTGATCGATCCGATGTCGACGATGTGGGCGGGGGCGGCGAGGCGCATGGACAGCAGCGGCACAAGCGATTGCCCACCGGCGAGCACCTTCCCCTCGTGAGATACCTCGGAGAGGATTCGGCACGCGTCCTCGACCGAGGACGGTCGGTGATAAGTCAGCGGCGACGGTTTCATTACTCAATCCTGCCTCTATGAGTCACTTCACGTTTTGTGCAGATGTGACAACGGTCACGGGTCATACCTGGCATACATTCAACTTGGCATCACGTGAGCTGCACCACGGGCTCTTCCCTTTCGTCATCTGACGCATTCGCCCCCGGCGTTGCGCCCGGTCGCCGCCCGGACTTCGGCCTGTTCAGCTCGGGGTTCCGGGACCCGACGAACTGGCAGAGGTGGTACATCACGATCACGACGATGGTGCCGAGCGCGATACCTCCGAGCGAGAACGTGTCACTGAACTTCAGAGCCGTGTCACCGATACCGATGATCAGGCCGGCGGCGATCGGCATCAGATTCAGCGGATTCCCGAAGTCGACACCGTTTTCTTTCCAGATCTTGGCGCCGAGCAGACCGATCATGCCGAACAGAACCACCAGAATTCCGCCGAGAACGCCCCCGGGAGTCGCCGCCATGACTGCTCCGAACTTGGGCGAGAAGCCGAGCAGGATCGCGATGAAACCCGCGATCACGTACGCCGCGGTCGAGTACACCCGAGTGGCTGCCATGACACCGATGTTCTCGGCGTGCGTCGTCGTGGGGGAGCCGCCTACCGCGCTGGCGATGGCGGTGGCAAAACCGTCACCGGCAATTGCGCGTCCGATGTAGGGGTCGAGATCGTCGCCCGTGATCTCGGCGACCGCCTTGACGTGTCCGGCATTTTCCGCGACCAGTGCGATGACACCCGGAAGGACGAGAACGATGAACGTGAGGCTGAACGAGGGAGCGTGAATACCGACGATTCCGTTGGCTTCGTCCGAGAACGGCGGCAACCCGAACCACGACGCCGAGTGCACCGAATCCCAGTTGACACGAAAGTGCTCGGTAGGTGCTCCGCTACCGCCGGCGGACGTGATCGGCCCGGAGACTCGGTCGAGGACCCACGAGAAGATGTAGCCGAAAACCAGCGCGACGAGAATGGCGATACGTCCCAAGAAACCGCGTAGCGCAACACTCATCACGATCAACGCAACCATCACGATCAGTGCCACCCACTGGTCCTGCGGCCAGTACAACCCCGCGACAACGGGAGCCAGGTTGAATCCGATCAACATCACCACTGCGCCGGTGACCACCGGTGGTAGCGCTTTACTGATGACGCCACCGCCGAGGAAGTGGATGGCGACGCCGACAAATCCCAGAACCAGCCCTGACACCAGAATCGCGCCGGTCACTTCCGCCGTCGTTCCGCCCTGGGCGCGAATGGCTGCGACACCACCGACAAACGCCGCCGACGTACCGAGGTAACTGGGGACGCGTCCTTTGACCACCAGCAGGAAGAAGAGGGTACAGAAACCCGACATCATCACGGCAAGTTGAGGATTGAGACCCATGATGATCGGGAAGACGAACGTCGCCCCGAACATCGACACGACATGTTGACCGCCCAACCCGATGGTCCTCATCCAACTGAGTCGCTCGCCCGGCGCTACCACTTCACCGGGTCCGATGTTCTTGCCATCTCCGTGCAACGTCCAGATCGGCATGACGAGACCTTTCGCGAAGGAGGAAGGTGTTCGAAATGCTTTGTGCCCCAGCTCACAAACACCGTGTCTGGAGTGAAACGCTAATACAGCACCAAGTTTTGGACGTGATGACAATCTGCCAGAACCCGCTCGCCGAGATTGGCAACAATGGTGACAGATGATGCGGACAGGGATCATCGTCAGTGCTGGAGACAGTTTCGACCGAAATGGGGGCGCCGTCACGAAGGGCCCCAACATTTTCTTCGGCTTAACGGTTCCGTAACACGATGTCTGTCAACGGAAAACGATTCTCCTAGCCGAGGGCTGCGAGGATCCCCGCGGCCATCTCCGCGACCTGATCGTCGGTCATCACAAACGTCGGCGAAATCTGCATCGCACCCTGACCCGCAGCGCGACCCGAAATACCATGCTCGCGAAGCGTCTTCACGAACGGCAACGCCTCCGCCGGATCAGCCAACTGCACAGCCGCGACCGCACCGAGCCCACTACGAACCTCCGCCACCCGCGAATGCTCCGCCAACGGCTGCAGATGCGTATGCAACGACGCCTCCAAACGCTTCGACTCCCCAAGCAAATTCTCACGCTCGAGAATGTCGAGGTTCGCCATCGCCGCCGCAGCAGCACCGGCATGCCCGCCGTACGTGTACCCATGGCGCCACCACGAACCGGCATAGAACGGCTCCGCCACCCGCGGCGCGATGAACACCGCACCCATCGGAACGTAACCCGACGTCAAACCCTTTGCCGTGGTCATCATGTCGGGCTGCAAATCGAAACGAGTGGACGCGAACCACTCACCACCGATCCGGCCGAAACCGGTCACGACCTCGTCGACGACAAACAGAATGTCGTGCTCACGGCAGATGTCACGCACCTCCGCCAGATACCCCTCCGGCGGAAGATACACCCCACCCGCACCGATGATCGGCTCCGCGAAGAACGCCGCGATCTTGTTCGCACCGATCTTCTCGATCAACTCGAGCAGGCTCTTCGCATCGTCCCAGCCGACGGTCGCCGCATCCGCCATCAGCTCGCCGTAACCCTCACGGTTCACCGGAATACCAGCCAAAGCCGTTCCCGCAACATGCATTCCGTGATACGCCTTCTGACGTCCGACGATGATCGTCTTCTCCGGCTGCCCCACCTCGTGCCAGTACCGGCGAGCCAGCTTCGCCGCAGTGTCCACCGAATCCGAACCACCCGAGGTGAAGAAGATCTTGCTCCCGGCAACCGGCGCGATGGCCGCCAGACGCTCGGCCAACACCTGCGTGGTCTCGGGAACAAAATCACCGAAATTCGAGAAATGAGCGATCTTCGACAACTGAGCCGCCACCGCATCCGCAATCTCGGTGCGCCCGTGCCCGACATTGGTGAACCACAGGCCCGCCGTCGCATCCAGATACCGAGTGCCCTCGGAATCCCAGATGTACGCGCCCTCACCGCGTGAGACGACAAACGCGCCGTTCTTCTCCACAGCGCCCATGTCCGCGAACCCGTGCCACAATGCCGAAACCATCGTCGTTCTCTCCCAACTGGATACGTCCGAAATAGATAAGTCAGTTCACGCGGAGTGCAGGCGGAAGTACCCGCTCGACCCACTTGGTTGCCTGCTCGAACGCGTAGGCGAGTTGGAGAACGTCCAAGTCGGCGCCGTGCCGACCGATGATCTGGATACCCATGGGAAGCGAACGATCATCGAAGCCGACCGGCATCCCCGCAACCGGAACCCCGGCCATCGTCCAGGGAACAACCGTCTCCATCCACCGGTGATACGTGTCCATCGACCGGCCGTCGACGAACTCGGGCCAGTGAGTGTTCTTGTCGAAAGCAAACACCTGGGCACTGGGAGCGAGAATGTAATCGTAGGTTTCGAACATCTTGGTAATGGCCGACAGCCAGCCGTTGCGAGCCTCCGCGGCCTTGGTCACGTCGAGAGCCGAGAGTGTGACCGCGTGCTCGAGCTCCCACAACAGTTCGGGCTTCATCAACTCGCGCATGCTCGGATCGTTGTACTGATCGATCAAGCCGAGCTGCGCCCACCAACGCCATCGCAAGAACAGTTGCCAGATGTCTTCGGGTTTGAAATCGGGAAGTGCTGCCTCGACGTGGCACCCCAACTGTTCGAAGACCTCGAACGAGGATTCGCACAACTCGAGGACTCCAGGTTCGGTTGCCAGGTAACCGTTCCAGTCACCGACCCATGCAATCCGAGAGCCCTTCAGATCACGGGCGAGGCTCTCGATGAATACAGCGGGATCCTCGCGAATCCCCAACGGCGCATATGCATCCGGCCCTGCCATTGTGGAGAGGAGGTGAGCCACGTCGGTGACGGTTCGGCCCATCGGGCCCACAACAGCGCCCTGCGCAATGAATCCCGTCTCCGGTACGCGGCCCCAGGAAGGTCGAAATCCCACAACGTTGTTGAACGCCGACGGGTTTCGGAGCGAGCCCATGTAATCGCTTCCGTCCGCCAACGGAAGCATTCGGAGCGCCAACGACGCTGCGGCGCCTCCGCTGCTACCGCCGGCAGTGCGCGAAGTGTCGTACGGCGACACCGTCGTACCCCACACCGGGTTGTACGTCTGGGAGCCGAGCCCGAACTCCGGCGTATTGGTCTTGCCGATCACGATGGCGCCGGCAGATTTGATCCGCCTGACGAACAGTTCATCTTCTTCGGCAATTCGATCCGCGAACATCGGCGACCCTGACGTGAACGGCAGACCCTTTGCTGCCGACAGGTCCTTCACTGCATGCGGAAACCCGTGCATCCAACCAAAATAGTGCCCATCCGCCAACTGAGAATCGCGCTCGCGCGCCTCTGCCGTCAACGCTTCCCGATCCCGCAGTGCAACAATCGCGTTCACTGCCGGGTTATGCACTTCGATCTGATCGAGGAAGCTGTCCATCACCTCGACACATGACACTTCACGCCGGCGTATCAGACCACTGAGCGTCACGGCATCGGCCATGACGAGATCGCCACTCTCAGCCACACCGGAATCGCTCTCGTCGACAGGGTCAGCAGCATGAACCATCGTGAATCCTTTCAAGCAGTGAAGTGGGGTGCGCCGGGAGATACACCGGACGGACTCGCCGCCACCGGCAACTGATTCGAGGACGAATTTCCGGTGGCGGCGCGACTGTCGAGGTTTCCAGCGAGGTTCTTGCCTACTACTGACCGAGGTCGACGATGGCAGCGACTGGGCCGCCGCCCTCGGGACCCTGGTGCGCTGCCGATACCGAGACGAACACTGCCGGATCACCGGTGACAGCTGCCGTGACTCCGCCGACACACGACTTGATCTGGCGGTGCCAGTGCACGTCGGAGTCGTCGAGCATCGCATTACGACGGCCACGGACCGTTCCGTCCTGACTGGCCTCGCACTTCAAGAACACGTTGACGAGTTGACCGTCCAGGTCGCTCGAGTGCGGCCGCTCCGGAAGTTCGAGTCCGGCGTCACGGATCGCCGCCCAGATGCCGTCCTGGTCGAGCGGATCCTTCATCACGCTGTGCCCGATGCGGTAGCGTCCGCCGACGCCACGTGCGTTGCCGACGACGACGATCTGCGCGCGGTCCAACTCGACGCCGGACGAGCAGGATGCAACTGAGGAGAAGAGTTCGCGGCTGTGCATGACATCCTCGTCGGTCGGCATGTCGATTTCGCCGAGCGCGACCGCGATCCCCAGAGCCGTTCCGCCGTTGGACAGGTCCATCGACTCATGAGTCTGTTCGGTCCACACAGTCTTGCCCCGGCTTTTGGCGTCACGGATGGTGTGGATGGTCAGCAACGGAGTCTTGGTCTGTACGTAGTGCACGTCGGCGGGATCGGTGATGCCGGCATTGGCCATCGCGTCTTTCACTGCCGCAGCAACTTTGGTGATCATGGCCGTACGTCCGATGTCTTCGGGCAGCAGTTGCTCACTCATGGCGACACCCACGGTCAGTCGCGGCTCGTCGGTCTTGGTGACCTTGTCTGCCGGTACCGTCGCGAAGATCGTCGCGTGCGGGCTGATCACGCCGTCCGTGCCGCCGGACCAGACGATCGGCACCTGCGCCACCTCTTCGAGGCTGCGATTGCCCTTGGCGGAGAGAACCTCTCGAAACGCTCGGTCCGCGATGATGCGCGTGTAGTCGTTGACGCCGCCGTTACCCTCGGTTTTGCCGATGACTGCAATGACGCGGTCGGCCTCGAGGACACCGTCGTCGATCAGCTTGGCGAGCTCACTGGCGTCGGAGACGCTGTGGAGCGGAACCTTACGGACCTCGATTGCTTCGGGCATTGGCATCTCCTTGTATAGGGAATCGTGGAGGCAAAATTGGGCCTTGACAGTTCCCGGCGCCCAGTCCAGCCGAGCGGTTCGGAACTGCCATGCCGACCACGCTATGACGACTCGAACCCTTCGGCATCGTCAATACTTGCCCAAACGAAAACCGTGATTGGTTATTTCGACTCCGATTCACCGGTTGTGCGCCGCCCCATCGGTTCTCACTTACGATTCGACCATGGACACCACTGTTGTCGACCATCCGCTGGCGGCATCTCTGCTCACGACCATGCGCGACGCTCGCAGCGACAACGCAACGTTCCGGTCCGCCTTGCGCAGACTGACCCATATGTTGGTCTACGAGGCCACGCGCGGCGCAGAAGTGGAACGATTCGACATCGAGACGCCAGTTGCTCCGACGCAGGGAGTGCGACTGGCGAATCCGCCTCTCCTGGTACCGGTCTTGCGTGCCGGCCTCGGCATGGTCGAACAAGCGAGCGCCCTCATTCCGCAGGCAGGAGTCGGTTTCGTGGGAATGGCGCGAGACGAGAAGACACACCAGCCGGTTCCGTATCTGGAGTCCCTGCCCGCTGATTTGTCGGGCACCCCCGTCTACGTCCTCGATCCGATGTTGGCAACTGGTGGATCCATCGTCCGCACAATCGATCTGCTCGTTGCGCGCGGAGCAACCGACGTGACTGCAATTTGCGTCGTCGTGGCTCCGGAAGGGATCGAAGCGTTGAAGAACTCCGGACATCCGGTCCGGCTCCTCACCGCGAGCATCGACGACGGCCTGAACGAAAATGCTTTCCTGGTACCTGGACTCGGAGACGCCGGCGATCGCCAATTCGGACCAAGATAGTCGGCAGATATACGGAGACCACTCATTCCGAGAGAGTATTTTCGTCAACTGTTGACAATGTTCACTGTGCGATCGAGCGTAGTCTCGCGACATGGATAGATCTGCCAAATATTCGAGCGAAGAGCTTCAACATTTGCCAGAAGGTGGCGACTACAGACTGACGGTTCGGGATGTCCT
Organism: Rhodococcus sp. NPDC059969; assembly: GCF_042738325.1. Lineage (NCBI taxonomy): Bacteria > Bacillati > Actinomycetota > Actinomycetes > Mycobacteriales > Nocardiaceae > Rhodococcus > Rhodococcus sp. NPDC059969. The sequence continues at coordinate 742,501 of NZ_JBHWUF010000001.1, read as the reverse complement.
CGAGCTGCCCAGTCTGCGTGGAGCCGAAGTCCTTGCCGGGCATGGGGGCTTGCGCCACCTCGTTCAATCGGTGAACGTGATGGAAGTACCGGACATCCTCGCTTGGGTGAAGCCGAACGAGTTGTTGGTGACAACCGGGTTCCCGCTGCGCTACGGGCGAACCGGCGAGCTTCTCGACGACACAGATCTCAGTGACCTCGTCGACGGTCTTGCACGCCGAGGAGTCGCGGCACTTGCCGTGAAAACGGGCCGCTATCTCGACGAACTGCCCGAGGCGATGCTGCACATGGCAGAGCAGCGAGGCCTGCCGCTGTTGGTTCTTCCCGTCACCGCAGGATTCGATGAGGTGATCTCGGAGGTCTTCACCAAGTTGGTGGCGAAGCAGTCCGCGGCACTCGACATTGCCGATCGACTTCACCGCTCGTTGACGTCGATCGTCTTGGAAGGTGGCGATCTACCTCAGATTGCCGCAGAATTCGCCGCGCTTTTCGACGTCAGCGTTCTGATCTGCTCGCCGGACGGAAGGGTATTGACCGAGGCCGGGGATTCAGCCGCGCTGAACGCGCTTCCGTTGTTCGAAAGCACCGGTCGGTTCCTGACCGAACGGGTCGCCGTCGGTTTACAGAACGCACCCAAGGGATTTCCCGGCCAGTTGGCGCTCACCCGAGTGGTGGCCGGCGGCACCGACCACGGCCGAATGGTGGCGTACGCCGGCACCCACGAACTCGGCGCCGTTGTCGTTCAAGCGCTGGAGCGAGCGGCCACCGTTGCCGCGCTGGCCGTCACCAAACAGCTGGCAGTTGCGGCAGTGGAATCCAAGTTCCGCGGCGACTTCCTCCGCGACGCACTGATAGGCGAAGCCGGCTCGCCTGCGGAAGTGAGCGCGCACTTCACCCAGTTGGGGTGGGATGTCACTCGTCCCCTTGCCGTTGTGGTTGCAGAACTCGACGTCGATCACCCGGAATCCCAGCACGCGAATTCCACTCGCACGGACCAGGATCGACTCAGTGACGGCTGGCAACAAGTGGTGCGTACCCACGAGCGGACGGCACCGTCCGTCGGGTTCCGACACGAGGTGGTCACGCTTTTCCCGACCAGCACCGACCGCGCGGTTCGGGACATCGAAGGGTTGGTTCGCAAGGTTGCCGGAGATCGCACCAGCGGCCGCCGCTCCTTCAGCACGGGAGTGAGCCGGGTGATCTACTCCCTGGCCGACCTTCCTGCTGCCTACGACCAAGCCTGCACAGCGGTAGTAGTCGGCCGACGCATCAACGGGCCGGGACGGATAGCGCACTTCGACGAACTCGGCGTACACCGACTCCTCTCGCTCCAGACGGACAAGAGCGAACTGCGTTCGTTCACCGATGACGTTCTGAAGTCCTTGTCGGCGGACAACGCCGAAGCCGCTGACCTGCGTCTGACACTCCAGACCCTGCTCGACTGCAATTGCAATGTCGCCGAAGCGTCCCGGGCACTGCATATGCATTACAACACTTTGCGATACAGAATCGGAAAGCTGGAGAGCGTCGTCGGATCGTTTACCGACGACCCCGTTCTCCGGTTGAACGTCTCACTCGCCCTGCAGGTCATGAAGATGCACGAAATGTCATGAAAATGCACCAAATAGGCTGACAGAGCGCCCCGATCACGGTTCGACACAACCGTAATCGCGCCATGCGGTGAGCGTTCGTCACTTCTTACCCACCACTGACACCCGTCGTCGGCAAGGTTACCCATGTGCCGTTCACCGGTGCCCGCCTACGGTTCGAAAGACGGGCCGCACATACCTCCTTCAGTGGCCCTGGCCGGTTTCTCGGTCCAGCGGACCGGAGTCGACCGAACTACGGAGGCCTCAACCACCAACTGGCTCAGCCAATTACACCAGAACACGGCGGTGCGACATGAACTCGACTTCGAAGCCTCACAACACAAGTGCTCGTAGTGGTCCGTTACACGACGTGATAGTCGTCGACCTCACGCGCGCACTCGCGGGTCCTCACGCGGCAATGATGCTCGGCGATCTGGGTGCCGACGTGATCAAGGTCGAATCACCTCATGGCGGCGACGACACCCGTGGGTGGGGGCCGCCTTTTGTGGAGCCCCCGTTGGAACCCACGTTGGAACCACCGAACACACAACGCGAATCGACGTATTTTCTGTCCACGAACCGGAACAAGAAGTCGATCACGCTCGATCTCAAATCTGACAGTGGGCGAGCGACCCTCGAAGATCTCGTCTGCCGCGCCGATGTTCTCATGGAGAACTTCCGCACCGGAGTGCTCGATCGACTCGGATTCTCCACCGAGCGGCTGGCCGAACTCAATCCTCGACTGATCGTTCTGTCCATCAGCGGTTTCGGCCACGACGGTCCGGAAGGCGGTCGCGCCGGGTACGACCAGATCGCCCAGGGGGAAGCCGGACTCATGTCGCTGACCGGATCGAATCCGGACGACGTCCAAAGGGTCGGAGTTCCGATCGCCGATCTTCTCGCCGGGATGTACGGGGCCTTCGGCGTCGTCGCAGCCTTGAGGGAACGCGAGCAGACGGGGAGAGGCCGCGTTGTCCGAACGTCGCTCTTGGCCAGCGTGGTCGGTGTTCACGCGTTTCAAGGAACGAAGTGGACCGTCGCCGGCGAGGTAGGCACAGCACAAGGCAACCACCATCCCTCCATCGCACCGTACGGACTCTTTCGGACCGGCGATGGCGCAGTGCAGATCTCGGTCGGCAGCGAGAGTCTGTGGAGAAGATTCTGCGAAGGGTTCGACCTAGATCCTGACGCCCCGGGTATGGCAACAAACGCCGAACGCGTCGAAAATCATTTCCAGGTAGTCGAATTGATCGAACGTACCTTCAAACCGTACTCACGTGACGAGCTTCTGACCGAACTCGACCGCATCGGAATACCGGCAGGACGGGTTCGGACGATCTCCGAGGTGTACGAATGGGAGCAGACCCGATCACAGGGATTGCTCGTCGATGTCGACCACAGCACGCTCGGCAACATCACTCTGCCCGGTCCGCCGCTGCGATTCTTCGAACCGGACGGAACCGAAGTGACGGAGACTCGCCACACGGCACCGCCGGTTCTCGGTGAAGACACTGACGAAGTCATTTCGTGGCTACAAGGATTCACCCGATGAACCGCCTGACGGCTCGCGACTTGCTCGACCTGGTGATCGATGCCGGCACCTGGGAGTCGTGGGACACCCCTCCGATCCCCGTCGCGACCGACTCCGATTACGCGGAAGCACTTCTGCGGGCCCAGGAGAAGACCGGGCTCGACGAGTCCGTCCTGACGGGCAGCGCCTCCGTCAGAGGGCGCCGCGTGGCAATCATCGTCTGCGAGTTCGGTTTTCTCGGCGGATCGATCGGCGTGGCAGCCGGTGAACGCCTCGTCGTCGCCATCCGACGCGCCACGCAAGAGCGTCTGCCCCTTCTTGCGCTTCCCACGTCCGGGGGAACGCGCATGCAAGAGGGGACGACGGCGTTTTTGCAGATGGTCAAGATCACCGCGGCGCTCATCAAGCACAAAGAAGCGCACCTGCCCTACATCGTCTATCTCCGAAACCCCACCACCGGAGGCGTATTCGCATCCTGGGGTTCACTCGGTCACGTGACGATCGCGGAACCGGGAGCCCTCGTCGGATTCCTCGGTCCCCGAGTGTTCGAGGCCTTGTACAACTCACCTTTCCCCGCCGGTGTCCAGACAGCCGAAAACCTTCACGAGCACGGACTCATCGATGCAGTGAGGCCGCCAGACCAGCTCGCCGAAATCGTCGAACGCGCATTGCGCATCATCACCGGGGCGCGTCGTGGTTACTCACTGCCCAGTGACCCGTGCTCGTACGACTGCCCACCCGATACGTCGGCGTGGGAATCCGTCGTCGCATCCCGGCGCGAAGACCGACCTGGGATTCGTGAAGTGCTGCTCAATTCCGCTTCGGACATGCTCCCGCTCAACGGAACCGGCCAAGGCGAGAACGATCCCGGCATCATGCTCGCACTCGTCCGCTTCGGCGACATGCCCTGCGTCCTTCTCGGACAGGACCGTCGCGGGCAGACTCCTCACTCCCCACTCGGCCCCGGCGCTCTGCGGGAAGCTCGGCGAGGAATGCGGCTGGCCGCAGAACTCGACCTGCCGTTGGTGACGATCATCGACACGGCGGGCGCGGCACTGTCGAAGGAAGCCGAAGAAGGCGGCCTGGCCGGCGAGATCGCTCGGTGCATAGCCGACATGATTTCACTCGAGGTCCCCACCATTTCCCTCCTGCTCGGGCAGGGCACCGGTGGCGGTGCACTGGCGCTGATTCCGGCCGATCGAGTGCTGGCGGCCCGCCACGGTTGGCTCTCGCCCCTACCTCCCGAAGGTGCGAGCGCAATCATGTTCCACGACATCACGCACGCGCCGGACATGGCTGCCAGTCAAGGGATACGGTCCTTCGATCTGCTCGCGGGCGGCATCGTCGATCGGGTCATCCCCGAATTTCCCGATGCAGCGGACGAACCCGCAGCATTCTGTACTCGTGTCGGAGCGGTGCTGCACTACGAGCTGAGCGTGCTCACTGCTACCGATGCGACCGAACGGCTCACCACCCGCACCGGACGCATCGACCGTATCGGCCTGGTCGAAGCCAGTACCTCCGTCTGATCGATCACCCAGAACACCGGAAAGGCCGGACATCCTCCGTGGAGGATGTCCGGCCTTCGTCAATCGAGCACACTCAGCCAGACGTCACGTGAGCTGCTTGGCGGGTTCCTCCCGATCGCCGCCGGGAGCCTTCGAATCCGGCTTGTTCGGTTCCGGATTCTTCGCATTCAGTTCCGGATTCTTCGAACCGATGAACTGGCACAGGTGGTACATCCCGATCACAACGATGGTGCCGAGCGCGATGCCGCTGAGCGAGAACGTGTCACTGAACTTCAGAGCCGTGTCGCCGATACCGATGATGAGGCCGGCCGCGATCGGCATGAGGTTGAGCGGATTCCCGAAGTCGACGCCGTTCTCCTTCCATATCTTGGCGCCGAGCAGACCGATCATGCCGTAGAGCACCACGGTGATTCCGCCGAGAACACCGCCAGGCGTCGCCGAGATGACGGCACCGAACTTGGGGGAGAAGCCGAGCATCATGGCAACGATGCCGGCAACCGCGTAGGCGGCGGTGGAGTACACACGGGTCGCTGCCATGACGCCGATGTTCTCGGCGTACGTCGTCGTGGGCGAGCCGCCGACGCTGCTGGCGATAGCGGTGGCGAAACCGTCACCGGCGAGCGCACGTCCCATGTACGGGTCGAGGTCGTCCCCGGTCATCTCGGCCACGGCCTTGACGTGGCCCGCGTTCTCCGCGATCAACGCGATGACACCCGGAAGGACCAGGATGATGAACGTCAGGCTGAACGACGGAGCGTGGATCCCGACGATTCCGTTGGCTTCGTCCGAGAACGGGGGCAGCCCGAACCACGACGCCGACTGCACCGAATCCCAGTTGACGCGGAAGTGCTCGGTGATCTGACCGGTGCCTGCGTCGTAGGAGGTGATCGTCCCCGAGACGCGGTCGAGGATCCAGGAGAGGACGTAGCCGAAGATCAGCGCCAGGAAGATGGCGATGCGCGCCATGAAGCCTCGTAGCGCGATACTCATGACGATCAGGGCCACCATGACGATCAGGGCCACCCACTGGTCCTGCGGCCAGTACAGCCCCGCGACGACGGGTGCCAAGTTGAATCCGATCAGCATCACCACCGCGCCGGTCACCACTGGCGGAAGAACCTTGAACACGACCCGGCCGCCGAGGAAGTGGATCGCGATACCGATGGCCGCCAGGACGAGTCCGGACACCAGGATCGCGCCGGTCACCTCTGCGGACGTTCCGCCCTGGGCTCGAATGGCGGCGATACCACCGACAAAGGCCGCCGACGTTCCGAGGTAGCTGGGAATGCGTCCCTTGACCACCAGCAGGAAGAAGAGCGTACAGAAACCCGACATCATCACGGCAAGTTGAGGATTGAGGCCCATGATGATCGGGAACACGAACGTCGCGCCGAACATCGACACCACGTGCTGGCTGCCCAGCCCGATGGTTCTTCCCCAGCTGAGCCGCTCGCCGGGAGCAACCACTTCACCCGGTTTGATGTTCTTTCCATCTCCGTGCAACGTCCAAATCGGCATGATGGGACCTTTCGTGCAGAGGAAGGTGTCCGAACGCTGAGTGTGCTCCAGCTCACAAAACACCGTGACTGGAGTGAAACGCTATTACAGCGCGGGGGTATCGACGTGATGACAATCTGCCAGAACCCACCGACCCGGATTGGCAATATTAGTGATTGATGCCGCGCATCGCGGTTATCTTCAGTGCTAGAGACAGATCCAGCCGGAGTTCGGGTTGCGCCGTGAAGGGTCCCAGCATTTTCTCCAGCTTAACGACCCTGTAACGCAGTGTGTTGTAATGGAAGTGGAGCTTGCGCGCCGTCTCGGCGATGTTGATGTTGGTCGCGAGCAAGACTTCCAATGTCTTGCGCATGTCCTGCGCTTCGGCAGTTTCCTCCGTCAGTTCCCGCAGCGTCTCGCGGGCGAACGTCTCGAGCTCGTTTTCGTCCTCGACCAGACTGAGCAGTCTGTACACGCCCAGATCGTCGAACTGAGTCACCGTCCACGGACCGGAAATCCGCCGGCCGACGGTCAGTGCGGTGCGCGCCTGGCTGTAGAGCGCAGGGACGGCTTCGATCGCAGCCGTCGGGCGGGACACCCCGACACTGAACGGCCTTCTCCCGCCGCCACCTTCGCCGCGAACGACCGTGACGAGGTCCCGCACCAATGCCATCGTGTCGGTGCCGACGCCCATGACGATCACCGTCTCGCCCGTCAGCGCGGTCACCGCCGCGCCGGGATCACGGTGAGCGATCGCGCCGGAGAACGCCATCGCCTGACGATCGACGACGGGCAGCCGAGCGGGCGCCGCGGAGGTCGGTTCGTCGACCGGGTCCGGCTCGATCGAGACGATCACCAGCGGGCGATCGAAGTCCCACCCGAACGTCTTGGCGTGGGAGACAACGTGATCGTGGTCCCCGGCCCGGCCGAGGAGAAGGTCGTGAACGAAGTTGGCGCGATGGCGTTCCTCCACCGACGCCACGGCCTGTTCGCGGGTGATGACCAAGGCGCACACCGACGCGGCACGCTCGACCAGGTACTGGTCGTAACTGGTCATCACACGCTCACCGGTGAACAACGCGAGACGCCCGTGGTCGATGTGATTGGCGGAAATCGCGGACACCGCGATGAATTGGCCGTCGAACTCGTGCAGACCCAACCCGCCCTCGACGGTGTCGGTCCGCAGACGACCGGTGGAATCGACGGCCGGGCAGGCTGATAGATGCTTGCGCTCCGCGGCGTCCCCGGCGCGGCAGATCTCGCGTCCGTCCGAGGTGGTGACCAGAGCCGCGCCCTTCATCTCGCGCGCGATGACTTCGGTCAACTGCGGGAGTCCGCCGCCGCCCATCACGACGTCGACCAGGAGCCGCCGCAACCGCTCGGCCCCGAACATGGCGTCGATCTGCGCCGACTCCGTCTGCTCACGGTCCCGCGCCGCGGGGTGATCGCATGGGCCGTGAAAAACCAGAAGCGGAAAGTCGGCACTGTCGGCTGCGTCGACCAGTTCCGGTGCGAGAGTGTCCCCGTCGGCACTGAATTGGACGGCAAGGGCTGCAACTCCGCGCGTCGACAAACGTCCGACGAATGCTTTGAAGGGTTCGGTGACCCGGGCGAGGGTTTCCGGGGTGGTGATCAGCAACTGCCCGCGTCGTAGCCACGGCCCGATGTCCGGAACCGCCATGAATCCCACCCGCGCAACCGTCGGGTCTTCGGAACCGCCGGAAACCTTTCGAGCACCAGGAAGGAGCGGGGTTCGAAGAAGTTCGGAGAGAACAGCATTCACCTCGGATGCCGGTACGGCCGGGTTTGCCACTTGGCAGGCACCTCGATTTCATTCGGATCACGGAAGATGGTTCACGAAAGAAACGATCCTATCCCCACCGAACACAAGATGTCCGAATTCAGCGCAGTCGACTCAGGCCGTTCGATGCAGGGCGGTCGGATTCTCCTGAGGTGGCGGGTGGATCGGCCCCTGCAGATCCCGCAGTTCCAAACCGGAGGCATTGCGCAGGGTCTTGGTCATCTCGGCCAGGATCGACACTGCAGTCTCCTCCGGTGTCCTCGCGCCGAGATCCAACCCGATCGGTGAGTGCAGACGCCCCAACTCGACGTCGGTGACGCCTCGCTCCTTCAACAGCGCCACCCGACGCTCATGCGTCGCACGACTTCCCATCGCGCCGACGTACGCAGCCGGCGAACGCAGCGCGATCTCGAGCAGGGGGATGTCGAACTTCTCGTCGTGCGTGAGCACGGCCAGGACGGTTTTGTTGTCGATCGGTGCGGTTTCGAGGAACTTGTGTGGCCACATGACGACCAGATCGTGGGCGTCGGGGAAGCGCGCCCGTGTCGCGAAGACGGGCCGTGCGTCCACGACGGTCACGCGGTAACCCGCAAAGGCGCCCAACGTACACATCGATGCCGCGAAGTCGATGGCCCCGAACACGTACATCCGCGGTAGTGGCGCGAAGATCTCGACCAGCAGGTCGTGCTGCGAATCGATGAGAGTTCCCGCCGGCGCGACAAAAGCGACGGACTCACCGGTGTCCATCGTGCGCAGCAGGACGGAGACTTCTTCCTCCGTCGCATCCAGATCCCCGCTGCGTCGGCCCTGCTCGACGACCAGGTGCCGCGCGGGTGCACCCGGACGCACTTCGGTGACCACGACGACGGGCGCATCCGCCTCGATCCGTTCACAGACGTGACCGAAGTCGGCGAAACCGGCTCCGACGGCCTGGACGAACACTTCGATGGTTCCACCGCAGGTCAGACCTACTCCGATGGCGTCGTCGTCGGAGACGCTGAAGACCTCGACGCGGCTGGTGCCGTCGGCGAGAACCTCCTGGGCGATCTCGTACAGTGCACTCTCGATACACCCGCCCGAGACGCTGCCGACCACCTCGCCGGAGCGTGAGACGGCCATCGAAGCACCGGGCATGCGCGGTGAGGATCGCCAGGTACGGACAACCGTCGCCAGTGCAAAATCCTCGCCGCGGGCGTGCCACTGCGCCAGCTGAGTGGAAATGTCGCGCATCGCCTCGCCTCCCGCTTGCATTGCCGTCAGTAGAGATCGCCGTCCGTAGAGAGTTCACGGTATCGGCCCACCGCAATCCTGCCTGTCACACAATGCGCCTAAATCCGGGCCCTGCAGTTGTGCAATGTCGCCGTCGCATCACCTTGCGCTCTCGACCAGTGTTGTCACCGAGCCCAGCCGAAAGCAGGCCTGACCTTCATTCTTCCCCTCTCCGACGATCACTGCAGCGGTAATTCACGCAGATGGTGCGACGGATCGAGTGGGCGACGTTGCACACCACAGAACCGAGGTTTCTCCCATGGACCAATTGCTCAGCGGTATCAAAGTTCTCGACCTCACCCGCGCTCTCGCGGGCCCTCTGTGCACGTCGCTGCTCTCGGACTTCGGCGCCGACGTGGTCAAGGTCGAAACCCGTGGCTCCGGCGACAGTTCGCGTCAGTGGCCGCCGTTCGACGGCGATCGGAGCCTCTACTTCGCTTCCGTGAACCGCGGCAAACGGTCGATCGCCATCGACATGCGCAGTGACCGCGGGCGGAAACTGCTTCGCAGCCTGGCACTCGACGCAGACGTGCTGGTCGAGAACTTCCGTCCGGGAGTGCTGGCCGACATGGGGCTCGATCCCGACTCGCTCGAGCAGGAGAATCCGGGGCTCGTCGTGATGAGCATCAGTGGTTTCGGCCCGGTGGGCCCGGACCAGTTCGCGCCCGGACTCGATCAGGTGGCCCAGGGGATGTCCGGGCTGATGTCGGTCACCGGCGCCGGGGATCAGACTCCGATGAGAGTCGGTATCCCCATCATCGACACTGTCTCGGGCATCTATGCAGCGTTGGGGATCACGGCGGCGCTGGCCTCTCGCGGTCGCGACGGTCGAGGGCACCGCGTGCAGACCTCGCTGCTGGAATCCGCGATCTCGATCATGACCTTCCAGGCGCAGGACTACCTGAGCACCGGACGCGTTGCGACGCCGAACGGCAATACGCACCCGACGATCACGCCGTACGGCGCTTTCGACACCGCAGACTTCCCGATCAACATCGCCACCGGCTCGGACAAGCACTGGATCGCGCTGTGCTCGGTACTCGGTGACCCCGACCTCGCCTTCCGTGCCGAATATGCCACGGGTAAAGAACGTTTGGCGCACCGAGACCAACTGACCAAAGAACTCGAGGACCTACTGACCACCAAGGGCGCGGCGCAGTGGATCACCGAGATACGCGGTGCCGGAATTCCCTGCGGCCCGATCCATTCGATCGATCAGGTGTTCTCCGACCCACAGGTCGAGGCATTGCAGATGGTCGCGCAGACGCACAGCGCCGACGGGACGTCGATTCCCGTTGTCCGCGGGCCGTTCTGGGTGGACGGCAAGACGCTTCCCGTCAGGAATGCACCACCCATGACACTCGGCGGTGACGCCGACGCCGTCCTCGCCGACTTCGGGCTGCGTCCGGAGGAGATCGAAGACCTTCGCGCGCATTCGGTGATCTGACCGCACACTAGTAACAGAGCAGACGCTCTGTTACTGTGCGTTCATGCCTCGGCCACGCGTCCACGATCTCGACACGCTGCTCGACGCTGCCGAAAAACTTGCCGCCACTGCCGGGCCGAGTGCTGTCACGGTCAGGGCTGTCTCTGACGCCACCGGCGTGTCCAACGGGGCGATCTACCACGCATTCGGCTCTCGCAGTGGACTGGTCGGTAGCGCGTGGCTGCGTGCTGCGCGACGATTTCTCGCGCTTCAACAATCGAGAGTGGACGACGCTCTCGCGGACCCGTCGCCGACTTCGGCGGTTTCCGCCGTCGTCGCAGCCGCCGAAGTTCCGGCCGTCTTCGCGCTCGACTACCCACAATCCGCGTTGCTGCTGTTGACGATCCAGCGCGACGAACTGCTCGGCACCGACGTCCCTGCCGACATCGCCGAGCAACTCACACAACTCGACCGGTCTCTGGTCGAGTTGTTCATCCGGTTGTCGACCGCGCTCTGGGGCCGCAAGGACGGCAGAGCCGTCGAGGCAATCGAGGCCTGTGTTGTCGGCCTGCCTACCGGATTACTCATTCATCCCGCCAAACGCGCCGACGGTTGGCGAGTCCCCGACGCCGCAGCACGCGCGCGGTTGGATGCCGCCGTTCGAGCGGTTCTGCATCTCGACCCACCACTGCCCAAGCCACGCAACAGGAAAGGCCAATCATGACCGCAACTCTGCGCTTCGAAGACAAGATCGCCGTTCTCGATCTCGGTGAGGACGAGAATCGATTCTCGCCGGATTGGCTCGATTCCGTCGACAAGCTACTCGACCAGGCTTTAAGCGAAGGCGCACATGCCCTGGTCACCACGGCGACGGGCAAGTTCTACTCCAACGGACTCGACCTCGACTGGCTGGGCGCGAACGGCGACAAGGCGAAGTGGTATGTGCAGCAAGTGCAGTCACTGTTCGCTCGGATGCTGACGTTCCCCATGCCGACCGTCGCTGCGATCAACGGTCACGCCTTCGGAGCGGGCGCAATGCTCGGTATCGCGCACGATTACCGCGTCATGCGCGATGATCGCGGCTACTACTGCTTCCCGGAGGTGGACATCAACATCCCCTTCACCGAAGGAATGGCAGCTCTCATCCAGGCCAAACTCAGCCCGGCGTCGGCAATCGTCGCCATGACCACGGGGCGGCGATACGGCGGAAGTGACGCATTCGCAGCCGGTTTGGTGGACTTCACCGCATCCGTCGACGCTTTGACCGCCAAGGCCATCGAAATGGTTGCACCGATCGGCCCGAAGAATGCGGGCACACTGGAGGCAATCAAGTCGACGATGTTCGCTTCAGTGGTCACCGCTCTGAACACCGACGGCTAGAAGCGACGGACTGTGTTCTCGCAGAGCCGCTTCCAGATCGTCGGCAACACTCTCGGGATCGCGGCCTTCGGTGCTCAGAACCACGTCGACTCCACTGAGCGTCGGCATCGAACCGGCCAGCAGTTGTGATGCCTCCACCAACTCGTCCAACCCGGCCCAGCCGGCCGGTTCACGCTCGATGATTCTGGTACGCAATGTATCCGGATCGGCCTCGAGGCGCGCCAGCAGGTGCCCCTCGGCGCCGGTCGCGGCCAGCAGGGCGCGCCCGTAGTCGTCGTCTTCGACGGTCGCCGTGAGGAACAGGAGTCCGTACCCCGCTTCCCGGTAGGACGCGCACAGCATCCCGACGTGTGCGATTGCCCGTTCGGTCCCCAGCGGCGGATAGCACCGCTCGAGTTCGTCCACCTCGATCATCGCGTTACTCACCCCGGCCTCGCCGAGTCGATCGTGAATCGCGGTCAGCACGGAACTCTTCCCCGCGCCCGGCGGGCCTGTCAGCAGTAGTACGAACACGTCCTCCACTATTCCAGAGCCTTGTGCAGGCGCGGGGCGACGAGAAAGCTGAAGAAGACAGCTTGACGTGTACTACAGCCCTGATCGGAGCACAGCGATGACCACCACGATCACCGAAATCGCGCCGGACATCTACCGACTGTCGACGTTTGTGGACGAAGCGAACCTCACGATGAACCAGTTTCTCGTCGACGGCGAGGAACCCCTGCTCTTCCACACCGGGCAGCGAGCGTTGTTCACCTCGGCTTCCGACGCACTCTCGACGTTGATCGACATCGACCGCCTGAAATGGATCACGTTCGGTCACGTCGAGGCCGACGAGTGCGGATCCATGAACTCCTGGCTTGCGGCAGCCCCCGAAGCGCAAGTGGCCCACGGCGCGATGGGGTGCTTCGTTCAGGTCAACGACCTCGCCGATCGGGCGCCACTTCCCTTGCAGGACGGCGATGTACTCGAAACCGGGAGCCGTCGAGTTCGGCACATCGACACCCCACACGTCCCGCACGGTTGGGACGCGGGTCTGATGTTCGAGGAGACGACGTCCACGCTGTTCTGCGGAGATCTCTTCACCGCGTTCGGGCACCACCCTGCGACCACCGAGCACGAAATCGTCGGTCCCGCTTTGGAAGCCGAGGACTTGGGCCACGCCACCTGCCTCACCCCGGATCTCGAACCCACGATCCGTGCCCTGGCCGACCTCGAGCCGCGAATTCTGGCCACCATGCACGCACCGACGTACTACGGCGACTGCGTCACCACGCTTCACGATCTGGCCGACTCGTACGCAATACGTTTCGCGGCCGAAACCGAAAGATGGGAATCAGACTAGAGCCTGCACGTTCGACGTTATTCGCGCTGCCACGGACAGCGCAACGTGCTCGCGGAACGGTCTCGCCACCACCTGCACCCCGATCGGTAACCCGTTGGGGGAGAGCCCTACCGGAACCACGACCGACGGGAGGCCGAGCACACTGATCGCCCGGCAACTCGCGAGCGCGTCCATCCATGTGAGTTCGCGACCGCCCACCTCGAAGCTCTCCACACCGAGCGGCGGAGCGAGCACCGACGCAACCGGCAGAAGCAGAACGTCGCCCATTTCGCCGAGGAATTCGCTGATCAACACCGCGCGATCCGCCCACAGCGCTTCCACCTCGGTGGAGCTCCGATCATGGCCTGCCGCAAGCATGGCGGTGATGTCCGCGTCGAAAGAGTGCGCTGAACCTTCGGTGAGAGCGTGGATGTCCGCGTGAGTCTCGACCGATCGCAACGCACCGAAAAGCGCGTTGGCCCGCGGCAGAGCCAGACCGTCGTACTCGCTCGCGTTCAGACTGTTCGCCACCGAGCGAACCGCCGTCAGTATTTCTTCGTCGACAGGCATGGTTCCCTCGCCGGGGGCCCAGCGGATGTCGAGGTCGTCGACGTCGACCGAATCAGGCTCGCTCCACGAGAAATGCGGCATCGACAGGACGCGCAACGCAAGCGCCGCATCACCGAGGTTGCGGGCCAGTGGGCCGACGGTCTGGATCGTGCCGTGCATCGTTGCAGGGTTGGCGAGTACCCGTCCATCCGAAAGCACGCCTGGATACTGACCTTCCGGATCGACACGTCCGAGTGTCGGACGAACGGAAGTGAGGCCGGTGCAGTGGGCGGGCCAACGCACCGAACCACCAAAATCCGTACCGAGTCCGAGCACGCTCATTGCGGCAGCAACCGACGCGGACTCGCCGCCACTCGATCCGCCGGGCGAGCGGACGACGCCGTCCGGTCGCACCGGACTGGCCGTGGTTCCGAACAGTTCGTTTCGAGTCAGGCCGCACGCGCCGAATTCCGGGGTGTTGGTCTTACCGATCAGAATCGCACCGGCAGCCTTGAATGCCGCGACGGCCGGGGCGTCGACGGTCGGGACGTTGTCCGCCAGAGTGCGAGAACCGGCAGTGGTGCGCACGCCGGCAGTGGCGATCAGGTCCTTGACCGTGAACGGAACCCCGGCAAGGGGGCCGAGTGTCTCACCGAGAAGGCGTCGTTCGTCCAGGGCGTCCGCGGCCGCCTGGGCCTCCTCGGCGCACACGGTGACCAGTGCGTTGAGTTCGCCATTGCATTCGTCGACCCGTGCGAGATGGTCTTCGACGACGGTCCGCGCCGACGCCTGACCCGACCGCACGGCTTCGGCGATGGATCGCGCATCGCGGCCCACCCAACTCTCACGACTCATCGCACGCCTCTCCTTGCCAGTACCCTCTGCCGAGCGTAAGGACAACGAGCAAGCCGAGAAACGACCACAATGCACATACCGACGGCTCCGGCGATGTGAGGTTTTGCCACAACGTCTGCAGCCCCGAGGGATCGGTCAGGTGCCGGTATCTACAAACCCTGCCTGATGAATGCAGCAAGCTTCTCGATCTGCTGCTCGTTTCGTTTGTAGTGCCTCCACTGGCCGATTCGTGTGGTGGTCACCAGATCCGCAGCCTGGAGTGCGGCCATGTACTGCGACGCCGTCGATTGCGACACCTTCGCCCTCGCCTGAATGTGCTTGAGGCACACTCCGACCTCCTCGGCAGGCTCGAGCTGAGGTGGAAAGCTTCCCGGGTCTTTCAACCACTGCAGGATTTGCACACGCATCGGGTTGGCCAGCGCCTTGAAGGCCGTTTCCCACTCGGTTGCTGTGTCTTCCATGCTCGTCAGCATACCGCTAGATCGCGAAATGCCGATATGTGTGGTTCACTCCCTATATCGCAACATCGCGATATACCAATGGGAGGCTGAAATGGTGCAGCACGACAAAGTGGCACTCGTGGTCGGAGCCCGAGGCGTGATCGGTGGGAACTTGATCGATCACCTCGAGTCGACCGGAGAATGGAAGAAGATCATCGGACTCTCGCGGCGAGGCGGTACGGATACCGACCGGGTCGAACACATCGCAGTCGACCTGCTCGATCCTTCACAGACCGCGACAGCATTGAGCGGGCTGGACGGCGTCACCCACGTCTTCTACGCCGCTTATCAAGACCGCCCGACGTGGGCCGAGCTGGTTCCGCCCAACTTGGCGATGCTGGTCAACACTCTCGATGCCATCGAACCCGTTGCGGGCGGACTCGAGCACGTCAGCCTGATGCAGGGCTACAAGGTTTACGGGGCACATCTCGGACCGTTCAAAACTCCGGCCCGCGAGAGCGATCCCCCGCACATGCCACCCGAGTTCAACGTCGACCAACAGCAGTTCCTCGAACGCAGGCAGCGCGGCAAGGCATGGACGTGGTCGGCGATCAGACCCTCCGTCGTCTCCGGATTCGCATTGGGTAACCCGATGAACCTCGCGATGGTCATCGCCGTCTACGCAACCATCTCGAAGAGATTGGGTGTCCCACTCCGATTCCCCGGCAAACCCGGCGCGTACACCAGCTTGATCGAGATGACCGACGCCGGACTCCTCGCCGAAGCGACGGTCTGGGCCGCTACCAACCCCGAGTGCGCAAATCAGGCATTCAACATCAACAACGGCGACCTGTTTCGCTGGCAGGAGATGTGGCCGAAGATCGCCGCATTCTTCGACATGGACGTCGCGCCTCCGCTCCCGATGTCCCTCGATGTCGCCATGGCAGACAAGGAGTCGGTCTGGGATGAACTCGTCGAGGAGCATCAGCTTGCTCGGACCCCGTATTCCGATGTCTCGTCCTGGGGGTTCGGTGACTTCGTATTCGGATGGGACTACGA
Source organism: Rhodococcus sp. NPDC059969 (assembly GCF_042738325.1). Classification (NCBI taxonomy): domain Bacteria; kingdom Bacillati; phylum Actinomycetota; class Actinomycetes; order Mycobacteriales; family Nocardiaceae; genus Rhodococcus; species Rhodococcus sp. NPDC059969. The sequence continues at coordinate 726,256 of NZ_JBHWUF010000001.1, read as the reverse complement.
CTTTTTCGCCGACGGATCCAAAGCTCGGCGGTTCGGATTCCATCGCCACGTCGACACCGAAGCGATGTTCCTGGACATCTTCGCCAATCTGCAGGCTCGGAAGATAATCCCCTGACTACGAACATCGTCACTTCGGATACTCTTGTCGGGATCAGAAACTCGCGTCGAGCATCGTTATTCGACTGAGGTGCCCTCGGCCCTCATGGAGGTTCCTTCCGTCTCTGGCGCCGAAAAGACTTCGAACCAATCGTTTCGGGCGCCGGCTATTGCATTCGACAACGCATTCTCAGAGGCTCGTTGCCCGCTCACTGCGGGCGAACTCACGGCGACGCTCGCGTCGGACCTTCTGCTCGACGGGATCTGCCACCGGTGCTGACATCTGCAGCTTCTGCGTGTACGGGTGCGCCGGCCGGTCTGAGACCTGCTCCGCGTCACCTACTTCGACTATCTCACCGTTGAGCATCACCGCAATTCGGTGACTGACTGCGCGAACGACAGCGAGATCGTGAGTGATGAACAGGTAGGCAATCCCCTTTTCTTCCTGAATCTCGACGAGCAAATCCAAGACCTTTGCCTGGGTCGACAAGTCCAGCGCACTGGTGGGTTCGTCGCAGATCAGCACGCTCGGAGACAGGGCGAGTGCACGTGCGATTGCGATTCGCTGCCGCTGTCCACCGGAGAACTCGCGGGCGGTACGGGCGCCCGCGTCTGCCGGAAGATGCACCTGGTCCAGCAACGACCGCACCATTTCCCGGCCTGCCTTCTGCCCGCTCGCAAGCAAAGGTTCAGCGAGGATGTCCTCGATTGTCATCGACGGGTTGAGCGACGAATAGGGGTTCTGGAACACCACCTGGATGGAATTGGCGATGGATCGTCGATCCTTGCGGCCCAAACGGCTGATGTCTCGGCTGCCCATGTGGATGGTTCCACCACTGACCGGAGCCAGTCCCAGGATCGCGCGGCCCAGAGTTGTCTTCCCTGAACCGGATTCACCGACCAATCCGACCGTCTCGCCCGCATGTAGGTCGAGTGAGACGTTCTTGATCACGTGAGCTTCCGGCGATCGGAAAGTTCGACCCGGGTAGCGGACATCGAGATCCCTGATCGACAACAACGGGGTAGTTACGGTCGAGTCGCTCACGGCGCCACCTCGACTGACGTGGCCTCGAACGGGATCCGACTGGCGAACCGGTCAGGCATGGAGTCCAACAGCATTCGGGTGTATTCGTGCTCCGGTTCAGCGAACAATGTACGTACGTCACTGCTTTCCACTATGCGACCCTCCTTCATCACGCTCACACGATCACAAATATCTGCCACGACCCCGAAATTGTGCGTCACCAGAAGAACTCCGAAATCGCGCTCGTTCTGCAGATCACGAAGAAGGTCGAGGACGTCGGCTTGAACGGTGACATCCAGTGCCGTTGTCGGCTCGTCCGCCACGATGAGCTCGGGTTCACCGGCGAGGGCACCGGCGATCAGCACACGTTGAGCCATACCACCGGAGATCTGGTGCGGATACAGATCGAACATCCGACGTGGATCGTTGATTCCCACGCGTGCAAGGAGATCGAGCAACCGTGCGTGCGCATCGTGTTTGCTGATGTCGGCGACAGCACGCAGGCCGTAGGTGAGTTGTTGCCCAACCGTGAAGGTGGGGTCCAGGTTGGTCATGGGCTCTTGCGGGATGTACGCGATACGCCGGCCACGCGCCTTCTTCATCGCATTCGAATCATTGAGAATGTCCTGCCCACGGAAGAACACGGATCCACCGACCACTGCGGCTTCCGGAGGAAGGATACCCAGAATCGAGTAGGCGATCTGAGACTTTCCCGAGCCCGATTCACCTACCAGACCGTGTATTTCGCCGCTCCTCACCTCGAGATCGACTCCGTGAACCACAACACCGACCGTCTCACTCGACGAGGGGTACCCCAGTTCGAGTCCCTGGATCCGCAGCAGGACGTCGGACTTCGGCTTCGTGTCGGTAGGGAGCGCGGTTGACCGCTCACGGGTGCCCTCGCGCTCGGCCCGGATCGCTTTCACCTTCGACGCCGACAGAGCTGGATGGCGGGTGCCCGACGTTTCGAGTGTGTCGCGCAGTGTATTTCCGAGGATCACCAACGAGAGTGTGGTTGCACCGATGAGCAGGGCCGGCCAGACGACGGCGGTGCCGTTGTTGTAGATGTTCGCGAACGCTTCGTTGAGCATTCCACCCCAAGACGGTGTGTTGCTGTCTCCCAATCCGAGGAACTCCAGCCCCGCCTGAACCGAGATACCTGTCGCCAGAACGAATGAGCTCTGCACGATCAGTGGCCCACGGATCGAACGCAGGACATGCCGCGAAATTATCCTCCCGTCGGACAAGCCCGCGACTCTGGCGGCGTCGACGTACAACTCACTTCGGATACTCAGGACAAGGGAGCGGACCAGTCGGAAGAAGTTGGGGGCAATGAGCACGCCCAGAATCGCCATGGAGACAGTGATGTTCGGCCCCACGACGGTGTAGAGCGAGATGAGAAGAATGAGTCCCGGAAATGCCAGCACGATGTTCGAAACCCAGTCGAGAACATCGTCGATCCGACCACCCCAGTAGCCTGCCACCAGGCCCGCCACGATGCCGATGCCAGCCGAGACGGCGAGAACCACAAGGCATGCCATCAAAGTGCCGGTCGTTGCGTACATCAAGCGGGAGAGAATGTCTCGACCCGAGCGGTCACCACCGAGCAGGAATTCCGTGTCGAACGGTGCCGCATTCGTCAGTTCGAGTTTGGCGAGATTGGGGTCGAACGGGGCAAGCAAGGGTGCGGCAACCCCGAAGATCACGATGGCGATGAAGACAACAAGCGAGCCCGCCGCCATCGGGTTCTTCAGAAGCCGTCGCCAAACCGACTTGTTTGTCGGCGCCGTCGATGCCGGACCGGCCGACATGATCGAGTCAGTGCTCACGAAATCCTCACCTTCGGGTTGATCCAGCCGTTGAGCAGATCGGCGCAGACATTGACGACGATGACCACCAGCACGCTGAAAACGACACAACCCATGACGGCAGGAAGATCGCCGGTGATCGCCGCAGTCTGCGTCAACTGCCCCACGCCGGGCAAAACAAAGATTCTTTCGATTAGGACCGCTCCACCAACAAGTCCGATGGTCTGGAGAGAGAGAACTGTCAGTCCCGGACTGGCCGCATTTCGCAGTGCATGGCGAAGAACGATCGCCCGCTCGGATACGCCGCGCGAGCGAAGCGTGCGGATGTAATCCTGCGAGAGAGTGTCGATGAGGGCGCCGCGAAACTGTTGCGCCGAACCTGCCACCAGGCCGACGAGTATCGCGGTCACGGGGAGCACCAGTGATGCAGCCCATTCGCCTGCATTCTCCTCGATCGGCACGTAACCGGTCGCAGGGAAGAGCGGGATCGCAATGGCGAAAGCAAAGACAAGAGCGATCGCAACGAGGAAGTTCGGGAGCGCGAGACCGCCGATCGAAAGGAACTGCAGGCCTTTGTCGACCCACCCGCCGAACACCGCCGCACAAACGCCGACGACAACGCTCAGGACCGCAGTCAGCAAGATAGCGAGCACGACCAGCGAGATCGTCACCGGTATACGCGTCGTCAACATGCTGCTGACGCTCTCGCCGGTGGCGAAGCTGGCACCGAGGTCCCCGGACAGCAAACCTTTGAGCCATTCCAGATATTGAAGTACCACCGGACGATCGAGACCGAGTTGAGCCACGCGTGCGGCAACTTGTTCATCGGTTGCGGTCTCGCCCAGAGACTGACGCACACTGGCAGCTCCGTTGGAGAACACCATCATGAAGGTCAAAGCTGTTACTGCCAAGAAGAGTACGAGAGCGAAAAACAGTTTCCGCCCAAGGAAGTTCAACATATGGTGCCTCGGAATTCGTGATTTCGGAGTGCGGTCTGCCCAGCGTGATGCTTGTACGGGTGTATCCCGTGCGTGGCCGCCACTCTGCGGCGACCACGCACGGGCCGACTCACTTGAAGGTGTACAGATAGGGTGCAGAGTTTCCGGTCATCTTCTCTGCGGAGACGCCACCCTTGAACGCCCAGAAGCTTTCCGGGAAGGCCAGGACGCTGAACCAGGCCTGATCCGTTACGAACTCGTTGATCGACTGCACGATCTCTTTCTGCTTGTCCTCGGGGGCAACCTGCAGGTCGGCGATGAGTTGCGTGAGCTTCGGATCCTGAGTCTTGAAGACGTTCCAGATCGCGTTCGGAGCCAGTGAAGCATCAACGTCGGCTACGGAAGTGCCCGAGGGCAGTCCGAAGGGGATCACCGGGTAAACCCCCTTGAGGAACTTGTCGAGATACTGTGTCGCCGGGACGCTTTCGATATTCACATCGATACCGATCAGACCCAGCTGCTGCTTGATGATCGGGGAGAGCATGTCGGTACGTCCGGGGATCTCCGGGATCGTCAGATCGAAGCCGCCTGAGTATCCCGCCTCGTTCATGAGCTTCTTGGCGGCCTCAACGTCATAGGCCGATGCTGCAAGCAGGTCCGCTTTGTACGCGTCGCTGTTCGTGTTGAAGATCTGGTTGTTGACGACGCCGTGTCCTTGGTAGATAGCCTTGACGATCGCGTCACGGTCGAAGACCTTGTTCATGGCCTGGCGCACCCGGACATCCCGGAGCGCCGGAACTTGCTTGCCGTCGCGGTCCATGATGAACATGCCGTTCCAGTTGACGGCATTTCCCAGCAGCGTCAACCCTGCCGATTCAGCTTGGTCGGCATTCGCCGCCGAAACCGGGCCGGCATCGATCTGCCCGGATCGCAGAGCATTGAGACGCGCGGTCTCGTCTTCCATCACGCGGATGACGACGCGGTCGTACGGGTAAGCATCTGCATTCCAATAGTTCGGGTTGCGTTGGTAGACAAGCGAGGTTCCGCTGGTGCTCTCCTGGCTCACGAACGTGTACGGGCCACTTCCGACGGGATTGGTGGCGAGATCAGGCGATGCCAGTGACGCCGGGCTCGCCAGGATGCCGGGCGCCCACGTCAGGAACTGTGCAAGCAACGCGTTAGGGCGTTCTGTCGACAGTTCGACAGTTCGATCGTCGAGGGCTACCACCTGGACCCCGGCCAGGCGTACCGAGTCCGGTCCAGCGCTGTCCCGCATGTGTTCGAGTGAAGCCTTGGCAGCTGCGGCATCGACTGCAGCGCCGTCGGTAAACGTCATCCCGTCCCGCAACTTCAGGGTGAGAGCGGTGCGATCCTCGTTGTATGAGAACGATTCAGCGGCGTTCGGCTCGATAGAGCCGTCTGGTGCGTATTTGAGGAGAGTGTCGTAAACCGGCTGCCACAGGACCACGCCCGTTCCGGCGCTGACTTGCTGTACCGGATCCCAGGATCGAGGTGCCACATCCACACCCAGTGTCAGTGTTCCTCCAGTCGAGTCCTTTTCGCTGCGTCCACCACCGCAGGCTGCGACCAACATCGACGTTGCGGCAAGCACCGCAACCCCTTGAACGAGCCGCTTCAGCCTGCGCCTCGGCGCAGGCCGCCGTGGTCCGGAATCATCCGCACGGGTTCTCGACAACAATGTCCACCTCCGATTGCCCGGCGCGAACCGGAACTTTTGAAACGATCAATGTTGCCGAACAATACGTGTTCTGAGACACATTTGGCAAGATCTTGAACGAAATTCCATATTCGCCGTTCAAGCTGCATATATGGACTCCAAAAGGGCGGAAATTTCTTGACATAAGGCACTATGGAGCGTTTCAATTATCCGGAAAAGTCACTCGCTCACACATCTCTTCGGCACGATCTGCCGCCGGCACTGCGCAGGACAGGACTTCCGTTGAACCCCATAACCGTTCCACCACGCTTTCCACTGCAGTGGCGTGGCCACTGGATCTCGCACCCGAACGGCGCACAGACAGACATCGTCGTCGGTCCAATCCAGCCGCCACTACCACCGCATCCGTTTCATCGCGTGGAATTCGCCACCACAGTCGAACTGCCGACTCCAGTCACCCATGCCCCGTGCCGGGTCAGTGCAGATTCACGATACGTACTGACAGTGGGCGGTGAAGTCGTCGGACGTGGCCCTGTCAGATCACAGGCAGACCGCCTGCACTACGACGAATACGACCTCGCTGAATTCCTGGTGCCCGGACCGAACCGCATCGAACTCCTGGTCACTTACTACGGACAGCCCAATCCCTTCTGGGCACCCGCGCGTAGCGGGGCCGGCTTCGGCAATCAAGCAGTAGCGGTCTTCGAAGCCCGGATCGGTGACTTTTGGCTGGCGACCGACGAGTCCTGGACGGCACGCGAACTCGGCGAATGGAGTGCGCCGACCGATCTCGGCGCAGACGCACGACTGCCCCTAGAAGCATTCGACGCCACCGCGGCGCCACGTGAGGCCGTACCCGCACTCGTTCAGACAGTCAAGCACATGGGCGGGCTCGCCCGCTCGCAGCCACCGACGATGCCGTACGGACGCATGCTCCCCAGACCGATCGGCGCCCTCAGCGAGAAGAACGTCCACGCGAAGTCCATGTCGTCGGTCGATCAGCTCGAAATCGACGTGCTCACGGCCGGGGCCCCGATTCGGCGGATCGGTGAGATATTCGAGCGCCACCAGCAATACCGAACACAGAACTACACCCCTCGCGATGTACTGACAGTGAAACCGCATAGTCCGGTGATCATCGAAGTCGACATGGGCGAAATAGTCGCCGGTCGGGTCAACTACCTGGTCGACTCGGAACATTCGGTGACCGTGCGGGTAGCACTTCTCGAGAAGGCATTCGGCTACGAAAGCGACTCGGGCGAAGCGCACGTGGCCGGCAGTTTAATGCGGTCCGAACCGGGCAAATCGAAGTTCGAGGCGATCGAGGTGAACGGATTTCGATACGCGCTACTGCTCGTGGAATCGACAGAGTCGACACGATTCTCACTCGAGCAGTTCGACGTCGACGAATTTCTGTACGCACTCACCGGTGACCACTTCTTCACCAGCGCGGACGCACAGATCAACGAGTTGTATCGGGCCGGACGTCGCACCGTCGAGTTGAACTCTCATGACGCCTTCATCGACTGTCCGACGCGCGAGCAGCGGGCATGGGCGGGCGACGCATACGTACATGCGATCACGCATTTGACGTGTTCGGACGACTGGCGGCTGGTACGACGAAGCCTCGAACTCGGCGACTCACCCCGATCCGACGGTCTACTACCGATGGCCGCATCCGGCGATGTCGAATTCATCGACAACATCACGATTCCGGACTGGTCGCTCTATTGGATCCACGGCTTGTCCCTGTACTACCGCTACTCCGGCGACACCGCCTTCGTTCATGCTCGAATACCGAGCGTTCAACGCATTCTTCGCTGGTTCCTCGCCTACAAGATCGAGGACCGAAACCTGATCGGTCACCTGCCCGAGTGGGTACTCACCGACTGGTCGGCAGTGTTCCTCGACGGATGCAGTTCCATCGTGAACGGCTTACTCGGCCGCGCGCTGCTCGAGTTCGCCGAATTGAGCGAGGCAATCGGCAACAACGGCGATGCACGATGGGCCCGCGACGAATACGACTCGCTGCGTATCGGTTTCGAAACGTTCTGGGATGAGGAGCGCGGCGTCTACATCGACCATGTCGACGGAAAGAACGCACCGGATGCGTGTTCACAAATGGGTCAGGCTGCCGCTGTCGTCTCGGAATTTGCGCCGGCCGAACGCTATTCCGCACTGACGAAAGCACTTTCAGACGAGGATGCGACGGTATACCGCAACTGGATCGGTGGGGCCAGCGGTTACTCCAAGGAGCGACGTCTCATGCATCTGCAAGGCAGGCAGGAAATCGACTGGGACACAAGGACACAAATCACGCGAGCAGAACCGTTCGGCCAGGCGATGGTGCACGAGGCGTTAGGAAGGATGAACGCCATGGAGCCGCTTCTCACAAGCGTGCGCCATTGGAGTGAATTGCTGTGGGAGGGAAATTCGACCTTCGCAGAGTGCTGGGGATTCGGAACACCCTGCCACGGTTGGAGTTCCTCGCCGACTTCCGCACTGATAACCAATATCCTGGGGATTCGCCCAGCCGAACCCGGATACCGATCGGCAGTCGTCGCCCCTCGCTACGATCTACTGCCCGCACTCTCGGGAAGCTGCCCCACCCCGTTCGGTGCAATCCGTTTGAAGTGCACCGAGTCGACGATTACCGTGCACAGCCCGGTCCCCGTCTCCTTCCGACGGCCTGGCGGTGACGTCGAAAGACTCGCGGCCGGATCCCACGAGCTGGCGCCGTAGGTTCGGCGACTACTGCGGGGTGCTGCTGGCCGATGAGGGCAAGCAGCACCCCGCTTCTTTCGGCCGACTACCCGTCGAGCGAATTCCTTTTCTGCACACGAGCATCGCGTAGAGCGCCGCGTCGCACCTTGCCTGCGTCGTCTCGCAACGGAGTCTCACTGAACTCCACCGAGCGAGGCAACTTGTAAGGCGCCAGGCGGTCTTTCAGATGTGCGAGAAGGTCGTCCGCGCCAGTTTCGTCTGCAACCTGAACGATCGCGTGGACGACGTTGCCGAGGTCCTCGTCGGGCAGTCCGATCGCAGCGCACGTCAGCACCGCCGGGTGTTCGGCGAGCGCAGCTTCGATCTCGGCCGGGTAGACGTTGGCTCCACCCACCAAGATCATGTCGCTCGTGCGATCGGTGAGATAGAGGAACTTGTCATCGTCGAAATATCCCAGGTCGCCTAGGGATTCCCAATCGCCGTGAGTACGCGATTTCGCACCTACGTATCGATAGGTTTCAGGCGTGCCGGGCGCCCGACGCATCCACACCTCGCCGACCGTTCCACTCGGCAACTCGCGAAACTCTTCGTCCCGAATGGTCATTTCGCCAGACAGTACCGGCCCGACCGAACCCGGGTGAGTCAACCAGTTGACGCCGTCGATCATGCAGTTCGCCTGGGCTTCTGTGCCCGAATACAACTCGACGACCTTCTCCGGGCCTATCCAGTCGAGCCACCCACGTTTGACCACAGGAGGGCAGGGTGCCCCGACATGCAACACGGTTTCGAGCGTCGAAACATCGGCCGCGCTGCGGATCTCGTCGGGAAGCCGCAGCATACGGCCCATCATCGTCGGGACCACGTAGAGCCAGGTGACGCCGAATCGGTCGATCGCGTGAAGGGTACGTTCAGCGTCGAATCGATCCATCAGCACCACGTGCTGCCCTTGCAACAAAGCCATCAGCGAGAACATGTTGGGCGCATTGTGGAACATCGGCGCCGTGTTGAGCATGACCCCGCCTACCCTGAGTCGCAGAGCATCGGCACGACCGAGCACCGCTTCAGCGCTCGCTTCCTGCCCCGACACGATCAATTTCGGGCTTCCCGTACTTCCGCCTGAGGTCGGAGCTTTCCACGCCGGAGAGATCATGTCCGGCAACGGCTCAGCTGATTCGCACGACACGTCTGCGCTTGCGCTCATCCAAGCCCGTCCATCACCTGGCTCGAGTCCTACCACCAGCGACGGATTCGCGACTTCCAGTAGCCGGCTCAGCTCGTCGGCCGGCAGCCGGGCCGAGAGTGGTTGCGGAACAGCTCCGAGTTTCCATGCTGCGATGGATGATTCGATGTGACGCACACCGTTGGGCAGCGCAATGGATACCATCGAACCGGCAGTGACCCCCAGCGCTGCGAAGCGGCGTGCCAATTGATTCGTGCGGCGCTCCAGTTCACTGCGAGTGACGCTCTCGTGATCATCCGTCACAGCCAGTCGGTCCGGTGCCTCGAGTGCCAATGTCTGCAGTCGAGCAGGAAGTGATGTCGGTTCGTCGGTGCTCATGCCTCGCGCTTTCGACGGTTGCATTATTTCGCAAGTGTGGTCAGTTCCGAGCTAGGTGAATCGCGATGTTTAATCGTTTCATTCGTTTCTTCGTGACACTAGGCAGCGGCACCGGTCGAAGTCAAGGCTTGGCAGCCCCGATCGCCGGCGAGTCCTGACTCGCGCGAACGTGCGCAGGCCGTGTCGCAGAGTCGAAGCAGGTCCCAGCCCCACAATTACTTCCGATGCGCAGCAGGTGCACGTAGGATTTCCCGATACACGACCACGCAGCGGTTCGGCGTTGCTGAATCATGCAGCCGCAAGGGCCTTGTAGGCTGGCTCAGTCCAGCGGACCGAACGCAATCGTTTCAATAGGAGTCTTGGTGACAGTGCACGACGGTCGGTCGTCTTCGAACCAGGTCATCGGCATGCGCGATGTCGCTGCGGCGGCAGGCGTCTCCATGGGCACGGTCTCCAATGTCCTCAACCGTCCGGAAATGGTCAGCGCCAAAACTAGGTCCCGGGTGCAGGCAGCCATGTCCGAACTCGGCTTCGTCCGTAACGAATCTGCACGTCAGCTACGCGCGGGACACAGCAATACGCTTGCGTACGTCATGCTCGACGGCGCCAACCCCTTCTTCACCGACGTCGCCAAAGGCATCGAGGAAGCTGCCGAGGCCCATGACTTGTCGGTATTCCTCTGCAACAGCAACAACCGAGCCGAACGAGAACTGACTTACCTGAACAGGTTGGAACAACAACGAGTTCAAGGGGTACTCATCACGCCGATGGACCCGGAGGCCGCGATTCTCGACGAGTTACCCAAGCGCGGAACGCGTGTTGTCATCGTCGATCGACGTCGGGCACGCCCGACTCACTGCTCGGTGACGGTCGACGACGTCGAGGGCGGCGGCCTGGCCGTCGAGCATTTGCTCGAAATGGGCCATACCAGCATCGCATTCGTCGGCGGACCGCCTTCGATCGGACAGATCCGCGATCGGCGGGAGGGCGCACTCAATGCCGTTGCGGAAGCCGGGCTCTCACCCGATCACCTGATCGAAATCGACACCGCCGGGCTGACAGTCTCAGAGGGAATCGGGGCAGGCGAGCGCATTCTCGGCCTCAGCGCAAAGAACCGCCCGACTGCGGTGTTCTGCGCCAACGACCTGCTGGCGCTCGGATTGCTTCAGCAATGTGTCGCCCTCGGAGTTCGAGTGCCGGACGATCTGGCCATCGTCGGCTACGACGACATCGAGTTCGCGGCAGCCGCAGCGGTGCCACTCACCTCGGTACGCCAGCCACGCAAACTCTTGGGCGAGACCGCGGCCAATCTCCTCTTTCGTGAGGTCGAGGACCCCGAACACACCCATGAGCAGGTACTTTTCTCTCCCGAACTAGTCGTCCGTCGCTCGTCACGATCCACGAACTGACACGGGCTCACTACAGCCGCACCTCCGAGCGACTACTCCCTACTCAGACGCACTGGGGTTGACAGTTGTGGAGCCCATCACATAATTTGAATCGATTCAAACATTCTCGATTCAGTGGAGCGGCATGCCTACATTCAGTGAAATCTCGGAAGCGCTCGCGGACCAGTCCATCGAATTGCCTTCGTGGGCGTTCGGTAACTCCGGAACTCGATTCAAAGTGTTCGGTTCCGCCGGCGCGCCTCGGGATCCCTACGAAAAACTCGCCGACGCGGCCAAGGTTCACGAACTGACCGGACTGGCACCGTCGGTCGCTCTGCACATTCCGTGGGATCTCGTCGACGACTTCGACAAGTTGGGCACCCACGCTGCCAACCTCGGAGTGCGACTGGGAACCGTCAATACCAACACATTTCAGGATGACGACTACAAGTTCGGCAGCCTCACACATGTCGACGAACGAGTACGTGCGAAGGCAATCGCACACATGCATCAGTGCATCGACATCATGGATGTCATCGGCAGTCGCGACCTGAAGATCTGGCTACCGGACGGCACCAACTATCCCGGCCAGGGCGACCTGCGTGATCGACAGGACCGACTTGCCGATTCGCTACGCCAGGTCTACGACCGTTTGTCCGAGCATCAGCGACTTGTGCTCGAATACAAGTTCTTCGAACCCGCCTTCTACGCCACCGACGTCCCGGACTGGGGCACCTCGTACGCTCACAGCGTCGCCCTCGGCGAGCGCGCTTTCGTCTGCCTCGACACCGGACACCATGCACCTGGTACCAACATCGAATTCATTGTTGCTCAGTTACTGCGCCTCGGCCGTCTCGGCTCCTTCGATTTCAATTCGCGATTCTATGCGGACGACGACCTGATCGTCGGCGCTGCAGATCCATTTCAGTTGTTCCGCATCATGTTCGAGGTCACTCGTGGTGGTGGATACGGGCCCGACAGCGAAGTCGCATTCATGCTAGATCAGTGCCACAACGTCGAGGAAAAGATCCCCGGACAGATACGCTCGGTCCTCAACGTCCAGGAGATGACCACCCGGGCCTTACTCGTCGACCGTGCCGCCCTCACCGAGGCGGAGAAACTCGGTGACGTGCTCGGCGCACACGAGATCTTCATGGATGCCTTCTACACCGACGTCCGTTCGGACCTGGCAGATTGGCGCGTATCTCGCGGTCTTCCCGCCGAACCCATGCAGGCATACCGCGAAAGCGGATATGCAGACCACATCAACTCCACCCGGACGGGTGGAATCCAAGCCGGTTGGGGAGCCTGAATCTCGCTATGACTGAATCGACGAACACCACTGTCGCGCAACTGCTTGCCCGTTCGAACAGGCTCGGATCGGATCCGAGGAACACGAACTACGCAGGTGGAAACACCTCGGCCAAGGGCCACGTCACGGATCCCGTCACCGGCGATACTGTCGAACTCCTGTGGGTAAAAGGGTCCGGTGGAGATCTCGGTACACTGACCGAAAACGGTTTGGCAACACTCCGGTTGGACCGGATGCGGTCTCTTGTCGACGTATATCGCGGCGTCGACCACGAAGACGAGATGGTCGCCGCCTTCGACTACTGCTTGCACGGGAAGGGCGGCGCCGCTCCGTCGATCGACACCGCGATGCACGGTCTCGTCGGTGCCGCCCACGTCGATCATCTACATCCGGATTCCGGAATCGCCATTGCCACCGCCGCCGACGGGGAACAACTGACCAAGAACGTCTTCGGAGAGAAAGTCGTGTGGATTCCGTGGCGCCGACCGGGCTTTCAATTGGGCCTCGACATCGCCGAGGTACACAAGACGCATCCGGAGGCGGTAGGCACCATCCTCGGCGGTCACGGAATCACCGCGTGGGGTGCATCCAGCGATGAAGCCGAAGCCAATTCTCGGTGGATCATCGAGACCGCTCAGCGGTATCTGGACGAGAACGGATCAGCCACACCGTTCGGCGAAACGGTCGATGGTTTCACACCGCTGCCCGTCGACGAAAGGCGCGCGCGGGCCGCAGCTCTCGCCCCGCATCTGAGAAGGATCGCGTCCCGCGACCGGCCCATGGTCGGGCACTTCAGTGATGCCGACGTCGTACTCGAATTCATTGCCTCCGAAAAGCTTGCACCACTTGCAGAATTGGGAACCTCATGCCCTGATCACTTCCTGCGGACCAAGGTCAAGCCGCTCGTTCTCGAGCTCCCGACTTCGGCGACGATCGATCAGTACATCGCCCGTCTGACCGAGCTCCACGAGGCATATCGCAAGGATTATCTGGCCTACTACAACCGCCATGCGACCGCGGATACTCCTCCCGTCCGCGGAGCCGACCCGGCGATCATTCTCGTTCCCGGCGTCGGAATGTTCTCCTACGGCAAGGACAAACAAACTGCACGCGTCGCCGGTGAGTTCTACACCAACGCCGTCAACGTCATGCGGGGTGCCGAGTCCGTGTCCACCTACGCGCCTATCGACGAGAGCGAGAAGTTCCGGATCGAATACTGGGCGTTGGAAGAGGCGAAGCTTCAACGGATGCCGGCACCACGTTCGCATGCCTCCCGCATCGCGTTGGTGACAGGTGCTGCGAGTGGAATCGGACGAGCGATTGCGACTCGTCTGGCAGCCCAAGGCGCGTGCGTGGTGATCGCCGATCTCGACGGCGAGAAGGCCAGAGCTGCTGCGGAGGCTATCGGCAACACGGACGTCGCGATCGGCGTGCAGGCCGACGTCACAGACAGCGCCCAAGTCCACGCTGCCGTGGACGCTGCACTCCTGGCCTTCGGTGGCCTGGATCTACTGGTGAACAATGCCGGACTGTCGATTTCGAAACCACTTCTCGACACCACCGAGCAGGATTGGGATCTGCAGCACGACGTGATGGCCAAAGGCAGCTTCCTCGTGGCGCAGGCCGGGGCGAAGGCGATGATCGATCAGGGCCTCGGCGGCGACATCGTCTATATCTCGTCGAAGAACTCGGTGTTCGCCGGGCCGAACAACATCGCGTACAGCGCGGTCAAAGCCGATCAGGCCCACCAGGTTCGCTTGCTCGCTGCCGAGCTCGGCGAGCACGGCATCAAAGTCAATGGCATCAATCCCGACGGAGTTGTGCGTGGATCCGGAATCTTCGCCGGCGGCTGGGGCGCCAAGCGAGCTGCTGTCTACGGAGTCGACGAGGAGAAGCTGGGTGAGTTCTACGCGCAGCGAACCCTTCTCAAGCGTGAAGTCCTTCCGGAACACGTCGCCAACGCCGCCGCGATGATCACATCAGACGAGTTCAGTCACACCACCGGATTGCACATCCCGGTCGATGCCGGCGTCGCTGCCGCGTTTCTCCGGTAGACCGGTGCCGGCCAGAATCTTCGCAGCGGTCGACATAGGGGCTTCGAGTGGTCGAGTGATCGCCGGCGTGATCGACGCAGGCACTACTACACTGCACGTCGTTCATCGTTTCGCCAACGGCGCGAGCGCGGTCGACGGGCACCTACGTTGGAGCCTCACCGATCTCTACGGTGAGGTGCTCGCCGGTCTGCGTAATCTCGCTGCATCCTTTCCGAGCGTCGAGTCGATCGGAATCGACACCTGGGCTGTCGACTACGGCCTACTCGACGCGGACGGAAATTTGCTGTCCGAACCGATTTCTTACCGCGACAACCGAACTGACGCCGTGATCGATGAGGTGCACGCACGCGTCGATCCGCAGGAGATGTACACCGTCAACGGGCTGCAGTTCCTACCGTTCAACACCGTCTACCAACTTGCCGCCGAACAGCGATCGCCCGACTGGGGGCGAACAGCACACATCATGCTCATACCCGACTTGTTGGCGTACTGGCTCACCGGAGAACTTCGTACCGAATCGACGAACGCATCGACAACAGGTCTACTCGACGTGCACACCGGCCGGTGGGCAACGGAGTTGTTCGAGAACCTCGGTATTTCAGAGACGCTTTTCCCGACACTCGACGAACCAGGTTCGCAACGAGGCACGATTCGACCCGAAGTTGCTCGGTTCACCGGACTTTCACCGTCCACTGTCGTGACGACCGTCGGCTCGCACGACACTGCATCCGCAGTGGTCGCGGTTCCCACCTCCGGCACGCGTTTCGCGTACATTTCGAGCGGCACCTGGTCGTTGGCTGGTCTCGAACTCGCACGCCCGGTAGTCACCGAAGACGCACGCCGCGCTAATTTCACGAACGAACGAGGCGTGGACGGGCGAACGCGATTCCTGCGCAACGTCGGCGGGCTGTGGCTGCTTCAGGAGTCCCTACGATCGTGGGCTCGAGAGGGTAGGCAGTTGGAGCTGCACCAACTGCTCGAGGAAGCGAGAGGGGTGGGTCCGTCAACGAAACGAATCGACGTCGACGACGTGAAGTTCATCGCGCCGGGCGACATGCCTGCACGGATCAGCGACGCCGCGGGGCTGTCGACGTCGGTAACGCCGGCCGAGGTGACCCGCTGCATTCTCGACTCACTGGCAAGCGCGTACCGACGCACCGTGCACACTGCCGGAGAACTCGCCGGAGCGAAAGTCGAGACGATTGCAATCGTCGGCGGGGGCTCGCAGAATTCGCTGCTCTGCCAGCTCACCGCCGACGAATCAGGTCTCCCAGTCACTGCTGGGCCCGTCGAGGCAACGGCGCTGGGAAACATCCTGGTACAAGCTCGTTCTCGCGGAGCAGCACCGTCGTCGCTGGAGGAGATTCGTCAGACGATCGCACGCACCCACCGAATCCGACACTACGAGCCGCAATAGGTGATATCGCTGCACTGCCAGGGATATCGCGATCCTCCTTCTTCTTCGTCCAATGGTCACTGTCGGACCCCACGACTACCGTCGCAGGCGGGGTTTGAAAAGCAGGGGTTTCGGCGAGTCGTCGGTAGGGCCCCATGCGCCCCCGGACCAGAGGAGCGACGATGTCGGACAATACTTTCGATCTGGAAATCCTGAGTGCCTGGACTACTTTCGAGACTCATCTCGCTCGCTACATCTCCGTGATGGAGGACGATGACACCCTCGTAGTGGAGTCGCATTACGACAGCATGGACGAACTGGCCGACGCACCCGCGTGCATCCAGTTCTTCGCATGGAACCAGACCTCCGTGCGCTGCGAAGTTCCGTCCAACAGGTTTCTGCATCCCCTGCGGATGCTCGAACCGGAAGACCATTCAGCACTGCTCGACATGGGTTTCAACGCTCCCGACCTGTGCGAGCACGAGCCCGAGGGCAACGGTTCCATGTCCTTCTACATCGACGTCGACCGCGCTCATCCCGAGGAATTGGTGACGAAGGTGCTGCGCGTCTTCCGCGAGATGTGGAGCATTGCGCACCCGTCGTTCCTACGTGCCAGCACCAGCGGACGCGAGTCGACGCCGGCGTTCGCCACGACGCCGTCGCACGCACCCTCGGGTTCGGGCGACATGCTGCGGATCCTCGTCGACGGGGCCGTCGAACGCCTTCTCGGTCATCCGCCCAAGCGTGACGACGACGGCGACATCCCATTGGTCCGGGGTGAGCAGGTCACCTATGTGCGCGTCCTCGAAGACGACGAGTACGTGGAGGTGTTCTCGCGGGTCGTGCATTCGGTCGAGAACCTCGACAACGCTGCTGTTGTTCTTGCACAGCTCAATCGGCAGTGGCCGACCATCAAGCTCATTCTCGTCGAGCAGAGTGTGCTCGGCGTGGTCCGCGTGGACGGTGCACCCTTCGTCGCCGAGCATCTGCTGCGGGCTCTACGCTCGTTCGCCGAATTGGCCGAAGCTTCGGACGAACTCGCCGAAGAACTGGGCGGGCAACCTATCCGCGCTACCGGAGACACCGCCTTCAACGACGGTATGGCCTCCGAGCACGAAGATCCCGGTGCCGAATACGAGTCACACGAGTGCCACGAATTTCCCCCGGCCCTCATGGCGCTCCTCGAACTCGACGCGGACGGAACGGGCGAGCTCAGCGCCGAAGAAGTTGCCGTGATCTGTGAACACGACCGCGACACCATTCTCGACTACCTGCGGATCAGTCAGGAGCAGGAGACGGCGTGGCACGAGGCGTTGACCGAGTCCATCCGACGCAAGGACGACGACACCGACCTGTGTGCGGGCGAGAAGCGCGCGTGGACGCACGCGATCCGCAATCTCAGGCGCGGACTGCGCGTCGTCGTACTGCCCGCCAAGGATGCAGCGCCCACCCAACTCGGTCTCTTCGACGATCAGGCCTGAGAACCGGAAATCGGGCGCTGCTTGTCAGCCCGGTAGCGGGATGACGATGCCCGGCAGGATCTCGATCTGACGCGGCAACTGGGGAAGCTGCGGCACCTCGATCGGCGGTAGGCCGGGCACCTCGATGGGCGCTGGGGGAGCGGCCGCGCCCGTCGTGGGCGTGCCCGTCCCGTCACCCGAGGTCACGCCGGAGTTGGCGGGAACACCAGCCTGACCACCGATGGGGTCCGGCCACGGGAAGCTCTCCCAGTCGGAACCCTTCAGCGCGCCGTCCATCGTGCTCTTCCAAATATCGGCAGGCACTCCGGAGCCGTAGATCAAACCACCGTAGGAGTTGGTGATGGCCTGCGCGTCGGAAGTTCCGATCCACACCGCGGTGGACAGCGACGGCGTGTACCCGACCATCCACGCATCCTTGTTCTGGCCCGTGTCACCGAGCTGCGCGGTACCGGTCTTGGCGGCAGACGGGCGTCCACCGGCAAGCGCGTGACCGTTCGAGTACGACGCAATCGGCATCATCGCCTGCGTGACGTTGTCCGCGACGGCCGCATCGAGACGACGCTCACCGGGAGACACCGGGCGATCGAGCAGGACTTCACCTTCAGCCGTCACGACCTTCTGGATGAAGTGCGGCTGCTGGTACACGCCTGAGTTGGCGAGCGTCGCATACGCGGACGCCATGTCGATGACGCGAGACTGATACTGGCCGAGCACGATTCCGTTCTCCGGCGGACCACCCTCTTGCGTGAGCGTCGGGTAGTCGAGTCCGGGAATGTGTTCGGGTAGTCCGGCCAGGTGAGCGGCGTCGGCGATCTTCTGGGGACCGTTCTCCATCGAGAGCATCAACCGGTAGAAGCTGGTGTTCAGCGAGCGCTTGAGTGCCTCGGCAATGGTGCATCGACCGCAGGATTCGCCGCCGACGTTTCCGATCGTCACACCGTTGATCGTGAGCGGTGAACTGTCGAACCGTGCGGACAGCGGAATATCTTCCATCAACGCCGCGACCAGGCCGAAGACCTTGAACGCTGAACCGGTCTGCAACGGCGCCTGGGCGTAGTCGAATCCAGCTCCGTCGTCACCGCCGTAATAGGCGTCGACGCCACCGGTCTTGGGGTCGATCGACACAACAGCGGTCCGCAGGTCCTCCGGCTCGCCTTCGAGATTCCGCTTGACCGCGTTCAGCGCAGCTTCCTGCGCAACGGGGTCGATGGTCGTCGTGATCTGCAGACCAGCGGTGTTCAACGTCTGATCGCTGATACCGGCCTCGGCCAGTTCCTTGAGCACCTGGGTCTTGATGTGACCTTCGGGTCCGGGCGCCTGGTTCAGATCAGTCGGCCGATTGGCAGGGGCGACAACCGGGAACTGCATCGCGTCGCGATCCGTCTTGGTCAGGCTGCCCAGTTCGACCATGCCGTTGAGAACGTAGTCCCAGCGTGCTTGCAGCGCGGACAGATTGGTCTCGGGGTCCAGGAACGACGGGCTCTGGATGACGGAGGCAAGAACAGCGCCTTCCTCGACGCTCAGCTCACTGACCGGCTTGTCGAAGTACGCGTTTGACGCGGCGGCGATGCCGTACGCACCGCGGCCGAAGTAGATGGTGTTGAGATACGCGGCAAGGATGTCGTCCTTGGACCACTCGCGCGCCATCTTCGCGGAGATGACGAGCTCACGCAGCTTCCGGTCGATACTGCGCTTGTCGCCCACCAACACGTTCTTCACGTATTGCTGTGTGATCGTCGAGCCACCGCCGGCGCTTTCCTTGCCCATCACGTTGTCGCGGGCAGCGCGAGCAAATCCGGAGATCGAGAACCCGGGGTTGGTGTAGAAATTGCGATCCTCCGCCGAGAGCACCGAATCGCGGACGTGAATCGGGATGGCCGACAACGCGACCTCGGTCCGGTTTCCTTCCGCCGGCACCACTTTGCCCAGCACGGTCGTGCCGTCGGCCATGTAAATGGTGGACACCTGATTGGTCTGCATGTCAGAGGGGCGCGGGACGTCGGTCCGGCTGTACGCGACAGCAAAAACCGACGCAGGCACGATGATCATCAAGAGCACGAGAACGTAGATGGTCCGCCGGACGTACCGCCACTTCGAGCGCTGCTTCTTCGCGGGCTGGGCCGACTTGCTTGACCGGGGCGAATTAGCCGACTTGCCCGACCGATCCGACGACTGATCGCCACCCGTCGCACTCGATCTGTTCGATGGACTCACTCAACACTCCCGGTCGTGGATCCGGACTTACCGGCACCATTCCACCAGGGTGATATCTCGATCAGATAACTCCCGGCAACTGCGATACCGAAATGTCACCCTACCGGGCCGGCTACTCGCGACGTTCTGCTCGGACCGCGTTCCGATATCCGCGGAACGCCAGCCCGAGAGCGACGACGCAACCGAGCAGCACCAAAGACGGCATCACGCCGGGGTCGCCCTTGACTATCGCCACCACAGCTCCGATCAACGCCATCAGGGCGAAGACCGAGATGAAGCCGGCGATCAGCTCCATGCGCTGGGCGCGCGAAGCCCGCCTCACGTGAACCGCGCGCAGGCGCGCATCACGACTTGACGCCGCCTGCGGTCAGACCGGCGATGATGCGTCGCTGGAAGATGAGAACCATGATGACCAGCGGGACCATCACGAGGGTGCCGCCGGCCATGATCGAGGTGTACGGCGTGACGAATGGGTCCGTTCCGGAGAACTTGGCCATCGCCACGGTGACAGGTGCGGTTTTGTCACTCGAGAGTTGGAGCGAGAGCAGGTACTCGTTGACCGTTGCGATGAAGGCCAGGATCGCGGTGGTGAACAGCGCCGGCGCGGCGAGCGGCAGCATGATCAGGCGGAAGGCCTGGCCACGGGTTGCGCCGTCGATACGCGCCGCCTCTTCGAGTTCCCACGGAAGTTCGGAGAAGAACGACGTCAGCGTGTAGACCGTCAGCGGCAGCACGAACGAGATGTTCGGGATGATCAACGCTTTGTAGCTGCCGATCCAGCCGATGTCGGTGAACAACTGGAACAGCGGGGTCACGAGGGCGACGACCGGAAACATGGACGCGCCGAGGATGATTCCGGTGACGAAGTATTTGCCACGGAAATCGAAACGCGAGAGCGCGTACGCCGTGAACACGCCGATGACCAAGGCGATCAGCGTGGTCGCACCCGCGATGACGAGGCTGTTCATCAGTGCACGGGTGAAGTTCACCTTGGCGTCGGGATCGAGCGCCGCGGTGAAGTTTGAGAGCGTGAGATTGGTGGGCCACAGCGACGTCGAGAACGTGTCAGCCGGATCGCGCAACGCCGTCACGATCATCCAGTAGCAGGGAGCGAGTCCCCACACGATGATCAGTACGACGCCGATGTAGGTGCCGATCTTGCCGCGTAGTGCCTTGTTCATACCGGCTCCCCCTTCCGCTGCTTTTCCTGCGTGCTGACCGCATTGGCTCCGAGGAATCGGACCAGGATGAAGGCCACAGCGAAGATGATGAGGAACGTGATGGTGGACAGTGCCGACGCTGAATTGGCGCCGACGCGCATCTGATCGACCACCAGCACCGAGATGGTGGAGGTGGCCGGGTTGGATCCCATCATGATCGCGGGCAGGTCGTACATCCGCAGAGCGTCCATCGTGCGGAAGAGCACCGCCACCATGAGTGCTGGCTTGACCAGCGGGAGCGTGATCATGCGGAAACGCTGCCACGCCGTCGCGCCGTCGACCTTGGCGGCCTCGTAGACGTCGGCGGGAATCATCTGCAGACCCGCGAGGATCAGCAACGCCATGAACGGCGCCGTCTTCCAGACGTCAGCGACGACGATCGCGAATCGTGCCGGCCAGGGATCAGCCGTCCACAGGATGTTGGTGCCGAGAATCTTGTTGGCGATGCCGTCGTTGGCGAAGATGAAGAACCAGAGCTTCGCGGTGACGGCGGTGGGGATGGCCCAGGGAATCAGCACGGAGGCGCGGAGCAAACCGCGTCCGCGGAACGTCTTGGCCATGATCAGCGCCATCGACAGACCGATCACCGTCTCGAGCAGGACGGTGACGACGGTGAAGCCGAACGTATTTCCGATCGACTGCCAGAACTGCGATCCGAGTGTGCCGGGCGGGCAGGGAATCGAGCCGTTGGCGGTGTTGCAGGACTGGGTGATCCAGTTCTTGTAGTTGTCGAACCACGTGAACTGACCGGTGACGAACATGCCGGTCTCGGGATCGAGCTTCTTGCCGTCGCTGTGCATCGACATCCAGATCGCTCGTCCGAGCGGATACAGAATGATGACTGCGAGAACGATCAGCGACGGTGCGACGAACGCCCACACGGGAACTCGTCGACGCTTCTTCGGCTTGTCGGCCGACGCAGGCGGGGGCGAGGTCGGCGGGGGTGGAGTAGCTGCAAGGTCAGGCAGAACCTTGGTCAGGGAAATCCCTGCTGCCTCGGATGCCGACGGCTCTTCTAGCGGTTCCGGTGCACGGTGTCTCCCACCAACGCCCGAACGGTCGGGACCGGTTGAACCGGCCCCGACCGTGGGGTTGGTAGGCACAGCCGCGGAAGGATCCTGCGGTTCTGCCATTGCTTATTGCTCCTGGTAGATCAGTTACCGGCGGTTTCGATGCCGGCCTTGGTGTCCGCCAAAGCCTGCTCGACGGTCTTCTCGCCGCGAATAGCAGCGTAGGTGTTGTCGGAGATCGACTTCGACACCTGCGTGTAGTACGGCGTGACGGGACGCGGCTGAGCGGTAGCGAGTGCTTCCTTCAGGGTCGCGAAGTACGGGAACTGAGCGAGCACTGCCGGGTCGTCGTAGACAGCCGAGAGGACGGGTGCGCCGCCGACCTCGGTGAAGTACGTCTGCGACTTCTTGGTCTGCATGAACTCGAGGAAGTCACGAGCCGTTGCCGGTGCGTCCGAGTACGCGCTGATGCCGACGTTGTAGCCGCCGACCGTCGAAGCACCCGGTCCGTCGACACCCGGAAGAACGGTGTAGCCGTACTTGCCGGCAACCGAGGTCTTCTCACCGTCGACCGAGAAGCCGGACCACGTGCGCATGAAGAGTGCCTTGCCGTCGCCGAATGCGGTCTGCGACTCGCCCTCGGAGTAGGTCAGTGCTTCCTGCGGGATGGTGTTGTCGGCGAAGTTGTCGACGATCGACTGAACGCCTGCCTTCGTCTTGTCGTCGATGGCCGGGGTGAGTCCGTCCGGGCCGACCCACGGGCCGTCGAAGGCGTTGGTGATCTCGGTGGTGTTGACCGTCAGGCCCTCGTAGTTCTTGAACTGACCGATGTAGCAGGAGATGCCGGCTTCGACAGCCTTCGGGCAGTTTTCCTTGAGCTCGGCCCACGTGGTGGGAGCCTTCTCGACGAGGTCCTTGCGGTAGTACAGGAACGCGGCGTTGGTGTTCTTCGGCGCTGCGTAGAGCTTGCCGTTGTAGGTGCCCGAAGCGACGGTCGACGGCAGGAGGCCGGACTCGTCGATCGCGAGGTCACCCTCGAGCGGCAGCAGCCAACCGTTTGCGGCGAACTGGGCGGTGTTGACGACGTCGACACCGATGAGGTCGTACTCGTCGCTCTTGGCCTGCATGCGCTGGGTGATGTCGTCGACCTGTGCGTTGGCTTCCTTGGCCAGCGGCTTGAGCGTCACCTTCTCGTCCGGATGCTCGGCATTCCAGTCGGTGATGATGTTTTCGAGCGCCTCGTTCAGGGCATCCTGCCCCTCGACGATCGTGATGGGTCCGCGGCCTTCGCTCGAGGACGATCCCCCGGATGCGGCCGTCGTGCTGGTTCCGCTGTCCTTGTCCGAATCGGACGAGCAGCCCGCCAGTACCAGCATGGACGCTGCCGTCGCTGCAATTGCAGCGCGGCGCATCGCCTTCGAGTTCAGAACCATGGATTCGCTCCCCGTATGTGTATGACAAATAGACGGTCACCGAGAGCCTGCTCACGGCATGCGCCATGAGTGCCGGCTCCCGGCATCGGCCCCTACTGTGGCACGAGACACCCGTACTTGTGGGTATTACGCCGAACCTGAATCGGTCATGTGTCGTTTGACAGGTCGACCTAACCCAGGCGACGCCCGTCGGTGGTGGCAAAAATGTGCACCTTCTCGGGGTCGACGCGCAGGTTGACGCGCTCGCCCTTCTGCGGCGGATTGCGCCAGTCACCACGCGAGACGATCTGCTGCAACCGTCCGCCGATCGTGGTCCGGCCGTAGACGTAGGCGTCCGAGCCGAGCTCCTCGACGACGTCGACCTCCATCGGCAGACCTTCGGCGGCGATCTCGAGGTGCTCGGGGCGAATACCCAGGACAACCTCGGTTTCGACGACGCCGTTCATCGTCTCGCGCGGAACCGGAACGATCCCGTCACCGAATGCGACGCCGCCGTCGACGACGGGGAGGGTGAAGAGGTTCATCGCGGGCGAACCCATGAAGCCGGCGACGAAGACGTTCTTCGGCTTGTTGTAGAGCTCGCGCGGCGAGGCGCACTGCTGCAGGATTCCCTTTTCGAGGACGGCGACGCGGTCACCCATCGTCATGGCCTCGACCTGGTCGTGGGTCACGTAAACCATCGTCGTCGCGAGGCGTCGTTGCAGCTGAGCGATCTGCGTACGCGTCTGCACGCGGAGTTTCGCGTCGAGGTTCGAGAGCGGCTCGTCCATCAGGAAGACCTGCGGCTGGCGGACGATTGCGCGGCCCATCGCCACTCGCTGACGCTGGCCACCGGACAGCGCTTTGGGCTTGCGATCGAGGTACGGCTCGAGATCGAGCATCTTCGCGACCTCTTCGACGCGGGCGCGGATCTCCGTCTTGTTGGTTCCGGCGAGCTTGAGCGCAAAACCCATGTTCTCGGCCACCGACATGTGCGGGTACAGCGCGTAGTTCTGGAAGACCATCGCGATGTCGCGCTCTTTCGGCTCCTGACCGGTGACGTCTCGGTCGCCGATGAGGATGCGTCCGCTGTGGACGTCTTCGAGCCCGGCGAGCATGCGCAGGGTTGTCGACTTTCCGCAGCCGGAGGGTCCGACGAGGACGAGGAACTCGCCGTCCTCGATCTCGAGGTCGAGCTTGTCCACTGCCGGAGTGTTCGATCCGGGGAACAGGCAGGTGGTGCTCTCGAAAGTCACTGAAGCCATGACGGGGTTGATCCCTTCTACCGGCAGGAACGTGCCGGACGATCCAAGTTGAGGGTGAGCGTGTGCGCTAGCAGCATAAACGTCCGTGTCGGCGCGCGAGCGTAGTCTTTCACGGTGAGTTCGGAGAAGATGCTGACCCGCATCGGTGCGCTGCTTCGCCAAGCGGAGTCCACCGACAATCCACACGAAGGCGAAGCCTTCATGGCCGCCGCGCAGCGGTTGGCCACCAGTTCCGCCATCGACCTGGCGGTCGCGCGTGCGCACACCGCGTCCTCGGAAAAACGTGCGACGCCCACGCAACGACTCATCACCATCGGCGAACCGGGCAAGCGCGGACTGCGAACGTACGCCCAGTTGTTCATCGCGATCGCCGCTGCCAACGACGTGCAGTGCGACATCGCTCAGACGTCGGCCGTCATCTACGCCTACGGCTTCGCCGGGGACATCGACGTGTGCGAGGCCCTGTACTCGAGCCTGCTCTTCCAGATGGTGCGCGACTCCGACGCGTACGTGCGTTCCGGGGCGTACCGCGGCGAAACGTCCGTGCGGACCGTCGTCGAAACTCGTGGACGACGA
Organism: Rhodococcus sp. NPDC059969; assembly: GCF_042738325.1. Taxonomy (NCBI): domain Bacteria; kingdom Bacillati; phylum Actinomycetota; class Actinomycetes; order Mycobacteriales; family Nocardiaceae; genus Rhodococcus; species Rhodococcus sp. NPDC059969. Next base: position 701,102 of record NZ_JBHWUF010000001.1, on the reverse strand, counting down.
CGCGTCAGCACGCAGGTCCGCAAGCCGGTGGCCGGAGTGACGGCACGCCTGAACTTCCAGATGGCGTACGCGTCCCGCATCGGCGCTCGGTTGGCCGAGACGAAGCAGGAGACGGAGAAGACCGCGATCGCAGAATCTGCCACGTCGTCCTCCGAAACCGCACTCGTGCTGCGTAACAAGGAAATCGAGCTGAAGGACTACTACTCGTCCAACTCCAAAGCGCGTGGGACGTGGCGGGGCGGCGGCCGCGCAAGCGCCGGGCATTCCTCGCATGCTCGACGAGCGGGTGATCGGGCTGCGCGCTCCGCACGTCTGGGGAACCTTCCGGCGATCGGCGGGGTGCGCGGGCAGCTGGACTCGTGAGGGATACGCAGCGGAGCGCCGTCTACGAGGCAGAGACGTTGGTGCGCACCATGTTCGATCGCGCCGACCAGCGTGGACTTCGGAGCGTCGAGGTCATGGGTTCCACCATCACCTTGCCGGTCGAGCGCAAATTCGGTTCCGTGGAGTCGGTCCAGGCGTACTGCGATCAGCTACTCGGGCTGAATTGGGTACGGGAGACCTGGACTCGCGCAACCATTCCGGTGTCCGTACGGTCCCGCGGCGGCAATGCCGCCGCTCACTACTCGAACGACGTCATCGCCGTCCCGGACGACCGTGACGGCCGGTGGGCGCTACGCGAATTCGTTGTCTTGCACGAACTTGCGCACCACCTCGGCGACCCCGCCTCCGACGAGGCTTCCCACGGGCCCGAGTTCGTCGACCGCTACACGAGCCTTGTCGGCGAGATCATCGGGCCCGAGGCGGCCTTCGTTCTTCGAGCGATGTTCCTTGCCGGTGGTGTTCGAACGGACTAGATGTCAGCCCTCGGCGAACCCGGTGGTGTCCGTACCGGTCGGCTGGAATACTCGGCCTATGGATGCGCCGCGCAGACTGGTCCTGGTCAAGGGTGAGTCGGAACTCCCCGATCCGGCTGTTGCCGTGCGCAAACCCCCACTGATTCGTGAAGCCTACGGACGAGTGCTGCGGGAGGTTCGACGCGATCAGGACCGAACTCTCGACGACGTAGCCGCAAAGGTCGGGATGTCGAAGCAATACCTCTCCGAGATCGAACGGGGCAAGAAGGAACCGTCGTCGGAAATTCTGCGCGCAATCTGCGAAGCGCTCGGGATGCCGCTCGAGCATCTGCTGTTCCGAGCGGGCAACCGGATCGTTGCACTCAACTCCCTCACCTTCGGGCACTCTCCCGCACCGATCTCGGGTCCCGTCCTGATGGCGGCCTAGTCAGTTCCCTTCGATGAGGGTGTCGGCCAGCCCGTAGGAAATAGCGTCGTCGGCAGTGAAGATCCTGTCGCGATCGGTGTCCTTACGGAGCCGCTCGACGCTCTGACCGGTGTGCTTACTCAGAATCGCCTCGGTCTGCTCCCGGATTCGCAGGATCTCGGCTGCTTGAAGCGCGAGGTCCGAGATGGTGCCACTACCTTGCGTCGACGGTTGGTGCAGCAGCACCCGCGAATGGGCGAGAACATGCCGATGGCCCGGAGTGCCGGCGGCCAGAAGCACTGCAGCAGCCGAAGCCGCTTGACCCATGCAGTACGTCGAAATCGTCGGTTTCAAGAACTGCATGGTGTCGTAGATCGCGAGCATCGCCGTGGTGGAACCGCCGGGAGAGTTGATGTACAAACCGATTTCGCGATCCGGGTTATCGGCCTGCAGATGTAGCATCTGAGCCATCACGACGTTGGCGACGCCGTCGTCGATCTCTGTGCCGAGAAAGACGATGCGTTCGTTGAGCAGCCTACTGAAGATGTCGAAAGATCGCTCACCCGTTGGCGTTCGCTCGATGACACTGGGAATCGTGTACTGGGACATGACGTCACAATCCGATCTTGGGGAAGGTGGCTTGCGGTGCGATCTCGGCGAAGGACGTCACGACGCGGTCGACGATTCCGTACTCGCGCGCCTGCTCGGCGGTGAACCAGCGATCCCGATCGCTGTCGGTCTCGATCTCTTCGACGGTCCGGCCCGTTTCGGCGGCGAGGATTTCCTGCGATTGACGCTTCATCAGTTCGAGGCTCTCGGCCTGAATCGCGATGTCCACCGCAGTGCCGCCGATACCGGCCGAAGGTTGGTGCATCATGATGCGGCTGTGCGCCAGGCTGATTCGCTTACCGTGCGTGCCGGAGCAGAGAAGCACCTGGCCCATGCTGGCGGCGAAGCCCATCGCGACCGTCACGACGTCGTTGGGGATGAGCTTCATGGTGTCGTAGATGGCCAGACCGGCAAACACCGATCCGCCGGGTGAATTGATGTAGAGCACGATGTCGCGCTTGGGGTCGGTGGTGGCGAGGAGTACCAGTTCCGAACACACACGTTCGGCCATGGCGTCGTTGACCTCGCCGGTGAGCAGAATGGTTCGCTGTCGGAAGAGCCTGTCTGTCAACAGGTCACGGTAGCCGGTATCGGTGGGCGCTTCAGTAGTCATGAATCCATTCCTACCGGCGCGGCAGTGCCGCGGCCCCGCCTGTCTGCTGTGGGCAGACCGTGCGCACGCGACCAGATTCGGACCAGCCTGAACCAAACCCCTGAACTGGGCTTTCCTGCCGGAACAACGGCACCGACGATTGCCCGACACCATCCGTGGGGGTTATATGGGGTTATGCACATCAGTGCAGGTCAAGCGGTCGAGATCAGGTAGAAGAGGAAGAATCGATGCCGAAGGTCAACATCTATCTCCCGGATGACCTCGCTGCTGCTGTACGCGCACGCGGACTGCCTGTCTCGGCAATCTGCCAGATGGCACTCCGCGGAACACTCGATCGCGAAATTCCTGATTCTGCCGTGCGTATCACCGAGCATATCGACACCGATCTACCCTTCAGCCCACATCTTGCGTCGGTAATTTCTCTGGCACCCGCGGCAGCTGCTGGAAAAGGCTCACGGACAGTCGATTCCGAACACTTGTTGCAGGCGCTGCTAGACGAGGAAGAGAACCTGATATTGCGAGGCCTCGACCACCTCGGCCTGACACGGACGTCGATCCAGAAGACTCTCGACCTTGTGGTGCCCGACGGTACCCCACTCGACGACAACGACGTGACGTTCGGCCCCGAGGCGAGAGCCATCCTCGAAGCGGCTGTGACCGACGCGCAACTCGTCGGCAATTCCATCGTCAACGGAGCAAATCTTGTGTGGGCGTTGGCCAACGCGACAACGGGATACGCGGCGGAAGTCTTGGATCAGCTCGGTTTCTTCCAAGTAACCACCCATCAAGCCTTGGGGTTGATCGAGGTAGGCGTTGCACACGCCAATCGGTACGCACCGGCCGGGCAAGCCGGAATCCTCACGGAATTGGCAAAGATCACCGACCGACTCGAACGCCTCGAGGCCTCCCTATCACCGTCGTGTAGCTAGAGCGAACATCTCGTACTTCTCTCTCCCAACGCATTCCAGATCGGAGGTGCGCTGTCATGGCGCGCTCACTCCCTCGTTTTCGCGGGCACGTGGTCACTGACGATGTCGAAAACCTTCTCGTGTCGACTGACGTCCTCGTCGTCGGCGGGGGTCCGGCCGCTACGTGGGCGGCCGTCGCCGCCACCGAATCCGGCGCGGCCGTCACGTTGGTGGACAAAGGCTATGTCGGTGCCAGCGGAGTCGCCGCCACTGCAGGAGTCGGCCATTGGCTCGTGCCGCCAGTGGCCGAGCGCCGCGACGAGGAGATCTCGAAGCGTGAACGCTCCGGTGGATACATCACCGATCGCATCTGGACTGAAGCGGTACTCGACGAGGCTTGGACGCGAACCGCTCTCATTCCCGAATGGGGTTACAAACCCAGGACGAAGCCGCGCGGTTCCGGAACACTTTTCGGCGCCCGCCCCGGTGAGCGATCGTTCTCCGGTGCAGCTCCGGACTACCTTCGATTCCTTCGGGGGAAGGTGAAGAAGTCCGGTGTACTCGTACTCGATCACAGTCCGGCACTAGAACTTCTCGTAGATGCCGGTGGGACGGTGTCCGGTGCAACGGGTTACCAGCGCCAAGTGAAACGGCCGTGGCGTGTCGATGCCGGCGCGGTGATCCTGGCAACCGGCGGAACGACGTGGAAGAGCCATTCCCTCGGCGGAGACGTCAATACCGGAGACGGGCATCTGATGGCCGCGGAGGTGGGCGCGCACCTCTCGAGCATGGAGTTCTCCAATTTCTACGGAATGGTGCCGTTCGGAACCAGCATGGACAAGAACGGATTCTTCGTCACTGCCTCGTACTGGGATCATCTCGGTGAACCGATTCACTATCACGACCTACATCAAAGCCGCGCAGAGCTTCTCGGCGCATCGCTGAGGGGCACGATCACCGCACAGTTCACACAGTTCGGCGAGGAAATGCAACCGGCATTGCGAGCCGCCATGCCCAATTTCTTCATGGTCACGGACAAGTTGGGGGTCGATCCGTTCAACGAGCGCTTCCCGATGGACTGGGTTCAAGAAGGAACGGTCCGAGGCACCGGTGGGATACATATCCTCGACCATGACGCATCCACCGGAGTTTCCGGACTCTACGCCGCTGGAGACATCGCCGCACGGGATCGCATCGTCGGCGCAGCCACCGGAGCGGGTGGCCCCAACCTGTCGTGGGCCATTGCGACCGGCACCTGGGCGGGACGAGCAGCCGCGTCCTTCTCCGATAGCCGAAGAGCGACAGACCTATCCGACACTCGATCGTCAGGAACGCTCGGTGTGAGAGATCGAGGTTTCGACGACGTACGCGGCTCTGTTCGCGCCATTCAGTCCGAGATGCTCCCGATCGACAAGTCCGTGTTCCGAAGCAACGACGGATTGATCGATTCGGCTACTCGACTTGATCGTCTCTGGGAGAGCGCATCTCGCGACCTCGACCACACAACTGCCGGAACAGAGGCAATCGCGCAACGCGAAGCGGCCGGGATGCTCGCGATGAGCCGCTGGGCGGTTCGTTCGGCCTTGGTACGGACCGAAACTCGCGGCATGCATACTCGCATCGACTTTCCCGCCACCGACGTGGACCAAACCCATCGCTTGCTCAGTGGCGGCTTGAACGACATCTGGGTTGCCCCCGATACCGAGTTGCCCCGCGTCGGCAGTGCATTGGCTCAGCAGGGAAGTGCATCATGATCGAGTTGATCAGCACCGACCGGTGCACGACGTGTGACATCTGTGTCCGCATCTGTCCGATGAACGTCTTCGAAGCCGTAGCGGATTCACCACCCGCGATCGCACGGCATTCGGACTGTCAGACATGTTTCCAGTGTGAGGCGTACTGCCCCGCCGACGCCATCTTCGTCTCACCGTCGCGTACTCCTGAGCCTCAGGACTCCGAACTACGCGATGAGGAGCATCTGATCGGGCAGAACCTGCTCGGGATGTACCGCGAACGGGTCGGATGGCGCAAATCGTCCCCTCGTCCGACCCAATCCACAGCCGACTATCACCAGCTCGCCCAGAACGCCAGGAGAACACCATGAAAACCCGATCTCGCGCCAAAGGCTTGACAGCCCTACTCACGATTGCGCTTTTCGCAACGACAGCGGCATGCTCGTCCACCTCCGCGGCTTCCGACAGCGGTTCGAAAGATCTTGTCCCACTGACGGTCGGGGCGCCCTGGAACGGGGCTGCAGGCAAGAGTCCTACCGACACCACCTCGTTCGGGTACGCCGTGCACGAAGGCCTCGCGCAACCCATCCTCGAGAAGTACGGCTTCGAGTACAAAGCCTTCGTGGGCTTCAACAACGGCCCTCCTGTGGTGCAGGCGCTGCAGACCGGTGACGTGCAGGTGGGATTGATCGGGGATACCCCCGCGGTTCAGGCCAAGGCCAGCGGAATCGACGTGCCCGCCCTCGTGATCGACAAACCGTCGTCGGATATCTGGTTCCTCGGCCGTGAGGGCGGAGTATCAAAGATCGAAGACTTGGCAGGCAAGAAGGTAGGACTGCAGTTCGGGTCGAACTTCGACAAGTACGGCCGGGCGGTCCTCGAACGATCCGGTGTCGCGGACAAGGTGGAGTTGGTCAATCTGCTCTTTGCCGATGCACTCCCCGCTCTGCAACGTGGTGACATCGACGCCGTGCCCCTTCCGGCCACGACAGCCGGCATCTGGAGGAAACAAATCGACTTTCCTGTCCTGTCCAAGGCCAGCGTCGACGATCCGGATCTCCTCGCGACCAGCGTGGCGCTGACGTCGCGAGATACGCTGAACTCGAATCCCGATCTGGGCAAGGCTGTTTGGGAAGTCATTCAAGCAGGCGACAAGGCGATCGATGCTGATCACGACGCCTACGCACAGTTCGTTTTCGACGCAACGGGATCACCGGTGGACGTTGTCAAGGAAGCAACGCTTTGGAACTTTCAGAGTGAGCCTGTCGACCCTGACGGATTGAACACCGTCCGTTCGACTCTCGACTTCTTGGTCAAGTCCGGAAAGGCTCCCAACGCATTCGACGTCACGACCTGGGCTGTCTCGTGAGCGTCGAGGCACCCCAGTTACCTGCAGCGGCAGCGGCGGGCTCGGATGCAGACAGAATCGCGCCTCGCACTGCCAAGCGTCGACGAAGCCGGCTCTCCGATACTGCGCTTCGCGCGAGTGTTCCGGTCGCATTGGTCACCGTGTGGGCACTCGGATCAGCGACGGGCCGAATCGACGAAAAGGTCTTCCCGTCTCCCTGGTCCGTGTGGTCGGCGTTTGTCGAACTCGTGACGACTGGTGTTCTGTGGGAGAATCTTTCGGTCTCACTTGTGCGAGTAGCCATCGGGTTTGCCATCGGCGGCGCCCTCGGACTCTCGCTCGGTATTGCGTCGGGATTGTTCGCTCTCGCCGACAAGCTTGTGGACCCCACGCTCCAGATGCTCCGCACGATCCCGTTTCTTGCGATCACACCGCTGTTGATTCTATGGTTCGGCATAGACGAGCGTCCCAAAATTATTATCATCGCGGCCGCAGCACTGTTTCCGCTGTACATCAATACTCACAGTGGAGTCCGCAATGTCGACCGCAAGGTCATCGAGGCCGGACGTGTGTTCGGACTGCGCGGTCTCGGGCTGATTCGCCAGGTGATTCTGCCGGAGATGATTCCGTCGGTGCTCGTCGGATTGAGAGTCTCGTTGTCGGTGTCACTTCTCGCACTCATCGTCGCCGAATTGAGTAATGCACCAAAGGGTCTGGGATTTCTCATGACTTCTGCGCAGCAATATTTCCAGACCGACGTCCTCGTGGTCGTCGTCATCATCTACGCAATCTGGGGGTTGTCGGTCGACCTCCTCGTTCGGGGTATCGAGCGAATCCTGATGCCCTACAAGCAATGGGGGAATAGCGCATGACCGTCCGACATACGGATTCGGGTGTCCATGCTGTCGACGTCGTGAAGACTTTCGGGGATCGGACAATTCTGGACGGTTTCTCACTCGACGTGAGACCGGGGGAGTTCGTGGCACTTCTCGGAGCCAGTGGTAGCGGCAAGACGACCTTTCTGCGGATCCTTGCCGGACTGGAGGATTTCGATGCCGGTGAGGTCCGTGCACCGGAAGCCCGGACCGTCGTCTTCCAAGAGCCTCGTTTGATTGCGTCGAAGCGAGTCCAGGACAACGTCATACTCGGACAACGCTCCACCCGGAAGAACCGTGAAGCGGCTGCGGCCGCGCTGGCAGAAGTGTCGCTCGCCGGGCGTGAACGCGCTTGGCCCACGACCCTGTCCGGTGGTGAAGCCCAGCGCGTGGCCCTGGCACGAGCACTGGTACGTAACCCGCGGCTTCTTCTGCTGGACGAACCCTTTGCTGCACTCGATGCGCTCACGCGTCTCCGCATGCAGGCATTGGTTGCGGAGCTGTGCCGCAAACATCGCCCCGCGGTCCTTCTGGTGACTCACGACATCGACGAGGCAATCCTGTTGGCCGATCGTATTGCGGTGCTGCGGGACGGCCGGGTCAGCACTCTCGAGACCGTGTCGTTCGTGAAGCCGCGCAGTCCCTCGCAGCCGGGATACGCCGCGCTGCGGACTCGACTCCTCGAAGAGTTGGGAGTACACGAAGCTGTCGGCGCGTGATCGCTCCGCTGACCCTGCGGCGGTAGCGGTACCGCGCACACCCGGCCATGATGGGAGAAGACAACCATTCCTCTCGTCAGGAGCGTGGCATGACTCGTCCGGTACGCATCGGTGTTCAACTCCAACCCCAGCACGCACCCGACTACGGGTTGATACGCGACGCCGTCTTGCGGTCCGAGGACGCTGGAGTGGACATCGTCTTCAACTGGGACCACTTCTACCCGTTGACCGGCGATCCCGACGGAGCCCACTTCGAATGCTGGACCATGCTCGGCGCCTGGGCCGAGCAGACCGAACGTGTCGAAATCGGCGCCCTGGTCACCGGCGGTGGCTACCGCAATCCTGATCTGCTGGCCGACATGGCGCGAACCGTCGACCACATCAGCGGTGGACGGCTGATCCTCGGCATCGGCGCCGGCTGGTTCGAGAAGGACTACGACCAGTTCGGCTACGACTTCGGCACTCCTGGTTCACGGCTGAAACTGCTGGGCGAATATCTCCCCCGCATCACGGGCCGCCTGGCGAAGGGCAACCCGCCGCCGACGCGCAACATCCCGGTCCTCATCGGCGGTGGTGGTGAGAAGAAGACCCTGCGCCTGGTCGCCGAGTACGCCGACGTCTGGCACAGCTTCGGCGACCGTGAGACACACCTGCGCAAGTCGGACATCCTCTCCGACCATTGCGCCGACGTGGGCCGGAACCCGATGGAAGTGGAGCACTCGGTGCCGTGGCCTGGGCTCGAGAATGCTGCCGACCTGGTCGCCGACGGCGTCTCACTCTTCACCGTCGGCGTCAGCGGACCTGACTACGACCTGACGACGCTTGTCGAGGCCATCGGCTGGCGCGACGACAACACGGCACCTGCATTGAGCGGGCTGGCCTGAGCGGTACCGAGGACTTCGTCGGTGTCGGCGCCGAGAACGGGCGGCGCCGACGTCAGACGTGGCCTCTGTCCGGAGAAGTTGACCGGAAAGGCTACTTGCTTCAACGATCCGAGCGTCGGATGGTCGACGGTTCCGACCATGCCGAGTGCGGCGGTGTGGGGATCGGAGTAGATCTCGTCGAGATGCCGGATCGGTGAGACCGGTACGGCGCGCTCGGCGAGCAGAGCGCACCAGTATTCGACGGTTCCGGACGCGAAAGCGCTGGTGAGTTCTCGTTCCAGACTCTCGCGGTTCTCCACCCGCTCGCGGTTGTGGACAAAACGAGGATCGGTCGCCAGTTCGCCTCGACCGATCGCCTCGCACAGCGACGCCCACATCGAGTCGTTGCCGACGGCGATGACGAAGTACCCGTCGCTGGCAGGAAATGCTTGGTAGGGAGCAAGATTCGGATGACCGGAGCCCAACGCAGTCGGGCGCTCACCGGTGGCGAAGTAGCTGGTCGCCCAGTTCACGTGCATGGCGAGTTGGCACTCGTACAGCGACGTGGTCACGTACTGTCCGCGCCCGGTCCGACCCCGCTCGACCAATGCAGCCAGGACACCGACCAGACCGAAAAGCGCTGCACCCAAGTCCCCCAACGCAAATCCGGACTTCATCGGAGCGCCACCCGGTTCACCGGTGAGCGACATGAGCCCACCCGCGGCTTGCGCGATCATGTCGTACCCCGGTTCGTCGCGCAACGGCCCCTCTTCCCCGAAGGCAGAGATGTGCAGGGTGATCAGATGTGGGTATCGCTCGGACAGTGCCTGGTAGTCGAAAATCTTCTGTAATCCGCTGCCGGGCTTGAAGTTTTCCACGACCACGTCAGTCTCTTCGAGCATGCGGTGGATGATCTCCTGTCCTTCGGCAGACTTGAGGTCGATCGTCACCGACTTCTTGCCGCGGTTGATCGCGAGATAGTAGGCGGCATCGACCCCGACGAAGGGAGGCCCCCACGAACGTGTGGGGTCGCCACCCTCGGGGTGCTCGATTTTGGTGACGTCCGCTCCGAGATCGGCAAGCGACATAGTTGCGTACGGTCCGGCAAGGATCTTCGACAGATCGAGAACGCGGACACCGGCGAGAGGTGCGGGTCCTTGGGGAGAATTCACCGGTGAACTCCTGCCACAGAGAGGAACTCGGCGACGACCTCGCGTGCGTCATCCAACTCCACGTCGCCGCCCTCGGTAATCACGTCGAGATTGCCGAGCGCAGACGACGGCACCTTCCCGGCAAGACCGGCCAGGTAGGAGTTCGCCACCAACAGCGACCGGTACCCGCAACCTTCTCGGATGCCGTGATCCGCAAGATCGAAGAGCAGGGTCGCCATGACAGTACGAGCCAACTCGTCGGCATATTTTGCACTGGCGGCCTGGGCGGCATCGTCAGATCCGGCGATCAGACGATCTCCCTCCTCGACCAGTTCCTCCCAGCGCTGCAACAGAACTCCGGCGCCGGCGTCACAGTCAGGTCCGACAGTGGACAGGATGTCCGTCATCGCTGCCGCAACCGTGCGGTGCGAGCCGAACTTGCGCAGGCACCGAAGTACGTCCAGCGCAATGACATTACTCGAGCCCTCCCAGATCGAGCCGAGGTGGGCGTCTCTCACGAGTCGCGCGTTCACCCATTCCTCGATGTACCCGTTTCCTCCGCGGACCTCCATTGCCTCGCCGGTGACCACCCGCGCGCGTTTGCAGACAAAGTGTTTGGCGATCGGCGTCAGTACCCTGATCAGCGCGCGCGCCTGTTCGTCCCCTCCGTCTGCAGCCTGAAGACACTGTGCGCTGTAGGCGACGAGAGCCAGCGAAGCCTCGGCATCGAGCGCAAGGGGAAGAAGTGTCGCACGCATCAGCGGCTGGTCGAAGAGCCTCTTACCGAACACAACTCGGCTCTTCGAATGTTCGACGGCTTCACGAACTGCTCGGCGCATGAGAGCGCTCGAACGCATCGCATTGGAGAGGCGAGACGTGTTGACCATCTCCGCCATCTGGCGGAACCCTCGATCGAGTTCACCGACCTGGAGAGCGTGCGCGCGGTTCAGCGTCACCTCGCCGCTCGGCATGGAACGCGTACCCAGCTTGTCCTTGAGACGATCGATCGTGAGGTTGTTGCGCTCGCCGGATCCCAAGGTCTTGGGCACCATGAACATTCCGACTCCACGCGTCGAACCATCCTGTCCGCCCGGGAATCTTGCGAGGGTGATGATCACATCGGCATCCGGGTTGGAGGCGAACCACTTCTTGCCCGTCAGAACCCATCCGTCACCGTCGCGCTCGGCGCGTGTTTCGGTGCAGGCGATGTCGGTGCCTGCCTGAATCTCGGTCATGAACATCGCACCCGTCTTCGCCTGCTCGGGGTCCGTCGACGTCAACGCATCGATCCAGGGCGAGAACACGGCCGGATCACCGAACATACGCAGGGTCCGCGCAGCAGCATCTGTCATCGATACCGGGCAGGCCAGCCCGAACTCTGCCTGCACGAAGATGTACGACGCGAGGTACTTCGCGAGTGGCGGATGCACGGAGTCCCATCCGTGCAAGCCTTTTCGGTGCGACATGGCGGACAGGCCGTACTCGTTGTACGCCGCCCGGCACAGTTCCAGGTAGGCCGGGTGATAAGAAATCCGGTCGACGCGATCACCGGCCCTGTCGAATTGCTGCAGCACCGGCGGGTTCTTGTCTGCGATGTCGGCAAGCTCGGACAACCGGCCGGCGGCATCTCGGCCCAGTCGGTCGAGCAAGCCGTTCAACGTCTCCCGGTCCGCCCCGACGGTCCATCTGTCCACAATCGCTTTCAGAGCAGGGTCGGTGTGTGCAAAGTTCATCAGTGGTCAACGCCTTTCAGGGTGGAAGCATCGGTCATGTTCGAGGAACTCGTCGACTCCGGCCCTTGCGCGTGCAGCGCACTTCTGCGCAGCAAAGCCGTCATACAGACAAGGGAGAGAACGACATAGACGAGCCCGAGAGCCACGACCGGCCAGATCGAGTTGGTTCGCGTCAGCAGATACTGGCTGACCATCGGGGCCGTTCCGGCGAATACGGCCGTCGACAGTTGGTACGACAGGGAGATGCCCGTATACCGAACGTTGGTGGGGAATACCTGCGCCAGAATGCCGGCCAGCGCGGCGTAATACATTGCGTGAGGTGCCGTCGCGAGGATCATACCCAGAATCGCCAAGGGAACAGAGCCGGTCTGAACCAGCAGGAACATCAGCGGTAGGAGCACGAGTTCCGGTAGCAGCATCCAACGGACAGCTTTCGACGGATCGATTCGCGTGGCCAGCACGGCGCCGAAAGGCTGTACGAGTGTCTGGGCTATCAGTGCCACGGTGATCACGAGGAGGAAGTCGCTGCGCTCGAATCCGAGATCCGTTGTCGCCCAAGAGAGCGCAAAGGTTGTCTTGACGTACGTGATGGCGACGCCGGCAACCACGGCACCGACACCGAGAGCAAGTTCGACGGGATGCGAACGAAGAACCTCGACCAGCGGCATCCGTGTACGTTCCTGTGCCGCAACGGCCTTCTTCATCTCGGGCGTCTCGGAGATATGCAGTCTGATGTAGAGGGCGACGATGACCAACGCTGCGGATCCGAGGAACGGCAGGCGCCAACCCCACGACTCGAACACCGAATCCGACATCAGGGTCAGGCCTAGGAAAGCCAGCGTCGCGAGCAGATTGCCGACCGGTGAACCCTGCTGCGCAAACGCGCCGTAGAGCACCTTCTTCTTCGGGGGAGCGAACTCGGTGGCGATCAGTACGGCACCACCCCATTCGCCGCCCATGGCAATGCCCTGGAGAACGCGAAGTGCAACAAGCAATATCGGTGCCCAGATCCCGATCTGGGCGTACGTAGGGAGGAGGCCGACCCCGACAGTTCCCAACCCCATCAGCGCGAGGGTGATGATCACGGCGTTCTTGCGGCCGAACTTGTCTCCGAAATGACCGAAGACCACTCCGCCGACCGGGCGAGCAACGAATCCCACGGCAAAAGTTGCGAAGGCTGCGAGTGTTCCCACCGCCGGCGACGCGTCCGGGAAGAACAGCGGGCCGAGCACCAGAGCGGATGCGGTTCCGTAGATGTAGAAGTCGAACCATTCGATGGTCGTTCCGACAAACGCCGTAATGCCGGCCTTCCGCGCTTGTTTGGTGCTGCATTCGGGCGGATTGGTGTCGTGACCTGGGTGTTGATCCACGGTTCTCCCTGATTCTCGCGTCGGGCATCACCAAGGGATGCAATGTGAGGCGTGAATCACTATCGTCCGAAATCCATGTAGAGTCCAAGACTTAGTTCGACTCATTTATGTGGGCAAACCACATAATGAATGACGGGAGTAGAGACGTGGAACTTCGTCAACTTCGCGCGTTTCTCGCAGTCGCCGACGAACTTCATTTCGGCCGCGCTGCCGAGCGACTCCACATCGGGCAGTCCCCGCTCAGCCAGACCATTCGCGCGCTCGAGCGCGAACTCGGCACCGACCTGTTCATCCGGACCACCAGATCAGTGCAATTGACCGCCGCAGGCGAAGCCTTGGTCACGCCAGCTCGGATCATCGAAGCGCAGATCGCCGTCGTACGAGATATCGCATCGGCCGCGTCGACCGGCGAGACGGGCCGTGTCACAGTGGGTTTCGGCGGAACAGGCGGCTACACCGTCCTGTCGGCCCTGACACGGTCACTGGCCGACTCCCATCCGGGAATCGAACTGGACCTACGGCCGCAGATGTACTCGGGTGAAGTGCTCGACGCTCTCCGACGCGGAACCCTCGACATGGGCATCGTCGGCCTGCCCATTCCGCGCGGATTCGAGACTCACACGGTGCGCGAGGAAACCTTGATGGTCGCGGTTCCGGCCAGGCATCACCTCAGTACCCATGACTCGGTGTCACCGGAAGACCTCGCAACCGAACGATTCGTGATATATCCCGCCGAGCACGGCTCGGTGGTGCGCGATGCAACATTGTCCGTCTGCGCCACAGCAGGTTTCACACCCACCGTCGCGCACGAGGCCCCCGATCCGTACAGCCTGTTGGCCATGGTCGGAGCGGGGGTCGGGATCGCCGTCGTCGTGGAGTCGACGGCGCATCTGTCCATGGAGGGGGTCGTGTACCTGCCGATCGCCGGAGCCACGCCCACACTGAAAATCGCTATGGCATGGCGACCGAACAATCCGACGCCGGCAGTACACACCGTCACGAGGGTACTGAGGGAGCAGCCTTAGGCTCTCGCGAGAATTCCGGCGAAATCTGTTCCCACAGGCAGAGTTCCGTACTCGTGACCACGGTCGGCGCCGAGGCGAGCGGCAATGAACGCATCGGACGAGGCGGCCGGGGAGTGGCGCACCATGAGCGAAGCCTGCAGTGCCAACGCCATAGCCTCGACGACGGTCCGAGCGCGGAACTGCGCGTCGGCGGGTGCCATCGTGGCGAGCTCACCGAGTTGGCGTCGTACCCGATCGAGGTGCTGATCGAGGACCGGGTTGTTGCCGCGAGCGAGGTTGACCTCGTGGTCGAAGGCGGCAACGGAATCGGGTTCACGGGTCATGGCGCGCAGGACATCGAGTGCGATGACGTTGCCCGACCCCTCCCACACGGCCATGACGGGCTGCTCACGGTAACGACGGGCGAGCGGGAAGTCCTCCGTGTAGCCGTTGCCGCCCAGGCATTCGAGCGCTTCGTAGGAGTGGTGCGGACCGCGCTTGCAGATCCAGTACTTCGCAACAGCTGTCGCGAGTCGGCGGAAAGCCTTCTCCTGCTCGTCCGCGTCCTCGTCCTGCGCACGGGCCAATCGCAGAGCGGTGATGGTCGCGGCCTCGGATTCGAGAGCCAGGTCGGCAAGCACCGACGTCATGGCCGGCTGATCTGCCAGGACGGCACCAAAAGCGCTGCGGTGCCGTGCATGCCACACCGCTTCGGCCAGCGACTGACGCATACCTGCCGTGCTGCCAAGGATGCAGTCGAGTCGCGTCTGGGACACCATTTCGATGATGGTCCGCACACCGCGTCCCGGTTCACCGATCATGGTGCCGACGGTGCCGTCGAGTTCGATCTCGGACGACGCGTTGGACTTGTTGCCCAGCTTGTTCTTCAGACGCTGGATACGGAAGACGTTGCGTGTTCCGTCCGGCAGAATGCGGGGGAGAAGGAAGCAGGAAAGTCCCTCGCCGGCAGCACCTTCGGCCTGAGCGAGGACCAGGAAGGCGTCGGACATCGGCGCGGAGCAGAACCACTTGTGTCCGGTGAGCAGGTAGTCCGCACCCGGGCCGCCACGTCCGGCCGGCTTGGCGATGGTCGTGTTGGCTCGCACGTCGGAGCCGCCCTGCTTCTCCGTCATCGACATTCCGAAGATCGCGGATGCCTTTCCGGGAGCGTCTAATTCGGGGGTGTAGCTCCGCGATAGGGCTCGCGGCGTCCAGATGGCGGCCACGTCCGGTTGCAGCTCGAGCGAGGGGATCACGGCGTGCGTCATGGAAATGGGGCACGCGTGGCCCGGTTCGACCTGGGAGAAAAGCATGAATGCCGCGGCCCGTGCCACGTTGGCACCCGGCTTCGGGTCAGCCCACGCAGACGTATGGGCACCGTGCGCAACGGCAGCAGAGATGATCCGGTGATACGACGGATGGTATTCGACCTCGTCGATGCGGTTTCCCCAGCGATCGAAGGTCTTCAATTCGGGGATCACGGTGTTGGCCAGCTCGGCGTCGTGCTGGAACCCGGCACTGCCGACCAGTTCACCGATATCGGTGAGTTCACTGGTGGCCCAATCGGCGTCGTGGCGCGCGACGCCTTCGGCCAGGACCGTATCGAGCAGGAACTCGTTGACGTCCGTGCGCGGTACCGACTGGTTGAGCACTGCATGGGTGCGATGCGGAGCCGGGTGGGTGACGGTCTTCTCGGAAATATCGGTCATGACAGGCCTTTCAGCTCGCTGCGCGGATGAGGTGCTTCTGGATCTTGCCGGTCGGTGTACGCGGAAGAATCGTCGCGAACACCACTTCACGCGGAATCTTGTAGCGCGCCAACTTGTCCGAGAGGTAGTCCTTGATGTCGTCGGCGCTGATGACATCCGGTTCACGCCAGACGACGTGCGCGACGACGGTCTCGCCCCATTCTTCGTTGGGTTTTCCGACAACGGCGACGTCGACGACGTCCGGGTGGCCGGAGATCACGTCCTCGACCTCCTTGGAATAGACGTTCTCACCGCCCGTGATGATCATGTCCTTCGCACGGTCGACGATGAAGAGGTAGCCGTCCACATCCTTGCGCGCCAGATCGCCGGTGCGATACCAACCTCCGTCGGCAAAAGCAGCCTTCGTGGCAGCGGGGTCGTCGAGGTACCCCTGCATGACGGTGTCGGCGCGCAGCCAGATCTCACCGATCTGATCGGGCTCCGCGTCGGCACCGTTATCGGCAACCAGGCGCAGGTCGACGCCGGCCAGCGCGACGCGGCCGATCGAGCCCGCCTTGCTCAACTGCTCTTCGGGGTACAGAACAGTGCCCACGGGCCCGGTCTCGGTCATGCCGTAGACCTGCCGGAATTCGGTGGTGCCGTACGACTCCACCAGCCGCCGCGCGACATCCGCACCGATCGGCCCGCCGCCGTACAACCATGCACGAACGCTTCCGAGGTTGTAGTCGGCAAAGTTCGGCACGAGGTTGAGTGCAGTGGTGTAGATGACCGGCGGGCCGAAGCAAAGGGTAATACGTTGTTCCTGAACAGTTTCCAGGAATTTGACGGGGTGGTACTCGCGCAGCAGCACGACGGTTCCGCCCATGTAGAGCGTGGACATGAACCAGTTGTTGAGCGGGGAAGCGTGCCAGATCGGGACGGCCATGAGCAGTCGCTCGTCCCGAGTCGTCGACACGGCGAGGGCCGCGGTGACGGCAACACCGACGACGTTGCGGTGGCTGTGGACGCAGCCCTTGGGCGAGCCGGTAGTCCCCGAGGTGTAGAGGATTTCAGCCGGATCGTTCTCGTCGATGTCGATACCGTCAACACCCTCCTGGCGGGTGATGGCGTCGTCGAAGAAGTCGAAACCGTCTGCGACAGAGTCTGTGCTGATCAGTTTGGCTGTCGTCTCCAATCGACCGACAACCGGCGACAACTCGCCGTCGAAGACGCACACCGACACCTTCGCGTGCTCCAGCACGTAGGCAACTTCGGGCGTCTGCATCTTGTGATTGATGGGGACCACGACGGCGCCCAAGCGCCAGGCACCGAGCATCGCGTACACGAATCCCGGAGTGTTGTAACACATCAGCGCGACGCGGTCACCCGGCTGCACGCCCAGCGTCTGCAAATAGCCCGCGGCACGGCGACTTCCATCCTGAACCTGGGAGTACGTGTGATCGTGACCGCCTGCGATCAGGAAGGGTTTGTCCGGGGTCTTGGTGACGTTGCTGTCGAATACGCGAACGATATTCATCGAAGTCCTTGTCGGAGAATCACGCTCGAAGAGAGTTCATTCCATCGAGCTGTTGAGTACGGCGTCGGGTATCTGGAGGGTGGCGAAGATGACGGCAACCGCCTCCTCGAGGGAGTAGCCGAAGCTTTCGCCGGTGGCAGTCTTCTGGATGACGAGGCCGAAGATCGCAGACCAGAAGGCCTTGGACTCGACGTCGATGCCCGCGCGCAGCTGCCAGCCGGTGCGGATCAAGGTACGGAGGAGGGCGGTTTCGCCCGAGGAGTGCAGAGTGCGAAGCGTTTCGGAGATCAGGTCGCGAAGTTCACCACGACGACCCGTCATCATCATCGCTTCCACGAAGAGTTCGACGCTGGGAGCGCCCGAGCCCAGGAGGGATCCGACCAGCTTCTCGGTGTAATCGCCGACCGTGTCGGCGTCGGCGGCATCGACCTCGGCGCGCTTGCCTGCGCGCAGAACGGCCGCGCATGCCACCTCGACGAACAGCTTTTCTTTGGAGCCGTAGTAGTAGGTCACCTGGTTGGGATGGGCGCCGGCGGCCGTGCAGATCTGCGCGATGGAGACGCTGTCGCCGTTCTCGAGGAACAGCTCGGTTGCGGCGTTGAACAGCGCCATGCGCGTCTGCTTGCCCGACTCACGCGTCGCGCGCGCTGCGGGAACTGCCTCGGTGACCATCACGAACTCCTACTTGTTTGTACGACAAACAATAACTCGGTGTTGTTTGTATGGCAAACAATTTCTTCCCGACGCGATGACATGTCGACTTCTATCGACATGTCTGATGTGCGGGATTACTCTCTGAACATCGAGCACCCGAGAACTTCGGCTTTTCTGCGAGGAGGCGCCCTGCAATGCTCGCGCGATCCGGCTTCTCCCTGCCCACACGCACGACTCTCACGGGCGACTGGGCAGATTTGTTGCGCGAGCATTTTGTCGCGCTCGACGTGTCCGATATCGAAGACGGCGATCGATTCAGCGGGGCCGTCCACTCGGCCCAACTCGCACACGTTCGGGTATCCGCAGTTCAATCGATGGAACAACGAATAGTCCGTAGCAACAGCCTCATCAAAAGCGACGGCGCGGACTATCTGCAGATCGGGATGATCCGCCGCGGTAGCGCGGTAGTGCGCCAAGACGACCGCGAATGCGTCCTGCGACGTGGCGACTACGTCCTGTACGACACCACGCGCCCCTTCGATTGGCAGATCGAGGGACACGCACACGACGGCATCTGGGGACTCGAGGTGTTCACCTGGCCACGGTCGTACCTGTCGCTCAGCGACGCGGAGGTCACGAGCCTGACCGCCATTGCCTTCGACGGACATGCGGGCCTGAGTGGCCTGCTTGGTCGCTTTCTTCACGATCTTGCCTCCGTCCGCATGACGTCCGACGCAAGCGGAGACGAAGAGGAAGTCGTCAACGAGATCGGCAACCTGGTCAAGTCCGTTCTTCACACAACTGCGCGACCGATCACCTCGCGGCGAACCAGCCTCTACGAATCCGCCCTGTCGGTCATAGACGCCCGCATCGCAGACCCGGCCCTGTCTCCGGTGGACATCGCGGGATCGGTCAAAGTCTCCATTCGCCAGTTGCACCGAGCCTTCGCCGAACACGGCACGACGGTGTCACGGTCGATTCGCAGCCGTCGACTCGACGGTTGCCGTCGTGAGATCGTGCAACGAAACGGAGTAGAGCGGTCGCTGACCCAGATTTCTCACCGCTGGGGATTCACCGACCTGGCCGCCTTCAGTCGAGCCTTCAAGGCGGAATTCGGGATCAGCCCGCGGCGATACCGGTCGCAAGCAGCGGCCCCCACAAGTACTACCCGCTGATCTGTAACATCTTCGGACACTTACCCATTGAACATGGTTTTCAAAATTCTCTGTCGCCGAAGCGTATCCACAATTCTTGGCACGGTAGGCCAAGCATCGGGCGCTGACGGCCAAGTTTGCTCGGCTGAGCGGGCGTAGATTTTCGGCACGGCGTTGCCAAGTGCCAGGCACCCGATTCGACCACCTACATCACAGGGAGCACTCATGGAATCTGCAATCGGCGAACACCTTCAATGCCCGCGCACTCTGACCAGGCGGGTTCCGGATACCTATACGCCACCGTTTCCCATGTGGGTCGGGCGCGCAGACGACACATTGCACCAGGTCGTGATGGGCTATCTCGGCGTGCAGTTCCGCAGCGAGGATCAGCGCCCGGCAGCACTGCAGGCGATGCGGGATATCGTCGCCGGCTTCGACTTGCCGGACGGACCGGCACACCACGATCTCACCCATCACATCGACAGCCAGGGCTACGAGAACCTGATCGTGGTCGGTTACTGGAAAGATGTTTCTTCCCAACATCGTTGGAGCACATCACCTCCAGTGGCCTCCTGGTGGGAGTCCGAAGACCGCCTGTCGGACGGATTGGGGTTCTTCCGCGAGATCGTGGCACCGAGAGCCGAACAATTCGAAACGCTCTACGCGTTCCAAGACGACCTCCCCGGGGTGGGAGCTGTCATGGGCGGTGTCAGCGGCGAAATCAACGAGCACGGCTACTGGGGTTCGATGCGCGAGCGGTTTCCGATCTCCCAGACCGACTGGATGCAGGCCTCGGGCGAACTGCGGGTCGTCGCCGGTGACCCCGCCGCAGGTGGACGCGTAGTAGTGCGGGGACACGACAACATCGCACTGATCAGGTCCGGGCAGGACTGGGCCGACGCGGAAGCAGACGAGCGCAGCCTCTACCTGGACGAAATCCTGCCCACTCTTCAATCGGGCATGGACTTCCTCCGCGACAACGGCCCGGCCGTCGGGTGCTACAGCAACCGATTCGTACGCAACATCGACATCGACGGAAACTTCCTCGACCTGAGCTACAACATCGGCCACTGGGCCTCCCTCGACCAACTCGAACGGTGGTCGGAATCCCACCCGACCCATCTACGGATCTTCACGACGTTCTTCCGGGTGGCCGAGGGCCTGTCGAAATTACGCCTCTACCATGAGGTCTCGGTATTCGATGGCGCCGATCAGCTGTACGAGTACGTCAATTGTCATCCCGCGACCGGAATGCTGCGCGACGCGGTGACCACCACCGAGCACTGACCGAAGTCGCCGGAAATCTTCGGCCACGTTCTTTCCCTCGGAGGCAACTCGAGATATGTTGACGAGTGTCGACATATCTCAGTGGAGGCCATCGAGGAAGCGCGGACAGCAGACAGTGACTACTCAACGAAACGAAGAGTTGGCGTTTGCTGTGCTGGCCGACCAAGTGCGTCGACAGATTCTCGACACGCTGGCTACCCACGGCGAGTGCAACGCGGGCTTCATCAGCGATCAAATTTCGACGGTCGGTCGCACCACGGTATCCACACATCTCAAGGCGCTGCGGTTGTCCGGAGTGATCGTCGAACGGCGTCAAGGACGTCATCGCCTGTTCTCGATAGATCCGTCGGGGCCCGCCAACGATGCACTCCAGTTCCTGCGCGACGTCCTCGGGCGAGCGCTGGAAACAGGTTCGAACGCCTCCGAGTTGCCGACCACGGCGACTGAGGATTCCGACGCGGCTTCGGTGCGTCGCCGGGCGTGAGGCCCTATTGAGCCCCAGCACCTATTTCAGGCAGGAAGTAGAACGTGCCAGGTCTCTCCGTAACGGCACAGATCGTGACGACCGACCCACCAGGGTCAGCCTTCGAGCGCCTCGAAACGGGGCAACTGCTCGAACTCGAATGTGAGCAACTGACGGTCGGGGCCGCTGCCGCCATCTCCCTTCCAGTCGGCGACGGCGCACGCGCAGATCTAGCCGGAATGCCGATCACGCTGTTGGGATACGTCGCCGGCGTGAAGCGGGGCCGATCGGTCGTAATCGTGCACCACCAACCGTGGCGCGGCCGCCTGACGATCCGGTTCTTTCCCGACGGCACCGGGACCAGGATCGTTCTCGAGTCCAGCCTCGATCAGGACGGCATTTCCTGGCTTGCCAACAAGCGCGGATTCGCTCCACCCGAACCTCCGCGTTCCGACCGACATCGGATCGGGCTGCTGGTCAGCAAATCCGGCCCGGCAGCTGTATTCGCCCAGGCAACAGAACAACTCGCAGCCCTGGCCGTGGAAGAAATCAATGCCGACGGCGGCGTCGGCGGCGTTCTCGTCGACTTGATAATAGGCGATGACGCTTCCGACTCGGCGGCCGGAGCGGCGACCGCACTGCGATTGGTGAAAAGCGGATGTCGCGCCGTTTTCGCGTGCGTGACATCGTCGACCTTCAATGCCGCTGCATCTGCCTTGCTGAACACCGGTGTGCTGTTGGTGCACACAGTTCTCAACGAGGGAGGTCGATCGCGTCCGGGAGTCCTTCGATTGGGTGAGCGACCACTCGACCAGACGCGAGCGGGTATACCCGCAATGATGTCCGAGACCGGTTCTCGCACTTGGTTCCTGGTCGGCCAGCAGTATTCGTGGTCGTTCGGAGCACATTGGGCGGCCCGGCGTGTGATCGCCGAATCCACAGGTTCGGTGGCCGGCGAAATCTACGTACCGTTGGGGACAACCGACTTCTCACGCATCATCGAGTCGATAGCCGACTCCGGGGCCGAACTGATTCTTTCCACCCTGGTCGGCCATGACGAGGTCTTCTTCGAACGACAATGCGCCCAGCACGGACTGCGGGCCACCACGCGGACGTTTGCATTGGTCCTCGACGAGGCCACTCAGCAGCTCATCGGCAATTCCGATGCTGACGGAGTCTGGGCGGCATTCGGCTACTTTCAATCCGCAGCCGGCGATCACGACCTCGAAAAGCGATACAGCGCGAGCTCGAACGAACTCCTGCCTCCGCTCAGTTCCCTGTCGGAGACAACGTACGAAGCGATCATCGCTTACGCACGCGCAGCCGAAGGAACGTCGGCAGGCGATCCGGAAACAGTACTTCGGCAGCTTGTCACGACGTCGAAAAGCTCTACGAACACCGGTGTTCCACTGCATCGACCGATTTTGCTCGCTGAATCACTCCGTGGGCGCCTGTACCCCCGCTCTCTCTGAGCGCGCGTAACCCGAACTTAACGAGTCAATATGTCGATACCTATTGACGCAATTATGGATCCGGCCCTAGTCTGAAAGACAAGTGAAGCCGATCACATCAGGAGCACACTTCTCATGGCGACAATCCGACCTGACGACAATGCAATAGACACCGCCGCAAGCCATTACGGCATCACTCTCGACCAATCAGCCCGGCTCGAGTGGCCGGCACTGATCGACGGAGCACTGGGCTCCTACGACGTCGTCGACCAGTTGTACGCCGACGAGGCAACCCCGCCGACCACGTCACGCGAGCACAAGGTGCCAACTGCGAGCGAAAATCCTTTGAGCGCTTGGTATGTGACCACAAGCATCCCGCCGACGTCGGACGGCGTCCTGACCGGCCGAAGGGTGGCGATCAAGGACAACGTGACCGTGGCCGGAGTTCCGATGATGAACGGGTCTCGGACAGTAGAAGGGTTCACCCCGTCTCGCGATGCAACTGTCGTCAGTCGGCTACTGGCGGCCGGGGCGACCGTCGCAGGCAAAGCCGTGTGTGAGGACCTGTGTTTCTCCGGCTCGAGCTTCACGCCGGCAAGCGGGCCGGTTCACAACCCATGGGACTCGCAGCGCGAAGCAGGGGGATCATCCGGTGGCAGTGCGGCTCTCGTCGCAAACGGTGACGTCGATTTTGCCATCGGTGGGGATCAGGGCGGATCGATCCGGATCCCGGCGGCATTCTGCGGCGTCGTCGGACACAAGCCGACGTTCGGGCTCGTCCCGTATACCGGGGCATTTCCCATCGAGCGAACAATCGACCACCTCGGCCCCATCACACGCACGGTCCACGATGCCGCACTGATGCTTTCGGTCATCGCCGGCCGCGACGGCAACGACCCACGTCAGCCGGACAGTGTCGAAGCAGGTGACTATTTGTCCACCCTCGACTCCGACGTGGACGGCCTGCGAATCGGAATCGTTCGAGAAGGTTTCGGGCACGCGGTCTCACAACCCGAGGTCGACGACGCAGTCCGCGCAGCGGCACACAGTTTGAGCGAAATCGGCTGCACGGTAGAGGAAGTAAGCATCCCGTGGCACCTGCATGCTTTCCATATCTGGAACGTGATCGCCACGGATGGTGGTGCCTACCAGATGTTGGACGGCAACGGATACGGCATGAACGCCGAAGGTTTGTACGATCCGGAACTGATGGCACACTTTGCTTCTCGACGCATTCAGCACGCCGACGCTCTGTCCGAAACCGTCAAACTAGTGGCGCTGACCGGCCACCACGGCATCACCACCCTCGGCGGCGCGAGCTACGGCAAAGCTCGCAACCTGGTACCGCTCGCCCGCGCCGCCTACGACACTGCCTTGAGACAGTTCGACGTCCTGGTGATGCCCACACTGCCCTACGTCGCATCCGAATTGCCGGCGAACGACGTGGATCGCGCAACCTTCATCACGAAGGCTCTCGGGATGATCGCCAACACAGCACCATTCGACGTGACCGGACACCCGTCCCTGTCCGTTCCCGCCGGCCTGGTGAACGGGCTTCCGGTCGGAATGATGATCACCGGCAAGACCTTCGACGATGCGACGGTCCTCCGGGTCGGGCGCGCATTCGAAAAGCTTCGCGGCGCGTTTCCGGCGCCTGCCGACCACATCTCTGGCTCTGCACCACAACTCAGCCTCACCTAGTTCTGTATCCGCACTTGCACAAAAAATTCCACCGATTCACACATGATCAGCCCGCATAGAAAAGGTGAACCAGATGTCAGTAACGATCGACCACACAACGGAGAACGCCGCACCGGCCCAGGCGCCGGTCTCCGATCGCGCGTGGGCCCTGTTCCGCGCACTCGACGGTAAGGGATTGGTACCCGACGGTTACGTCGAGGGATGGAAGAAGACCTTCGAGGAGGACTTCAGTCCAAGGCGCGGAGCGGAATTGGTCGCGCGGGCTTGGACCGACCCCGAGTTCCGGCAGTTGCTTCTCACCGACGGTACCGCCGCGGTTGCCCAGTACGGATATCTGGGCCCCCAGGGCGAATACATCGTGGCAGTCGAAGACACCCCGACCCTCAAGAACGTGATCGTGTGCTCGCTGTGTTCATGCACCGCATGGCCCATTCTCGGCCTGCCCCCTACCTGGTACAAGAGTTTCGAATACCGTGCGCGAGTGGTGCGTGAGCCACGGAAGGTTCTCTCCGAGATGGGAACCGAAATCGCGTCGGACGTCGAGATCCGCGTCTACGACACCACCGCCGAAACTCGCTACATGGTTCTTCCGCAACGTCCCGCAGGCACCGAAGGCTGGAGCCAGGAACAGCTTCAAGAGATCGTCACCAAGGACTGCCTGATCGGCGTCGCAGTCCCGCAGGTCCCCACCGTCTGATCACCCCGACAAGAAAGAAGCACACCATGGATGGAGTACACGATCTTGCCGGAGTTCAAGGCTTCGGCAAAGTCCCGCATACCGTCAACGCCGACATCGGCCCCACCTTCCACGCCGAGTGGGAACATCTGCCGTACAGCCTGATGTTCGCCGGTGTCGCCGAACTCGGAGCATTCAGCGTCGACGAAGTTCGATACGTCGTCGAGCGGATGGAGCCCCGCCACTACATGATGACCCCGTACTACGAGAGATACGTCATCGGCGTCGCAGCACTGATGGTCGAAAAGGGAATCCTGACGCAGGACGAGCTCGAAAGCCTTGCGGGAGGCCCCTTCCCACTCTCACGCCCCAGCGAATCCGAAGGGCGACCGGCTCGCGCCGACACAACAACCTTCGAGGTCGGTCAGCGAGTACGCGTGCGAGACGAATACGTTCCCGGGCATATTCGAATGCCTGCGTACTGCCGAGGACGCGTGGGGACCATCGCTCACCGGACCACCGAAAAGTGGCCGTTCCCCGACGCAATCGGTCACGGCCGCAACGACGCCGGTGAAGAACCCACGTACCACGTGACGTTCGCTGCGGAGGAACTGTTCGGCAGCGATACAGATGGTGGGAGCGTCGTGGTCGACCTCTTCGAGGGTTACCTCGAGCCGGCGGCCTGATCTTCCAGCAATTCCGGGCGGCGGTCATGCGATCACAGCGCTTCGCATGACCGCCGTCTCCCCACATCGATTCACTCATTCGGAAGGACACTGGAAATCATGGTCGACACACGACTTCCGGTCACGGTGCTGTCAGGTTTCCTGGGCGCCGGGAAGACGACACTACTCAACGAGATCCTGCGCAATCGGGAGGGTCGTCGGGTTGCGGTGATCGTCAACGACATGAGCGAAATCAACATCGACAGTGCAGAAGTCGAGCGTGAGATTTCGCTCAGTCGCTCCGAGGAGAAACTGGTCGAGATGACCAACGGCTGCATCTGCTGCACTCTGCGAGAGGATCTTCTCTCCGAGATCAGTGCCTTGGCCGCCGATGGCCGATTCGACTACCTACTCATCGAATCTTCGGGCATCTCCGAACCGCTGCCCGTCGCAGAAACGTTCACATTCATCGATACCGACGGCCACGCCCTCGCCGACGTCGCCCGACTCGACACCATGGTCACCGTCGTCGACGGCCACAGTTTTCTGCGCGACTACAAGGCTGGGGGCCGCGTCGAAGCCGGTGCCCCGGAAGACGAACGAGACATCGCGGATCTGCTTGTCGATCAGATCGAATTCGCCGATGTGATCCTGGTGAGCAAGGCCGATCTGGTCTCGCGGGAGCATCTGATCGAGCTGACCGCGGTCCTACGATCTTTGAATGCAACTGCCTCGATAGTGCCGATGACGCTCGGACGCATCCCACTCGACACGATTCTCGATACCGGTTTGTTCTCGCTCGAGAAAGCGGCGCAGGCCCCCGGATGGCTACAAGAACTCCAGGGTGAACACATCCCCGAAACCGAAGAGTACGGAATCAGTTCGGTGGTGTACCGCGAGCGCGCACCCTTCCACCCCCAACGGCTGCATGATTTCCTCAGCAGCGAGTGGACCAACGGAAAGTTACTTCGCGCCAAGGGCTACTACTGGAATGCCGGCCGGTTCACCGAGATCGGGAGTATTTCTCAGGCCGGTCATCTCATTCGCCACGGATACGTCGGCCGTTGGTGGAAGTTTCTACCCCGCGACGAGTGGCCGGCCGACGACTACCGTCGTGACGGAATCCTCGACAAGTGGGAAGAACCTGTTGGAGACTGCCGACAAGAACTCGTCTTCATCGGCCAAGCCATCGACCCGTCTCGACTGCACCGAGAACTCGACGCGTGTCTGCTCACCACAGCCGAGATCGAACTCGGGCCGGACGTGTGGACCACCTGGAGCGACCCCCTGGGCGCCGGCTATACCGGCCAGACCGTCTGATCTCGATCACTTCGGAATGAGTTTCCCCGACCTGGCGATACTTAAAATCACGCTGATTTGAAGGCAAGCCCGCAGCGCAACGGCCGCTTGTCCGAAAACTGTCAACAGTTCTACACGGAGAAATGGCTACCCTTAGGTTTACGCTGCTCGCATGTTTTCTTCCGTCGCAGCGAAGATCCGCCTGGTGGTGGCACTGCTCCTCACTGCCCTCCTGGCGCTGACTCTGTCATCGTGCTCGAGTGGCTCGGATTCGTCGGCAGCCCCCACAGACCTGTGTGCACCTCCAGGAGTGGGAGCCGCAACCGCGGCGCCCACAAACCTGGATGCGGCAGCGGGTGCGGGCGCCGAAGACCGCTACACCACGGCCACCGTCACACCGGTCAATCAGATCGACACCTCGAAGCTGAATCTGATCAAACCCGGGGTCATCACGGTCGGCACGCTCGGTGACGCGCCCCCGAGCATCTGCGTCAACTCCGAGAACCAGTACACCGGTTACGACAACGAACTCCTCAAGGCCGTCGCGGACAAGCTGGGCTTGAAGGTCGAGTTCGTCGGCACCGAGTTCGCCGGTCTACTCGCCCAGGTTGCCGGTCGACGCTTCGACGTCGGCTCGTCGTCCATCACCACCACAGACGACCGTCGCAACACCGTCGGCTTCACCAACGGTTACGACTTCGGTTACTTCTCCCTCGTGGTCCCCAACGGCAGCGCGATCACCGGCTTCGGCGACCTGGACGCATCCAAGCGCATCGGCGTCGTGCAGGGAACCGTTCAGGACGACTACGTCGTGAACACGCTCAAGCTCGATCCCGTGAAGTTCCCCGACTACGCCACGGCGTACGCGAACCTCAAGTCCGGACAGATCGACGCTTGGGTAGCTCCGTCTCAGCAGGCCGAAGGCGCGATCGCTCCCGGTGATCCGACCTCGATCATCCAGAACACCTTCTCGGTCAACAACTTCGTCGGCTGGGCGGTGAACAAGGAGAACCAGCCGCTGATCGACGCCCTCAACTCCGGCCTCGACGCAGTCATCGACGACGGAACCTGGTCTCAGCTGTACGCCGACTGGGTGCCGCGCCAACTCCCCGAAGGCTGGAAGCCCGGATCCAAGGCCGCGGCCACTCCGGAACTGCCCGACTTCGCAGCCATCGCAGCAGAAAACGCAGCCAACGGCGACGGTGGGGATACCGCGTCGTATCAACCGAAGTCGACGCTCGAACAGCTCAAGGACACGTTCTTCGACTGGGATCTGTACAAGAAGGCATTCCCCGATCTCCTCAAGACCGGTCTGCCCAACACCCTGATCCTCGCGCTCGCGTCGGGCATCATCGGCACGATCCTCGGCATGCTGCTCGCTGTCGCCGGTATCTCGCGAACCCGTTGGCTGCGCTGGCCCGCCCGCGTCTACACCGACATTTTCCGTGGCCTGCCCGCCGTCGTCATCATCTTGATCATCGGGCTCGGCGTCGGGCCGATCGTCAAGGGAATCACCGGCAGCAATCCGTACTGGCTCGGTGTCGCGGCGCTGTCGCTGCTCGCGTCGGCGTACATCGGTGAGATCTTCAGATCCGGTATCCAGAGTGTCGAGTCCGGGCAGCTCGAAGCCTCCCGTGCCCTCGGCTTCAGCTACCGAAAGTCCATGTCGCTGGTCGTCATCCCGCAGGGTGTACGACGCGTTCTGCCGGCGTTGATGAACCAGTTCATCTCGCTGATCAAGGACTCGTCGCTGATCTACTTCCTCGGTCTGCTCGTCACCCAGCGGGAACTCTTTGCCGTCGGACGCGATCTCAACGCCCAGACCGGCAGCCTGTCCCCGCTCGTCGCGGCAGGCTTGTTCTACCTTGCTCTGACCATCCCGCTGACGCACCTCGTCAACTACATCGACAACCGACTCCGGACTGGACGCGCCGACACCTCAGGCACGTTGGATCCGCTCGAGCAGGCCATCGTCGTGGAAAGGGGCTGAGGACATGACCACCAGCTCTGAACTGAAGTCCGTATCGCTCACCGGCAAGGACCTGCATCTGTCCTTCGGTACCAACAAGGTGCTTCGCGGCGTCAACCTGCACGTCGACGCCGGAAACACCGTCACCGTCATCGGACCCTCCGGTTCGGGCAAATCGACGCTCCTGCGGGTGCTGAACCGTCTGCACGAGCCCGAGCAGGGTGACGTGCTGCTCGACGGGAAGTCCGTCCTGAAGGACAACCCCGACGAGCTTCGCCAGCGAATCGGCATGGTGTTCCAGCACTTCAACCTGTTCCCGCACAAGACTGTCGCCGAGAACATCGCACTGGGGCCGAACAAGCTCAAAGGGTTGTCCAAGGAACAGGCTCGGGCGCTCGCACTCGAGCAGCTGGATCTGGTGGGGCTCAAGGAGAAGGCCGACTCGCGGCCCGGCAACCTTTCGGGAGGTCAGCAGCAGCGCGTCGCCATTGCCCGCGCCCTGGCGATGAAGCCCGAGGTCATGTTCTTCGACGAGGCGACGTCGGCTCTGGACCCCGAGCTGGTCAAGGGTGTTCTGGCATTGATGGCCGATCTCGCGAAGTCCGGCATGACCATGGTCGTCGTGACGCACGAAATGGGTTTCGCGCGTTCCGTTTCCGACAAGGTGCTCTTCATGGATCGTGGCGCCGTTGTCGAAACCGGAACTCCGGAACAGCTTTTCGACGATCCCGAAACCGATCGACTGCAGGCGTTCCTGTCACAGGTTCTCTGACTCGGGCGCGCTTGCGCGAGATCGACGGGCATTGATCCTGGACGCCTGAAGCATCAGATGGTCACGTTCGGCGAGGTTGGATGCCTTGTGCGCTGCATCGGCATACAGCCTCGCCGCCGTCTCCAGGTCTCCGTCGCGTTCACGGAGATAGGCCTCGACTGCGGCATGGCGTGGAAGTGAATCGTCCAGCGCTGCAAGAGCTGCCAAGCCTGCGCGCGGTCCGTCCGCCTCGCCGACGGCCACCGCTCGGTTGAGCCGGACGATCGGGCTGTCGGTCAGGGCTGCGAGTTCGTCGTACCACTCCACGATCTGCACCCAGTCGGTCTCGTCTGCTGTGAAAGCGTCGGCATGGAGTGCGGCAATGGCGGCCTGGGCCTGGAACTCACCGAGCCGGTCGCGAGCGAGAGCTGCCTGGAGGATCACGACTCCTTCGGCAATCGAATCGGTGTCCCACCGGCTGCGATCCTGCTCGGCGAGCGGAACTAAGCTGCCGTCCGCGGCAGTTCGCGCGGCTCGACGAGCGTGATGGAGCAGCATCAGTGCGAGCAACCCTGCGACCTCGGGGTGATCGATCGCGGCCGCCAACTGCCGGGTGAGCCGGATGGCCTCGGCAGCCAGGTCGACGTCGCCGGAGTACCCCTCGTTGAAGACCAGATAGAGGACACGCAGGACGGTGGCGACATCGCCGGGTTGCTCGAACCGGACGCCGGAGACCGTGCGCTTGGCTCGGCTGATGCGCTGAGCCATCGTCGCCTCGGGCACCAGGTAGGCCTGCGCAATCTGGCGGGTGGTCAGCCCGCCGACAGCGCGCAGCGTGAGTGCGACGGCGGACGACGGCGTCAACGACGGGTGCGCGCACAGAAAGTAGAGCTGGAGTGTGTCGTCCACTGCCGGCGCGGGCCCGTTCACTTGCTGCTCGCCTGGCTGCTCGTCGACAAGAAACTCCCGCTTGCGACGAGCCGCATCCGAACGGATCCCGTCGAGGAACCGCCGCCAGGCCACTGTGACCAGCCAGCCCTTCGGGTCCCGCGGCGGGTTGTCCGGCCAGACCCTGACCGCCTCGAGCAGAGCGTCCTGCACGGCGTCCTCGGCCGACGCGAAATCTGCTCCGCGGCGAACGAGGATGCCGAGCACGCTCGGAGTCAGACTCCGAAGCAAGGCGTCGTCCATGACAGCTCTCAGTCCGTGATGGTCGGCGGCTCGGTCAGGAACGGACGCAGTTCGAGCCATTCGTGAATCGGCTTCCCGCCGGCGCCGGGTGCGGCCGAAAGCTCACCGGCCAATTGGACGGCTCGGTCGTAGTTGTCGACGTCGATCACCATCCAGCCGGCAATGAGGTCCTTGGTCTCCGCGAACGGGCCGTCTGTGACCGGGGGACGACCCTCGCCGTCGTACCGGACAAAGGTGCCCTCAGGAGCGAGAGCCTGACCGTCGACGAACTCGCCCGCCTTCTCGAGCCGATCCGCGAAATCCTGCATGTACTTCACGTGAGCTGTGATCTCTTCCGGTGTCCACTGGTCCATCGGCACGTCGTTGACTGCAGCCGGAGCGCCGCGGTAGTGCTTGAGCAGCAAGTACTTGGCCATCTTGAATCTCCTCTGTGTCGGTGCCACCCATTCTGGTCGCACGTCACTACAGGGACGAAGCAAGTTGGGGATTCTCGACATCGCGGGGCTATTCTCGACATCGCGGGGCTTCGGGGCCCTAGATCCACCCCTGCCGGCGGGCGATCACTGCAGCTTCGTGCCGATTGGCAGCACCGAGTTTGGTGACAGCTGACGACAGATAGTTCCGCGTGGTTCCTGCCGAGAGGTGTGCCCGGGAAGCGATCTGCTCGATGGATGCTCCGTCCGCCGCGTACTCGAGTACGTCCGATTCACGCGGAGTAAGCGGTGAGTCACCGGCGCCGATTGCCTCGGCTGCCAACGACGGATCGACGTACCGCCCGCCCCCGTGGACGCTGCGGACCACCTCGGCGAGCGTCGCCGCGGGCGTCGTCTTCGGCAGAAATCCGCGGACGCCTGCTGACAGAGCCTTCTTCAGGTACCCGGGACGCCCGTGGCTCGTCACGATGATCGAGACGCACCCCGAGACCGTCTGCGCAATCTGTTGCGCCGTCTCGATCCCGTCGATCCCGGCCATCTGAAGGTCGAGCACGGCTACGTCAGGTTGATGCTTCGCAGCAGCGATCACGGCGTCCTCGCCGGATTCGGCTTCCGCTACGACAACGATGTCGTCTTCGAGCGACAACATCATGGCCAGAGCCGAGCGGATCAGGTTCTCGTCGTCGGCCAGCAGTACCTTGATCGGCTCGGTCACCGAGACTCCTTCGTTCGGGACGGAAAGTGGGCGGTGAGGGTGAAGCGATCTTCGTCCTGGACGGTTTCGACAGTTCCTCCGACGGCGCCGACGCGCTCGCGCAATCCGTTCAGGCCGGTTCCGTTGTTCGGCTCTGCGATACGTGCGCCGTCGTTGGCAATCACGACGCCGTCCGCGAACACCTCGATGCTGCAATTCTCAGCACTCGAGTGCCGGAGAATGTTGGTCACTCCTTCACGGACGACCCAGGCAGCGGCTTCGGCCAGTTCCACCGGCAGTTGATCCGCCGATCCACGTATCGCGGTGGAGATTCCGGCGGCCTCGAGCAAAGACTGCGCACCGGCCAACTCGGACGCCAAGGCGATGGACCGGTATCCCCGAACCAACTCGCGCGCTTCGTCGAGTGAATCTTGCGCAAGTTCGCGTACTTCGTCCATCTGCGCGGCGGCACGATCGTCGCCGCGTCGTGAAAGCGTGGCTGCAAGTTCACTTTTCACCGCAATTGCAGACAGTGCCCGCCCGACGACGTCATGCAGATCACGCGAAAATCGCAACCGCTCCTCGGCGACGGACAGAGCAGCGGCGGCTCCGCGTGCCTCGTCCAATTCGGTAACCATCCGCAGCAGCCAGACCGACATGTAGACGGTCAGCCCCATGAAGCCGGCAACGATTCCGACGGACACGCCGCTTTCCGGACCCGCAAGCAGTCCCAAGACAACCCCGGCGACCACCGAGCCCACGATCAGCCAGCGCAACGACGTCAACCCGGCAAGGGGAACCACAAGGATTGCCGCCAGCCAGAAGTACGGGCCGTTCTCGCCATTGCTTCCCAAGGCAATTCCCGCCGAACAGAACGCCGACAACGTCATCACGGCAAGAGGAATCTGGACGGGCTTGACCACTATCCCGCCCAGATCAGGCATCCGAGACACGGCGATGACGCACGCAACGGCACTGATTCCGAGGAAGACACCCGACAGATACCGATCCGCAACGACCTCGGTGACCGCACCGAAGCCACCGAAAACCACTGCGACCATGATGAACGATTGCCGCGTGTAGAGGCGAACCTTGTCGACGTTCGACGCGGTTCGCCACGTCCGTCTCGGATTCCAGCGTCCGAAGTTCTGCGCGATCATGCCCACTACCTTCTCAGAGTTCTACGAACGCGGTTCCCAGCGGAAGTGGACGTTCGCGATCAGAACCGAACCGACGATCCACGCCAGCATGACCAACAGC
This sequence comes from Rhodococcus sp. NPDC059969, assembly GCF_042738325.1. Taxonomy (NCBI): domain Bacteria; kingdom Bacillati; phylum Actinomycetota; class Actinomycetes; order Mycobacteriales; family Nocardiaceae; genus Rhodococcus; species Rhodococcus sp. NPDC059969. The sequence goes on along the minus strand of NZ_JBHWUF010000001.1, from coordinate 668,039 downwards.
GGTTGCGCAGCCGAACCGAAGGTGTCGACAAATCCGGCCGCAGCACCGGGCGCATCGCCCAGATCGGCCAGTTCGCCAGTGGTCCGCCCCAGCCATCCGAGATTGAGAAGGTCGACCACCGCGGCCAGCGGAGTGAAATCGAGAATGCGAGCAACGTTGTCCGGCACGACATTCCTGATCGAAGACATACCTGCCGTCGCCAGAATCAGAATCGGCATGCAGGTTATCTGCGCTGCTTCTGCGTTCCGAGTGACGGCCGAAGTGATCAACGCCAGCGCGGTGAAGAGCGCGGCGCCGCCTATCACCGCGGCCAGCACCAGCACGGGATTAACCGGAGCACTGCCGCCGAGAACCATCACGGCGATGCCGATGACCACCGTCAACAGTCCGGTGAGCACCCACGACGGCACTGCCGGGCCCGCGAGGATCTCGGCGTCGCTGCATTCCCCGGTCCGCAGTCGCTTGAGAACCAACTCGTCACGACGCGTCGCGTACACCGACAGCAGGTTGTAGAAGACCACGAACACGAGCAGGAAGAGTGCAAACACCTCGAGGCCTGCCGACACCGACTTGTCGGACAACCCGCCATCGCGTGAGAGGTACAGCATCCCCACGGGAAAGATCAACGGGAGGACGATTGCGTTGAAGAGCAACAGTCGATTTCGTCCCAGGAGCGTGAACTCCGAACGAGACAGGGTTGCTATGCGGTTCATGCCGACGCTCCTTCGAGAGTTGCGTGATGATCGAATTGGTCTGCAATGGAGAGGAATACGGTCTCCAGGGATGCCGCGCGGGCATCCAGCCCGGTCAGCAGGATGTTGTTGTGCTGTGCCCACAGCAGCAGTTCCGTCAGAGTCTCCTGCACTGTGCGAGTGGTGATCACCACCAGATCGTTTTCGACGCGTACCTCGGCGCCGGCCAGCGCTGGGAGCGGAAGACCTGGGCGGTGCAGTTTGATCTGGGCGGGATGATCCGCGACGACGTCCGCCACGGTTCCGCTGCGCACCACCGATCCTCGGTGCATGATCGCCAACTGGTCGCACAGGGACTCGGCCTCGTCCAGGTAGTGTGTCGTCAACATGATGGTGACGCCCGACGCTTTTAAGTCAGCGATCAATTGCCAAGTGTTACGACGACTTTCGGGGTCCAGTCCGGTAGTCGGTTCGTCGAGAAATAGGACGAGGGGACGGCCGATGATCGCGCATGCCAGGTCCAGTCGGCGCGCTTCACCTCCCGAGAGGAACTTCACGCGGGTATCGCCACGGTCACGCATGTCCACGCGCTCGAGGACCTCGTCGACGGGAAGTGGATTCGAGCAGGTTCCTGCCCACATCGCCAAACTCTCACGGGCAGTGAGATCTTGGGGAAGACCGCCCTTCTGAAGCATGATGCCCAGTGACGGGCGAATCTGCTTGCGGTTGCGCACCGGATCCATCCCCAGAACGCGCACGGTACCCGCACTGGCTCGCGAAAGACCCTGAATCACTTCGAGAGTGGATGTCTTGCCGGCACCGTTAGTTCCGAGGAGGCCGAACAACTCGCCTTCCTGGACACTCAGATCAAGATTGCGGACAGCATCGAACGCATCCTTGCCCGAGCCGTAGCGCCGCGACATTCCGACAACGTCGATCACGGGATCGCCCTTCATCGCTGCGCCTCCTCTCGGTTCCAGCCGCGCAGTCCGATCACGAATCGGATACCCGCATAGACAGCGAGAGCGGCAACAAGAATCCAGAACACGGGATTTTAGCCGATGATCGCGAACAGCACTCCGATGATCGCGATATTCACGACGATCACTACAAGTTCGCGGCCCATCGTGGGTGCGGGTCCGATGTCCATCAGGTCCGTCAGGAGGCTTCCCTCATGTGGTTCTCTCATGCATCCAAGCTTCGCGGGAAGTCAGAGCCGAGAACAGTGCACAGCGTCATCACCTGCGGTGAAGCCGTCATGGATCGGCGATGACAAATGTCATGCGACGTCCCCGCGGGGACGCGTCGTAAACCGCGGGTAAGGGTCACCTCGTTGGTTTGCCGTTCATTTTTACGTTCCTTTACCCTTGCTTAGATCTTCTACGGTTCCCGAAGTCCGTACATCGAATCTCGGGAGTTCACGGTGGCTATCAAGCCTTTGGCCTTGTTCGTCAAACACGACGGCGTGTCTGCACGCGCGTCGATCACCTGCCAGTACAAGTGCGGAAATGCGTGCTCTCACGAGGTCCCCAACGCCTCGGGCGGCGAGTACTTTCGCGACATCGCACGCACGGCGTTGACTCGTCGCGGCATGCTCCGGGGCAGCGGCATGGCGGTCCTCGCGGTGGGGGCCGGCAGTGCCCTCGTCGCCTGTTCGGACGAATCTGCAAGCGCCGAACCGGGAACCGGTTCGGCGAGTGGCAGCAGCAGCGGATCGACACCGGCGGGAACGAACTTCAGCGCTGTCGCTCCCAACAAGGAAGACAAGGTCACCGTCCCTGACGGATACGATCAGGCCGTCGTGATTCGCTGGGGTGACGCCGTTCTCGCCGGTGCCCCGGCTTTCGACTTCGACAAGCAGACTGCGGCAGCGCAGGAACTGCAGTTCGGATTCAACAACGACTTCGCCGGATTGCTTCCGGTCGACGGACAGCCCAACACCTACCTACTCGTGGTCAACCACGAATACTCCACCGAGCCCGCGATGTTCCGCGGCTACGATGCGGAGAACCCGACCGAGGAGCAGTTCAAGATCGGCTTGGCCAGCCACGGACTGTCGGTCGTCCAGGTCAAGGGAGAATCCGACAACGGCAAGCTGGTGCCGGAGATCGGATCGAACAACCGCCGCATCACCGGAACCACGGAATTTGTCGTGACCGGCCCCGCTGCAGGTAGCGACTTCCTCAAGACGAGCGCCGATCCCACCGGAACCAAAGTGCTCGGCACCCTCAACAACTGCGCGGGCGGCGTCACACCTTGGGGCACAGTGCTTTCCGGCGAAGAGAACTTCAACCAGTACTTCGCGAACGCCGAGGGCGTCACCGATCCCACGGTTGCAGCGCGGCTGAAGCGCTACGGTCTTGCCGGCGCCGCTTCCGAGCGCAAGTGGGAACGCTTCGACAAGCGGTTCGATCTGGTCGCAGAACCCAACGAGGTCAACCGATTCGGATACGTCGTCGAGATTGATCCCTGGGATCCGTCGTCCACTCCGATCAAGCACACAGCGCTCGGACGTTTCAAGCACGAAGCCGCCACCATTTACATCACGTCGGACGGCACCGTCGTTGCTTACAGCGGCGACGACGAGCGCTTCGACTACATGTACAAGTTCGTCTCAAGCCGAAAGATGCAGGAAGGCAAGAGTCAAGCAGCCATGCGTCACAACATGACTCTGCTCGACGCCGGAACGCTGTACGTCGCCAAGCTCAGTGGAAACTCTGTCGGCGAGATCGACGGCAGCGGCAAGCTCCCCTCGGACGGCAAGTTCGACGGAAGCGGTGAGTGGGTGGCCATCCTGCGCACCGGCGAAGACGGCAAGGGCGAATCGCTGGTCGACGGCATGAGCGCCGAAGAGGTAGCCGTCTTCACCCGCCAGGCCGGCGACAAGGTCGGGGCAACGAAGATGGACCGCCCCGAGGACTTCGAGGCAAACCCGAAGAGCGGCAAGGTTTACGTCGCGCTGACCAACAACACCAAGCGCGGCGTCGACGGTGGCGCAGCGGCCGACGAGGCGAACCCGCGCAACAACAACAAGAACGGCCAGGTCCTCGAAATCACCGACGACCACGCCGGCACCACCTTCGGCTGGAATCTCCTACTCGTCTGCGGTGATCCAGCCACAGCCGACACCTACTTCGGTGGATTCGACAAGAGCAAGGTCAGCCCCATCTCGTGCCCGGACAACCTTGCCTTCGACCCGCACGGAAACCTGTGGATCTCCACCGACGGCAACGCACTCAAGTCCAACGACGGACTGTTCAGTGTTGTTCTCGAAGGCGAAAATCGTGGTGAGACAAAGCAGTTCCTCACCGTCCCCGTCGGCGCCGAAACCTGCGGACCGATTGTGGACGAGAAGCGCGTCATCGTCTGCGTCCAGCACCCCGGCGAGACCGACGACGCCAGCATCGAAAGCCCCGCATCCCATTGGCCCGACGGTGGTTCCTCCCAGCCTCGCCCGTCGGTAGTTGCAGCCTGGAAGAAGGACGGATCTCGGCTCGGCTCGTAATACGCACGAAAACGACGTGGGGCAGATCGCATACTTTGCGATCTACCCCACGTCGTTTACCTCAGATTCTCAAGGGAATCAGTTGTCACCATCCTCGCGACGCTTACGCGTCAGGAGAACAACACCCGTTCCCAGCGCCAGCAGCAGAACCAATCCACCTGCTGCGAGCAACGTGGTATTCACGCCACTCTCACCAGCGCCACCACCCGAGTTGATCGTTCCGCCCTGAGGAGTAGACGTCGGCGACTTCGGCTGACCGGGCTGACCCGGGGTTGCCGTCGGCGGCTTCGGCCGTCCCGGAACCGTGCTCGGAACCGGCTGACCCGGAACCGTCGGCGGTACGACGATCGGAGGAACAACGACGATCGGGGGAATGATGATCGTCGGTGTAACCGGCACCGTCGTGGTCGGAACCGTCGTGGTCGGCGGAACTGTCGTGACCGGCGTCGTTGTCGTCGGCGGCGTAGTTGTCGTCACGCCACACGGATCCACAATCTCCTCCGCGACAACTTCTTCCGTCGTGGTTTCCTCTGTGGTGGTCTCCTCCGTGGTGGTCTCCTCCGTGAGGGCGGATTCCTCCGTACCGGTCACATCAGCATCACCAGTAGTGATCGCGCTAGCCGTCGTCGTCGCAGCCGTTGTGGTCGGAACCATCCGCGTGGTCGTCGTCGGAGGAACACAAGGCTCCGTCGTGACCGGCGGCGTCGTGGTGGTGGTCGTCGGCGGCACCGTAGTGGTGGTCTCCGGCGGGTCAATCGGGTGTTCGGTGCAGAGAGCGTCGCCCGGGACACAGTCCACCGGCGGGTTCTCGCCACCAACCACCAGGTAGTTGTTCAGGACACCCGGAGTGAATCCGGGACCCGACAACGTTCCGATCTCGGGATTGACCTTGACGGTGTACGTCACCGTCGCGCTCGCACCCTTGGCCAGCGTGCCGGTGACCGTGAAGACGTTGTCGACGACGCCCGAAACAACCAGCGTGGAAGTGGTAACCGGATTCTTCGTCATGACTGCATCGTCGAGAACATCGGTCAGATCGTCGTAGAAGCTGACCTCACCATCCGCGGTGCCCACATTCGTGAACGTGAGCGTGTACGTGATCTCCTGGCCGGCAACCACACGGTTCGTGGTGGACGGATCAGAGGACTTCAGTACCTCGATTGCGGGAGTGCCATCAACCGGGTGTTCGGTCGTGACCGGCGGCGGAGTGATATCCGGACCCGTCGGCGGCTTCGCAGTACCGGTGACCTTGTTGTTGATCAACGAGCCACCGGCAACACCGGCATTGACCTTCACCTGATAGGTCAGGACCACCGACTTACCAGCCCGAAGTGCACCCGACCACGAAAGCGTCGTGCCCGACAGAGTCGGAGCAGTCGCGTCGACGCCGTCGACTACTGCCTTGAGCGAACCGTCCACCAGAGCGGCGTTGTCGAGAACCTTCGACAGATCATCGGTCAACACCACCGGATCAAGAGTCGTGTTACCCGCATTGGCACCGGTCACCGTGTACGTGATCGTCTGGCCAGCAGCAACATTCGAACCCGACACCGGATCCGCAGTCTTCGCGACCGTGAACCCCGGAACATCAACCGGATGCTCCGTCGTGACCGGCGGAGGAGTGATCTCCGGACCCGTCGGCGGCTTCGCAGTACCGGTCACCTTGTTGTTGATCAGCGTGCCACCGGCAACACCGGCATTGACCTTCACCTGGTAGGTCAGGACAACGGATTTACCGGCCTGAAGTGCACCGGTCCACGAGAGCGTGGTGCCTTCGAGCGTCGGAGCAGTCGCGTCGACACCATCGACTACTGCCTTGAGCGAACCGTCCACCAGAGCGGCGTTGTCGAGAACCTTCGACAGATCATCGGTCAACACCACCGGATCAAGAGTCGTGTTACCCGTATTGGCACCGGTCACCGTGTACGTGATGGTCTGGCCAGCAGCAACATTCGTCCCCGACACCGGATCAGCGGTCTTCGCGACCGTGAACCCCGGAACCTGAACCGGATGCGTCGTGCACAGCTGCGTCGCCGGATCACACACCTCCGGAGGATCAACCGGCGGAGTCGTACCCGGAACAACGAAGTTGTTCACGAACACCCCACCAACCACATCGGCATTGACCTTCACCGAATACGTCACCGTCTTCGTTTCACCAGCGCCGAGGGTTCCCGTCACCGAGAAACCATCGCTACCGACCATCGTCGCAGCCAACGGAGCATCAGCAGTCAAACCACTCAATGCACCCTTGTCCACGACCTGACGCAGATCATCGAAGTACGCAACCTCACCCGCACCGTTACCGGTGTTCGAGAACGTAAGCGTGTACTTGATGTCCTGACCGGCAACAACATTCGAACCAGATACCGGATCAGAAGACTTCACCACAGCAATCTTCGGAGACACCACCGGATGCGTCGTGCACAGCTGCGTCGCCGGATCACACACCTCCGGAGGATCAACCGGCGGAGTCGTACCCGGAACAACGAAGTTGAGCACCGTGTTGTCGGCATTCGCTGCAACACGATCGGCATCAGCCTTGACCTTCGCCGTGTACGTCACCGTCTTCGTTTCACCAGCGCCGAGGGTTCCCGTCACCGAGAAACCATCGCTGCCGACCATCGCAGCAGCCAACGGATCCTGAGCAGACAAGCTGCCCGCAACCAGATCAGCATCGTCGAGCAGACCACGCAGATCGTCGAAGTACGCGACCTCACCCGCACCGCTACCGGTGTTCGAGAACGTGAGCGTGTACTTGATGTCCTGACCGGCAACAACATTCGAACCAGATGCCGGATCAGAGGACTTCACCACAGCAATCTTCGGAGAAACCACCGGATGCGTCGTGCACAGCTGCGTCGCCGGATCACACACCTCCGGAGGATCCACCGGCGGAGTCGTACCCGGAACAACGAAGTTGTTCACGAACACCCCACCGACCACATCGGCATTGACCTTCACCGTGTACGTGACCGTCTTGCTCTCGCCGGCCGCCAATGTTCCCGTCACCGAGAAACCATCGCTGCCGACCATCGTCGCCGCCAACGGAGCCTCAGCCGTCAAACCACTCAAGGCAGCCTTGTCCACAACCTGACGCAAATCGTCGAAGTACGCGACCTCACCCGCACCACTACCGGTGTTCGAGAACGTCAACGTGTACTTGATGTCCTGACCGGCAACCACATTCGAACCCGACGCCGGATCAGAAGACTTCACCACAGCAATCTTCGGTGCCAGGACCGGATGCTCCGTCGTCACCGGCGGAGGAGTGATCTCCGGACCCGTCGGCGGCTTCGCAGTACCGGTCACCTTGTTGTTGATCAGTGTGCCACCGGCAACACCGTCGTTGACCTTCACCTGATAGGTCAGAACAACCGACTTACCAGCCTCGAGAACACCAGTCCACGTGAGCGTCGTGCCCGAGAGGGTCGGAGCAGCAGCAGGAGCACCATCGACCGTCGCGTTGAGCGAACCGGCAACGAGCGTCGCCTTGTCGAGAACCTTCGACAGATCATCGGTCAATACCACCGGATCAAGCGTTGTCTTACCGGTGTTCGTGCCCGTTACTGTGTACGTGATCGTCTGACCAGCATTGACACCGGTACCCGAGGCCGGATCAGCAGTCTTCGCGACAGTGAAACCGGGAACAGAGTGATTCGTCTCCACCGGCGGAGGAGTGATGTCCGGACCCGTCGGCGGCTTCGCAGTACCGGTGACCTTGTTGTTCAGAACCGTGCCCGCGGCAACACCGTCGTTGACCTTCACCTCGTAGGTGAGGACAACAGACTTGCCGGCTTCGAGAACACCGGTCCACGAGAGCGTGGTGCCCGACAGAGTCGGAGCAGCAACAGGAGAACCGTCGACGGTCGCCTTCAGCGAACCAGGAACGACAGCAGCATTATTGAGGACCGCACCCAGATCGTCATTGATCTTGACCGGATCGAGCTTCGTCTTGCCGGTGTTGGTGCCGGTGACGGTGTACTTGATCGACTCGCCCGCCTGAACCGTCGAGCCGGAAATCGGATCAGCAGTCTTCTCCAAGGTGAAGCCGGGAACAGAGTGATTCGTCTCCACCGGCGGAGGAGTGATGTCCGGACCCGTCGGCGGCTTCGCAGTACCGGTGACCTTGTTGTTCAGAACCGTGCCCGCGGCAACACCGGCGTTGACCTTCACCTGATAGGTGAGAACAACAGACTTGCCTGCCTGAAGATTCGCGGACCACGACAAAGTGCTGCCCGACAATGTCGGAGCAGCAACAGGAGCACCGTCGACGGTCGCCTTCAGCGAACCGGGAACGACAGCAGCATTATTGAGAACAGCGCTCAGATCATCAGTGATCGTCGCGGGAGTCAGGGCCGTCTTACCGGTGTTTGCGCCGGTAACGGTGTACGTAATGGTGTCGCCGGCCTGAACCGTCGAACCGGAAGCCGGATCCGCCGTCTTGGTCAGCGTGAAACCAGGCATGGGATGCGTCGTGCAGAGATTGGTTGCAGGATCACATGTTGTGGGAGGAGTTGTAGTCCCCGGAACCAGATAGTTGTTCAGGACTTTGTTGCCGCCATCTTTGACAGTGACGGTGTATGTGACTGTCCCCTTGCCGCCGGCCGGCAACGTGCCGCCGACCTTGATCTTGTCGGTGCCATTCAATGCGGCGGTGAGTCCGCCGGTTGCGGCCCCGAGCGCGACAGTTCCGTCGTCGATGACGTCAGCGAGGTAGTCCGTGTAGTCGATCGTCGCCGGAGCAGTTCCGGGATTCTCGAAATTCAGAGTGTAGGTGATTGTTTGACCGATATTGACCGTCTCACCGGTAGGTGGTGACGACGACTTCTTCACAAGAACCGGGGTGTTCTTGACCTTGCAGTACACGTTGTCACCCGGTGTAAGTGCTGCCTGCGCAACGTCACCGACCCTGAGTGACTGGGTCACGCCGTTTACCTGGCAATCCCATGACGTCGCGTAGTTCGCGGTCTTGGTCGCCGAGGTAGTGGGCTTCTCCCAGAACGTGACAGGAGTAGGTGTCGTATCTGCGAGGAGCGTCCGCCAGCCAGTCGACGCCGTCGTATCAGTAGCGCCGGTTGTGGTGCTCTTGATCTCGGTAGCTGCAGCGGCGCCCGCATCAGCGTGGTGTCCGGTGCTCATGCCGATAGTGAAATCGTCACCGGGGGTCACGCGCGTGAGGTCCTTGTCGATCTTGACCTTCGACAGCAGCACACCGAACGCCAGACCCTGACGCGAGGTGTCCTGAACGGTATTTCCGAAAGTGGCTGCGAAACTTGTCGGAGCAGTCGATGCGACGACCAGCGTTCCGGGCGAGCGTTCTTGGCCATTGACGTAGTTCCACGAATCGCATCGCACAGTGGTGGCGGGCATAGCTGTCAGCCCACCGTCGCAGGCCTGAATTCCGGGGTAGCCAGGAGCATCGGCACCGACGGTACGTGCAATCTGACGCAGAGACTTGTCCGAACTGAAAGTGAGGAATTCACGGTCGTTAGTACGGTTCACATTCGCGTCTGTCGACTCAGCGTCGGCTGCTACGAGACCGTAGTTGTTGACAGGGCCATTCGGCCCCGTCATCACGATGTTCTTCAGCGACACCGTTCCGCCAGACTGTCCATTCACGGACGACGTCTGGTAGATCGCCGGCTTGATCGTCGTCGGCACACCCGTGTACGCGGAAGTTCCCAACGCCGCATAGCTCAACGTGGGGAAAGCTCTAGTTTCGATTCCCTGGTGAGTCTTACCCGCTACCGAGTCGGTGAGGAAAGCCTTGAAGCTGATCTTGTAGCCGTCGGTGAGCTGGATTTCCATCGACTGCCCGGCCGCAGAAGCAGCCGTGGTCACATTGAGCGTCGACATATCGATCCAGCAGATGTTCTGCGAGAACGGACCGGTACCAGGGGTGCTGAACGCGCAGCCCTTTGCCGGCTGTTCGTCAGGAAGAACAGCGGTGCGAGCCGGTGCCTGAGCCTGTACGGGACCGCCGAGCGTGGTAGCCGGTTGTGCGGACGCAACGACCGCCGTCGCGCCGGAGATACCGAGAATCATCGCGATGGCGGTCCATACCACCGTCCACGCTCGCACCCAGGGCGGTAGCCCTGCGGTGAAGATGACCGACCTAGTCGGCGGTAAGTCGTTAGGCATTTCTTACTCCCCAGGATGTGCCTGATCGATGTTCAGTGGACGGAGATGCGAGAGCGCTGGCGCGAACTCCCGATTGATCGGTTGGTTCGGGTCGATGTGCCTGCATTCGGCTGATCAACCTCGCACCGGACGCTGCTGCCGGTCCTGTCATTCGAGCTCCTCTTCGGAAACACCTGTGTGTTGGAAGAGCCGCCCTGAACAGGACCTTGGCCCTCGAAATCCATGCAAATCGAGAGCAACCTTCCAGTTATCTGAATCAAGATAACAGATAACCGGGAGCTTGCCCATCGAAAGGGAGACAAAGCGGACCGTTTGACGTTTTCGTTCGTAGATCGGACAAGCTGCGTCGAGCGGAGTTGTTCAGACGGACAATTCGGCCGATTGGGCTCACCACTGTGACGCTTACGTTGATTTCGACGTTTTTGGCTGAACAGACCGGACGATCGACAACCGCGAGCGGAAGTTAAATCTGGACAAATGACCGATATCTATAACGCCTGTTTGGCGCATCGCGTCGACTTAAACAAGGAGCAGACGAACGGAACCGAATAGGGCCCCGGCGACCGCGCGAGCCCCCGAAATTAAATGAACTGACTCCGATCGAGCCCAGCCACGGCGGCTGGTAACGAAGCGCGATGAAGTCCCGATATTTGAGTAGCAACGCGCCGAATTTGATAGAAACCGGACGGCCACCCTCGATTCGGACCGAACCTCAAGTCCTTTTTCGGCTTTTTCCCGCGAGGAAGTTTCGCTCGTTTTCCGACGCAGTTACTTTTTAATCACGCTCAGCTGGTCGGATGTTCAGCAACCCGGCTACCCTTCGGCAGAATTCTCGTAACCGGAGAGCAACAACCGGACTAATCAACCAAGCGTCGTAAAGACGCCAAAAAGGGCCCTTCCACATGCCCCGAGATGGATACTTCGAGGGCAGAAGGGCCCGAAACGGGCAGCGAGGCCTAGCAGCAGAATCTAGCTGCTACCGAACCCCACACTGTTGGCGTAGCGATCGAAATCGCCCTGGGCTCCGCTGTAGACGTTGATGTCGGTATTCCCATTGATACCGGGGATGCGTCCGGTGCTGGTGTACTGCCAGAAAGTCCAGTTGGACCAACCACCGGGTAGCGGCCCCGGGGCATTCTGCCCGTTGTAGTCAGCGATCCACAGCGGGTAGTGGTTGAACTCGGTCGTGTTGGCCATCTGAGTGCGCCAGAAGTTGGGGTACGTGTAAATGATGGGCTGCCGCCCGGTAAGTGCCTGGACTGTATTCAGGTAGCGATGAGTCCAGTCGATGACCTGTCCGGCGGGCAGTCCCTTTGCATCCTCGAGATCCAGAACGGGCGGCAGGTCACCAGGTCCGTTGATACCCAAGACGATCGCCGAGTAGAAGGCGGCCTGAGCTTCGGGGGATTGTCGAACATCCGCATAGTGGTACGCCCCGCGTGAGACGCCGGCAGCACGCATGACCAGGCAATCCTGGATGAAGTACGGATTGACGTAGTTGAGCGACTCGGTGGCCTTGACCATCGCGAACTCGTGCCCTGACGCCTTGACCTGGAACCAGTCGATTCCGGTTCCGTCCACGTGCTGCCACGAAGAGACGTCCGGGCCGCGGGGAGCGTCGGCAGCGGCGAGGCCAGGTGCCGTGATCGCGATGGCAGCAGCCATCGCGATCGGAGTGAACTTGCCCAGTGTCCTGACGATCCGTCGCTCGGCCATTTCCCGAGAGTAAGGTTGATTGGTCCGTTTTGTCCGCTAATTCAGCGAATGTTCACTCAACCGAGCCAGTCGAGAACGGCCGCCGCCGTCCACGACTGTTGCATACTCCCCAACGGTTCTCCGGTGAAAGGCTCGTAGTACTCGGCAAATGTGCCGTCGCTGGCCTGTCTCAACCCCTCAGAACGCAAGACGTGCGATCGCTCGGCCCAACCCCGGCGCGCGAACGCCCACGAGAACAACCACGTGATGACCGGCCACACCGGGCCACGCCAATACTCGCGCGGGCGAAAATCACCGGAAACCGGAGACGTGGACGGCGGGACAGCAAACCGCATGTCCGGGTGACCACAGAATTTGGGCCCCTCGAAAGTGCGCAACAGAGCGCGCTCGGCATCGCGGCTCAGGCCGCCGCACAGCAACGGCGCAAACATCGCGATGGTCTCGGTATGAACCCACCGTCCAGTGCGAAGATCGAAATCCTTTGCTGCACCTGATCGTTCATCGGTGGTGGCAATCACGCCCTGCCGGAATCGATCTGCCCAACCGCGCAGATCACGGACGTCGGAGTTCGGCCGCGAATGCTCCTCACCGATAGTTGCCAAGACGTCGCATGCCATCGAGAAGACTGCACTGACAAACACGTCCTCGACGGCAAAACTCATGGCCGTGGCGAGCTGAGAGTCCTCGTACCGCACGGCCTTCATCTCTTCGAGAAGCCAAAGGTAGCGGTCGTATTCGTGATCCGTGGGACGCTGAGACAGGTCCGTCACCACAGCGAGATCAGCACGCTGATACGCAGGCACTTGTCCCGCAACAACATTCGCGTACGCCAGATCCCACCGCGGAGAGTTGTCCATCCCCGATTCCCACCCGTGATAGAGCGCGATACGGCCGTTGCCGTCGAGATCGCGGGCCTCCGCCAACCACCGGTGCCACCGAACCAGATCGCTCCAGCGCCGGTCGAGGAACTCTTCCGCGACCGCACGCGTCGTACGTCCGTGCCGACGCGAATGATCGAGAATCCGCTGCACCGCAATCGCGTGGACGGGGGGTTGGGTGATTCCCGATGTAGCGGTACCCAGAGGCGCGTGCGCAGCCAAGGCGTTGACGTCCCACCGCGTCGGGCCGGGGAAGTAGCCGTCGACACCGTTCGCGAACACGATGTGCGGAATCATCCCGTTCTTCCACTGAGCAGAGAGCAAAGTATCGAGCTCTACCACCGCCCGCTCGACGCTGAGCGGCGCCAAACCTACCGCGACGAACGCCGCGTCCCAGCTCCACATGTGGGGATACAGCTTCGGGGCGGCGCTGGTCATCGTGCCCAAGTCGTTTCCGCGCAGCAGGTAGGCAGCTCGGGCGGCGAGCTGAGTCGGGGTGAATCCGCGGTCGGCCATAGATGTCTATTTTGCGACGCGTCGAGCCTTTGCGCTCACCGAGCACGAATCCGGCGCCGCAGCCGCAATAATGAAGGAAGTCCGTCAGGTGATCTCGGAGTGGAGGCCTAGTGCGCGAGAAGATCAAAGCACTGCTGTTCGACGTGCAGGGCACAGCGACCGATTTTCACAGCACACTGTGCCGAGAGGCCCGTCGAATCACCGACGCCGACGTCGACTGGTCGCGATTCGTCAATCTCTGGCGCGCTGAATACTTCGCGAACACCTCCGAGGTCGGCGACGCTACAGGCGAGTGGGTGACAGTGCATTCGGTGTATCGCGAGGCTCTGCGCAAGCTGTTGGCCCGCGAGAACATCGAACTTTCCGACGCGGAACAAGAAGAACTCACCGCCGCCTGGAAATTCCTGGACCCGTGGCCGGACACCGTCGCTGGTCTGACAACCCTGCGTCAGCAGTACACCGTCGCTGCCTTGTCCAACGCCGACGTGAACGCTGCAGTCAGCATCTCGCGGCACGGAAACCTGCCCTGGCATGCCGTCTTCACCGCCGAGATGGCCGGCGTGTTCAAACCCGATCCGAAGATCTACCACCTGGCTGCTCGATACCTCGGCTACGACCCGGCCGAGATCATGATGGTTGCCAGCCACAAATACGACATCCGGGCGGCCAAAGCTCTCGGATTCCGCACCGCCTTCATCGCCCGACCCCTCGAATTCGGAGCCGAGGGCAATCCCGATGTGGCTTTTTCCGACGAGTTCGACATCAACGCCGAGGACTTTCTCGATCTGGCAGCGCAATTGGTGCTCTGATGCCGTGCCCGCGCGTCGTTGCTGGTATTCCTACGTGAAGGAATATCGAAACGGACAGGCGGTTTGGAATTCATGGGCACCAAGGAGGACAGCGCTACCCGCGAACGCAAGGCCCTGCGGTACTCGCTCGTGGTCGCGACGGCGTTGGCTGTACTCGCCGCATTCTGGGGCTGGATCTCGCAGTCCCAGGTGATCCTGCTCGACGGTGTGTACGCCCTCATCGGAATGGTGCTCACGGCGCTGTCGCTGCGGGTCTCGCGGATAGCCGACTCGGGCCCCACCGCACGCTTCCCGTTCGGCAAAGAGGCGTTGATTCCCGTAGTCATCGCCGTCCAGGGCATGGCATTACTGGCGACGCTCGCCTACGCCGCAGTCGAGGCAGTTCGTGTCATCCTCGCGGGCGGGGCCGACGTCACCGCGGGATCGTTGGTGGCATACGGCGCTGTCAGCGCAGTGGTGTCGATCGTCATCTGGCGCTACGTCGGCCAAGTCGACCGCACGTCCGATCTGCTGGTCGCCGAAGCCAGGCAGTGGGGAGCGTCGGCTGCCTTCAGCGCGCTGGTTGCCGTCGGCGCTGTCGTCGCAATGATTTTGGGCCGCACCGATTTCTCCGACGCCGACCGATACGTCGACTCTGTCTTGGTCCTCCTCGGCTGCGCGATGTTGGTCCCACAACCGTACGCAATTCTGCGAACCGCACTGATCGAACTCCTCGAAGGCGCTCCCGGAGAACAGGTTCAGACCCGAGTCCGCGAAGCCATCACCGTCGTCCGCGCCGAATTCGGTTTGGACGAACCGACTCTCACGATGAGCAAAGTCGGTCGCAAGCTGTATATCGAAGCGACGTTCATGGTCGCACCGCACAGCTGGGACATCGACGGTGAAGACGCAGTACGACGCTCGTTCGCCGCCAGCCTCGCCGACCTTCCCTACGAACCATGGCTGAACATCGAACTGACCACAGATCCAGCGCTGATGCTCTAGCGACGGAATCTGCTCGCAAACAACAGAATCACGTCAACGCGCTCCTCCTCGCGCCCCAAAAAAGAGCCCTTGACTCGAAAGTTTGTTCGAGTAAGATGGAAGGTGGAACGGGGGGTTCTCATGACGATCAACATCACCGACGACGCTGGCACTTGCGATGATGCTGTCGCCGACGTGGTCAACAGCTCCGCCGTGGGTGTGCGCGCACGATTGTGGCGGCTGCACCCCACCGACGTCCGCGAAATCGCCATCGCTGCATCAGCGGAAATCCTTCGCCTGGAAGCCATTCGAGTAGCCGCCCTCGACACCTTGACGTTGAACCCAGACGAACAAGTGCTCTGCTACCGCGGCACCGGAGAATGGCTCGCACACCACACCATGCTGCAAATCCCCGCCGGCAGAAGAATCGCAGCCCTGGGAAAAGCCCTACGATCATTTCCCGAGATCGAGAACCAATTCGATGCCGGTGACCTCACTTTCGAACACGCAGCACTGATCGTGGCGTTCTGCGAATCCCCACCCAAGGCAATGCCCGACGCCGCACTACCGTACTGCCGCGACACACTCCTCGCCGCAGCATCCGGAACCGAAGCAACCACCGTCAAACTGCGCTACGCCATCAGCGTCCTCGAGCACATGTTCGAATCTGACGACCCACCACCAAGCGAAGACACCGACCGCAACGAACTCCGCATCTCCCCGACCCTCAACGGAAGAGTCGCCGTCCGAGGCGATTTCGACGGTGTAACCGGCGAAATGCTTCTCTCCGCCCTCTCCAGCCTCTCCATGCCGACCCCCGCCGAGGACGGCACACCCGACAAACGATCCGCCGCCACACGCAACGCAGACGCCATGGCAGAACTCATCCGGCGCTACCTCGACAACGCGGCCACCGGCATCGACGGCGGCCAACGCCCACACCTGAACGTGCACATCAACGCCAAAGACCTGGCCTACCACCGTGAATGCGCCTCCACCGCAGCCCACTCAACAGGCGATGCCTCGACGTCCGACGGTGACGACCTCGACACCCTGGACTTTGGCATGCCGGATCTCGACAGGCCGGATCTCGACATGCAAGATCTCGATGTCGGCCATATGCCCTGGATGGGACCGCTGAGCGTCGGCCGCACCCGCATGATCGCCTGCGACTGCATGCTCTCTACCGTCCTCCTCGACGAGAACGGTGCCCCACTCGACGCCAGCCCACTGAAAAGGCTTGTCACCGCGGCGCAACGAACCGCACTGATCGCCCGAGACAAAGGGTGCGCCTTCCCCGGCTGCGACTGCGTCCCCGCCTGGACCGACGCGCACCACATCAAACACTGGGCCAAAGGAGGACCAACCGTCATGGACAACCTGGTCCTACTCTGCCGATCCCACCACACCCTGATGCACCGAAAACCCGGATTCACCGGGCAATGGGAAATCCGAATGGGCACAGATCACCTGCCCTGGTTCATCCCACCACCGGGCATCGACCCGGACCAGAAACCCCGCCGCTCCACCACACGGCTTTGAACCCGGAGGTCACCGAGCAAACGCCTCGGTGACCCATTCCGGCGTGCTTCGGTAGCCGGAAAGGGCGCTGCGGCGACATCCATCCAACTCCACAATCACAGGAGTACCGCCCGATCCGTCAGCCCGTAGGAGGGTTGATGATGCTGTCACGGTCGCGATCTGATCACAGGGTGGAGCGATAGGAGCAGCGGCTATGGCGGCAACCGCGTCTCGACTCTCCGCTTCGGACAAGCGAATAACGTCCACGCCTGTCTGAGATTCATGCCGGCACACGGATAGTCCTGCAACATCAGCGACAGGCGTAGCAAGCTCATTGTCGAGCGGGTCATAGCCTTCACCTCGCTCGAACTGCTCGCGTGCCTTGTCGACTTCTCTGGCATCTGTCCGATCGAATTGACCGGCAGACGAGCGATCGCAATTTGCCATCGTCGGAGAAAGACTCAACGAAGTTCGGACACGTTCGACTTCATGCAGAGATCGAAGCGAATCGAGAGGCCCGATTTGAAAACCGCACGGACTCGACGGCCAGGCCGGAAACATCACTTGTCCGGCACTGTTGGCCATCCACAGCTTGACGGGCACCAGTTCGCTCGCTGCACAACTCGCATCGACATTGTCGGGAAAGCGCTCGGAATCGACACGATATGCATCCTTGACGGCGGCTACGTCACCTTCGAGGCGAACCATGTCGACGGTAAGCGCTCCGGAGGCACCTTCGCCGACTTCGCAACGAAATACTGCCACTGGATCGAAATCAGATGGAGGATAACCCGTTTCGTGTTTCGGATGCGAATACAAATCGACACCGAATAGGCCCCATCCGACATCAATTCCGAGACAGTCGGCAGTCTCGAACACCCGAGCCTCAGGAGGTGTGAAGTACACCGAATCGCGCCAGAAGGGGGTCGAACAAGCGGTGGTCAGGCAAAGCGACGCCACCAACGGCACCATCAGCAGCACGCGTGCCGAGACCGTCAATTGCCCGCCCATTCCAGAAGGTTTTCGGCGGTCCAGGTATTGATCACCCGATCCGCTTCGACGCCGCACTTTTCGGCCCGGTCACAGCCGTAGCCCTGCCAGGCCAGCTGACCAGGAGCATGGGCGTCGGTGTCGATGGAGAAAAGACAATCCAGATCGCGGGCCAACTCGATCAAACGCGATGGCGGGTCACGACGCTCCGGTCGGGAGTTGATCTCGACGGCGGTGCCTGATTCTCGGCAGGCCTCGAACACTTTCTCCGCATCGAACTGCGACTCAGGACGGGTTCCGCGAGCACCCTCGACGAGACGTCCGGTGCAGTGTCCGAGAATATCGACACGCGGGTTTCGCACTGCAGCAAGCATTCTGCGCGTCATCGCTTCGCTCTCTGACCGCAGCTTCGAGTGCACGCTCGCCACCACGATGTCGAGTTCGTCGAGTAGATCTGGATCCTGATCCAGTGAACCGTCTTCGAGGATGTCCACCTCGATTCCCGTGAGGATGCGGAAGGGCGCCAGTTCGGCATTCAACCCGGCTATGACGTCGAGTTGAGAACGTAGACGCTCCGCGGACAGCCCGTTGGCAACAGTGAGGCGAGGCGAATGGTCGGTGAGTGCGCAGTAATCGTGGCCAAGTGCTGCTGCGCGTCGCATCATCTCTTCGATGGGGCTTCCGCCGTCGGACCAGTCGGAGTGTGTGTGGAGATCGCCGCGCAGGGCTTGGCGCAACGGGCCGTCTCCGATGGGCTCGGCCTGCTCGCGCAATTCTGCGAGATATTCGGGGACGCCGTCGTACGACTGGGCGATGATCATCGCAGTTTTGGGGCCGATGCCGGTGAGAGCCTTCCAACTGTCGGCTTTCCGGCGAGACTCTTTCTGCTCGTCGGACAATCCTGCGAAGACCTCCGCGGCTCGGCGATAGGCCTTGACGCGGTGCGTTTCGGCGCGTGATCGTTCGAGCCAGTAGGCGATCTCCCGAAGCGCTTCATCCGGTTCCATGAGACCACTGTTCCGTCAGCAGCGGCTTGCGGCAACCCTTGATCCACTTACGCTGTGGTTATGGACGATCCGAGAGCACGATTTGAAGCCGCGCGGGTGGCTCACTTGGCAACGGCAGATGCGGCCGGCGTTCCGCACATCGTGCCGCTGGTATTCGCCCTGGTCGGCGAAACTGTCTATTCCTGCGTCGACCACAAACCGAAAACCACCACCGCGCTTCGCAGGCTCCGGAACATCACCGAGACGGGGCGAGCAAGCCTTCTGGTCGATCATTACGACGACGACTGGTCCGCGCTCTGGTGGGTCCGCGTCGACGGACATGCGGAGGTTCTAGACCCCGGCACCGAGGAGTCCGAGAGCGCGATCGATGCTTTGGCCGCAAAGTATCCGCAGTACGTAGATCACCGACCGCACGGACAGGTGATAGCTGTCCGCGATGTGGAGTGGTCGTCATGGTCCGCAGCAGCCTAAGGTTCTGTCCTAGTGTTCAAGGAGCGAAAGTGATTGCAACACTCTCAATTCGGACAAAATGGTGGGGGATCGATGAAACGACGGCAGTTACTTCAGCGCGCAGCCACAGGTCTGGCGCTGGTAGCGGGACCTCAGGTGATCGACATGGGTAGCAGTTCCGGAAGCAGCCAAGACGCGGCAACGCCGGACGAGCTGTTGTCAGTTGTTTCGCTCTCGCACGTGAACGACCCCGCGACGACGCCGGTGTTTCCCGGCGATCCCGAGTTCACTCTCGACACAGCGGCAACCATCGCAGACGACGGCTACTACCTTCAGTACGTCAAGGAGGGCGAACACACGGGCACACATTGGGGCGCGCCGGCGCACTTCCAGGAAGGCGGCCTCACAGCCGACCAACTCGATCCGGCCGACCTCTTCCTGCCTGCGGTGAAGATCGACATCCGAGACAAGGCTGCCGCCGATGCGGACTATGCGCTCACCGTCGCGGACATTCAGGAGTGGGAGACGCGCAACGGCAAGATCCCCGATGGAGCGGCCGTAGTTCTCTGGACCGGATGGGAATCGCGCTGGGGTAGCGAAGAATATGCCAACACCGATGCGGAGGGCGTCACCCACCAGCCCGGCTTCTCGGTGGACGCGGCGCAGTGGCTGATCGACACCGGGCGTCTGGGCACCCGCGGAGCATTGGGAACCGACACGTTCGGTCCCGACCTCGGAAACGACGAGACCTACCCCGTCTCGACGCTCCTGTACGACAAGCATCGAATCAGCCTGGAGAATCTGAACAATCTTGCCGCCCTACCAACTACCGGGGCGAGCATCCTTGTCGGTGGCGCAATCAACAAGGCCGGATCGGGTTCACCGGCAACGATTTTCGCACTCCTACGGCGCTAGTCTTTGCGGCGATCGCGATAGACGGCGGTCGCGGTAGACAACGACAGCACCCTTTCCACTTCTCTTCGCGTCGTACATCGCCGCATCGGCCTGGCGAAGAAGAGTGTGCGCACTGAGTGGTTCGTCCCCGGCCCCGAACGACGCGACACCGACGCTCGCGCCTACCGATACCGAAATGTCGCCTGCAATCCCATCACTACTGAGAGCGTCGACGATCCTTCGAGCTACGACGACCGCTTCGTCGATCGGGCCCTGCAGGAGCACTGTGAACTCGTCGCCCCCGAATCGAGCGACAAACGCACTCTCGGGAACCGCTTCGCGCAGACGTGCTGTGAGGGCAACCAGTAAACGATCACCGGCTGGATGCCCGTACTGATCGTTGACCTGCTTGAAATCGTCCAGGTCGACAAGCATCAGCACCCGTTCGGACTTCGTGTGGCGGTAGTCGTCGATGGCACTTGCGAAGTGCTCGTCGAACGCGGCCCGGTTGGCGAGCTCGGTGAGTGGGTCGTGATGTGCTCGGTACCGGAGCTCGTCCTGGGCAGCGGATATCTGTTGGAGGAGCGCGTCGTTCTCGAGGAGAGTGAGTATTTGGCGCACCAGCGCGAGAACCAGCACGACGACGCCGAGTATCACGACCACGGCATCGAGGTTGCCGACGATGAGGGCCTGAACCGTCACGATCGTCGCGATGACCGCGATCAACAGGTACGGCAGCAGCAATTGAGTCCGATCACTTCGCCAATGTTGTTGAGCTGTGCGCGGCCGTGGCTCAGCTCGTTCGGTCAACGCCGCCAGCGCGATCAACGGCGGGCCGGCGATGAACCCCGCGTCGGCGATCGTCGGCATACTCTCGGCGCCGATCGCCACCAAGTACGCGTACAGGCTGTCCGAAAGGGAGAGCATCACCAACCCGCACCCGAGGAACGTCAGCGGTTCACGGATCTCGGCTACGGCCTTCGGTCCGATGACCATCAGCAAGACCATCGCGATCAGAACGAAGTCGGTGATCGGATACATCACCGCGACGAGAAACCCGAGAGAGCCAGTCGGACCGGTGTGCACGACGGCGCCGAGGGCAGTCGTCCACGTGAGGATGAACAGTCCACCGACCACGACCAGACCGTCGAGCGTGAGCACCATCCAGAGGTGGATCGGACCGATCGCCTCACGTCGGGGCGACTGGCGCACAAGCGACAGAAGCGCCGGCACGGCAAACACCGGGAACATGAAGAAACCGATGTCCGCGATCGACGGCGACGGAAGGGGAACGTGCAGAACCGAGCGGTAGAACGCCCAGAAGACCATCCCGAGAGTCCAGCCCGCCATACCGAGAGCCATCAGAGTTCGCCAACGACGCTCGACGCCGTGATGGCGCCGCGATGTCCACCAACAGACCGCAGTTGCGGTGGCTCCGCCGACGAGCTGGGCGATATCATCCACCAGAACCGAAGTTCGTGGGCTGAGCAGCCCCGATCCGGCGAGGGCGATGACCGCGACAACGACGCCGAGAACCAGCCACGTGCGTCGTGCTCGGAACTGCGTCATCGAAGAACCCATCGGTGTTCAAGGCGTCACCACCGATTATCTTGCAGCCGGCATCGTTGCGGCCGGAATGTTCGTGGTGACGAATGCCCGTACAAACCTACCCGATTTGGTAGCGGATTGTTAACTGGACGAACGATCAGGACCGGCCGCTACGCCACGGCGCTGTATTTCGCCCGGGCTCTACGGCGCTGCGAAGTCCATTTCGCAATTACCCCTTGCGACGGGCTTAACAGGTACACCAGAGCGAACACGATGCCCTGCGTCATGACGACCATGCCACCGGAAGCCGTGTCGAGGTAGTAGCTGACGTAGATACCGGTAATCGCGCATAGTGCGGAGACGACGGGAGCTATCACCAGCATCCGCGAAAACTTGTCGGTGAGGAGGTAGGCCGTCGCGCCGGGGATGATCAGCATCGCCACCACCAGCACAACTCCGACAGCTTGCAGCGCCACTACTGACGTGAGCGCGAGAACTCCGAGGAGTAGGGCGCCGAGGCGTTTGGGGGAGAGACCTATCGCATTGGCGTGGACCGGGTCGAACGCGAACAACGTCAGATCACGACGCTTGATCAACAGAATGCTCAACGCCAACGCGCCGAGTATCGCGACCTGCAGAAGATCTGACGAGCTCACACCCAGCAGGTTGCCGAAGATGATGTGATTG
This sequence comes from Rhodococcus sp. NPDC059969, assembly GCF_042738325.1. Classification (NCBI taxonomy): domain Bacteria; kingdom Bacillati; phylum Actinomycetota; class Actinomycetes; order Mycobacteriales; family Nocardiaceae; genus Rhodococcus; species Rhodococcus sp. NPDC059969. The sequence continues at coordinate 645,719 of NZ_JBHWUF010000001.1, read as the reverse complement.
AGATCGGTTTGGCTGGGGGTCACCGAGATGAGAACCAAGCCGAACGCAAAGAGAGTCGTGAAGACGATTCCGATCGCGGCGTCTTCCTTGACGCGACTGGTGTTACGGATCAGCCCGATCAGGGCGACGGCGATCAACCCGAAGATCAAGGCACCGATGGCAAATGGAGCGCCGACGACGTAAGCCAGGACGACACCGGGCAGTACGGCGTGCGAGACGGCATCACCCATCAGCGACCACCCGATGAGCACCAACCAGCAACTGAGCACCGCGCAGACAACCGCCGCCACAACCGCAACGGCCAACGCGCGCACCATGAATCCGTACTGGAGAGGATCGAGGAGCAGTTCTACGATGTTCATCGATCAGGTCCTGTCCATCACGTCGAGACCGAAAGCCAGGGCGAGGTTTTCCGGTTGAAGCACGGTGTCCGGGTCGGAATGCACCAAGACCTTGCGCATGAGCAGAACTGCCTCGTCGCAAAGTTTCGGCACCGTGTGGAGATCGTGGGTCGAGACCAAGATCGACCGACCGTCGGAAGCCAACTCTCGTAGCAGCGTCGAAATCGTTGCCTCGGAGCGCTTGTCGACGCCCGCAAACGGCTCGTCCAGCAAGAGTATCGATGCGTCCTGCGCGATGCCGCGTGCCACGAACGCGCGCTTCTTCTGACCACCCGAGAGCTGTCCGATCTGGCGATCCGCGAATTCGGTGAGTTCCACCCGCTCGAGGGCCTCGGCCACCGCCTCGCGATCTGCGCGCCGCGGACGCCGCAAAAACCCGAGATGGCCGTATCTGCCCATCATCACGACGTCACGGACGCTGATCGGGAAGGTCCAGTCGACGTCTTCACTTTGCGGCACGTATCCGACACGGCCGCTCTTCCGCGCAGCGGCTGCGTCGAGGCCGGCAATTGTCACAGAGCCGTTGTCCGGCTTGATCATTCCCATGATCACCTTGAACAAGGTGGACTTGCCTGAACCGTTCATGCCGATCAGCCCGCAGACGCTACCCGAGTTCAACGTCAGATCGACGTGATCGAGTGCGTGGACCTCACCGTAGTGAACGCTGACATTTTCGACGCGAATGGCTTCATTCATGATTTATCGCCGGTCAGACCGCCGAGGATGACGTCGGTGTCGTGGCGAATCATGTCCAGGTAGGTGGGCACGGGACCGTCGGCTTCGGACAGCGAATCGACGTACAGCGTTCCGCCGAACTTCGCGCCGGTGGCTCCGACGACCTGCTGCATGGGCGCATCCGAGACCGTCGACTCGCAGAAGACGGCGGGAACGGAATTGGCCCGGACGAAGTCGATCGCGGCGATGATCTGCTGCGGCGTCGCCTGCTGCTCGGCGTTGACCGGCCAGATGTACGCCTCGCTGAGTCCCGCATCCCTGGCCAGATAGGAGAACGCACCCTCGCAGCTGACAAGTGCTCGCTGACCTGCGGGCAACGCCGCCAGGCCACTGACCAGGCCGTCTTGCACCGCTTGCAGTTCCGCCTTGTACTTCGCGCCGTTCTCCGCAAATGCCGCGGCATTGTCCGGATCCAGGTCACTGAACGCCGTCACCATGTTGTCGACGTAGATCTGCGTATTCAGTGGAGACATCCACGCATGCGGATTGGGCTTGCCCGCATAGGCATCACCGGCGATCGGGATGCCTTCGACGCCATCGCTGACCACGACGTGTGGCACATCCAGTCCGTTGACGAACTTGGCGAACCAAGCCTCGAGGTTCATGCCGTTGTCGAGGATCAGGTCCGCCTCGTTGGCGCGGCGAATGTCCCCGGGTGTCGGCTCGTAGCCGTGAATTTCCGCTCCTGCCTTGGTGATCGACTCGACGCGCAGATGATCGCCCGCGACGTTCTGGGCAATGTCCGAGAGCACGGTGAACGTGGTCAGCACTACCGGGCGGTCGTCGTCGGAAGCGGAATTCACTGCCGAACAGCTGGAAAGAAGCAGGGCGGCGAGGGCAGCAATTCCCAGGCGGCGGAAATTCTTCGCGTCGCGAGTCGTCATGTTCAAACTCTAATATGTGGGTAAACAAATACACAAGTTCGTCTCACCGAACATTCCTCACTCGATAGGCTCGGACCATGCGTCCTACTGCCTTGATCACCGGTTCCAGTCGCGGCCTCGGAGCTGCCATCGCACGCGAACTGGCGCCGACACACGACCTGCTGCTCGGTGCGCGATCCGCGCAGGCCCTCGAGCCGATCTGCGCCGAACTGCCCGGATCGACGCCTCTGCCCCTCGACCTCACGGACTACGACGCCGTCGCAGTCGCCGCCTCCTCCATCACGACGCTCGACGTGCTGGTACACAACGCCGGCGTGGCCGACATCGGAACCATCGAGGAATCCTCGGTCGATCAGTGGCGACGCACCCTCGAGGCAAACGTCATCGCCGTTGCCGAGCTCACGCGTGTACTCCTGCCCGCGCTTCGCGCAGCCGGAGGTCACGTCGTGCTGATCAATTCGGGTGCCGGGCTTCGCGCCAACGCCGGCTGGGGCTCCTATGCGGCCAGCAAGTTCGCTCTGCGCGCTTTCGGCGACGCCCTGCGTCTCGAAGAGCCGTCACTGCGGGTGACGTCGATTCATCCCGGCCGGATCGACACCGACATGCAGCGCGACATCGTCGCCGGTGAAGGCGACGAGTACGACCCGGAGCGCTTCCTGAAGGCCTCCACCGTGGCCCGAGCCGTACGCACTGCCGTCGAAACGCCATCCGACGCACACCCCACGGAGATCGTGCTCCGACCTACCGGCCGGTAAATCCCCAGTTCGCCGGTAACGGAATGGTGACGATGACCATCCGGATATCGCTTTCCACCGGACTGGCCCGATACTGACATCAGTTGTCGGACAAAGAGACTGGATCTGTTCACAGGAGTTCATCGAGAGGTGGTGTGCAATGCATAATCATACGGATACGTGGGGAATTTCCAGCCAGACCTTCCTTCAGTGGTACCTGGTGGCAGCCGCCGTCGCGATCGGGCTCTCGCTCTACAGCCGAATGTCTGCGCGCCGGTCACCCGTGGTCGTCGACGCGGTGCGTCGACCGCTCACTCCTCCCGAGATCGGCGCTTTGACCAGTGACTACCAAGCGGTGCTGGCGTCGATGGCTATTCTGCGCAGCGCCGAGCTGATCAGCACCGAAGGCAAGACCAAGCTGGCGCTCACTGCCGAGGACAAGAGTCGTCTCGACTGGTTCACCCGCACGGTGCACAAGCGGCTCGGCAACGGAAAGGTCCCGCTGCGGCAAGTGCGTCTGATGGGACGGCTGAACATCGCACTCGCACAACTACGTACGACGCTGATCGACGAGGGTTACCTGCAGCGCCCGCAGGACGGGCTGACTGCTGCCCTTCGGACCGTTCCGATCGTGGTGGTAATTGCTCTCGGCATCGTCCGACTCATCGCCGGGATCGCCGGCGGCAAGCCGGTCGGGTTTTTGCTCCTGACCATCATCCTTCTCGCGCTGATGATTCCGCTTCTACGAATCAAGCGTCGCCGTACGGCGTTGGGCGACAGCGAGCTTCGACGTCTCAAGCACGAAAATTCCTACCTCTCGCCGAAACTGCGACCCTCGTACACCAGCTACGGTCCGTCGCTCGCCGGACTCTCGGCAGCGCTCTTCGGTTCGGGCGCTCTGGTTCTGATCGATCCGGCGCTGGCGGGAGCGGTAGCTGCGGGCGCCGCGTACAGCCCGGGTGGTGCCAGTTCGAGCTACTACAGTTGCGGCTCCTCTTCCGGCTCATCCGGCTCGGACGGCGGTGGCGGCAGTGGGAGCAGTTGCGGCGGCGGTGGGTGTGGGGGATAGCCGCGCACGGGCGAGCAGGAGCGCGGCGGCCTCGGTAGTGATGCCACGTTCCTCGCTCAACGAATACACCTCGTCCAAGGTCCGACCGATCCCTCGGGTTCGCTCCACGACGTCGTCTTCGTTCCAACCCAGGACTTCTCGCCCCACGAGGTGAAAGGCCCCGCCCGCATTGGCAACAAAATCAGGGGCACAGAGAACCCCGCGGCTTCGCAGAACCTCGCCGGCAGCTGCATCGGCCAAGATGTTGTTCGCTGCGCCGGCTACTGCGAGAGCCGGAATCGACGCAGCAGCAGCGGAATCGATGATGCCTCCCATCGCGCAGGGAGCAAAGAGGTCACACGGCGTTCGGAGTACCTCGTCGGCAGGAATGACCGTGTGACCCGCCAGCGACGCCGCCTCGAGGCGCTGCGGGTCCGTATCGGCAACCAGCAGTCGTGCTCCAGCGTGCGCCGTGAGGCGGACAACATCGCCGCCGACGGCGCCGAGTCCCTGCACGAGTACCGTTCGGCCGTCTAGTGTTCCGAGTCCACGCCGACGCGCCGTGGCTTTCATCGCTTCGAACACCCCTAGTGCTGTGGCGTGCGCACTGGAACCGGCACCACCGTTGTCGACCGAACGCCCGAAGACGTATTTGGTGGTGCGGCTGAGCTGATCCATGTCGGACGAGTTGGTGTTGACGTCAGGACCGGTCCAGTAGTTTCCTTCGAGCTTGTCGATGTTCTCGGCGTGGATGTCGAGGATACGGGACCAGGTTGCGGGGTCGATCTGATTGCGCGGTGCAGGTAGTGCTATCACCGACTTCCCGCCTCCCATCGGTAGATCGGAGACCGCCATCTTCAAAGTCATTGCGCCGGCGAGCTTCCCGGCGTCCGCCAATGCGTGACCGATGGAGGGATAGTGAGCGGCCCGCGTGCCACCCGACGCCGGTCCCAGGCGAGTGGAGTCGATTCGAATCACGAAAGTCGTGCCGGTCTCCCGATCATGGCGTGTGACGGTCAGTTCACCGTCCCAGCGCAGTTCGTCGTCGATACTCATAACAAATCCTCTTCCAGTCTCGGGGTCAGTTGTGCGCGTGCAGTGGTGTTCCCGCGAGTGCGAGCATGGCCTCGCCCAACGCTTCGTTCTGGCTGGGGTGTGCGTGGATGAATCGCCCCACTTCGTCGGGAAGTGCCTCCCAGGCAACGGCCAACTGCGCCTCACCGATCAGTTCGCCGACGCGATGTCCTACCAAGTGGACCCCGACGACAGGGCCTTTCGTTCCGCTGCGAATCACCTTGATTCCTCCGGTAGTCCGCAGGATCTGACTCTTGCCGTTACCCGCCAGGTCGTAGACGACGGTGCAGATGTCGCCGTACTGCGTGCGCGCCGCCTCTTCGCCGAGTCCGACTGATGCAACTTCCGGATGTGAGTACGTCACGCGAGGAATCAGATGTTCGGCGACCGGTATCGGATCCTTGCCGGCAATCTGTTCGGCCACAAAGATTCCCTGCTGGAAGCCGCGGTGCGCCAATGCAAGACCGGGCACGATGTCCCCGACCGCGTACACACCGTCCACGGCCGTACGGAGTCGTTCGTCGGCGACGACAAATTCATTCTCGAGACTGATTCCGTTTTCTGCGAAACCGATACCGCTCGTGCGGGGTCCGCGGCCGACGGCGACCAGCAATACGTCGGTATCGAGTATTGTTCCGTCGCCTAGTTCGATGCGGACCGAATCAGCTGCTTCTTTCGCGGAAACCATCTTTGTGCCTGTCTTGCAGACGATTCCGCGTTTGCGATAGGCCCGTTCGAGTTGCTTCGACGACCACGGATCCTCAGCGGCGATCAGTCGGGGGAGTGCCTCGACGATGGTCACTTCGGCACCGAAGGAGCGCCAGAGACTTGCGAACTCGACGCCGATGACGCCGCCGCCCAGCACTGTTGCGCTGGTGGGCACCTGGTCGAGTTCGAGTGCCTGGTCACTGGTGAGGATCCGTCGGCCGAGTTCGATGCCGAGGAGCCCCCGCGGATACGAGCCGGTAGCCAGAACGAGTGACGTTCCGGTGTAGCGGGTTCCGTCGACGTCGATACTTCGCCCACCGACATACGTCCCGGATCCGTTGACGATGGTGATCTTGTGTTGCGCCAGCAATCCTTTCAAGCCGCCGTACAGCCGCTCGACTGTCCCGTTCTTGTAGTCGTGCACCTGCGCGACGTCGATGCCGTCAAATGTTGCCCGGACACCAAATTGCTCACTGGTGCGTGCAGAGTCGGCAACCTCGGCGGAATGCAGCAGTGCCTTGGTCGGGATGCATCCGCGGTGCAGGCACGTTCCGCCGACCTTGTCTGCCTCGATCAGCGTGACCGACAACCCGAGTTGGGCGGCGCGGATGGCACAGGCGTAGCCGCCCGATCCTCCACCGAGGATCACGACATCACTGTGCTGTTCTGCAGTTGTCATCAGAGCCTTCCCAGGACGCGGATCGGGTTCTCGATGTAGTCACCGAAGAGCCTCAGGAATCCGCCGGCTTCGCCCCCGTCACAGACGCGGTGGTCGAAGCTCAACGAGATCTGTGCAACCTTACGGACGGTCAACTCGCCGTTCACCACCCACGGCTTGTCGATGATGCGTCCGATGCCGAGGATCGCCGCCTCGGGATGGTTGATGATCGGAGTCGATCCGTCGACGCCGAATACTCCGTAGTTGTTGAGTGTGAAGGTACCGCCGGTCAGGCGGGCGGGTTCGAGTTTGCCGTCGCGCGCGAGTTCGCTGGACGTCCGAAGTGCTTGTGCGAGTGCGACGGTACTCAAAGAATCAGCATTGCGAATAACCGGGACCATCAATCCCTTCGGCGTCTGTGCAGCGATTCCGAGGTTAATGTGGGGGTGTCGGACGATCTCGCCTCGAGCAGTGTCGACCGACGAGTTCAGTTCGGGGTACTGCGCCAACGCCGCGGTGGTCAGCCGAGCCAGCAGTGCCATCAGGCTGATCTTGTCGGAATCGGGCAGTGCTTTGTTGATCTCGACACGCGCCGTGAACAGTTCGGTGGCGTCGACGTCGACCCAGGTTGTTGCGTCCGGGATCTCGCGGCGGCTGGTGGACAGCTTGTCGGCAACCACCTTGCGTAGTCCCTTGATCGGGATTCTTTGGTCAGTCGCGTGTGACGTTTCCGTTTCCGGGCCGAAGTTTGCCCCGGCCTCGACGTCGGCGCGCGTGATGACTCCGCCAGCGCCCGATCCGGAAATCGTAGCCAGGTCGATACTGTTGTCAGAGGCCAGTTTACGAACGATCGGCGAGATCACACGTACCGACGGAGCAGCTCTGCGGCGGCGCAGCGGTGCATCCTCGCTGGTGCCGTAGCCGATCAGGACGTTGCCCGAACCGGCGCGTTCCTCTTCGCGGTAGCGCTCGTGATTGGCCGAGACGACCACGTCCGCACTCTCGCTGCCACTCACAGTGATCAGCGGCGTACCCACCTTCAGGGTGTCGCCGTCTTTGCCATGGAGTTCGATCACGGTTCCGGCGAACGGGATGGGCACGTCCACAGCAGCTTTCGCAGTCTCGACCTCGACGACGATCTGATCGATGGTGACCACGTCGCCGACCTTGACATGCCACTCCGCGATGTCCGCCTCGGCCAGACCTTCACCCAGGTCAGGGAGCATGAATACCTGATTGGTCACGCCGTCACCGCCCAACGGGTGTCGGGAGAGTCGTTCCACTGCAGGCGGTCGACGGTATCGAGGACTCGGTCGACGCTGGGCAGGTGGTGACGCTCGAGCTTGGGCGCGGGGTAGGGGATGTCGAATCCGCTGACGCGGAGTACCGGGGCGTGGAGATGGTGGAAGCACCGCTCCTGCACTCGGGCAGCAATTTCCGCACCCACACCGGCAAAACCTTGCGCTTCCTGGATGACGATGCAGCGTCCGGTCTTTCGCACCGATGCGGTGACGGTCTCGTCGTCGAACGGCACTATCGAGCGGATGTCGATCACCTCGATGTCGCGGCCCTCGGCCGCGGCGGCATCGGCGGACTTCAGTGCAACGTCCACGGACGGACCGTAGGCAATGAGCGTCGCGTCACGACCGGGGCGACGGACGACGGCGCGCCCGATCGGCTCACGTGCGGTCAGTTCGACATCTGCTCGCGCGAAGTACAGCTTCTTGGGCTCGAGGAAGATCACGGGGTCGGGGTCCTCGATTGCCGAACGTAGCAGCGAGTACGCATCTTCCACCGTGGACGGCGCCACAACCTTCAGTCCGGGTGTGTGCGCGTAGTAACCCTCGCTGGAATCACAGTGATGCTCTACCCCGCCGATACCGCCGGCAAAAGGAACGCGGATGACGATCGGGATCGACAGCGCACCCTTGGTGCGGTTGCGGATCTTCGCGACGTGGGAGGCGATCTGCTCGAATGCCGGGTAGGCAAACGCGTCGAACTGCATTTCCACGACCGGACGAAAACCGGCCATTGCCATACCGATTGCGAATCCGATGATGCCGGACTCGGCGAGTGGAGTGTCGAAGCATCGGTCGTCGCCGAAGTCGCGGGTGAGGCCGTCGGTGACGCGGAAGACGCCACCGAGCGTGCCGACGTCCTCACCGAAGACGACAACGTTGTCGTCCGCGGCCAGAGAGTCCCGTAGTGCGGTGTTGAGAGCCTGAGCCATCGTGAGCATGGGCATTGTCAGTTTCCCCCTGTGTCAGCGGCTTCGGCGGCAAGTTCGGTCTCGAGTTGCGCTTGTTGCTCACGCAGCTGCGGTGTCTGCTCGGCGAAGACGTACCGGAACAGATCGAGCGGATCGTGCGGGCGGTCGACATTCATGCCGGCGCGCAGCGTGGCGGCCTCTGCCTCGGCCTCTGCAGACAGCGATTCTACGAATGCGTCGTCGATCAGATCGTGTGCGCGCAGATACTTTTCGAGTCGCGGCAAGGGGTCTCGCCCGAGCCAGGCTTCGACCTCCGCGCTGTCGCGGTAGCGGGTGGCGTCGTCGGCATTGGTATGTGCGTCGATGCGATAAGTGTGTGCCTCGACGATGACCGGTCCATTTCCACTGCGGACGAAGCGCGCTGCCTCGTCCATGACGGCCATCATCGCGACGGGATCGTTGCCGTCGACCTGCTCGCTGCCGATCCCGTAGCCGACGCCCTTGTGCGCCAACGTCGGTGCTGCGCTTTGGCGCGACAGTGGCACGCTGATCGCAAATCCGTTGTTCTGCACCAGAAAGATCACCGGTGCCTTGAAGACTGCGGCGAAGTTCAGTGCTTCGTGGAAATCACCTTCACTGGTGGCGCCGTCACCGCAGAGCGCCAGCGCGACGGTGTTCAAGCCCCGGCGGGACTCTCCGTAGGCCACTCCCGCTGCGTGCAGCAACTGCGTCGCCAGCGGGGTGCACTGCGGCGCACTGCGAAGTGCGGCCGGGTCGTACCCGCAATGCCAGTCGCCGGCGAGCATGCTCAGAATCTGGACCGGATCGACACCTCTGGCGGCCAATGCCATCGAATCCCGATAGGTGGGGAAGAGCCAGTCCCGCGGTTCCAGACTCATCGCTGCGGCGATCTGGCACGCCTCCTGCCCTCGCGAGGACGGATACACGGCCAGGCGCCCCTGTTTGGTCAGTGCCGTCGCCTGCTGGTCGAAGCGTCTGCCCAGGAACATCTTTCGATACATCTCGATCAGGCGATCGTCGCTGGGTTTTGCGTAGCGGGCCTCGCTGCGCGTCAGTTCTCCGGCAGGGTCGAGGTACTGCACCGCGGAATCGGCCGGCAGGAACTTTTGATAGCGCAGTTCCCCCAAGGGCTCGACAAGTGTCACTTCTACCTCCAGAAGACGTTGTGTCCATCAGTATTCGCACTTGGGCGACGTAATGGCAGAAGCCGGCGAAGATTCAAGACAAACGGCTTATCATGAGGATACGGGCAGCAATATGTCCATGAACCGACTCGACTACCGAAGCAGGAATGGACAGATGGCCACCGAACCGCACACTCTCGATGCGATCGACCGCCGCATCATCGCCGAACTGGTCGCAGACAGCCGCATCTCCATGCGCGCGTTGGCCGAGAAGGCACACATTTCGCGCGCTCACGCCTACGTCCGCATCGAAAGGCTCGAGGACGCCGGAATCATCACCGGATTCACGACGAGGATCGCCCACGAGAAAGCCGGACTCGGATCCTCGGCGTACGTGGCGCTCTCGATCAGACAGCACTCGTGGAGGGGTCTGGCGGCGTCCTTGAAGGCCCTGCCGTTTGTCGAGCACTTCTCCCTTCTCGGCGGCGACTTCGACGTTCTGGTGCTGGTCCGTGCCCCGGACAACCGGGAACTACGCCACACCGTTCTCGAAGAACTCCAGGGACTCGACGGGGTTCTCTCGACCAAAACATGGCTGATCTTCGAGGAGGGCAACGGACCGGGACCCAACTGGCTGCCCGCCTGATCCGTCTATAGTCGCCGTTAGCAGTTGCACACGGGAGGTGACTCGAATGACCCTGCACGGCCTGGGAATCGGTTGGCGCCCCGAGGTCTCCGGAATCATCGCGCAACTAGACGGCCTGGCGTTCTGCGAAGTCATTGCCGAATCCATCGGAAACGAGATACCTCAGCATCTCGGCTCGCTGGGAGTTCCGGTGATCCCGCACGGCATCTCGCTATCGCTTGGTGGGGCCGAGGCGGTAGATCAGGCTCGGGTCGATCACCTTGCGCATACAGCCCAGCTACTGGACGCCCCCTTGGCGAGCGAGCACATCGCATTCGTGCGGGCGGGCGGCATCGAGGCCGGGCACCTGCTCCCACTGCCCCGCACCTACGAAGCCGTCGACGCCTTGGTACGCAACATCACCCGGACTCAGGACGGTCTACCGGTGCCGTTTGCCGTCGAAAACGTTGCCGCTCTGTTCGACTGGCCGGACGACGAGTTGACCGAAGGGGAGTTTCTCGCGGAGATCGTCGAGCGAACCGGGGCCCTGCTGGTTCTCGACATCGCGAACGTCTACGCCAATGCTCTCAATCGCGGGCGTGATCCGTGGACCGAGCTGAGCCGGCTGCCACTCGAACGAATTGCGTACTGCCACATCGCCGGTGGCAGTCTCAGCGACGGTAAATACCACGACACGCACACCGATCCGGTACCCGAAGCCGTCCTGGAACTCCTTGCGCAGTTCACCGCCGCCGGTCACCATCCCGCGATCATGCTCGAGCGAGACGGCAACTATCCGCCGGCACTGGAATTACTCGACGAGCTCGACGCCATCGCCGACGCAGCTGGTCTGGATCGCATCACGGCGGGCACCGATTGGTCACGCACATGAGCACGCTCGGTGAGCGTCAAGAGGCGCTGATTCGGGCTCTGGTGGCGGGCGGCGAACTACCCGAAGGCTTCGACAAAGATGATGCTGCCGTTGTCTCGACGGCACTGCTTCGGAAGCGCGCAGGAGAAGTGGCGCACCACCTTCCGGTGGTGCGCCACAATCTCGGCGATCGTTATCTTCAGTTGTTCACAGCGTGGGCGGACGGGCGACCGAAGACGTCTTCGCATGCGGACGCCCAAGCATTTGTCGCCCATCTCCAGGACATCGGCGAACTGCCTAGCCCGCCGTGGTATCAGAGATTTCGAAGGCGCTTACGCAAGTGAGACAACAGCTTCGCTTGTGTACATGAGGAACGTCATCGATTCCTGGAAGTACAGCTCCACGGAATTCGCATCGTGCGAGAGATAGCCGATGGACAGGTCCTGACCCAGATGCAGTTCGTAGTCACCGCCACGCGTCGAGAGCAGGAAAGCGCCGTCGATGGCCGGGGCCCAGATGATCTCGCCGTCGAGGACGCGTCGCAGGTGCTCGCGGATGGGGTAGCCGTGATCGGAGGTCTCGTTGATCGCGGTGAACGCGTCGGCGTTCAGGAGCAGTGAGTACGGTCCGTTGACACCGGCCAGGCGCAGCGACGTGATCGCCTGGCTGATGGCCTCCGGGTAGTCCTTGGCGTCGATGGGGAGCTTGAGTTCCGGGTTGGAACCGCTGGCCCGCACGCCGGTGATGCTGGCTGCGGGGTATCCCTCGAAGATGGCGCGGTCCTCGGCGAAAGCGATCTGCTTGGCCGCGTCCTTGACGGGCTGCCAGTCGGAGTCCTTGGCGCCGCGCTCGACGTCGTCGATGGCCTGTCGGCTGATGGTGAACGGAACCCGCAGTTCGATGATCGGCTGAGACTGACGAGCATGTGCGATGACACCATCGGCCAGGGGATTGATCGGCACCTGATGCCCGAGCGGGATGGCCGCGAGATCGTCACCCGACGGTCCCTCCACGTCCACGACACGACGACCGGCGACGTGACGCTTGAAGGTACGGCTGGCCTCTTCCTCGATCTCGGCCCAGGCTGCTGCCGAAATGGGTGCTAGGTCGCGGTGCAGGTTTGTCATTGCTGGGCACTCCTTTTGAGGCTGCCGATTCCGAGAGAACCGTCAGAGATGGGCGCTGTGAACGTCGCTTCGGGAACGAGCCTGGTCGGCAAGTCCGGGGGATCGTCGAGAAAGTCCGCCGTCGGAACGAAGAAGTTGATTCCGGTGACGGCGGTGGAGAAATCGAGAATGCGGTCGTAGTTGGCGACGGGATTCCCGATGAACATGTTGGTGAGCATCTGCTCGGTGACCGTCGGCGACGCCGAGTAACCGATGAAGTAGGTACCCATCTCAGCGGAGCCGACGTGGCCGAACGGCATGTTGTCGCGCAGGATCTGGATCTGCTCACCAGATTCGTCTTCGATGACGGTGAGAGCGGTGTGGGAGTTGGCCGGCTTGGTGTCGTCGTCCATCTCGAGATCTTCGAGCTTGGAGCGTCCGATGACGTTCTCCTGCTCCTCGACGGGCAGGGAATTCCACTCCGACATGTCGTGGAGGTACTTCTGGACGATGACGTAACTGCTGCCCGCGAAGTCCGGATCCTCGTCGCCGACGGTGACCGCGACGTATGCGGCCTGCCCGGACGGGTTCTCGGTGCCGTCGACGAAACCCATGAGATCGCGTTGCTCGAAGTACTTGAACCCGTGGACCTCGTCGATCACCGACGCGGCCCCGGCCAACCTGTTGGTCACGACCGTGGCGAACTCGAAACACAGGTCCATCTGACGGGCCCGGATGTGGAACAACAGATCGCCCGGCGTGCGCGGGGCGTGGTGTTTGTCACCGGTCAACTCGACAAAGGGATGCAATTCCGCGGGCCGTGGGCCGTCGAAAAGCCGGTCCCACGCATCCGAACCGATGCCCACGACGGCGGCCAAGCCACCTGCAGGAACCCGGAATCCGATTGAGCGCTGCAGCCCGGAAATATCCGCCAGAACGTCGTGAACTGCCTGCTCACCACCCTCGTCGATGGTGAAAACCAGGAAGATCGCAGCTTCCGTGAGCGGGGTCAGCAACGGCTGCGGTATCGCGGGAAGGGCCACTTCGGCCTCGTCGATCTCACTCGTTTCCGCCATGCAGACCAGTATGGACGATTCCGGCAGTCCCGGCATCAGTAGTGGGTAAGTAGAGACAGGGTGTCGGGTGAGGGTGTCGCGTTACGGTGTTGCGGCCTGGGCACCCGCGTCGAAGCCCGCCGGAATCTCGAAGATCTTTCCGTCGAACCCGGCCCGGTAGAGATGCCCGGCCGCGAAACCGGAATTGCCGCGCCCGTAGGTCAACACGCTCGACGCCTGCAGTCCGCTGGTGAGCGAGCAGTACTGGCCGGGGCCGTCGATACGCCACACCTCACCACTGATGTCCGTGGGGACAATGGCGCGATCTCGCGAGTCCAAGGTCAAACCATCTGGGGCAGAGAAGGTTTCGAAACCGCCGAGATCGACCAACGACTCCGAATATCCTGGATTGTCGACGGAGATGCGGCTGACACCCGGGTTTGCGAACGTGCGCGAGACGTAGAGCCAGCGATTGTCGGCACTCAGGGCAGCGCCGTTTGCGCTCGGGAAGGTTGCCCACGCCGGATCGACGGCACCGCCTGGGCTGACCTTTCCGATCAGCGAACCGAAATCGTTGGTGGCGTATATCGTTCCGTCGTGCGCCACGGCGAGGCCGTTTGCAGCGCTCAGACCACCGGCTATCGGCGTCACTGCACCCGAGTTCACGTCGACCCGCGCGACCGACGCAGCTCGCGTCAGATCGCCGATCAGAACACTTGCGTTTGCTCCGGTACCCACCAGCAGTGAACCGTCCGGGCTCCACGCGAGCGCGCCCGCACCGCCGGGAACCGTCGCGATCGGAACTGCAGCCTGACCAGGCGCATCGACGCGGAAGATCCGCCCGCTCACCAGGTCCGTCGTGTACAGGCGGCCCTGTCCGTCCACCGTGACACCCTCGAGAGCCGCGCCCGGAATCTGAGCGCTGAGTATCGCGGGCGACGATCCCGGACAGAGTGGAGCGGCCGCGGCACCGGACACGCCCAGAGCCAGAAGCGAACCGGCAACAAGAGCACCGGTGATACCAACACGAATACCGCGATCGAAGATCTGGGTGCGCATCTGCGCAACGCTAGACCCCTCTGCCCGATTTCGCCTAGAGCGACCGAAGGAAAGAGATCAAAAGTTCATTGACCTCGCCAGCCCGTTCTTGTTGTACGAAGTGCCCCGCACCGCCGAGGAGATGTACACCCCGCAGGTCGGGGACGGTGTCCTTCATCCGGTCCAGTGCCTTGGGGCCACTCATCGCGATGACCGGGTCTTCGGCGCCCGCGACGAAGAGCGTCGGAACGTTGACGTGCGCACCGTCCAGATCCGCGCTACGTTCCCAATTGGCGTCGTACGCTCGATACCAGTTCAACCCTCCGGTGAAACCTGTTGCAGCAAAGCTTTTTACATAAACGTCCAGGTCGTCCTCGGTGAGCCACGACCAGGGCAGCGCAGGCGCCTCGGGAAGTACGTCGAGGTAGCCGTTGCCTTCGGACGGGTTCTTCCAGACGTCGAGGTACCGGTAAGCCCCGGACAAAGCGTGAAAGAGTCGCTGAAGGAATTCACGTGGGCGGGCGTCGAGTTCGCGCTCCGCGACACCCGCTTCCTGGAAATAGTGAATGTGCAGAAAGTGCTTGCGCGCCAATGCGGCGTAGATCGTCGAGGGCTTGGCCGGGAACCTGTCCGGCGCATACGGGACTGCCAACGAGACCAGTCCCGCGACACGATCCGGGTGGCGCAGAGCGGTGGTCCACGCGACCGGAGCGCCGAAATCGTGACCGACGAACACCGCCTTGTCGATTCCGAGAGCGTCGAGTAGGTCGATCAGCCGGTTCGCGACGGCGTCGTTGGTGTAGTCGTCGACGGCCTCCGGGCGGGTGGTGCCGCCGTACCCGGGCATGTCGAGTGCAATCGCCCGAAAACCCGCTTCCGCCAACGCTGTCGACTGATGGCGATAGCTGTATCCGAGGCCAGGAAAGCCGTGGCACATGACCACAGCTGTCCCGGAACCGGAATCGTCAATCTGCCAACGGAATCCGCCGACATCGATCATCTTCACCGTCATGTCAGGAGGTGATCATGTCTTCCTGGTTCCAGAATGCGCGCATCGACAGGATCTTGCCGTCGTCGTCGAAGGTCATGACGTCGATGGGTGCGATGGTCAGGGTCTGCTCGCCGAGCTTGGTGATCAGCGAGAAGTGGAATGCCGCTTCGTTTCCGGCGATGCGGAGGGTCTGAAGGTGAGCTTCCTGGTCGAAGTTCTCGATCACGGAGTAGAACTCGAGAATGGACTCGCGGGTGGTGCGCACGTCGGTGCCCACCGGATCTTCGACTGTTGCACCCTCGGCATACAGGGCCACAACCTGGGCGGCAGTGCCCGTTGCAACTGTCTCGATGTAGGCGTCGACGGTCTTGCGGATTACCTCTGCGGACGGTGCCATGGTCTACCCCTCGTAGTTAGAACAGGTTCTAATTCTGAGGATAACCTACGTCTCTGATCCACGGGTCAGGTTTCGAGCACCTTGCGCAGCCGGGCCTTCTTCCGGTTCTCCCGCACGATCCAGACGACATCTGCGTCGTCCGACGCCTCCAGGGAGACGAACGCCGGCAGCGCATTCTTCGGATCCGCTGCGACCGCGACGCTCCAGCAGTATCCGAGCGCCTGCCGGAGAGTCCGTGTGTCGGCGTCACGACGGGCATCAGCTGGTTGCGAGACGATCCACTCGGTAGCGTCTCGGCACACCTGAACGGCCAGCGCAGCGTTGGCCTTGTCCTTCAGTAACCTCGGCTCGCAGATCCCGGCAGCGGCCGCGCGCAGCGTCAATGGATGGGTGGAGCGTGCCCACTTCTCGATGATCGTCCGCAACAACTCCGGATCCGCGTCACCTACCGCTTGAACAGCCATCGCGGCAGCTTCACGTGCACGCCACGACGCACTGGTGGTTGCCTCCGTCAGACTGTTCAGAACAGCCTTGTCGTGTGAACGAACAAGGATGAATCCGAGCCCGACGATCCCACAGCAGCGGATGTATTCGTCCTCGGACTCCGCCGCCTGCAGGATATCGTCGTCGTCGGCGCCGCGCGCGAACTCGAGCATGAGCGCGAGGTTCGCGCGCGGGCCGGGGAGTCCTGAACGCTCCGTCAGGTAACTCCACAGTTCGTCACCGTCCAGATCCGCGAACGTCATGGGAGTCCTTTCGTCGGTGCACCCAATCCTGTCATCGCGGATTTACACGCGCAGCATTTCCGATCAGTGTGCTGGTAGGAGGGATGTCTCCTGCGCCGCGCCGTCTTCTGCACCGATCTGAACGATGTTTCGCGGCAGGAACACAGCCGCGATCGCACCGAGAACTGCTGCAGCAGCGCCGATCAGGAACGCGATACGCATACCCTCGTCGGTGTAGAACACAGCGCCCTCCATCGCCATCGCGATGTGCGAGTTCAAGACCGTGAAGGCGATGACAGGAAGCACTGCGGGGAAGATGCTCTGGAAGACCGCGACCATGCTCGCCGTGGTTGCCTGCAACTGCGGCGGCACTGCTTCGATGAGCAGGTTCGGGATGGAGGCGTAGCCCATACCCATACCGACACCGAAGATTCCGGCAAAGATGATGAGCAGCGGCTTGTTGTCGTGAATGGTGGCCGTCAAGGTGAATCCAACTGCCATGAGGATCATTCCGGTGATCATCAGCAGACGCGGTCGGATGTTGCGTCCCACGAGGAAGCCCACAATCAAGCCACCGACCACTACCATGCCGCCAAGCGGTGCCTGGAAGATCGCGAATCCCTCTGCCGTGACGCCGAATCCGTATCCCAGGCCGAGAACTGCGGGGGTCATCACCATCATCGGCAGCAAAATCGTGAAGACTCCCGACGCGCCGTAGCAGAAACCGGCACCGACGGCGGTGAGCATCACCGAACGCTTGCCGAAGTAGCGCAGGTCGATCAAGGGCTCACGGATGGCACGGGCAGAGGCAACCCAAGCCACCAGCAGTGCGACGCCGCCGATCAGATAGGCCAGTGTCGAACCGTTCTTCCAGCCCCAGGTCGGTCCGAAGCTGACGCCGATCAGAATTCCGGCGATGCCCGATCCGAGCAGCACCGCTCCGATCAGGTCCAGCGAAGAGCGCAGTCGCACAGCTGATTCCGCCGTCGAAGCGAAGATCATGCCGCCGAGGAGAACCAGTCCAATGACGAAGAACCAGAAGATGCTCCGGAAACCGTGATTGTCGATCAGCCAACCGGTGAGGAACGGCGCCGGGATCGCGATCAAGCCCATACCGGAAGTCGCGATACTGACGGCCAAGGCAACAGTTTTCGGCGGAAAAACATCTCGAATGAGGGAGTAACTCAGGAATAGGCAGGGAACGAGCAGACCCGTCAGCGACCGGCCCAGAATCAGGATCGCGTAGCTCGGCGCTATCGCCGAAATGAAGGATCCGACCGCCGCGCCGGCGACAGCAAAGAGCAGGACTTTTCTTTTGCCGTACATGTCGGCGAGCTTGCCGAGCAGAGGAGACGCGACCGCGCCCAGCAGCAGGAACGACGTGAGCAGCCAGGCTCCCTGCGTCGTTTGATAGTGCACCGAGATGGCAGGGAGAGCAGTGGAGATCATCATGTAGCTCACTGCGAGCATCTCGAGAAGTAGAACAATCGACGCCAGGGAGAACACCAGTCGCGGAGTCCACCGCTCCGGCATCGATGTCGGTTCGGGCAAACTGGGAGACGAACCGTCGCTGTGGACATGAGACGCCATGGCTGGAAGATCCTTTCGGGACACCTACGAATTCGATTGACCCCCTGTCGAATACCGTCGACGGGGGCCTTGCCGGGAAGTGCAATGGAACGACAGCTACCGATCTCGGTAACGTGTTACCTGCATCACAGCCCTCGCGTCGACCACGCGCTACAGAATGTTCCGCGGAGCGGGACAATCAGGACAACGACTGATTGGCGTCACGAACTCGAAACCGCCCTTGGATTATGAGCAACGGCAACGATTTTCGGTTCGAACTTGAACGTGGGGCGAATTTCCTACCGTTCACCGGTTCGGGTTGGCGATGCCGAGAGGGAAGGGCTCGCCGCCGCGCGCACCGGCTGGGAAACACGGAGACGACGCACTGACAATCAGGTCGCCATTGGTATTCGCAGAGAGATCGAACGCATAGCCGTCGGATGTGCGCGCGGTCGCCGATTTCAGCCCACCTTCGGCCGTCAACTGCTTCCATCCGAAGTCCTGCCACACCCGGACGATGGTGTCGAAGTATTCAGCGGACTTACCCGGTGGAATACCGACCACCCAGTACTTGACGACGACGTTCAGCGGCCGGTTTTCGACTGTGTCGTCGTCGATGCAAGGCAGAACAGTTCCATTGCCAAACAATCCGCTGGGAGCTTGCGGATGCTGACGGGACAACGCAGCGTCGCTCGGAGTCTGAGCCAATGTATCGGTCAAGTGTTGGATAACAGATTGACGCGCAAGAGATTCGGTCAAATTTCTGTTCACCGATACGCCCTGAACCATGGCTGCACCTTCTACGTCAGCTTCCTTCGCGCATCCTGCCAATGCAATCAGCACCCCGAATATCGCAGCCGCACAACGCGTAGGCATCGAGATCCTTCCGGTGACATCGATCATTGCGATTCAGTATTCGATATAGGGGTCGCCGGAAGCCGGGATACCGATCTGATCGATTTACAAAAGAATGGAATTGAGATTCTGCGCACGTGACCGAACAGCATTGGTACAGACCTCAAACATCTTCGCCCCCAACAATGCTGTCGAACCCCTGCACGCGACTCAAGATATCAGCTCTACGTACAGGATGCTCCACGCGAACCGCGCCGATCACATTCTTGAACTCAGCTGTCCTCATCCATTTCCTGGAAGTTGCTTGCAATGTCGTAAAGAGTCCGGCCGCCTCGCAGCCATACGCCCGGCCCCGACAGGACGTGTGGCTTCGATTGCGTTGCCTGTTCGATGATGTGCTTTCCAAGGCCCGTAAGAGACCACGATGTACTGTCCGGTTCTGCGCACCAACGCAGCACTTTGGTTGTACCGCCAACCCATTCGGCACGCCCACGGTTCTTGTCTTCCGAAATCCATCGTTCGACATCCGCACGAACGGCAGAATTGACTGATGTGCCTAGCTCAAGAGTGAGAAGTTCGCCAGGGTCGATGAGCCCGTATTGCTGAATGATGTGGACAGATTTCTTGTTGCGTCTACGTTCAACGATTTCCATCGTTACCTGGTCCACGGCTTCTTGCGGGATCCCCGCCGTAAGGATTCTGGTCTCAATTCCCTCAGCTGGGAACTCGCAGTGAAATGTCAAGCACAACTGCTGTGGCACTTCGGGTTCCGAATCGTCGATCACGAAGAGCGTCGCCGTGTGGATTTCGATGTCGAGTGCTGTCGGAGCAAGTTCTGTAAGCCATTTGACGGTCGTGTAAACCTGCGGGTGGAAACTCTCGGCGATGAGTACGATCTTGGGGCGTGTGAGGAGATCAGGAGTCCATTCTCCTTCTCCAGCCACCACCGAACGCAACCTGTTCAGAGCTTCAGCGCTGGTAATCGTCGGCATATCGTCAAGTTTCTGCTGATTGCACCACTCCGCGTGCGCTTCGGCCAGCGTATCCATGGTGAATGATGCAACCATTGCGGCGTACGTCAGTGCCTGCAGATGTATCTTGCTGTCGGAGCCGCGCTTTAACTCTACGACGATCAGTTGGCCAGATGGGTCAAGGGCCAACACATCGAGGCGGGACTTTTCGCGATCGCCCGACGGTAATGCCCACTTGTCATATTGAGTCGCCACTATCTGCACGCCTGTACCGAGAACGTCGGGGTTGGCGACTACCCAGCGCTCTAAATCGGACTCCACCAGATTGTGTCGCTTGAGCGTGGACTGGCCGAATGGGAGGGCGTTCTGGCCATCGATGCGGAAGACCCTCGCAGCATTGAGCACACTTGATCCATTTCTGTTACCGGCTGAATGTAACTTCTCTGCTGGACAATATATCTCGCAATCAATCGGTGATCATCGCCCAGATACGACTGTGCGCCGTTTCGGTAGCGGTAACTACCAAAACGGCGCACAGGGGCCGAAGGCCCTACAGAACTATGTTCACCATCTTGCCCGGCACAACGATCACCTTGCGCGGTGCGTTGCCCTCGAGCAGAGCGACGATCTTCTCGTCGGCCAGGGCGATCTCCTCGACAGCCTTGCGATCGGCATCCGCCGGGACGCTGATGCGGCTACGGACCTTGCCGTTGACCTGGATCGGGTACTCGACGGTGTCCTCTACGAGCCACTTCTCCTCGACTGCCGGGAAGGGTCCGTGTGCAAGGGATTCCGTGTGACCCAGACGCGACCACAGCTCTTCCGCGAGGTGCGGCGCCAGGGGAGCGAGCATCAGCACCAACGGCTCGACAGCAGCACGCGGCGCACCGCCCGGGAACGCCTTGGTGAGGTGGTTGTTGTACTCGATCAGCTTCGCAGCCGCCGTGTTGTCGCGCAGGGCCGTGTAATCCTCGATGACACCGGAAATCGCCTTGTTGAGCGCACGCAGAGTCTCTTCACCGGGTGCTTCGTCGGTGACACGAGGCTTGCCGGTCTCCTCGTCGATGACGACGCGCCACACTCGCTGCAGGAATCGAGCAGCACCGACGACGTCCTTGGTCGCCCACGGACGCGAGGTGTCCAGCGGACCCATCGACATCTCATACACACGCAGAGTGTCTGCACCGAACTCGGCGCAGATCTCGTCCGGCGCAACGGCATTCTTCAGGCTCTTGCCCATCTTGCCGTACTCGCGGTTGACCTCGGCGCCCTCGTAGAAGAACTTGCCGTCACGCTCGACGACCTCTTCTGCGGGCACGTAGACGCCGCGGGCATCGGTGTACGCGAATGCCTGGATGTAGCCCTGGTTGTACAGGCGGCGGTACGGCTCGCTCGAGGACACGTAGCCCAGGTCGAACAGAACCTTGTGCCAGAAGCGCGAGTACAGCAGGTGCAGCACCGCATGCTCGACGCCGCCGACGTAGAGGTCAACTCCACCGGGGTCGTTGGGGCCGTGCAGTTCCGGACGCGGGCCCGTCCAGTACGCCTCGTTCTGCGGGTCGCAGAAGGCGTCCTGGTTGGTGGGGTCGATGTAGCGCAGCTGGTACCACGAGCTGCCAGCCCACTGCGGCATGACGTTGGTGTCGCGGTGGTAGGTCTGCAGACCGTCACCGAGATCGAGCTCGACGTTGACCCACTCGGTCGCCTTGTTCAGCGGGGGAGAGGGCTCGGAGTTCGCGTCGTCCGGATCGAAGGACACGGGTGCGTAGTCCTCGACCTCCGGAAGCACCACGGGCAGAGCCGAATCCGGCAGGGCGTGTGCGTTGCCGTCCGCGTCGTAGACGATCGGGAAAGGCTCGCCCCAGTAACGCTGACGCGCGAAGAGCCAGTCGCGCAGCTTGTACTGGATGGTGCCCTTGCCCTGGCCGCCCTCCTCGAGGCGGCTGATGACGGTCGCCTTGGCCTCGGCCACGTCCAGACCGTCGAGGTAGTCGGAGTTCACCAGCGGGCCGTCACCGGAATACGCAGCCTCCGAAACATCGCCACCGGCAATAACTTCGAGAATGTCCAACCCGAACGCGTTCGCGAACTCCCAGTCACGGTGATCGTGTCCCGGAACTGCCATGATCGCGCCGGTGCCGTAGCCCGTCAGAACGTAGTCGGCGATGAAGATCGGAACCTTGTGTCCGTTGACCGGATTGACCGCGTAGGAACCGAGGAAGACGCCGGTCTTGTCCTTGTTTTCCTGGCGCTCCAGGTCGGTCTTGGCGGCAATCGACTTACGGTATGCAGCAACAGCTTCCGCCGGAGTCGTGGCACCGCCAGTCCAGCGTGCGTCGACACCTTCGGGCCACTCGTCCGCGACGAGCTTGTCCACCAAGTCGTGCTCAGGAGCCAGCGTCACGTAGGTGGCGCCGAACAGCGTGTCCGGACGGGTAGTGAACACATCGACGCCGTACTCGCCTGCGGCAAAGGTAACTTCGGCACCGTAGGAGCGTCCGATCCAGTTACGCTGCATGGCCTTGACCTTGTCCGGCCAATCCAGGTACTCGAGATCGTCGACCAGGCGATCGGAGTACGCGGTGATGCGCATCATCCACTGCTGGAGGTGCTTACGGAACACGGGGAAGTTTCCGCGGTCACTACGACCGTCGGCGGTGACTTCCTCGTTGGCCAGCACGGTGCCCAAACCGGGGCACCAGTTGACCATCGAATCCGACTGGTAGACAAGGCGGTACGAGTCCAGAACCTTGGCCTTCGCGGCCACGTCCAACGAAGCCCACTCGCGTCCGTCTTCCAGAGCGCGCTCACCGGAATCGAACTCGGCTTCCAACTCGGAGATACGACGCGCCTTGCCGGCTTCCTTGTCGTACCAAGCGCCATGGATCTGCAGGAAGATCCACTGCGTCCAGTGGTAGAAGTCGACATCCGTCGTCGCGAGGCTACGACGCTCGTCGTGGCCCAGACCCAGGCGTCGCAGCTGGCGCTTCATGTTGGCGATGTTGGACTCGGTGGTGGTCCGCGGGTGGGTACCCGTCTGCACCGCGTACTGCTCGGCCGGGAGCCCGAAGGCGTCGTAGCCGAGGGTGTGCAGAACATTGCGGCCCTGCATGCGATGGAAGCGCGCGAAGACGTCCGTAGCGATGTATCCGAGCGGGTGACCGACGTGCAGGCCCGAACCCGAGGGGTACGGGAACATGTCCTGAACGAAGAGCTTGTCGGCGGGAACACCGTCGGGCGAGGAGAGCGGACCGACCGGATTGGGCGCGTTGAACGTGCCGTCCTCACTCCAGCGGTCCTGCCAGTGCTGCTCGATCTGGCCGGCGAGCTCCGCGGTGTAGCGGTGCTGCGGAGTTGCGTCGGCTGGTGAATCGGGGGACTGCGGAGACTCGGTCACTGTGGTCGCTATCTACTTGGCTGACGGAAATACCGATAACCAGGGTAGAGCCTGCGCGACCCGGGCATACCATCAACTCCACTCGCGCCTATCCTGTATGGGTGATCGTTGTCGCTGTGGTGCTATTCGTGCTCGCTGTCGCCGTCGGTGGAGTTGCTGTCGCCGGACTGATCGGCAAACTCCCGCGCAACCGCTGGGCCGGTGTCCGCACCGAGGATTCCCTGCGGAGCGAGGAGTCGTTCGCTCTCGCCAACAAGGTGGCCGGTCCGACCATGCTCGCGGCCGCCGGAATGTTGGTCATCGGCGGAGTCGCAGCACTGACCATCGGCGGAGTCTTCGGTGTCGCAGTCGCGATCATCGCCGTCGTCGTCGCCGTCCTCACTGCCGGTTTCGGTGGAGGCATCGGCGCCCGCGCAGCCGCCGCACTCCCGCAACAGAGCGGATGCGGTAACGACTGCAACTGCGGCGGCCACTCCGAGCCTGCCGCAGACGAGCCGGTGGCAGAGACCCCCGAGGCCAAGGCGAACGCTGCCGCTTGCGGTACCGCTTCCTGCGGTGCCTGCGCGCTCAAGGATGCTTGCCAGCCGGCTCATTGATTCACGTGAAACATCGCGTGATCGACCCGGCCGGGGTCGTATTCGGGCTAGTGGTTCCGCTGCTGTGTGCGGTCTTCGGCTTCGTCCTGACAAAGATTTGGGAGTCTCGCCTCCCGGAACAGATCGCGACTCACTGGACCACCACCTCGCCGGACGGCTTCTCCACCCCGTCGGCCAACGCATGGACGATTGCACTTCTGACCCTGCTTTTCGGTGGGGGTCTCAGCGCGATTGCCGCTCTTGCACCCGCGATGTTGATGATGCGTCGATTCATGTTGGTCGTCGGGCTGAGCGTGGTCGGGCTCATCACGAGCGTGAACTTCGCATTGCTCTACAACCAACTCGATGTCGCCGATCCGTCCACGACGTCACTCCCGCTGTGGTCTATCGGTGTCGGCTTTGGCGTGGGCGGGGTGCTGGGGTGGATGGGCGCCTCGTTCCTGCGTGACTACCGCGTCCGCACGGTTGCCGCGACCACACCCTCGGCTGGGTTGCCGCGAAGCAGCGGCCCTCTTCCCATCTCCGACGACGTCGGATTCAGCGCCAAGGGGTCGGTGATCCTCACGGCGATCACTCTGTCGCCCGGAGTTGTCATGGCGCTGGGGACACGGTCACTCTGGCCGCTGTTCATCTTCGGGGCACTCGGCCTGCTCGTCGTCAGCCTGGTTCGCTTCCGGGTGATCGTCGACGACCGGGAGATCCGGATGATCAACATGGGGATGGCTGCGATGACCTACGACATCGACGAAGTTGTCGGCGCCGACGTCGCGGAGATCAAACCGTTCGCGGACTTCGGCGGCTGGGGACTCAAGGCCAAGGGTCGTCGGAACTACGGCGTCGTCACCCGCACCGGACCCGCGGTGGTCATCACGTTCGCCGGTGGTGACCGACTCACGATCACGACGCCGAAGGCCGAAAACATCGCCGGGTCCCTCAATCGACTGGCCGACGCCCGGACTCGGTAACCGCCGAGCCTGAACCGATCGCTTCCTGAGTCTTCTCGAGATACCCGCATGCCGCCGCCCTGGCTTTGGTGACGTCGCGTTCGGCAATGGCTTCGGCGACTCCCTGATGATGCGAGGACGTCAGCGACGGCGGATGAACGCCTTCGGTCACCTCGTACGTGGCGCGGACGGTTTCGAGGATTCCGGCAAACAGATCTTTCAGCACGGGATTGTGGGCAGCATCGACGACGGCAATGTGAAACGCGAGATCGACGTCTACGAAGTTCTCGGCCGGGACGTCACGCTTGGCGGCCAGCTCACGAAGTATCCGGACGTCGTCGTCGCTGCGGCGCTCACACGCCAAGCGAACTGCTTCCATCTCGAGCGCACGACGCACTTCGAAAACGTATTTCATCTCGTCGACGGACGCGTGCTTGCCGAGCAGGCCGCCGATGTCGGTCCGAGCGCGCACGAAGGTCCCTGATCCGCGACGAATCTCCAGAACTCCCGTCGAGGTCAATGTCTTGATCGCTTCGCGCACGGTGTTCCGGCCTACGCCCAGAACACTCATCAGCTCCGGCTCGGTCGGAACACGGTTGCCGACGGTCCAGGCGCCGTCGGAGATCTGCGCGCGCATCCAGTCGAGGGATTGCTCGTACGCGGACTCCTTGCGAACAACGGTCATCTACTCATCCTCACAGCATTCGCGGCGATCATTCCACTCACCTACGATACGTAGGACGACCCACGTATTTTCGAACTCTGTCTTCAGGAGGGGCTTCCCACGTCCGCCACAGCTGTCGCCACCGAAGAACGCACACGCCGCACCAATCGACACTTCTACAGCGTGGGCTACGTCCTCACCGTGATCCTCTTGGGCGCGAACATGCCCACCTCCGTCTACGGGCTGTACCGGACCGAGTTCGGGTTCACGCCCACCATCCAGACGCTCATCTACGGCGTCTACGTCGCCGGCCTCGTTCCGGCGTTGCTGTTCTTCGGACCGCTGTCCGACGCCCTCGGCCGACGCACCGTGCTTCTGACTGCACTCGCGCTGAGCGTCGTCGGCACACTCGTTCTGGCATTCGCCGACGCGACGGTGTGGTTGTTCGTAGGCCGTGTCGCTCAGGGAATCGCGGTGGGCGCGGCCAGTGCCGCAGGCAGTGCCGCGCTGGTGGAGCAGGAACCGAAGTTCGATCACCGACGGGCCGCGCTCGTCTCGACGGTGACCGGCGCGTTGGGCGGT
Source organism: Rhodococcus sp. NPDC059969 (assembly GCF_042738325.1). Lineage (NCBI taxonomy): Bacteria > Bacillati > Actinomycetota > Actinomycetes > Mycobacteriales > Nocardiaceae > Rhodococcus > Rhodococcus sp. NPDC059969. Next base: position 619,737 of record NZ_JBHWUF010000001.1, on the reverse strand, counting down.
GCACTCGGACCACTCGTGTCCGGTGCGATCGCCCAGTATCTTCCGCAACCTCTGCGGTTGCCGTATCTGATCTTCCTCGTCGCGTTCATCCCGGCACTGATCGTGTTGCTGCTGCTGCCGCGGATCGGGGACATCACACGCCCGAAGCGGTTCTTCCAGATGCCACATGTTCCCGCCGCCATCCGAGAGACGTTCTGGCTGAGCTCTCTCGCCGTCGCGCTGTCGTGGGGCGCAGTCGGGCTCTTCCAGTCGGTGGTCCCGTCATGGATGACCGACCTGCTGAACATCGACAACCTTCTACTCGGCGGTGGGGCGGCTGCGCTGGTGATGATCTGTTCGGTGATCGCGCAACTCGGCGGGAGTCGCATGGACCCGCGCACGTCCGTCACCGTCGGCCTGGGAATCCTCGCCCTCGGAATGATCGGGTTGCTCGTGGTCGACCTCGTCCCGAGCCTGGCACTGCTGAGCGGCATCACCGTCGTCGTCGGCACCGGACACGGTCTGGCCTTTGCCGGCGGCATGAAGCGCGTCAACGCCGCCGCCCGAACCCACGCCCGCGAGAGCCACGGCGGAGTTCTGGCCGCGTTCTTCACCGTCAGCTACGCGGGACTGGCGATCCCGTCGATCATCGCGGGTATCGCCATCACGATCCAGGGAATGCAGACGGCCATCATCGAGCTGTCGATCATCGGAACGCTGCTGTGCCTGGCCGTGATGGGCTTCAACCTTCGTGGGGCTCGAGAGCCCGCCCGAGCACGCCGTTATCCTTAGCCAGGTGAAGTTTCTCAGCAGGTTCTACATCGACGGGTTCATCCTCGGCATCATCATCGCCGGCGTGCTCGGAAGTGTGTTCCCGGTATCGGGTACCGCGGAGAGCATTCTGAACTGGGCCACCAAGATCGCCATCGGCTTCCTGTTCCTGCTCTACGGCGCACGGCTCTCGCCGCAAGAGGCGTGGAAGGGCGTCAAGCACTGGCGACTGCACACCGTCGTCCTCGCCGCGACGTTCGTGCTGTTCCCACTGATCGGCCTAGCACTGCGATTCCTGTCGCCGACCCTGATCAGCGACGAGCTCTACACCGGCATCCTCTACATGTGCCTGGTTCCGTCGACGGTTCAGTCTTCGATCGCGTTCACCTCGATCGCCAAGGGGAATGTCGCGGGCGCGATCGTCAGTGCGTCGTTCTCCAACCTGATCGGCGTCTTCGTCACACCGCTGCTGGTGGTTCTGCTGATGAACACCACCGGCCAGGCGACGGTCGACTTCTCGTCGATCCTCGACATCGTCGTGCAGTTGCTGATCCCGTTCATCGTGGGTCAGCTGATCCGCCCGCTGGTGATCGGATGGCTGCAGAAGTACGCCGAACCCACCAAGTACGTCGATCGCGGATCGATCCTCCTCGTTGTCTTCGCCGCCTTCAGCGAAAGCATGAAAGAGGGGATCTGGAGCACCATCACGATCTGGCAGATCGTGATCCTCACAATCGTGTGCTGCCTGATTCTCGCGCTGGTTCTCGGCGTGACCACTCTCGCGGGGCGCAAGCTCGGGTTCGATCTTCCCGATCAGATCGTCATCATCTTCTGCGGCTCGAAGAAGTCCTTGGCAACGGGCCTACCGATGGCAGCTGTGCTGTTCGCGGGCCAGCCCGTCGGCCTGATCGTGTTGCCGCTGATGATCTTCCATCAGATCCAACTGATCGTCTGTGCTGCGATGGCGCAACGCTTCGCGAATCGGGATCCGGTCAGCGTCAGCTAGCGAGCAACTCGTCTCGGGTCGCATCGACACAGCCACAACCACCCTGCAGTTCAGCACAATCGATGGACAACGCATGGCGGACCGATGCCAAGTCGACGCAGTTCACGCCGGTGCATTCGAGTGATCCGTCGGCATGTCGCAGCAGACAATCGTGGCAGTGATCGACATCCGAAACACAGTCCGCGCACTGGATCTGACGCTCAACGATCATTGCTGCCACCTCTCTCGAAAACGATGACACAGGAATATCATCGACCTCCGACAGGTCAGTTCCGTTCAACCTCGATGGGGTGGCTGGCCAGCATCGCTACGGGGAGCGGTTGGCGTCGTAGCACCCGTGCCCAGACGTCGACTCGGGGCGGCGTCAGCACATCCGAGGGCAGTGAGCTGATCACCATCCAATCCTCACGCTCGAGCTCCGAATCAAGCTGCCCCAGAGTCCAACCCGAGTAACCGGCAAAAATGCGGATCCCTTCGACCAGGGGAGCGATGACCGCCGGATCCGAGTCAAGGTCCACCATGACAACTTTGCCGTCCACCCGCCGCAGGCCGGCGACGCCGTCGATCCGTGCACCGTTGCGAGCGATGCCCAGGCAAAGCGCCGAGTCACGCTTGACTGGTCCACCGATGTACAGGGCCGAAGGATGCGCGGTCAGCGGTGACCACTGCGGCAACACGTTCTGCACGGCCGTCTCACTCGGCCGATTGACGACGACGCCCAGGCTCCCGGCGTCGTTGTGCTCGATCATGTAGATGACGGTGCGGCGAAATGCAGGTTCCGTGAGATCGGTCGACGACACCAACAAACTGCCCGGACGAACCTCCGGTTCTATCCAGGCCATTCGATCCTCGGGTTCTTCTGCGTGCGGCACAAAGACATCATCTCACCGACGACTGCATGCAGTGGAACGCTGACACAGGCGTGTTCAGGTCAGACCCGCCACATCGGCAAGTAGTGCCAGATGCCGCTCGAAAATCTCACTCGCATCGGTGAACGTATCGCTTCCGTACTGCCCGAACACCTCGAAGTTCACCGAACCGAACAGCGATACCCAGACGAGAGTTGCGCGCACTGCGGCATCCGGCGGCAAGTCGGTGCCCAGTTCTTTCCGCACTCCCTCGAGGTCCGTTGCCAACGTGTCACTCAGGCCCGGACCCTCTCGCACCGTCAGTGAACCCGCGCGATGGGCGGCGTCGATGATCCCGATCAGCCGGGTCACAACGAGGGTGCCAGGGCCGGTGGTCTGTTCGCCCGGGGCGTCGTAGCCGGGGACGGGGCTGCCGAACAACAGACCGTAGCGGGCCGGTTCCCGGATCGCCCAGCTCCGGACAGCGCGCCCGAGAGCCATGAACTGCCCGCGGAAGTCTTCTGCTGCAACGGCATCCACGGCAGCGCCTACCTCCGCGCCCAGTTCCGTGTACCCGTCCACCACCAACAAGGTCAGCAGTTCGTCGCGACTGGCGACATAGCGGTACACCGCTGACGAAACGACTCCCAGATCACGTGCGACAGCCCGCAGGGACAAGGCTGCAGCGCCGACGGCAGCGAGATGCTCGCGCCCGATCCGGGTGATGTCCTGCAGCGTCTGTTCGCGCGCCCGCTCACGGGGAGTTCCAACCATGAGTCCATCTTGCCCCATTCCCGAGAGCAGTATCAACAAAAGAGAGCACTGCTCTTGACAGCACTGGAGCGCGGGTGCATTCTTGAAAACGAGAGCAGTGCTCTCAGTTCACTCGAAACAAGAAGGAGCACACCATGTCGAACCTCGAAATCGTCACCGGAGCAGGACCCGTCGGATCCGCCGTCGCGCTACAGCTCGCCGAGCAGGGAATCAACGTCCGGCTCCTGACCAGGTCCGGCAGCGGGCCCGAGCACCCGCTGATCGACCGCCGACGCGTCGACGTCTCGGATTCCGAGGCCCTTCGCTCGGTCAGCGAGGGCGCCACGGCGATCTACCACTGCATCCACGCCGCCTACAACGCAGCCGATTGGGAGAGGGAACTCCCGGCGGCCGAGAAGGTTGTGCTCGACGCGGCCGCATCCATCGGTGCCGTCGTGGTTTTCCCCGAAAGCCTCTACGCCTACAACTCCGACACCCTGATGACCGAATCCGACCCGCGCAACGCCACTGGCGGCAAGCGCGGAGTGCGCACCGCACTGCTGCGTGCTCGCGAGGCCTCGGCAACACCCACCGTCAGCGTCGTGGCCTCGGACTTCTTCGGTCCTCGTGTCCGGACCGCTCACGCCGGCGAACGCATGGTTCCGAAGGTCATGGCAGGTAAGAAGATTCGAGTCATCGGTTCCGCAGATCAGCCACACTCCTTCACCTACATTCCCGATCTCGCAGCAGCCATGATCGCGGCAGCACACAACCCCGAACTCTGGAACTCCGTCCTCCACGCGCCCACTGGCCCCGCGCTCACCCAACGCAAGATCGCCGAGGCCTTCGCCCGCGCCGCCGGGGCGTCCCCCGCCAAGGTGGGCGTCCTGCCCGCCTGGGTGCTCGACGCCGTCGGCAAGATCAACACCGACAGCCGTGAACTCGCGGAGATGAACTACCAGTTCACCAAGCCGTTCGTCATGGATTCGAGCGCCAGCGAAGTGCTGCTCGGACTCTCGCCTACGCCGCTCGATCAGGCTGCCGAAGAGACCGTCGCCTGGTGGCGCGCGGAACAGGCTCGCACCGTTGCTGCCTGAACCTGCAGGTGGGTCCCTTGACCCAAGAACGGAACGGGTGTTCACTTCTTGACATGGCCTATCGCCGCACTCCGGCAGTACAGGAAAGATTGGACGCCCAACGCGCCCGACTGCTCGAGGCCGCCACGACGGCAGTGGCAACCCACGGCTATACGGGATGTTCCATCGCCGCGGTGGCCAAGAACGCCGGCGTCGGCACCGGGACGCTGTATCGACATTTCGACGGCAAGGGCGAATTGTTCGCCGAAGTGTTCCAATCAGTCTGCAGCCGTGAGGTATCCGCGGCCCGGGACGCCGGAGACAGCGCCCGAAGCCTGGCAGGCAATCATTGCTCCGCGGTATCGGCGTCGGTTCGCACCTTCGCCGAACGTGCCATGCGTGCACCGGTTCTCGCCTATGCACTGCTGGTGGAACCGGTCGATCCACTCGTCGACGAACAGCGGTTGATGTTTCGCGAATCGTTCCGCGATTGCCTGGCCACCGCAATCCGCTCGGCAGCCGAATCCGGTGAGATACCGCCACAGGACGCCACTCTGACGGCAGCGTGCATCGTCGGGGCAATCGGTGAGGCCCTGATCCTTCCGCTGCGCGGCGGCACCGCCGATCCCGCTGCGATCGACGCCATTCTCGCCTTCACCCTTCGATCGCTAGGGAGCTTCGATGACACCCACGCATGAAGTCACCAATCAGGTTCCGCCCCTGATCGATTACGACGCAGCCGAATACGCGCCGATCCTCGAGGCACTACATCGCGAAGGAGCATCGGACGCACTCGAGGAGGTTCATCGCGTCGGGATCCGCGCCGGCAGTGCTCAGGCCCAGGAGTGGGGCGATCTGGCCGAGGAGCACCCACCCGTACTGAGAACCCACGACCGCTACGGCAACCGTATCGACGAGGTTCGTTACAACCCCGCCTATCACCAACTCATGAGCACCGCAGTGGAATTGGGACTGCACGGCGCTCCATGGGTTGACCCGAATCCACACGCACACCTCGTACGCGCCGCGAAGATGGCCGTGTGGGGTCAAACCGACGCCGGTCACGGCTGCCCCATCTCCATGACGTACGCCGTGATCCCCGCGCTGCGGCACAACGCGGATCTGGCCGCGCAGTACGAACCCCTCCTGACCACGCGGCACTACGATTCGGCGCTGAAAGCTCCCCTCACCAAACCCGGATTGATCGCCGGTATGTCGATGACGGAGAAGCAGGGCGGTTCGGATGTTCGTGCCGGAACCACAAGGGCAGTGCCACAATCCGACGGCAGCTACCTGCTGACGGGTCACAAGTGGTTCACCTCCGCGCCGATGTCGGACGTGTTCCTCGTCCTCGCCCAGGCACCGGGTGGTCTGTCGTGCTTCTTCCTGCCTCGGGTCCTGCCGGACGGCTCGCTCAACAACATGTACCTGCAGCGTCTGAAGGACAAGTTGGGCAATCATTCCAACGCGAGTAGTGAGGTCGAGTACCGCGACGCTCTCGCGTGGATGGTCGGCGAAGAAGGCCGGGGCGTGCGCACCATCATCGAGATGGTCAACATGACCCGGTTGGACTGCACGATCGGCACGGCCACCGGCATGCGTGTCGGCACCATGCAGGCAGTTCACCACGCGACGCATCGAAGTGCTTTCGGCGCCAACCTGATCGACCAACCCTTGATGCGCAACGTTCTGGCAGATCTGGCGGTGGAATCGGAAGCGTCCACCACCGTCGCGATGTGGCTGGCCGCTCTGACCGACCGCGCAACCGCAGGCGATGCCCACGCCAGCGCACTACGACGCATTTCGTTGGCCGTGAGCAAGTACTTCGTCTGCAAGCGCGGACCGATCCACGCTGCCGAGGCACTCGAGTGTCTGGGCGGAAACGGATACGTGGAGGAATCCCGGATGCCGCGCCTCTATCGCGAGGCTCCGCTGCTCTCGGTGTGGGAAGGGTCTGGCAACGTCGCGGCGCTCGACACACTGCGGGCGATGGCGAAGCAACCCGAAACGCTGCAGGTGTTCTTCGACGAACTGAAACAAGCGAGTGGAGTGGACAGTCACTTCGATCAGGCAGTGCGGGACCTCGAGGCGGCATTCGGCGATTTCGACGACATCGAATACCGGGCGCGAAAGATCGTCGGTGACATGGCACTCGCGCTGCAAGCCTCGCTGCTGCTCCGCTACGGGCACCCTGCGGTGGCCGACGCGTTCTGCGCGAGTCGGCTCGGAAGTAGCTGGGGGAGCGTGTTCGGAACGCTGCCGAGGGGCGTCGACGTCGCGCCGATCCTCGAGCGGGCCACCGTCAAGGTCGGCGCCTGACCCACCCACTACAGTGACCGCTTATGAACCGAGCCTCGAACCGCCGCGAGGCCTGGCAGCGCGTACTGCACACCCTGCGTGAATCACCCGGCCTCGGAAGGCTGGCGCTCGTCCGCTTTTCCAGCCAGTTCGGCGACGGAATGTTCCAGGCCGCGCTCGGTGGCGCAATTCTCTTCAACCCGGAACGCGAAACCGATCCGGCGGCGATAGCGGCCGGCTTTGCCGTACTGCTCCTTCCCTATTCGGTGATCGGGCCCTTCGCCGGAGCTCTGCTGGATCGCTGGGACCGCCGACTGGTGCTCCTGTGGGCGAGCGTGCTCCGCGGGCTCTTCATCCTGACCACCGCGGTGCTGCTGGTCGCCGGTGGTGGCGACACACTTTTGTTGACGTGCGCACTGGCTGCCATCGGAGTCAGCCGCTTTGTCGGGGCAGGCGTATCTGCAGCCCTACCGAAGGTCGTCCGACAATCGTGGTTGGTGGCCACCAATTCCGTTCTCACAACGGCTGGTTCGGTGGTGGCCGCCCTAGGCGCTTCGGCAGCGGTGGCGATCATCGGTGTGATCGGCGCGGGCGATCGAGCGTCAGGCGCAGCCGTGGCCGTCGCAGCACTGGGATCGGTACTCGCTGCCCTCGCCGCGGCCAGGTTCACCGCCCGCTCACTTGGTCCAGTGGCCGACGAAGTGGTCCGTGCCAGCGCCGTTCGTTCGGTAACAGCCGGACTGCGAACCGGTGCAACCGCTGTCTGGGAGGCGCCCGGCGTCACCACGGCAATGATCGGAATCGGAGCGCACCGCATCTGCTTCGGCATCAACACCCTCATCATGGTGCTGGTCCTACGCGACACCTCGAACGGCTCCCAATTGCCTGGAGGGATGGCCGGATTCGGCGTCGCCGTCGGCGCCACGGCAATCGGAATGTTGATCGCGGCATTGATCACACCGTTCCTGATCCCGCGGATCGGCCGCTCACGGACGATCACCTACGCCCTGGTGTGCGCGGTTCTCGTCCAACTCGTCTTCGTGACCACCCTGACTCAGGGATCGCTGCTGATCGCTGCGTTCCTGCTCGGCATCGCCGGGCAGTCCGTGAAACTCAGCGGCGACGCGGCCATGCAGATCGACATCGACGACGACCGTCGTGGCCAGGTATTCGCCTTGCAGGACACCGTGTTCAACGTCGCGTTCATCGGTGCGATCGCGGCCGCGTCGACGGTGATCGCACCCGACGGCAAAAGCGTCGGCCTCGCCATTGCCGGTGCGGGTGTCTATGCCGCCGGCTTGTCAGCGGTGCTGATCAACCGCAAGAAACGAGAAACTACCCCTGCTGGGTAGCCCACCACTTCAGCAGTTCGGCTTCGGCCTCGTCACGATCGAGCGGGCCGCGATCCAGACGCAGTTCCTTGAGGAACGTCCATGCCTTGCCCACCTGCGGGCCCGCCGGGATGTTCAGCAGTTCCATGATCGCGTTACCGTCGAGGTCCGGACGCACCCGAGCAAGGTCTTCCTGCTCCGCGATGCGCGCGATCCGCTCTTCGATGTCGTCGTACGTGGCCTGCAACTGCGCAGCGCGGCGCTTGTTACGCGTGGTGCAGTCCGCCCGGACGAGCTTGTGCAGCCGGGGGAGCAGCTCGCCCGCGTCGGTGACGTACCGCCGCACGGCCGAGTCGGTCCACTGCCCCTTGCCGTAGCCGTGAAAACGCAAGTGCAGGAACACGAGCTGAGAAACATCGTCGACCATCTGCTTCGAGAACTTCAAGGCACGCATGCGCTTGCGCACCAGCTTGGCACCGACCACCTCGTGGTGGTGGAAGCTGACGCCACCGCCTGGCTCGTTGCGCTTGGTATCCGGCTTTCCGATGTCGTGAAGCAGTGCGGCCCAACGCAATACGAGGTCCGGATCGCCTTCTTCGAGATCGATCGCCTGCTGGAGCACCGTGAGGGAGTGCTGGTAGACGTCCTTGTGCTGGTGATGCTCGTCGATCTCGAGCTTCATCTGCGGAACCTCGGGCAGCACGTACGCGGCCAGCCCGGAGTCGACCATCATGTTGATGCCGTCCACCGGGTACATGCCCAGCATCAGTTTGTTCAGTTCCACCTGCACGCGCTCGGCGGTGATTCGCTCGATCTGCGACGCCATCTCCTTGATGGCCTCGAAAACGCGATTGTTCAACGTGAAACCAAGCTGCGAGACGAACCGGGCTGCGCGCAGCATCCGCAACGGATCGTCGTTGAACGAGTTTTCCGGCGCCGACGGCGTATCGAGCTCTCCGGCCAGCAGAGCGTCCATGCCGTTCAGCGGATCGACAAACGTGTAGGAACCGTCCGCGCCGATCTTCATCGCCATCGCGTTGACGGTGAAATCGCGGCGCACCAGATCGTCGGCCAACGTCGTGCCGTATTCGACTATCGGGTTACGCGAGACACGGTCGTAAGCGTCGGCCCGGAAGGTCGTGATCTCGATCTCCTGGCCGTGCTTGATGGCGCTGATGGTCCCGAACTCGATGCCGGTGTCCCACTGCTTGTCCACCCAGCCCTTGAGCAGAGCCTGCACCTTCTCCGGCCTGGCGTCCGTCGTGAAGTCCAGATCGCCACTGAAGCGGCCGAGAATTGCGTCGCGAACACTGCCACCCACCAGGAACAGCTCGTGACCGGCCGCAGCAAAACGCTCACCGAGCGGGTTCAACACGTCGGACAACGTGCCGAGCGTTGCAGTGGCGTCGGCAAGTAGTCGTAGGCGGCGATCAGCGTCGGAGGTAGGGACAGTCACGTGAAAGGAGCTTACTTAAGGTGCGCAAATAGCAGAACGCGCATACGAACGCGATAGACCGCTTTGCGCGGGTTACCGGGCAACGCTGCAAGGCCAACTAGTATCGATGAGGTGTCTGGTGCCGAACGAACAAACAGGAGTCGCCGCAACCCGCGGCGTCGACCTGCCGTCGGCAACCCCGATAAACCTTTGATGCGAACCGTCCGTGAAACTTCTGCGGGCGGCTTGGTCGTCGATGGCTGGGGAGGACCCCCGGAACGCCTCTGCGCTGCACTGATCGGCCGAACCGACCGCCGTGGACGCCTACTCTGGTCGCTACCGAAGGGCCATATCGAGCAGGGTGAGACCGCCGAGCAGACCGCGATGCGTGAGGTCGAAGAAGAAACCGGTATCCAGGGAACCGTCCTGGCGCCGCTGGGCAGCATCGACTACTGGTTCGTGACCGAAGGTCGACGCGTCCACAAGACCGTGCACCACTATCTCCTCCGCTTTCTCGGCGGTGAACTCTCCGACGAGGACATCGAGGTCACCGAAGTCGCCTGGGTGCCGCTGACGGAACTGCACTCGCGGCTCGCGTACGCCGACGAGCGCAAACTCGCCGAACTCGCGTCGCAGATGATCGCCGAGATGCCGAGACCTGAAATCCAGCGACCTGAGATTCTGCGAACACAGCACCCGAAGGAACCGGACGCCGGATGAGAATGGCTCTGCGGCGGGCCGGTGTGGCCGCTCTGGTGATGGCCGCTGTCGGTTTCGGGCCTGCAACGACGGCCGTCGCAGGTGCAGCACCGGCCAGCCAGCCCAGTGAGCGCGCCCCGGCGCGAAACACCAACGATGCCAAATTTCTGCAGCTGACCATCGACTCCACCGCACCGACCACGGTGACGACCACCAGCGACCGCAACGTCGTGGTCAAGGGCACGGTGAAGAACGTCGGTGACCGTCCCGTCGAGGACGTCGGAGTGAGGCTGCAGCGCGCTCCCGCGATCGACTCCAGTTCGGACGTGCGCGCAGCACTCGACTTCGACCAGGCTGTTTTCGACACGGTCGGCGAATTCGACACCGTCGCCACCACCCTCGACACCGGCCAGTCCAAGCAGTTCACGCTCACCCTGCCGCTCCGGAGCACAACCGGGTTGTCCCTCGACATCACCGAACCCGGCGTCTACCCGATGCTCGTCAACGTGAACGGGACCCCGGAGTACGGCGGTGCCGCCCGACTCGACGACGCACGCTTCCTCCTCCCCGTCCTCGGTGTGCCGGCCGCAGCCGAATCGAACGCCACAGCCGGAACCCCCAGTTCGTCCGCCACGGCCGTCGTTCCCCCCGACACGTCCGCCCCGATCGGCGTCACGCTCATGTGGCCGCTGGCCGACGCACCACGACTCGTCGGCGGAATCCCCGGCGCGGTAAACGAGCCCGTACGCCTGATCGACGACGAACTTGCCACCGAACTTTCCGACGGCGGACGTCTGGACGCGTTGGTCGATGCGGTGGAGAACGCCACCAAACCCGAAAGCGATACCGATCGCCGCGTCACGGATGCGCTCTGCCTGGCAATCGACCCCGACCTTCTGATCACCGTCGAGAACATGACTCGCGGGTACCTCGTCGCCGACAACTCGTCCGACCCCACCGGGCCGTCGCACGAAGGCCGCGGCAGCGACGCCGCCAACCAGTGGCTCGGCCGGGTGAAGACGCTCGCCTCGACGATGTGCACGACGGCGGTTCCCTTCGCGCAGGCCGATCTCGCCGCGGTCACCTCGGTGGCCAATCCGGAGTTGACGGCTACCGCGCTCGCACGGCCGGCGGACATCGTCGACAACATCCTCGGCGTGACCTCGTTGCGAGACTTCGTCTGGCCAGATTCAGGTGTCCTCGACTCGGCCACCGCAGAGGTGCTGAGCGTGAATCCCACCACAGCGATGGTGGCTGACACCTCCGTCGACTCGGCAGCCCCGCAACTGTCGTCGCGGATAACCGGCTCACTCGACGCGCTTGCGTTCGACACCTCGGCAGCCGCAGCCTTGGCCGCCACCGGCTCGGAGCCGCAGGTCCCGTCGTACATCCCCGACGACACCGCGCCGACCATCGACATCGAATCGCGCAGCGCCCGGCGCCAGGACGCGCTGGGAGCGATGGCGTGGGCCGCGCTGACGCCGACTTCTCTGCCGCGCAATCAGATCTTCGCGCCGCCGCAACTGTGGACCGCGGACCGCAACGACGCCACCGCCGTGCTCTCGATGCTCGCGACCCTCATTCGCTCCGGTCTCGCCTCACCTCAGGCCCTGCCCGCACTACTCGGCAGACAACCGGGGGCCACTGACGCCGCCACGCTCGACTACCCGGACCGAGCCACCCAGGACGGTCCGCAGACGTCCGTCGTCGAGACCGCAACCACCCAACTTCCGCGTATCGACGGGCTCGAAGCTTCGCTCGTGGACGATCCGGCGGCTTCGCTCACCCCCCGGGGATTCACGGCGCCGCTCCGCGAAGATCTACTTCGCTCGATGACCTTGGCGGATCGCCGCAACGTCGACTCCGCATCGGTCAATCGGGCGGAGCGAGCTGCGACCATCCGCGCCGACAACGTCACCGAAGCCGTCGACGGGATGTACCGGGCCGTCAGTGTGGTGTCGCCGGGCGGCGTCTACACCCTCGCGTCGGGGCAGAGTCCGCTCCTGCTGGTGGCGCGCAACGAGCTGCCCATCGCCATCAACGTCGACCTGCGTGTGGAGGCCCCACCCGAGATGCAGATCAGTGACATCGGTCCCAAACAGCTGCCGCCGCGAGGTAGCCGACAGTTGACTGTGCCCGCGGAAATGAACGATTCTCGCAAGCTGGAAGTCAACTTCTCGCTGACCACGACAGATGGCCGCCAATTGGGTACGCCGACCAGCGTGACCGTACGGTCGAATGCGTACGGTCGTCCCCTGGCCGCCGTGACGGCGACAGCGGGAGGGTTGCTGCTGTTCCTGGCAGGGCGACGGCTGTGGCATCGATTCAAGGGTCAGCCGGACCCAGCAGATGAAGGGTACGAACGCTCATGACCGGGAATCCACCCGAGGAGGGTCGCCGCTCGGCGATCACCCGCAAGAGTGCCACGACCCGTTCGCATCCTCGGATGCCACCGTGGGAGCGCGGCTACCCGATTCAGCCGGTCAACCCCGACGCACGTTTCGACGACGCACCCACCATGACCATCCCGGTGATCCGCGACTACCCCAGGTACCGCGAAGCCGAGATGGAATTCGCCGATCGGCAGGCGACCAAGTCGGACGAGTTCGACACCGACGCCCATGTCCAGGTCGGGGAACGCAAGGAGACGAACTCCCGACTCCTCGCGGCGACGGGTTCCATCGCGATCGCGACGCTGACGAGCCGCATCACGGGATTCGCCAAGCAGTTGATGATCCTGATGGTCCTCGGCCCGGCCATCGCCAGTTCGTTCACCGTGGCCAGCCAGATCCCGAACATGATCGCGGAGCTCGTCTTGGGCGCCGTTCTGACCGCGATCGTCGTCCCAGTGCTGGTCCGCGCCGAGCGGGAGGACGCCGATCACGGCGAAGCATTTGTCCGACGCCTCTTCACGGCGTCGCTCGTTCTACTGGGCATGGCCGCGCTACTCGCGACCCTGGCAGCGCCCGTACTCACCAAATACGTCTTCCTGTCCGAAGACGGCAAGGTCAGCACCGACCTGACCACGGCGCTGTCGTATCTACTTCTGCCGGCGATCCTGTTCTACGGGCTGTCGGCACTGTTCACAGCGTTTCTGAACACCAGGCAGATCTTCAAGCCCGGAGCCTGGGCTCCTGTACTCAACAACGTCGTCGTCCTCGTGGTGCTCGTGGTCTACCGCCTGACTCCGGGCGAGATCTCGCTTGATCCGGTCTCGATGGGCGACGCCAAGCTGCTCACCCTCGGCATCGGCATCACCATCGGCGTCACCGTGCAGGCAGCCAGTCTGATCCCCGCGCTTCGCCGCGAGAAGATCTCACTCAAGCCGCTGTGGGGTCTCGACGATCGCCTGCGCCAGTTCGGCGGCATGGCCGTCGCCATCGTCTTGTACGTCCTGATCAGCCAGATGGGCATGATCTTCGCGACCAAGATTTCCTCACATGCCGACGAAGCCGGCCCCGCCATCTACAGCCAGGCCTGGTTGCTCCTGCAGCTCCCGTACGGCGTGCTCGGAGTGACGGTTCTGACGGCGATCATGCCGCGCCTGAGCCGCAACGCAGCAGCCGACGACACCCCGGCCGTCGTGGACGATCTGTCGGTCGCGACGCGTCTGACCATGATCACGCTGGTTCCGATCATCATGTTCCTGACCTTCATGGGTCCGCAGGTCGGTGAAGCGCTCTACGGTTACGGCCGCTTCGGACCCGAACAGGCCGAACGACTCGGTACCGCCGTGAGCTGGTCGGCGTTCACGTTGATTCCGTACGCGCTGGTCCTGATCCAACTTCGAGTGTTCTACGCCCGCGAACAGGCCTGGACGCCGACGTGGATCGTTCTCGGCATCACTGCAGTGAAGATCGCTTTCTCGGCACTGGCTCCGGTCTTCGCCTCCAATAGCGATCAGGTCGTGATCCTGCTCGGTGCGGCCAACGGCCTCGGCTACATCACTGGCGCCGTCATCGGCGGATACCTCCTGCACCGCAGCCTCGGAAACCTGCAGATGGCCAACGTGGGCAAGACGGTCTGGTCCGTCGTACTCGCCTCGCTGGCCGGTTCGCTGACCATGCTCGCGGTCGACCGAGTCCTCGGATTCGATCAACTCACCGAGCGTTTCGGCGGACCCGGCTCGATGGTTCGCGTCGCCGTCGGCGGCATTCTGATGCTCGCGATCACCTTCACGATTCTCTACTTCAAGAAGGTTCCGGAAGTTCTGTCGGTAACGGTTGCGGTCTCCCGCAAGATTCGTTCACTGACAGGTCGCGCCGAACCGGACACACGTAACAACACCGACGACGACGTCACCGAGCTGATTCCTGCAATCAGAACGGAATCAAACGAGCAAGAACGACCGGGTGCGCTCCCGTACCCTGGTCATGGGCGTACAGGATCGCAACCCGCGCGTATTCGGGGACGGGCTATCGATGGAGAAGGAGCGAGGGTGAGCGACGACAACGTTTCCGGCAACAAGAGTGCCGGGACTTCTGCCGTGAAAGCGTCCGAACAGAAGTCAACGGCATCGTCGGGCACACCTGCATCCACGAGTTCCTCCGCACCTGCCGGACAGAAGCCGCAGCAGGGTCAGAAGCCACAGCAGCCTGCCCAGCGGCCGGTCCAGAAGCCACAGCAGCCGGTGCAGAAGGCCGCTCCGCCGGTGCCTCCGGTCAGTGTGTCCAAGACACCTTCGGCGCCCGTGTCGAAGGCACCTTCAGCACCTGTGTCGAAGACACCCGCACCGAAGACGCCTGCTCCGGACAAGAAGGCACCCGAATCTCCGAAGACGGCTGCCGCTCAGACACCGCCCGCTGCGCCTCGTTCGTCTGCCGCCGGATCCGCATCGCGACCGGCACAGCGAACGATGCCCCGTGGACCCAAGCTCATCCCCGGCGCCTCTGTAGCCGGCGGACGCTACCGTCTGCTCGCCCCGCACGGCGGAACCCGCGGACTTCAGTTCTGGGAAGCTCTCGACGTCAAGCTCGACCGTGAAGTAGCCCTGACGTTCGTCGACGCCGATCAGCGCGGCGACGACGACAGCCAGTCCGGACCGCAGGCGGTTCTCTCACGCACTCTGCGCCTGGGACGAATCAACTCGCCCGGTCTGGCTCGCGTCCTCGACGTCGTCCGCGGAAGCTCGGGCGGAATCGTCGTCGCCGAATGGACTCCCGGCCGCTCGCTTCGTGAAATGGCCGAGACGACGCCGTCTCCGATCGGTGCAGCGCGCGCCATCCGCGCCCTCGCGGCCGCTGCCGAGGCCGCTCACCGTACCGGCGGTGCGCTGTCGATCGATCACCCTGACCGCGTTCGCATCAGCATCAACGGTGACGCCGTACTGGCGTTCCCGGCGACGCTTGCCGACGCCGATTCCACCAGCGACGTCCGCGGCCTCGGCGCCATGCTGTACTCGCTCATCACGGCGCGCTGGCCGCTCGCCGAACCGTCCGCCGGTCCCGTCGGTGGTCTGCTTCCCGCCGGCCGCGGCGCCGACGGCAACATCGTCGAACCTCGGGTCGTCCGTCCGGAGGTCCCGTTCGACATCTCGGCCGTTGCGGTTCGAGCTTTGCAGTCGGAGAGTGGAATCCGCACAGCTGCCACCGTGCAGCACATCCTCGATCAGGCGTCCGTCGTCAACGACAAGACGGAAATGATTCCGGCACTTCGTCTCGGCCACCGCGAGCAGGGAGCGTCGGGTCATGCACTGAACGACCCGGAAGCCATCGAGGCCGAGAAGAAGAAGTCGACGCGGATGCTCGCGGCACTGACGGCGCTCGGCGTCTTCACCGTGATCGTCCTGATTCTCCTTGTGGTGTGGGTTGCGAGCTTCCTCTCGGGCGGCAGTAACGACACCCCGCTCAGCGAGCAGAGTTTCGGATTGACCACCGAAGCCACTGCGCCCGAGAACAATTCACCCGCGCCCGCACCGGCGGCGGCAACCGTGCCGGTAGCCGCCTCGGCCGTAACGGTGTTCTCGCCCCAGGGCACGCCGGACCAGCCGGCGACGGCGAAGAACGCCATCGACGGCAATCCAGCCACCGCATGGTCGTCGGACTCGTACTTCCAACCCTTCCCGTCACTGAAAAACGGCGTCGGCCTGATGGTGACGCTCGCCGATGCGGCCAACCTGAAGAACATTGCGATCACGTCTGATTCGCCCGGAACCGTCGTTGAAATCCGTTCTGCCCCTTCTGCGAATACTTCGCTGGATCAGACCAAGGAAATCGGATCCGGTGTACTGAAGAACGGTGTGACCGACATTCCGCTGTCGTCGGACGGCTCGGGTCAGTATGTCCTGGTTTGGATTACGCAGCTCAGCACCGAATCCGGACAAAACCAGACATCCATCTCGGAGATTGCATTCACTGCTGCAAAGTGATCGCCCTTGGCCCGTCTGAAACCTACCGACTGGGCTAATATCCGCCCGTGCACAGTTATCGGGGGGGCACCGGGGGCGGAGCCGGAAAATTCGAATCCAGAAGTTTCGAGAACACAAATCTCGAGACGACGGATTTCGAATTGTTGACTGCTCATGTGGCAGGCGATCGGCATGCGTTCCGTGAACTTCTGACCCGGCATCAGGATCATCTATGGCACGTTGCCCGGCGTACGAGCTACTCGGACGAGGACGCGGCAGACGCGCTCCAGGAGGGTCTGCTGTCCGCGCACCGCAAGGCGGCGAAGTTCCGCGGCGACGCGGCGGTGCGTAGCTGGCTCCACACCATCGTGGTCAATGCCTGCCTTGACCGGATCCGACGCAACAAATCGCGGGCCGCGTTCTCTCTGTCTTCCGAGAATGCGGAGGAACCCCGTGATCACCGCGATTACGCGGCGGGAGTGGACATGAGCCTGACCGTCGAACAGGCACTGGCATCGCTGCCCCCTGAGCAGCGTGCTGCCGTCGTCGCCGTCGATGTCGAGGGGTATCCGGTAGCCGAGGCCGCCGAAAGATTGGGAGTGCCCGTAGGGACCGTCAAGAGTCGCTGCGCCCGCGCCCGAAAGCGCCTCGCCGCCCAGTTGGAGGACTTTCGCGAAGGCGGGAACCATTCGTGAACCGGCCGCGTCCTATCTTGTAAGCGTCCACACCGACTGCCGAGGGAGGGTTCATGACAGATCCGTCTGTCCGCGTTCCGTCTCCTCCGTTTTCGGAAGACCTCTTGGCGGATCTTCACGCCGGGGTTCTCGATTCCGAAACCAGTGCATCTCTGTGGCCGCTGGTACACGCCGACCCCGCCGCCCATGCATTTGTCACCACTCTCGACGGCGTCACAGCTTCGCTTGCGGCACTGAACTCACGCGAGACCCCTCACGACCGGATCCCGAATTCGCTTGCCGAGCGGATCAATTCGGCACTCGATTCACAGTCCAGCCACGTCGATCCGCCTGCAGAGACAACCGTCATGCCGTTCCGGCGGCGCCCACAAGCGTGGGTTCTCGGTGCCGCTGCAGCCGTAGCGGTGGCTTTCGTGATCGTTGTGATCGGAACCCGAGATTCCGAACCTGCCGAAAGCGTTGTCGCTCAACCGAGCACACCGGCGACGTCTGCTGTCGCGGATCCAGATTCGGCGTCGCTGCTCTCACTCGTCGGATCCAAAGACCTTGGACCACTGGCAGATCCGTCCAAACTAGCCGGCTGCCTACGCGCCAACGGCGTCGACGAGGGCAGACCTCTGCTCGGTTCGGGTGAGGTACGCATCAACGACGCACCCGCGATAGTCCTGCTCTTCACAGGATCACAACCGCGTCAGATCACTGCTTTGACTGTCGGTACCGACTGCAGCGAGGGCAATCCGAATACATTCTCGGTCAAGAACATCGGCTGAGGTCGAGGGTCAGCGCGGCGCGGCTGCGGGTAGCAGAAGTTCGAGAATTCTCCCGCGCAATGCATCCGTATCGTCCTCGACCGCTATCAGACTCGAGAACATCGCTGCTCCGGCCGCCAAAACCAGCACGGCCTTGGCGTCGAGCAGCGCCGATTCGGGATCTTCGGCATTCTGAAGGAAGAGTTGCGTACTCGGCCCACTGAACCCTCGCCACAATTCGTTGCGCAGGTCGTCATGGTCGCGCAATGCTGCCAGCAGTCCCGGCGACGCGGCACGAACCTCGGGCCGCGAGAAGAGTTGGGCACTTCCCTCCACCACCCAACGGATCCAGCCGTCGCGATCGGTGCCCTCGAACGGCGTCAGGTCAGGTGTTGCGCCCAGGATCGATCCGAGCACAAGATGCGCCTTCGACGGCCATCGCCGCGACATCGAGGCCCGACTGACCCCTGCCCGTGCCGCGATCGCGCGGAGACTGAGTTGCTCCCAACCGACCTCGAGGAGCATCGCTCGGGTGACATCGAGAACTGTGTCGTCGATGCGTGGGTCTCGTGGGCGACCTGATCCTGTGGCATTCATCGTGTCGAATTGTCGGACAGATTGGGAGTAGGCGCTATATCGTCACATATACGAGTCCACTGGCATCGTAATGATCAGGCCGCCGCAGGAAGCAGAAAATGACCACAGCGCCCACACCGTCGATATTCGAACCCGCACGTCTCGGCCCTCTGACCTTGCGCAACCGCATCGTCAAAGCTGCGACGTTCGAGGGCGTCATGCCCAGGGGAGCGGTCTCCGACGATCTGATCAACTTCCACGCCGAAGTCGCCCGCGGCGGAGCCGCGATGACCACCGTCGCCTACTGCGCCGTCTCACCAGGTGGACGAGTGCACCGCGACACCCTTGTCATGGACGAGCGCGCACTACCGGGACTACGCAGACTGACCGATGCCGTCCACGCCGAAGGCGCACTGGCCGCGGCACAGATCGGCCACGCGGGGCTCGTCGCCAACACGCTCTCCAACAAGACGAAGACTCTGGCGCCGTCGACCCGGCTGAGTCCGCCGGCGATGGGCCTCGTCAAAGGCGCGACACTTGCCGAACTCGACGGTGTCGTCGCCGACTTCGAACGGACCGCCCGCGTCGCCGTGGACGCGGGATTCGACGCCATCGAGGTCCATCTCGGTCACAACTACCTACTCAGTTCGTTCATGAGCCCCAATTTGAACAAACGCCATGATCGATACGGCGGCAGCGTCGCCAAGCGCGCGGAATATCCGCGTCGAGTCATCGAAGCGGTGCGACGAGCTGCTGGATCCACCGTGGCGGTCACCGCGAAATTCAACATGTCCGACGGGGTTCCGAAGGGTCTGTGGCTCGACCAGAGCCTGCCGATTGCACAGATCCTCGAAGACGACGGGCATCTTGACGCGATGCAATTGACCGGTGGCAGTTCACTTCTCAACGGAATGTACTTCTTCCGCGGCGAGGTCCCACTCGCAGAATTTGTTGCTTCCCAACCCAAGCTCGTCGGGTACGGGCTGAAGTTCTACGGTCCCAAAATCTTTCCGACTTACCCGTTCGAAGAGGGATTCTTCCTTCCCTTCGCCCGTCAGTTCCGGCAAGCGCTGAACATGCCGCTGATCCTGCTCGGCGGCATCAACCGCGTCGACACCATCGAGCACGCACTGGATGAAGGATTCGAGTTCGTCGCCATGGCGCGTGCGCTCCTCAGGGACCCACAACTGGTCAACAAATTCCAGGCCGAGAGCGTCGACGAGGGGCTGTGCATTCACTGCAACAAGTGCATGCCCACCATCTACACCGGCACGCGCTGTGTGGTTCGGGACGCGCTGGTCGTTCGGGAGGCACTGCGCCCTGCCCAATGAACCCCGCGCTGTGAGCTGCGGACTGTGAGCCACTTTCCAGCCGGGTGCGGGAACAACACCCCTTATCCTGGTGTTGATCGGTACGGCTCTCCAAGAAGCGGAGGGTCTGCACTCACTATTGGAAGGCTCGCATGACCACCCAGCTGGAAAACACGCCCGCGGTCCATGACGTCATCATTGTCGGTTCCGGACCGGCCGGTTACACCGCTGGTGTCTACACCGCGCGTGCTGAGCTCCAGCCCGTGCTCTTCGAGGGCACCCAGTTCGGTGGCGCCCTCATGACCACCACCGAGGTCGAGAACTTCCCCGGATTCCGTGAGGGAATCATGGGCCCGGACCTGATGGAACAGATGCGTGAGCAGGCACTGCGCTTCGACACCGACATCCGCACCGAGGACGTCGAGGAAATCGACTTGAGCGGCCCGATCAAGACGGTCGTCGCGAACGGCGAAACCTACGCCGCGCACGCGATCATCCTCGCCATGGGCGCGGCAGCGCGTTACCTGGGGATTCCCGGCGAAGAGCGTCTCCTCGGACGCGGCGTCAGCGCCTGCGCCACCTGCGACGGGTTCTTCTTCCGCGACCAGGACATCGTCGTGGTCGGCGGCGGCGACTCCGCGATGGAGGAAGCAACATTCCTGACCCGTTTCGCTCGCTCGGTCACCCTGGTACACCGCCGCGAGGAGTTCCGCGCCTCACGGATCATGCTCGAGCGCGCCAAGGCGAACGAGAAGATCCGCTTCCTGACCAACGCCGAGCCCGTCGAGGTCCTCGGTGAGAACAGCGTCACCGGGCTCGTCGTTCGTGACACCGTCACGGGTGAGACCTCCACACTCGAGATCACCGGCATGTTCGTCGCCATCGGCCACGACCCGCGCAGTGAACTCGTGAAGGGCCAGGTCGATCTCGACGACGCCGGATACGTGCGCGTCGCTCCCGGTTCTACCGCGACCTCCGTCGACGGCGTCTTCGCTGCCGGTGACCTGGTCGATCACACGTACCGTCAGGCGATCACCGCTGCCGGCACCGGATGCTCCGCAGCAATCGACGCCGAACGCTGGCTGGCCGACCGCGGCGACATCACCGCCAACACGCTCGACGCTGCCGGCCATACGGTCGACGTCGTCGGCGCTCCCTGATTCATCAAGCTGTCGTACACAACCCTCGAGGAGTAACAGTGTCGAATACCGTCACCATCACCGACGATTCCTTCAAGCAGGACGTCCTGGGCAGCGACAAGCCCGTTCTGGTCGATTTCTGGGCAACCTGGTGCGGCCCGTGCAAGATGGTCGCCCCGGTACTCGAGGAGATCGCCGGCGAGAACAGCGAGAAGCTGACCGTCGCGAAGCTCGACATCGACGCCAACCCGGCGGCCGCCCGCGATTTCCAGGTCATGTCGATCCCGACGATGATCCTGTTCAAGGACGGCAAGCCGATCAAGACGATCGTCGGCGCCAAGGGCAAGGCTGCACTGCTCAAGGACCTCGCAGACGTTCTCTGACGGCTGGTTGAGCATCGTGGATTCTCGCAATCCACAGAATTTCTGAGATAATCGATCGATGTGCCTGATCGGGTCTACGACCAGGCACATCGATCGAATTCGTTAACCGATCCGAGAGGCTTTCACGCATGCACAGACTCCGACACGGCGATCACGGCCCGGCCGTCGCCGAGATTCGGGGCACATTGACGAAGCTGGGATACCTCCATCACGGAACTTCCGGCATTCGACGTGAAAGCGCCGACGGTGCCCACTGGGTTGCACCCGACGCCATCTTCGATCATCAACTCGACAGCGCCGTTCGCGCCTTCCAACAGCAGCGTGGGCTCCTTGTCGACGGCATTGTGGGTCCGGCAACGTATCGCTCACTTCGTGAGGCCTCGTACCGCCTGGGTGCCCGTACGTTGATCTACCAGCTCTCCGCGCCGCTGTACGGCGACGACGTCGCAGCTCTGCAGGCAAAATTGCAGGACCTCGGCTTCTATGCGGGCCGGGTCGACGGTTTCTTCGGTCCGCAGACCCACGAGTCACTCTCGTCTTTCCAGCGTGAAATCGGTATCGCCGCCGACGGTATCTGCGGTCCGCAGACACTGCGTTCGCTGGAACTGTTGGGAACTCGCGTCACCGGTGGTTCCCCACACGCCATCAGCGAAGAAGAATTGGTGAGGCGCAAGGGCCCGCAGCTGGGCGGCAAGCGCATCGTCATCGATCCAGGCCTCGGTGGGCCGTCCACCGGCAACATCGTCAACGGCATCTCCGAAGCCGACATCCTCTGGGATCTGGCAATGCGCCTCGAGGGACGGATGGCGGCGACCGGGATGGAAACTTTCCTCTCCCGCCCGCACAACGCCGATCCGACCGAGGCCGAGCGCGCGCTGACGTCCAATGCTTTCGACGCCGATCTGATGATCTCCTTGCGTTGCGACAGCAACTCGAGCCCGTCGGCAAACGGTGTTGCGAGCTTCCACTTCGGTAACTCGCACGGTTCGGTCTCGATGATCGGTCAGGTGTTGACCGGATTCGTTCAGCGCGAGATCGTTGCGCGAACCCCGTTGCGGGACTGCAGAACTCACGGACGCACGTGGGAGTTGTTGCGCCTGACCAACATGCCGACGGTGCAGATCGATCTCGGCTACCTGTCCAACGCGTCCGACGTTGCGGTACTGACGAATCCGCGGATGCGTGACACCATCGCCGAAGCCATTTTGATCTCGGTCAAGCGGCTGTATTTGTTGGGTCAAGATGATCAGCCGACCGGCACCTTCACCTTCGCCGAGCTTCTCGCAGAAGAACTTTCGGTAGCCGACCGCATTTCGTAGGTCCTGCGGTCGGCACCTGCTCACACTCTGGCGAGTTCGCTGATCTCCACCATCTCGAGAGCTGCGGCCTTCAGTAGACGGTCGAGGGCTTCTTCGACGTCGACTTTCCATTCGTGGTCTCGGTTGAGTTCGAGACGAAGCCGCGGATAACGATGGTGCGGAGCCACGACCTCGAAACCGTAGTCCTCGAGGAACTCGGCACTGATCATGCATTCTGCGGGTGAACATTCCAAAGCTGCGGTTGCGCTGGCCACGTCGGACGCGGGCCCCAGGCCGTCGCTGCGGATACCGAACGCCTCGAGCGCACGAACTCCGCGTCGAACCAGATCTGTCACGACAGCGGCCAGCAGGCTCGGCCCAAGTTCTTCTTCTATGCCCGAAGGCTCGAGCCGAAGGCTTGTCAGGAGCACTGCGTCCGAACTGACTGGACTGGTCGGAAACAGCTGCGCGCGCGGGATCGTGCGGGGAGGGGCGTACAACGCACTACCGAGCGGCTTGCCGTCTCGGACGGCGACCTGTCCGCACGAACCCCACTCGAGCATGACCATCGACAGCCATGCTTCCTTCTCGAATTCCTGATCGCAGAATCCTCGGGCGTCGTGAAGCGCGCCCGGATCCATCTCCCAGAACACGCAACGACGCGCATGGGCGGAAAGCTGATCGAGGGTGTCGAGCGTGAGCGAGGTGATGACGTGAGTCGACACTGACTAACTCACTCTCCGTAGGTCCCCGAAGCGGTTTTGATGCTCGCCCGCCGCTTTTTTCTTCTCCAGGATAGGCCAGCTGCGACAAGTCGGCAGTGGCACGAGAGTTGATCGCCCTAATGTATTGCTGTTCAACATCTTTCGTCCCGGTTCAAGATTTCGAGAAGCTCGGACCACCTAGATTTGTCACAGTGACGAAAATAGGTGGTGTGCCCGGTCATCATGATTACGTCACCAAACGGGCATCCGAGTTCTCTACTTGGATTTCTGTGCTTCCATCATTCCGACGATGCGCTGTAGGTCGTCGACCGAGCCGAATTCGACCACAATCTTTCCCTTCCGCTTGCCCAGACTGACAGTCACCCGAGTGTCGAACGAGTCCGACAACCGCTCGGCCACATCCTGCAGACCCGGCATCACGATGGGCTTGCGCTTCTGTGGGGGAGCGATCTCATTATCCGCCCGGTTGGCGAGAGTGACTGCTTCCTCCGTCGCGCGAACAGACATTCCTTCCGCGACGATGCGCGCCGCCATGACCTCCTGAGCGTCGGCACCCGCCTCGAGGGACAACAGTGCGCGCGCATGGCCGGCCGAAAGTACACCGGCCGCAACGCGGCGCTGAACCGCCACCGGCAGCTTCAGCAGACGAATCATGTTGGTCACGACGGGACGCGAACGTCCGATCCGATTGGCCAACTCTTCGTGGGTGACTTCGAACTCCTCGAGCAACTGCTGATACGCCGCTGCCTCCTCGAGGGGGTTCAACTGCACACGATGGATGTTCTCGAGGAGCGCGTCGCGCAGCATCGAGTCGTCATCGGTTTCACGAATGATCGCCGGAATCTTCTCCAGCCCGGCTTCCTGGCTCGCGCGCCAGCGACGCTCACCCATGACAAGTTGGTACTTGTCACCGTGACGACGGACCACGATCGGCTGCATCAAGCCGAACTCGCGGATCGAGTGAACCAACTCCGCGAGCGCTTCCTCGTCAAAAACGCTGCGAGGCTGCTTCGGGTTCGTCTCGATCAGGCTCGGTTCGATCTCGAGGTATACCGCGCCGGTCGGTTCGAGTTCTGTCTCCGACTCCGCTTCGACAGGGGCCTTCGCGGCCGTCGCCTTGGTGGCTTTCGGTGTTTTCGGGGCCGCCTTGGTCGGTGGGGGAGGGGAGGGGTTGCGCTTGTCGACGCCGATTACGACGTCCGCTGCAGCCGATCCCAGACCCGGCGCCGTGGCCGGCCCAGTGGGGATGAGAGCAGCCAAGCCGCGGCCCAATCCACCCTTGCGTGCTTGACTCATCTCACTGCTCCTGGGTCGTCGTGGTGGCAGAGCGGGCGGCAAGTTCACGGCCGGCGTCGAGGTAACTCATGGCGCCACGTGAACCCGGGTCGTAATCGAGAACTGTCATCCCGTATCCGGGAGCCTCGGACACCTTCACGCTGCGCGGAATCACAGCGCGCAAGACGGCCTCACCGAAGTGTTTACGTACTTCTTCAGCGACCTGGTCGGCCAGCTTGGTCCGCCCGTCGTACATCGTCAGAAGGACGGTGGAGACATGCAGATCCGGGTTCAGATGAGCCTGGACGAGTTCGATGTTGCGGAGCAACTGACCGACGCCCTCGAGGGCGTAGTACTCGCACTGGATGGGGATCAGAACTTCCTTGGCAGCGACCATCGCGTTGACTGTCAGCAGTCCCAGCGAAGGCGGGCAATCGATGAGGACGAAGTCGACGTCGAGTTCCGCCAGCACCTTGTCGTTGAGCGCGCCTTTGAGCCGATTCTCGCGGGCAACCATGGAGACCAATTCGATCTCGGCGCCCGCCAGATCAATCGTCGCGGGGATGCAGAGCAGCCGCTCACTGTGCGGGCTCGTCTGGATCGCCTCCGGGGCCTTCACTTCGCCTATGAGCAACTCATAGCTGGAGGGGGTGCCCGAGGTATGGACGACGCCCAGAGCCGTGCTGGCGTTGCCCTGAGGGTCCAAATCGACCACCAGGACCGTGAGGCCTTGAAGTGCGAGCGCCGACGCAAGGTTCACTGTGGTCGTCGTCTTACCGACGCCACCCTTCTGGTTGGCGATGGTGATCACGCGGCGGAACGCCGGCTTCGGCAGTGTCACCGAATGGGGATGAAGCACCTGGCTCGCTCGATGCGCGGCGGCCCCGATGGGAGTCTCCTCCGAAGAGATCGCCGCATAGGGGGCGGTGAAATTGTCGTCGTCGTTGACGATCTGATCCGCACCCACGCTCGTTTGCTGCTTCGGTGTTTCACGTGAAACGGCGGATTCAGATCGACCCGACATTGACTGCTCCTTCGATTGGGAATCGATCACTAGGTGCTCTCATCATCTGTACATTGCTCTCGATTGCATGCGCGTAAATCATCAACGTTGGCGACGCTTCGGGAGACGTTCGGCCTTCACCACGACAGTGGGGGTGCGGAGAATCTTGGCTCCACATTCGAGTATTTCCAACTTACCTGCGCCCAACTTGGTGAGCGCCGTACGGTCTCGCTCGATCTCCTCGGCGGCACTCGAGCCCTTGAGTGCGAGCATCCGACCGTGCTCGTGAATGAGTGGAAGGGACCAACGTGCGAGCTTCTCGAGGGGCGCCACGGCTCGCGAGGTGACAACGTCCGCGCCGCCCGCTTCCTTCACAACACCCGATTCTTCGGCTCTCCCTCGGACAACCAATACGTCCAATCCGTTGGACTCGATGAACTCCGCGAGGTACACCGAGCGTCGAAGCAACGGTTCGACCAGAGTCACCTTCAAGTCCGGGCGGGCGATTGCGAGAGGGATACCGGGTAGGCCGGCGCCGCTTCCTACATCCACAACCGACTCGCCTTCGGCGATCAACTCACCGATGACAGCGCAATTGAGAAGGTGCCGCTCCCACAGTCGAGGGACTTCACGGGGACCAATCAGCCCGCGCTCGACACCATCTGTCGCCAGGGATTGGTAATACCGTTCCGCGATCTCATATCTGTCACCGAACACTGCGCGCGCAGTCTCTTGTTCGTCCCAGTCAACCGACGCCGCACCATTCTGTTCCACGTGAAACATCCTCCCGCGTAAACCGCGAAATCAACAATCAAGACCGAAATCATTATCCGCTCTGGAGCCGACATGTGTTCGCTTCTGCACACCGACTCGCTGTGAGTCTGCCGACTCGTTCATTCTTTGGGAAGTATTCGGCCCAAAATTCAAGCGGGGGAGGGGAGGGGTTCACGTTCCACGTGAAACATCGCGCTGATAAATCTTCCAATTCTGACGCGTTTCACGTGAAACATAACCGGGCGATCGAACGCAGATAGGAGGTCGATTATCAATATCATCACAGTGACGAAACTGCCATGGGTAGTTACATGGATGGAATTCACACCCAAAATGGGCAATTTTCAACGAAAAAGTGGTTGTAGAAAATTGCCGCCGTCGGACAGCCGAACGGACTCGGTCGGTCTGACGCAATCTGTTGTTCGACGCGGATGAGCTTCGAGTCCAAGTCCCGGACAGCATCGTTATCTCATCGCCGGTTGTTGCGAGCCGTACATCCGGCGGCTTGACACTCCTGTTGCGGGACACCGGAGACTTGGCATCACAAACCGCGAATCAATCCAAGGAGCTTCGCACCAACCGATGCGCATCGGAGAGTTCGCCCTCGACGTGGAGACCGGTGTCGCCCCGAAGCCCCCAACAGCATCATCGACTTTGCGTGGCGACGAAGCCACGAGGATGAGGACCTCTCTACCCTCCCACTCGCCCGAATCGCCGAGTAACCAGCCACCATTCGATGTGAGTGGTCCGATTCGCGTGAGGAGCGCGCAAACCTGTTCCCGCACCGGATGCGATCTCGCCGACCTCGATCGCTAGTCCTCGTACTCCGGTTCGGGCTCATCCATCCATGCCTGATATTCCGGACTCTTCAGACGCAGGTGGATCGCACTAACACCCCGGTTCAGTGTGATGACCGCTTTCGGCAGGTCCCATCTGAGAGCTGCCTTTGGTTCGGGTTTGGCGCTCGTGGCTGTCCCCAGGAGTGCGGTAAATGCCACATCGAGGTTCGTGAACCCTTCGACCAGCAGCGGACGCACCACTGTCATGGGCGTAGCGTCATCTGCCACGTCCGAGACGAAGATTGAGATGTAGCGCATCGAACGGTTACGCCCGAACATTATCGATTCGGGCTGACCAACACGGAGGCCGGTCCGAATCGAGGCGCCGGTTTGATCCAATTCAACGACCTCCCATCCAGCCTGTGCGCAGAAGGGTTCCAGATCGTCGACGGCCCAGGTCCAGTCGAATTCTGCGGCGAGGCGGGCGATACGGGTGGCGCCTTCGATGTCGACGTGCATGTGTGGATGCTACTTCCTTCTTGATCGTTGTTGACGACGGCCCAATCGCGGGGGCGTCGAGGTGAGGGCTGGCGGGTTGTCGGTCATCGGATGCCAGCGCCGTAGGTCAGCACCTTGCCAGCCTCGCGTGGGTCGACGTCCGTGACGGCCGGTTGCGGCATGCTGATGTTGACGACCATCGACTGGTCGACCTTCTTGTCGGTGTTCGCGGGCCACCCGAGGCCGGGCAACGCCAGCGCGGTCCACACGTTCAGGTTGTTCAGGCCTGACGACATCAGGTCGGTGATCCATTGTGATGACAATCTGGGGCGGCGATCGAGAGCTCAGGGCAACAACCATCGATCCGGTTTCACGTGAAACGAAGGGCCGACTATTCCGGCTGGGGGAGGGGAGGGGCGCACATTCTCTGCAGCAATTCGAAGACCACGGGCCAATAGCTCAGGCCGCACACGAGTATCCCGCTCCAAGCACCCAAGATCGCCGCCCGCCTGCGAGAGATGTTCGGGATCGAAGTCTCGGTCGCTGCCGACCTCTGTTCCGACTCCACCGTGGCGGCGGTGACGATGCGAGTGACCGAGCGTATCGCCGAATGTGCCAAGCCGGCCATGCGCGCGCAACCGATGGTTGTACTTCCGCGACCGGGTGACCGGATTTGGAGACCTCCATTTTCGTACGACACCGTTGCACCAGGGTATGTGGGTCGAGTTTGAACCTCGCCACCCTTACCCCTTGTACTCGGCGGTCTCCGCGTTTCCCCTTACACCGTCGGACAAGCCGGACAGAAAGGCCCGAGCCGGCCCGAGCCGGCGAACCTCCGATTGACGCCCGACTCAGCCCGCCGGGGCCTCGAACACCATCCTGACCTCGGCCACCCGGTAGTTCGCCCGCTTGAAGGCCGCGGCCATGGGCGTGTTGGGCACGTCCGTGGTCGCGGTGATGCGATTGGCGCCATCGGCTGCGTGAACGCGGGTGATCTCGCAGAGGATGTCGTCCACATAGCGGCACCCGCGCAGCTCGGGCACTACTCCGAGGTATCCGACGTTGCGGTCGTAGGGCGTCGCGGACGGGATCGCGAAGCCGACCAGCGTCCCGTCCATTGTCTCCGCCAGCCGCCACCACGATCGTTCGCCGGGGCACGACCGGTAGAATTCGAGATCGTCCCGGGCCTGGTTGACGATGTCTGTGGCCGCGATGCCTCGTTGCGTGGCGACGTCCAGGCTGCCGACAGCGACCCGCTGGAACACCGCGAGGAACTCCTCATCGGAGGCGGGACGGAAAATCAGACGCTCGGAGGGGGCGGGCACACCGGCCGCAGGCGTCCACTCGAAACGCAGCCGCTCGATGATCTCGGTCAGTCCGGCCGCCTGGGCCGCCTCGCGACGCCAGGACACGGCGTCTGCGACGGCGGAATCAGCGTCCTGCCCGGCGGTCGGCACGACCAGCACATACTCAGGCTTCACGTGGAACTCGGTGTGCGCCCGCGACATGAGTTCGGCGGCAAGCGCGGCACGATCCGGCACGTCAGCCAGCACGTGCAGGAAATCAAGGGCGAGCGGACGCTCGCTGTCCTCACGCCCCCACCACAGGGCACGCGCGACGATCCTGGAGCCGTCAACGGCGAACCAGCTCCATTCCGGACGAAGCCGTCCGGCCGCCACCTCTTCCCGGAGCGAGTCAGCATCGACGAACCCGACCGGATCGTTCACCGCGAACCCCGCGGACTCGTCCAGCTCGGCCCGTGTCGCGGGTCGGATCAGCACCATTGCATCCCTTCATGTCGGACATGGCGACGAGTACGCACCGGTCCCCGCCGTACGGTTCACGCCATCAATCCGAGAGGGAATCCGGAGCGCTCGTTGGACATGTCGACAACGATAGGCACCGGACCTTCACCGTGCCGCCGGATTCGGTTTCACGTGAAACACCTCTCGGACACAAAAGCGGGCCCCGGCAAATCCGGGGCCCGCATTCGATCAAGGGGGGAGTGTCAGTCCTTGAGGACAACCACTCGGCGAGACGGCTCAGCGCCTTCGCTCTCGCTTAAAACACCGGCGACCTTGGCGACGGCGTCGTGCACGATCTTGCGTTCGAACGG
The DNA here is from genome assembly GCF_042738325.1 of Rhodococcus sp. NPDC059969. Lineage (NCBI taxonomy): Bacteria > Bacillati > Actinomycetota > Actinomycetes > Mycobacteriales > Nocardiaceae > Rhodococcus > Rhodococcus sp. NPDC059969. Next base: position 589,875 of record NZ_JBHWUF010000001.1, on the reverse strand, counting down.
CGTCATCGGAGCAAGCTCTTCGCGTTCGCCGGTCTCGAGAACACGCTGTGCAGCTTCCGCACCGAGAGCACTGAGTGCCTCACGACGCCCCGCACGCCAGCCGGCGATGTCGAGCATCAAGCGGCTGCGCTCTCCGGTCGACTGCTGAACTGCCAGACGAGTCAGCTCCTGGAGAGCATCCAGAACCTCACCCTTGCGTCCCACGAGCTTGGTCAGGTCGTCGCCGCCGTCGATGCTGACGATCGCCCGATCGCCCTCGACGTCAAGGTCGATGTCTCCGTCGAAATCGAGCACGTCGAGCAACTGCTCGAGGTAGTCGCCGGCGATCTCGCCCTCTTCGATCAGGTCGTCATCGGAATCGTCGATGTCTACATCCACATCGGTAACCGGCGCAGTGGTCTCGGTGCTCACGTCTGCGTTCTCTCCATCCACAACGATGTCAGCTTCACTGGACATTGGTCGTTCTCTTTCCTGGATCAGCGCCGTTTATTGCGCTTGGGGGAGTTGCCGCGGTTGCTCTGTGGCCGGTTCTGTTTGGGTTTCGACGTGGAACCACCACTCGAACCCGAGGGCTTCGGCTGTGGCTTCTTGAGCGAAACTTCCGGGGCGTCGCCGTCGTCGTCAGCTGATTCCGCGGTCTTCAGCGCAGCCGGGGATCCCTTCTTCTTATTGGGATCCGGACGGGCACCGGGCTTGGGCGCATTGTCGTTTCGGCGAGTGATCGCTTCCTGCTTCTTGGCTTCTTCTTCGGCGTCGATCTTGCGGAAGACGAGGTGCTGCTGACCGTAGGTCCAGATGTTGTTCGACACCCAGTACAGGAGGATCGCGATCGGGAGGAACGGTCCACCGACCAGAACACCGAGCGGGAAGACGTACAGCGCGAGCTTGTTCATGATCGCGGACTGCGGGTTCGCGGCAGCTGCTTCGCTCTGACGGGCAACGGAAGCGCGTGAGTTGAAGTGCGTCGCGATGCTGGCGATGATCATCAGCGGAGCGGCCACGAGAATGATGTTCAGCCGTGACGGAAGCTCGGGAACGTTCTCGGTGACGTAAGCCTGAAGCTGCGCAACCGGCGTCGTGATCGCGGCCGAGATGGGCGCGCCGAACAGACGAGCATCCAGGAACGACTGGACGTCAGTGGCCGAGAAGACGTAGTTCGGGGTGTTGAGGTTGTCCTCGGCGCTCATGCCCAGCTGGCCCATGCCGGTGCCGGTGCGGTTGAACGAGCGCAGGACGTGGAACAGACCGATGAACACCGGAGCCTGAGCCAAGACCGGGAGACAGCCCATGATCGGGTTGAATCCGTGCTCCTTCTGGAGCTTCTGCATCTCGACGGCCTGGCGCTGACGGTCGCCCGAATACTTCTTCTGCAATGCCTTGATCTGCGGCTGCAGTTCCTGCATCTGACGCGTCGTGCGGACCTGCTTCACGAACGGCTTGTACAGAACCGCACGCAAGGTGAACACCAGGAACACCACGGAGAGCGCCCAGGCTATTCCGTTGTCCGGGCCGAGAATGAACCCGAAGACCTTGTGCCAGACCCACAGAATCGCGGATACCGGATAGTAGATGAAATTGAGCACGGCTCTAAGTACTCCTCTGTTCGTCCGTCGGACTGTGACACGCTGCGCGTGCTTCCGGACAGCTATGGCGGCTACCCGCATCACGGTCACGACGGGCAGGGACAGGGTCCCACCCTCCAGAATGCCAGGGGGCACACTTCGCCAACCGCACCACAGTCAAGAAAAGGCCTTTGATCGCCCCGTGAGTGCGCAACGCTTCGACTGCGTATTCACTGCAGGTGGGGGTGAACCGGCAGGTCGGCATCCTCAAGGGCGACACATACGTCCGGTACAACTCGATACAGAAGATGAGAACAGTGGCGGGAGCGCGACGCACAGCCTTCAACACCGTGATGACACGGGAGGCTCTGGGAGTCTCGATCTGCTCAGAGAGCGGAGTACTCATGGCTCTTCACTTACCGACACCAATAGGTTCATTTTGGTCAGGCCCCCACGCAACTGCTTGGCCAGTTCGGCTGAACTGGCGGTAGCTGCGCCCGGAAGTGCGCGGATAACCACGTCTGTCTCCGGCGAAACCTGTCCGACGAAATCTGCACAGATATGACGAAGCCGGCGTGCGACTCGATGTCGAATCACCGCCGGCCCGACAGCCTTGCTCACGATCAGCCCGAAACGGGGACCGTGATTTGTTACTACCAGCGCCTCTACTTGCTCGCGATCGAACGCGTGCACGACAAGGTCGCGTCTTCCCATACGACGCCCACGTCGCACCGCCACGGAGAAATCCGCGTGGCGACGCAACCGGAACGGCTCAGGCAACACCCCGAGCTCCTGAACTCGAAATCAGATCAGGCGGTGAGAGAATCGCGGCCCTTACGGCGACGCGCCGAAACGATTGCACGACCCGCACGGGTACGCATACGAAGACGGAAGCCGTGAACACGCGCGCGGCGGCGATTATTCGGCTGGAACGTCCGCTTGCCCTTGGCCACGGTCAACACTCCTCGAAGTTCATTGACGCCTCCCGGCGTCATTCAGTGATCGACGCCTTACGGCGCCTTTGGATCCAACAGGTACAGAACAATCAACTTCACTCGTTGTGGCTTGGAAGACCGATCCGACCTGACATATGTAGCCAGCACGAAGCGATCACCACCAGCGGGTGACCGTTCGAGGTTACTTACCACCGTTGCCAAGGTCAAACCAGCCCGATTCGAAGCCCTTTCGCGGCAACTGCGACGACACGCCGACAGTTGCATTATTCCGCAGATTCCGATTCCGGTGTGCATACGGCCGTGACCTCGAGCGAGGCGGCAAGTGTGACCTTGGCAACAGTTCCGCTACGGACTGCAGGTGACCTGAAGGCAACCCGGACAGTTCCACCGGCGCATGCTCCCGACAAGGCCTCATCAGCACATACGGGTACGAGCGCCGGACGCGACCCCGAATCTCGAGTTTCCACATTCATCCACAGGGCTGTGAGTGTTGACGCATCCCCGACACCAAGTGGCGAACGCCTCGAGTTCCGACAAAGTTGCAGGTAGATCAATTTCTCGATCACTTTGACGAATTTGGTTGACGAAAAAACCGACTCAGTGCAGGTTTGTCCACATCTGTGGATAATTGTGTGGAAACACAGCCCAGGTGGCATATTCGTAGCCTGTTACGGGGTTCTCACCCCGGGTGGTAATCCACCGAATCATTCGACGCCGCAGCCATACGCTCGGCAGCTGCAGCACACCCACTGTCGGCGAAACACGGGAAGGAACCACGTGAACGACGATCCCAACGCGCTCGCACGGGTCTGGGTCGACGTGGTTGCAGAACTCACGAGTGATGACCCCGGAAGTAATCTTCCGGCTTTGAGCAGTAAGCAGAAGGCATTTGTCCGTCTGGTGAGGCCTCTCACACTTGCTCAGGGTTTTGCACTCCTCTCGGTTCCATCGCCATTTGCTCAAGAAACGATCGAGCGCGACCTACGCGAGCCGATCCTGCAGGCACTCGGACGCCATCTCGGCGGCCAGGTCGAAGGACTCGGTGTCCGCATCGCACTCGAAGACGATGCCGACGCACCCGCCGAACCGGTCGAGGAGCGCACGGGCAGCCGTCAGTTCGAGTCGGTCAACAGCTCGGGCGCATACCGTCGTCGCAGATTCACCGAAGGCGACGGCGAACCCTCGGACTCCGAGACTGCCGAGACCGAAGAAGTCGACGACGACCGCGAAGCACTCGCGAGCGTTCACGAATCGTGGCCGTCGTACTTCACGAAGCCGCCCGCTACTCCTTCTGCTTCGGGGTCCGGCGCCAACAGCCTCAACGCGAAGTACACCTTCGACACTTTTGTGATCGGTTCGTCCAACCGATTCGCCCATGCCGCTGCCGTCGCGATCGCGGAGGCGCCGGCGCGTGCCTACAACCCCTTGTTCATCTGGGGAGCTTCGGGACTGGGCAAGACGCACCTTCTTCACGCCGCCGGCCACTACGCACAGCGTCTGTTCCCCGGAATGCGGGTCAAGTACGTTTCGACCGAAGAATTCACCAACGACTTCATCAACAGTCTTCGTGACGACCGCAAGGTCGCGTTCAAGCGTCGCTACCGGGAAACGGATGTCCTGCTGGTCGACGACATCCAGTTCATCGAGGGCAAGGAAGGTATTCAGGAGGAGTTCTTCCATACCTTCAACACCTTGCACAACGCGAACAAGCAGATCGTCGTTTCCTCGGACCGTCCGCCCAAGCAGTTGGCAACCCTCGAGGAGCGTCTGCGGACGCGCTTCGAATGGGGCCTGATCACCGACGTTCAGCCGCCTGAGCTCGAGACGCGTATCGCGATTCTGAGTAAGAAGGCGAGGATGGATCGCCTCGAGGTCCCGCACGACGTCCTCGAGCTGATCGCCAGCCGTATCGAGCGCAACATTCGTGAACTCGAGGGCGCGTTGATCCGCGTCACCGCTTTTGCCTCGCTCAACCGTCAGCCGTTGGATCTGACGTTGGCCGAGGTGGTCCTGCGAGATCTGATGCCCGATTCGTCGAGCCTCGAGATCAATGCGGCGACGATCATGGCTGTGACGGCCGAATACTTCAACATGTCGATCGACGACCTGTGTGGGCCGGGTAAGGCCCGGCCGCTCGCTCAGGCCCGCCAGATCTCGATGTATCTGTGCCGTGAGCTCACTGATTTGTCATTGCCGAAGATCGGTCAGACGTTCGGCCGTGACCACACGACGGTCATGTACGCCGACAAGAAGATCCGTAAGGAAATGACGGAACGCCGCAAGGTGTACGACCAGGTTCAGGAGTTGACCGCAAGGATCAAGCAGCGCTCCAAGCGTTGACCTGCACTTATTTCGATCGATGCCGCTCGAGGCAGAGGTTTCCCTCGAGCGGCATCGGTGTATTCGAAGGGTTCACGTGCGGTCCCTCGAGGGCGGTTGTCCACCTCGAGGGACGACACGCCGGAGTCGGACACGCCGATGGGAACAAACTCTTCGGTTCTTGTGAAAAGTATTCACATCTGTGGATAACTGTGTTGATAACTCTCGAAGTCTGTGGAGTTCTCGAGGAGGAATCCGAAAACTTTCAGAGAGTGCACAGAGGGGGTCGATTGGTACTCGAGTCTGTCCTCGAGAAGTGCACAGGCCCTCGAGGGGACCTACCAGCGTCGACAACCGTTGCTCCACAGATTGCACAGGACTTATTACTACTACTGAGAATTTCCTAGGAAAAGCTCTTTGAAAATAGTTCTGGGGACAACTCCTGTTGAGAACCTCGCCTCAGGCTGCGCTCGTCCCGGCTTCGGCTTTCCACTTGCGCCCTCGAGGGCATACGGTGGGCATCGCTTGGTCTGTGTCAGACTTCAAGTGAGCTGATGCAGATCCGCAGCAGACGAACATGCCTACCGAGAGGAATAACCCGGCGATGGAGCTTGGAAGCCTGAAGTTTCGCGTTTCCCGGGAAGAGTTCGCTGATTCAGTAGCGTGGGTTGCTCGTAGCCTGCCCTCGAGGCCGCCCGTGCCGGTTCTCGGCGGAGTTCTTCTCGACGCAACCGAAGCCGGCCTCACTGTTTCCGGGTTCGACTACGAGGTATCTGCGCAGGTCCGCGTCTCGGCAGATGTCACCACTGCAGGTCAGGCACTCGTCTCCGGTCGCCTCCTTGCCGATATCACCAAGTCGCTTCCCAACAAGCCGGTCGATGTGACCCTCGAGGGCACTCGCGTGCTCATCTCGTGCGGAAGCGCCAAGTTCTCCCTGCCCACGATGCCGGTCGAGGACTACCCGCAGCTTCCGACGCTTCCGCAGCAGTCCGGGTCCATTCCCGTCGACCTGTTCTCCGAAGCCATCAGCCAGGTAGCCGTTGCAGCCGGCAAGGACGACACCCTTCCGATGCTCACGGGTATCCGTGTCGAGATCGAACAGAATTCGATCGTCCTCGCCGCTACCGACCGCTTCCGTCTCGCTGTGCGTGAACTCGAGTGGACTCCGGCCAATCCCGACGTCCAAGCTGCTGTTCTCATCCCGGCCAAGACTCTGTCCGAGTCCGCGAAAACGCTTGCCGGCAATGCAAATTCGCCGGTCGAGTTGGCTCTCGGTTCCGGTACGACCATCGGAAACGACGGACTCCTCGGCATCGTCAACGACGGACGCCGCACCACGACGCGTCTCCTCGACGCCGAGTTCCCGAAGTTCCGTCAGCTGCTGCCCGCTCAGCACACCGCGATGGCAACCGTCGAGGTCACGCCTCTCATCGAGGCCATCAAGCGTGTAGCACTCGTCGCCGAGCGTGGCGCACAGGTTCGCATGCAGTTCTCCGCTGACGGCCTGCTCCTCTCCGCTGGTGGCGACGACGCCGGCCGCGCAGAAGAGACGCTCAACGCGTCGTTCCAGGGCGAAGCACTCACCATTGCGTTCAACCCCGGTTACCTGATCGACGGGTTGAACTCGCTTCACAGCGAAAACGTTCTGTTCGGCTTCACCACTCCCAGCCGTCCGGCTGTTCTTCGCCCCGCGGCCGAGGAAGAGCCCACGGCAGACGAGTCCGGTAACTTCGCTGCGCCCTCGAGCGAATACACGTACCTGCTGATGCCGGTTCGCCTTCCGGGCTGAGTGGTACCCCGCACTTCAGTTCGCGCCTGACCAGGGAGAACAGTATGAAGATCGGACTCGTAGGTCTCGGCAAGATGGGTTTCAACATGCGTGAGCGCTTGCGCGCGCATGGCCTCGAGGTAATCGGATACGACCCTCGACCGGAGGTCACCGACGTCGGGTCTCTTGCCGAACTCGCTGCTTCCCTCGAGGGACCTCGAGTCGTCTGGGTGATGGTTCCGGCCGGTGACATCACCCAGAGCACCATTGCCGAACTGGCGGATGCCCTCGAGGGCGGCGATCTGGTCATCGACGGTGGAAACTCGCGCTACACCGACGACGCTGTCCATGCGGAGCTGTTGGACGCCCGTGGGATCGGTTTCGTCGACTGCGGTGTCTCCGGTGGCATCTGGGGCCGTGAGAACGGCTACGGCCTGATGGTGGGCGGATCCGAGCCCGACGTGGCAAAGGCAATGCCGATCTTCGACGCTCTGCGCCCCGACGGCGACGCCGCCGACGGTTTTGTCCACGCCGGCCCTGTCGGTGCTGGTCACTACGCGAAGATGGTGCACAACGGCATCGAATACGGGCTGATGCAGGCGTATGCCGAAGGGTACGAGCTCCTCGAGGCGGAAAGCCTGATCGCGGACGTTCCGGGTGTTCTCCGAGCTTGGTCGAAGGGAACCGTCGTACGTTCGTGGTTGCTCGATCTGCTTGTCGACGCCCTCGAGGAAGATCCGGAGCTCGCGCAGATCACCGGCTATACCGAGGATTCCGGTGAGGGCCGCTGGACGGTAGAGGAAGCCATCAAGCACGCTGTCCCCGCTCCCGTCATCTCCGCTGCTCTGTTCGCGAGATTTGCTTCACGACAGGATGATTCACCGGCCATGAAGGCGGTGTCGGCCTTGCGCAATCAGTTCGGTGGTCACGCGGTCAAGAGCGCTTCGCCCAAGAATTCGGCTTCTGGAAGCTAAGTGTTCGTTCGTAGATTTTCGCTGCGTGACTTCCGATCCTGGGATTCGCTGACGCTCGACCTCACGCCGGGAACAACCGTGTTTCTCGGTTCGAACGGGCACGGTAAGACGAACGTCCTCGAGTCGCTCGGGTATCTGTCGACGCTGTCGTCACATCGAGTGTCCACGGATGCACCGATGATCCGCAGCGGTTCCGCCAGTGCCTTTGCCGGTGCAACGGTGGTCAACAACGGGCGTGAACTGACCATAGATGTCGAACTGATCGAGGGAAAGTCCAACCGCGCCAGGATAAATCAGTCACCGACGCGTCGTCCGCGTGAAGTGCTGGGGATTCTGCAGTCGGTGATGTTCGCGCCGGAGGATTTGTCGTTGGTACGCGGCGATCCTGGTGATCGTCGACGCTATCTCGACGAGTTGTTGACGTCCCGGATTCCCCGAATGGCCGCTGTCCGTGCGGATTACGACAAGGTGCTGCGCCAGCGTTCGGCGCTGCTCAAAACTGCCGGTGCGGCGCTGCGCAGAGGTTCTCGAGGTGGCGAGTCCGACAACGTCCTCTCCACCCTCGAGGTGTGGGACGGGCATCTGGCCGCTCACGGCGCACAATTGTTGGCCGGGCGCCTCGAGTTGGTCCACGATCTGGCGCCGCACCTGGCAGAGTCGTATCGTTCCATCGCGCCCGAATCCCGGCCGGCGTCGATTCGATACAAAAGCAGTCTGGGTTCGTCGTTGGATCCCGAATTCACCGACCCTGCAAGGATTTCCGGCATCGATGACGTCGCGTACCTCGAGGAGCGATTCCATCTCGAGTTGGCGCAGATGAGGTCGAAGGAAATCGATCGTGGAGTGTGTCTGGTCGGTCCGCATCGGGACGATCTGGAGCTGATTCTCGGCGACAGTCCGGCGAAAGGCTTTGCCAGCCATGGTGAATCGTGGTCTTTTGCGCTTTCGCTGAGACTGGCAGGTTTTGCTCTGTTGCGCGCGGACGGCAGCGACCCGGTCCTGATGCTCGACGACGTCTTTGCAGAATTGGACCGTCGTCGCCGTCGTGCGCTCGCCACTGTTGCCGCCACCGCCGAACAGGTTTTGATCACGGCTGCTGTTCCCGAAGACGTGCCGGACGAACTCGAGGCGGCCAAGTTCGGCGTCGAAGCCTCCGATACCGGAGACGGTCGGATATCTCGGATAGTGCCCGTAGGCTCGACAGATCAGGAGGTCGAGTTCGATGACTGAAGACAGCAGCGCGGCTCCGGAGCCCGAGCTCAAAGGGATCGATCTGGCGCGCCGTGCCCTCGAGGAGGCGCGCGCGACGGCCAAGGCCAATGGCAAGGCCGTCGGGCAGGGGCGTTCGTCGCCCAAATACGGAAGCGGTCGCCCGCGTCGGCGCAGCGGTTGGTCCGGCCCCGGCCCGGATGCGCGGGACCCTCAGCCGTTCGGCGCCCTCACCAGTGCGATCTCCAAGTCTCGTGGGTGGTCCCCCAAGGTGTCCGAGGGCACGGTCCTCGGTCGGTGGCCGCAGGTCGTCGGTGAAGACATTTCCGCACACGCCGAGCCGATTTCCCTGAAAGAAGGTGTACTCAGCATCTCCGCCGAGTCGACGGCGTGGGCTACTCAGTTGCGCATGATGCAGTCCCAGATTCTGGCCAAGATCGCTGCTGCCGTCGGTGACGGCGTCGTGAAGACACTGCGGATCACCGGACCGAGTGCGCCGAGCTGGCGCAAGGGTGAAAGGCATGTGAAAGGCCGCGGACCTCGCGATACGTACGGCTGAGGAAAACTCAACCAGGCCCTGGTTCTACCTATTACTTCGTGTTACAGTTAAAACTCGCTAGTGAGTGAACTGTGTCACAAGGCTGTCGTTCCCCACCGTTCGGCAGGCATGAAGGAGTAGCCAGATGTCGCAGAAGATATCGACACCCGCTTCGTCGTTCGCCGAGCCGGATCACATCCTGTTGCAGGCTCGCAATGTCGAGTTCGACTGGTCCGATCTGCCCATGCACTGGATTCCGGGCGATCCGTTCAGCACACACGTTCTCAACGTGCTTCACCTTCTCCTCCCTGCCGGTGAGGAATGGTTTGTCGAGACCTTCAAGGAAGCTCTTCCCCTGATCGAGGACGAAAAGCTCCGCGAAGACGTCGTCGGATTCATCGGCCAGGAGGCAATGCACTCCAACGCGCACTCGGGCGTGCTGGTCCATCTCAGGGAGAACGGCCTCGATCCGACGCCGTACACGCAGCAGATGGAATGGACCTTCTCGAAGCTGCTCGGTCCGCGCCCGATGACGGGACTGCGCGCTGAAAACCACCTGGTGGAGCGTTTGGCGATCATCGCGGCCATCGAACACATCACCGCTTTTCTCGGCGACTGGGTGCTCAACGCCAAGGGACTCGACAAAGCCGGCATGCACCCGACCATGCTCGATCTGCTCCGCTGGCACGGCGCCGAAGAGGTCGAACACCGCTCCGTCGCGTACGACGTCATGCGCTACTTCGACAAGCGCGAGACACGCCGCATCCGAACGCAGATCGTCGTCACACCGGTACTGGTGTGGCTGTGGATTCGTGGCACCAGGTTCCTCATGCGCAACGATCCCGAACTTGCCGCTCAGGCTCCCAGCCGTCGACGCCCCCACCTGTCCGATTTCATCGCGGCGGGTAAGCGAGGCACGGTTCCCACCTCGTTCGAGCTGGTCAAGCGGATGTCGACGTACTTCAGCAAGTCGTACCACCCCAGCAAAGAGGGCTCGACCGCCCAGGCGGTGCAGTACCTCGCGTCGTCACCCGCAGCACAGGCGGCTGCACGGTGATTTCACTCTCGAGGGTCAAGGACGTCATTTCCGGTCACGACGGGTTGCCGCGGTTTCCGGCGCCACCCGATCTGTCCGGCAAGAACCGTCCCGACCGCGCCATGCGCATCACGGAGTTGTTGGCGGACAAGTACCTTCGGGTGTTGACGGCCTACGACTACAACCCCGAGATCGCGGGCCACAACCCCGACACGGCCATGAACATGGTGGTCAGCACACGTGAGGTGGTGGCAACCGACGAGAACGTCGTTCGCCTGCGCTTCGAATCTGCAGACGGCTCACCGATTCCGCCGTGGCATCCGGGTTCGCACCTGGACTTCCATCTACCTTCGGGTCTGCGGCGTCAGTATTCGCTGTGCGGCGACCCGGCCGATCGCACGGGATACAGCGTCGCGGTGCGCCGGATCCCCGACGGCGGTGGCGGTTCCATCGAGATGCACGCCCTGCAGCCCGGTGAGCACGTCACGGTACGCGGACCTCGCAACGGCTTCCCCTTTGTGGGAGAAGGCAGCGCGTTGTTCGTCGCCGGCGGTATCGGCATCACACCGATCATCGCAATGGTCCGTGCGGCAAGAGAATTGGGGATGGACTGGTACTTCGTGTACTCGGGCCGATCCCGTGAATCCATGCCGTTCCTCGACGAGATCGCGACCTGGGATCCCGAACGTGTTTTCGTGCGCCCGGACGACGAATTCGGATTGCCCACCACCGCAGATCTTCTCGGACGAGCGCCGGTCGGCGGCGCCGTGTACTGCTGTGGCCCGACGCCGATGCTCGACGCAGTCCGCCGTGGATTCCGCGATACACCCTCTGCCGCTTTGCATTTCGAGCGGTTCGGGGCTCCGCCGGTGATCGACGGCAAGGAATTCGAAGTGCAGCTGGTCAATTCGGGTCAGGTGCTCACCGTGCCGGCCGACGAGTCCGCGCTCGACGTCATCAAGAAGACGTTGCCCGGGGTCGGGTACTCGTGTCAGCAGGGTTTCTGCGGAACCTGTCGTGTGAAGGTGCTGGCGGGTAAACCCGATCACCGCGAAAGGCGTCTGACCGACACCGAGCAGGAAACGGAGATGCTCATCTGCGTATCCCGTTCCGACGGTGGACGTCTCGTTCTCGATCTCTAGATTTCCCAGTCCGAAGGACTAACTCCGAAGGGTTCAACAATGTCCAAGCACTCTCCTGTCCATGCCGTGACCGCGCGTCGGGTGACCAACGGTTCCGTCAGCCTGGCCGTGTTCGAGCAGGGCAAGGCGGACGGCGAGACCATCGTCCTGGTGCATGGTTGGCCCGACACCCATGAATTGTGGAACCGCGTCGTGCCTTTGCTCGCAGACGACTTCCGCGTCGTCAGCTACGACAGTCGCGGGGCCGGCGAGAGCACGATCCCCTCGAGGGTGCAGGACTACCAACTGAGCGCACTGGCCGGCGATCTGTTCGCCGTCATCGACGCGGTCAGCCCGGGTAAGCCGGTACACGTCCTTGCACACGACTGGGGATCCGTCGAAACCTGGGAGGCAGTCTGCGAGCCGGGTGCCGAAGAGAAGATCGCGTCGTTCTCTTCCATCTCGGGCCCGAATCTCGATCATCTCGGTAAGTGGATCCGGGCGAGCGCGTCCAAGCGTCGTTTCCTCGGCCCGGCGGCGCAGGGAATCGCGTCGGCCTACACCGTTCTGTTCCAGATTCCCGGCCTGTGCACCCTTCCGTTGCGTCTGTGGTTCTCGAAGCACTGGCCGGCATTTCTGGGCTTCTTCGATGGTCTGGACCCCCGTGTGGTCAACACCGCGCCCACCATCGCCGACGACATGGTGAACGGACTCAAGCTTTATCGCGCCAACATCCGGCCGTCTCTCGGCAAGCCGCGGGATCGGTACACGGACGTGCCCGTTCAGCTCATTCTGAACAAGTACGACAAAGCCGTTCGTCCGGTGGGATACGAGGATGCCGAAAAATGGGTCTCCGACCTGCAGCGACGTGAAATTTCCGCGGGACACTGGTCGCCGTTTTCACATCCGGGCGAGGTTGCCGAACATGCGCGGGCATTTATCGCGAGCCTGAGAGAGCGTCGCTCGGAGAAGCAAAGTTCCTAGCGTTTCACCTTCAGGGGATCGTAAAAATTCGTCTGCGGCGCAGCCAGGGGTGTCATTGGCCGCTTCTAGTCGGTGCTTACCAGTAAGATGGTCAACGGTAACTAGCGGCAACATTCTCGAACCCGCTCCGACGACACCCGCAAGGGCTTGCTGACGGCTGCGCTCGAGTATTGACGGAGAAGGAGAGCTACCCACCCGTGGCTGCCCAGAAGTCAGATACAAGCACTTCCAGCAAGGACTACAACGCGTCGTCCATCACCGTCCTCGAAGGACTCGAGGCGGTACGTAAGCGTCCAGGCATGTACATCGGTTCCACCGGTGAACGCGGCCTGCACCACCTCATTTGGGAGGTCGTCGACAACTCGGTCGACGAGGCGATGGCCGGACACGCCACCAAAGTCGAGGTCACCCTCCTCGAAGACGGCGGAATCCGCGTCATCGACGACGGCCGTGGCATCCCGGTCGGCATGCACGCCTCCGGAGTACCCACCGTCGAGGTCGTGCTGACCCAGCTGCACGCCGGCGGCAAGTTCGACTCCGACTCCTATGCCGTCTCCGGTGGTCTGCACGGCGTCGGCATCTCGGTGGTCAACGCGCTCTCCACCCGGCTCGACGTCGACATCAAGGTCGACGGCTACCGGTGGCAGCAGACGTACACCGATTCCAAGCCGGGAGAGCTCGTACAGGGCGATCCGACGAAGGAGACCGGCACCACCGTCAGTTTCTGGGCTGATCCCGAGATCTTCGAGACCACCCGCTACAACTTCGAGACCGTTGCGCGTCGTCTGCAGGAAATGGCCTTCCTCAACAAGGGCTTGACCATCACGTTGACCGACGAGCGCGCCGAGGTCATCGACGACGAAGCTGCCGAGGTGGCCGAGGCTCCCAAGTCTGCTGCCGAAGAAGCCGAAGAAGCTGCTCATGCAGCGCCGCGTAAGTCCAAGACCCGCGTCTACCACTACCCCGGTGGACTCGAGGACTACGTCCGGCACATCAACAAGAGCAAGACCCCGATCCACAACTCGGTCGTCGGATTCACCGCCAAGGGCACCGGCCACGAGCTCGAGGTCGCAATGCAGTGGAACTCCGGTTACTCGGAGTCCGTCCACACCTTCGCCAACACCATCAACACCCACGAGGGTGGCACCCACGAAGAGGGCTTCCGCGCCGCACTGACCGCAACGGTCAACAAGTACGCGCTCGAAAAGAAGCTGCTCAAGGACAAGGATCCCAAGCTCACCGGTGACGACATCCGTGAAGGACTCGCGGCCATCATCTCGGTGAAGGTCGGTGAACCCCAGTTCGAGGGTCAGACCAAGACCAAGCTCGGCAATACCGAGGTCAAGTCCTTCGTGCAGAAGGCGTGCAACGAGCACCTCGCGCACTGGTTCGAGGCGAACCCCGCCGACGCGAAAACCATTGTGAACAAGGCTGTTTCGTCGGCGCAGGCCCGCGTCGCCGCACGTAAGGCGCGTGAGCTGGTCCGCCGTAAGAGCGCGACCGACCTCGGTGGCCTGCCAGGCAAGCTCGCCGATTGCCGCTCCAACGATCCGGAGAAGTCCGAGATCTACATCGTGGAGGGCGACTCCGCAGGCGGCTCGGCCAAGTCCGGCCGAGACTCGATGTACCAGGCGATCCTCCCGCTCCGCGGAAAGATCATCAACGTCGAGAAGGCGCGTATCGATCGCGTCCTCAAGAACACCGAAGTCCAGTCGATCATCACCGCGTTCGGCACGGGCATCCACGACGAGTTCGACATCGCCAAGCTGCGCTATCACAAGATCGTGCTCATGGCCGACGCCGACGTCGACGGTCAGCACATCGCAACGCTGCTGCTCACGCTGCTGTTCCGCTTCATGCGGCCGCTCGTCGAGCACGGCAAGGTCTATCTCGCGCAGCCGCCGCTGTACAAGCTCAAGTGGCAGAAGGGTGCGCAGCCGGAATTCGCGTACTCCGACCGCGAGCGCGACGCGATGGTCAAGGCAGGCCTCGAGTCCGGCAAGAAGATCAACAAGGACGACGGCATCCAGCGCTACAAAGGCCTCGGCGAGATGAACGCCAAGGAGCTGTGGGAAACCACGATGGACCCGACGGTGCGCGTTCTGCGTCTCGTCACGCTCGACGACGCGGCTGCTGCCGACGAGCTGTTCAGCGTGCTGATGGGCGAAGACGTCGAAGCACGACGCAGCTTCATCACCCGCAATGCCCGGGACGTTCGTTTCCTCGACGTGTAGGGCCTGCGGCCCTGTGAGCGGTTGAGGAGTCCCCGGACTCCTTTTCCGCGCACAAGGGCTTGCCCCCTCTTTTAAGAAAGTGAGCTCATGACCGACACCACGTTGCCGCCGGACGGTCCGCAACACGACCGGATCGAACCGGTCGACATCCAGCAGGAAATGCAGAACAGCTACATCGACTACGCCATGAGCGTCATCGTCGGTCGCGCTCTGCCGGATGTCCGCGACGGACTCAAGCCGGTGCACCGCCGCGTGCTCTACGCGATGTACGACAACGGATATCGCCCCGACCGCGGATACGTGAAGTCTGCCCGACCGGTCGCCGAGACCATGGGTAACTACCACCCCCACGGCGACTCCTCGATCTACGACACGTTGGTCCGTATGGCCCAGCCGTGGTCGCTGCGTTACCCGCTCGTCGACGGTCAGGGAAACTTCGGCTCCCGCGGCAACGACGGCGCAGCCGCCATGCGTTACACCGAGTGCAGGCTTACGCCGCTCGCGATGGAAATGCTGCGCGAAATCGACCACGAGACAGTCGATTTCACCCCGAACTACGACGGCAAGACGCAGGAACCGACGGTTCTGCCCAGCCGTATCCCGAACCTTCTGATCAACGGTTCCAACGGCATCGCCGTCGGTATGGCCACCAACATTCCGCCGCACAACCTGCGTGAAGTTGCCGACGCCATCTACTGGGCGCTCGAGAACTTCGAGGCGGACGAGGAAGCCACTCTCGCAGCCGTCATGGAGCGCATCAAGGGACCCGACTTCCCGACGCACGGTCTCATCGTCGGTGGACAGGGCATCCAGGACGCCTACACCACCGGTCGTGGATCCGTTCGTATGCGCGGCGTCGTCGAGATCGAAGAAGATGCCAAGGGCCGCACCACGATCGTCATCACCGAGCTGCCCTACCAGGTCAACCCGGACAACCTGATCACCTCCATCGCGGAGCAGGTTCGTGACGCCAAGATCGGTGGCATCTCCGACATCCACGACGAGTCCTCGGACCGCGTCGGCATGCGCATCGTCGTCACCGTCAAGCGTGACGCTGTTGCCAAGGTCGTGCTGAACAATCTGTACAAGCACACCCAGCTGCAGACCAGCTTCGGCTGCAACATGCTCTCCATCGTCGACGGAGTGCCGCGCACGCTGCGCCTCGACCAGATGATCCGTCTGTACACGACGCATCAGCTCGAGGTCATCGTTCGTCGTACCAGGTACCTGCTTCGCAAGGCACAGGAGCGCGCCCACATCCTGCGCGGTCTGGTCAAGGCGCTCGACGCTCTGGACGAGGTCATCGCCTTGATCCGTGCGTCGCAGACCGTCGACATCGCTCGCGCCGGATTGATGGAACTCCTCGACGTCGACGAGATCCAGGCCGACGCCATCCTCGGCATGCAGCTGCGTCGTCTCGCCGCCCTCGAGCGTCAGAAGATCGTCGACGAGTTGGCCGAGATCGAACTCGAAATCGCGGACCTCGAAGACATTCTGGCTCGCCCGGAGCGTCAGCGCGCGATCGTTCGTGACGAGCTCAAGGAAATCGTCGACAAGTACGGCGACGACCGTCGTACCCGCATCATCGCCGCCGACGGAGACGTCAACGACGAGGATCTGATCGCCCGCGAAGACGTCGTCGTCACGATCACCGAGACCGGCTACGCCAAGCGCACCAAGACCGATCTCTACCGCTCGCAGAAGCGCGGCGGCAAGGGTGTTCAGGGCGCCGGCCTCAAGCAGGACGACATCGTCTCGCACTTCTTCGTCACCTCGACGCACGACTGGCTGCTGTTCTTCACCACGAAGGGCCGCGTCTACCGCGCCAAGGCTTACGAACTGCCCGAGGCGAGCCGTACCGCTCGCGGTCAGCACGTGGCCAACCTGCTGGCCTTCCAGCCGGACGAGCGCATCCAGTCCGTCATCCAGATCAAGACGTACGAAGACGCGCCCTACCTGGTGCTCGCCACTCGCAACGGTCTGGTCAAGAAGTCCAAGCTCACCGACTTCGACTCCAACCGCAGCGGTGGCATCGTCGCCATCAACCTGCGTGGTGAAGACGAACTGGTCGGCGCTGTTCTTTGCTCCGCCGACGACGACCTGCTTCTCGTCTCGGCACAGGGCCAGTCGATCCGCTTCTCGGCCACCGACGAGGCACTGCGTCCGATGGGCCGCGCAACGTCCGGCGTCCAGGGCATGCGCTTCAACGGTGACGACGAGCTGCTCTCGCTCAACGTCGTTCGTGAAGGCACATTCCTCCTGGTCGCCACCTCGGGCGGTTACTCCAAGCGAACCGGCATGGAGGACTACCCGGTGCAGGGTCGCGGCGGCAAGGGCGTGCTCACGATTCAGTACGACAAGAAACGTGGCACTCTGGTCGGTGCGCTCATCGTCGACGACGACGACGAGCTGTACGCGATCACCTCGGGCGGCGGCGTCATCAGGACGGCAGCCAAGCAGGTTCGTAAGGCAGGACGCCAGACCAAGGGCGTGCGTCTGATGAACCTCGGCGAAGGCGACACACTGCTCGCGATTGCGCGCAACGCCGACGAGCCCGAAGAGCTCGCTGCAGAGACCACCGACAACGCAGACAATGCCGATGGAGCTAAGGAGTCCTAGTGAGCACTCCCAACCAGCCGGGCAGTGACCAGAAGAGCGGAAGCCCTTCAGGTTCGACGCCACCGAAGCCGGAGCAGGCAACTGCTCCGGCGGGGCCGCAGACCTCGAAACCTGCAGCTCCAGCGGACGGCGGACCCAAAGCTTCCGAGGCAGCTCCGGCGCCCAAGGCACCTGAGCCGCCTCGCGGCCCGTCGACTCAGAAGCCGGCGGGTGGGGCTTCCGACGCTGCGGGTGCGGCCAAGGGTCAGGCTCCTTCCGCTCCTTCTGTGGCTCCGGCTGCGCCGGTAACTCCGGCGAAGGGTGACGGTCAGGCTCCGCCGCAACCGGTTTCCAATCAGGCTCGTGGCAGCCAGGCACCGCCTTGGCAGCGCGGACCCCAGCCGTCAGGTCAGCCGCAGGGGCAGCCAGCTCAAAATCCGGCTGCCCAGAGTCCGGCTGCCCAGAGTCCGGCATCCAAGGCTCAGGCACCGCAGAATCAGGCTCCGCAAAGTCAGCCGCAGACCAACATCACGCGCCCAGCCGGCGCTGGTGCTCCTGCGGGTCGACCGGCAGCTCCTGCCGGGGGTAAGCCACCTGCCGGTCCGCAGCGTCCTGCAGCGGCCGGCCCGGCGCAGGGTGGCCCGGCCAAAAACCCCGCGCAGGGTGGTGCGCCGAAGGGACAGCCTCAAGCGGGTCGTCCTGCCGCCGGTGCACAGGCAGGTCGCCCTGCCGGGAACCCTTCGGCGCGTCCCGTCGTGACGGGAACGGCGGCGGCCGCAGCTACCGGTGGCGTCGCCGGCGCGGCAGCAGCCAAGGCTGTTACACCCTCGGGCGCAAATCCCAAGGCTGCAAACGCCACAGTCGCCAATCCCACGGTCGCGAATCCGAAAGCAAAGGCTGCTGCGATCGACGGGCCCACTCGGCACATCGATCGCAAGGATCTGCCGAAGGACATGCCTGACCTCTCCGAGGCCAAGCATCCGTTGCCTGCTGCGGTGAAGGGTGAGAAAACTCACGCCGTATCGGCTTCGGTCGTCGACGGTGCGCCACTGCGCGCAACGGTTCAGATCCGTCGTATCGACCCGTGGTCCACGCTCAAGATCACATCCGTGATCTCGGTGTCGCTGTTCTTCGTGTGGATGGTGGCCGTCGGGCTGCTCTACGTCGTTCTCGACGGAATGGGCGTCTGGGATCGCCTGAACAACGCGTTCACCGACATCGTTGCCGACGGCGGCTCCGACGGTCTCGTGACAGCGGGCCAGGTGTTCGGCTACGCCGCGCTGATCGGCATCGCGAACATGGTGCTTTTCACGGCACTCGTCACGATCGGATCGTTCATCTACAACCTCTGCAGCGACCTGGTTGGCGGCGTAGAGGTAACTCTCGCCGACCGCGACTGACCTGCGAAAACATTGCTCCGCCGGGCCCGTTTTGGTGTCAGCGGCCCGGTGGGGTAATCTTTGGAATCGGTTCAGGGGCCTATAGCTCAGGTGGTTAGAGCGCTTTACTGATAATGAAGAGGTCGGAGGTTCAAGTCCTCCTAGGCCCACTCCCATGTGCCGAAGAAGGGTTGCTGGAATGAAGGTTTTCCTGCTTGTCGGGGCCGGAATTCTGGTAGCTCTCGGGGTCACCAAGCTGATCAAAAGTCAGCGCGGAGACAAGGTTTGGCACGATTTGGAAACAGGATAGAACCTAGGTACTCTGACTCCGGTCAGAAAACCGAACGGGGCCTTAGCTCAGTTGGTAGAGCGCTGCCTTTGCAAGGCAGATGTCAGGAGTTCGAATCTCCTAGGCTCCACAGTAAGAAAACACCCTCCCGGGATCCGGGAGGGTGTTTTTGTATACCGATGTACCCCGTGTCTGCCCGCGTCTGCCCAGTCGTGCCCGACTTGCCCGACTTGTGTGCCCCCGTTTTTGAGCGAACGGCACTTTCGGCGCACTGGAGGCGATGAACATGCCGTTCGCTCGGAGTGGGTGGCCAGAACCGCGCCCACTATGGACCGTTCGTCCCGAATTCTCCGGAAAGTCTAGTGGTCATAACCAGCTGGGCGTACCGTGGGGAGAACCCAATTTCAGGAGGTTCGTAGTGCTTCACAACGACATTCCCAGCCACGGTGAAATTGCCGCACTCGCGGAGGTGGAGGGGCCCACCTGCATCACCATCGTTACTCCGACTGAAGATGCACCGCAGGATTACGACAAAGCGCGCATAGCCTTCAAGGACCAGGTCCGCTCGGCACTCGCATCGGTGGAGGATCCCGCCGAGCGCAAGCAGTTCGAGGCCGAATACGCAGAGCTCGACGACGACGACGATTTCTGGCGCTTCCAGTCGCGCTCATTGGTCACGTACGCGACGCCGGAGCGTCTGGTGACCTTCCGCCTCCCCAACCGTCTGCAGGCGCTCGAAACGGTCAGCGATCGGTTCCACCTCAAGCCACTGCTCCGTTCGGTGACGTTCCCCCAGACGGCGTTTGTTCTCGCCCTGGCAGAGGGTTCGGTGCGACTGATCGAGATCGCCGCCGATCAGCCCGCCGACGAGGTCCGTGTTCAGGGAATGCCGAAGAACGCTGCGGATCACGCGGGCAAGTCGTCGATCAACAGCCGTACCGAGGCGGGTCGGTTGTCGGGGTCGGACAGCCGAAAGTTGCGCGTCAATCAGTACGCGCGCGCAGTCGATCACGAGGTCCGCGGTGTGCTCGCCGGCCGTGACGTCCCCTTGATCCTGGCTGCTGCCGAACCCATCGCGTCGGTGTATCGCTCCGTGAATTCGTACCGTCATTTGGTCGACAAAACCGTCGAGGGAAACCCGGAAGCCTTGTCGACGCAGGAAGTGGCGGACGGTTCGCGTCCGGCGCTCGACGACTTCCACGCCGAGCAGCTGGCGGCGGTGCGGGACACCTTCAATGTGCGCACGGAACAGGGACGCACTCAGACGGACGTCGCCGACGTGGCAACAGCCGCGACGTACGGACAGGTCGACACCGTTTTCATCGACATCGATTCCGTCGTACCCGGAAGTCTCGATCCCCAGACAGGCGCTCTCACGACCGGTGAGTCGACCAACGGAAGCACCTACGGTGTCGTCGACGAGATCGCTCGTCGTTCGCTCTTGACGGGCGCTCGGGTGCTCGCTGTTCGCGCGGAGGACATTCCGGGCGGCGGCGCAGTCGCCGCGATTTTGCGCTTCGCTCCGTAAACAGACTGGACGCGTGTGCGCCTCGTGACCTGATTCGGGCACGGGGCGCATACGATTCCGGCATGAAACGTGTGTGGGAACGGCTGCGCCTCTACTGCAAGACGCTGCACCCGGTCGGGCTTGCCTTTGCTCTGGTCTTCTTCACCTGGTCGATGAGTCCGTCCCTGTTGCCGCGCGCGTGGTACCTCCAGGGCGTTGCGACGGGCATCTCGCTCGCCATGGGATACGGCGTCGGCGTCACGGTTGCCTGGATGATCCGCAAGTGCGGCGTCGAGCCGCAATGGTCGGATCGCACGAAAAAGATCGGCTGGCGAATCCTGCTGGTCGCGGCCGTCATTCTGGTTCCGACGTTCTTGGTCCTCGGTTCGTGGTGGCAGCAGATCGTCCGCGATCTCGTGGAAGCTCCACGCACCAATCAGGCGAATTACCTTCTGGTGCTGATGATTTCGCTCGGAATCTGGTTCATCCTGCTCGAGGCCGGACGTGGTCTTCGGTTCACCACCAACAAGCTCACCGCAGTCGCGCTTCGGTTCGTTCCCCTCGAAGCGGCGAAGGTCGGCAGCTTGATCGTCATCTTCGCTCTCGGCATCTTCATCGTGAATGGTGCGCTGTACAACGGGCTGATCGCATTCGCGAACTGGAGTTTCTCCGGCGCCGATCACGAAACTCCGGACGGCATCGAACAACCATTGATCGCCGAGCGCAGTGGTTCGCCGATGTCCGCCGAGGCTTGGGATTCTCTTGGCCAGGAGGGGCGCACCTTCATGGGCAGCGGTCCCACCGCAGCCGAGATCTCTGCGTTGACCGGACGTGAAGCGAAGCAACCGATCCGCGTGTACGCCGGACGGGAATCCTCGGACTCGATCAACGGTGTGGCACAGCGCGTCGTCGACGAGTTGGAGCGCACCGGTGGATTCGACCGCGGAACCCTCGCAGTCGTGACGACCACCGGCCGCGGTTGGGTGAACGAGGACGTCGCGTCGGCGTTCGAGTACGTCGAGGGCGGCGACACGGCGATCGCGTCGATGCAGTACTCGTTCCTTCCGAGTCCGTTGGCCTTCATCGCCGACCGCGAGACGCCGATGATCGCCGGGCGCGCGCTGTTCAACGCGGTGTACGCCAAGTGGATCGACCTGCCTGTGGAGACGCGACCCGAGTTGGTTGTCTTCGGTGAGAGCCTCGGCTCCTACGGTGGCCAGGCCGCATTTGCCGGCGCTCAGGACATGATGACGCGTGTCGACGGCGCACTGTGGGTCGGAACCCCCAACTTCACTGCTCAGTGGCAGGAAATCACGGACAGTCGTGACTCGGGTTCGAAGGAAATTCTGCCGGTGATCGACGGTGGACGCGCCATTCGGTTTGCCGGTGATCCGGAGGATCTGGAGCTGAAATCGGATTGGGACGACGACCGCATCGTGTACTGGCAGCACGCCAGCGACCCGATCACGTGGTGGTCCTTCGACCTGCTGCTCAACAAGCCGGATTGGCTCAAGGAACCGTTGGGTCGAGACGTGGATCCGGGAATGACGTGGGTGCCGCTCGTGACGTTCTGGCAGGTCACCCTCGACATGGTGTTCTCGGCTGACGTCCCGTCCGGGCACGGTCACAACTACGGCGAGGATGCGGCAGACATGTGGGCCAAGATCCTGCATCCCGAGGCGTGGACCTCGGCTGATACCGGCAAGCTTCGTTCGCTACTGACATCGAATCTGGAGCCCACGAAGTAGTTATAAAGGGTTGTAATTCAGCCTGTTAAGGCAAAAACCTCACGAAAAAGTGTTACGTGAGGTATGTGTTACTCTGCGTTCGCTGTGTGCCAAGCCACAGCGCAGGCGAACGTGGGGAGATCGAAACGTGAAGAGCAGAGCATGGTGGGCGGCCGGGGTCTCCGTCGCAGCACTGGTCATGGGTGCTGTGACGGCCCCTGCCGCAACGGCGGAGCCGGCGGATTTCTACACACCGCCGTCCGAGCTTCCGGCAGGTGCCAACGGAGACCTCATCAAGAGCGAGCCGTCACCACTGCTGCTGAGCGTGCCTGGATCGAACGGTGCATGGCCGGCGACTGCCACCAAGATCATGTACCGAAGCGAGGACGCCAAGGGTGCCCCCGTTGCCGTGACGGGCACCTATCTCGAACCGTCGAATCCGTGGACCGGGCAGGGGGCGCGTCCACTGGTTGCCGCAGCGGTGGGAACTCATGGACAGGGCGATCAGTGCGCACCGTCCAAGCTGTTCAACACCGGTATCGAGTATCAGCTCCCGACGGACGTCATGGTCGGCTACGAGTCCATCTGGGTGAACACGTTGCTGCTCAACGGCATTGCCGTCGTCGTCACCGACTACGAGGGTCTCGGAACTCCGGGCGATCACACCTACGTCAACCGTGAAGCCGAAGCGCATGCCGTTCTGGACTCGGTGCGCGCCGCTCAGCAACTCCCGAACACGAGCATTCCCGCCGACGGACCCGTCGGACTGTGGGGTTACTCGCAAGGTGGTGGAGCTGCCGCTGCCGCAACGGAATTGAAGCCGTCGTACGCTCCCGAACTTGATCTCAAGGGCACGTACGCAGGCGCACCGCCCGCTGATCTGGCGGCGACGCTGCAGCAGGTCGACGGCACGTTCCTCACCGGAGTGATCGGATACGCGCTCAACGGAATCGTCGCGCAGTACCCCGAGGTCCAGCCGTTGCTCGACGCCGAAATCAACGATCGTGGCCGACAGATGTTGGCCGCCACCAAGAACCAGTGCGTCGCCGAAAGTGGTCTGCAGTTCGGCTTCCAGCAGTCGTCGAGCTTCACCAATTCCGGTGAATCGCTCTCCGCAGTTCTGGCGCGCCTACCCATGGCGCAGGCGATCCTCGACGAACAGAAGATCGGCAACCTGACGCCGGAGTCGCCCGTGTTGATCCAGCACGGCCGCTCCGATGACATCGTTCCGTTCGGCCAGGGACAGCAATTGGCGCAAGACTGGTGCGGCAAGGGCGCGACGGTGCAGTTCTCCGTCAACGAACTGCCCCCGATCATTCCGGGACTGGCAATCAATCACGCGACGCCGTATCTGGTCGGTACCCCCGAATCCGTCGGGTACATGATCGATCGCTTCAACAACGTCCCGGCACCGTCCAACTGCTGACGGCCAGGCATCGAAAAGCCCCGGAACACACTGTGTTCCGGGGCTTTTCGTATGTCGACTACGCGGTCTTCTCGGCCGAGTTCTCCTCGAGGCGCGGGGGTGCGGAAGCGACCGGCGGATGTTCGCGTCGGCGGCTCTTGAAGAACACCGCGCCACCGATCACCGCAACACCGGCGATGACGAACACGGTGACGCGCTTGCGGCCGCGAGGCTTCTCGGCGCGTTCCGCGGACTTTGCCGGGATGGCCTTGGCGCGCTCGACGCCCTTCTTGGCGAGGACTTTGCCCTGACGACCCAGGAACAACCCGACCTGCCCGGCGCCGCGAGCGACCGACGTCGCGACCACCGCGGCGATACGGCGAGCGTTGTCGGCTGCCTCGGACTCCTTGATACGAGCCGCTGTCTCTTCGAGGTAGGCGGCGGTCTCGTCGAAGGTGTCCTCGACGCGGGCGCGCGCGTGATCGAAGGTGTCGGGCAACTGCGTGCTGAGGGACTCGGTCACTCGTGTCATGACATCACTTTGCCACAACGGTTGTCTCCGGGTCGGTCGGTCGCAGATCGGACTTACGATGGATGAATGTCGACTTCCCCTGCACGGTCCCGTCGAGGCCCGGGCCGACCTGCGATTACGTCGACGGACGAGATTCTCGATGCAGCGGAACGGGTGGGTTTGGACCGCCTGACGCGGGCGGAGGTCGCACAGGTCCTGGGCGTTTCCGCTGCGACGATTCGCCATCACGTCGACTCGACCGATCGTCTGTACTCGTTGGCGTGTGCGAGAGCTTTCGGACGTCTGCAGTTGGATTCGGATTCGAAGTCCTGGCAGGACTACCTTCGGACGTTAGGTCAGCGCTTCGCTGAACTCGTGACTGCCACGCCGGGGCTCGAGGACTACGTGCTTCGAGGGCCTTACGAAGAGGACACTCTGGAGCAGTTCGAGCGAATCATGAATGAGGTACTTCTACGGGAGCCTGAATTCGACCGTGCAACAGCACATTTGCTCGGCTCTCGAACATTGATCATTTCGGCGGCGCTGCATACACCGGCGCGCAATCGTTACCCGGATTCGCGGTACCCGAAGCCTGACACCCTCTCGGCTGTTGTTTCCTGGACGCTCGACGCCTTCCTGGTCGGTGCCGAGAAGATGATCGATTCCGGTCTCATTCCCACGGTCGTTCCAACTCCTGACGCTTCTTGGACTCACATTTCAGATCACTAGATGTCATCCCTTCGTAGGAAGGTAAGGCAACCCACATTAATTATTGCTACTGTGGCAATTATGAATAGACACAGGTGGAGGCCAAGATTTCTGGTTGCAGCCGGGGCTGCGTTAGTGCTCGCGCTCGCTGGATGTTCATCGGACACGGGCGTGGACGACGACGGAAGTCCGGCAGCGAGCGGGAGCTATCCGGTGACCGTGAGCACGGAATCTGGGGACGTGACCATCGAGTCGGAACCTGAACGGATCGTGACCTTGGGGAACCCGGCGTTCGAGAACGTCGTGGCGCTGGGATCGCACCCCGTGGCCGCGAGCGTGACCAACATCGACAAGCTTCCCTATCTGGCGGACTACGTGGGAAACGAGGCGCTCGACGAGTCCTTGGCTGACATCTATGCAGGGCAAGTGAATTTCGAGCGGATGCTAGCGGTCGAACCGGATCTCATCATCGCGCCTGCCTGGCCGGTTTTCACCGAGCCCGCCACGTTGGAGCGGCTCCGAACGATCGCTCCCACTTTGATATTCGACATGCAGGACACAGACAACGATTGGAGAGTCGGCGTTCAGCAGGTCGCGGATGCGTTGGGCAAAACCGAGCAGGGTGGGGAGTTGATCACCTCGGCAGTCGACGAGTTTTCGGGTGTGGCTGCGTCGAACCCAGGACTTGCGAAGCGGCCGTACTCATTCGGGCTCTACTACAAGGAGCAGATTTCGTTGGGATCAGGCGGAAACATACTGCGCCTCTTCGGAATGAAGCCGGCGGAGGACCAATCCGCGGTGGAATCGACGGGAACTCCGGTGACGTATTCGGGTGAGACCGCGGGTGACGTCGACGGTGAAGCGGTACTTCTGATGCCGTCACCACGGGATTCCATCGCGAACCTCGAACAATCGCCTTTCTGGGAGTCGAATCTGAAATCCCGCGTCGTATGGCTCAGTGATGCGCAGGGTGAGGCGATCAACAATGCGGGTGTACTTGGTAAGACGTGGCTGCCGGGAAACCTGGGTACCGCGTTGGGACAGTTGGGTTAGTCGAGCATGGACAGGGCGAGAGAATCCCGGTTACCTGCGGGCATGGTCATGACCGTTGCCTCGATTGCCGAGGTTGAACAGCGAACGGACGACACCGTTCGAGTTGTGTTGCAGTCGAGCGAATTCGGAAACCTGAGCGTTCGTGGGGCGGCGCCGGTGTTCAAGTTGTTCGTGCCTCGGGAGCCGGCGGACGAGATGATGCTCCCCACCTTGGGGTCGGACAAACTCGCGGTTCCCAGTTGGGAGGCCGACCCCCGGCGTCCGATCGGGCGTTCCTACACAGCAATCGATTTCAATCCTGGCGATCGAAGGATCACGTTCGATGTCATGGATCTCGGGAAGCCGGGTTGGTGGCTCAACCGGACGGGCGTAGGCAGTCGCGTTGGGGTGATCGGATTCAAACACGAACTCGTCCTTGTTCCGGGCGTCACTGACGTCGTTGCAGTCGGCGACAGATCTGCGCGCCCTGCTGTCGGATCCTTGACGAATCTCGCCGAACAAGTCCGAATACACAGTTTCGCGGGTCCGTCAGGCGAGCACGGATTCCCTGATATCGAGTGGGTGGACATAGTCGATCGGACCGAGGCGCAGGCAGAATCGACAATGTTGTGGATCGGCGGCGAGAAAAGCTGTGTCGCCCGCTTACGCAACCAAGCGATCGAAAACGGCCTACCGCCGTCCCGGATTGTCGCATTGCCGTACTGGTCGGCGGGGCGAACGCGCGACGAGTTCGATCATGCTCTGTACCGGCTGTACCAACGCGCAGCTGCGGACGGAATCGACATTTCCGATCCGGTCGTTGCCGCCGACATCGAACTGCAGTGACGCGTGCCCCGTCGCACGGAATTGGCAGGCTCACATCCACGAGAACGCCGGCAATGGCACGATGGTGGTGTGACTTCAACTCATCAGACCGCAACCGCAACGCTGCACACGAACCGCGGCGACATCAAGATCGCTCTGTTCGGCAACCATGCGCCGAAGACCGTCGAGAACTTCGTCGGCCTCGCCGACGGCTCGAAGGAGTACACCACCGCAAACGCCGCCGGCACCAAGACCGGCCCGTTCTACGACGGTGCCATCTTCCACCGCGTCATCGACGGCTTCATGATCCAGGGTGGCGACCCCACCGGAACCGGCACCGGCGGCCCGGGCTACAAGTTCGGTGACGAGTTCCACCCGGAACTGCAGTTCGACCGCTCCTACCTGCTGGCCATGGCCAACGCAGGCCCGGGAACCAACGGCTCGCAGTTCTTCATCACCACCGGCCCGACGCCGCACCTGAACCGTCGCCACACCATCTTCGGTGAGGTTCTCGACGACGATTCCAAGAAGGTTGTCGACGCCATCTCCTCCACCTCGGTCGATCGTGGCGATCGTCCGGTCGAGCCCGTCGTGATCAACAGCATCACCATCTCCTGAACAGGTAAAACAAGCAGATGACGAACCCCGGTTGGGGCGGCGGTGCGAGTGAGGGCATCCCGCCCCAACCGCGGTGCGTCCGCCATCCAGATCGACCTACCGCACTTTCCTGCAATCGTTGTGGACGCCCGGCGTGCCCGGACTGTCTCCGCGAGGCGGCGGTGGGATACCAATGTGTTGACTGTGTAGCTGCCGGTCAGCGTGATGTCCGCCCCGTTCGGGGCGTCGCCGGAAACACCGTGAGCCCCACCCGCGCGGTCCCGGTCGTGACGTACACCTTGATGGGGCTCAACGTCCTGGCGTTCCTCGCCACCTTCGCGCAGTCGCGAAGCATCATGAACAACCAGGTCGGATCGTCAATCTTCGCGAACTGGGCACTCAATCCCGGTCTTGTTGCCAGCGGTGACTGGTTCCGGCTCATCGGCTCCGGGTTCCTGCACTTCGGAATCCTGCACCTCGCGGTCAACATGTACGCCCTCTACATTCTGGGGCGCGACACCGAAATCGTGATGGGCCGCTCGCGGTACATCGGCATCTACCTGGTTTCGCTTCTCGGCGGTTCAGCCTCGGTGATGGCGTTTCAGCCGGTGTTCTCTTCGCTCACGGCCCTGTCCTGGACTGCCGGAGCGTCGGGTGCGATCTTCGGCATCATGGGCGCACAGGCCGTCCTTCTGCTGCGTCTGCGTCGAAGCCCGGTCCCGATCATCTCGGTGATCGCGATCAATGTGATCATCAGCATTTCGCTGCCCGGGATTTCGTTCTGGGGCCACGCGGGAGGTCTGGTGGCAGGTGCCGCAACGGCCGCTGCCTTCCTGTACGCCCCACAGTGGTTGGGCGCCGGTGAGAACCGTGTGAAAGCAGTGCGGATCGGCTGGATCGCTTTTGGTGCCGTCACCGTGGTGACGTTGGGAGTCATCGTGCTCCGCGTCGTCCAGCTGCGCGAACAGCTGGGAATCAGTTAGCAAGAATCTATGGCCCAGCCGTTCTACAGCTCAGCCGCCGATGACGGACTCGCAGGCGAACGTGATCTCGAAGCTCGACGTCTCCGTCGGGTTGCCCTTGTCCCGGGCGCCGATTCCCTCGCCCGTCACCACGAAGGTATTGCCGTCCTGCTTGGCACTGGCAGACCCGCCGGGCAGGCCCGGTGCAAATCCGGCGGTGTACGGCAGACCGTTCGATCCACCCTCACTTCCGGCGATTCCAGCAGTCTGAACCGTGCCGGATTCATCGACGATGGCCGAGACGGTCAACATGCCGTAGGTGGGATTTTCCGCGTCGAGCAGTGTCATAACTGTCGTGCCGCCGTCCTTTGCGCACTTCGTCTCGAACGTGGCGTCAAGCGCCTTCCCGCCGACGGTGACCGAGGACGTAGCGGACGAAGCGCCGGCAGCAGGTTTGTCCGAGCCAGTCTTGTCGGAGTCGCTGCCGCAGGCGGAGGCGAATAGAGCGACCGCCGCGATGGTGGCAGCGAAAGCGGTGGAGGACCGGCGGGTCATCGTGGTCCGAACCATCTTCGTCATGTTCTGTCCTTCAAGTCATGCGGTGCGTCCGCACTTGCTCTGGCTATTTCGGCGACAACACTAACCACTGACTCGGTGCTCGTAGCTCTAAACCCCCAGCTCAGACGGGTTTGTCGTCTTCGACTGTTTCAGGGGCGTTCGTCAGGCTGCTGCTGGTCGTCCTCCGGAGCGTTGGGAGTAAACGCACATGCGAGGACGGCTTCTGTAGAGATTGTCCACATAGGTTGGGCTCGGTCGTGCTTCTACTGTGGCTTGAGTCACTTCGTAGATAGCAACGCTGACCTTTTCCGAGGAGTACCCCTGCCATGACCTCCACCGATAGCACCACCACTGACGGTGGGGTTGCGCCGAGCGAGATCGAATCTCGCGTGGTGAGGAAGGTAGCGCGCCGGCTGATTCCCTTCCTGATCCTGCTCTATTTCGTGAACTATCTGGATCGTACGAACATTGCTTTCGCGAAGCTCACCATGAGCGCCGACCTCGGGATGACCGAGACGATGTTCGGGCTCGCCTCCGGACTCTTCTTTGTCGGCTACCTGCTGTTCGAGGTGCCGAGCAACCTGGCCCTGCACCGCTTCGGCGCCCGGCTGTGGATCGCACGCATCATGCTCACCTGGGGCATCCTCGCCGCTGCGCTCGCATTCGTGCCGAATGTCGGCAGCCTCTACTTCCTGCGCATCCTGCTTGGCATCGCCGAGGCCGGCTTCTTCCCCGGAGTTCTTCTCTACCTGACCTTCTGGTTCCCGAAGAAGTACCGCGTACGCCTGATGGGCCTGTTCCTGCTGACTCTTCCGCTCTCGTCGGCGCTCGGCGCCCCACTCTCGGCCGCCATCATCCAGTACGGCGACGGTCTGTTCGGCCTGGCCGGATGGCGCGTGATGTACCTGATCGAGGGTCTGCCCGCCGTGATCTTGGCGTTCGTCGTCTGGTTCTACCTCACCGATCGTCCCGCCGACGCAAAGTGGTTGACCCTCGAGGAGCGCACGTGGCTGATGAAGTCGATGGCCGACGAGGAAAAAGAACTCGGCGACGCCGGTCACCAGTCTGCCGGTAAGACCTTGCGCGATCCCCGCGTCATCGGTTTCGGTCTGGTCTACTTCGGAATCACTTACGGCCTCTACGCTTTGAGCTTCTTCCTGCCCAGCATCGTCGCGGGATTCAAGCAGACTTTCAACACCGATTTCTCGCTCGTCGAGACCGGGCTGATCGTGGCGGTCCCCTACGCGATCGGCGCCGTCGCGATGGTGCTGTGGAGCCGCCATTCCGACAAGACCGGTGAACGAATGTGGCACGTCGCAGCTCCGACGCTCTTGGGTGCGGTGTCCATTCCGATTGCGCTGTATCTGGATTCACCGTTCACCGTCATGATTGCGGTCTCGCTCACCGCTGTCGGCGTCCTCTGCGCTCTCCCCGTCTTCTGGTACCTGCCCACCACGTTCCTGACGGGTGCCAGTGCGGCCGCGGGTATCGCGATGATCAACTCGATCGGCAATGCGTCGGGCTTCGGTGCTCCGTACATCACCGGCTGGCTCACCGATGTGACCGGAAATGCCAAGGCAGGTCTGTGGGTGGTGGGCGCCGTGATGCTCTGTGCCGCAATCCTTGTAGTGGTGCTGGCGAAGCGATCGAGCAAGTCTGCTCAGATCTGACCGAGTTTCCCCGCACTGGCACGCAGCCGGATCAGGAGCGCAAGATCGAGCGCCTGGTCCGGCTGACGCCACTGTGTTCCGATTAACCTGTCGATGGACTCGAGGCGTTGGTACAGGGTGTTGGCGTGAATCGCGAGCGCGGCGGCAGTGGCGGAGTGCTTGCAATTGTGGGAGAGGTACGACGCCAGGGTGTCCAATAATGGAACCCCGCGTCGTTGCTCCTCCTCGAGGAGGGGGCCGAGGGAACGCTGCGTCAGTGCTTCGAGTTCGTCGCGGCCGGTGCGGCTGAGGAGAATTCGGTAGATGCCGAGTGAACTTGCCGGTTCCACGTGTGAGGCCCGTCCGAGCGTCTCGAGGACGTCGACGGTGTGCTGCGCCTCGACATAGGCCCGAGCCAGTCCTTCTGCTCCAACGGCCGGATCGGCAATTCCGACGGTCGGATTCTTCGCCGGCTGCACCCACGCTGCCGCAACCTCTGTTGGTGACATTCCGGGAATCAGGGCAATGACCCGTGAACCATGCTCGGCAACAACGGTTCCCGACGGAAAAGCAATTTCCTCGATGCTACGACGCGTCCGGTCGACGGCATCGGCCGGGCGGGCCACCACGACGGTGTACGAGCGGTCGGGGTTGAGTCCGGCCAGGCGGAACTGCCCGGTGACTTCGGCCGGCGTCGGCGCAGGCCTGGTGATCAGATCGACGAGGAACGCGTCGCGTGCTCGGCGGGTGGCTTCCCTGGCTGCCCTTTCGCCGACCAGCGCCAGCGCAATGGCCGGAGCAGACCTTTCGAGTGCCAACCTCATGGCGGCGGTGGGTTCCCGGCGTGCGAGCAGGAACAGAATTCCGAGCTGGTCACCGGCACTGCGGACTTCGGTGGCGAACAGGAACTGCTCACCGACGATGAGCGTCACCTCCTGCTCGCGTCGGTCAGCGGCAAGGATGTCGAAGACCCGATGCACGCTCTCGCTCACCCGTTGCAACCCTGGCGGGATCTCGGATGTTCCGGTCACGAAGAACACCGGTGAACCCGTCGACGCCGAGGTTTCCTCCACGAGTTCGCGCACACCACCGCCGCGCAGGACAACCTGAGTGAGCGAACGATCCCAAGTCAGGGTTTGTTCGAGAAGTGCTGTGCGCTCGGCAAGTTCGGTGTTCGCTGCATTCACTTCTGCAACCGTCGCGCGATAGCGTTCGAGAGAGCGGGCATTCTCGATCGCCACCGAGGCATGAGCTGCGAGTGCGGACAGCAACGCAACTTCTTCATTGCCGAATCGACGCTCTTGACGCTTACAGGCGCACAGCGCACCCAAGATCTTGCCGTTCAATGTCAGTGGCACAGCCAGCAGGCCGCGCATGTTCTCGGCTCGCGCTGCGTCGTCGGCGGGCCCGATGTGTGCAAACGAGGGATCGTTTCGGTAGTCGGAAGACCAAGCAGGAGAAGAGTTCTCGACCACTCGACCGATCAGACCTTCGCGGAACGGAACCGTGAGGCCGAGCAGTTGGGACGTGTACGCACCGCTCGTGACTTCGATGATCAAGATGTCGTCATGAATGAGAGCAAGGTACGAAAGGTCGACGCCGAGTAGTCGTTTGGCCTGATCCACGATCTCCTGCAGGAGGGCGTGGTGATCGTGCATCGTGGTCAGCAGCGACGCGATGTCGTTGAGTGCCCCCAGTTCGGTGGCGCGCTGTCGTCGCTGAGCCAGGAGACTTCGTAGTTGAAGCGCCGATCGGGCTTCTCGCTCGATCTCGGCGGCGACCTCGGGGCCTGACCCAGCGACCAACTGATCGCGGTGTTCGATCAGTTCCTCGGTGGATGCCTCGGCCAGGAGAAGCTGTAGCCAGTTCTCGTGCATCCGCACTCCCTTGTCAGGCCAACTTGTCAGGCCAACGATGAATATGGAGAGAATGTCCATACAGTTTCCGGTTTCTCGGAGTAAATCTACATGGGGTGGTGTAGCGGCCGTCACTATCGTGGAGACATGACACTCCTCGAGGCGCTCGGCTCGCAGATCGATGCGGATCGACTGATCACCGACCCCGACATCATGGCGAGCTACATCCACGACGACGCCGAGTGGGCTCCGTACGAGATGCCGGTCGCCGTGGTCCGTCCGCGCACAGCCGAGCAGGTACAGACAGTTGTGCAGGCATGTATCGCCCACGGTGCGCCCGTCGTCACGCGCGGCGCTGGCACCGGCCTGTCGGGCGGAGCCAACGCGGTCGACGGTGGCGTCGTGATCGCCTTCGACGCGATGAATGCCATCAAAGAGATCAACACCCTCGAGCGTTTGGCTGTGGTCGAACCCGGAGTGGTCAATGATCATCTCCGCGACGCCTGCGCTGAGCACGGACTCTGGTACCCACCCGATCCGGCCAGCGCGCCTTGGTCGACGATCGGCGGCAACGTCGCGACCAATGCCGGCGGCCTGTGCTGCGTCAAGTACGGCGTCACCAAGGATTACGTGCTGGGCATGCAGGTGGTCACCGGAACCGGCGAGCTGGTTCGGCTCGGGCGTCGAACTGCCAAGGGCGTGGCCGGGTTCGATCTCTCGGCGCTCATGGTCGGCTCCGAAGGAACTCTCGGTGTGATCACCGAGGTGACCGTCAAACTTCGTCCTCAGCGCGATCCCGAACGCACCATCGTCGGGTACTTCGACTCCATCGTCGCTGCGGGCAAGGCTGTCGAAGCTGTAGCCGCCGACGGTCTCACGCCGTCGGCCCTCGAGTTGATCGATCGACAGTGCCTGCTTGCCGTCGATGCCTGGAAGAACATGGGCCTCTCGGCCGACGCCGAGGTGGTCCTGCTCGGCCGCATCGACACACCCGGCGAGATCGGCGACGCCGAGGCCGAGCGAATGTTGGCCTGTTTCAACCGCTCCGGGGCAACCTGGAGTGCCAGGTCCACCGACCAGGAGGAAGCCGACGCCCTGTTCTCCGCCCGGCGTCTGGCGTACCCCGCCCTCGAGCGGCTCGGCCCGGTGCTCACCGAGGACATCTGTGTTCCCAAGGCTGCGGTCCCGGAAATGTTGGCGCGCATCGAGGCCATCTCGGCCCGCCACGACACGCACATCGCGAACATCGCGCACGCGGGTGACGGCAACCTGCATCCGCTGCTGATCACGCCACACGACGACGAAGCGGCACGTCGACGCGCTCAGGCCGCTTTTGCCGAGATCATCGACAACGCCCTCGAACTGGGTGGAACGGTCACCGGCGAACACGGAGTCGGCCTGCTGAAGATGGGCGGCCTGGCACAAGAACTGTCACCGGCGGTTGTTGCGATGCATCATGCAATCAAGGGCGCCCTCGACCCGCACGGAATCATGAACCCCGGCAAGGTGATTTGAAGATCCGGCTCCGTAACCGAATCGGTTTCCGGAGTTACACCGCCGAAACGGCGAGTCCCTACGCTGAGTTGAACCACTTGGTTCAACTCGATGTAAGGAGTCACGGATGTTCTCTTCCGACTTGAAGCAGGCAAGTGTTGTTCCCCGGCGCGTGAACACGGTCGAGGCCGTCCGGGCTGCGATCGCACTCGACGGTGCCGCGGTTTACGGCGGGCTGCACACCGAGGAGGACGCGATTGCCTTTGCGTCGAAGTTGCTCGGTGAGAAGTACATTCGCGTCGGCCGACAGTTCGAGGCAAGCGCAAGGAGTCAGGATGCCGAGGCCGCCGTCGTCGACACCCAACCGGTGGACGAACGCGGCAGGAAGCGCTCGTTCGGCATCTCCGGCGAGCGGATGACTGCCCACAACGACGGTTTTGCGTTCGGTGACTACGCGCCCGACTATCTGTTTCTGTGGTGCAAGCGTCCGGCGTATCCGAGTGGCGGCGACTCGTTTCTCATCGATGCGCTCAAACTGACGCGGTTGCTCGCCTTCGATCCCGCAACCGCTGAATTGGCCGAATTCTGTTGGAGCACAGACATCGACCATTCGGAACCGAACTTCCCGCAGAACACATTTGCGCCGATCGCCAGGACGGTGCCGAGTGGACGCAACCAGGTTCGCTATCACCCGTACCTCGCGCCGATCGCCGGTGAATCGGAAGTAGCGCAGTGGCCGCTGGTGAAGCAGTGGAGTGAGGCTGTGATTCACGTACGCGACAGCGGTCCGATGTTCCGCGCCGAAGCCGGCGAGATGATCTGCATCGACAACTACCGGGTACTGCACGGCCGCGACGGATACACCGACCCCGGCCGTGAGCTGTACTCGATCTGGGGATGGTCGAGTGACGCCGTGGCAGTGCCGCAGCAGGCTCTCGACATCGTGCAACCAGACCTGGCGGCGCTCGCTATGTAATCGGCCTCGCCGCAGAATGCACGGTGGCAACAATCGATTCCGTCAGATGCCGGGCGGCACGGTCGACCACTGCACGGTCGCCGCCACCGATCAGAGTCATCTGGAAACCGCGCCAGGCGGCGACGATCTCGTGTCCGAGAGTTTCGGCAAGCTCGGCGTCGACGCCGGTTTCGGCTATGGCGCGAGCAGTTTCGTCGGCCCATTCGTTGGCAACGCCCTCGAGGAGCGGGCGGTACTGCTCCGAGTCGAATGCGGCCACACCGAAGAGTTCGAAGAAGAGCCGATGGTAGGCAACAAGTTCGGGGTCGGCGAGGATGCCCCACGCGTCGTGTAGACGGTCCGCGATGGGGATCTCGGAATCGCGGATCAGATCGAGGAGGTGGGCGATCCCGGGAAAGCGAAGCCCGGCGCGGCGCAGTGCCTCGAGGAGCAGTCCGGCCTTGCTCCCGAAGTAGTACAGAAGCATCCGATTGTTGGAACCGAGTGCGCGGCTGAGCCCCCGAAGCGTTGCCGAGGAGACGCCGAACTCGAGGACGTAGTCGGCGGCGAGGTCGAGAAGGCGGTCGCGTTCTGAACCGCTTTGCGACCCGGGTGGACTACTCACCGCTCGACCCTACTTCTCGGGCGGCACCAAACCGTGGACAGCGAGCACGTCGAGGACGTCCTCCGGCGAGGTACCGAGATCCCAGCGTCCGAAGATCAACAGCTTCTCGGTGTCGGTGGGCCGGTCGACGATGTCGATCTCGAGCATCGGGACGCGTCGACCCAGACGCGGGTAGCGGACAAGCCGCACGCGGTCGATCTGTTCGCGAGTGAACGTGTGCCGGGCGCGCAGTCGCTGCACCGCGATCGACTTGGCTCCCGCGTCTTCGATCACGGCCAGGCGGGGACGCTGACGCAGGGCGAGGCCGCCCATCACGAACAGCCCGATCACCGCGAGGGCGAGCAGGAAGCGTCCGGCCGGCTCCGTGGGCGCGACGATCGAGGCGATCGCGAGGGCAATTCCGCCGCCGAACATCGCGTAGACAACACCCATTGGAGTGGCCCACGAGACGACCTCCGGGGCGTTGTCACGAGGCTGTGGATGAAATTCATCCTCGAGCATGTGGATAACTTCCTAGGTTGTCCACAGGAGTTATCCACAATGGGGATGAATGACACCCATGTAATTGAAAGACGGTCACGATCCGGGTCGAATCAGATACTCGCTGGTCAGCGCCATCTCATGGTCATGACAAGGCCGACAACCATGAAACCGAAGCCGACGAGGAAGTTATAGTTTCCCAAGTCGTTCATCCACGTGATCGAATCCGCGGCCAAGTAGTACACAATCAACCACGCCAGGCCGACAAGCATGAATCCGAGCATCACGGAGACGTACAACGTGCTCGACGGACCCATCTTCACCTTCACCGGAGTGCGGTTTGCCGGGTTGACTGTGTAGTCGTTCTTCTTACGGACCTTCGACTTGGGCATGACGTCCTCGCTCTACGGTGTGACCTGCATGTGTTACCTACACGCTAACGTAGCTGTGTCCAGTTGGTCACCGGCCGACCTGCACAATCCGGGAGGAGCCACGTGTCTTCGGGTGAATCTTCACGAACCGTCTGGCACATCGGTGTACTTGCCGTCTGCCTGGTAGCCGGTCTGATGGTCGCCACGGCGCAGCGATCCGCCGAGGAAAATCAGCTCCAGGTCACCGAAAGCACCAGGCTCTCCGATCTGGTTCGCAGCGCCCAGGCCAATGCCGAAAAAGTTTCGGCCGACCGGGACGAACTTGCTGCTCAGCTCGATTCGCTGCAGCAAGACGCCGCTCGGTCCGACGCCGGAGTGGCCGCAGCTCTCGGTGATATCAAGAACATCTCCGCCGACGCGGGACTGACGGAGATGACCGGCCCTGGTGTCGTGGTCACGATGACGGACGCCCCGCGCAACGCCGACGGCAAGTATCCGGTCGACGCCACCCCGGACGACCTCGTCGTGCATCAGCAGGACGTCCAGAGCGTCCTGAACGCGCTGTGGGCGGGCGGTGCCGAAGCGGTGGGCATGCAGGACCAACGGA
This sequence comes from Rhodococcus sp. NPDC059969, assembly GCF_042738325.1. Taxonomy (NCBI): domain Bacteria; kingdom Bacillati; phylum Actinomycetota; class Actinomycetes; order Mycobacteriales; family Nocardiaceae; genus Rhodococcus; species Rhodococcus sp. NPDC059969. The sequence continues at coordinate 553,039 of NZ_JBHWUF010000001.1, read as the reverse complement.
TCATCAGTACGTCGGCGCCGCGGTGCATCGGAAACACTCTCCTTCTGCACGGCCGTACCTACAGTCCGCCGTACGTGATGAGTGCCATCGGCGACGTTGCTCGCCTCGAGGCGGCCCTCGCTGCCGAACCGGGCATTCGGATCTACAAGCAGTACGCGACCCGCTTCGGCCTCGGGTACACGCAGGCGACGCCGTCGCAGATCACGGTCCCCGCCTATACCGGCGGATAGCACGGGCGTTTACCCTGCTCTCATGAGGATTCTCGTCGTCGACAACTACGACAGCTTTGTGTTCAACCTGGTGCAGTACCTCGGCCAGCTCGGAACCGAAGCCGTGGTCTGGCGCAACGACGATCCACAACTGACGGCCGACCTCGAAGGTGCAGTAGCTCAGTTCGACGGCATTCTCCTGAGCCCGGGCCCCGGAACTCCACAGCGCGCGGGAGCGACAATGGATCTGGTGAAGGTCTGCGCCGACACCAAGACCCCGCTGCTCGGCGTCTGTCTCGGACATCAGGCGATCGGTGCGGCCTTCGGCGGAACCGTCGACCGCGCTCCCGAACTGCTTCACGGCAAGACGAGTCTGGTGCACCACAAGGACGTCGGCGTCCTGGCCGGACTGCCCGATCCGTTCACCGCTACCCGCTACCACTCTCTGACGGTTCTCGAGAACACCATTCCCGAGGAACTCGAGGTGACCGCACACACCGAGAGCGGCGTCGTGATGGCGATGCGTCACCGCGAACTGCCGATTCACGGCGTCCAGTTCCACCCCGAGTCCGTACTCACTCAGGGTGGGCACCGGATGCTCGCGAACTGGCTCGCAGTCTGCGGTGAGGCGCCTCCGGAAGGACTCGTCGCAGCCCTCGAGGCCGAGGTCGCGTCGGCGCTCGGTGGCGCATTACCCGCAATTCTCTGACACCTGTCCACAAAAAAGTGCCTCCCGGAAATCTCCGGGAGGCACTTTTTCACTTTGCTAGCGGCCGGGGATTCCGAGCGCTCCGACGCTGACGGTGATGACCGCGTCCTTGGAGATCTCCGAGCCCGGAGGCTGGGTCTGCGAGACGATCTTGCCCACCATTTCCGGGGTGAGCGTCGTGCTCTGGTTCTGCACCAGCTGCGAAGCGGTTCCCGCCCAACCGGCTGCGCGAAGCGTGCTCAACGCCTCCGACACCGTCTTGTTGGTCAGATCAGGCATCGCGACCTGGTTGCCGTTGGACACTCGTAGGGTCACGGTCGAACCCTTGGTGGCCGACGTACCGCCGGTCGGGTCGGTCGAAACGACCTGTCCCTTCGGCAGACCCGAATCGATCTCCGTGATCTGGACGACGAACCCGGCGCCTTCGATGTTGGGCCTCGCCACCTCTTCACGCTGACCGGTGACATCCGGGACACGAACCTGCTCCGGACCGGTGCCGACGGTGATCGAGACCGCGGAATCGAGAACAACCGACACTCCGACGGCAGGATCCTGATTGACGATCTTGTCGACCTCGGCAATGGTCGACGCGGCCTTGCCGATGGTCGGATCAAGTCGGAGTCCGACGGAGTTGAGCTTCTTCTCTGCGTCGTCCTGGCTCAGGCCGGTCAGGCGCGGGATAGCGACCTGCTCGGGGCCGGTGGACACGTCGATGGTGACGGTGCTGCCCTTCTCGATGCGCACCCCGGCAACCGGACGCGTCGTGATGACGTTTCCGGCGGCGATCACCTTGTCCGTCTTCTGCTGACGCTCCACCTGGAATCCGGCGTTTGTCAGCGTCGCCTCGGCGACGTCGGCGGGCTGGTTGGTGAGGTCACCCGGAACGGTCACCATCTCGACCTTCGGCGAGTTCACCCGAATGAGGAAGAACGTCACCAGACCGATCACCAGAAGCGCCGCGATGCCCATCAGGGCGTAGCGTCCGCCCTTCTTCTTGGCAGGCGGCTCGGCAGCGCGAGTTGTCCTCGTAGCAACCGGCTCGACCGGATCAGGCGCAGTGCGGTAGTTCCCGGTGTCGGAGCCGACGGCGCCGAGGATGGTGGTGCGGTCCTCGTCGTTCATCACCATCGGAGCACTCGGACGCTGACCGCCCAGGACACGCACCAAGTCGCTGCGCATGTCGCCGGCGCTCTGGTAGCGGTTGGCCGGGTTCTTGCTCATCGCCTTGAGAATGATCGAATCCAGCTCGCGCGGAATGTCGGGATTGATCTCCGACGGCGTCTGCGGATCTTCACGAACATGCTGGTACGCGACGGCGACGGGTGAATCACCCTTGAACGGCGGCTCGCCCGTCAGAATCTCGAACAGCACACAACCGAGCGAGTAGACGTCCGAACGCGCGTCCACCTGCTCACCGCGCGCCTGCTCCGGCGACAGGTACTGAGCGGTGCCGATCACGGCCGCCGTCTGCGTCATCGGGCTCGACGCGTCGGAGATCGCGCGGGCGATACCGAAGTCCATCACCTTCACGGCACCGGCACGGTTGATCATGATGTTGGCGGGCTTGACGTCGCGGTGCACGATGCCGTTGCGGTGGCTGAAGTCCAAAGCGGCGCAGACGTCCGCGATCACTTCCATCGCCTTGCGCGGAGTCATCGGCCCGGTGCTGCGCACGATGTCACGCAACGTGTCGCCGTCGACGTACTCCATGACGATGTACGGCAACGGCCCGGCGTCGGTCTCGGCTTCACCGGTGTCGTAGACGGCAACGATTGCGGGATGGTTCAGCGCAGCAGCATTCTGCGCCTCACGACGGAACCGCAAGTAGAACGTGGGGTCGCGCGCGAGGTCTGCACGCAGCACCTTGATCGCGACGTCGCGGCTGAGTCGGAGGTCGCGCGCCAGGTGAACCTCGGACATTCCGCCGAAGCCGAGAATCTCACCCAGCTCGTAGCGGGAGGAGAGATTGCGGGGTGTCGTCATTGGTCTTGTCCTAGCGGTTCTTCAGCGTCTCCGGGATCCGCCAACGGCTCAGTGGTCGTTGTGGTCGTCGTTGTCGTCGTGGTGGTGGTTGTGGTCGTCGGAGTGGTTGTTGTCGTGGTCGGCGTTGTCGTGGTGGTTGTCGGCTCGGTCGTGGTTGTCGTCGGCCGAGTCGTCGTTGTGGTCGGCTCGGTCGTCGTCGTTGTTGGCCGAGTTGTTGTCGTGGTGGGCTTGGGCGTCGTCGTAGTCGGCAACGTCGTGGACGTGACGACGGGCGGTGTCGGGTCGCTCGGACCGTCCGTCGCGATCCAGACTCCGCCGATGATCAACGCCAACAAGATCAATCCGCCACCGGCCCACGCCACGGCCTTCTGCCCACTGGTCAGTCCGCCGGCTGCGGCGTCGTCCGCAGCAGCTGCGCCCGTAGCCGGGCCCGCGTACGTCGGCGGCATGACCTGTGTGGCACCCGTCGCCGGCAACGCGCTCGCGGCGCCGGTGGCGAGCAGACCGGGAGGCGGTGGACGCCGACCCGCGCGGACGGCTGCAACGGCGTCGGCGAACTCGCCGCCACTGGCGTAGCGGCCGGCCGGGTCCTTGGTCAACGTGATGTCGATGAGCTCGCGGATGTTCGGCGGCAGGTCGGACGGCATCGGCGCCGGGGTTTCCTGCACGTGCTTCATCGCGACGGTCAGCGCGCCGTCACCGGTGAACGGGCGTCGACCCGAAAGTGCTTCGTATCCGACGATTCCCAGCGAGTACACGTCACTCGCCGCGGTCGCGTCCTGACCGAGAGCCTGCTCGGGCGCGATGTACTGGGCAGTGCCCATCACCATTCCCGTACGCGTGACAGGTGAGTTCTCGACGGCCTTGGCGATGCCGAAGTCCGTGATCTTCACCTGGCCCGTCGGCGTGATGAGGATGTTGCCCGGCTTCACGTCGCGGTGCACGACACCGGCGTCGTGTGCGACCTGCAGGGCGCGGCCGGTCTGCTCGAGCATGTCGAGGGCATGCGGAACCGCCAGGCGGCCGACGCGTGCCAGGACAGCGTTGAGCGGCTCGCCGTTGACGAGTTCCATCACCAGGTACGCCGTGGAATCGCCCGAGCTGTCACGGGTCTCGCCGTAGTCGTAGATTCCGGCGATACCGGGATGGTTGAGCTGCGCGGTGGTGCGTGCCTCGAAGCGGAAGCGCTCCAAGAACTCCGGATCGGAAGAGAACTCGGACTTGAGTACCTTGACGGCGACGCGACGGTTGAGCCGGGAGTCCGTGGCTTCCCACACCTGACCCATCCCACCGGTGGCGATGAGACGGATCAATCGGTAACGATCGGCGATCAAAGCGCCGTTGTTCAACGCCACGGTTCAGCCCCCTTGGATTCCGGCTGCGATGACTGCACGACCGATCGGCGCAGCAACCGAGCCACCGGTAGCGGCAAGTCCGCGGTCACCACCGTTCTCGACGATGACGGCCACGGCGACCGTCGGATTCTGCGCCGGTGCAAAAGCGATGTACCAGGCGTGCGGCGGGGTTTCCCGCGGGTTCACGCCGTGCTCCGCGGTACCGGTCTTGGACGCGATCTGAACGCCGGGAATCTTGCCGTCGCCGCCGGTGAAGTTCTCCGAGCCGATCATCAGATCGGTCAGCGTTGCCGCCACTGCCGGCGAGATCGCCTGACCCATCGACACCGGTGACGGCGTACTGAGATCGGTCAGATCGGGTGCCTGCAACTGGGAGATCAGGTTGGGCTGCATCCGCACACCACCGTTGGCGACGGTCGCGGCGATCACTGCATTCTCGAGCGGGGTCACCGCGACGTCGCGCTGGCCGATGCTGGTCTGGCCGAGGGCAGCGTCGTCGGAGATGTCGCCGACGGTGCTGTCTGCAACCGGCAGCGGGATCGCGGGAGTGTTGGGACCGATGCCGAAGGCGCTGGCCTCGTCCTTGATGGCGTCGGCGCCGTCCTTGATGCCCAGTTCGACGAAGGCCGTGTTGCACGAGCGCGCAAACGCTTCACGCAACGACGCCGTCGGGTTGGGGCCGCAGGTGCTGCCGTTGTAGTTCTCGAGGGTCGTGCTGGTGCCGGGCAGCGTGATCTGCGGCGCCGCGGTCAGCTGGTCTTCCGGGGTCGCGCCGTTGCCCAGAGCTGCGGCCGTGGTGAGCACCTTGAACGTCGAGCCGGGAGGGTAGGTCTGCGAGATCGCGCGGTTGACCAGCGGATCGTTGGGATCGGCGTTGAGTTCGTCCCACGCCTGCGTGGTTTCGGCGCCGTCGTGGCTGGCAAGCAGGTTCGGATCGTAGCTCGGAGTGCTGACCATCGTCAGGATGCGTCCGGTGCTCGGCTCGATGGCGACGACGGAACCGGTGTAACCCTTGCTGGTCAGCTGGTCGTACGCCACCTGCTGCATGGCCGGATTGAGCGTCGTGACGACGTTGCCACCGCGCGGATCGCGTCCGGAGACCAAGTCGAAGAAGCGCTGGCTGAACAACCGGTTGTCCGAGCCGTTGAGAATCGGGTCCTCGGTGCGCTCGAGGCCGGCGCTGCCGTACTGCATCGAGTAGAAGCCCGTGACCGGTGCGTACGGGTACGGATTCGGATACTGGCGCAGGTACTTGTACCGGTCGTCGGTGGCCTGGGAGGCCGCCAGTACCTGTCCGGCCGCCGAGATCTGACCTCGCTGGCGTGAGTACTCGTCGAGCAGCACCCGTGAGTTGCGCGGGTCGGCTCGCAGGTCGTCAGCTTTGATGACCTGTACGTACGTGGCGTTGGCGAGGAGCGCGACGACCATCACCATGACGGCCATCGCGACGCGGCGCAGTGGAGTGTTCATACGCGCGGCATCATCTCGGTATTGGCGTCAGCGATTGGGGGCGGGCCTTTCTTCTTCGTCACTACCGGCGCACGTGCCGCGTCCGAGATCCGGACGAGGATGGCCAGCAGTAGGTAGTTCGCGAGCAGCGACGAGCCGCCGTACGACATGAACGGTGTTGTCAGACCCGTCAGCGGGATCAGCTTGGTGACGCCGCCGACGACGACAAAAATCTGGATCGCGATCGTGAACGACAGACCGGCGGCGAGCAGTTTGCCGAAGCTGTCGCGCACTGCCAACGCCGTACGCAGACCGCGCACGATGAGAAGCAGGAACAGCATCAGCACAGCGGCCAGGCCGATCAAACCGAGCTCTTCGCCGATGGTCGCGATGATGAAGTCCGTCTTCGCGAACGGGACCTGGTTGGGTCGACCACTACCAAGACCTGTTCCGGCGATACCACCAGTGGCCAGGCCGAACAGCGATTGCGAGATCTGATAACCGGTGTTGGCGTAGTCGCCGAGCGGGTCCAGCCAGGTGTCGACGCGCACGCGCACGTGACCGAACATCTTGTAGGCGAAGAAGAATCCGATGGCGAGCAGTCCGCCGCCGATCACCAGCCAGCCCACACGCTCGGTCGCGATGTAGAGCATCACCAGCACGGTGCTGAAGAGCAGCAGCGACGTACCGAGGTCGGTTTCGAAGACGAGAACGCCCACCGAGACGATCCAGGCGAGCAGGATCGGGCCGAGGTCGCGGGCACGTGGAAAATCCATGCCCAGGAAGTGTTTACCGGCCGAGGTGAACAGGTCGCGCTTGGCGACGAGCACGGACGCGAAGAAGATGATGAGCAGGATCTTCGCGAACTCACCTGGCTGAATGCTGAATCCGGGCAGGCGAATCCAGATTTTTGCGCCGTTCACGCTCGAGAACTTCGCCGGCAGGATCGCGGGAATCGCCAGGAACACCAGGCCCGCGAGGCCGAGTGTGTAGCTGAACCGCGCCATCAGGCGGTAGTCCTTCAAGAACACGAGCAGCAGCACGAAACCGGTGATCGCCAGCGCAGTCCACATGACCTGCTGGTTCGCATCCGGAGACGGTGCCTCGACGCCGTTGTAGAGCGCTGTCTGTTCGTCGGCGAGGTCGAGTCGGTGGATGAGCACCAATCCCAGGCCGTTGAGCAGGGCGACGATCGGGAGCAACAGCGGATCGGCGTACGGCGCATACCGTCGAATTGCCAAGTGCGCGATCAGGAACAGGCCCGTGTACGCGAGCGCGTACTTGGCCAGATCGAGAGTGATCTTCTGTTCCTGGCTCGCCTCGACGAGCAGAAGCGAGACCGTCGTGATGATGACGGCAAAGCCCAGGAGCAGCAGCTCCATGTTTCGACGGGTCGACTGGACCGGCGCCGGGGCAAAACCTCCGGGCGGACTCGGAAAAGCCGTCCCCGCAGCTGCGTTGGACGACATCAGTTGACCGTCCTGCAAGTCTGACCGGGAACTTCGGTCGGCGTAGGCGTAGTCGTGGGTGCCGCCGTTGTCGGCGCAGCTGGATCCGCGGGCGGTACGGGGGGCGGCGTCGTCTCCGGTGCAGGCGGGGGAGTGGGCGCGGCCGTCGTCGTCGGAACCGGCTCGCAACGAGGCAGCAGATCGCCGCCGATGAGACGGATCATCTGGCTCTGCGCATCTTCACGCTTGCCGGACGGCAGCCCGGCGCGCACCTGCTCCTGCGCCGACGGCTGCAGATCGGTGACCTCGAGGATGTTGCAGTCGCTGGGAATCGCGTCGGGGGAGACGAGGGTCAGGACGTCGTCGTCGCCGACGCAACCGACCAGATCCGCGTCTTGCAGCGAGTAGCCGAGCACCGAACCGGGGATTCCGCGCAGCACCGTCACGCGGCCGTTGTCTTCGCCGACGTAGTAGTTGTTGCGGATGACGGCGCGGCCGATCACGGCGCCGACGCCGACCAGCGCGATCAGCACCACAGCGAGGACCACCCACCACAACCGGTTCCGCTTCTTCTTCGGTTCCGGTTCGGGCTGGGAGACAACTCGCTTGGGCGTCGCGCGCGGCGGACGCATGGCAGCGGCTCGGCCGGCAGCAGTGTTGGGGGGAGGGGAGTCCTCTTCCTCTTCCGTCGACGCGGCACCCGCGACGATGGGATGCGACTGGCCGTAGTCGAGGTCGATGACATCTGCAACGACGACGGTGACGTTGTCGGGACCGCCGCTGCGCAGCGCCAATTCGATGAGACGATCGGCGCACTGCTCCTGCGAGCCTTCGCGCATCGTGTTCTCGATGGTCTCGTCGCTGACCACGTCGGAGAGGCCGTCGGAGCAGAGCAGGTAGCGATCGCCGGCGCGGGCTTCGCGCACGGTGAGCGTCGGCTCGATCTCGTTGCCGGTCAACGCCCGCATGATCAGGGATCGCTGCGGGTGCGTGTGTGCCTGCTCGGCGGTGATCCTGCCCTCGTCGACCAGCGACTGAACGAACGTGTCGTCGCGGGTGATCTGCGTCAGGTGATCGTCACGCAGCAGGTAGGCGCGCGAGTCGCCGATGTGCACGAGTCCGAGCTTGCTGCCGGAGAAGAGGATCGCGGTGAGCGTGGTGCCCATGCCGTCGAGTTCGGGCTCTTCCTCGACGTGATCGGCGATGGAATCGTTGCCCTCGCGGGTGGCTGCCTCGAGCTTGCCGAGCAGATCCTCGCCGGGCTCGTCGTCGTCGAGATGCGCCAGGGCGGCAATCATCAACTGCGACGCGACCTCACCGGCCGCGTGTCCGCCCATACCGTCGGCCAAGGCCAGCAGGCGTGCACCGGCGTACACGGAATCTTCGTTGTTGGAGCGCACGAGACCGCGGTCGCTGCGCGCCGCGTAGCGGAGAACAAGGGTCACGGGCGTAGCTCGATTACCGTCTTGCCGACGCGAACCGGAGTGCCCAGCGGCACGCGCACCGCAGTTGTGACCTTGGCGCGGTCCAGATAGGTGCCGTTGGTCGAACCGAGATCCTCGACGTACCAGTCGGCGCCGCGCTGCGAGAGCCGCGCATGGCGCGTCGACGCGTAATCGTCGGTGAGAACGAGCGTCGAATCGTCGGCGCGGCCGATCATGACCGGCTGAGAACCCAGGGTGATGCGGGTACCGGCGAGGGCGCCCTGCGTGACCACCAGGTACCGCGGCACCTTCGCCTTGCCCAGCGAGGGCAGGACCTTTCCGGCGCGGGTGTACCGCGGCGGAACCCTGACCCCGGAGCCGGCATAGATGTCGGAGCGGAGAGTGCGGAGGACTGCCCAGACGAACAGCCACAGTAGGAGCAGGAAGCCCGCCCGTGTGAGTTGCAGAATCAGGCCCTGCACGGCTGTCCACCTCCTTCTATGGCTCGAGCCCCGCCGCAGCGGGGTTCGAGCATTGTCGACTGGCAGCATCATAGGGGGCTCTGGGCCCCGAAGATCACGATACTGACAGCCGCGTGACGGCGGCGCGCCGACGGACCGCCGAATGTTCGATTGTTATCGGAAAAATCCTGGCGTCCGTTTCTCAGCTCAGAGAATGCGAACCAGAATCTCCGAGTGACCTGCGCGAATGATGTCGCCGTCTGCCAGCTGCCAGTCCTGGACCGGTGCTCCGTTGACGGTCGTGCCGTTCGTAGATCCCAGATCGGACAGCATCGCGGTGCGGCCGTCCCAACGGATGTCGATGTGGCGACGTGAGACGCCGGTGTCCGGGAGGCGGAACTGAGCTTCCTGGCCGCGGCCGATGACATTGCTGCCGTCGCGAAGCTGGAAGTGGCGTCCGCTGCCGTCTTCGAGCTGCAGGGTTGCCGTCAGGCTCTGGGCCGTCGGTGCGTAACCGCCCTGCGGCTGGGCATAGCCCTGCTGCGGGTAGGCCTGCGTCTGCTCGAAGTTGCCGCCCTGCTCGTAGCCGGCCTGCTCGTACGGCTGCTGTGTGTACGCCTGCTGGTCGTAGCCGCCCTGCTGGTAGCTCTGCTGGTCGTAGCCCGGCTGATCGTAGGACTGGCCGTTGTACGGCTGCTGGTAACCCTGCTGGTCGTAGCCGCCCTGCTGGTAGCCCTGCTGGTCGTACCCACCCTGGTACGCCTGCTGGCCGTAGCCCTGCTGGTCGTACGGCTGCTGCTGGTAACCCTGCTGGTCGTAGCCGCCGCCCTGCTGGTCATAGCCCTGCTGGTCGTAACCGGCCTGCTCGTACGGCTGCTGCTGGTTCGGGTACGCCTGCTGGTCGTAGCCGCCCTGCTGCTGGTTGTAGCCCTGCTGGTCGTCGCCCGTGCGGTAACCGTCGCCGCGGTCGTAACCGTTCTGGTGCGGCGCTTCCTGGCCTTGCGGAGCGGCGTAACCGCCGTCGTCGTGGGAGTACCCGTTCCGTGCCGGCTGCTGCGGTTCGGGCTGGCGACCCGCCGGTTCGCGGCTTGGTTCGTAGCCTGAGTTCTGCGTCATGGGGCCGGCTCCTGGTTGTGACGGGACTGGATTGGAAACAGGGGGAACAATCGGTGCGGGTCGCTGAGGCGGCGGTTGTGGAGGCCGCGACGAAACCTGCGGAACATGCGACGGCGGTGATGCCTGCTCGGCGTCACCATCCGGGTCGACGGTTCCGCGGGTGCGGAACTGACCGGTGTGGAGCGTAGGCGAAGGCTCGAAAGTGACCGAGATGTCGCCGTACGTCTGCCAACCCTGATCGCGGATGAAATCCTGCAGGTGTCGGCTGAAAGCTTTGGTCGTCAGTTCGCGATCAGCTGCCAACTCTTCGTGATCGGAGTTGTTGATGGTGATCACGTAGTTGTTGGGGGCGAGAAGGATTCCGCCGCCGAGGTGCTCGACGCGGTCACGTGCCTCCTGTTGGAGCGCCGCCTCTACTTCCTGCGGCACAACACCACCACCGAAGACCCGCGCGAATGCGTCGCCGACAGCTCCTTGGAGCTTTCGTTCGAAACGCTGCACGATGCCCATCGGGCCCTCCTCTCGCCTCGCATCAACGACGGCAAAATGCTCGGCAACTAGCGCCGGCACCGCCTTGTCGCGTGTCGTCCAAACTGCTGTACAGGTTCCACGGTACTGTCAAATGTCGCTTCGGCAGTACCTGGCCGCTGTTTCAGCATGGTATCGGTTCTGGGCTTTCGGGTGCTCGGTGTTCATCGATTCGTGCCCTGAGCTGCACGAATAGAACTTTCAAAGTTTGTCGTGATAATGTTTCGGCGTTGCTCGGGCGAGTGGCGGAATGGCAGACGCGCTGGCTTCAGGTGCCAGTGTCCTTAGGGACGTGGGGGTTCAAGTCCCCCTTCGCCCACCACAAGACGAGGCCACGAACTCACAAGAGTTGGTGGCCTCGTTTTTTGTTGTCGGCTATCTGGCCGCAGCCTGAATGAAGCTCAGGACGAAGTCCAATGCGGTGCCCGCAAACGGGTCGCCGACTGGTTGAGGGGGCGCAGCGGGCGCCGTGATCTGAGGGGTCATCATCCCTGGCGGCAGTGTGCCGGGTGGGAGATTGATGACGGCGTTGATGTCGTAGATGGTGTTGTCGGGGCCGTTGGTCACCGCGAAAGAGATACTGCCGAAGTCGACGACCGGGGTGTCGGCTGATGCAGTACCAACTGCACTGCCGAAGGTGATCGCGGCAGCGAGCGCGCCGACGCCGAGGGCCGCGGTGGTCCGGGACAAACGAGTAGGCGTTTCGGGTCCATTCACAGATGTGCTCCCTTTCGTGGTGACAGCATCCGTGCGCGGGATGCCAAGCAGCCAGGAGATTGCAACCACTATCGAGGAAGATAACGGACATTCACCCGATGGCGGGGTGGTTCGCAAGAAGTGTTCCGCGCTTAGGGAGCTGTCGTGATGGACATTGCGAGCAGATCTATCGGTGTTCCAAAATTGTCGTTTGAAACATCCGCCGGTGAACTTGAGATCCAGAGCAATCAACTTTCGGTGGTCGCCGGGACCGCCCGAGATAATTTCAATGAACCTAGTCACTGATCAGCCAGTCGTTATCGCGTCAGCTCAGGTTGAAAACGACTCGGCAAGTGTGTGACTCCGAGAACAATCTTATGTCAGGTGAACGGCACTCTCCTTGACCTGATTGCTGAGCCAGACTTCCCACAATGAAGCCTTGAGGGGTAGATGGATGGGCGTTCAACGGACGCATCGAGTGTTGCGGGTTCTGTCCGATTTGGCGGGTTCTGTAGTTAACCTGTTGGCAGAGACAACGCTGACGCCGTTGCTCTTATGTCATCCGTGATCCATACGTCTTTGATCGAAAGCAGAATGCACTTGGCGCAACGCCGCTCGACCTCCGCACCCACGACGCTTTACCGACTTACCGGTCTTGAAGGAAAAATCCACGCGATCAAAGAGAAATACCTCGGCGATTCAGAAGGATTCGAGACGCGCGAGTGTTCCGTCGGCGACCGCGAAGCGCTCTTGGTGCACGGTCATATCTCAACCGAGCAACCGAAGTGGACTGAACGCGTCGGCTCACTGATCGAGGAACCGATCGTCGCGAAGAACGTGACGGCCGCAGCGGTATTGCTGATCGATGCAGGCGACAGTGTGACGTGGGCAATTACATACGGTATGGGATTTCTCTTGCTCGATCAGGCACATGTCGATCCGGGATTCGGGCAACGTCTGGCGATCAGGATCGCCGACCCTGAGAAGCTGAACTCGTTGACCCGTAAGACCATGGATGATCGAGCGAAAATCGATCGCTCATCGATTCCATCGGGTGCTCACCTCCGCGGGTTCGGTATCGGCGGCTTCGGTGAACTGGTTACTCGAGTCGTCGCTGCAGCCGAGTTGTCTGGGCTCAGCGTGGGTAAACCTTTCAAACTACGTGGCGCGGATGCTCTGAGCATGCCACTTGGACTGTCGCCGAAGACATTGCTCACGGACTTGGCGATGATCGAGGAAGCGCTCGCACGACCTGCCCAGAAAGACCTCGAGGTGCTCGAACAACTGGTGGCGGTCAAGAAGGGCAGCGACAGCGCCCTTCTGCTTGACACAATGCTCGTCAAAGCTCTCAGTGCCGATTCTGTTGAGGGATTCGGATCCGCGTGGCCCCATGAAAGCGTCAACGAAAATGGGACTCCCGATTCGTTCGTAGTCAAGGGCAGAGGCCGAAGGGACGTCCGAGCAGGGGTCCCTACAGCAGAAGACATCAAAGAATCTGTCGACAAGAACAACATCCTCGATTCCCTAGATCGCGTGAAAATTCAACTCTTCAGCGATCCAGACGGCCAGGAAGCAATCAGTTCCGACATACCTCTGCGCAAGTGGATTGCATACGAAACAACCCTCGCCGGTCGAAGATATTTCCTTCACGACGGTGCGTGGTATCTGATGGACGATGCCTACGCGGCAGACCTCGCCAAACGCGTCCAAGAGATATTCGACCGCAACTGGCAAGGGGAACTACCGCCTTGGCCACCTGATCGTGAAGACGAAAAAATCGAAGAAAAGCACTACAACAAACTCGCTGCGGATGCCTGCGGCGGAGTGCTTCTGGACAGGAAGCTGATCTACACCTTGCAGAACAGGCGTGGATTCGAAACATGCGACATCCTCACATCTGACGGCGACTTGGTTCATGTTAAGAACATCGACTCATCCGCGCCCGCCAGCCATCTTTTTGCGCAAGGCCACAATTCTGCGCACTCCCTCATGTCAGACAATCAAGCGCGAACGAAGTTCAAGAAACGTGTCGAGGATGCCGGCGGCGATCCTCACTTGGTGAAGAAGAAGCCGCCAGCTGTGGTGTTCGGGATCGCGCGCCGGAAAGGCAAATTGTTCACCGCCGAGACTCTCTATAGCTTCAGCCAGGTGACCCTGGTTCGCACAGTAAACGATCTGGAATCCCGCGGAATCGACGTCTACATTGTCCCCATTCTCAATGGCGCTGCCCCCGAGACCGCTGAAGCCTGACCTGGCGCACGGACATTGCCCGCCGGGACACTGGCGCGAATCCCCGTCGAGCATCCGTCTCATTTGTCGGTTCAGGGTGACACGATGAACCGATTGTTCGTTGATGAAAGGTGCGGTGCGTGGCAGATAGTTCCTCTGACGGTGTTCCAGCTCGTCTGGAGGACCTCCAGTCAGGTGTGATGTTGATCGGTGTTGCTTCGGAGCCGGTGACGATCGTGGCCGTGGATCGGTATGGCACCGAGGCAGTGACCGTGACCTTCAAAGACGCCTCAGGCGGTCTTGGACAGCAAGTGCTGTACCGGCTCGACGAGGAGCGTTTGCGGATCGCTACTCCTCAGTCGCGGTGGGGTTTCGACGCCGACCCTGCCGACTTCCGGCTTGCCACCGAGGCCTTACGCATCCGGATGGCCGGTCTGCACGATCCGATGGTCGCCGTGGCCTCGAGCGCTGTTGACCCGCTGCCGCATCAGATCCGAGCGGTCTACGGGGATCTGCTGCCACGAACACCGCTGCGGTTTGTCCTTGCCGATGATCCCGGCGCGGGGAAGACCGTGATGGCTGGGTTGTATGCGAAGGAGCTGATGCTCCGCGGGGACCTGTCTCGGATGTTGATCGTCGCGCCAGGCTCGCTGGTCGAACAGTGGCAGGACGAGCTTGCGACAAAGTTCGGAATCGCGGCCGAGTTGCTGTCTCGGGAGTTGATCGCTTCCTGCGTGGATACCAACCCGTTCGACCGACACCCGATCCTGATTGCCCGGATGGATCAACTCGCCCGCAACGACGACCTACTCGCGTTGCTGGACTCGAGCGAGTGGGATCTGATCGTCGTCGACGAGGCGCACCGGATGTCTGCGAGTTGGTGGGGCGGACAGCTCGACACGACCCGCCGCTACCAACTCGGCCAAAAGCTCGGTGAGATCACCCGGCACCTCCTGCTGATGACCGCCACCCCACACTCGGGCAACGAAGCCAGCTTTCAGGCGTTCATGGCCTTGGTGGATCCGGACAGGTTCGAGGGCGAATACCGGGCAGGGGCGCACACCACCGACACTTCCGGGTTGATGCGGCGGGTGGTCAAAGAGGAACTGCTCACCTTCGAAGGTAGACCGTTGTTCCCCGAGCGGATCGCCGAAACCGTTCCCTACACCCTCTCCGACGGGGAACAGCACCTCTACGAAGAAGTGACCCGGTATGTGCGGGAAGAAATGAACAAGGCCGGCCAACTCGGCAACGACAACCCCCGGGCTCGCACAGTCGGATTCGCCCTTACTGTGCTCCAGCGTCGCCTCGCGTCCTCGACTCATGCGATCGTGCGATCACTGCAGCGTCGCCGCGACCGACTCGAGAGCAAACGCCGCGACATGCTCACCCCGCAACCGCGACTGCTCGACGACACCACACTCGGGGCCAGGCTCGCCGACCCGGAGGAACTCGACTCCCACGAACTCGAAGATCTTGAGGAACAGGTCGTCGACGCTGCGACTGCAGCCCGCACCGTCGCCGAACTCGACGTCGAAATCGCCCAACTACAGAAACTTGTCGCACTCGCGGAGCAGGTGCGTGACTCCGGTGAGGACCGTAAATGGGCGGAGCTGCGGTCCCTGCTCCTTGATGAGGATCTGCTGCGCGACCCACAAGGTGCACCACGGAAGCTGATCGTGTTCACCGAGCATAAAGACACGCTCTTCTACCTGACTGAACAGATCCGCAACATTCTCGGCCGGCCCGATGCTGTGGTGACCATCCATGGCGGCACCCGCCGTGAGGAGCGCCGCGGTATCCGTGAGCAGTTCACCCACAACCCCACCACCCAGGTCCTCGTCGCCACCGACGCCGCCGGTGAAGGCTTGAACTTGCAGGCCGCGCACCTGATGATCAACTACGACTTGCCGTGGAACCCGAACCGTATCGAGCAACGTTTCGGCCGCATTCACCGCATCGGGCAAAAGCACACCTGTCGGCTGTGGAACCTCGTCGCTGCAGGCACCCGCGAGGGCCAGGTATTCACCCGACTCCTCGAGAAAATGGAAACCCAGCGCCGCGCCTACGGAGGACGACTCTTCGACGTCCTCGGAGACGCGTTCGCCGACCAGCCACTACGCGGGTTGTTGATGGATGCCGTCCGCTACGGCGACGACCCCGCCCAGCTCGACAAACTCAACCAGATCATCGACGCCGAGGTCGCCCGCGGACTGTCCGATCTCCTCGACGAGCGGGCCCTCGCCCGCGAGAGCCTCGACCCGCACGAGCTCGAACGGTTACGCCGCGAGATGGACGAGGCCCGCGCACGAAAACTGCAGCCGCACTATATTGCCGCGTTCTTCAAAGACGCCTTTGCCCGCGCTGGCGGCCGTCTGACCCGCCGCGAAGCGGGCCGATTCGAGATCACCAACGTCCCGGCCGCACTACGTGCCCGGCAGCGACCCGGCGCTGCCCTGCCGATAGCTTCGCGCTATCACCGGGTCACGTTCGACACCGCCAATATCGACGCAGATGGCGGGACGAGAGCTGAGTTCCTAGCCCCCGGACATCCTCTGCTCGACACAGTCCTCGACGCCACCATCGAGACTCACCGTCATGCCCTCGAATCGGGCACAGTCCTGTTCGATCCGACAGATCCTGGTGAGCAGCCGCGTCTGATCGTCGCGGTGACCGGGGAAATCATCGACGGCACAGGTCAGGTGGTCTCCAAACGCTTCGAATTCATCGCACTGGCCCCGGGCGGGCAGGCGACCAGCTGTGGGCCGGCGCCGTACCTGGACCTGCACCCGCTGCCCGATACTGCTCGCAACGCCGCGGACAGTGTGCTTGCGCAGGCGTGGCTCGCCGACGGGGTTGATCGGCTCGCCGAATCGTGGGCGATCGCTCACGCCCAACCCCAGCACTTCGACGAAGTGAGATCTCGAGTACTGCCGCTGGTGGAAAAGACCCGCACCGCGGTGCACAAACGCCTCACCCAACAGGTCAACTACCTCGACAGTGAGGCTGCACGTATCCGCGACAGTAGCTCCTCTGCTCAACGCGGTCGTCCGGCGAAAAACAAGCAAAGTCCCGAGCGCCTCGAAGCACGAGCCCGGGATCTCGAGGCGCGTCTGGAGGCTCGAACCGTCGAGCTCGACCGCCACGCCCGACTCGCGGCGAAACCACCCCGAGTTGAAGGCGCTGCCCTGATCATCCCGGCAGGGATGCTGCCGGGTCCTGTAGCCACATATGCCCGGGACACCGCCCGTGTCGAACGCCGTGCAGTCGATGCAATCCTCGCTGCGGAACGCGCACTCGGCAGGGTTCCAGAAGAGATGCCACATAACAACAAGGGCTACGACATCCGTTCCCTCGACGGACAAGGCCGCTACGTGTTCATCGAGGTCAAAGGGCGCGTCGAAGGTGCGGAAGATTTCACTGTCACGTTCAACGAAGTCCTTTACGGCAAGAACGTCCCCGATCAGCACCGTCTTGCCCTCGTCGCCGTCAGCGACCAAGGGGCAGACCATGACCAACTCCGATACGTGCACGAGCCGTTCCGTCGTATCGACATGGGCGACCTCGCCGCCACCGAGGTGCGCCTCGATTGGGTCAAGACGTGGGCGAAAGGAACCACACCCTCATAGAGGCTCTCCTTAAATCGTCTGACCAGGACCGAAGCCGGAGATATCCGGCTCGCCCGATAGTGTTCACACCACAACGTGCCGCACCAGCAGCAATAAACTTTAGACAGGATTCGCCTCGTGCCCGCCGAAAACTCGACCTCCATCCCTCGCCGCAAGCTGATCGAGGTGGCCCTACCACTGGAGACGATCAACAAGGAGTCGGCGCGCGAAAAGTCCATCCGGCAAGGGCATCCGTCGACACTGCACTTGTGGTGGTCACGCAAACCCCTCGCAACCTCACGCGCAGTGCTGTTCGCTCAACTGGTGGACGACCCGTCCTCCCATCCCGATCGCTTCCCCACCGAAGAGTCGGTGATCAAGGAACGCAAGCGTCTGCACGAACTAATGGAACGCCTCGTCGTCTGGGAAAACTCAAACGATGAGCGCTTACTCGCCGAAGCTCACCAGGAGATCCTGAACTCCACCGACGGCAACCCGCCGCCGATCCTCGACCCGTTCGCCGGGGGCGGCTCCATCCCGCTCGAAGCTCAGCGACTGGGGCTCGAAGCCCACGCCTCGGATCTCAACCCCGTCGCGGTACTGATTAACAAGGCCTTGATCGAGATCCCGCCGAAGTTCGCGGGACGCCCGCCCGTATTTCCCGGAATAGCGGATTCACAGATCAACAACTGGCCCCGCTCCACCGGACTGGCTGAGGACGTCCGCCGCTATGGCCAGTGGATGCGTGACGAGGCCGAGAAACGCATCGGCCACCTGTATCCGAAAGCGAAATTGCCCGACGGCTCCGAGGCTACGGTGATCGCATGGATCTGGGCGCGAACCGTTACCTGCCCCAATCCCGCCTGCGGCATTGCCATGCCGCTCACGAGCAAGTGGTGGCTGGGTAAGAAGAAAGGCAAGGAGGCGTACGTCGTACCGTCTGTAGTGGACGGCAAGGTACAGCTCACGATCGGCCACGACGTGAGGGCCGCGCCGAGCAAGGAGTTTGACAGCACAGTCGGACGCAACGGTGCGACCTGCATAGGCTGCAGGTCGGCGGTGGAGTTCAAATATATTCGCGCCGAAAGTCGAGCCGGGCGCATGGGCGCACAACTGATGGCGACCGTTGCCGAGGGGAAGCGGACGCGGACGTACCTGAATCCGACGGAGGAGCATGAGGCAGCGGCGCAGGTGGCGCGGCCGATGGATGCGCCGGATGGCGATCTACCGAAAGAAGCCCTCGGATTCAGAGTCCAAGCCTACGGAATGACTGCATATTCCGACCTTTTCACCCCACGCCAACTCACCGCACTCACTACCTTAAGTGACCTTGTTTCCGAAGCCCGCGAACACGTGCTCGCAAATGCTTTGGCCGGGGGTATGGACGAAGGGACGCGTCTTGAGGCTGGCGGCATCGGGGCGTCGGCGTACGCGGACGCGGTAGCAACCTATCTGGGGATGGGAGTAAGTCGGACATCCGATCTAGGGAACTCGCTGGCCACTTGGTCCAGTTCACGGGACCAAACTCGAAATCTATTTGCTCGACAGGCAATCCCAATGGCATGGGATTTCGTCGAAGTCTCCCCTTTCGCTACGGCATCTGGCTCGCTGACGGTTGCCACCGCCTCAATGGCGCAAGCACTCGATCGGATCGAGCCCGGCTATCAGGGCGTCGCAAACCAAGCTAGCGCGCAGAATGCCCCGATCGGTCGCATGCTTATCTCCACCGACCCGCCCTACTACGACAACATCGGCTATTCGGATCTCTCTGACTTCTTCTATGTTTGGCTCCGGCGGTCCCTACACCCGATCCACCCAAACCTTCTCAGCACAATGCTGGTCCCCAAGGCTGAGGAACTCGTTGCAAATCCCTACCGGCACGACGGTAAAGACGGGGCACACAAGTTTTTCGAGAACGGCTTTCGTGAAGTTTTCCATCTGGCTCGCGAGTCAGCCCTGCCCAACTTCCCGATCACTGTGTACTACGCCTTCAAACAGCAAGATTCTGATGGCGGCGCAGAAGCCTCCACAGGTTGGGAAACCCTACTTGAAGGCATGATCCGCTCCGGATGGGCTATCACCGCCACCTGGCCCATGCGCAGCGAGCGGTCAGCGCGATCAGTGAGCATCGGCACCAATGCTCTCGCTTCCTCCATCGTTCTCGCCCTGCGTCCCCGCCCCGACGACGCTCGCACCACAGACCGCCGCGGTTTCATCAACGCTCTCAAGGACGAACTGCCGAGCAAGCTCAAGGAACTCCAACAAGGCGCAATTGCCCCGGTCGATCTCCCACAAGCGGCGATCGGCCCAGGTATGGCTGTTTTTTCTCGCTACTCCGGCGTTCTCACCGATGACGGCAGTAAGATGACCGTCCGCGCGGCCCTGTCCCGGATCAACGAAATCCTCGACGAGGTGCTCGCCGAGCAGGAAGGTGACTTCGACGTCGATACCCGCTTCGCGATCGCCTGGTTCCGCCAACACGGCTTCGACGCGGGGACCTTCGGGGATGCAGATAATCTCGCGCGCGCTCGCAATGCGTCGCTCGATCATCTCGAACGTGCGGGCATCTTAACGAAACCCGCAGGCAAGGTCACACTGCTTTCCGCGGAGGCTTTGGACGCGATGTACGCCGAGAAAGAGTACGACCCCTCCACTGATCAGCACATCAGCGCGTGGGAAGCGGTGATGCACTTAACCCGACTGCTCGCATCTAAGGGCGTACCTGCAGCAGCGCAACTGCTCGCGGACGTCCCGGCGTCTATTGACCGCGACCTCTGCAAGGAGTTGGCATTCCTGTTGTTCGCGATCGCTGAAGATCGCAAGCAGACCAAGGTCGCCGTTGATTTCAACGCACTCGGTACCGCTTGGAATGACATCGTCGCCGAATCACGCAACGCGGCAACCCAACTCACATTCGACGCATAGGGGATCGACTCATGGCACTGAGCAACCGCGACCGCATCGGACGCGCCTTCGAACTCTTCGGCACCGCGCTCGACGAGTTCCACACCTACGTCCTCGCGAAGGAAATCCCCGCAGGCCAGGACTGGACCGCGCTGCTGGCACTCAAGGATTCCGCGAAGAGCGGCAGCGGCAAAACCTACAGTCGCACCGATCCCCAGAATGGCCTGCGGATGGTCACGGAGCAGATCCCGAACCAGATCCGCAAGGGGTGGTACCCGTACTCCGACCATCTCTCCCGCACTGAGCAGAGCTGGGCGACGGAACTGCGTGACGTGCGAAACACGTGGGCGCACAACGGTTCCTTCTCTGCCGACGACGCCTACCGCGCCCTCGATACTGCCGAACGGTTCCTGCGTGCGATCGGCGCGCCCGACTCGGCCGATGAGGTTCGCCGCTCCAGGATCGACTTGATGCGGTTGAGCTCGGACAAAGAGGACCGCAAGGTCGTCAAAGCGTCGCCGACCGCGGAGGTCGGCTCCGCCGGTCTCGAATCGTGGCGCCTGGTGCTGCGTCCCCACGAGGACGTGGCTAGCGGCAACTTCCACGCGGCCGAGTTCGCGGCCGACTTGGCAATGGTGTCGCGCGGTGAGGGCGATAGCGAGTACACCGACCCGGTGGAATTCTTCCAGCGCACGTTCCTCACCGAGGGGCTGCGTGATCTCACCGTCCGTGCAGTCAAACGTCTGTCCGGTGATCTCAATGCCGCACCGATCATCAACCTGCAGACCAACTTCGGTGGCGGCAAGACCCACTCGATGCTCGCAGTGTGGCATCTCGCATCAGGTCGTCCACTGGCCGACTATCCGCAGGAAGTCCAAGACGTGCTCGCCGGCCACGACCTCCCCAAAGCCCGCCGGGTCGCGCTCGTCGGCACCCAAATCCAGGCTGGCGCAGTCAAGGAGATGGCAGACGGTACCAAGGTCAACACGCTGTGGGGTCTGATGGCTTGGCAGCTCGGCGGCCGCGAAGCCTACGAGATCATCCAACAGTCCGACGAGGCACGCACCAACCCAGGTGATGCGCTGCGCCAACTCTTCCAGCAGTTCGGTCCCGCAGTGATCCTCATCGACGAATGGGTCGCATACGCGCGCCAGCTCTACGGCCGCGAGGACCTGCCCGACGGCACTTTCGATACCCAATTCACTTTCGCGCAGGCGCTGACCGAAGCGGCGAAAGCCGTCCCCGGCACTCTGATCCTCATCTCGATCCCGGCGTCCGCCGAGATGAAGGACGGCGAGTACGTCGGTGACGAGGAGGAGGTCGGCGGCGAGAACGGCCGTGAGGCTCTGAAAATGTTGCGTAAGGCCGTCGGCCGGGTCGCAGATCAGTGGCGGGCTGCGAACGCTGAGGAAAGCTTCGAGATTGTCCGTCGACGGCTGTTTGAAACCCCGGACAGTCAGGCCCTCGCGAAGATCAATGCCACCTCACAGAAGCTCGTCGACTTCTACCGCGATCACCGCTCAGAGTTCCCTCGTGAGGTGATCGAGAACGACTATCTGGAGCGGATCCGCCGCTGTTATCCCATCCATCCCGAACTCTTCGACCGACTCTACGAGGACTGGTCCACGCTGGAAAGGTTCCAGCGCACCCGCGGTGTGCTACGGCTGATGAACACGATCGTCGGACAGCTATGGCGGGAAAACGACACTGCACCGCTGATCATGCCCGGATCGGTGCCATTGCGTGCCGACAAAGTGGTCACCGAGCTCGCCCAGTACCTCGACGACAAGTGGAAAGCACTGATCGACACCGATGTCGACGGGCCTAACTCCGCCCCCGCGCAGGTGGACAAAGCCAATACTTTGCTCGGGACTCGGCTGACCACCCAACGTCTGGCTCGCACAGTGTTCATGGGCGCCACCCCGACCCTGAGATCGGCACATAAAGGCCTGGACAAGCAGCGGGTATTCCTCGGCACCGCCATGCCGGGCGATGTGCCCGGCAACTTCCACTCGGCGCTCAACCACCTCGCCAACACCGCAACGTACTTCTACAACTCCGAGTCGCTGTACTGGTACGACACCCAGGCCAACACCACCCGCACCGCCCGTGACCACGCAGAACGACTCCACAAGGAGGAGGTCTGGAACGAGGTCATCAAACGGCTGCAGACTCACCGCAAGACCGCCGCTGACGGGTTCACCGCCGTGCACGTGGCACCGGAGAGTTCAGCCGATGTGCCCGACCAGCAGGAAGTTCGCCTGGTCATCGTGCCGCCGTCACACACCCACACCAAAACCGACTCCGACGCAGTTGCTTGGGCCCGCGATGTCACAGAACACCGCGGCACCGCCGCCCGCAGCCATCGGAACATGGTTACTTTCCTCGCAGCCGACGCGACCAGGTGGAAGGAACTCGACACAGCGGTCCGCGACTTCCTCGCATGGTCATACGTACGCGACAACGCCGACAAGAGTCTGGGCCTGACATTCGCGCAGCGTGAGCAGGCTGTTGATCGGGTCGCCATGCACGACCGGACTGTGCGAGACCGCCTGCTCGAGACCTATCAGTGGGTGCTGGTACCCACCCAGCCAGACGCCACCCGTCCGTTGACGATCGAGGCGAAGAAAGATTCCAGCGGTGAGCAGCTCGCTGTCCGGGCTGCCGCGCGCCTGCGCAACGAGGGATGGTTGACGATTCAGCGTGGTCCAGCGCTGATCCGACACGATCTCGACGGCCGGCTACGCGCGGCCTGGGAACGCGACGGCCACCTCACTTTCGGGCAGTTGTTCGGTTTCTACACGACGTACCCGTATCTCGCTCGGTTGCGCGACCGCACAGTATTGGAGGACGGCGCACTCTCGGTATTCGACGAATTGATTTGGCAGCAAACTGGTTTCGCGTTCGCCGACAGTTGGGACGGCACCGACTACGTCGGCCTGGTGTTGCCCTCAGACAAGGTGACACCGCCGCAAATGACGGATTCGCTGCTGCTGGTACAGCCGGAACGAGCAGAGGCACAGCGTAAGCGAGAAATCGCAGCAATCACACCGCCCGACGACTCTGGTGAGGGCACCACAGGAACTGACACAGATCCCGAGACAAATACCGAAGCTGAATCTGGTGAAACAGCGAGCGGGACATCCGCAGCATCTCGCGGAGGGAGAAAGAGAGACGGCGAAAAACCGGTCGTGGTGGCGCGAAAGAACCGCTTCTTCGGCTCGACCGAACTGAACTCGGACTTCTACGTCCGCGACTTCAACAAAATCACCAACGAGATCATTCAACACCTCGCTGCCGCAGACGGAGTGCAACTCGAAGTGAGAATCGAGATCACTGCAACGACCCCTACAGGGTTCGATGACAACAAGATCCGAACAGTCAGCGAGAACGCCACTGTTCTCAAATTCGATCAGGCAGGATTCGAGGCCGAATAACCCACAGCAATCACCACACCGTTCCATAGATTCGTTAGGACGGTGTGGGCGTACCCGACTGCTGGTCCGGGATAATGGGCGTCCCGCCGGGTGGTGTCTCGAATCCTCAGAGCGGCGAGACACCCTTGCAGGATTGACATTAAGGTGGGCGATACCTACAACAGGGATCTTGGCCGGCGGAGGATCTCGCAAAGAGTGATCAGCTGTCCAGCACCTTGGGCGCAATGGAATGGGACCCGTTCCGTGATTCGTGTCGCATAAAATCGGGCGCAATCTCGACGTTTACACTCGGAGATCTATTTCCTGCGTAGCCGTGGGCGACATCGATCATCTCCTGAACCGTTGAAACGATACGCTGAAAACGCCCGGGCTTGAGCTTTGGTTCATTCGGTTCGTATCGCGCCGGCGCCCTCAGAGATGCGAGATTGTCGAGTACCTGGGCGTGGTCAGCCGGGCTGTTTTGCGCTGCGGTCCACCGCCTAAGCCACTCTCGTCTGTGCTTATGACTTTGGTTTGTGTCCGACTGGAGCAACATCAATGCCTGCACGGTGAGTTCGGCAGATGAATAGAGGAGATCTATTGCAGGAGAGAGAGTGTCGTTTCCGCTGCTCACCGCGACAGCTAGGAAACCCTCGGCCTTGGTCAGTAGTTTCCTGGCTTGTTCGAGATTGCGCCGGAAATCGAAACCGAGGATCCCTGCGCCGTTCTCGGCTCGAAAATAACAGACCCATCCACTATCAGAGTGCACCTCTCCCTCCATCGGTTCGATGCGGTCAAGATATTGAAGTCCGTCCTCGGCCTTAGCAAGGGTCACCGCCATGCGCGCCTCATCGCCTAGTCGTACTTCCACTGACCGGTCACCCGAGGGCAACTCGGCGAGAAACTGATCGACACTTCGCGGAGCAATCGAGAGACCACGACGACGTACCTCAGGTGCGACGAATATCTCGAACATATTGCTAATGACGATGGTGTCGAATTGAGCTGAATGCTCGTCAGATACTGCTTCTGCGTTGGGGTCGTTTTCCACAGTCAGACTCTAGGTGATTGGAACGGAATCAGGTGACTGGATGCAGCCTTAGATGTACCTTTTTCCGCTTCCAAACCACTTGTCTCGGAGGGGTGGGTCTCAATACGAGAGGCATGCTTTTTGTCGAAAACAGATCGATATTCGGCATCTGGTCAGCCGCGGCGATTGCGCAGGGGTCGTGTGTCGAAAACCCGGGTCGACAATCAACGTCGAATTGCTGCGGGGCGTCCGGGGTTTCCGACGGCATTGAAGGATCGAACCCCGTTGATTGCAGATCAGTTCGCATGTCAGCGCGCAGAGGTAGCGTGCAGAGATGGACAGACACGGTTGGTGAGCGGTCATCCTCCACCTGAATATTCAAGTGGCCATGGCGTCGGAGGGTCAGCTCTAACTTCTTGATCCGATTCGATCATTGTGAAGGTGCGAAATTTCGTATCCATCTGGACCGCGGCGAAGCCATTACTCGGCGGCAAACACGGCAGGGTTGAACCGAGCTGAGAACCTGGGAAGCGCATCGAGGATCAGGAGTTCGCTCCGTACAAACCTTGATGTCGATGGCATCGCGAGTTTCCAATTCGTCGATGTGGGCCAATGCCAGTAGTTTCTCGCCAGCGGTCGCTACGCCGGTCTCGATCCGGAGCGACCCAGCCAGCGCGCCAACAGGGTCAGTTCAACCTCTTGTTCAAAGGCGCGGCCGGAACGCAGGCGTGCTCGAATTACGGCCCGTATTGGGTATCGGGCGTATCCGACAGAAGTTCTCCGTCTTCCTTGGACAGTGACGAAGGTCCACGTGTGTCCGAAATGTCGTCCCCATCGGGGACGCCTCAACCCCGCGCCTTCAGCGCCGCCCGCGCGGCATTGAACCCACCCATCCCGTGGACCCCGCCGCCCGGGGGAGTCGCGGACGAGCAGAGGTACACGCCCGGGGCGCCGGTGGCATAGGGGTTGAGTCCGAATCGGGGGCGCGCGATGATCTGCCGCGCAGTGTTCGCACCCGCGGAGATATCGCCGCCCACGTAGTTGGGGTTGTACGCCTGCATCTGCGGCACATTGCGCACGTGGACGCCCACGATCCGGTCCCGGAACCCCGGCGCAAAGCGCTCGATCTGTCGCGTGACCGCATCGGTGGCGTCACCCGGATAGCCATGCGGCACATGCGCATACGCCCACACGGGATGGATGTCTCCGACGGAACGGGAAGGGTCGGCCAAGAACTGCTGGCCCAACAGAATGAAGGGCTTGTCCGGCATCTGACCCTGCACGGTCTGGCGTTCGACAGCTGCAGTTTCCGAAATCGTGCCGGACAGATGCAGGGTGCCGGCCTTGCGGGCGTGCGGATTCGTCCACGGCACGACGCTTCCGTCGGAGTCACCACGCACGGCGTAGTCGACCTTGTAGGCGGCGGTGCCGTAGCGGAATTTGCGGTAGGCCCGGGCAATGCGGTCGGGCTGCCGACCGTCGAGCAGACGACCGGCCGCGTCTGGTGCGATGTCGAGCATGACGATGTCGTAGTCGGCGATCTGGGAGTAGTTGGTGACCCAGTTCCCGGTTTCGATGGTGCCACCGAGGCTGCGCAGGATCGACGCGAACGCCGCGGCGATGGATCCTGAACCACCTTGCGCCACAGGCCAACCGTTAGCGTGGGCGGCCGCGGTCAGCATCGACGCGACAGCACTGGACAGGGGGAGGTTCAGCGGCCCGAACATGTGCGCCGCGACGCCACCGAACAGCGCCCGCGCCTGTGGGGTCTTGAACATCCGCGCGAAACCCGTCGCGGGAAGCAGAGCGCCCGTCCCGAAACGGGCGAGCATCAGCGGGTGCTTCGGAACGTGCACGATCGGCTTGAAAACGTCCTGCACCAACTCGTCGAAGTTCTCGGACAGGTATCCGAAGACGTCGAGCCACCTCTTACCGTCGACACCCAATCCTTCAGCGGTCCGGTTGATATCGCGCCACAGAACCCCGGCGGTGCCGCCGTCGAGTGGGTGGACCAGATCTATCTCGGGCCACAGCCACGTCAGGCCATGCTCGGCGAGCCCGAATTCGCGGTCGAGTTCCTTGAAGTAAGGAGAAGCCAAGGCTGTGGGATGGAAGGCGGAGCAATCGTCGTGGACGAGTCCGTCGACTATGTATTCGCTGCTGCGGGTGCCGCCGCCGATCTTGTCCGCACCCTCGATGACATGGACGTCGATTCCGGCGCGGGCGAGTTCGATCGCCGCCGCGAGACCGTTGGGGCCACTGCCCACCACTACTGCTGTTGTCATTTGCTCTTCGCCGCCCGTCTTCTCAAGGGTGAGCCTACGGAAATTACAGCGATGGCATTCTGCGAGCAAACAATTCAGGCCTAGACCTTGGTTGATCGATCAACTTTTGTTACAGTTCGAGGCGCACTGGCCGCAGCTGATTCTTATCGCTGCGGCCAGTTGTTGCATTTATCGCCTGTCGCGCCTGTTTCCTGCGGATTCGGTATCCTGTGAATCGGAACTTCTCTGCACAGACGCAGCTCCGAAATCTGTCGAGGGGCCTTCTGGCTCCCTGCATCGCCGCAGTTCAGAGCAATTATAGGGCTACCTTAGTTGCGCCCGTGCCGGGGTTCTGAATTATCGTTTTCGTTACACGGTTGACTCACAAAAGTTTCAACCGACCGAAGACTCACGTCGCCGGGTGCCAGAACGCACACCATCGCGTCTGCGCAGGGCGGCTACTTCGGTGGTACCGAACACATCGTCGTGTCGGTGCTTTGAAGGACTTGCATTGCAAGTTGATGGCCATCAGCGCTGCTGGTCGTCGGTGCATCTTTATGGCATACGAAGGCTGGGTATGAAGCAACTTCCAGGCCCCCAGGGCCTCTATCACCCGTCCAATGAGCACGACTCCTGTGGAGTCGCATTTGTTGTTGACATGCATGGTCGCCGCAGCAGGGACATCGTCGAAAAGGCGATCACCGCTCTGGTCAACCTCGAGCATCGCGGCGCTGCCGGATCCGAACCCAACACGGGTGACGGTGCGGGCATTCTGCTGCAGGTTCCCGACAAGTTCTTCCGAGCTGTCGTGGACTTCGCGCTGCCCGCCGAAGGCGCGTACGCAACCGGTATCGCATTCCTCCCGCAGGGCGACGCCGATGCACACGAGGCTGCTGCTGCAGTCGAGAAGATCGTCGTCGAAGAGGGCCTGAAGGTTCTCGGCTGGCGCGAGGTCGGAACCGACGACTCATCGCTGGGCGCACTGGCGCGCGACGCGATGCCGACGTTCCGTCAGATCTTCATCGGCTCCGAGGGTGACAAGTACACCGGCATGGATCTCGAGCGTCGTGCATACGTGGTGCGTAAGCGCACCGAGCACGAACTCGGCTCCGAAGGCGCCGGCAAGGGTGGCCCGGGTAGCGAGACCGTGTACTTCCCCAGCCTGTCCGGCCAGACGTTCGTCTACAAGGGCATGCTCACCACCCCGCAGCTCAAGGGTTTCTACCTCGACCTGCAGGACGATCGTGTCGAGAGCGCACTGGGCCTGGTCCACTCGCGCTTCTCCACCAACACGTTCCCGTCGTGGCCGCTGGCGCACCCGTTCCGCCGGGTCGCTCACAACGGTGAGATCAACACCGTCACCGGCAACGAGAACTGGATGCGCGCTCGCGAGTCCCTGATCGACAGCGACGTCTTCGGTGGCCGCGAGAACCTGGACAAGATCTTCCCGATCTGCACCCAGGGCGCCAGTGACACCGCTCGTTTCGACGAGGTGCTCGAGATGCTGCACCTCGCCGGCCGCAGCCTGCCCCACGCAGTTCTCATGATGATCCCGGAAGCCTGGGAGAAGCACGAGAGCATGGACCCCGCTCGTCGGGCGTTCTACGAGTACCACTCGGCTCTCATGGAGCCCTGGGACGGACCGGCGTCGGTGTGCTTCACCGACGGCACCGTCATCGGCGCCGTGCTGGACCGCAACGGTCTGCGTCCGTCGCGTCTGTGGATCACCGAAGACGGCCTCGTCGTCATGGCGTCGGAGGTCGGCGTCCTGCCGATCGATCCGTCCACCGTGGTCCGCAAGGTCCGCCTCCAGCCGGGCCGCATGTTCCTCGTGGACACCGCGCAGGGCCGGGTCATCAGCGACGACGAACTGAAGTCTGAACTCGCTGCCGAGCACCCGTACCAGCAGTGGATCGACGAAGGTCTGATCCACATGGACGACCTGCCGGACCGCCCGTACACGTACATGTCGCACGAGCGCGTCGTGCTGCGTCAGCAGCTCTTCGGTTTCACCAGCGAAGAGGTCAACCTGCTGGTCAAGCCGATGGCACTCTCCGGTGCCGAGGCACTGGGCTCGATGGGTACCGACACTCCGATCGCCGTGCTCTCGTCACGTCCGCGGATGCTGTTCGACTACTTCTCGCAGCTCTTCGCTCAGGTCACCAATCCGCCTCTCGACGCGATTCGTGAAGAGGTTGTCACCAGCCTCGGCGCGACCATCGGCCCCGAGGGCGACCTGCTGCACCCGAATGCGGACTCCTGCAAGCAGATTGCGCTCCCGCAGCCGATCCTGCACAACGACGATCTGTCGAAGCTCGTTCACGTCAACGACGACGGCGAATTCCCTGGCTTCCGCAGTGTCGTGATCCGCGGCCTGTACCCGGTCAAGGAAGGCGGCGACGGTATCCGTCGTGCGCTCGAGGGCATCAAGTACCAGGTCTCGCAGGCAATCGAGGGTGGCGCACGCATCATCGTGCTCTCGGACCGTGAGTCCACCGAGGACTACGCGCCGATCCCGTCGCTGCTCCTCACCTCGGCTGTGCACCACCACCTGGTTCGTGAGAAGTCGCGCACCAAGGTCGGCCTCATCGTCGAGGCCGGCGACGCCCGCGAGGTGCACCACATGGCGCTCCTCATCGGCTTCGGTGCCGCAGCGGTCAACCCGTACATGGCTTTCGAGACCATTGACGAGTTCCTACAGAACGGTGAGCTCGAGGGTCTGACCCTTGAGAAGGGCATCGCGAACTACATCAAGGCAGCCGGCAAGGGTGTCCTGAAGGTGATGTCCAAGATGGGTATCTCGACGCTCGCGTCGTACACCGGTGCTCAGCTGTTCCAGGTCATCGGTCTCTCACAGGAGCTGACGGACGAGTACTTCACCGGTCTGCAGTCGCAGCTCGGTGGCATCGGCCTCGACCAGATCGCAGCCGACGTCCAGGCACGTCACGCCGTTGCATACCTCGATCGCCCCGAAGAGCGCGCTCACCGCGAGCTCGAGGTCGGCGGCGAGTACCAGTGGCGTCGTGAAGGCGAGTACCACCTGTTCAACCCGGACACGGTCTTCAAGCTCCAGCACGCAACTCGCACAGGCCAGTACGAGGTGTTCAAGGAGTACACGACCTTGGTCAACGACCAGTCGGAGCGCCTTGCCGCTCTGCGTGGTCTGTTCGACTTCAACATCGGCAAGCGGCCGTCGATCTCGATCGACGAGGTCGAGCCGGCGAGCGAGATCGTCAAGCGTTTCTCGACGGGTGCGATGAGCTACGGCTCCATCTCGGCCGAGGCTCACGAGACTCTCGCGATCGCGATGAACCGTCTGGGCGCTCGCTCCAATTCCGGTGAGGGCGGCGAGAACCCGTCGCGCTTCACGCCGGACGAGAACGGCGATCTGCGTCGCAGTGCCATCAAGCAGGTCGCGTCGGGACGCTTCGGTGTCACCTCGCACTACCTGAGCAATTGCACCGACATTCAGATCAAGATGGCGCAGGGAGCCAAGCCCGGTGAGGGCGGCCAGCTTCCGGCTCACAAGGTGTACCCGTGGGTGGCCGAGGTTCGGCACTCCACACCTGGCGTCGGCCTGATTTCGCCGCCGCCGCACCACGACATCTACTCGATCGAGGATCTCGCTCAGCTGATCCACGACCTGAAGAACGCCAACCCGCAGGCCCGCATCCACGTGAAGCTGGTCTCCGAGGTCGGCGTCGGAACCGTCGCTGCCGGTGTCTCCAAGGCACATGCCGACGTCGTTCTGATCTCCGGTCACGACGGTGGCACCGGTGCCACCCCGCTGACCTCCGTCAAGCACGCGGGCGCACCGTGGGAGCTCGGCCTCGCCGAGACCCAGCAGACGTTGCTGCTCAACGGTCTTCGTGACCGCATCGTCGTGCAGGTCGACGGCCAGCTCAAGACGGGTCGCGACGTCGTCGTTGCTGCCCTGCTCGGCGGCGAGGAGTTCGGTTTCGCCACCGCACCGCTGGTGGTCTCGGGCTGCATCATGATGCGCGTCTGCCATCTCGACACCTGCCCCGTCGGTGTCGCGACGCAGAACCCGTTGCTGCGTCAGCGTTTCAGTGGCAAGCCGGAATTCGTCGAGAACTTCTTCATGTTCATCGCCGAAGAGGTTCGCGAGCTTCTCGCGGAACTCGGTTTCCGCACGCTGCTCGAAGCGGTCGGCCAGGTCGACATGCTGGACACCAAGCGCGCCCTCGAACACTGGAAGGGAAGCAAGGCAGGCAATCTCGATCTGTCGCCGATCCTCACCCAGGTCGAGTCCGCGTTCATGGACCAGGACGTCCACTGCACCGGCACGCAGGATCACGGTCTCGACAAGGCGCTCGATCAGCAGCTGATCGTCTCGGCCCGCAACGCACTCGACAAGGGTGAGGCGGTCTCCTTCGAGTCCGCGATCACCAACGTCAACCGCACCGTCGGCACCATGCTCGGCCACGAGGTCACCAAGGCGTTCGGTGGAGAGGGCTTGCCCGAGGGCACCATCGACATCACGTTCACCGGTTCCGCCGGTAACAGCTTCGGTGCTTTCGTGCCCAGCGGTATGACCCTGCGCCTGCACGGCGACGCCAACGACTTCGTCGGCAAGGGCCTCTCGGGTGGACGCATCGTCGTACGCCCGCCGCTCGATGCAGCGGAAGGCTTTGTCGCCGAGGACAACATCATCGGTGGCAACGTCATCCTGTTCGGCGCCACCAGTGGCGAGGCTCTGCTTCGCGGTGTCGTCGGCGAACGCTTCGCAGTCCGTAACTCCGGCGCCACTGCCGTCGTCGAGGGTGTGGGCGATCATGGTTGCGAGTACATGACGGGTGGAAAGGTGGTCATCCTCGGAGCCACCGGACGTAACTTCGGCGCCGGCATGTCCGGTGGCGTCGCGTACATCTACAACCCCGACAAGGCATTCGAGAAGAACCTCAACACCGAACTGGTGGACCTCGAGGATCTTTCGGGCGACGACTTCACCTGGTTGAAGGGCGCTATCGAACGTCATCGCGACGAAACCGGCTCCGAGGTTGCCACACGCATCCTCGCTGACTGGTCGCAGCAGGTGGGTCACTTCGCAAAGGTGATGCCCCGCGACTACAAGAAGGTTCTTTTGGCCATCGCGGCCGCAGAGAAGGATGGCAAGAACGTGGACGAGGCAGTTATGGAGGCAGCTCGTGGGTGATCCAAGCGGCTTCCTGAAGCACACGTCGCGCGAACTTCCGGTTCGCCGGCCGGTGCCGTTGCGCCTGCTCGACTGGAAAGAGGTCTACGAGGAGTTCCCGAAGGAAACCCTCAAGACCCAGGCCAGCCGTTGCATGGACTGTGGAATTCCTTTCTGCCACAACGGTTGCCCTCTCGGAAACTTGATTCCCGAGTGGAACGACCTGGTCTACAAGGACCACTGGCACGACGCCATCGAGCGTCTGCACGCGACCAACAACTTCCCGGAGTTCACCGGTCGTCTGTGCCCCGCACCCTGTGAGGCGTCCTGTGTCCTGGGCATCAACCAGGATCCGGTCACCATCAAGCAGGTCGAGGTCGAGATCATCGACAAGGCCTTCGACGAAGGGTGGGTCAAGCCGGTTCGCGCCGCGCACGCCACCAACAAGAGGGTCGCAGTTGTCGGCAGTGGTCCGGCTGGTCTGGCTGCAGCGCAGCAGCTGACCCGCGCCGGTCACGCAGTGACGGTCTTCGAGCGGGCAGACCGCATCGGCGGCCTGCTGCGCTACGGCATCCCCGAGTTCAAGATGGAGAAGCGGCACATCGACCGCCGTCTCGAGCAGATGGAAGCCGAAGGCACCGTCTTCAAGACGAACGTCAATGTCGGCGTGGACATCACCGCGGACGAGCTGCGCGAGCAGTTCGACGCAGTGGTTCTGGCCGGCGGCGCCACCGCTGCTCGCGATCTGCCGATCCCGGGCCGCGAGCTGGACGGCATCCACCAGGCGATGGAGTTCCTGCCGATCGCCAACCGCGTGCAGTTGGGTGACCTCGACGCTCCCACCATCACCGCTGAGGGCAAGAAGGTTGTCATCATCGGCGGCGGCGACACCGGAGCCGACTGCCTCGGCACCTCGCACCGCCAGGGCGCAGCCAGCGTCCACCAGTTCGAGATCATGCCGCGTCCGCCGGAGACTCGCGCCGAGCAGACTCCGTGGCCGACGTATCCGCTCATGTTCCGCGTGGCTTCGGCTCACGAGGAGGGCGGCGAGCGTCTGTTCTCCGTCAACACCGAGAACTTCGTCGGTGAAAACGGCAAGGTCACCGGACTCAAGGCTCACGAGGTCGAGATGAAGTCGGGTCGCTTCGAGAAGGTCGAGGGCTCGGACTTCGAGCTCGAAGCCGATCTCGTGCTCCTGGCCATGGGCTTCGTCGGTCCCGAGAAGCCGGGTCTGCTCACCGATCTCGGTGTCGACTTGAACGAGCGTGGCAACGTCGCCCGCACGTCGAAGTGGAACACCAACGTCGACGGCGTGTTCGTGGCCGGCGACATGGGCCGCGGTCAGTCCCTGATCGTCTGGGCCATCGCCGAGGGACGTTCCGCAGCAGCGGCTGTGGACACCTACCTCGAGGGTGTCACGGCCCTTCCGTCACCGATCCACCCGACAGCGGCTCCGCAGCGCTAGAGGCTCTTACAAGTCCGCACTCCACCGCAACGGTGGGGTGCGGACTTGTTTCTGCCCGTAATTCGTACGATCTGTAACAAACCTTCATCAATCGTGCATCGGACAGACATACCGCCCAGGCAGTATGATTCCTGAGCATCGACAGTGGTGTAAGGGTTGTTTCAGGTAAATCAGGGGAGTTTCATGCGTGCGAGGCGTCTCGTTGCGGTGTTGTCGGCACTTGCTGCGGCAGTAGTGGTACCGGTTGTCAGTGCTCCCGTGGCGTCGGCTGATCCCTGCCCCAGCCTCTACGTCGTGGCCATCCCAGGAACGTGGGAGCCCTCGGGCACCAGGCCCGGCGCCGGCATGCTCGCCCCGGTGACCAACGGGCTTCCGGACTCGGTGCGCACCGACTACGTCACCTACTCGGCGACGGCGTTCCCCTGGGAGTCCAACGTCTACGCCAGGTCGAAGCAGCAGGCTGTCGACAATGCCCGCGGCATGATCGGCGCCATGGCCGCCTCGTGCGGTGACACTCGCTTCGCCATCGTCGGATACAGCCAGGGTGCCGACGCGGCAGGCGATCTCGCCGCCGAGATCGGAACCGGCATCGGCGTTGTTCCCCCGACTCGCGTGGAGGGCGTCGGCCTGCTGTCCGATCCCCGCCGTTCCGAGTCCGACGTCCTGATCGGACCCGCTGTCGGCGGTAACGGTGCCAGTGGCCCGCGCATCGGTGGATTCGGTTGGCTATCAGGCAAAACGGTGACGCTGTGCGCCGTCGGTGACCTGTACTGCTCGACGCCCAAGGACGATTTTGTGATGCGTCTGGCCGGATTCATGGCTCAGG
This sequence comes from Rhodococcus sp. NPDC059969, assembly GCF_042738325.1. Classification (NCBI taxonomy): domain Bacteria; kingdom Bacillati; phylum Actinomycetota; class Actinomycetes; order Mycobacteriales; family Nocardiaceae; genus Rhodococcus; species Rhodococcus sp. NPDC059969. The sequence goes on along the minus strand of NZ_JBHWUF010000001.1, from coordinate 518,764 downwards.
CGTCCGATCCCACTCCCGCAAGTGCGCTGGCGCTGCGCGACGAGGCCGCCGTGATCGTCAATGATCTGGTGACCGCTGGCGGTCTCCCCGCCCTGATCGCTCAGCTCGATCCGGGCGCGAATTCGCGACGCGTCGATCAGTTGGTCGACTTCTACGGCTCGCAAGTCCACACCGACTACACGCGTTACGTCGTTGACGGCGCGGGCAATTCGGCTACATCCTGGCTGCACGGCTGGTTGGCCGGCAAGGCCTGATCAGCAGTACGTCTGCTGCGCGGTGTCGACGTAGATCTCGGCGATGCGCTGCGAGGACATCGGCGTGATCTGCGAGTACACCTCGCCCACGGAGTTGAACTCCGCCAGCACCTCGGACCGAGGCATGCCGTCTGCAAGAGCCTTACAGGTGCCGTCGGCGTAAAGGATCTCTGCGGAATCCATTCCGGCGGGCGGGATCCCGGCCAGACGCAGAGCGGCGATGTACCGCTGCCCCTTCTCACCGGCGTTCGCGACGATCTCTTCCGGTGACCGGGCGTCGATCGGTGCGTTTGCCGGTGGCGCTACTTTTGCCGGCGGTGCTACCGGTGGCGGCGTCGATTCGACGACGCTCGGCGCGGCTTCCGGAGTAACGGCGAGCGGGCTGGTCGGCAGCTCGGAGAGCGTACTCGGAGCAGTCGAACTCGACGTCGCCGCCACCGTGGTACTGGTAGCAGCAGATGTGGATTCCGCTGCATCGCTGTCGGATTGGCTGCTGCAGCCGCTGAGGAGTAGGCCCGCTGCCGCGACGCAGAGGACCAGTCTGTTCGTGTTCATCACCCGTGAGTGTTACACACCGTACCGCTTAGTTTGTCCGTTTTAAGGAAACTCCCTTTTGCCCTGTTTTTAAGTCGAAGTCCTGTGATATACATCTGTTCAGTTGTTACTTGTGAGTAGGAGCACACCGCAAGACCTTGTCGGCGGCGGTCGAAACACAAGCAATGACTGCGAGTTTCGTCCCCCATCACATAAACGGCAGGGAGAAATCAGTGCAGAAATCTCACAAGAACGGCAACAGACGTCTCGGCACGCGCGTGGCCGTTATTGCAGGTACCGCAGGTGCGGTCCTCGCGTTCGCGGCGCCGATGGCCTCGGCTCAGGATCCGGTCGACAATTCGGTACCCGGTGCCGCAGTGTGTCCGGCTGCTGCCGAATCCTGTGTGTCGGTTGTGGTTCAGAGCGGAACCTTCGACAACAACGGCTTCAACCTCCCGATCGGAAAAGGCGACATGATTATCGCCGCCGAGGCCGGCTCCGGTGAAGGTGAGTCCACCGTTCTACTCCCTCGCGACGACGGACATAACGGTGTTTACTCCAAGCCGTTGACCGTTCCGGGTGGAGTTCTCGGAATCGACCTGCCGTTCGGCAATCTGTTCGGCCTCGCCGCAGTCACCGCCGAGGTGGAGGCGACCGCTGCCCCGATCCTCAACGGCATCATCACCGACATGGATCTGAGCATCCCGGTGCGGATGAAGATCAACAACGCGTTCCTCGGTGACAACTGCTACCTGGGCTCCGCGGCTGCGCCGGTGAATCTCCGTCTCGCGCCTGACCCGTCGGTGGTACCGACCTACACGGTGCTGCCGTCGACTGCGCTGAAGGTGAGCCCGGTTGGGAACGAGGCCACCGGCTTCGCGCTCCCCGCCGCCAGTGGCTGCGGACCGTTCGGAGTGCTGAATCCGATCGTCAACTGGCGAGCAAAGGTACCGGCCACGTCCGGAACCTCGCTCAGCACGATCTCCGACGCCTACCTGTACCCGGGTGGGCTCACCGGTAGCGATCCTCTCGACGATCTCGGCGGCGGAACAGGTTCCAGCGGATCCAGTGGCTCGAGCGGTTCGTCCGGAAGCTCCGGTTCCTGAAAACCTGGATGCCTTGAAGCAGCGGTGGTGACGGAATGTCACCACCGCTGCGGCGTCCGACCTGTAATAACCTGTGCCTCAGGGTGGGCGAAGGCGGACTCCATCAGGAGGACCTGCGCGGCCACGAAATCACAGGGGAGTCCTCAAACATGTTTCGAGACAGCGTTCTTGCCAGTCCGGTCCTGCGTCGGGGTGTGACGGCACTGGCAGTGGCGGCCGCAGCCGCCATGTTTGTCGGCACTGCAGCAACAGCGGAGCCGGCGGCAGTTGTCGGTGAGGTGTCCGCGGACTCCATCGCGGTGGCGCGCACTCAGGCCATCGGAACGACGGTCACCGTCGTGGGAACCGCAACCACACCGTCGGGAGTGTTCGAATCCAGTTTCTACGACAAGGGCTTTGGTCTCCAGAGCGGCAATTCCGGCATCTACATCAGTGATCCGAACAACTCCGGGATTGATCTCGGCGATCAGGTTCGGGTCACCGGAGTCCTCGCGGATCAGGAGGGCCTGCTCGTCGTCCGCCCCACTGCCGTCGAGGTAATCGGTACAGCCACCCAGATCAGCCCGGCGCGATTGCCACTCAATGCAATCGGTGAGGCCAGCGAAGGGCGCCTCGTGACGGTGTCCGGAATCGTGAGCGGACCCGTCGTCGACGATCTGCCGTACGGCCACAAGATCCTGGTCTCGGGCATCGAGGGAAACACCGTCATCTTCGTCAACACCCAGACCGGAATCGATGTCGACGCCATTGCGGTGGGACGCCCGATCACCGTCACCGGTTTCAGTGGTCAGTACGCCAGCACCTACGAGGTTCTTCCCCGTTCGGAAGCCGATGTGCAGCAGGGTTTCACGGGCAGCCTGAGCTTCGGCAGCTGAGCTAGATCTCGAACCGAGCTCCGACGCGCATCGATCCGGGAGACAACCGGCTGATCGTGCGTCCGAGCTTGGCTTCGACGGTGACGGGTACGACGGCTTTGTTCGTACGAACTGCTTTCACGATGGCGCTGGCGACTCGATCAGGCGTGAAGTTTCGTTTGCGGTAGAAGTTGTCGACCTTGGTCTGGTTCTCGAGCTGCTCCTCGGCGGTGGTCCCGGCGAACTCGGTGGTCTTGAGGATGTTCGTGTGAACGAGGCCGGGGCAGATGGTGCTGACGCCGATGCCGTGTGGAAGCAGCTCTGCCCGTAGGCAATCCGAGAGCATGAATACCGCTGCCTTGCTGGTCGAATACGCAGTGAGCGCCTTCTGCGGCGTGTACGCGGCGGCCGAGGACAGGTTGACGACGTGCCCACCTGTTCCCCGGTCGATCATCATCGGGGTGAATGCCCGGCAGCCGTAGACAACTCCCCAGAAGTTGATGTCCATAACGCGTTCGAACTGGCGCTGCTCGGTGTCGGCGAAAGTTCCCGAGAACCCGATTCCGGCGTTGTTGACGACGATGTCCGGTACGCCGTGATGTGCTGCGACCGTCTCCGCGAAACGAATCACGGCCTGTTCGTCGGACACGTCCACCTGATAGGCGTGGGCACCGCCACCGAACACTGCTTCGGCGCCGCCGGCTTGCGAAGGGATGTTTACAAGTGCCGCAGTGTCCTGCGCGCTTTCGAGATTGATGTCGGAGACCACGACGATAGCTCCCTGGGCGGCGAAGGCGAGGGCCGTTTCACGCCCGATGCCGCTGCCCGCACCGGTGATCACCACCAGCGTGCCGGTGAGATCGCGCAGTCGACGCTGCAACTTCGTTCCGCGTCGCCAGCCGGTGACGTCCTTCAGTAGCCCCATTGGTTGCCCTTTTCGTGTGTACGTTTGTGGCGTGTGTCTCTAGCTGACTTCCCCTCTGCGAAAGGTATCCGATGAGCGAGCTTCGTGTAGTTGCAACCATCCCGGCCAAGTCCGGTTCCGAGGACGACGTCCGATCGGCTCTGACCACTCTCGCGGAGGCGAGTCGGTCCGAGGACGGCTGTGTGTCGTACGAACTGTTCGAGTCAGCGGCTGCGCCCGGTACCTTCGTCACGATCGAAACTTGGCGCGGGCAGGAGGAGTTGGACGCTCATATGCAGTCCCCCCATCTGCAGGCTGCACTGGCCGCTGCCGGTCCGCTCCTCGACGGTGCTCCGGCGATCCACCCGTTGAAAGGCGCCTGAATCAGAATGAATTCCTGACCTTCGCTAAGGGCCTGACCTGCGAATGTCGCTGGAAAACTGACCAATCGTCGCGCTTCATTCCACTGAGCGGGACCTGCGACTAATACCTGTGCCTTAAGTCACAAACTGTCTCAACAATGCTTCACATCACAGTTTCTGACCTGGAGGTTTTGAATGAGTCGCAGTTCTCGGCGCGGTCACCGCAAGGTTGCCGCCGTCGCGCTGGCAGTCTCCGCCGGCCTGTTCGTCTCGTCGTGCGCTGACAGCGGGAACGGGGGTGGGAGCGGCGACGCACCGGATTCCGGTTCGGGGTTGTCCATCGGCCCGGTCAACGAGCAGTCCGGCGAGGGTGACGCGGTCAAGGGCGGCACCCTCACGTTCAGCGGGTACTCAGCCGTCACCAATCTCGATCCGGCGAAGACTCAGATCGCCGGTTCGGTCGCCGGTTCGGAGTTGGGCGCCATCTACGACACGCTCCTGCGGTACGACCCGGCATCCAAGGAATTCGTTCCGAAGCTCGCAGCGTCGATGGAGCCGAGTTCGGACTTCAAGACGTGGACCCTCGAACTGCGCGACGGTGTGAAGTTCAGCGACGGGACGCCGGTGGATTCGGCGGCCGTCTCGGCGAGCCTCAATCGCTACGTCACCAACAAGGGACCGCAGTCGAGTCTGTACGCGTCGAAGGTCGCGTCGGTAGACACTCCGGATCCGTCGACGGTCGTCTTCAATCTCGTCGACCCGTGGACCGGTATCGAGTCACTGCTCTCGACGGGCCCCGGCATGATCGTCGCGCCGAGTGCCCAGCAAGGTGATCAGTTCACCCCGATCGGCGCGGGTGCGTTCACCCTCGAGAAGTTCGCTCCCAACGAGGAATTGATCCTCGACGCTCGGGAGGACTACTTCGACGGCGCCCCGAACGTGGACAAGCTGCGGTTGATCAGCATCGTCGGTTCGCAGTCCACCACCGAATCGCTCAAGAGCGGCGGCACGGACGTCGCGTACATGCGTTCGCTACCGAACGTGCTGGATCTGATCGACTCCGGCTACCCGGGCTTCGTCGACATTCCGTCGCTGTCCTACCTGTCGCTGGTCAACACGGCACCCGGTCGTCCCGGTGCCGACGTGCGCATCCGTCAGGCATTGGCACTCGCAACCGATCCCGTCGCACTCGACAACCGACTCAACGAGGGCAAGGGTCTGCCCGGACAGGTCATCTTCCAGGACACCTCCCGCTGGCACAACGACGTCGCTCCGATCGGCGTCGACACCGCCAAGGCGAAGCAGCTTCTCGACGAGGCCAAGGCCGACGGTTACGACGGCAAGATCACATACCTGACGCTGCAGGAGAATTCGGCGCAGGCGATGGCTCTCGCACTGCAGTCGATGGCCAACGCCGTCGGATTCGATTTCCAGATCGAGTACGTCAACTCGGTTGCCGACGTCGTCAAGCGTTTGTACGCCGACCGCGACTTCGACATGGCAACAGGTTCCGCCAGCCTCGCGGAAGCCGATCCGTTCGAGCGTCTGTACTCGAATCTCAAGTCGGGTGGACGGAACAACGCCACGAGCTTCTCCGACCCCGAGATGGATACGCTGCTCGACCAGTTGGGTGTCGCGACGTCGAACGACGCGAAGATCGAGGTGCTCGCCAAGATTCAGGAGCGCGCCAACGAGGTTGTGCCGTGGCAGGTTTACGGCAACACCCCCTGGCTCGGTGTGTGGGGACAGAACGTCCACGGCATTCAGCAGAGCCTCGACGGAATCATGTTCTTCGACAAGGCCTGGAAGAACTGAAGGCCTCTGAAGAACTGAAGAACTGACCAGACCCGAGAAGCGTCCCCGCCGGGACGCTTCTCGGCAACAGAGTGATCAAGAAGTGAGATCGAGGGCGGCGCGGACGATGCTGTCGGAGTCGAGGCCGTGGTACCGGTAGACGTCCTCGAGCGAACCGACCTGACCGAACCGGCTCACCCCGAGCGCAGCGCCCGGGACGTTGTTGATTCCCGTCAGGAACGCGAGGGTGTGCGGGTGACCGTCGAGAACGGTCACCATCGGCGCGGATCGGCTACTCGGAAAGACCTGATCCAGGATCCACGACGGGCCGTCCGCGAGGCCACGCCGAGACTGGAGTGCTTCGAAGAGCAAGCCCGGGCTGGTCACGCACACCACGTCGGCGGAAATGCCTTGCTCGCCGAGTCTTTCGGCTGCAACCAGTGTTTCGGTGACAGTGGCACCCATACCGACCAGAGTGACGGCAGGATCAGGATTGTGTCGCAGTGTGTATGCCCCGGCGACCACCTGACGTCGACGGCGTTCTCGCGCAGCCGGATCGGTCGGTACTGCGGCCAGGGCCTGATCGACCGGACGGGTCGACAGACGCAGGTACGACGAGCTGCCGTCCGGTCGGCCCAGGCGTCCGATGCTGTCGAGGAGCGTCCACTCGACGTCGACGGCAAACGCCGGTTCGAAACTGACGCATCCCGGCTGTTCGAGACCGATGGACGGGGTCTTGATCGACTGGTGCGCACCACCTTCGGCAGCCAAGGTGACGCCCGACGGAGTGCCGACCATGATCGACTGTCCGCCGGCGTAGATGCCGTACGACCACGGTTCGAGAGCCCGCTCGATGAAGGGGTCGTACATCACGCCGATGGGGAAGAGCGGCTGGCCCCAACGACTCCACGTCGCGCCGAGTTCGCCCATCAGTCCGACCAGGTTGGTCTCGGCAATACCGAGTTCCATGTGCTGACCGGTGGGCTTCTCACGCCAGTGCATGATCGTTTCGGCGTCGTCGGCAAACCAGTTGTGCCGCTCGTTGGGGGACCACACCCCGACCTTGTTCAGCCACCCCGCCAGGTTCGTGGTGGAACTGACGTCCGGGCTCAGTGTGACAACACGTTTCGCGGCGTCCGGCGCTTCGCGGCTGAGGTCGAGTAGTACCCGGCCGAGTGCTGCCTGAGTGGTGGACGTGCCGGAGGGCGTACGGCCGATGTCTTTCGGAACTGCCGGCGGCACCAGGTGCTCCACCTTCGGGCGGGCCAGGCGCCCAGCGGTTTCGGCGCAGATACGGCCCGATGGGCTGTCGGCGTCGAACCGTTCCCACGGCTTCGACGGATCCATGCCGAGTTCCGCCGCCAGGTGCTCGTACTGCTCGGTGGTGAGCAGCGACGAATGGTTCTGCGGGTGGCCCTGCGTCGGCAGGCCTCGGCCCTTGATCGTGTACGCGATGATCACGGTGGGGCGGGTGTCGTCGATCTGCGCGTAGGCCTCTCGCAGAGCGTCGAGGTCGTGGCCACCGAGATTGCGGATGGCTTCGAGCACCGTGGCGTCGTCGAGGTCGTTGATCAGCGCCGTGATCGCGTCGGAGTCCGCCGCGTCGCCGGGCAGTCTCAGACGTACCTCGTCGGCCGTGCATCGCAGCAGACGCTGGTACTCCGGATTCGGCATGTCCAGGATTCGTTCGCGCAGCGCGGTGCCGCCGGGCCGGGTGAACAGTGATTCCAGCAAAGCGCCGAACTTCACGGTGATGACCTGCCAGCCGGCACCCGAGAACATGCGTTCCAGGCGAGTTGCCGCGATGTTCGGCACCACCCGGTCGAGTGATTGGCGGTTGAGGTCGACTATCCACACGATCTCACCCAGTTCGGCAACCGAATGATCGAGAACTGCTTCCCACACAGCGCCCTCGTCGAGTTCGGCGTCACCGACGAGGGAGTACTGGCGCCCGGTTCCGGCGCCGCCGAGGGAGGCGTCGACGTACCGACGTGCAATGGCGCCCCAGATGGGAGCCGTCGCACCGATTCCCACCGATCCGGTCGAATAATCCACCGGATCAGGATCTTTTGATCGACTCGGGTAGCTTTGCAGGCCCCCGAACTCGCGCAGAGTCGTCAGGTAGGACTCGTCGAGTTCACCGAGCAGATAATTGATGCCGTGCAGCACCGGAGCCGCGTGCGGCTTGACGGAAACCCGGTCGCCGGAACGAAGTTGGCCGAACCACAGCGACGTCATGATCGAGACCATCGACGCGCACGAGGCCTGATGGCCGCCGACCTTGAGCCCGCTGGGATTCGGCCGAACACGGTTGGCGTGATGGATCATCGCGGTCGACAACCACAGAACGCGCTTCTCGATCTCCGCCAGTGACTCGGGAGCGTTCTTGTTGGTGCTGGGGCTGTTCACGGCCGGTCCTGCCTTCAGTAGTGGACATCGATCACCGCACCGCCTGTACCCCAGATCGTGGGGCCGACGATGTGGTTGTGATGTTTGGCAGGACTTCCTGAGGCCGAACCGTTCGGTGCGGCAAAGTCCAGCCGCACCTGTCGATCTGTTGTGCAGATTCTGCGTCAAAGTCCATCATCGGCATACAGATTGGGCAATAGCTATCCACTGGATTGAGCGATGTGCGCAACACCGAGGGCTGTGTGCCGCAACAGGTGGGCACAATGCGCAGTGCACTGCGTGTCGAGAGCGATCAATCCATCAGATCGTGGACGTAGCACCAGCGCCAGGATTCGCCGGGCTCGTGCGAGCGCATGACCGGGTGCCCGGTTTCGCGGTAGTGATTGGTGGCGTGCTGATGAGGGCTGGAATCGCAGCATCCGACGTGGCCGCAGGACAGGCACATGCGCAGGTGAGACCAGTTATCCTCACCCAACTCGGCGCACTCCTGGCAGACGCCGGGCGTCAGCGCCGCCGGGTCCGTTTCGGGCGCATTGGTTAGTTCCTCGCAACCGCTCGTAGCGGGTGCGGGCTGCTGTGTGCGAGCTGCTGCTCGCTTCAGGATTTTCTTCATCGCCTTCCATACTGCATGCTGCCAGGGTGAACGGCATATTACTGGGGGTTGTAGTAGCGGCGTTGCTGGTGGCGGCGGTCGCGCGAAGGTTCGGGCTGTCTTCGCCGCTGATCCTTGTCCTGGTCGGTTTGATCGCCTGTCAGATACCGGGTGTTCCGGAATTGGAACTCGATCCCGACCTCGTCCTGTTCGTCGTGTTGCCTCCACTTCTGTACTCGGCAGCACTGGACAGTTCATACCTGGCTTTGCGCTCGAATCTGCGTCCGATCGGATTTCTCGCGGTGGGGCTTCCCCTGGCGACGACGGCCGCGGTGGGCTTTGTCGCCTACCTGATCGTGCCGGAGTTCTCGATAGCGGCTGCTCTGGTTCTCGGCGCGATCGTGGCGCCGCCGGACGCGGTGTCCGCGAGCGCAATCGGACGCAAGCTCGGCCTGCCGCGCCGAATCATGACACTGCTGGGCGGCGAGAGCCTGCTCAACGACGCCACCGCTCTGACGGCGTACAAGGTCGCTCTCGCGGCCGCCGTCGGTACGGGTGCGACGCTGATCGGCGGTTTCGAGACCTTCCTCGTCGCGGCGGTCGGTGGAACGGTGATCGGCCTCGCGGTGGGGTTTGTCATCTCGAAGGTTCGCGGCAAGCTCCAGGATCCGGTGATGGAGAGCGGAATCGGACTGGTGGTGCCCTTCTTCACCTACCTGGCTGCGGAGGAGGTCCACGCGTCGGGCGTCATCGCCGTCGTCGTGGCCGGATTGTTCCTCGGCCAGCGCTCCACCCGTGCGAGCTATGCGACGCGTTTGCAGGACACGGCAGTGTGGAAGGCCGTCGACCTGATTCTGGAGTCGTTCGTCTTCCTGTTGATCGGTCTCCAATTGCCCAGCGTCGTCAACGGATTGCAGGGGTACAGCACCTCGATCGTCGTCTGGGCGTCGGTTGCCGTGCTCGTGACCGTGGTGGTGGTGCGGATCGCCTGGGTGTTCCCGTTCACGTATTTACCGCGCTGGCTGTCTCCTCGCATCCGAGCGAGGGAGCCGGAGATTTCGGCTCGGGCAGTGTTCGTCGTGTCGTGGGCCGGTATGCGAGGGGTCGTGTCACTGGCGGCTGCCTTCGCGATTCCGTTGACGGTCAACAGTGGCGAAGACTTCCCCGGGCGTTCGCTGATTCTCTTCCTGACATTTGTCGTTGTGGTCGGCACGCTACTGCTGCACGGTCTGACGTTGCCGTGGGTCATCCGAGTCCTCGGCGTGCAGGGCAACGAAGCGCAGTCCGACGCGCGCGCTGAGGCGGCAGCACAGGACAAGGCTGCGCGGGCTGCTGCGGCGCGTCTGGACGAGTTGGTCGGAGCCGACGCCGACGACGTTCCACAGGTCCGCAATCGGGCCGCAGACATCTTGCGAAGCTGGAACACCCACCGGGCGAACTCGGCCTGGGAGCGACTGGGACGCAGCGACGAGGATCTGGGGGAGAGCCCGTCGAATGCCTTCCGCTCGCTGCGCCTCGAGATGATCGATGCCGAGCGAGGTGTCTTCATCGCCGAGCGCGATGCCGGCCGGATCGACGACGAAGTGCTCCGAAAGGTACTTCGAGAGCTCGATCTCGAGGAAGCGACGCTGGATCGCGACTAGATCTGGACTAGACCGGATTCTGGAGTCGTTCGTCTTCCTGTTGATCGGTCTCCAATTGCCCAGCGTCGTCAACGGATTGCAGGGGTACAGCACCTCGATCGTCGTCTGGGCGTCGGTTGCCGTGCTCGTGACCGTGGTGGTGGTGCGGATCGCCTGGGTGTTCCCGTTCACGTATTTACCGCGCTGGCTGTCTCCTCGCATCCGAGCGAGGGAGCCGGAGATTTCGGCTCGGGCAGTGTTCGTCGTGTCGTGGGCCGGTATGCGAGGGGTCGTGTCACTGGCGGCTGCCTTCGCGATTCCGTTGACGGTCAACAGTGGCGAAGACTTCCCCGGGCGTTCGCTGATTCTCTTCCTGACATTTGTCGTTGTGGTCGGCACGCTACTGCTGCACGGTCTGACGTTGCCGTGGGTCATCCGAGTCCTCGGCGTGCAGGGCAACGAAGCGCAGTCCGACGCGCGCGCTGAGGCGGCAGCACAGGACAAGGCTGCGCGGGCTGCTGCGGCGCGTCTGGACGAGTTGGTCGGAGCCGACGCCGACGACGTTCCACAGGTCCGCAATCGGGCCGCAGACATCTTGCGAAGCTGGAACACCCACCGGGCGAACTCGGCCTGGGAGCGACTGGGACGCAGCGACGAGGATCTGGGGGAGAGCCCGTCGAATGCCTTCCGCTCGCTGCGCCTCGAGATGATCGATGCCGAGCGAGGTGTCTTCATCGCCGAGCGCGATGCCGGCCGGATCGACGACGAAGTGCTCCGAAAGGTACTTCGAGAGCTCGATCTCGAGGAAGCGACGCTGGATCGCGACTAGATCTGGACTAGACCGGCTGGTCTGATCTCGGTGAGGGTATTCGCTGGCCAGGGTCGGTTTACCCGACCGTTGAGGCCTGCAACTTAACCGATTCCACTGAGCGAGACTCGATCCAATTTTCTGTGCCTCCCATCACAGACTGTTTCGTGTTCAACATCACGTCATGGTCTTACCCCGCCTTGGAGGCATTCGAATGAGTCGTAGTTCCCGCCGCGGAAGTCGCAGATTGGCTGCGGCTGCGCTGGCGATCACCGCAAGTATGTTCCTGGCGTCGTGCGCCGACAACGGCACGGGCAACGGCGGCGGCGAATCCGCTGATTCCGGTTCCTCGCTGAAGATCGGCATGGTCAACGAGCAGGCCGACGCCGGCACTCCCACCAAGGGCGGCACGCTGACCTTCAGCGGCTACTCCGCGGTCACGACTCTCGATCCCGCGAAGGCTCAGGTTGCCGGTGCCACCGGTGGCAGCGAGCTCAGCGCCATCTACGACGTGCTCATGCGCTACGACCCCATCGGGCAGAAGTTCGAGCCCAAGCTCGCCCAGTCGCTCGAGGCGAGTGCGGACAGCAAGACCTGGACGCTGAAGTTGCGTGACGGTGTGAAGTTCAGCGATGGAACAGCTTTCGATTCCAAGGCCGTCACCGACAGCATCAACCGCTACGTCACCAACAAGGGACCTCAATCGAGCCTCTGGGCTTCCAAGGTTGCCTCGATCGACACCCCGGACGCGACGACGGTTGTCTTCAACCTCGTTGATCCGTGGACGGGCATCCAGTCGATGCTCGCCACCGGACCCGGCATGATCGTCGCCCCGAGCGCCCAGCAGGGTGACCAGTTCACCCCGATCGGTGCCGGCGCGTTCACCCTCGAGAAGTTCGCTCCCAACGAGGAACTGCTCTTGGCTGCTCGCCCCGACTACTACGGCGGCGCACCGAACATCGACAAGCTCAAGCTGATCAGCATCGTCGGCGCTCAGCCCACTGCCGAAGCCCTCAAGACCGGCGGCATCGACGCCGCCTACATGCGTACGCTCACCCCGATCCTGGATCTGATCGAGTCGGGTTACCCCGGCTTCGTCGACATCCCCTCGCTCGGCTACATCGCGAACGTGAACATGGCCCCGGGCCGCCCCGGATCGGATGTCCGTGTCCGACAGGCGATGGCGCTGGCCGTCGATCCGGAGACGCTCAACACGCGCGTCAACAACGGCAAGGGACTGCCCGGCCAGGAGATCTTCCAGGACACCTCGCGCTGGCACAACGACGTCGCACCGATCGGCGTCGACCCCACCAAGGCGAAGGAACTGCTCGATCAGGCCAAGGCCGACGGGTACGACGGCAAGATCACGTTCCTGTCCATCCAGGAACCGTCCGCGCAGGCAACGGCTCTGGCCATCCAGGCGATGCTCAACGCAGTCGGCTTCGACGCTCAGATCGAATACGTCACCGGTGCAGGTGATCTGGTCAAGCGGATGTATGCCGATCACGATTACGACATGAGCACCGCAGCGCTGAGCCTCGCCGAGGCTGATCCCTACGAGCGTCTGTACACGGGCATCAAGTCCGGTGGCCGCAACAACGCGACCGGTTACTCCGACGCCGAAATGGATGCTCTCCTGGACAAGTTGGGCGTTGCAACCACCGACGAGGACAAGAAGGCAGTCCTGGCGCAGATCCAGGAACGCGCCAACGAGACGGTGCCGTGGCAGGTGTGGGGCAACGTCGCCGCACTCGACGTGTGGAACCAGAACGTTCACGGACTCGAGCAGAGCCTCGACGGAATCGTGCTCTTCGACGGAGCTTGGAAGTCCTAGAGAGCCTGGAAGTCCTGGAGAGCCTGAAGTTCACAGCCGGCCCCGCGCCCATATTGCAGCGGATCGGGGCCGGTTGCGAACGAAGAAGTGAAATCAGAGGAACTGCTGTGTATTGCGAGCTCGCTGTCCGAAGGAGACGAAATCGATGAACATCGGCGCAATAGGTAAGAAATTGGGCCAGCTCGTCATTGTGATCCTGATCGTCAGCTTCGGAACCTTCGTGCTGGCATCACTGATCCCCGGCGATCCCGCTGTCTCCGTCCTCGGTGAGGGGCGCACGCCCGCCGAGTACGAGGAAGTTCGCCAGCAGCTCGGCCTCAACGATCCACTCCTGGTTCGTTATTGGGACTGGTTGACCAGTGCTCTGCAGGGCGACCTCGGTAACTCGCTCGTTCCCCCGCAGCAGGACGTCCTCACGGCGATCAGTTCCGCTCTCCCCGTCAGCGTTCAGTTGGCAGTGATGGGTCTGGTCATCGCCCTCGTCGTCGCCGTTCCGCTGGCACTCTGGTCGGCACACCACGAAGGCGGCGTCATCGACCGCGTCATCAGCGCCGCGACGTTCGGTGTTCTTTCCGTCCCGAGCTTCCTTGCCGGTCTGTTGCTGATCATGGTCACCGTCAACTGGCTCGGCTGGTTCCCGCGATCACAGTGGGTGCGCATCGGCGACAGCCTCTCCGGAAACCTTTCACACGCAATACTTCCCGCGATCACCATCAGCCTCCTCGAGATGGCAATGTTCACTCGCGTTCTCCGCTCCGACCTGGTGACGACGCTCCGTGAGGATTACATCCTCGCGTCGAAGGCCAAGGGAATGCCCACGCTGCGAGTGCTTTTCAGTGACGCGCTTCGCCCGTCGTCGTTCTCGCTCATCACGATGATGGGTCTGGCTCTCGGCGGCATGATCGGCAGCACCGTGATCGTCGAGACGCTGTTCTCACTGCCCGGAATGGGCACGCTCATCGTCCGCGCAGCGCAGCAAGGTGATTCGCCGATGCTGCTGGGCGCGGTGGTCGTGATCGCCGTCATCTACGTCCTCGTCAACAGCGCGATCGATGTTCTGTACACCTATCTTGACCCGAGGAGTCGTCGTGTCCATGTCTGAAGTGACGCCAGACGGAGCGGCCCCGTCGCCGGCCCCGTCCGAGGTGATGACATACCGGCAGCAGACAGTCCTGCTGGCTCCCGGTCCCGTCGAAACGCTGGAACAGCCGAAGAACCTGGTCCTGATCGGGTCGATTCTCACGGTGGTCGGCTTTGCGCTGCTCGGCACCGCGCTCTTCGGTTCGGCCATCATGATGACCGTCCGGATCGTGCTCGCGCTCGTTGCCCTGGTTTTCCTCTTCAAGGGTCTCGGCAAACTCGGTACGTCCAAGTGGGGCAGTCAGTTCGATCTCTCGTACTGGTTGGCATGCATCTGGCTGGTCGCCCTGATCCTGGCCGCGATCTTCGCACCGCTGTTGCCGCTCGGTGAGTACAAGGACACGGTCAAGACCTTGGCCGAGCCGGGCTTCGCCTCGCCGAGCCTGTTGTCCGAGCACCCGTTGGGTACCAACAACTTCGGTCTCGACCTCCTCGCCCGCGCCCTGTTCGGTGCTCGCGCCTCCTTGACCGTCGCCATCTGCGCCGTACTGATCGGCATGATCATCGGTGGCACCATCGGCGTCATGGCCGGCTATTTCCGCGGCAAGGTCGATGCCGTCGTCGGAATTCTGACCAACTCGCTGCTGGCCATTCCTTCCCTGGTTCTGCTCATTGCACTGGCTGCGGTGCTGACGTCGAACCTGCGCAACATCACGCTTGCACTCTCGATTCTCTGCATTCCCAGCATGGTTCGAATCGCGAGGGCCAACACCATCGTTGTCGCCCAACGGGAGTTCGTGCTGGCCGCCCGTGCCATGGGCGCCACCAAATGGCGTGTCATCTGGCGCGAGTTGGTTCCCAACGTCCTCGTTCCCGTCGCCGCGCTCGGCTTGGTGGCCGTCTCCGGTCTGATCGTCGCGGAAGCCTCACTGAGCTTCCTCGGACTCGGTATCGCACAACCCGATCCGACCTGGGGCAACATGATTGCCGAAGGCCAGGGCGGGATCGTGGAGAAGCATCCGTTCATCGTCCTGGTGCCAGGCGTCTTCCTCTTCCTGACGGTGTTCTCCTTCAACCTCATCGGTGAGAAGTATCGGAGTAAGCTGTGACCACTTCATCTCAGAACGGCGTTCCGCTGCTGCAGGCGGACAACATCAGAACCGTATTCGCCACTCCGCGTGGCCAGTTGCGAGCAGTCGACGGTGTCTCGATCCACGTCTCCGCTGGTGAGACTCTCGGCATCGTGGGCGAATCCGGTTCCGGCAAGTCGGTTCTCGGGCGCACCATCATGGGTCTGCTCCAGAAGGGTCCCGCCCTCGACATCACCGGAACGGTGACGTTTGCCGGCCGCGACATGTCGACGATGAAGAAGTCGGAGATGAAGCACTTCTGGGGACCGGAGATTGCCATGGTCTTCCAGGATCCGATGACCTCGCTCAATCCGTTCAAGCGCATCGGTACGCACATCACCGAATCCTTGAAGTTTCACCTTGGTCTGAAGAAGGACGCTGCCCGTGATCGCGCTGCGGAACTCCTGTCGATGGTGGGTATCCCCGAGCCCAAGCGTCGGCTCGATCAGTACCCCCACGAACTTTCGGGCGGTATGCGACAGCGTGTGGTCATCGCCATGGCTCTGGCCTGCGAGCCGAAACTGCTGATCGCCGACGAGCCGACCACCGCTCTCGACGTGACGGTCCAAAAGCAGATCCTCGATCTGCTCGCCTCGCTCAACGACAAGCTCAACATGGCCGTCATCCTGATCAGCCACGACCTCGGTGTGGTGTCGGGTCGATCGGATCGCGTCGCTGTCATGTACGCCGGTTCCGTCGTGGAGACGTCGGCAACCGAAGAGCTGTTCACTCGTCCGCGTCATCCGTACACCGAAGCGTTGATGGCCGCGATTCCGCGACTCGAATCGCCGACGCACACAGTGCTGCAGACAATTCCGGGTGGGCTCCCGGACATGACGAAGCCGATCACCGGTTGCCGCTTCGCTGCTCGCTGCCGCTATGCCCAGGACGACTGCCTGACCGGCGACCCGGCTCTGGCCCCCGGCGGCCCTGGGGACAACACAACCGAAAGTCATACGTTCGCGTGCCACTACCCGGTCGATACCCCGGAAGGCACAACGGCATTGGTCGCCAACGAGAAGGCCGGCACTACCGCAGCGGGCCTGACGCTCGCGGTGAAGGAGATGGTCTGATGACTGCATCAGTGGATACCAGAACGCCCGAGACGGTGGACGCGGCCTTGACGGTCGAGGACCTGGTCGTCGAATTCAACGTCGGCAAGGGTCAGACGGTTCACGCCGTGTCCGGGATCAGCTTCACCGTCGCTCCGGGTGAAACCTTGGGTGTGGTCGGTGAATCCGGCTGCGGCAAGTCGACGGCAGGCCGGGCGATCATGCAGTTGCCTTCGCCGACGTCGGGCTCCATCCGCCTGGGAGAGACGGAGATGACGGCACTCGGGGCGGAGGAGTTGCGTCGCAGCCGCACTCAGTTGCAGATGATCTTTCAGGATCCGATCTCCTCGCTGAACCCGCGACGCAAGGTCAAGGCTCTCATCACCGAGGGTCCGTCGATCTGGGGCGGAAAAGACAAGGCCGCCATCGAAGCTCGGGCGCGCGAGGTTCTTGCCGAGGTCGGGTTGGACCCGGACATGGTGTGGGACCGGACGCCGCGCGAGCTCTCGGGTGGACAGTGCCAGCGTGTGTGCATCGCCCGCGCGTTGATGCTCGACCCCAAGGTCCTGATCTGTGACGAGCCGGTCTCGAGCCTCGACGTGTCCGTGCAGGCGCAGATTCTGAACCTGCTCGAGGACGCGAAGAAGCGCCACGGGCTGTCTCTGCTGTTCATCGCGCACAACATGGCCGTCGTGAAGAACATCAGCGACCGCGTGATGATCATGTACCTGGGCCGCGTGTGCGAAATCGTTCCCGCAGAAGACATGCAGAACCGCGCGCTGCATCCGTACACGCAGCTACTGCTGGCGTCGATTCCCGATCCCGACGCCACCGTCACCGCGGCGCAGAACGTCGAGCAGAAGGTCATCGAACTGCCGTCGCCGCTCAATCCGCCCAGTGGATGCCGCTTCCGCACGCGGTGCCCGCTGGCCACTGATCTCTGCGCCGAGGAAGTTCCCGAACTTCGTCTCGTCGAGGGCGGCCATCAGGTGGCGTGCCATCACGTGTGAGTTGAGCTAGACGCGCAACATGTTGCGCACGTGACCGGTTTCGTTGATGGACCCGACCCTTCGGCTTCCACTGCGGGAAACAAGAATTCGCGTGACGGAGACGTACTCGATCGGGAAGGTCAACGGGCGCTCCAGCCCGAGCAGTTCCTGCAAAACGATGTTGACGACGCCGCCGTGGCAGAAGATCGCCACGGTGGCGTCGTTGTCGGTCGCCGCGACTATCTCGTCGATCGCACCGAGGACTCGCGCACGAAATGCGTCGCCGTCCACCGACTCCGGGAGCCAGCCGGCTTTGATACGCGCATAGGTTTCCGGTGCCCGCTCCAGGACCTCGTGCATCGGGATGTAGTGGGGCTGCTCGTAGTCGTATTCCGCCAGACCCTCGAGCTGAGTGACCGGAAGGTCCACTACCTGCGCTACCGGGGCCGCGGTCTCGAGTGCGCGCTTCTGCGGGCTGCTGAAGAGCCCGGTGATCCGGTACGGCGCCAGTGCTGCGGGAAGACGAAGTGCCTGGGCACGGCCTTCGTCGGTCAGCGAGGGATCGGCGCGGCCTTCGGTGACCTCGGCCAGTTCGGGGAGCGCGTGTCGGATCAGGAGTAGTTGCACCTACGTCACCTTGCCATGTAGAGATCGAACGCCACCACGAGGTTTCGCCCTTCGCGTTTTGCCTGGTACATCGCGTTGTCTGCGATGTCGAGCAGAGTCTCCATCCCCGGCATCGCCCGGTCGACCCAGGCGACGCCGATACTGACCGTCCCCGCGAAACCGCGAATGGATCGCGCGTGGGACTCCTGAGTCAGCCGAATCTTCTCCGCGAGCTGGATTGCTTCCTCGAAGGTGCAGTCGGCTATCGCGACGGCAAATTCTTCACCACCCAGGCGGCCGGAAAGTCCCAGGCCTTCGGTAGTGGCGAGGAGGGTGTTACCGAACTGTTCGAGGACGGAATCGCCGACGAGGTGGCCGAGGTTGTCGTTGATCGATTTGAAGTGGTCGAGATCGAGCATCATGACGGCGATGGGTCGTTGCGCCGCGTGCTGGGCGTCGAGGAGTTCCTGCGATTGGGTCAAGAACGCGTGGCGACTCAGTGTTCCGGTCAGGGCGTCGCATTCGGCGATGCGTTGGAGTTCACGTTCAGCGCGTCGCTGTGCGCCCGTGGCGACGGCTACGGCGATGGGGGAGAGTGCCATCAGAATGACGGAGATCCGGGTGGTCACACCCTCGCTGAGCAGATGAACCGGATCTGCGAGTGCCAGTCGCCCCTGGCCTGCCATGACCAGTGCCCACGCGCCCCATCCGGCTGCCAGGAGCGAAGTGCTGAACAGTGAGACACGCATTGCGCACCACAGGAGCGCCGGCATCGGCAGCAGCAGCGCAAGGGCTCCCTGAACCTCCAGGGCGAGTGGCAGACAGGCCAGTAGAGCGGCCAGAGGTGCCAGGATCTGTGCGAGCCGCCGCAAGCGCAGACTCTGCCGCACGGACGGCCCGAAAGTCCTACGAATGTGTTCGAGCGTCGGTGCAGAAAGGACGATCGGCAGCACGATCAGATACGTACACAGGTCGGCGAAGAACCACCCCACCAATTCCGTTGCCGCACCGCTTCCTTCGTGAAGTTGAGTGCGTAGCGCGCTCGCGGACCCGGCCGTGAACGACGCCAGAACGGAGACGAGGAAGATTCTGGTTGTGTACTTGGTCTCGGGGATCCGCCTCGGAAAGCAGCCGAGCAAGTTCGCGGCGATCAATCCCGTCGTCACCCCGACCAGATTGATGCCGTTCAATTCGAATGCCCGCTGCACCGAACTTCCGGTCGAAAGATCCGCCGTCAGCAGCGCGGCGCCGCCGACGGCGAGTCCGATCGGCGCAAACGAGCGAGAGTTACGGAGGAGAATGCCCAGAAGGATCGCGTTGGCGGGCCAGAAGGTCGACAGAAACCCGGGTGGACGGGCGGCGATGCCCGCCAGGGCGACAACGAGGATCGCCACGAAAATAAGGCAGGAGCGCACCCGACGTGTCGAACGGTCCATGGTCAGCCTGTCGTAGAAAGCAGAAGCTGTCCGAGACTAGCAATGATCCGGCTACTGTCCGAGTTGTAGGTTGAAGCATCATCCTCGACGGTTCGGCTGCGTGAGACGCCGAATCAAGTTCGCCAACTCCTCGGGCTGATCGATCATGGCGTGGTGATGCGCCGGACGCAGGACGTGAAAACTCCCGCCGAGGTAGGTGGCGAGTTTCTGCTGCTTTGCCATCCAGGCGATGGACCAGGGAGTGGTGTGGCCAGTGTGTGCGGCAACGACGCTGAGGTCGATGTCGGGCAGTGGATGCTTGCTCGAGCGTCGTAAAGCGGTGAGCTCCAACGCCATATCGGTGTATGCGACGTATTCGACCATCGCCGCTTCCAGATAATGAGGTTCGCGGTAGATTTTCCGGACCCATTCGAGCGTCGCGTCCGAGGAGCCGCTCGGCGGCACGGACTGGTTGAGGATCTTGCGCGTCGTGGTGCCGAGGAGGCGTTGCAGCCCGGTAGTGCTGAACGAAGCCGCGGCGGCTCGGGAGGCGATCAGCAGCAGGTCGCGGGGGAAAAGACGTTTCGGCTCTTTCTCGGCACTGGAATCGAGGAGGAGCATGCCCGCTGCGCGATCGGGGAACAGGCGCGCGAAGCCTTCGACGTAGAAGCCGGCGATGGAGTGGCCGACCACGACGGCCGGCCGCGCCAACCCCAGAGCGTCGAAAACATCGCGGATCCGCTGAGCTTCACCGTGCACTGTCGGCACTTCGGACGACGGCTCACTGAGTCCGAAACCCGGGCGATCGAACCGGACAACGGTGTGGTCCGACTGGAGATGACGTGCGCAGTCATCCCAGTCGAACCAGTTGCCCGCCAGCCCGCCGCACAGGACGACGACGGGGCCGTCGCCTTCGGCAAGAACATGCAGTCGGCTCTCGCCGACCTGCAAGATCTCGCCCGGTGGTTTCACGTGGAACAATTCCGGCACGCGAGAATCCGGACTACTGACGCGGTTTCGCGAGGGGGAAGGCCAGCGTCTCGCGGATGCTGCCACCCGTGATCAGCATGACGATTCGGTCGACGCCCATCCCGAGACCACCCGTCGGCGGCATCGCGTGTTCGAGAGCCTGGAGGAAATCCTCGTCCAATTCCATTGCTTCGGGGTCACCGCCGGCCGCCAGCATCGACTGCTCGGTGAGCCTGTTGCGCTGATCCACGGGGTCCGTCAGCTCGCTGTACGCGGTTCCGAGTTCGACACCCCACGCCACCAGGTCCCACTTCTCGGCGACGCCGGGGATGCTGCGATGAGGCCGGGTGAGCGGCGACATCGAGGTGGGGAAGTTGGTGTAGAACGTCGGGAACTCCGTGTAGTCCTCTACCAGGTGCTCGTACATTTCCTGCGCAATGGCGCCGGTGTCCCAGCTGGACTGGTACGGGATCTCGTTGGCGTCGCACAGCTTCTGCAGGTCTTCGAGACTCGTCTCGGGGGAGACGTCGACACCAAGTTTTTCGGCGACGGCGCCGTGCATCGTCTTCACCGGCCACTCACCGGAGATGTCGACCTCGACCAGTTCGCCGTCCGGGCCGGGTCGCATGATGATCTCGCGACCGAACGCTGCGACGGCCGCCGCCTGGATCAACTCGCGGCACATCCGCATCATGCCCTCGTAGTCGCTGTGCGCCTCGTACGCCTCGAGGATCGTGAACTCGGGATTGTGTTTGAAGTCGACGCCCTCGTTGCGGAACACGCGGCCGATCTCGAACACCTTCTCCATACCGGCGACGCACAGGCGCTTCAGGTACAGCTCGGGTGCGATGCGGAGATAGAGGTCGAGGTTGTACGCGTTGATGTGTGTCAGGAACGGAGCGGCATTCGCGCCGCCGTGCACCTGCTGCAGAATCGGGGTCTCGACTTCGAGGTATCCGCGACCACCGAGTGAATCGCGCAGCGACTTCACGACGGCGCTTCGGGCCTCGAGCAGTTCGCGGGCCTTCGGGTTGAGGGCGATGTCGAGGTACCGCTGGCGGACGCGGGTCTCTGGATCCGAGAGGCCCTTCCACTTGTCCGGCAGCGGGTGCAGGCACTTGCCGTTCATGCGCCACTCGACGGCGATGAGCGACAGCTCGCCCTTGCGGCTGCGTCCGATGGTTCCACTGACTTCGATCAGGTCACCGAGATCGAACTCGGCGGCGAACTCCGCCAACTTCTCGCGGCCGACGTTGTCCTGGTCGACCAGAACCTGAATGTCGCCGGACCAGTCGCGCACGTCCGTGAACACGACTCCGCCGTAGTCGCGAACCCTCAGCAGGCGTCCCGCGATTCGTACACGGGTGCCCTCCGGCGACTTCGCTGCGGCCGCGATCGTATGCGTCGGCGGGTAGGCGACGGGGTAGGCGGCGATTCCTTCGTCGGCCAGTTGCGCGAGTTTGTTCATGCGCACGCGGACCTGCTCGGGTCGACGCGGACCGTTGGTCGTGAACGACGGCGCCGAGTCCGGCGGGCTGCCGTCGGCGTGCAGTCCTTCGGACGTCACCAGAGCGGCGGGCACCGCCACATGCGTGCCGGTGTGCTTGACGACCTGGCTCGACTTGCGCCCGAAACTGGGCAGCACCACAAAGCCTTCGGCGATGGCCGACGCGAATCCGACGCGCGGCAGTTCGCGGTTGTCCTCGAAGCAGAGGAAGCGTGGCTCCCAATCAGGCTGGTACTTCACATTCGAGCGGTACAGGGCTTCGAGTTGCCACCAGCGCGAGAAGAAGACGAGCACCGAGCGCCAAATGCGGAGGATCGGGCCGGCGCCGATGCGCGAACCTTCCTCGAATACCGAGCGGAACACGGCGAAGTTGAGCGAGACCCGTACGACGCCGATCTCGTCCGAGCGTGTGGCCAACTCCGCGACCATCAATTCGATGACTCCGTTGGGCGCAGTCGGCTTGCGACGCATCAGATCGAGCGAAACGCCGTTCGGTCCCCACGGCACGAGCGAGAGCATGCCGACGACGCTTTCGTCCTCGGTGCCTTCACCCATGACGGCTTCGACGAGGAGGCAGTCGCCGTCGAGGTGATCGCCCAGTCGGCCGAGCGCCATGGAGAAGCCGCGCTCGGTGTCGGTGTCGCGCCAGTCGTCGGCGCGGATGATGACGGCCGACATGTCCTCCGGCGGGACGTCGCGATGGCGTCGCATCCGGACAGTGACGCCGTGGCGCCTCACGCGGGTGACGGCCTGACGGACGGGGCGCATGTCGCGTCCGTTGAGATTGAACTCGCGGGTGCGCAGGATCGCTTCGTCACCGAGTTGCAGGACGCTCAGGCCCGCCTTCTTGTACGCCGTCGCTCCGGTTTCGCTGGCGCCCATGACTGCCGTCGCCCAGCCGTACTGCGACGCGAGCCCCTGCCACGCTTCGATGGCGTGCGGCCACGCTTCGGGATCGCCGATGGGATCACCGCTGGCGAGGCAGACGCCGATCTCGACGCGGTACGTGATGGCCGCCTTGCCGCTCGGCGCGAAGATGACCGCCTTGTCGCGGCGGGTGGCGAAGTAAGCGAGAGAGTCGTCGGCACCGAAGTTCTGGATCAACCCGCGGATCGCGGACTCGTCGTTTCCGGTGAGGGCGTTGTTGGAGCGTTGCGCGCGGAAGAGCGTCATGACGGCTGCGAGTAGCGCGATGGCACCGAGGAGACCGAGGACCGTGTTGACGAAGACGCGCGGGTGACCGTCGAACACCTCGTTGTCGACCGAAGCCGCAGCGGTGACGCGGTTCAGAGCCCACAGGAATCGTTGGTTCTGCGGCAGGTCGCCCGGGAAGAGTTCGACCAGACCCCAACCGATCACGGTCGCGACAGCCATACCGCCGACCAGTACGCCGAGAGCTTTCCAGCCGGCACCGCGTCGTACGCGTGTGTAGAACTCGGGCCTCGCAGCGATCAGGATTCCGATCACGATCAGCAGAACCACAACTGCCACGGCGTTGTTCGGGTTCTTGTCGACGATCGCGGAGGCGATGTTCGTGAGGGTGATCAGCGCCAGGTAGATCGTCAGCAGCCACCAGGCGATGCGCTTGCGGCTCGCGAGGGCAGCGGCGAGCAGGGCGACGACGAGCGCCCACGACAGGCTCGTATCGGGTGCGTCGAAGTAGTAGCTGTCGATGTATTCGCGTGGGACGCGGAGGATGTGCCGCAGTACCGGCGAGATGCTCCACAGGAACACCAGTACGGAGAAGACTCCGAGGATCAGTCCCGAGATATGGGGAACCTGGCTGAACCGCCCTTTGCGGAATCGACGCGCCTGGCGCGGATTTTCGGGTGGCGATTCCACCAACTCTGCAGTGGTGTCCGATACCTCGGTCAATGGTGCCATCGAGCTTCCTCTCCTACCGGTCGATCAGATCCTCACGCTAAGTGTGGTCTGTCGTGTCCAGTTTTGTGGGAGGAGGAAGATGATTGACATGACCGACAACATTCCAGCAGTACCCATCCGCGACGAAATGATTCGGCTCGGTCAGTTTCTCAAGCTCGCGAACCTCATCGAATCGGGCGCGGAGGCCAAGGAAGTGATCGCCGACGGCATGGTTTCGGTCAACGGTGAGGTCGAAGATCGCCGTGGCCGTCAGCTTCGTGACGGCGATGTCGTCGAGATCGGCGGGATGGCCGCCAAAGTGGAAGCCCCCGCCTGACCCCGCGACTTCTGACTAGCTTTCGCGAACTACGACGCCGTCCTGGTCGCTGTAGACGATCTCGCCGGGGTTGAAGGTGACGCCGCCGATTTCGATCGGCACGTTCTTCTCACCCGAACCGGTCTGAGTGCTCTTGCGCGGGTTGGTACCCAAAGCCTTGACGCCGATGTCGAGGGTGCGCAGGATCGCCGAGTCGCGGACGGCTCCGTTGACGATGACGCCGGCCCAGCCGTTGTCGACGCCGCGGCCGGCGATGATGTCGCCGACCAGGGCGGTGTGGATGCTTGCGTCACCGTCGACGACGAGGACTCCACCGTTGCCCGGTTCGCTGAGGGTCTGCTTCACGAGCAGGTTGTCCTGGAAGCACTTGATGGTGGTGATGGGGCCGGCAAAAACTTCACGTCCACCGAACTGGGTGAACTGCGTGTCGCAGCTGCGGATGTCGGGTCCGATCTCGTCGGCAAGGTCAGCGGTCGCTACAGGCTCGGTCATGCCCCACAGGATAGTCGGCGGGGTTCGCGCCTGGTTGTCGTCGGGGAGGGTTCTCAGGCCAGTACGCCTGACGTCGGGGACGTCTTCGAGTTACGTCGGCGTGATCGAAAACCTTTCCGCACCACGCGCCATCCGGTAGACATCGACGGTGGACACATCGCGCTGGTACCGATCGTTCGCGGAAGTGGAGGCTCGAGGGAACTCAGCGATCTACGAGGAATGGGGCATCGGCGTATCGGAGGATCCAGCAGTCCTCGCTCTGGTCGATCGGCTTCCAGAACCCCGCAGGCAACCCAACCTGGTGTTCGGGGCGAGCCGTCACCTCGGTGCCCCGGTTGAGCCGTACGCGTCGTTCCGCCGGTGGTTGAGCGAGAACTGGTCAGAGGTGGAACAACTTGCGCGGATCCGGACTACACAGACCAATGAAGCAGGCCGCGTTGCTGTGTTGCTTCCCGTTCTCGGGTTGTTGAAGGGCCCGCTCTCCCTCATCGAAGTCGGTGCTTCGGCAGGCCTGTGCCTTTATCCGGACCGCTACAGCTTTCTCTACGACGGCGAAAGGTATCTGCATCCAGTAGATGGTCCGTCCACCGTTCTGCTGGAGTGTGCGACGACCGGCAGTCCGCCGATTCCGGAGAGAGTCCCAGACGTGTTGTACCGGGCGGGCATCGACCTGAACCCACTCGATGTAGGCGACACCGACGACATGAGATGGTTGGAGAGTCTTGTGTGGCCGGAACAGGACCACCGCCGGCGGCGACTGCGCGACGCAGCGGCACTCGCTCGTGCGGATCCGCCTCATCTGGTTCGCGGAGATCTCACGTCGGCTGTTGCCGATCTCGTCGAGTGTGCGCCACGGGAAACAACGATCGTGGTCTTTCACAGTGCGGTACTCAACTACCTGACCCCAACTGCCAGAGATGAATTCGCAGAAGCTGTTCGCGCTTTGCCATGTCGCTGGATAGCGAACGAAGGTCTCGGGGTTCTGCCCGAAGTCGATGCCAAGTTGACGGCATCACCAGAGGCGCGCCGTGGGAAGTTTGTTGTTTCTCTTGACGGCACACCTCACGGGCTAGCCGGTGGACACGGGCAGTTCCTCGACTGGATAGACCAAACTTGAACGGCATCAGATTGATTGATTCGCGGTCCGATCTTCGCGGAGAGCTTGACCTTCACATTGATGTGAAGGTTGACAATCGTTTCATGGCAGACGACATCGATTCAAAGCACCACACATCAGGAGCGAAACAGTTTCTTGCGGAACATGATCGCGGGGAAGCACTTCCGCTCGTTCCCCTGCTGGCGTTGTTCGCGTCCGTCTTCATCACCAGCCTGACGGAAACGCTCCCAGCGGGAGTGTTGCCGGCAATGAGCGAAGGTCTCGATGTCAGTGAATCGGCCGCCGGGCAGACGATCATGATCTACGCGCTGGGGACGGCGCTGACGACAATTCCCCTGGTTGCAGCGACGGCGTCTTGGTCACGAAAGGTGTTACTGCTGAACTCGATTCTCGGGTTTGCGTTCGCCAACACGGTTACTGCATTTTCTTCCGACTATTTTCTGACGATGACCGCCCGGTTCATTGCGGGAGTTGCTGCAGGTATCGCCTGGGCATTGCTCGCCGGATACGCCAGAAGTCTTGCCCCGAAACATCTCGAGGGTCGCGCCATCGCGTTCGCGATGGCCGGAATTCCGCTCGCTCTCGCGCTCGGCGTTCCGTTCGGGACATACTTGGGCAACGCTACCGGGTGGCGGGCACCGTTCTATCTCATGTCGATACTGGCTGTTGCGCTACTCGTTGCAATCGCGGTGTCGGTTCCCGATCGTCCAGGTCGGCCCCGCGACCGTAGACGGCGAAGCATGTTCGAGGCGGCACGCATTCCCGGTGTCGACGCAGTTCTGATCGTGACGTTCACGGTGGTGTTGGGCCACACCATCCTGTATGCGTACATCGCTCCGTTCCTCGAGTCGATCGGAATGGGAGATGACAATGACCTCGTTCTATTGACCTTCGGAGTGGCATGCCTGATCAGCATTGTTGTTGTGGGCAAACAAATCTACACGCGACTACGGACCTTTGCCTTTGTCGGTGCCATCCTGATTGCGGTCGCCGCAACCATACTGGCAATGACCACGGGGGATGCGCTGCTCGTCTACTTGGCAGCTGCCGTATGGGGATTGGGGTGGGGTGGAATTCCGACTCTGCTGCAAACTTCGGCAGCGGTTGCTGCGGGCTCACACGCAGACGAGGCTCAAGCGGTTCTCACGACGCTGTGGAACGGTGCGATGGCAGCAGGTGCGGTGATGGGTGGAGTTCTGTTGTCTCTCAACGGTGCTCGATCCCTCCCGTGGTGGACGGTCGCACTAGCCCTGCTCTGCGTGGTGATCATGTGGGCCGCACGCGGAGACGGGTTCCGGTCACCTGCACAAATCCATCAGGAAGGTCAGGCACACGCATGAACGCAACGCCGTCGATTCAAAGGCCGCCGATCCATCGGTCACCGGTCATCGGTATCGCGCTGGAACCAGCTGGCTGGCATCCGGCGGCATGGCGATTGCAGGGGCATGCCCCTGCCGAACTCTTCACTGCTCACTACTGGTCGGAGTTGTTGCGCGACATAGATGCATCGGTCCTCGATTTTGTCACTTTCGAAGAATCGATCGGTTTGCAGTCGTCGGACTTCAGGAGAATCGACGACAAGGAAGACCAGGTTCGTGGTCGGTTGTCGCCGGTAGCGTTGACGGCACTGGCTGTTTTCGGGACGCAGAGAGTCGGCGTGATCGCCGCGAGAAACCTGACTCACAGTGAGCCATACAGTATCGCCACCGAAATCGCATCGCTCAATCTCTTGAGCGGGGGCCGAGTCGGCCTCCGTGCCCAGATCACTTCGCGAAGCATCGACAGACGTCATTTCGTTCGTCCGCAACCCGTGCCGGAGTTGAGAGAGTCCGACATCTACTTCCCCGAATTGATTGGAACCCGACTGGAGCAGGTCTTCTCGAGAGCGACCGAGTCGATCGAAATACTCCGAGCATTGTGGTCGACATGGACCGAAGGCGCACTCCAAGAAGGCGCCGATGGCCGATTCGTCGATATCGACAAGATCTCTGACAAGTCAATTGTGACAACGAATTTCGAGGTTTCCGGGCCACTCGCCGTCCCTGTTGCAGAAGGCTTGAGACCTGTCGTTGTCGCGCTGGCGCATCACGCCCAAGTTCCTTATCGGTTGGCCGCTGCCTCGGCTGATGTCATCCTGGTGACGCCAACTCCGAGTGTCAATGGTGTCACCATCGGTGATGTTCTCGACGCTGTCAATGCTGAATGTGTTGCAGTGCAGCGAAATTTGATCGATGAGCCGCTGGCGATCCTGGTGGATCTCGTGGTCTTCCTCGGCGCGACCCATTCTGAGGCGGTGCAGCAGAAGCGTGCCCTCGACAAGTTGTCAGGCGCACCGTATTCATCCGACACCGACATTTTTGTCGGTTCGGTGGGTGAACTGATGCACCGGATCGACGAACTCGTATCGGCTGGCGCGCATGGCGTGCGACTGCGGCCAGCGGTGAACGGCCGGGACATCCCACTTCTCCTCGAACAGTTTCCCGCTGCCTTCGGGGCGAGCACCCGGGTGCGCACGTTGCGAGAGCGTCTCCAGACAGCGTCGCTCGAAACATCGGCGACCACATGAAGATCGGCGAGCTGTCGGAAGCGACACGGGTATCCCGCCGTCTCTTGCGGTATTACGAGGAGCAAAGCCTGATTGCTCCGAGACGATCCGAAAACAGTTACCGCGACTACGACGAACGAATGGTTGACCGGGTTTTTCAGATACGCGGGTTGTTGGACATGGGTTTCCCGACGCGAGTGATCCGGCAGATCCTTCCTTGCCTGGACCAAGAACGCGTCATTCACATGAGCGATGTGACACCGGAGATGCTGTCGATGCTCGAGGCGGAGGCGTCGGGACTTGACGAGAAGATCAGCTTTCTGGTGAAAAATCGCGACGCCATCCGTGAATACATCGCAGAAGTTAGGCAGCGACAGACGGTCCCACTCGATGGGTGAACGTCGATGGATGAACACTGAGCGTGCTGTCAGTTGGTCCGGACCATGCCTATGTCCATCGTTTCGCGCGTGGCAGCGCAAACCAACGGTTCAGGGTTCAGCGGTCGTCGGGAAGGATGCCGTTCAGCACTATGTCGGCGAGTGAGTCGGCGAACGGTCCCGGGTCTGGGACGTCCCGAACCGACATCGCGAAGATGGCCGCACCTGCCATGATGTCGAGAAGAGCGTCGGCGTCGACGCCACTTCGGATGTCGCCTCGTTCCCTCGCCGCTTCCAGTCGACGGTTCAGCTCGACGCGGACTCCGGCCAGTTGCCGCACCACCAGAACCTCACGCAATTCCGCGTTTGTTCGCACTTCGCTCATCAGCCCGGGTGCAGCGGCTCGCGTGGCGGGAGCTGCGAACAGTGCAACCGCGCCGTGCACCAGCGCGCGGATCTGATCCGTGATCGTGCCCTCGGTGCCGAGTTCGGTGTCGATGTCGGCGCCCTGTTCGACGTCGAGCACCGGGTAAATCGCGTCGTTGACGATGTGCGCCTTCGACGGCCACCGACGGTAGATCGCCGGGCGCCCCACTCCCGCACGGGTGGCGATGGCGTCGATGGACGTGCCCGCATACCCCTTTTCTTCCAACAGTTGCCTGGTCGCGTCCAGTACTGCGTCGTCGATTGCAGGGTTTCGCTGCGGGCCCAGGCGGTGCTGAGTTTCGGAATCTTTGGACATTTTCGGCAAATCCCTTGCGGTATCGCTGTGATGGCCGTTACATTCTGTCACGGCTTTAGTCGATACATATTGTATCGACAATCGGCACGTGCGCATCGGCGCCACCGAACCACGAGGAGTGGTGATGAACCTTCGAACCGAAACAGAAACCTCAGGCGAGAATCCCGACTACGCCGAATTCGCCAGACCCGGCGAATCCCGAAACGACCCGACCGAGATGCGGCGCAACCTCGAAAGCTGGCTCGCTACCGTGCTGTGGCGAGGCTCGAAACCTTCCGTGACCTCGGTCGAGGTGCCGGCCGCGAACGGCATGTCCAACGAAACCGTGCTTTTCGACGCGACGTGGATCGAGGACGGTGTCCGTGCCGAGCACCGCCTTGTCGCCCGAATCGCACCGCGAGACAGCGCGGTGCCGATCTTTCCGTCGTACAACCTGGACCAGCAGTTTCAGGTGATGAGCGCCGTCGCCGCACACACCTCGGTGCCGGTCCCGCGGGTGTACTGGTCCGAGAGCAATCCGGACGCACTCGGCGGCGAGTTCTTCGTGATGGAGCGCCGCGACGGCGAAATTCCGCCCGATGTCATGCCGTACACGTTCGGATCCTGGCTCTCGGCAGCTTCGGCCGACGACTGTTCTCGACTCCAGCAGTCATCGGTCCGTGTACTCGCGGAGTTGCACGCGATGGCCGATCCGCACCTGGCTCTCCCCGAGTTGTGCCGCGGCGGTGCCGAACCGACTGGCACAGAGGCACTTCGCGCCCACCTCGAGGAGCAGCGAAGCTATTACGAGTGGGCAACAGCCGACGGACCAGGATCTCCTTTGATCGAGCGCGGTTTCGACTGGATCGAGACGAACTTTCCCGTCGATGCCGGTGCAGCCGTGCTCAGTTGGGGTGACTCGCGGATCGGAAACATCATCTACCGCGACTTCGAACCGGCGGCGGTCCTCGATTGGGAGATGGCTACGCTGGGGCCACGTGAGCTGGACCTCGGCTGGATGATCTTCCAGCACAGGTTCTTCGAGGATCTTGCGGCCATGGCCGGCCTCCCCGGAATGCCGGACTTCCTGCGCCGTGAGGACGTGGCCGATGCCTACCGCTCGCTGTCCGGCCACCAGGTAGCGGATCTCGATTTCTACATCGTGTACGCCGCGTTGCGGCATGCGGTGATCATGTTCCGAGTTCAAAGCCGCGCAGTGGCTTTCGGTCAGGCCGAGTTCCCCGACAACCCGGACGAGATGATCCTGCACCACAAGACACTCGAAGCCATGCTCGACGGCACGTATTGGGCATCGCTTGCAACAGCACCGCTCGCAACAGCCCCCGTCACGACAGGAGAATCGCGATGACACTGTCCCCGCTCGACGACTACCCGGTACATCAGATCGCGGAGACCATCCGCCACGTGGGCACCTCGGATCGAAACTTCTACGATCGCTACTACTTCAACGCTCATGCCGGCGTCGACGGCGACACCGAGCCGCTGTTTCTCATCATCGGTCTCGGTCAGTACCCCAATCTTGGTGTATGCGACGGCTTTGCGGTTCTTCGGCGCGGCGAAGACCATATAGTCTTCCGGGCATCGCGAGCCTTGGGTGACGATCGAATGGACCTGTCAGTAGGCCCGCTGCGAATCGACATCATCGAGGGTCTGCACCGACTGCGTGTGGTGTTGGAACCGAGCCCCGAGGCGCCGGATCTGAGCTTCGACCTCACCTTCGAGTCCGACGGTCCGGCCAATCTCGAGGCCAGGCATTTCCACCGTCAGCTGGAACGAGTCACCTTCGACACCCAACGATTCGTCCAGACAGGCACGTGGTCCGGATCTCTGACCGTGGACGGCGACGTCATTCCCGTCACGCCGGAGACGTGGCGGGGTAATCGCGATCGGTCTTGGGGTGTTCGACCGGTCGGTGAAGCGGAACCACCTGGGCGCAAGGCGGATCCGGCGATAGCAGGCAGTCAGAACTTCTTCTGGATTTACTCGATCATGCAATTCGGCGACTTCACCGTCGTCACGATCGTTCAAGAAGATCAGCAGGGCCGCCGAATCCTCGAGGATGCCACTCGCGTCTGGGCGGACCGCTCGCGGGAGCCGGAGTGGTTGGGTCGACCGGACCACCAACTCACCTTCATCTCCGGTACACGCGAGGTGAAGAGCGGAACTCTGTACTTCCGGCGCCCCGGTGCACCAGGCGAGCCCGACCATATTATGGAGATCACCTGCGAACCGATACTGCCCAACTACATCGGTGTCGGCACGGGCTACGGACTCGAGCAGGATTGGCGCCACGGGATGTGGCAGGGCGAACTGGTGGTTCAAGGCCTGCGAGAAAAGGTTTCGGACATCGAACCGTGGAAGAAGATGCTGTGCCCGGTCGACAACCTTGCCCGGTTCACCCTCGTCGAGGACGGCGTAACCCGCATCGGGACAGGCCTGTTCGAGGTAGCAGTCATCGGACCCCATCAGCGATACGGATTTACCGGCATCGGTGACGTCGCACCTTAACTACAGATCACCGTAACTCCAGATCACCTCACACAGAGAAAGGCACTGCCACATGTCCACACGCACACGAATGTTGTTCGCTCGCACCGCGAAGGCCGCCGCACTTGTTGTCACCGGAGGTCTGTTGTTTGCCGCTCCCGCTACGGCAATCCCGCTTGACCTGGGTTCCCTGGGCACGGGATCACTCGGTTCGGTCGATCTCGGCTCACTCGATCCGGTGCTCGCGCCGACACCGAACTTGGCCTCCGTGGCCAACTTTCGCGACATCGCAGGAAACGACGGGACGGGATACGCCACCGCAGATGGCTCGCACCTTAAGCGCGGCGTCATCTACCGGTCCAATGCGTTGACCGCGACCAGCGACGCCGACAAGGCGACGCTCACCGGTCTCGGACTTGCCGACGCCTATGACCTGCGCGGTGCAACCGAGATCTCCAACCCGTTCATCGGTGGCGCAGACAAGCTTCCGGACGGCGTGACGTACACGAACATCCCGATCGAGTTCAAGGATCTCACCCAGCTCGCCACAACCATCAAGTCGCCGGAAGAGGCCAAGCAGTTCTTGGTCGACACCAACCGCAGTTTTGTCACCGACCCCGTGCGGCGCGCCGGCTTCAAGCAGGTTCTCTCGAACATCGCTGCGAGTGACGGGGTGCAGTTGTTCCATTGCACCTCAGGCAAGGACCGCACGGGTTGGACCGCGATGTTGCTGCAGTCCATCGCCGGTGTTCCCGCCCAGACGATCATGGACGACTATTTGTTGAGCAACACCTACCTTCAGGCGACCAACCAGAAGATTCTCGCGCAGATCTCTCAGGCCCTGAGCCCGCAGGTGGCGACCAATCTCGAGCCCGCTCTCGGTGTCGACGCTTCGTATCTGGAGGCAGGTCTCGCGCAGATCGTCAGCGACTACGGAACCGTCGATGGTTATCTCACCGCAGGTCTCGGACTCGCTCCGGACACGATCGCGCTTCTGAAGTCAAAGCTCGTCGGCTAGTTTCACGCTGCTTAAACGCTTGAACGAAGGTGTACCGGTCTCCATCGAACTCCTGGTGGGCCTCGATCCCGGAGGTTGCCCTGCGACGCGGCGAGCGCACCTTAGCCTATGTGCGCTAGAATTATGTACATGACAACTCTCCCGGTGGCCGACGCCCGAGCGCAGCTCTCTCGTCTCGTCGACGAGGCCGAGCGCACACACGAACGGTTCGAGATCACCCGCAACGGGCATCGTGCCGCCGTGCTGCTCGGCGCCGACGACTATGACGCGTTGCGCGAGACGATCGCCGTGCTGGCCGATGAATCGCTACTGGCCGGACATCTGGCGGGAGTGGCTGAGGCGCAGGCCGGGGACACCCTCGATGCTGCCGGTTTGGCTGCGTTCCTGGGTAAGAGCGAGGAGTGAGCGGCTTTGACGAACCCTATGTCCTGGCGGTGGCGCGTTCTGCGGCTCGATCGCTGAAAGCGGGCTTGCCCGAGAAGGTTGCGGTCGCGGTCTACGCGTTCATCACCGGTCCGTTGCTCGAGAACCCTCACCGGGTCGGAAAGCGGCTCGATCCGCCGCTGGCTCCGGCGTATTCGGCGCGGCGCGGTACGTATCGGGTGCTGTACTTGATCGACGATGACGCCCGCCGGGTGACGGTCACCTCGATCGCGCACCGCTCCGATGCTTACCGCACCTGAAAAGCGTCTTAAAGTGAACAACTGCCCGGAGACTTGACACCGGGATTGCGATTACGGCTTGCTGCAGGATCCGCGCTCGTGCCAACCGGCCACATCGTTTTGCGTGACATCCAGTTTCCTGTACAAAGATGCGAAATCTTTTGAAGTGTGCTGACTTCCGCGGTCTGGGTAAATCCGAGATTGGTCAGTTCGGCACCAGCAAATGGTCTGATGCCGGAGGGTATTGTCGGATTGTGAACCAGGATCTGATCATTCGCCGCTACCAGCCCTCGGATGAGGACGTGGTCGTCGACCTGTGGTCTCGTGCAGCCCGCGAAGCCCACCCGTTTCTTGCGGGTGAGGGGACCGGTGAACGGGAGCAGAAGATGCGAGAGGTTTATCTGATTCAGGCCGACAATTGGGTGGCTGAGCACGGCTCCGAAGTTGTTGGC
Organism: Rhodococcus sp. NPDC059969; assembly: GCF_042738325.1. NCBI lineage: Bacteria > Bacillati > Actinomycetota > Actinomycetes > Mycobacteriales > Nocardiaceae > Rhodococcus > Rhodococcus sp. NPDC059969. Next base: position 484,851 of record NZ_JBHWUF010000001.1, on the reverse strand, counting down.
CTGTTGGGAATGATCGGCTCCGAAATCGGGGGACTGTTCGTCGCGCCGGCATCACAAGGGTTGGGCGTCGGGCGGGCGTTGGTCGAACATGCCGCCACCATGCACGGCGAGGTGACACTCGAGGTTTACACCCTCAACGAACGCGCCCGCAGATTCTACGAGTTGATGGACTTCGAAGAAGAGGGGCGTCGACACGACGCCGAGACAAACCATGAATTGATCACCCTGCGTCGTACTGGTCGCGACGCCTCCATAATTCAGGCATGACAGAGGCTATTCAGCACAGCGTTATTACGCTTGGGCCTGCTGGTCCGCCTGGAGGTGCTTGACCGGACATCCGGCGGGGAAGGTGCCGAGGTCTTCGACCTTGTAACCGTTCGGGTAGCTGCGGATGTTGGGCAGTTCGCGGGCGAATTTCCGCTTCGTGCGCACCGGGAAGAACCGCAGCAGACGCGCGCGGACTTTCAGCGCTCCGCGTGAGACGACGCGCATCGCGGTGCTCGGGTGCTTGTAGTGGAAGGCGTCGAGTAGGTGATCGTCCATGAGGGCGAACGCGAATCCCTTGACCAGAGCCTTCGGCGCCAGGTTGTTGGGCGGGAAGGTGCACATCAGTTCGAGGGTGGAATCGGCGACGGCCCGCGCACCCGGATCAAATGAAAAGTGTTCGCGCTCATAGTCGTCGAGAAGTTTGACGAACCCCTCGTAGGTGTCAGGCGTGTCCTTGATGTTCATGTACCGACCCAGGTGGCGGTAGTAGTTCGTCGACCCGACGATCTCGTTCTCGGTCATCTTTCGCCAGCCGTACGCGTCGAGCCATCTGACCGGCGTGACGACGAAGGTGGCCAGGACGTAGAGCATGTCGGCGTTGGAGATGTCGTACGAGCCGTGCATCTGATTCATTCGACGCACGCTCTTGCGGCCTTCGGTGCTGCTGAGGCCGTGCTCGAGGATCGCGTCGAGGATCAGGCTGGTGTCGTCGTAGCGTTTCTGAACCTTGTCGGTGAACTCGCCCGTGGAGAAGAGGAGCTTGCCGATGGAGGGGACTGCGTACGTGCGAAACAGCGCGAAGCTGAGCGCTTGATTGATGTCCCAGGGAAACTCCTGTGCCGCGAGAATGCGCGACATCTCTTCGTAATCGGTTTCGGGATCGAGTCGATCCGTGCGACTGCGGAGGTCGTAGCGCTTCATCTGAACACTCCATGGGGCTGGTCTGCATGCGGCAGAGGTAGGTGTGAGCTGCACCACCGACTGTAGTTCTGACAACACGCGTTGTCTAGGGGGTGTGAATAGTCGACTTTCCTTCGTTTCGGGCGTTGTACCAGGGGTATCCGGAAAGTGTTGTCGACCCGAGGAGCAGCTATGAGCGTCACACGCACGGCCGGGGTTTTTGCGGCCATCGGACTACCGATTGCCGCGAGCGTCATGTTCGCCGGAGTCGCCTCGGCTGATCCGCCCCACCCTTTCGGCGGCGCCGCCGTCACCATCGGGTGTCCGAATCAGGGGTCGCTGGCTTCGTTGACCGGTCTCACCGGCCAGTCCGGACCAGAGGCCAATCCGCCCATCGCCAAGGGTGATATTCGCTTCGATTCGTTCCCGGCAGCTGCGCCACTCCCGGCGGCCGGACAGGTCACCGTTGCGTGGGTCAATACAGACACCGGCAAGTCCGGAATCGTCGACCTGGTAGGGACTTACCCGTATCTCTCCGCGACGGTCAATACCGGCGTCGGCAATGTCGTTGCGACGGCGTTCGGTTCGATCAACTGGGGCAGTAGTCCCATCTGCCAGTCGAATCCGACGATCGGCAGGTTCATAGCCTGATCATCACAGGGTTCACAGCCTGAACAGGCACAGAGTTGGCGGTATCGCGTGATTATCTGTCATCTCGGAGATACCGCCGGGTCCGTCCCATCCCATATTCTGAAACATGTTAGGTGAAAGCATATTTCAGGGATGGAAAAGGTGGCGACGTGAACGGGTCGAGCGCGCGTCAGTTGATGAGCCAGATGCTCGTCGAGAAACGAAACAGCCTTGCACCCGAAAAGGTCGGCATGCGATGCGAGGGTGCTCGCCGCATGCACGGCCTCAGTCGGCGTGATGTCGCACAGATTGCCGACATCAGTTTCAATCACTACCAACGGTTGGAACAGGGTACGTCCGTGGGTGTTTCGGCTCCGGTCATCGTGAGGATCTGCGACGCCTTGTTGATGGAGGACGACGAGAAGGCGCGCATGCTGGCATTGCATCAGGCATGGGCGCGCCCTCGTCGACCTCGGCCCGGATCCCGAGTTGCCGGATCTCAGGCCGCCGATGAAATCTCCGGTAGGCAGCGGGCCAGTTCGTCCGGCGTGTAGTAGAAACTTCCGGCGCTCACCGGAGCGCACGGGGCCGCAAAGGCTGTCTCACGCTCGTTGTAGAGCATTCGGACCAGACGCTTGCCGTCCGGCCCGGCGTAGACGTCCCACTGCACGTTGGCAGCCATCGGGCTGACCTGCGCTCCGCGCCAGGGGTTGTTCGCATAGGTGTAGAGGTCGCCCTCCGCCTGCGAGACGGTGCTTCCCGGCAGTTTCAGGAGCGCCGCGAAGGGGATGATCGTTTCTGCGTGTGCGAACCGGAAATCCGCTCCCGGTACGGCGTCGTCGCCGTTGTGTTCCTGCAAGCCGCGCAGGAACTCGTCGCGGAGCACGGTAGCCATCCGGTAGGTGACGTCTTCACCGGTGAAGCCCGGACCCTTGGCGTAGAAGTCCTCGGCATCGTTCGTGTACGCGAGCCATTGTGCGTCGGCAGGTTCGATGAATCGCTCGAAATTCCACTTGCCTTCTTCGGCCATGCCCGGAGTGATGATGTACGTGTTGTACAGCATGTATGCAGCGTCGACCTCGTTGTCGATCGTGCTGGAACCCTTGCCGCGGTCGACGAGTGAGTACTCGCCCGCGCTCAGGCGGTTGACGAAATTCTCCGAGTAGAGCTTGAGCATCATGTGCCGTGAGACCTCGCGGGTGCGGGGAAGATCGGCGATCTGGTCGTCGACGGCTTTCAGTCGAGGATCGGACTCTTCGTAGTCCTTGTAGTCGGCATTTGCATCGGAGTCGTGGAAGTAGAGGAGATCGGCATCCGTCGTCACCGGTGCAACATCGCCGGCGACGGCTGGAAACGCACCGGTCAGGCCCTGAGCGAAGTTGTCAGCGCTGTCCACGGCACGGTCGACACCCGACGAGGTCAACGTGATGGTTCCCTGTTGCGCTGCGATGGCGTCGAACAGTTGGGGAAGGCGTTCGGTGACCCGCGCGCCGAGCTGCCTGTGTTCGGTGATCCCGAGTCCGCTGAGGTTGCCGTACCCCAGCTTCTTGTTGGCGGCCATGAGATCACGAAGGGCCGGGCCGAATTCCTTGCCTACGGGAGTCAATGCGTTCTCGGCTTCGGCGATTTCCCACAGCTGCAGGCTCAGGTCGTCGTACTTCAGGCTCGACAGCGCTCTGGAACCATGGCGCGCAACGCTTTCCGTGTACACCGGGGAGTATCCCGTCGGCGGCGCCTGATAGTCGGCGATGCGCTGGCCGGGAGTGTAGGGCGTCTTGGAGGTGAAACCGCCGTCGGTCGACGCCGGGGTCTCGGCCGAACCGGAACTCGAACCAGCGTCGAGCGAACCGAACGGTGACGCCGTGGCGATGGACTGGACGCTGCTGGTGACAAGCACTAGTCCGACAGCGCCGGCAGCGGCCAGCACGCCGAAGCGTGAGCTTCGCATGGTGAGTTGATCCTCTCCGTCGGTGCCGAGGTGACACGACGGAAGGAAAGTTAGAACAGCTAAGCGTCCGAATTGCACCTATTTGCCCATGTGCAGATGGACGCGGGGTTACAAGTTTCGGATTCGGAGAGCTCAGGAGGGTTTGGCGGCAATCCCGATCGACACGGAGAGCGACAACGCTATGAGGGTCATGGCCAGCCACTGGTAGCTCTTGGGTGTGGGCTGCTTCTTGCGTCCGAACTTGCTCACTGATGTCTCCCGTTTGTCCGTGGGTACTCAGCACATATTACTGTTCCATTACCCCAATGGCGCGGTCGACCGGAAACTGTGCGCGATCAGACAGCAGGCGGACCGCGAAGTCCGCCCGCTGCCCTGTGATCAAGAGATCGTGCGCAGTTCCCGTCGCAGTATCTTGCCGGTGACGGTCTTCGGCAGTTCCTCCACGAGCACCACAGATCGTGGGTATTTGTACGCCGCCATCCGCTGCTTGCAGTGATCGATCAGTTCGTCCGGCGTCACCGACGCCCCCGCGACGAGGCTGACGAACGCCTTCACCGTCTCACCGCGGTATTCGTCGGCGATACCGACGACTGCCGCCTCACGGACTGCGGGGTGCTCGGCAAGAACGTCCTCGACCTCGCGTGGCCACACCTTGTAGCCGGAAGCGATGATCATGTCCTTTTTACGGTCTACGACGTAGAACCAGCCGGCTTCGTCCATGAACCCCACGTCGCCGGTGTGGAACCACCCGTCGCGAATGGCCGACGCACTCTCCTCCGGCTTGTTCCAGTAACCGCGCACCACCTGTGGACCACGGACGACCAATTCGCCGATCTCTCCGATCGGCAGGACCGCACCGCCCTCGTCTTCGATGCGGACCACGGTGTTGGGTACTGGAACGCCGACGGACAGTGCCCCGGACGTGGGGTCGACGGGCGTATCCGCCCCGACGGGAACGGCGTGAGTGGGCGACGTGGTCTCGGTCAGCCCGTAGATGTTGTGCAGCGCAGCACCGGTCATGGCGCGGACGGCCTCGGCGGCAGTCGGCGAGATGGGTGCGCCGCCGGAGTAGAGCAACCGCATGGAGGAGAAGTCTTCCGGCGCGCATCCCGGAGTGTTGAGCAGTGCCGTAAAAGCAGTGATGGCGCCGACTGTGAAAGTCGGTTGGTGCTCACGAATCGCGTCGAGCATCACCTCGGGCTGGAAGCGATAGGTCAGCACCAGCGGCATTCTCGCCAGGACGGACACCGCGATGTGACCGATCAACCCCGTGATGTGGAAGAGCGGTGCGACGCCGAGAACCGTGTCTTTCGGGGTGAGCCCCATCCAGTCACGGTAGACCTGGGCGTTGAAGGTCATGTTCGCGTGAGAGGTCATCGCCCCCTTCGGCGGACCGGTGGTTCCCGACGTATAGGTCAGTACCGCGATGTCTTCCGGTGCGACGTCAGTGGTGACCGGATCGCCGAGCCGATGTTCGTCGATCAGGGTCGAAAGATCGTCGGTACCGAGATCCTTCTTGACGATTCCGTCGAAAATCCTTGGATCGTTGCGACTTTGGTACTCGAGTTCCGAGGTGGTGATAACTCGCCTGACCGGCGAGTCGGAGACGACATTGCGGCCGACGGACTCGTAGAGCCCCTCGAGAGCGATGAGAACCACAGCTCCGGAGTCTTCGAGTTGGTATCCGAGTTCCCGTTCGCGGCTCATGGGATTGATCGATACGGCGACACCGCCGGCTTTCCAGATTCCGGCGAGGGCGAGCACGAACTGCGGAACATTCTGGAGGAACAGGGCGACGCGGTCACCCTTCACCAGTCCACCGGCTCGGAGTGCTCGGGCCAGCGCGTCACTCTGCTGATCCAGTTCGGCGTAACTGAGTTGACCGTCGAAATACTTCACAGCCGTGCCGTCCGGATCAGAGCGGACCGCCGCTGCCAACATTTCGAGCATCGTGGGGTGCTCGACCTCGATGTCGGGGGGAACGTCGTTGCGGTACAACGCCAACCAAGGGCGCTCTTCGTATGTCATTTGATGGCAACCGGATTCACGGGAGAGCCGCTGGCCTTGGCAACCTTGAGTGGTGCGGCGACGTACAAGAATGTGTACTGGCCGTCGGCCGCGCAGTCTGCGGCCAGCTTCTCCAGATCGCAGATCTCGGTGAACACGACACCGAGGTTGCGCATGAGAGCGTTGTGGAGAACCAGTGCCACACCGTTTTCGGGGTCGGTGGTGACCTCGTTGGCGATGGTGTCGGTGACAAGGTTGGGGATCTCCATGTCCTGGAACCACTGGACGAGTTCGGGGCTGTAGATCAGGCCGGGCTCGCAGAAGCCCTCGTAGAAGGCTTCGCCCTGGTCGAAGAACAGCTTGAGGAAGTTGGTGCGGATGACGAGGATGTCACGCTTCTCGATGGTGACGCCCTGCGCTTCGGCACAGGCCAAAAGATCATGGTGCGTGAATGTTTCGGCCTTGCCGAGGTTTTCCTTGCCGCGGAACTTTGCCATGTCGAGAAGTACTGCGCGTCCGACGACGCCACGGTCGGCAATCGGTTCGACGCTGGCCTTCTCCAGGCCGCCGACAGTCGTGTCAGCGGAGTATCCGTTCCACAGGGCGCCGTCGTACCAGACGTGGCCGAGCGCGTCGTACTGCGTCGAACCCTGCAGGAACGCGTCGATCTTGTCGTCCGCGTAATGCAGGCCGCCGGGGAAGTTGGGGGCGTCGTCGCCGTCCCAGCTGCTCTCGTCGAAGATCTGTGTGCGCTCGGCGGGGCTCCGTCCCGGCCAGACGGGATCACCCTTGGGATCGCCGATAAGACGTTGGAGTGTGAACACGGAACCCTGCTTGATGGTTCCGACGCCACGAAGCACCTGTCCGGCGTCGAGGTAGTTCAGTGAACCGACCTCGTCGGACTCTCCCCACTTGCCCCAGTTGCTGGGTGCGTCGCGCAGGAGTTCTCCAAGATATGGCGCCTCGGTCATGGTGATTCGATCCTCTCGCTACCGACACCGAACGATCGCTCGGGCGGACCTGGTTCTCTGTGATCCACATCATGTTCAGGCCGATAATCAGTAGTCAACATGTTCAACGATTGCCGTGGTCATCGCATTGTTGGAAATCCAATGTTCGGCAATACTGAACAACGTGACCGAAACCGAGAATGCCGTCCTGATCGGAGCGTCGATCCGGCAGGCACGGCGTCACAGCGGGCTCTCGCTGCGCGAATTGGCCAGGCGTCTCGATGTCAGCGCGGCTACCCTCAGCGCCGTCGAGACCGGAAAGACCAGAGTCAGCGTCGACAGGTTGGCGGCAATCGGGGGGCTCCTCGGAGTGCGTTTCGACGCTCTGCTCCCGGCCGCGATAGTGCGTCCGCCGGAACAGCCGCGATGGGGAGGCGACGACGCCGACCAGGACGCACATTTTCGCCCGAACGAGTGGCGAAGGTTCGGCCCGAGTCCGTTCGATCCGGTGTTGGCGGCCGCGCTCGCGGAGATGGTGAAGACCGGATATCACGGCGCTGCGATGCGTGAGATCGCTAAGCGCGCGCAGATGAGTGTTCCAGGTCTGTACCACCACTATTCCAGCAAGCAACAGATGTTGGCCGAAATTCTCGACCTCACCATGGTCGAACTCAACACGAGATCGTTGGCCGCAATCGACGAGGGCGAAAGTCCCTCTGAAAGGCTGGCTCTGCTCGTCGAATGTGTGACCTTGTTCCATATCTATCGGCGTGATCAAGGTTTCCTGGGTGCCAGCGAAATGCGCAGTCTCACAGACGAGAACAGGTTGCGCATCACGGAATCACGCAACTACCAGCAATGGTTGACGACGAAGCAAGTCGACGACGGAATCGCCGCCGGTGTGTTCGGGACGGATCGACCGCGACAGGCTGCGCGTGCAATCGTCGTGATGTGTGTCTCTGTCGCGCAATGGTATCGGCCGAGCGGACCACAAACGCCCGAGGAAATCGCACGCGACTATGCGCGTTTTGCGCTCGATCTGGTGCGCTACCGACGACCGTGACGGACGTCATCCGGTTCGGGTGATGCGCCTGCGCGCAAACGGGTCCATGCTTGGAAGGTATCCGTACCGCGACTCGAGTAAGGAACGAAACCTAATGTCTTCCAAGCTGTCTCACAAGGCCTACATGATCGGCGCCGGCATCGGAAACCTTTCGGCGGCGATCTATTTGATTCGAGACGGTGAGTGGGATGGTGCGGACATCACCATCATGGGTCTGGACATGCACGGAGCGAACGACGGCGAATCTGCCGCTACCTTCCAGCACCAGTACGGTCATCGCGAGCTCGGAAACGACGCGGGTTTCATCAACCGTGGCGGGCGCATGCTCAACGAGGAGACCTACGAGAACCTCTGGGACGTGCTGAGTGCGGTTCCGTCGCTGGACAACCCGGGAAAATCGGTAACGGATGACATCCTCGATTTCGACCACGCACATCCGACGCACGACGTTGCACGGTTGATCGACCGAGACGGCATCCGCAACAAGGGTGAGAACGACTACAAGCACATGCAATTCGACAACAAGGATCGCTACTTGTTGACGAAGCTGATGACGTTGCCGGAGTCGGACGAGGCAAAGTTGGACGATATCAGCATCGAGCAGTGGTTCGAGGACACTCCGCACTTCTTCACCACCAACTTCTGGTACATGTGGGAGACCACATTTGCTTTCAAGCGGGTGAGTTCGGCGATGGAGCTTCGCCGGTACATGAACCGAATGATTCTCGAGTTCAGTCGCATTCAGACGCTCGCCGGTGTCACCAGGTCGCCGTACAACCAGTACGAGAGCATCATCTTGCCGATGCGGACCTTCCTCGAAGGCAAGGGCGTGAAGTTCGTCAACGAACTGAAGATCACGGAGTTCGTGTTCAAGGACACCCCGCTTCGAGACGAGATCGTCGTAACGGGACTCGATTACGAGAACGTTCGCACCGGTGAGAAGGGCCGAATCGACGTAGCGGAGGGCGATTTCGTCTTCGACACCAACGGCAGCATCACCGACAGCTCGTCGATCGGCGATCTGGATACCCCGATCGTGGAAGACACGAGGTACGCGCCGAGTGCACTGCTGTGGAAGCAGGCTACCGAGCATTTCTACGACCTCGGGAATCCCGACAAGTTCTTCGGGGATCGGGAGCAGAGTGAGTGGACCAGCTTCACCGTCACCACGTCGTCACACGAACTCATCAACGAGATTTCCCGTATCACCAAGCAGCTCCCCGGAAATGCGCTCAACACGTTCGTGGATTCGAACGTGCTTCTATCGATCGTGGTTCACCATCAGCCGCACTATCACGCGCAGAAGGAGAACGAAGGGGTTTTCTGGGGTTACTGTCTGTTCCCGCGCAAGAACGGTGACTACGTGAAGAAGCCGTTCATCGAGATGACCGGCCGGGAAATGCTGGAAGAGACGCTCGGACACCTCGAGGCGCTCGACGAGAGCGGTGCGCTCGCCGCGCGTCGACAAGAGATCATGGACAGCGTCGTGAATTCGATTCCCAGCCATATGCCTTACGCCAGTGCGCTGTTCAATCGGCGCGCCGTCGGCGACCGGCCGCTGGTGGTGCCGAAGCACTCCAAGAACCTGGCGTTCATCAGTCAGTTCGCGGAGTTGCCGTTCGACATGGTGTTCACCGAGCAGTACTCGGTGCGCTGTGCTCAGGTAGCCGTCTACAAGTTCCTGGGGATTCCGGAAGACAAGCTCACCAAGATGCATCACTACGAGAAGGATCCGAAGGTCCTCGCCAAGGCCGCAGTGACGATGTTCCGCTGAGGAGTGCTCAGCGACCGTGCCGCTTCTCGTAGTCCTCGCGAGTGCGATCGGCGCGGCGCTGGGCCTTCTCGTCGAGCAATTCAGGATCGAGGCCGTGGCTCAGTAGGCGGTGACGGCGGTAGATGGTGCCGAGCGCCACAACGAAGTACGCGAGCGGGATGAGCAGCAAGGCCATCATGGCCAGGGGGATCCAGATCGGTCCGGGAATCAAGAGGAACAGCAGGAGAATCAGCGTCGCCGGCACGGTGAAACGAATGATGTAGCGCGCCTGGGCGCCCGGGCCCACCAGATCGTTCCGAACCCAGTCCTGATACCGGTCGGGGAGCGTCTTCCCCAGGAGGTATCCGCAGTACTGAGGAAAGTTCGGGCGAGTCTGTTCGGCCATGGCCTCCAGGATAGTGCCTGGTACTGCCGCTTACACCGGTGCCTTGAACGTGCGGCGGTACGCGCTCGGTGAAACGCCGAGGGCCTCGTTCATGTGTTGACGCATCGATGTCGCAGTCCCGAAGCCGGTTCGAGCGGCAATTGCATCGATCGACAGATCGGATTCCTCCAAAAGTTCCCGTGCTCGATCGACACGTCTGCTGGTCAACCAGCGGTTCGGTGTGGTTCCGACTTCGTCGCGGAATCGACGACTGAACGTGCGGACGCTCATGTTGGCGCGCGTCGCCAGGTCCGCCAGGGTGATCGGCTCGCCTAGATGTTCGAGGGCCCAGTGCCGAGCGTCGGCAGTCGATTCCGAAGGCTTGTCGGCCAGGGGGCGCCGGATGTACTGCGCTTGGCCGCCGTCGCGCCACGGCGGTACGACGCAACGCCTCGCGACGGTGTTCGCCACTTCCATGCCGTGGTCACGCCTGACGATGTGCAGGCAGAGGTCGACTCCCGACGCCACCCCGGCCGAGGTCAGGATGTGGCCTTCGTCGACGAACAGCACGTCCGGATCCACGTTCACCTTGGGATAGACACGCTGGAAATGGTCGGTGTTGCGCCAGTGCGTCGTGGCGCGGAGTCCGTCGAGCAAACCTGCCGCGGCGAGGATGTACGACCCGGTGCAGATCGAGACCAGCCGAGTGCCCGGCCGGATGTGTTGGAAAGCTGCGGCCAACTCGGGGGAGAGGTAACCGTCTTCGTAGGCCGGACCCAACTCGTACGACGCGGGTATGACGACGGTGTCGGCGGTGGCGAGCAACTCGCTCCCATGGTCGACCGAGATGCTGAAGTCCGCATCGGTCTGCACGGGATTGCCGTCGACGGTGCACGTCAGGATCTCGTACAGCGGTCGATCCTCGACGTCGAGGGCGCGCCCGAAGATGCGCGCCGGGATGCCGAGTTCGAAGGGTATGACTCCATTCAGAGCCAGTACGACGACGCGATGCGGACCAGACATGGCTTGATTCTTTCATATATTGGCAATCTGGCCACTGTTCTCGATCGAATCCGAACTGCAGAATCTTCTCTGTGACTTCTGAGACCGCTCTCCCCGAATCAGGCCAACAGCAGGTGAGCCCGCCGCGCTTTCACCGCGCCTGGTCCGTCGCGATCGTGGCGTTCCTGGCGTTGGTCGGTGCGGCGAGCTTCCGCGCCGCGCCTTCGGTGCTGATCGATCCGCTGCACGAGGATTTCGGTTGGTCGCGCGCCAGCATCTCCGCCGCAGTCTCGGTCAACCTGATTCTGTACGGGCTGACCTCTCCGTTCGCCGCTGCCTTGATGGAGAGGTTCGGTATCCGGGCGGTCGTCACCTCGGCGTTGGCGCTCATTTCACTCGGCAGCGGTCTCACGATATTCATGACCTCGAGTTGGCAGCTCATCCTGCTGTGGGGTGTCTTTGTCGGCCTCGGTACGGGTTCGATGGCGCTGGCGTTTGTTGCCACCATCGTCGATCGGTGGTTCGTCGAGAAGCGCGGTCTTGTGACCGGCATCCTCACCGCCGGTGGTGCGGCCGGTCAGTTGGTGTTCCTGCCGGTCCTGGCGAAGATCGCCGAAACCTACGACTGGAAGAGCGTCGCATTCACTGTCTCGTTCGCCGCACTGGCCGTCGTGCCGTTCGTTCTGCTGTTCCTGCGCAACTACCCGTCCGACGTGGGTACGACGCCCTACGGTGCGCCCGCCGACTACACCCCACCGGCCAAGCCTGTTTACCAGCGTGGGGGTGCCGGAGCCCGCGCGATCTCGGTGCTGGTCATGGCGTCGAAGACCAAGGTGTTCTGGCTTCTCGCCGGCACCTTCGCGATCTGCGGCGCAAGCACCAACGGCCTGATCGGAACGCACTTCGTTCCGGCGTCGCACGACCACGGAATGCCGATCACGACGGCCGCGTCCCTCTTGGCGTTGATCGGAATCCTCGACATGGTCGGCACCATTGCTTCGGGTTGGTTCACCGACCGGATGGACTCGCGAAAACTTCTCGGCATCTATTACCTGTTCCGCGGAATCTCGCTGCTCTTTCTGCCGTTGTTGCTCGCCAACACTGTGAATCCACCGATGATCGCGTTTGTCATCTTCTACGGGCTCGATTGGGTGGCGACGGTTCCGCCGACCGTCGCGCTGTGCCGTCAGCACTTCGGTGCCGACGCTCCCATCGTGTTCGGTTGGGTGCTGGCATCGCACCAGATCGGTGCGGGTCTGGTGGCCTTCTTGGCCGGCCTCGTTCGCGATCAGATCGGCTCGTACGACGCCGCGTTCTTCGTGGCCGGCGCGCTGTGTGCGATCGCTGCAGTCATGTCGTTGTTGATCGCAAAACGTCCGAAAGAGGCAGTATTGGTTGACTCTGTCTGATTCGGCACTGTGATCGGTACCACCGACGGGGTAAGTTGTGTGTAACTCCAAGAACTACTCACCAGTAGGGGTACTGAAATGCCTGCTCCGTCCGCTGCGACCTTCTCGCGGCTCGCCGATCTGATCGCCATCGACAATGTTGCCGATCGCCCGACGAAGTCCATCACCGAGGTGTTCACCGGCAAGGAGCTGGCGACCATCCCCGTCGGCACCGCCGACGACGCACTTGCGGCCATCGCCCGTGCGCGCGTCGCCCAGAAGGAATGGGCCAAGCGCTCAGTCCTCGATCGCGCTGCCGTCTTCCACCGCTACCGCGACCTCATCCTCGAAAACCGCGACGCACTCATGGACATGGCTCAGGCCGAGACCGGAAAGTCGCGTACCGCAGCTCAGGAAGAAGTCCTCGACATCTCGATGACGTCGCGTCACTACGCACGCGTGGCGCCGAAGCTGCTGCGTCCGCGTCGCGTCTCCGGCATGCTCCCGGGCCTGACGAAGACCGTCGTCCGCTACCAGCCCAAGGGTGTCGTCGGCGTCATCTCGCCGTGGAACTACCCGATGACGCTGGCCGTGTCCGACGCCATCGCCGCGCTGCTCGCCGGTAACGCCGTTGTCCTCAAGCCGGACAGCCAGACGCCGTACTGCGCGCTCGCCTGCGTCGAACTGCTCTACAAGGCGGGTCTGCCCCGCGACCTCTTCGCCGTGGTTCCCGGACCGGGCTCCGTCGTCGGCACCGCGCTGGTCGAGAACACCGACTACCTCATGTTCACCGGTTCCACCGCGACCGGTCAGCTCCTCGCCGAGCAGGCCGGCCGTCGACTGATCGGCTTCTCCGCCGAACTCGGTGGCAAGAACCCCATGATCGTCGCCGCCGGCGCAGACCTGCGCGAGGTCACCGACGCCGCTGTACGTGCGTGCTTCTCCAACTCCGGTCAGCTGTGCATCTCCATCGAGCGCATCTACGTCGAAGAGTCCATCGCACCCGAGTTCATCCGCATGTTCGGTGATCGCGTCAAGAAGATGAACCTCGCCGCCGGTTACGAATTCGGAATCGAGATGGGCAGCCTCGTCTCCGAGGCGCAGGTCAAGGCAATCTCCGCTCATGTCGACGACGCAGTCGTCAAGGGCGCCACCGTCATTGCCGGCGGCAAGGCCCGCCCGGACATCGGACCGCTGTTCTACGAGCCCACGCTGCTCACCGGGGTTCCCGAGGACGCAGAGTGCTACCGCGACGAAACCTTCGGACCGCTCGTCTCGATCTACCCGGTCAAGGACGTCGAAGAGGCCATCGCTGCGGCCAACGACACCGAATACGGCCTCAACGCCAGTGTGTGGGCGGGAAGCAAGGCTGCCGGTGAAGCTATCGCAGCGCGCATCCACGCCGGCACCGTCAACGTCGACGAGGGTTACGCTCCCACCTGGGGCAGCACCGCAGCACCGATGGGCGGCATGGGTGTCTCGGGCGTCGGTCGTCGTCACGGCGCCGAGGGTCTGATCAAGTACACCGAACCGCAGACCGTTGCCACCACTCGCGTTATGAATCTCGGTGGACCGCGCGGACTTCCGGCCAAGGTATGGGCAAAGCTCATGCCTCACGCCATCAAGATCATGTCCTGGGTTCCGGGCCGGTAACGGGTGGAGACCGCCAGTGCCTACATCGAGGCGACGCCGGTATCGGTGTGGAAGGTTGTCAGCGACATCGAGGGTATGGGCCGCTTCAGTCCTGAAAACACCGGCGGCACGTGGACTTCCGGAACTCCGGGCACTGTTGGTGCAAAGTTCAAGGGCACCAACAAACATGGTCTGATTCGTTGGAGCACTCACTGCACGGTGGTCGACGTGGTCGACTGCCGGAAGTTCTCCTTCGAATCGGACGAGCCGAAAGCGCGGTGGACCTACGTGCTCGAACCTTCGGGAACGGGCACTGTGCTCACCGAGACTCGTGAGATCTACGCGACGCCTGCGCTTTACGTGCGCATGATGTCGGGTAGCGGCCTGCTCGGTCGGGGTCGAGATCAGCTGATGCAGACCGGAATGGAAACCACTCTGGCGCGCATCAAGGCGTTTCTGGAGAGCTAGAAACTGACACAAGTGGGGCTGCACTCGATTCGAGTGCGGCCCCACTTCTGTTGTTGGAGATCTAGTTTGCAGTGCTGATGAGCGCAGCGTCGATGAGCGCGGTGTAGACACGCTCCGGTTCTTCGGCGATGCGATTGAGTACGTACAGCCACCACTGTGTTCCGAAGATGACGTATTCGCGTGTGGTGAAGCCCGCTGCTCGGAGGGCGTCCAGCTGCTCGGTGCCGAGGCCGAGCAGCATCTCGAACTCGACGTGCTCGTCTCTGAGCTTCGAATCATGCTCGGCGCGTAGTGCTTCGAGGATGTCGCGGTCATGCGTCGCGATGGAAACTTGGTGTCCCGAGTCGACGATCCGGGCTGCGTAGTCGAGATACGCGTCGCGCAGTTCGGCACTACCGCGCGGGTAGGCGACGGACTCGGCTTCGAGGAAGGCGCCCTTCACCAGCCGGATGCGACCGGGCCGGTCGAGCAGCGCGGCGAGATCCTTTGCGGTGCGGTGCAGTCGGGCCTGAACGGTGATCCCCACGTGAGTGAACCGCTCGGCCAGTCGCGCGTGCATGTCGAGGACCAGGTCGGTGCGGTCGGACGCTTCGGCGGAGATGATCAGTTCGGCACCGGCGCGTTCCGTGGTCTCGGCCAGGCGCACGACATTGCGAAAGCACTGCTCCGGATCGATGACCAAGCCGATGTGCGAGAGGTCGAACGACACGGTGCTGTCGACGCCTGACGTTCCGATCCGTTCCGCCAATTCCACGAACACATCGGTTTCGGCGTTCGCGAGTTCGGGATCCCGGACGCTTTCCCCCGTGTATTCGATGCTTGCCTTGTGTCCTCGCGCGAAGATCGAGGGGAGGCGGCCGAAAGCGTCGTCGATGGTTTCGCCGCCGATGTAGCGAGCGGCGACTTTCCGTGCGAGTGCTGCCGTCGCAGCGTCCGCCATGGTGCGTTCTTTCAGGGATTCGTCGAGTGCGAGGCGGCGTAGGACGTCTGCGGCCTGGGCTTGTAGATCCGTGTTCACGGCTTGAGCGTATCCGGACAAGGATGCGGGAATTATTCTCCGGACCCTTGCGTTCGATCTATTGTCGATATATCGTCGATACGTCAAACAAACACAGACAGTCCAGGAGGACAACATGTACGCCCCACACAACAACCCAGAAATGCAAGAACGTCGCGAGCATGGCCGCCGAGGCCCGCATCGTGGACACGGTTTCCGTCGAGGATTCGAGGGAGAGCGACCCGAGGGTCGCTTCGAAGACCGAGAAGAAGGACGCCCCGAAGGCCGACGCAGCCGCGGCGGTCAGCGTGGATTCGGCCGGCCCGACCAGCGCGGATTCGGTCGACCCGACCAGCGCGGACACGGCCGCCCTCACTTCGGTGAAGCCGGCGCAACTCTCCGCCCCGCGATGGGCCTACTCCGAGGTGCCGCTGTCGCGGTAGCCGCAGGTGGGACCGCTGAGCAGGTAGCCAAGGCAGAGGCAATCCTTGCCGAGGCACGCCGAGCACTGTTCGAGATGCTGGCGGAAAAGCCGGCCGATGGAGAACCGGCTGACGCCGAAGCTACAGCCGCAGAATCTGCCGACACACTGCCGGCAGAGTGATCACGGCGCTCAGGCGCCGACGGTGACTTCCTCGCTGTTCATGCCGGAAACGTGGCCGTCGGCGCCCTCTCGCCAGTACCCGACAACATTGTGCTTGTCGCGAGCAATTCCTCGAACTTCCCTCAGATGCTTACGAATACGACGGCTGGTTGCGCTTTCGCACGCCACCCACGCGTAGACGTCGGCCGTTTCGGATTCGGGAAACTCGACCTTCTCCACAGCTTCGAAGAGCGCGCTCGGCGCCTTTCCGAGGCCACTCCCCACGAGCCACGTGTACGTGACATCGCCGCGAGTGACAAGTTCCTGTCGATCCTCTTCGGTTTCGACCTCGATGATCGCCTGTGCGACATCGCCTTCACGAAGTTCTTCGACAATCCTGCCCAGTCCGGGGAGACCCGTGGCATCTGCGACCAGCAGCTGCCAGCGAGGACCCGCCGGAGCTTGGTAATGGGAACGCGAACTGTCCGACCAGAAGACGCCGAGTAGGTGACCTGGTTCGGCCCGCAGGGCCCAATCTGCTGCAATACCGCCAGGGTGTACGACGAAGTCGATGTCCAGACGTCGGCCGCCGTCGTGCACCTTGCGCACGGTGTAATGCCGCCATGGTGGCTCGGTTCCGAGGTCGGCTTTGCCGTAGTCGGGATTGTTGAAGTAGTCGTATTCTGCTTCTGTTTCACCGGGTTTCGGGAATGCGAGGTCGATGCGCTCGTCGCCCTGTCCGCCGGTCGGCCAATGCCAGTCGCCTTCTGCCTCGATGCTGATTCGCCGCATGTGCGGGGTCAGAGACGTGACGGTGACAACGCGGGCGGGTTCACAGAAAGACATGCCTCGACCCTATGGGTCCGGCGTGTCGAAGTGGAGACAGATGCTGTCGCAAGACGGACATCGAGCGCAGCCGAAAAGGCCAGCGTATGCCCCGGGGCATGATTCTTCCCCGGTGCACACGCTGGCCTTTTCAGTTATGTCGGTTCACGCCGCTGTCGGTGGACTGTTCCCGCCGATCGGATGCTGGAACGGATCGATCGACATCGGCGGATAGAACACCGCCTTCCGATCCGGGCCGATCTCGACCCTCCATTCGGTGTGGTGCAGTGTCCGATGATGATGACCGCACAACAGAATCAGGTTGTCGAGATCCGTTGGGCCACCATCGTTCCAGTGAACAATATGGTGAGCATCGCACCACCCTGATGGAGTTCCGCACCCTGGAAACGCGCACCCACCATCACGGACGGCCAACGCCCGCCGCTGGGGTACCGTCGCGGTTCTTGCTTCCTTGCCGCAGTCGAGCGGAACACCGTTCTCATCCAACAAAATCCGCGTTACGGTGCAGTCGCACGCCAACATTCGTGCGGTGTCGATACTGATCGGGCCCACCCAATCCGTCCAGGCGAACCCGAGTTCATCGGTCGACGGCAGTAGATCCTTCAAGGCTTTGAGGTCGGTCATGTCTTTCGCCGACGCAGTCACCGTGATGTGCGGTTTCACCCCGCCCTCGATCGGACCCAACCCCGCCCGCTCGTACCGGCGCAACAACTCGCAAAACCCATCCGCGCGCCGTAGCGCCGGAGTGCGGGCGTCTTTGACTCCGTCCTTCTCCGGCGTCGGCGCCGACAGGCTCGACAACAACGTGATCAGACGCGCCCCGTTGACCGCATCCAAATCGCCCTTCACCGACACGCGCCCGTACAGGCCTTTCGAGGCGTAGAACTCGTTGCGCTCCGAATCCTCCCCGACAGGGACGCCGCCTTCGCGTTTGCCGTACTGCTTTTCGATCCGCCGGATCGCTGCCCGCACCGCATCACAATCGGCAATGTTCTTCGACGCCAGGTCGAGCAGGATCCTGCGGGCCTTGTCCACATCCGCCGGGGTCATGTTCTTGGGCGGATGCTGACAAAACGACGCCACCTGACGCGCCTTCAACGCATCCACATCCCCGCGATGGAATGCATCCGCCACAACAGGTTCGAGCAACAGCAACCGCGCCAAACTGACCAGCAGACTGCACTCACCGATCTCCAAATTCGTCGAACCATGCAACCACTGCGCGATCGCCCGAAAACCCTTCCCGACCACAGTCTCCCGGGAAAACATCTCAACGATCAACAACACCATCCGCGACTGCAACTCATGCCGGACACGCACCAGATCCAGAACCTCACTCTTGAGGCCCTCACCATCCAGCTGCCACGCTTCCCGACTGTCCATGCTCAAAAGCATAATCGAACAAAGTTTCGAATACTAGAGACATAACGGACAACTTCAATAACGCTCAGCTCTCGAGAGTCGTTGAAATGCATAGCTATTCGAGTGCCTCTCGCCAGGGCGTGCGTGTTCCCTTCTGAAAGGTTGGGATTCGGCATGGTTGACCGAATGGCGGATCCGGTAGGTGCGTGGGGCCTCACCTACTCGATCGGAAGGTAGATCCGTTGAAGACGTTGACCTGTCCTGTGTCTGCCTGGCGCCAATCAGGTTGGCCGACGATATCGGGTAAGTCCCGCCCATCGGTCGGTTAGCCAGGTCAGATCGAACCTAACTCGCGCGCGCGGGCGACGGCCGACGTCCTCGACTTCACTCCCAACTTGCCGAAGATGTGGACCAGATGCGATTTGACCGTGGTCTCGCTGAGGAACAGTTCTTTGCCGATCTCTCGGTTGGACCGACCCGCCGCCACTAGCTTCAGAACTTCGATTTCCCTTGGGCTGAGGCTGGTTTCGGGCTTACGTACGCGAGTCATGAGCTTTGACGCGATAGCGGGGGAGAGAACGCTGTCCCCGCTCGCAGCGGCGCGGACGGCCGACAGCAACTCGACCGGTGGTGTGTCCTTGAGCAGGTATCCGCTGGCCCCTGCCTCGACGGCGCTCAAGATATCCGCGTCCGTGTCGTAGTTGGTCACGACGAGTACGTGCGGCGGATTCGGCAACGCGCACACCGCGCGGGTGGCGTCGACGCCCGTCTTCCCGGGGCCGAATCGCAGGTCCATCAGCACGAGGTCGACCGGCGTCGTGGCGCAGAAGGCTATGGCTTCCTCGGCGGTGCCCGCTTCGCCGACTACCTCGATGTCGGCTTCGCTTTCGAGCAGCGCTCGTAGCCCGGCGCGCACGATCGCGTGATCGTCGGCGAGTAGCAGGCGGATCACTGTTCACCGACTTCGAGGGGAAACGTCACTGCGACGGCCGTGTGTCCCGGCTCGGACTCGATGGAGAAAGTCCCGCCCTGCAGTTCGACGCGTCGGCGAATTGCATTGAGACCAAAAGATTCCGCCGGACCACGTTCGAGAACCGCCACGTCGAAGCCGCGACCATTGTCGACCACGTCGAGGCTGACGGTATCGTCGGAATAGGTCAGTGTCACAGCCATTCTGGTTGCATCCGCATGGCGGAGAACATTGGACACCGCGCCCTGAGCGATGCGTACCAATGTTGCTTCGAGGGGCATCGGCAGCCGGACGGCCTCGCCTTCGACCACGGAGCGCGCTTCCAGTTCCGGGCTGCTCGCGCGTTCGCAGATTCGACGAAGTGCGTCGGCGAGCGACTGACCGTCGAGGGCTGCCGGCGTCAATTCGGCTATGAGTTGGCGTGTTTCGGCAAGACTGTCTGCGGCAGTTTCGCGCGCGAGGCTGATCTGCCGGATGGCCGGGCTGTCCGGATCGGCGCGCTCGGCAGCGTGAAGGAGCATCTGAATGCTCGAAAGTCCCTGCGCCACGGTGTCGTGAATCTCGGCCGCGAGCCTTTCACGTTCTGCGAACTTTCCCGCATCGCGGGACGTCGACGCCAATTCTTCACGGGTATTCATCAATTCGTCGATGAGACGTCCGCGCTCAGCTGCCTCGCGGTACAGCGCTTGATATCCGAGGCCGATTGCCACGGCTACGGCAGCGCCGATGATCGGACCGACGGCGCCGGCAATCGTCCATCCACGATGCAGGCCGGTGCCGATCACGGCGACAGCCGTAGCCGCGGTGACGGCGAGAAGACTCCAGGGGCGTCGCAGAAGATGGAGATAGAGGAAGAAGAGTCCGAACGCGAGGTAGGCGGCGTCGGCGGATACCGCCATCGTCGCGATCCAGACGAGGGTCAGCACGCCCAGCCACCAGCGGGCAGCGTTGCCGCGCAGCCTCTTGGCGACCCCGAACAGATAGACGGCAACAAAGATCACGGACAGCGCGGTGATGGTTGCGGTCAGGTCGGATTCGTCGATCAGCGCTCGGAGAAACACGACACCGGCCAACGCCATGACAAGGACATGCAGGCCCAGTTGTAGGCCGGCGAAGACAGGCGTGAGCGGAGATCTGTGCATCTCGCCCAGCTTAGCGAGGTTCGGCCTCGGATCATCCATCAAAAGTTGTAAACCGGGATGGTTCTTTCGAGCGCTGGAATGTCGATCCGAGGTGCGATGGAAAGAGTCTGCATCCGCGGGAGCGTAGAGGCAAGCACAGGAAAGGAATTCACAGTGTTTGTCGCAATGAGGGACTTACGGGCAGCGCGAGGTCGATTCGCGTTGATTTCCGTGGTGGTTCTGTTGGTCGCACTACTGGTCAGTTTTCTCAGCGGATTGACTGCGGGACTTCGCCATCAGAACGTGTCGGCGATCGAGGCCATGAATGCCGACACGGTCGTGTTCGCCGACACCGGAGCAGGAGCGTCGTTCGACGAATCGGCGCTCACGCAGGACCAGATCAACGCCTGGACCTCCACGTCGAAGGACGTCGATCCCATCGGAATCGGTCGCGGGAAAGCAGGATTGGCCGACGGAAATCAGAAGTCGGTCGCCCTGTTCGGTGCCGACGGCGGTTTCGGGGACGTAACGCCGTCGGCGTCAGGCACGGTGGTGTTGAGCGAAGGTGCCGCCCGCGATCTGGGGGCGGGCGCCGGCGATCAGGTGGGTGTCGGTACGCAGCAGTTCACCGTCAGCGCCGTTCGCGGTGACGACTGGTACAGCCATTCGCCCGTCGTCTGGATGACGCTTGACGACTGGCAGGCGGCCAATCCGCGCGGCGGAGTTGCGACGGTGCTGGCTGTCACCGGAGCCTCTGACGCTTCCGCAACTGACAAGTCGGCAGCGACGACGTCGACTACGGTCACCGGTTCGCTCGACGCGATCGGTTCGTACAAGTCGGAGAACGGATCGTTGACGTTGATGACGCTCATGTTGTTCGCGATCTCGGCCCTGGTGATCGGTGCGTTCTTCACGGTGTGGACGATCCAGCGAACCCCGGACATCGCAACCTTGAAAGCACTCGGCGCGACTACCGGTTCTCTGGTGCGCGACGCTTTGGGTCAGGCACTCATCGTGCTGATCGCCGGAGTCACCGTCGGGATCGGGCTGACAGCGGTTGCCGGTTCGCTGATCGGTGATGCCATGCCGTTTGTCCTGGACGCATCCACCACCGTCGTACCTGCCGTGGCTTTGATCGGACTCGGTCTGCTCGGCGCGGCCTTTGTACTTCGATTCCTCTCGACCACCGATCCACTCACAGCATTGGGGAGCGCACGATGACCATGACTACCGGCACCACAGTTCTCGACATCCAGAATGTCGACCTGACGTTTCCCGACGGGCAATCGCGGGTGACAGCGTTGGACGACGTGTCCCTGCGGCTGCACCGCGGCGAGATCGCCGCGATCACCGGGCCCTCGGGTTCGGGTAAGTCCAGCCTGTTGGCGGTGGCGTCGACCCTGATCCGTCCGGATTCCGGGCACGTCTACCTCCGGACGCCGGAGGGCAGCACCGACATCGCGGCGCTGAGTCGGCGGGCGGCGTCGGAGCTGCGACGCTCGTCCATCGGGATCGTCTTCCAGCAGTCCAACCTGGTGTCGTCGTTGACGGCACTGGAGCAGCTCGAGGTGATGGCGCATCTGGGGCAGTCCGTGTTCACGTCGCGGGCCCGTCGCAAAGCCGTGAGATCAAAAGCGATGGATTTGCTGGATGCTGTCGGACTGGCGGATCAGAGCGGAAAACGGCCGTCTCAGCTGTCGGGCGGGCAGCGGCAGCGGGTCAATCTCGCGCGGGCATTGATGAACGATCCCCAGCTTCTGGTGGTCGACGAGCCCACCAGCGCGCTCGATCAGGAGCGCGGTGCTGCCGTCATGGATCTGATCATCGGGGTGGTGCGGGAACACGAGGCGGCAACCCTTCTCGTGACACACGACCGAAGTCACCTGTCTCGGATGGATACTGTCTATCGTGTTGTTGACGGTTCCTTGGCGGAGGACCAGGAGGCGCTCGCGGCGTAACTCAGGCGGGCACGATTCGGGCATTCGTCACTGCATCCGGGCGGGAAGTCAACCCGCGATTTGCTGGGCAGTTAGACTGTTGTCGACTCGGGCAACTTGAGAGGACGTGTTATGGAACGCCGCCGCAACGTTGCGCAGCCGCCACAATCGCCGATTGCGGATCTGGAGCAGATGCCTGCCCTGATTCTCCTCGACAGGCTTCCGGTGCCGGTCATGGCCGTTCACCGCGACGGCAGCATCGTTTTTGCCAACCCGTCCTTCGCTGACATGCTGGGATACCCCAAGAAGGCCGTCTCGGCGTTGCGTTTGCAGGACATTCTTTACGACAAGGATGCCGACGACGTCAGTGCCGAGCAGGCCCATCGTGAACTGAGTTCCGAACCGGGCTCGGTCAAGGAGTTCGTGCACTCGGACAGCACTTTGGTGCGGGCGACGGTCAGCCAGTCGCTGCTTCGCCGCGACGACGACACGATCACCCTTGCCGTCCTCCACGATCTGACAGAACGCCTGTGGAACAACCCACGGCACATCGACGACAAGCCCACCAAGTAGTTCGAGTTACTTCCTGGATTTGACGGTTCGGTCCAGGCCGAGGGTTGCAGCAAGGGTGTTGACCACCCATTCTTCGTACTGTTGGCCGGTCCAACCCGCGCCGACCACGAGGTCTGTGTACGTCTCGGGGCTGAGCAGTGTGAGTGCCACGTTCACGGCTGTTTCGAGGTCGACGGTCGGCGCCTTTTCGACGATGCCGACCATCAGATGTTCCTGCACCGTGCGTCGCTGCGTGCGGTTGATTTGCCACAAGCGGGCGGCATCGTCGTCCGCGGAAGCAGCGGCGCGTAGTGCCAACAGGATGTCCGCGGTGCGCTCCAGAATCAGCCGTCCGTGGTGAACCTGAATCCGGAGTTGCCCGAGGGGATGTGGGGCGCCGAGTGCCGCCGCCACCCACGGTCGGTCCAGAGTTGCAGTCTTTTCCTCATCGCCCGCTACGGCCACGTCGAGCAGTGCTGACAGCACGCTCGGCTTGTTGCCGAACACGAAATAGACACTCTGCACCGACACGCCCGCCGCTGCGGCAAGTTGTTTGATCGTGGCGGCCGCGTAGCCGGGATCGACAAAAACTTCGCGCGCTGCCTCGATGATCTTGCGCCGCGCCGACGTGTCTTCCCGAAGAACCTCAGTCATGATTAGAGTTTAACTCTAGAGTCGAACTCTAGCGACTCGGGAGGCGAAGAAAATGACGAAGGTTCTTGTACTCGGTGGCTACGGTGCCGTCGGGATTCCCCTGATGAAACAACTCGCGAAGGTCCCCGAAATCTCCGCGTTCTCTGCCGGCCGTGATCCTGTCCGCGCGGACGTCGTCGTTGATCTTAAAGAACCAGGCGCGTTTTCGGCAGTGGTTCGAGACTTCGATGTCGTGGTGAACGCGTCGGGTTTCGAGGACGTTCGCCTGGCCGAAGAAGCGGTGCGTAGTGGGGCAGCATTTGTCGACGTCACGGCGACCTCGAGCTACTGCGAAGAATTGGAAGCGGTCGACGGACCCGTTCTGATCGGCGTCGGCTTGGCGCCGGGGTTGACGAGTGTCCTCGCAGCAGCGGCGCACCGACTCGGCGACGGGCCAGTGGACATCGTGATCGGACTTGGCGGCGGAGAACTACACGGGCCGGCCGCGACGGCGTGGACCTACGGGATGTTGGGCACCCGCTTTCCCGACGCTGACGGTCGATCGATCCGGAACTACACCGGGATGAAGACGTTTCGGATGCCGGCCGACGCGACCGGGTACCGCACCGGTCCTGCTGTGCGGGCAGATTTTTCGGACCAGCATGCGTTGACGCGCGACCTCGGCGTGCCGGTCAGGACGTACCTGCGATTGGATACGTCCGCTGCGACGCTCGGGCTCGCCGTCATGACGTGGGTACCCGCGCTCCGGAAGGTAGTACCGAAGAAGCTGTGGGGCTCGGATCGTTGGGTCGCGATGGCCCGAACGGATAACGGTCCGGCGCTGTGGGTTTCGGGGCGGAGCCAGTCGGCAGCGACGGCAGCTGTCGCCGCGCGCGCCGTGCAATTGATTCGAGACCGAACAATCTCGAAGCCGACGTGGTATCACTCGGTGGAGACGGCAGAGTCGTTGCAAGCGGCTGTTCCCGGTCCATTCCACCTGCAGAAGGGCGCACCATGAATACATCGTCCGCCGACACACGTCGGGTCGCTCTGGTCACCGGAGCCGCCTCGGGAATCGGTAGGGCCACCGTCGAACTGTTCGTCTCACGCGGGCATGCAGTTGTGGCCGTCGATGTCTCCGAACGCGGACTGGAATCTCTGAATCGACTCGACGGCGTCGTCACGGTGGTCGGTAGCGTCACCGAGGAGCAGGTCAACAAGGCGGCCGTCGATACCGCACTCGAACGTTTCGGCCGACTCGACGCTGCCGTCTTCAACGCCGGGACCGGAGGCACACCTCCGCTGGAGTCTCCCGATGCCGTCGAGAATGCCGACCGCATCATCGGCGTCAACCTTCGGGGTCCCATCCACGGACTACGGGCCGCGATTCCGGCCCTGCGCGCAAGCAAGGGTTCTGCCGTTTTCACGGCCTCCGTCGCCGGCCTGCGGGGCGATCCAGGCAACTGGGCATACAACGCCACCAAGGGCGCACTCGTGAATCTGGTGCGCGCCTTCGCAATCGACTACGCCGGCGTCGGCGTTCGGATCAACGCCCTCGCGCCCGGTCTGACCAGGACCGGTATCACTGCGAACGTTACCTCCGATCCGGCGGTGCTTTCCGCTATCGAGCGACGAATCCCTCTGGGCCGCTTCGCTGAACCTGTGGAACAGGCAGAGGCGATCTGGTTCCTCTCGTCCCCCGCGGCGAGTTACATCACCGGCACGACACTCGTCGTCGACGGGGGCCTCGATGCCAATCTCGGCATCCTTCCGTTGCCGGGCCAATCGCTCTGAACCTGGCCGTTCCGTGACGACCGGACCAGATCGACGACCAGCCGCGGGTAATTGACGGGTTCAGGGGTGGGCAAGCCAAAATTGCTGACATGTCGGAGATTTGGCGCGAGCATGGAACAGCTCTCTCACTCACGCTGAGTTTAATTCGTGTTTACTCTTATGTGCCGCCTTAGACTTTTAATCGGTCATGAGAATCAGTGACAAGCTCCGGCTCGCTGGTCGGCAACCCTTCGATGCGACGGGGTGCCCCGGATGACGACCAGGCCGACGGGCACCCCCGTTCGGTCAGCGCTGGCTTTGAAAGAGCCCTTTGTAGAGAGCGAATACCTTGACTCGTGTTCTTCGACGCGTTGGTGCGACCGGAGCTGTGGCGGTTACCTTCGCGATACTGTTGACCTCCTGCTCGTCCAAGGCAGACAGCACGCCGTTCGACGAGAATGCGACGCCGGTTTCAGGCGGCACGTCCACGTTCGGTCTCAACTCCGACGTCGATTGCGTCGATCCGCAACAAACCGGCAGCTCCGTGGCGGCGCTGGTCTCACGAAACGTGGTGGATTCCCTCGTCGCACACGGCGAGAACAACGAGTTCACACCGTGGTTGGCTAGTTCCTGGACCGAATCCGAGGACGCGAAGCTGTACACCTTCACCCTGCGTGACGGCGTCACGTTCTCCGACGGAACTCCGGTCGACGCGGAGGCCGTGAAATTCAACTTCGATCGTGTTTCCAACCCGGCGACCAAGTCGGCGTACGCCAGATCGCTTCTCGGACCGCTCGATACGGTTACGGTGGTAGACGCGAATACAGTCAGCGTGGCGTTCACCGCGCCGTACCCGTCGTTCCTGCAGGGTGCTTCACTGCCGTTCCTCGGCATTCAGTCGCCGACGCATCTGCGCTCGACCGACAACGCGAACTGCACCACTCTGGTCGGGTCGGGGGCCTTCACCTTGGGCAACTACACCAAGGGCGTGGGATTCGAGTTGAATCGCCGAGACGACTACAACTGGGGCCCCGGATACGCCAAACATCAAGGTGCAGCCTATTTGGAGAAGCTGAATTTCCGCATCTTGCCCGAAAACGCCACGCGTCTCGGCTCTCTGGAGAACGGCGAGGTCGATGCCATCGCGGCCGTTCCGTCGGCGAATGCGCCGCAAGTGGACAAGGATCCGAACCTCCGTCTGATCAAGTACGAGAACCCAGGTATCAACTACAGCATCTTCCTCAACACCCAAGCCGCACCGTTCACGGATATTCGTGTGCGACAGGCTTTCCAGAGTTCGCTCAACTCCACCGACCTGGTCAAGAGCGTCTACTTCGACCAGTTGCGACCTGCCGACAACATCCTCGGACCGAAGACGCCGTACTACGACGCTACCGTCGCCGGCAACTGGGGATACGACGCCGACAAGGCGAATTCGCTTCTCGACGAAGCAGGTTGGACATCACGCGATTCCGACGGGTACCGGACCAAGGACGGTAAACGTCTGAGCATCCGATTCCCCTACGATTCGTCCAGCTACTTCGCCGAGAACGCGCCCCTGCTCGAGGCTTTCCAGGATCAGGTCAAGAAGGATGTGGGATTCGACTTGGTCATCGAGCCCGTGGACACCGGAACGCTGTCCGATCGTGCGGCGAAGGGTGACTACGAGGCGGCAGCATTGTTCTTCGTGCGACCGGAACCCGATATTCTCCGCACCGTATTCTCCAGCGCATACGTACCGCCGAACGGTGGTGCATATGCACGCGCCGTCGACCCGGAACTCGACGCCAATCTCACCCGGGCCGCTTCCGTTCCCAACGGCCCGGAGCGCGAGGCGATCTACTCGTCGATTCAGCATCACGTCATCGACTCGGCGTACGTCGTTCCCGTCTACGTCCAGGCGTACCGCCTCGGCACGAACAACAATATTCACGGAATCTCGTTTGCCACCAACGCCTCACCGCTCTTCTACGATGCTTTCCTCACCAACTGAGCAGCGTCGACGCGCGGCAACCCTGTCGCGGCTGATCGTCGCCAAGATCGGTGCCGCGGTTCTGGTGGTGTGGGGCGCGGGCACTCTCACCTTCATCGCTCTGCACACCATCAAGGGTGATCCGGTGAACATCATTCTCGGCGGCGATTCGGTGGTCCGTCCGAGCGACCGCGAAGCAATTCGCGTCTCGTATGGACTGGACCGGCCGATCGTCGTCCAGTACCTCACCTATCTGAAGCGGGTGTTCACCGGCGACCTCGGAAACTCGTACCAGCTGCAAAGGCCGGTGACGGAGGTTCTGGGAGAACAACTCTGGCCTACCGTCGCGCTCGCCGTACCTGCCGTCGTGCTTGCAATCGTGATCGCCTCGGCGCTCGCACTGCTGACCGCCGGCCGACCGCGTCTGCGGACTGTCGCGTCGGGGTTCGAGTTGCTGTCCGTGTCGGTGCCCACGTTCTGGATCGGTATTCTCCTGCTCTGGATCTTCGCTTTCGCCCTCGACTGGTTCCCGGCCTCGAGCGCCAAGACCGACATCTCTCTCGTTCTGCCGATCATCACTCTGGCTCTGCCCATCGCCGGTTTGTTGTCGCAAGTTCTCCGGGACGGGGTGGAGGATGCACTTGCGCAGCCGTTTGTCGTGACTTCCCGCGCTCGCGGGGCCTCCCGTGCCACGGTCCTGCTCAGACACGCCTTCCGGCACGCTCTGCTGCCCGCCACCACCCTCGCCGCCTATTTCGTCGGGGCGACACTGGGTGGTGCCGTGCTGACCGAAACCGTCTTCGCACGACCAGGTCTGGGACGTGTCACACTCCAGGCGATCGGAGCGAAGGACATGCCGGTCGTGTTGGGGATCGTTGTCCTCTCTGCACTGGTGTTCATCGTGGTCAACACGCTTCTCGATCTGTTGTACGTGGTAATCGATCCGCGCCTGCGAAAGGGCTGATTCCGTGGCCACTCTCACCGCTGTACTGCGGCGTCCGTCGTTCGTCTTCCGAAACAAGCAGGGCCCGAGCCTCGGTACGACGCTCGCTCTGCTCTTCACTGCGATCGCTCTCGTGGCGGTCGCGGCACCGTCACTGCTCACCGGTGTCGATCCGAACGCCACCAACCCGGCCGCGCCCTTTGCCGGCCCGGGATCGGCGCACTGGTTCGGTACCGACAACCTGGGCCGCGACATCTTCTCCAGAGTCGTGCACGGCGCCCGGTTCTCGTTGCTCATCGGACTGGGTGCCACCGCTGTCGCGGTGCTACTCGGCACTCTCGTCGGAATATCGGCGGTGCTCGGACCACGCTGGGTGCGAGCCGGTCTGCTACGAATGGTGGACATCACGATGGCATTTCCCGATCTGCTCCTGACCCTGCTCGTCATCGCCGTCCTCGGGCCGGGCCCGCGCAACACACTGATCGCCGTTGCACTGGGCATGGTGCCGCGTTTCGCGAGAGTTATTCGTGCTCAGACACTTCCGATCGCCGCTTCGGGATACGTGGAATCGGCCGTAGCACTGGGCACCCCCCGTCGCCGGATCGTCGGCCTGCACATTCTGCCCAACGCACTGCTTCCCCTCGTCGCAGTTGCCACCATCAGCGTCGGAACGGCCATCATCTCGGTCGCGTCGCTCAGCTTCCTCGGTCTGGGAGTCAGACCGCCCGACGCCGAGTGGGGTGTCATGCTCGCCCAGGGCCGAGAGTTCTTACGGCTGGCCTGGTGGGCATCCCTGTTTCCCGGTCTCGCGGTCGTGCTGACCGTGGTCTCCATAACAACTCTGGGTCGTCGCGCGCAGCGACGCCTGGCCGAACGAGGACTCGCGTGAACGACATAGTCTCCGTCACGAATCTGCAGGTGACCTTTCCTGCGAGGCACGACAACCCTGAAGTGACCGCAGTTGCCGGCATCGACTTCCATCTCGCGGCCGGTGAATGCCTGGCTCTCGTCGGCGAGTCCGGTTCCGGAAAATCCGTCACCGGACGCTCTCTGTTGGGCCTGGTCGGCAGCGACGCCCGGGTCAGTGCCGACAAGTTCACGATCGACGGCGACGACGTCTCGCGGTACGGAGACAAACAGTTCAAAGCGTTGCGTGGCAGGAAGATCGGCCTCGTTCTACAGGATGCGCTGGTCTCGTTGGATCCACTTCGCACCGTCGGCCGTGAGGTGATCGAACCCATGTCGATCCACCGCACCCACCCCCGGCACGAACGTGTCGATGCCGCAGTGGAACTGCTGTCCGGGGTCGGCATTCCCGATGCTGCTTCTCGCATGTCGTCGTCCCCACACGAACTGTCCGGTGGCCTCCGGCAGCGCGCACTCATCGCATCGGCGCTGGCCGCGAGGCCGAAGGTTCTGATCGCCGACGAGCCGACGACAGCCCTCGACGTCACAGTTCAGGCGCGCATCCTCACACTTCTGGACCGACTGCGACAAGAAGGTACGGCACTACTGCTCATCAGCCACGACCTCGCCGTGGTGGCGGCACTGGCTGATCGGATTGCCGTCATGCAACACGGGCGCATCGTCGAGCAGGGGCCGTCACGACAGATCTTGACGGCACCTGCGCACCCCTACACCCGGACCTTGCTCGCGGCCAGTCCCAGCTCTCACACGCGTGGTCGACGCCTCACCGGCAACGGGGCGTTCACACGCGAAGATCTCTCTGCCGAACCGGTGCTGAGCGTCTCGGGAGTGAGCAAGATCTTTCACGGTCGCCGCGGTGAGACCAGGACAGCGGTCGACGACGTGTCGCTGACGTTGAGGCGCGGCGAGGTCGTCGGCATTGTCGGCGAATCTGGGTCGGGCAAGACCACCGTCTCCCGAATCGCCCTAGGGCTTCTCGTTCCGGATTCCGGAAACGTCACCTTGGATGGAACGCTCTGGAACTCCTCGTCCGGTGCTGTCCGAGAGAAGGATCGTCGTCCGCACCGCCGCCGGATTCAACCCATCTCGCAGGATCCCCTCGGCTCGTTCGATCCACGGTTGGACGTGGCGCGCCTGATTTCTCGCGCGTTGACCGAGTCCGGTGTCGACGGCGATCACCGGGATCGGACGGTCGAATTACTCGAGCAGGTCGGCTTGGAGTCCGCACATCTGAGCCGGTATCCGCGCCAACTCTCGGGCGGTCAACGTCAACGCGTTGCAATCGCACGAGCACTCGCCACCGATCCGGAGATCCTGATCTGCGACGAACCCGTCTCTGCCCTCGATGTCTCGATCCAGGCGCAAGTTCTCGACCTACTCCTGGAACTGCGCTCCACCCGAAAGCTCGCGCTGTTGTTCATCTCCCACGATCTCGGCGTCATCAGCCATATCAGCGACCACGTTCATGTCATGAAGGACGGTCGAATAGTCGAAAGCGGATCGGCGGAAGACATCTTCGCCCGACCCACCCACCCGTACACCCGAGAACTTCTCGATTCCATCCCCAGCCTGGAAGCGGTAGCACGATGACAGAGACCGTCACCGAACAAGCACTTTCCATTCAGCCGATCGTGGACGGGCACAACGATCTTCCGATCGCGTCGAAGTACAAGCGGGACTATTCGGTGGAAGGGTTGGACACCGGAGTTCCCGATCTGCACACGGACATTCCCCGTCTGCGGGCGGGCGGCGTCGGCGCGCAGTTCTGGTCGCTGTTCGTTCCGTCGAACACCAGTGAAGCCGAAGCGGTCCAAGCGACGTTCGAGCAGATCGATTTCGTCCACCGTCTCGTCGCGCGCTACCCGACTGCGTTCGTGCTTGCCCGAACCTCCGCACAGGTCCGCAGCGCGATCGCCGACGGCAAGATTGCCTCGCTGCTCGGCATCGAGGGAGGCTACTCACTCGGAAGTTCGCCGGCGATCCTTCGGATCTTCGCCGAACTTGGCGTCAGATACGTGACCCTGACTCACAACTCGAACACCGCGTGGGCCGATTCGGGAACCGACAACCCACGCCATCATGGTCTGAACGAACTGGGCCGCAATTTCATTCGCGAACTCAACGCCGCCGGCGTGCTTGTCGACCTCTCGCACACCTCACCTGAAACCATGCACGCCGCCCTGGACGTCTCGACCGCACCGGTGATCTTCTCGCACTCGGGGGTTCGCGGAGTCACAGATCATCCTCGTAACGTTCCCGACGACGTACTGCGCAGACTGCCCGGCAACGGTGGTGTCCTCATGCTCACCTTCGTACCGACATTTGTCTCCGCCGAGTACGCTCGCTGGTTCGACGGCGGAAGAGAGGGAACGTCGCCGCCCGCGGGGATCACCGAGGTTGCCGATCACATCGAGTACGCCCGCAAGGTCGTCGGGATCGACCACATCGGGCTGGGCGGCGACTACGACGGCTACCCTGCCCTAGCGGACGGCCTGGAAGACGTGTCGGGATACCCGCGCCTACTCGACGAACTGGTTCGCCGCGGGTGGACCCTAGACGAACTGGTCAAACTGAACGGAGCAAACATACTTCGGGTACTCGACGCGGCCGACGCGTCAGTGCGGCAATGGGATGGTGCGAGCCGGACGTCCGGCAAGGCTGTTTACTAGTCGGGACGAGCCGAGAAACGGCAATCCGGCGGCCGCATTGGTGAGACAACCGGGAACTACGACGCGGACGACATGCAGGCCGGCGCGGAGAACATCAGTTGTGGTGAGCTCGACCCACGCCGGCCTGAAACCGGCGGCAGTCAGTGCGCTTTCGGTGTCGGTGGATGAAGTCAGAGAGTCGAGTTCCACCTCGCCGACGACGGCATCTGCCAGCTCACTCTCGAATCGTTCTTGGATCTCCGGGTCCAGGTGGAGCTGCAAGTGACACCCGTAATCCATGACGTCGGCGAAGTCCGATCGGTAGTCCTCCGAATAGCTACGGTCCGACCGCCAAGGCGCAAGCGGGCTGGTAGGGGAGGCCGCGGCCCGGCCGATGCCGCTGTCGGGGTCGTCGTAGTCGGCGGAAAGGAGTTGCAGCTGAAGCGCTTCGCCGAGTGATTTGAACGCAGCGGTCTGCGCGTCTTCGTGGCAAGCGGTACCCATCGTCGAGTATCCGGTCAGTCGGTCGCAAACCAGGGCGCCCAGGACGGGGATCCCGAAATCACTCTCGAATGAAAGCCACCTGGTCGAGAGGCTGTCGTGATTGCCCAGTCGAAGCAGCGCCTCGGGCATGCCGGTGACAATCCGAACGCCGCGTTTTCCGGTCCAGGACAGCGTCATCGCGTCTCGTTCGACTATCTCGCGCAATGCATTGTCGATTGCGAACTTCACCGAGGGCCCGGCGGCCAGACCCGCC
This sequence comes from Rhodococcus sp. NPDC059969, assembly GCF_042738325.1. NCBI lineage: Bacteria > Bacillati > Actinomycetota > Actinomycetes > Mycobacteriales > Nocardiaceae > Rhodococcus > Rhodococcus sp. NPDC059969. Next base: position 452,437 of record NZ_JBHWUF010000001.1, on the reverse strand, counting down.
TGTGCCACTGGCGAGATCACGTGTCCGGTCCGGGCGACGTAGTGCGGATACGAACCCCAGACGAGTTCGGCCGGTACCCAGATATCCGAATCCGTGATCAGGTCGATTCCGCGAGTCCAGTCCATCGCGAGATTCTCAGTTGGTTCTACAAACGGGAACGCAGGCCGCGCGTACTGGGCAGCGTCGAAACGCGCGAGCTGAGAAAGGTCGATGCTTGCTCCGATCAACGCGGCAGCAGACCCGCGGACGATCGGTTTGGCGACGATGTTGCCGCAATATCGTTCCACCGCTTCGCCTATTGCGGCAGCGGTGGGTCGAGCACGGTTGCCGAGGTCGAAACAGTATCCGGCACCGGCAGAGTCACTGGACCAGGATGAAAAGCGTGCCGAATCGCAGACATACGAGTGAATCAGCTTGAACTCGGGCGGAAAGTGCTGGGGAACAACGGCGTCGACGAGCTCTCGAATGATCCCGGTCCGGCGATCCACGAGCGAAGACCTCATGCGAGGGGGACCGGCAGGTGCAGACGGGTGGTCGATGCGCTGGTCAATCTGCTACCTCCAAGAAGGGGAAAGGCGGCCGGGGCATTGTTGTACAGGCCGGGTGTCAGGACACGGACGACGTGCAACCCGGCAATCGAGATGTCGCGGGTGGTGAGATCGACGGAAATCGGCCGGTGCCCTCGAGATGTCAGAAGCGCCACCAGGGAAGTCAGATTCAGCGGCGCCTCGTCGGAAATCTCTGATACCGAGCGTGTTTCGGTGTAGTCGAAGAGATGTTCCTCTGCGGCTAGCGCCATCGTGGGATCAAGATACAGCTGGGCGACGGTCGGCAGATCGACGACGTCCTTCCATTGCGGATCGAACTCGTCTCGGTAACGACGGTCGGCTCGAAAGGGTTTGTACAGGTGCGCCGGTAGGGTTCCGTCCGCCACGCTGCGCCAGGTCGGTCCGTCGGGGTCGGCGAGGTCGATCGTGATGGCCAGTACGGCGTACGCCTCGACAAGAGCCTTCGACACCGCAGCTTCCACCGTTGGTCGACAAGCCGTGCCCAGCGCGACCAGTCCACGTCGATCATCCCGGATCCAGACTGCGGCGACGGGAACGCCGAAGGGGGAGGGAAGCAACAGCACTCGAACGCTCCGGGTCTCGCTCTCCAGGTCCCCGAGCTGGCGGTGCGCGGGCAACCGCTCCCAGTCGGAAAGTTCGATTGCCGGCTGTGACCGGTCCCCGCACCACCACAGCGCGGTGGCATCGCGTTCGAGAAGCTCCAGCAGAGCTGACATCTCGGCTTCGGCGGGGGAGCGTCCCGCGGCAATTCCGGCGTACTGCAATGACGCGATTGGTGATTCGCCGCGACGGGTGCCCGTGTAGTACCCGAGATAGGTCAGGGCCGCAGGCACGTAGGTGGGCACCTTTTCGTCCATGGTGTGACCCAACGCCCAGCGAATGTCGAGATCAGAGGTGAAGGGAACAAAGGGGAATCCGGGAAGGCGGTACTGGTCCTCGCTGTACAGTGCGAATCTCGCCGGGCCGACGACCTGTGAGCCGGCCAGTGCCAGCGCCGAGGCACTGCTGCGGACCAGATCTTCGGGGACCACGTTGCCGCAGTATCTTTCGACGGCCTCACCGGTTGCCGCCCCGCGAGCTGCTGCATCGTCGCGTATCGAAGCCCCGAATCCGTAGGGGTCGGCGCGAAACCGCGAACCGCTCCCGCCGAAGTTGCGGGTGTCGGCCACCTTCGCGGCCCACCCGACCCAGCCAGTCGGCATGTCCGAGCGAATGTGTGGTTCCAGTGAGGTCAGTACGCCGCTCCGAGCGTCGACCAGCAAGTCATCCACGGTCGGTTCCTCCGAGTATCGGCAGGGTCAGCGACCCGGAAAATGATTGGTGCAGTGCCGTACTGTGTGTTCCTCGATAGCGATCACCGTCTCCGAGATTGCGTGCTAGTCGTGGGAAGTCCGAACCGGCGATCCGCAAGGACAGAACGTCACCGGGGTGCACGGTGTGGAGCACAGGATCGAGATCGATGGTCAGCGTGCCGGATCGAAGGCTGACGCCCGCGCCGCGTGCGATCGACCTGGTGACTCCAGCGGCATCTACGACGCTCAGCTCGACGATCCAATCGGCTTCGCCCTCGGGCGAGTGCACTTTCAGCTCCACCGAAGGTGCTCCGGACAGCACACACTCGATCTCCATGTCGAAAGTCCAGACAACACAGTCGTTTCGGCCCTCTTCCACGTGGTGCGTGAAGCTGAAGGGCGCCGTCCTCAGATCTGGTTCGAGACGAACGCAATTCGCACCCGTGACATACGGCGCGATCGACCAATTGCCGGCGCCTCGGTCGAACACCCGATTGACGGTCAGGGGCCGCGCCGAGAATACCGATTCCATCCACTCGACCTGAAGGCGCCCGAAACTTGTCTCGCCGACCATGCCGGGGCGGAGATCATGCGCCCAGGGGCCCACGATCAAACTTTGTGGCCCGCGCCCCACGGATGCGAAGTGTCGCAGCGTCTCCCGAATCATCGCATCGTCCCAGCCGCCGATGTGCAGACCGGCAACATCGAGCTCAGACAATTCGCCTGCGGAGACGAGATCGTCGCTGCCGTACGGTTCGCGTTCACGAGCCCGGCTGATCGGCGTCCACCAACCTGGTGAATCGGAAGTGAGGCCAACCTTTTCGATCATCGACTGCACCGGGAGATGTTCCAGCAAAGCTGAATCCGAACGCATCAGAGCAGGGATGAAACCCTCACGAGAGGAAGACGAATCTCCGTGCTCGCCCCACCACGCCAGATGCTCGGCGAGGAGAAGTATCCCCGAGGGATCACGTTTGACGCGATCACTTCCGATGGTCGGCACTTTGGAGACGACGCCGCCAACGCGAAATGACCGATCGGCGCTGTTGGTCTCGGCGGCAAACGCCCAGGCAGTTCCTGCCGCGTATGAAGCCCCGCTTGCGATGACGCACTTCGGAGTCCATGGCTGATCCTGCAGCCACTCGGCGAGGGCGGCGCCGTCCTCGCGCTCGTGGACGTACGGTTCCCAAGAGCCGGCGGAATCGTGCCGTCCACGCACGTCCTGACAGATGAAGGCAATCCCTCGCGATCGCCATTCGATTCCTTCGGCCAGATGCCACCCGCGCCCGTACGGGGTGCGGATCACGATCAGCCCGCGAGGTGAAGACTCTGGTGGGAGAAGCACATCCGTAGCCAGCGAAGAACCGTCTGCTGCCGGGATCTTCACGCCGAGTGAGATCACCGGAGCGTCGGCGAGAGTTCGAGAACGCCGCCTGGCAGTGGTAGCACGGGATGGCGAGTCATCATGAGGGTTCGCGGATTCATCCGGATCTGGTGGTGAAGGTGTGATGGCGGTGTGCCTTGGGCACCAGCCACGACGTCCGAACATGCAAGCGCACTGGCCATCGCGGCTGCGGTGGGTGAAAGTTCAAGCGGGCGAAGTTCGCTGCCGGCGAGGTGATTCCACAGCGCCTGCAGATGTTCCGGGACACGCGACGCGGCAAGCCGTCGACCGCAGACGTCCCGGTAGCTTGCGCTTTCGATACCGTCGAAGAACGGGCCGATGCAGATCTCACCCAACTCTGTATGGACGCGTTGCCAAGGTGTTTGGTTTCGGCGGCACCAGGTATCGAGTTCCGACCACTCGTCGTGAGGAGGAGCGTCAGCAACCGAGAATACGAGGTCCGACGATGCCACGTCGGTTTCGTCAGGCGCAGTGGTGGATACGACGTCGAGATCCGGAAGAGCCCTGGAGAGCAGAGCGATGCAGGCATCGGCTACGGGGCCGATCCCGTCCATCAGCACACGCTGTGGACCCGGAATCTCCAGCACTTCGCCTGGAACAACCAGCACGCCGTGAGCGACGAGAGCGTCGGCGATCTCGCTCGCGCCGGCACCGAGCAGCGAACTCGACCGCCGGAGGAAGTCGTCGAGTTCTGCGAGATCTTCGGCAGGAGCACCGATCGTGACTGCGTTCTCGTCCGGTGTCAGGTAATGCCAAGTACCGTCCGGTGTCGGATACAGCTGGTGTCCGTCGGCGAGGGCGTACACGGATCTCCTTGTCGGTGCCCGCACCCGACGAGTCGGATGCGGGCGGGGTCATCGGCAGATCAGACTGTCGAAACAGTCTGGATCAGGGAAGGTTTCAGCTCTGGAAGCTGAACGGGTTGTCGACGAGGGCGTTGGTGCCCACACCCTGCAGAGCGTGTGCGGACGTTGCCTCGGCAACCGGCTCGAAGGTGAACGGGTTGTCGACGAGAGCGTTGGTGCCGACGCCCTGGAGTGCATTGGCCGGAGCCGAGTTGGAGACGCTGTCGAACGAAATGTTGCTCATTGTCATCCCTTCCGTAATGGAAACCATTTCCATTACGATGCCACCGTACGAAAGATCGCGACGGAGAGCAACAGGTACAAGAGAGTGCATACATGAGCGAGACCCCGACGACGGGATCCGCCGAAACGCAACCACATGTGTTTCGGGACAGATCGTTTCGATTGTTCTTCACGGCTCGTACCATTGCCGTGGCCGGTGCGGCGGTCACCGGCGTGGCCATGCCGATTCTGGTGTTCGACATCAGTCGGTCTCCGTTTCTCACCTCGCTCGCGGCTGCGGGTACGGTTCTGCCGTACCTCGTGTTCGGCTTGTTCGCCGGCGCCGTGGCAGACCGAGTCAACCGGCGGACGGTCATCCTGTGTGCGCAGGCCGTCGCTGCTCTTGCCTTGGCGAGTATTCCGGCGGCGCAGGCACTAGGCGTATTGACTGCTTGGCATGCCGTCGGCGTATCGATGTGCATCGGAACGTGTTTCGTGTGGTTTGACGCCGCCGCTTTCGGAGCGCTGCCCGCGCTTGTCGGAAGGCGCGCGATACCGGCCGCCAACAGTGCGCTGTGGACCTCCAGCACGTTGATCGATGTTGCGTTTCCGGCGATCGCGGGAGTGCTTGTGGCCTCGATCGGCCCGGCCTACGCATTAGGCGCTGATGCGCTGGCCTACGTCTTGGCCGGACTGGCCATGGCGTCGATCGGAGCCTCGTTCTCGGTTGCCCCTGCTGCGGCGCAGAGGTCGGAACCTGGAATTGCGCGGGACATACGCGAGGGCCTCAGCTTCCTTTGGCGCTCACCCCTTCTGCGAGCCTTGACCGGCGTCGGCTTCGTGAATTCGCTGACGCAGGGTGCAGTTACGGCTCTCCTCGTGGTGTACGCGTCCGAGAGGCTGGGGATTTCGACGTCGAGTCCGATGATCGGCGCCGTGTGGACGGCCGTCTCCGTGGGTGGAGTGGTCGGCGCCCTCGTGCTTCCACGGCTACCGGCGCAGTGGCCGGTCGGGGCGATCACGATTGGTGCGCTGACGATCGCCCCGATGGTGCTGTTCGTCGTTGCGACAACCGGCAACACCGCCGCCGCGATCACGGCGCTCGCTGTCTACTCCGGCTGTACGACCGTCACCATCCTCAACGGCATCGGTGCACGTCAGCGGCTGACTCCGGATCGTCTTCAGGGCCGGGTGAACACCACGGCGAGGATGGTCGCCTGGGGTGGTTCGCCGGTCGGCGCCTTGATTGCCGGGGCAATCGCAGGACGCTGGGACATCGGCACCGCCTACCTCGTTGCGTGCATCTTTGCGCTGGTCGGGGCGCTCTTCGCGTGGGCGAGTGCGCTGCGGACCGACCCTTACCCGCACAGATGAGCATGTGACTATTAATGAAAACGACTGTCGTTATGGTTAGATCCACCTGTTCATGACTGCGAACCCCACCTACTCAGGAGTGCGATGACGCTGACCAGCGAGGCAGCACCACGAGTGCCGTCGCGTGCACACCCCGTCGGCGAGCGCGGGTACGTCCCGTTTCTGTTGGCCACGACGGTTGTACTCGTCGCGGTCTCCACAGTCGCGGTGTGGTCGGGTGCCGCGTCGGTCTCCTTTGCCGACGTATTCGCGGTGCTGTACGCGCACGTCGGCGGTCCACCGGTCGACCCGCTGCTCGATCGGATCGTGTGGGGATTGCGGGTACCGCGCATTCTGATTGCGGCATTGGCGGGCGCCGGGCTGTCGCTGGCCGGCGCCGTGCTGCAAGCGTTGGTGCGCAACCCGATTGCCGATCCATACATTCTGGGCGTGGGTTCCGGAGCATCCTTCGGTGCAGTACTGATCATGACGACCGGCATCGGCACCGGCCTGTCGATCGGCGTCCCGGTGGCAGCCTTCCTGGGGGCCATGGTCTCCCTGATCGCGGTTCTCGTCCTGGGTAGGCGAGAGGGAATGCTCGTCCCGCTGCGCATGGTCCTGGCCGGAGTTGCCATCGGCTATCTGCTCTCGGCTGCAACAAGTTTTGTGCAGTTGCGCGCCGATCCGAGTCAGCTTTCGGGAGTGCTCTTCTGGTTGCTGGGCTCGGTGAGCGGGGCCAGTTGGTCGGATCTCGGTGTGCCCGCCGCGGTGATCACCGTCTGTGCGGCAATTCTGTTGACACAATCGCGCCAACTCAACGCGTTGGCCATGGGAGACGAGAGCGCGCAATCGGTCGGCGTGGACGTGCGCCGTACCAGGTTGCTACTACTGGTGATCGCGTCGTTGCTGACCGCGGTTGTCGTATCCGTCGCCGGGGGAATCGGTTTCGTGGGGCTGCTCGTGCCGCACGCCGTACGACTTCTGGTCGGTTCCGATCACGGCAAGCTGCTCCCCGCGACCGCGTTGGTTGGTGCCACCTTCCTGGTGATCGTCGATCTTGCGGCTCGGATGTTGGATGCGCCCAACGAATTACCACTCGGGATCATCACCGCCGGATTGGGTGCCCCGTTCTTCCTCTGGTTGCTTCGACGGGACGGCGGTGCGCAGTCATGAGATTGTCGGCCAGCGGGATTCACGTCGTTCGGGGTGGGCGCCTGGTGGTTTCGGGTGTAGATCTCGAAGCGCCCGAGGGAAGCGTGGTCGGACTCGTCGGACCGAACGGCAGTGGAAAGTCCTCCCTCCTGCGTGCGTTGTATCGCTCGATGAAGCCGAGAAGCGGAATCGTGAAGGTCGACGAGGTGAATGTTTGGGACGATCTCTCGCCTCGGTCGGCGGCACGCATCATCGGTGTTGTGGGGCAGGAGCATTCATCCGATTTCTCGTTCAGCGTCCGCGAGGTGGTTGCAACGGGTCGGACGCCGCATCACAGCGCGTTCTCTCGACTCGGTGAGATCGACCGAGACATCGTCAGCGCAGCACTGGTGCGAACCGGCATGCAGGGCTTTGGATCACGACTCTTCGCCGAACTGTCCGGCGGTGAGAAGCAGCGTGTGATGTTGGCCAGGGCGATCGCTCAGCAGCCGTCGGTGCTGGTCCTGGACGAGCCCACCAACCACCTCGACATCCGTGCTCAGCTCGAATTGATGGAATTGGTCGCCGAACTCGGTACCACGGCGATTGTCGCGATCCATGAACTCGCCTTGGCCGCAGCGTATTGCGACTACGTGTGCCTGCTTTCAGAGGGTGCAGTTGTCGCATCGGGACCGACCGCCGAGGTCCTGGCCGAGGATCTGCTGTCCGAAGTTTTCGGGGTTCAGGTGCATCTCGGCACTCATCCGTTGACCGGGCGCCCCCTGCTCTCGTTCGCCCCTCCTCTCCTACCTACGAAAGAAGCAGTCTCTTGAAAACCTCGATACGTACTGCCGCTCTGTTCTGCTCGGCCGTGGCCACCACCGCCGTACTGACCGCGTGCGGGAACTCCACTGCCGATTCGGCGGCAGCCTCGTCCGAGAAAATCACCGTCACCAATTGTGATCGCGACATCACGTTGCCCAAGACTGCCGAAAGGATAGTCTCGCTGTATCCGTCGATGACGGAGCTTCTCATTCAGCTCGGTGCTGCCGACCGCATTGTCGGACAATCGAACACCGACCTCTCTCCTCCCAGTCCCGAACTCGCTGATCAGTTCGCGGCCGTGCCGGTACTGAGCACCGGAGTTCCCGCGAAAGAAGCCTTGCTCGACGCCCGACCGGATCTGATCGTCTCCGACGGGGAATACTGGTTCGACGGTGACCGATTGCAGACCATGGACGAATTGCGCGACCTCGGCATCCCGATCTTCGTGAACAGCGGGTATTGCCACAAGGCAGTCACCGAGGGACGGATCGACGACGTCTGGTCCGACATCGACGGTCTCGGTACCCTGACCGGAACACGTGAGGAGGCAGCAACTCTCCTGGCAGACGGCAAGAAGTCGTTCGCCGCAACCGAGGCATCTGTCGCCGGGAAAGAGCCGGTTCCCACTGTGATGGTTCAGGTTTCGGAGGGACAGTCCTATGCTCTGGCCAGGGGCCTCTACAGCAGTGTGCTCGAGGCCGCCGGGGGAAGCAATCTTTTCGAGAACGACCTTCCCGACGGAAAGTACTTCGGCCAGGTAGCCACCGAATCGGTGCTCGCGAAGTCGCCGAAGGCAATCCTCGTCGTCTACTCCACCGAGTCGGCTCGGGAATCCACGCTCGAGGCTGCGCGCACGGCATTTGCCGGAACCCCCGCCGCGGCGTCGAATGCGATCTTTGCCGTTCCGGAGGCGTGGTTCGCCGGCGAGTTGGTCTCGATCGACGGAGCCGGCGAGGTGTCTCGCCTGCTGCACCCGGGTTCGTGACCGCACTCGAGCGGATCGAGGCCGTCGTATCGCTGCATGCCGCGCTGGACCGGACGGTGAGTTCGTCGGAGCTACCGTTCGACGCGAACGCACTGCCGCCGCTGACGTGTGAATCCGTGGAACTGCCGGCCCCGATGCCACTGCCCGCCTGCGGGTTCCCGGAGGTCTTGCAGGCGCGACGGAGCCGCTGCAACCCGGCGGCAGATGCGTTGGGAGCCGACGAACTGTCAAATGTGCTGCACCACAGTCTTGTCAGCAGCCCGACGGCGGGCGGAATGCGCGAACTGACGCTGTCGTTTGTTCTCAGCCGCCCCGGAGACGAGCTCGGAGCCGGGGTGTACCGGTATGCCCGAGGCCGAGCCGAGGTTGTCCGACTCGGCGGCGTGCGAGACCACCTTCGTGCGAGCCTTCTCCAGCCCGAGTTCGCCGACGTGTTCCCGGTTCTCCTGTTCGTCGTCGCGAACGTGGAGGGGCCGCTCGAGAAGTACGCGACGCGGCACTACCGCACGATGCACGTGGATGCCGGTGTGCTGGTTCAGAATCTGTACCTCGTGACCGAGGCGATGGGACTTGCGGGCTGCGCCATCGCGGGATTCACGGATGGGCGCGTGGCATCTCTGTTGAATCTCGCGACGACGCAGCTTCCCGTCATGGCTTTTGCATTGGGGCGGCCCAGCTAGTTCAGGCGAGGATGCGCGCCTTCTGGATCTCGAACTCGGCATCCGTCAGCACGCCGGCGTTTTTGAGTTCGCCGAGCTTGGTGAGCTGTTCGAGCTTTGCGTCCATCGATGCTGTCGGAGCTGCCTGCGGCGGCAGGGGTGGTAGATCGGGAATCGGTGGCACTGGCTGGGCCTGTGCTGCGCGGGCCTGATCTTCGGCCGCCCAACGCGTGCGCTGACGGCGCTGAACATTTCCGTGAATGGAGCTTGCGACGGCTACCCGGCCGGCTCGCCTCAAGAAACTCATGCGTCCTTCTCCGTATTGTCCAGTGCAACAGCAAGTTCGTCCAAGGTCAGGTGGCCTTCGGTGACAATCTTTGCGCCGCTGCGGGTCCAGGCGTCGATCACCGGCAGTATCGCCAGTTCCTCGTAAACGAGCACGGCGGCAACACTTCCGGCGGCCAACTCTTCACCAACGGCGGTGATGTCTCCGGCATCGAGCAGTCCGGAGGCAGCGCCGTCGAACTGCGCCAAGTCGAAATCCGCAAGCTCGAAGGTCGACGCTGGTACGACGGCCACTGATCCATCGGCGGCTTTGGTGACGAACTCGAGGTCGAGGATGCGGATCACGCCGGTGTCGACGAGAGTGAGCAGCTGTTCGAATCCTGCCGAAGTCGGTGCACCGCCGGTAAACTCGACGGCTACGTATTCGATCGGGCCGAATTGGTCTTGGTTGGACATCGGTTACTTCTTGCCCTTCGTGAGTTTCGGTTCTTCCAGAGCAGGTACTTCGTTGGGCATGCGGCCGGCGGGAATGATGGCGAGCAGGGAGAGTCCGGCGAGGACGAGTAGCGAGGTCCGCAGCGCACGCAGGCGTGCTTCGGTGTTGATCCGGATGGCTTCGTCGATCTGTGCCTGTGTTGCCGACGTGTTTTCGAGCGTCACGACGAGTTGATCGTTGGGGACGAAGTTGACCTGATCGAGGTTGATCCCGGACTCGACCTTGAGTGACGCCGGGATGGTGGGGTTGTCGATCAGCTGCGAGCTGACGAGGGAACCGAGTATTCCGACGGCGAACACGCTGGCCACCGCGATGCCGACGCTGCCGGACATGTTGTGTACCAGTCCTCGCCAGGCGCCGACGTCACCGGCGAGTTCCTTGGGAGCTGCGGTGAGGAGGGTGTTGAACACCAATGCGACGATGGCGCCCTGTCCGAGGCCGAGTGTGATCAGGCCGATGACGACAAAGATCTGATGCCAATCGCCGCGGATGGTGAAGGCCAACAGAATGAGTCCGGCGGCCACGACGACAAACCCGGCTCGTGCGATCAGACGCGGGGAGTACGTCTTGTAGAGACGTGCGACGACGGTGCTCGCGATGAAGATCGAGAGTGTGTACGGGATGATCGAGAACGACGTCTGCAAGCTGTTGCGGCCCTGGATGATCTGCATGTACAGCGGGATGAGGAAGTTGGCCGCGGTTCCGACGAACATCATCGTGGCCATGCAGATCGTGGTGGCGCGCTCGGCGCCGGTCTTGAGAACGTCGAGGTTGAAGAGCTGAGGCTTATTCTGAGCCTTGCGGTTTCGCGTCCACTGGAAGAAGCCCTGCGCGCAGATTGCGCCGAGGACGATCAGGATGGCCGCGGGTGAAACACCGATGACCGAGAACGGCGCAGCGTCGGTGGCGAGGATGACGCCCCACGAGTTGAGGCCGCTGAAACCGAAGCTGAGCAGGATGACGGCAATGGCAGCAATGGCGGCGCCGGCCCAGTCGATGGTGATGTCCTTCTGCGGGGGGACAGGTTTGACCCGGAAGCTCAGGATTAGGTTGACCACAGCGAGAGCCACGACGAGGGCGAACGAGTAGCGCCACCCGATCGTCGTCGCGAAGGAACCGGCGATCAGCAGCGCCAGCACTCCGGCCGCGGGGATTGCTGCTGCCAGGTAACCAATGGCCTTTGCCTGCTGATCGCCGCTGAAGTTCGTGGCGATGAAGACAGTCAACGCGGGAGCAATGAGGGCGATCACAGCGCCGGACGCAGCTTGCGCCACGAACAGCATGGCCGGGCTCTGGCTCAAAGCGACCGCGGCCATCGCGAGGCCGTGAATCGCGACGGCAATCTGGAAGACCAAACGCGTTCCGTAGCGGGCGCCGATCTTGGCTCCCAGCAGAATGAAGGCCGCCATGGCGAAGGTGCCCGCGGTGATCGCGGTGCCGACACTTGTTGCGGGCGTGTCGAGATCGGTGGTGATGCCGGCCATCGAGACGGTCAGAGCATTGACGGCGAACGACGCTTGAATCTGGGTGAGGACTACCACGATGAGTGGTAGCCAGGAGGCGGTGCTCACGGCGGCCGATGTAGCGGCCGCGCCAGGCTTTACGGACATGATGGGTCACGCCTTCCTCGACACTGCGTGTACTCGCGACGTGCCCGGATCAGCCACGCACGGTTACATTAGCCGGAATTGTGCTGAATGGTCGCCTGCGGGCGGTTGGTTTCTTCGCGGTAGACCACCATCTCCCGTTGCAAGGCGCGTCGGAAGCGTGGTTGGTCGGCCAGCAGTACCGCCAGGACGGTCAGCAACAGCCAGGTCGCCGCCGCGCTCGCGAGGAGCAACAGGACCGGAATCCACGGCCCACCCATCTGCTCGAGCAGCGTCGTCTTTGCCCAGACTCGCCAGTAGAGCATCAGATTGACGATCAGTCCGACACCGTACGAGATGACGAAGGACAGCAGGAACTGCTTCCACGTGCCGTCGTGGCGCCGTGCCGTCATCGGTTCGGCCCGCAGCGGCAGGCTCACCGACATCACGTTGGCGACTCCCAACCAGAGCAGGATCATGGTCAGCACCTGGCCGCAGGCCTTGACCAGATCTGTACTGCTTCCGGATCGCCACGCGAGGATGACGCTGAGCAGGAACCCGGCGCTGCCGACGAGGAGCAGCATCACCGCGTTCTTCGCGACGAGCACGTGCCAGAGCCTCGTTCCACCGGACAGCGCAGCGCGCACGCGGCCGGCGTCGAAGCTGAGCGCATTGGTGCACACGACGCTTCCGACGACCCCCGAGAGTGCATACAGCGCAAGGTAAGGCAGTCGATCTTCTTTGGCGTCCCACTGGAAGAGGCGAATGAATGCCAGGTACGCCAAGCCCATTCCGAGGCTCAGCCCCAGCCGAAAAGCGATCGACCGAGGCTTACCACTCACGACGTGCCGGGTTTCCTCACGGATCCGGGAGCCAAGATCCTGCACATGCCGGACGACGGGGTTGCCCGAATTCAGCGGGACGTAACCACGGATCGCAGCGGCGACGGTATCCGTGTCACCGGCGTCGAGAGCGGCGACGCGCGCTTCGAGAACCGCAAGGTGGGCGGCGCGCAAGGCTATCCGTGCGGTGGTCACCGCGGCGACGGCGTCGGCCTCGGCCTGCGCGGCGGTGCTGATGCCGGCGTCGGTGGGCAGTGGCGGCTGCAATGTCGTGATCAGTTCGAGTTGGCGAGCCATGTGCGGTGACGGCGACAACCCGCTGTACGACGGTCGGCTCAGCGCTGACCGTTCGTCGTCGAGCGAATCACGGACGGACGCGGCAGCCTTGCGGACGGCTGCCGGGTTGTGCCAGCGCACCGACCTGGCGTCACGCTCGGCGGCGACGGCCAGGGAGGCAAGCTCGGTCAGATCCTCCACCGCTGTCACTTTTACTCCACTCGGTTTAGGTTGGTTCATGGCCACCAACTCGGAAAAGGAAGATCTCCAGCGCTACCTGCAGGCCGCGCGCGACGCACTCGTCTGGAAGCTCGACGGGCTGTCGGAGTACGACATTCGGCGTCCGATGACCCAGACAGGGACAAACCTGCTGGGTCTGGTCAAACATATGATCGGCGTCGAGCTCGGGTATTTCGGCCCGACGTTCGGCCGCCGGGTTCCCGATCTGCCTGCGTGGTTGCGTTCGGAGGAACTCAACGTCGACATGTGGGCCCGCGCCGACGAGTCCAGTGCCGACATCGTCGAAACCTACCGCCGGACGTGGGCTTTCGCCGACGCCACGATCGAGGAGCACGATCTGGATGCACCTGGTTTCGTGAAGCACTGGCCGGAGGACCGCCGCGACGTCACGCTGCACCGGATTCTCGTTCACGTTGTCACCGAGATCCATCGGCACGCCGGCCACGCGGACATCGTGCGGGAGCTGATCGACGGCGCCGCTGGGATGAAGGCGGGCGACAACAATCTGGCTCCCGGTGATCAGGCGTGGTGGGCAGAGTACAACGACCGTCTCGAGACGGCGGCACGCGAGGCCCACCACGCCTGAACTACTCGAATACCGCTGCCGCGCCGATCACCACGACAACGATCACGAAGTTGATCAGTAGCAGTGGCCAGACGAAGCGCAGGAACTTGTCGTAGCCGACCTTCGCCATGGCCAACCCGCCGACGACGACGACGTTGGTCGGGGCGACCATCAGCATCAGGCCGTGGCCCATTTGGAAGGCGGTGATGACGAGTGCTCGGCTGACTCCGGCGAAGTCGCCCAGCGGGGCGAGCAGCGGCATCGCCAGGGTGGCGTGACCGGAACTGGACGGGATCAGGAACGCCAACGGGATGTTGACGAGCATCACGAGAATCGCGAAGACTCCTGCCGAAGCACCGCTGACCAACTGCTCCATCGCGTTGAGGATGGTGTCGAGGGTTTCGGTGTTCGTCATGATCACCGAGACACCGCGAGCGAGCAGGATGACGATCGCCGGGCCGACCATGTCGCCGGCTCCACGCGTGATCAGGGAGACGATCTTCTTCTCACCCATCTTCGCGACCACGCCGACGAGAACGGCGGCGAGGACGAACAGCATCGCCAATTGCGGGAACCACCAGTTCAACTCGAACCAGTAGGGCTCGGTTGCCGTGACGTGGTACGCGTCGTACTCGGCCGGCCCGGTCGTGGCGCCGAAGATGCTCGACCACGGGATGACGGAGAAGATCATCAATCCGAACGTGAGCCCGGTGATGAGCAGCACCAGCTTCTGAGTTCCGGTGAGCTTGCCGTCGATGTCCACCGGCTCGGCCGGTTCTTCGTCGTCGTCCTCGATCTCGAAACCGACGAGCGATTTCGTGGGGTCCTTCTTCACCTTCGCGGCGTAGCGGAGAACGAATGCCACTGCCACCGCGGTCAATACGATCCACAAGATCACGCGCAACACGATGCCGTCACCGATGGAGACGCCTGCCTCACCGGAGGCGACGCCGATCGAGAACGGGTTGACCGTCGACGCCATGTTTCCGACCAGAGCGCCGAGGATGATCATCGTCGCCGCGACCATGCGGTCGTAACCCAGTGCCGTCATCAGCGGTATGAGCAGGGCGTAGAAGCCGAACGTCTCGACCGAGAAGCCCATCGTCGAACCGAGCAGCGAGAACAGCACCATGATGACGGTGATGAGCAACCAGCCCTTGTCGCTGAGCTTGGTAGCGAGTTGGGAGACAGCAGTTTCCAGGCTGCGGGTGGCAAAGCTGACCGAGATGAACGCACCGAGCGCCATGATGAAGAGGACTACGCCGACCGAACCGAAGAGCCGTCCGATGTTGTCGGTGTCGACGAACCCGGTGATCGAATCCTGTACGCCGTACAGGCCGTTGACGGGAGAGAGGATCAGTTGCTGGATTCGTTCCCAGAACGAGAGCGGAGACGTGACTGTTTCGAAGCTGCCGGGAACGGGTGAGCCGTCCACGTCGACGCCGAAGCGTCCGGCCGGAATGAACAGTGCCGCAATCCAGACCAAAATGGTGACGATCGCGAGCATCGTGACCGCACCGGGAAACTCGAACTTCTTCTTGGCCGGCGTTTGCGGGGATCCCGTGTCGGTCTCGGTGCTCATTTCTTCCCCTCGAAGGTGTCGGCGTACTCCTGGAAGAACAGTGCTTTGGCGACGACGGCCTTCTCGAGCTCGTCGAGCAGTACACGTTCGTTGGGGCCGTGGATGTTTGCGTAACCGTCGGTGGCGCCGAACAACAGCTTCTCGGCGGTGGGCACTGCTGTATCCAAGGCCATCACGAGGGGGATCGAGCCGCCGCCTGCCATCAGCCCGGCCGGCTCACCCCAGGACTGCGATAGTGCAGACAGTGCCGCGTCGAAGGCCGGTCCACCTTCGGCCGCCGCGAATCCGTCGCCGGTTTCTCCTGCGGTGATCGTCAGTTGCAAACCGAAGGGGCGCAGGGCTTCCAGGTGCCGTATCAGGGCAGCTTGTGCCTCCACTGCCGGCTGACGCGGATGCACGCGCAGATTGATCACGGCGCGGGCGGTGCTTGCGACGGCGTTGACCGCACCGTCCACCGGGGGCGCGTCGATACCGGTCACGGTGATTGCCGGGCCCGACCAGATGCGTTCGCCGATGCCGCCGGTTCCGAGCAGGGGGAGTCCGTCGCGGATCTCGGCGAGGGTGCGGAACTCTTCCTCGGTGTACGAGCTACCGGTCCACGGTTCGCGTAGGAGGCCGTCGACTGCCACGTCCCCGTTGTCGTCGTGCAGCGACGCCAGTGCGCGGATGAGCGCGAGGCGGGCGTCCGGTGCGGCGCCGCCGTAGAGGCCGTTGTGCTTGTCGGCGCCGAGAGTGGTGAGTTCGACGATCACCTGGGCGGATCCGCGCAGTGCGACGGTCAGGGTCGGTGATCCGGGGCGAACGCTGCCGACGTCGGCGATGACCATTGCGTCGGCCGCGAACAATTCGGGGGCTTCCGGCGGATAGTTGTCGAAGGGGCTGCCGAATTCTTCCTGGCCCTCGATGACGAGCTTGACCGTCACCGGCGGCTTTCCGTCGAAGACGCGAAGCGCGCCGATCATACCGATGACGTTTGCCTTCGAATCTGCCGTACCGCGGCCGTAGATCGCGCCGTCACGCTTGGTCGGTTCGAAAGGCGGAGAATCCCAGAGTTCGACGTCGTCGGCGGGAACGACGTCGTAATGCGAATACATCAATACCGTCGGGGATCCGGTGGGGCCGGGAACTGTCGCAATGATGACGGGCGCGGTTTTACCTGTTATGTCGAGTTTCTCAATCTTCGTGACTCCGGATTTTTCCAGTAGAGAAACGATCAGATCGTGAGCCTCGAAGAGGGGTTCGCTGGGGAAACCCTCGGTCGCTATCGACGGGATGCGAACAAGTTCGACTAGTTCCGACTCCAGAGTCGGCATCAAACCGGCAACTGTTTCCTTGATCGTGGAATAGGAGGGTGACGCGGATTCTTCCGGCACGGAACTGACTCCTTCTGGAAAAGGCGAAAAGCATTAGAGGCAGAGTCTTACACCCGATATATGGGCTGTGAAAGGGCAACCCGAACAAAAGGCCGAAGTCGGTCGTCGGGGCTGCGATTCTTGACATTGACGTCAACGTCAACACACACTGTGACGGTGACCACCAGCGAAACGCAGGAGCGAGCGCGGACAGCCCGCAAGCTCGGGGACGGTCCACGCCGTGCCGGCTTGCTCGACACTGCGGCGCTCTGTTTCGGCGAACTCGGATACGACGCCGTGACGGTCGAGACGATCACGACCAGGGCCGATGTGTCCCGGGCGACCTTCTACGCGTACTTCTCGTCCAAGGACGAGGTCTTCCGCGCCGTCGCCGAAATGATGTGCCGACGGTTTCTCGACGCCCAGCACATGGAGGGGCCGGCGGCCGAGGATCTACGCGAAGTTCTCCGAACGACCACATCGGCGTTCATCACGGCCGTGTACACCTATGGGGACCTGCTCGCGGTCATCGAGCACCGGGCGCGGGTGGATTCCGAGGTCGAGCGCAGTTGGTCGGCGGTACGCGAAAAGCTCGTGAGCCGCTACGTGCGCTTCGTCGAACGTATTCGACAGGTTCACGACGTAGATCCCTGCGTTTCGCCTCCGGTGCTCGTGCAGATGATCTCGGACGCGCAGATGGCCGGTGGAGCACGATTGAGCAAAGCGAGTGCCGACGAGCAGAACCAGTTCATCGCAGATATGACGACGATGTCCGAGCGGTTGATCGGGTTCGAAGAGTCGAAATAGATTTCTTTTACGAATGGAGTGATCGGTGGCAGAACAAGACGTGCTCGAAGCGGCTCTGGCGGAAATCTCCGCGCTGCAACAAGCGCATTGGCCCGCCGGCATTCCCCGCGCCGTCGAGTATCCGCTCGAAGGCGGGGGGCTTGTCGACTACTTGCGGCATTGGGCGGCAGAGCGGCCGGATACTCCCGCAATCGTCTTCTACGGCCGGGTCATCACGTATTCCGAATACGACGAGCTTTCGGATCGTTTTGCCGGATGGCTGCTTTCGCTCGGCGTCGAACGTGGCGATCGCGTCGGCGTTCACCTGGTCAATTGCCCGCAGTTCCATATCGCGATGCTCGGCATTCTGAAGGTCGGCGCGGTTCACGTACCGATCAATCCGCTCTTCCGTGAACACGAATTGATTCACGAGCTCAACGATGCGGGCGTCACGGTTCTTCTGACGCAGAACACTTTTTCGAAGTTGGTGAAGAAGGTTCGCTCACAGACTCCGCTCGAACACGTCGCGAAGACCGCAGTGTCGGACATGCTGACCGCGATCCCGACCGTCGAACTGCCCTTCGAAGTGGACGATCCGCGCCTGAGCGACTGGCAGTCGATCATCACCAGTGAGCGGGCGACTCCGGTTGCCACCGATCTCGATTCCCTTGCTGCTCTGAACTACACGGGCGGAACGACGGGAATGCCCAAGGGCTGTGAGCACACTCAGCGCCACATGGTCTACACCGCGGCCACGGCGACACTTGCCGGCGGTGACCAGGTGGGCGCCAATCCGCCGGTGTCCCTGGTGTTTCTGCCGATCTTCTGGATCGCGGGTGAGGACTTCGGCATCCTGGTTCCGCTCGTCAACGGCGGAACCGTTGTCTTGCTGAATCGTTGGGATGCGGAAACCACGCTCGACGCGGTCGAGACGTACGGCGTGACCTCACTGGTCGGAACCGTCGACAATTACGTCGAACTGATGGACACACCAGGATTCGCGGAGCGAAATCTCTCGACACTCCAGAACGCCATGGCAGTCTCGTTTGTCCTCAAACTCGATCCGGCCACACGCCAGCGGTGGCGCGAGGCCACCGGCGGTGTTCTGCGCGAAGCGAGCTACGGCATGACCGAAACCCATACCGCGGACACGATCACCCTCGGCTTCCAGGACGGTGACTACGACCTGAAAAGCGAGCCGGTGTTCTGCGGAATACCGGTGCCCGGCACCGACGTTCTGATCGTCGATCACGACGGCAGGCCGGTTCCCGTCGGCGAGCACGGACAGATCATCGTGCGCAGTCCGTCGATCCTTTCCGCGTACTACCGCAACGACGCTGCGACGGCCGACGCCATCCGTGACGGCTGGTTGCAGACCGGCGACGTCGGAAAGTTCAGTGAGCGTGGTGGTTTGCACTACCTGGCGCGGAACAAGGAAATGATCAAGACCAACGGCATGAGCGTCTTCCCGTCCGAGGTGGAAGCGCTGCTCATGCTGCACCCGGCGATCGAAAAGGCTGCGGTGGTGCCGAAACCGGACCAGGACAAGGGGCAGGTGGCTTTTGCCTTTGTCCAACTGGTCGAGGGTTCGGTAGCCACGGCCGACGAGATCGTCTCGTGGGCGAAGGAGAACATGGCCACGTACAAGGTGCCCGAAGTGGAAGTGCTCGAGGCGCTTCCGATGACTGCGACAGGAAAGGTGCGCAAGGGCGATCTGTTCGAGCGCACTACGAAGTCTTCATGTGCGGCCCCGGCCACTCAGGGGGACAAATGAGACTGCTGATTGCGAACCGCGGCGAAATTGCGCTGCGGATCATTCGAACTGCCCGTGAACTCGGCATCGAGACGGTGTCGGTCTACGCCGAGGACGACGCGTCCAGTCCGCACGTCGCGGCGGCCACGGAGTCGGTGCCGCTCGGAGCTTCGGGCGCTTCCGCCTATCTCGATCAGGGCGGCTTGCTGAAGATCGCGGCCGAAACGGGCGCCACACACGTGCACCCCGGCTACGGATTCCTCAGTGAAAACGCCGAATTCGCGCAGGCGTGCGCCGACGCGGGCATGGTCTTCGTCGGCCCGGACGCCCAGGTTCTCCGGACTTTCGGCGACAAGGCCAGTGCCCGCACCGCGGCTGTCGACTCAGGAGTGCCGGTCCTGCCGTCGACATCGGCGAACGCCGCCCTCGACGAGGTGCGCGAATTCTTCGAGCGCAACCCCCGCGGCATCATGATCAAGGCGCTCAGTGGCGGCGGTGGCCGCGGCATGCGCGCGGTCCGTGACCCGAAAGCGCTCGACGACGCGTACCGTGTGTGTGCGGCCGAAGCCCAGTCGGGATTCGGCAGTTCGGCACTGTTCGCCGAGGTACTCAGTGAGCACGCTCGGCACATCGAAGTGCAGATCGTGGCGGCACCGGGGCAAGGTGGAACCCATGCGCTCGCTCTGGGTGACCGTGATTGCAGCGTCCAACGTCGGCATCAGAAGTTGATCGAGGTAGCGCCCGCGCAGGGGCTGTCGGGGGCCCTGCGCGAGCGTCTGCACGCCGCGGCCGCGAGGCTGTGTGCCGAGGTCGGCTACCGCGGAATCGCGACGGTCGAGTTCCTCGTCGAGGAACGCGGCTTCGTCTTCCTCGAAGTCAACCCGCGAATTCAGGTGGAGCACACGGTAACCGAGGAGGTCACCGGGGTAGATCTCGTCGCCGTGCAGCTCGCGATCGCGGACGGAGTTCCGTTCGAAAACCTGGACCTACCAACCGGAATCACCGCTCTCGAGAAGGACTCGGAGACAGTCGGATCCGTGGCAGTCGCATCGGGAATCGCGATCCAGGCCCGCGTCAACATGGAAACCATGACGCCGGACGGCAATGCGTTGCCGTCGTCGGGCACGCTCGACAACTTCACTCCTCCGAGCGGGCCCGGTGTGCGAGTGGACACCTTCGGCGCGGTCGGGATGTCGCCGAGTGCACGTTACGATTCCCTGCTGGCGAAGGTGATCACCCATACGCGTCGATCGGATTTCCCTGCCGCGGTGCGTAAGTCGATTGCTGCTTTGAGTGAGTTCGCCATCGACGGTGTAGCGACCAACATCGATTTCCTGCAGGCAATTCTGTCCGACAAGGACTTCCGTGACGGTTTGGTCGACGTCGACTGGTTGGGTTCGCGGTTGACGGACCTCGTTCCCGAAGTGGGCCCACAAACGCCCTCCTCGTCTGTGGACGTGGCACCGGACGAGGATGTGGTCCGTGCGCAGATGGCGGGCATCGTCGTCGAACTCGCCGCCGTCGGTGACGGCGTCCATGCGGGTGGCCAGGTTGCCGTCCTCGAGGCGATGAAGATGCAGCATGTTCTCTCGGCGCCCGGTGATCTCGAAGTGGTCCGGGTCCTGTCGTCACCGGGGAGGTCGGTGGGTGCGGGCGAACCGTTGCTCGTCGTCCGTAGTGCAAGCGCGGGATCGAAGCTCGCAGAGGTCGACGAGGTGAACCTCGACGACGTGCGTCCCGATCTCGCGGAGATCATCGCTCGCCACGAGGTGACCCTGGACGCGGCCCGGCCCGCGGCAGTGGCGAAGCGTCACAAGCTGGGACGCCGGACTGCTCGCGAGAACGTCTACGACCTGGTCGACGACGACAGTCTGGTCGAGTACGGCGCTCTCGCGCTGGCGGCGCAGCGCAGTCGACGCAGCGAGGAAGACCTGATCGCCAACACTCCGGCTGACGGTTTGATCGGCGGAGTGGCGACCATCAGCGGCGGCGAGAGCGTCGTGATCTCGTACGACTACTCGGTGCTCGCCGGTACCCAGGGCATGCGCAATCACGCCAAGACCGACCGCCTGCTCGAGATCGCCGACCGCAAGCGAGTTCCGGTGGTGCTGTTCGCGGAAGGTGGCGGCGGTCGGCCCGGTGACACCGATGCAGGCGCCGGGGCGGGCCTCGAGCTGGGAACCTTCCGCGCCATGGCGGCGCTGAGCGGGCGGGTGCCCATGGTCGCCGTCGTGTCCGGGCGCTGTTTCGCGGGCAACGCGGCCCTGGCCGGCGCGTGCGACGTCCTGATCGCGACACCGGACGCCAATATCGGGATGGGTGGTCCTGCCATGGTCGAGGGCGGCGGGCTCGGAAACTTCCGCCCCGAGGACATCGGCCCCATCGACGTGCAGCGCCGTAACGGCGTCGTACACCTGGTCGCTGACGACGACGCTCATGCGGTGGCCCTGGCCAAGCAGTACCTCGGCTACTTCCAGGGTGCGAGCGGAGAGTGGACGGCTCCGGATCCGCGGCTCTCGCGGCATGTGGTGCCGGAGAATCGCCTGCGCTCGTACGACGTTCGTGGAGCAATCGATGCAATCGCGGACGTCGACAGCGTCCTGGAACTGCGTCGAGACTACGGACGCGGTGTAGTCACCGCACTCGTTCGCGTCGAAGGAGTTCCGTACGGTGTGCTGGCCAACAGCAGCGAGCATCTCGGCGGCGCGATCGACGCGGAAGCGTCGGACAAGGCCTCGGATTTCCTGGAACTCCTCGAAGCACACCGCATCCCGCTGGTGACCCTCTGCGACACACCGGGTTTCATGGTGGGCCCGGATTCGGAGGAGGAGGCGACGGTCCGAAGGTTCGGCAGGTTCTTCGTTGCCGGTGCTCGACTCACCGTGCCGTTCGGAACGGTCATCCTGCGCAAGGGTTACGGGTTGGGCGCCATGGCGATGGCCGGTGGTTCCTTCCACGCCCCCGAGTTCACGGTGGCGTGGCCGACCGGCGAGATCGGGCCGATGGGTCTGGAAGGCGCCGTGCGTCTCGGTTTCCGCAAGGAACTCGAGTCCGTCGAAGATCCGGTGGCTCGGGAAACATTGTTCGGTCAGTTCGTGGAACTGGCCTACGCACAGGGCAAGGCACTGATGGCGGCGACCACGTTCGAATTGGACGACGTCATCGATCCGGCCGATACCCGCGGATGGATCAGACAGCTCGGCAGAAACAGTTGAGATCCTGCTGATTCGAGCTGTTGCCGCACGTGGGCAGGGCAACTAGCCTTGCCCACGTGTCGGCTGCGCGAGATAACGTCCTGATCATTCATTGGCACGACCTGGGGCGACACCTCGCGAGTTACGGTGTCGCCGGGGTCAACAGCCCCCATCTCGACCGTCTGGCGGCAGAAGGCATCCGGTTCACCGACGCACACGCGACGGCGCCGCTGTGCTCGCCTTCGCGCGGTTCGCTCTTCTCGGGCAGGTATCCGCACAACAACGGTCTGATCGGGTTGGCGCACCACGGCTGGGAGTACCACGCGGAGGTGCAGACGCTTCCGCAGATCCTCTCCGACAACGGTTGGTACACCTCGCTCTTCGGCATGCAGCACGAGACTGCGTATCCGAAGCGACTGGGCTATCACGAGTACGACGTCACGAACTCGTTCTGCGACTACGTGGTTCCGCGTGCCCAGAACTGGCTACGACGCTTCCCGCCCGAGCCGTTCCTGCTCACCACGGGATTCTTCGAAACGCATCGGCCGTACCCGGCGGATCGCTACACCCCGGCGGACACCGCAGCGCTCGAGGTTCCCGGATACCTTCCGGACGTGCCGCAGGTGCGCGAGGATCTGGCCGAGTTCCACGGCAGCGTAGAGGTAGCGGACGCCGCAGTGGGTGATCTGCTCGCGACCCTCGAGGAAGAGGGGCTCGATGAGAACACGTGGGTCTTCTTCCTCACCGATCACGGCGCGGCGTTCCCGCGCGCCAAATCGACGCTCTATGCACCCGGCACCGGCATTGCCTTGATCGCTCGGCCTCCCGCGCGGTATCGCAGTGGCGGAAAGGAATACGAGACACTGTTCAGCGGTGTGGACCTTGTTCCGACCATTCTCGATCTCCTCGGTATCGACGTGCCCACCGAGGTGGAAGGACGCTCGCACGCCGATGCCCTCGTCGATCGTGGAACCGAGCCGTCCGAACCCGTCCGGACCTCCCTGTTCACGGAGAAGACCTTTCACGACAGCTTCGATCCCATTCGCGCCGTGCGAACCAAGGACTACAGCTACATCGAGAACTACGCCGTCCGCCCGGCTCTGGATCTACCGCTCGACATCGAGGACAGTCTTTCCGGAAAAGCCCTGGGCACCGAGCATCTGGCGGTACGAGCACCCCGGGAGCTGTACGACCTACGAACCGATCCGGACGAGAAGATCAATCTGATCGATCGACCGGAAGTCTCGGCTGTACAGGCGGAATTGTCTTCGCAGCTTCACAACTGGCGCGCCGAAACCGATGACCGTCTGCCCGACGAGGCATTGGGTAGCGCGATGGCCGTGCACCGCATGGCGGCGTACCTCGAGAAGATCGGTGTCCGGCCCAACGTGCGGTCCGCCTACAGCGCGGACCGCGGCTATCTCGAGTCGGACACCGAAAACCCCTAGGTTTGAGCGGTCTCTCGCTCCTCCAACAATGCGATGACCCGCTCGACCAGTTCACTGATGTCAGCGCCGGTCGTGTCGAAAGCCAGATCCGGAGCTTCCGGGGTTTCGTACGGTGCGTCGATTCCGGTGAGTCCCTTCAGTTCACCGGCCCGCGCACGTGCATACAAGCCTTTGGGATCTCGACGTTCGCATTCTTCGACGGGAGTCGTGACGGCAACTTCCAGGAAGGTGAGGCCGGCAGCTTCGTTGAGAGCACGCGCAATCGCTCGATCCGAACGCAGCGGCGAGACCATCGACGCGATGGCCACCACGCCGGCGTCGGCGAACAGTCGCGTGAGATGCCCGACGCGTCGGATGTTCTCGGCTCGGTCTCCCGGCGAGAACCCGAGATCGTCGGAGATACCGTGGCGGACGTTGTCGCCGTCCAGAAGATACGCCGTGCGCCCGGCCTCGACCAGCGCACGTTCGACAGCCACGGCGACGGTGGACTTTCCGGAGGCAGGCAGGCCGGTCAGCCAGATCGTCGCGCCCTTCTGGGTGGTCGACGCCCACCGTCGTTGACGTTCGAGTGAGGACGGGTGCCATTTGATGTCGTTGCGGGTCTGCTCACCGGGAACGACAACGCGTGGTTCGAGAATGGTGCCGGCGCCGACGGTGTCGTTACTCTGCTCGTCGATCAGGATGAAAGCGCCCGAGTCCCGGTTGTGGTCGTAGGTGTCGGCGACCACCACGGAACTGGTTCGGAGCGTGACCGTTCCGATGTCGTTGAGTCCCAGTTCGACTGGGCTGTCCTGCTCGTCGAGCGTTTCAGGATCGAGACGGGTGTGGAGTTCTTGAACCGTCGCTCGCACGGTCCGGGACGTGTGTTTGAGTGCTATGCGGTCACCGGCGCGCAACGGGGTGTTGGACAACCAGCAGATCGTGGCGTCCAGTTCTCGGGCCAGCACGGGCAAATGAGCCTGCGCGCCGCCACTGACCAGAACATCGCCACGTCCGACGTCGATGTCGTCCGCAAGCTCCACTGAAACCGACAGTGGTGCAACGGCAGTGATGCGACCTTCGTCGAGAGTATCCAATCCGATCACGGTGCTCTTCGATCCGGACGGCAGAACCACCACTTCGTCTCCGACGCTCAGCGTGCCTGCCGAAATTCGGCCGGTGTATCGGCGACGGTTCTGCGGATCGGGGCGCGAAACCCACTGCACGGGAAGCCGGAGCTCTTCGGTGCGGGTCGCAGGCGCATGGAGTTCGACGCCTTCGAGGTACTCGAGGAGCGTCGGACCGTCGTACCACGCGGTGTTCTCCGAACGGGTCACGACGTTGTCGCCGGCTTTCGCGGAAACCGGGATGGCGAGTACGTCCTCACGTCCGACTTGCCGTGCCAAGGCCCGCAATTCTTCCTGCACCTGAGCGAATCGCGCTTCGTCGAAGTCCACCAGATCGATCTTGTTCACTACCGCGACAAGGTTCGGAACACCGAGCAGCGCAGCGATTCTGGCGTGCCGACGCGTCTGACGCAGTACTCCGGTTCTCGCGTCGACCAACAGGACGGCAACGTGCGCGTTGGATGCGCCGGTGAACATGTTGCGCGTGTAGCGCTCGTGCCCCGGAGTATCGGCGAGGACGTAACTTCTTGTGGGAGTGGAGAAGAATCGGTAGGCAACGTCGATCGTGATTCCCTGTTCGCGCTCGGCGCGCAGCCCGTCGGAGAGTGCGGCCAGATCAGCGACACCATCCTCGTCGGTCACGGAATCGAGGTGATCGGTGGGCAGGCTGCCGGTGTCGTGCAACAGTCGGCCGATCAGGGTGCTCTTGCCGTCGTCGACGCTACCCGCCGTTGCCAGTCGCAGGAGTTGGCGAGTGATGGTGGTGGTCATCAGAAGTAGCCCTCACGCTTTCGGTCTTCCATCGCGGCGACCGAGGTTCGGTCGTCTGCGCGAGTCTCGCCTCGTTCGGAAACCGTCGCGGCCGAGATCTCGGTGACGACGTCGTCGATGGTGGTGGCGTGCGATCGAACGGCGCCGGTAATGGTCAGATCGCCGACGGTTCGGTATCGCACCCACTCGGTCGTTGCCGCGGCGTTCTCGGTTTCGGTGCTGAATTCCGAAGCAGCGAGGAGCATTCCGTCGCGCTCGAATACCCGCCGTTCGTGCGCGAAATAGATGGACGGCAGTTCCAGTTCCTCCTGGGCTATGTAGCGCCAGATGTCGAGTTCTGTCCAGTTGCTCAGCGGGAAGACACGAACGGACTCTCCGCGTCTGATCCGACCGTTGTAGAGCGACCACGGTTCGGCCCGTTGCGCCCGAGGATCCCACTGGCCGAACTCGTCACGGAAGCTGAGGACACGTTCCTTGGCTCGCGCGCGTTCCTCGTCCCGGCGGGCGCCGCCGAATGCGGCGTCGAATCGCCCGCCTTCGAGAGCGTCGAGCAGAGTTCTGGTCTGCAGGCGGTTTCGCGATCCGCTGGACTCGGTCGACTCCTGCACTCGACCCTGGTCGATCGAATCCTGAACGGAAGCAACCAGAAGTGTGTGCCCGCCCTCCTTGATTCGGCGGTCGCGAAATTCGATGACTTCCTGGAAATTGTGGCCGGTGTCGACGTGCAGGACCGGGAAAGGGAGTGGGGAGGGTCGAAACGCCTTCTCGGCGAGTCGAAGCAGGACTATCGAGTCCTTGCCGGCCGAGAAGAGCAGTACCGGTCTTTCGAGTTCTGCCACCACCTCTCGAATGATGTGAACCGCTTCGGATTCGAGAACTCGGAGTTCGTCGACAACATCGGTGACGGTGCTCATGTGACGGGGTATCCGTTCTGTTTGGCGTCGATGCGATAACGCTGCACCCATTCGCGGGATCGTCCGTCGCTCTGACGACGCAGCGGCGGTGGCGGGGCCAGTTGTCCGTCGAGGCCGAGGGAGATGAGGGTTTTTGCGACCACGGACTGCGGGTCTTCGGTGAGATCGCGAAACCCGATCTCGATGGGGGAGATGTCCTCCTCTTCGAACCAGCGCTTCCACTGGCGTTCCTGCTCACCGAGAATCGTCACCAGGTGTGCGATTCCGAGCGCGTTGTACTGCGCACCGTCCGAGAGATTCGGTGGGGTCGCGTCGTCGCGCCAGACCTGTGTCTGCACGGCGCGCCACATCGACACGGCCTGAGCGACGACATCTTCTCGATAGACGTGGATGAACTGCAGGTCGTGATCGAGGGTGTCGTGGAGTGCGGAACGTAGGTCCGTCCCACTGCGCCAGGGCAATCCGGCCGCGCGATCGAGTAGAAGCGGCGTCTGGTTCCACATCAGCTTGCCACCCCAGACTCCGTTGGGGGTTCGGCCGAGTTCGAGAAGTTGTGTGCGCCACTGTTCGGAGGTGCGAGTGTCCGGCGTGCCCGGGTGGAACGGGGCGAGCAGACCCAGGACGGACTCGTCCGTGACGTCTTCGAACCACTGCCTCGGTTGCGGCGATCGCGAGGTCTCGGGGAGGTACTGGAAGAACTCTTCCGGCTCACCCGCAACCCCGGTTGCTCGCAGGGATTCGACCAGCAAAGTACTGCCGCTGCGCTGCGAAGCGCAGACGAGAAACGAGCGTTGGGCCTCCGTCATGCGAGCAACGCTAAGGGGGGCCGGAAACCGCCGCAAGCTGGGAAAATAAACTCACGTAGAGGTTAAATCTCGACGTGAAACGTTAAATGTGCGGGTCACGAAATGTCGCGCTGAGGCACGTCTTACGCAGTTGTCGCAAGGGCCGCGGCAAGCCCGAAAGCGATGGCCA
The DNA here is from genome assembly GCF_042738325.1 of Rhodococcus sp. NPDC059969. NCBI lineage: Bacteria > Bacillati > Actinomycetota > Actinomycetes > Mycobacteriales > Nocardiaceae > Rhodococcus > Rhodococcus sp. NPDC059969. The sequence continues at coordinate 424,980 of NZ_JBHWUF010000001.1, read as the reverse complement.
TGAAGACAACTTCACCGACGGCGCGGCGAAGGGATCCGTCCGCACTGATGCGGTGTGCGGCACTTGCGACCACCCACGTCCGGCGCCACCACCAACCCAGTGCGACGAGCAGGGCGATCGCCACGATCTTGGCGAGGATCACCCGGCCGTAAGCGGTGTCGTAGAAGGCGGAGAGCGAGTCGAGTCGCACGACGGCGTTGACGATACCGGTGACGACCAACGCGAGGACGCATCGCCAGGCGAGGGCGGAGTACTTTGGCAACCAGATCGCCCAGGCACCGCGCGACGGTACGGCAAGCGCGAGTGCGGCGAGCACGCCGAACCACAAGGCCGCAGCGAGGACGTGAACGGCGTCGAGGATCGATCCGAAGCTCTGCTGCGCCATGTGCCCGGTGATCGGGCGGGCAGCGAGGGCCAACGCGGAGACGACCAATGCCGGTGCGACGGGAACGGTCTCGGGATTGGTGAATCCGTAGACGCCGTAGCAGACGACGGCAAACGCGCACGCGATGATCGCGACGCCGACGCGGCCGACGTTGACCTCGGAGACGAATGCGCCGAAGTGCCCGATGGTCAGCGAGGTGACCGGGGCGCCGTCGGCCGCTGCGGCATTGAGCACGAGGAGCGTGATCTCGGCGACGAGCCACACTGCTGCCACCGCGGTGAGCTGAGTCCACATGACGGCGGGGGTTGTTGCCGGGCGGCGTTCACTGCGGCCCATCCAGGCGAGCGTCGCGATGCCGAGCGTCAACGAACCACATCCGATCGCGAGAACGCGGACCGTGCTGGACGATTCGGGTCCCGACGGGCTGGCGAGGCCCCAGGCGATCAGGACTCCCAGCAGAGCTGTGGGTACGGCAAACAGCAACCACCACCTGTTTGCCGTACCCGTCACGCGATCAGCTCGACTTCGGCTTACGGAGCACGAAGAACAGCGCACCGCCGAATACGACGATGCCGGCGACGATGAAGATCCACACCGGCATGCTGCCGGACTCCGACTCACCCGTGCTCGACGCGGCTGCAGCGCCGGGAGTTCCCGACCCTGCCTCGGTGAGGGTGAAGGTCAGGGTTCCGTTGACGGGGTGACCGTCAGCGGAGGTGACGCGGTACGCGATGGTGTAGACGCCGGTCGGTCCGAGATCGCCGAGGTCTGCACTGACAGTGGGACCTTCGACGGACGGATCGCTCTTGGTCCAGAGGTTGCCGTCCGGGCCGGTGACGGTCAGTGCCGCGAACTGCGCCTGCAGGGCCTCGTTGAACGTGACCGAAACCTTGTCAGGCGCAGCTTGAACGGACGCGCCGTTTTCCGGGTTGGAGCCGACCACCGCGGAGTGTGCACTGGCAGTGCCCATTCCGAGCATCGTGGCCAGCATCGCGAGCATGCCGACGGCGATGACCTTGATCCGCGTACTCATCAGCGCTTGCTCCTGACCAGTGCGCCGAGACCGAGTGCAGCGCCCAACGCGCCGAGCACCAGGCCGACGCCGCCGAGCCAACGGGCGGTGTTGTCCGACGAAGAAGATTCGGATGCGGCGGAAGTCTCGGCAGTGTTATCGGCAGAGGGGGCTCCGTGGGCATCACCGGTGGATGCGGCGAGAGTCAGCGTCGGCGCGGGCTTGTCCGGCTCACTGCCGTCGGCCAGCTCTTCCTGATCCCAGTTGACGACGTTCCCGTCGCTGTACGTCTGGACGGCCTTGAACTCGACCTCTTCCTGCTCCGGCAGCGGGCCTGCCGAAAGAACGAACTGCTGGAACTGGCCGGGCGCGATTCCGACGCCGGGGTCGGCGGTCCAGGTCACGGACTTGGCGACCAACGTGGTGGGGTCCTTCTCCACGACGGCGGTCCAGCCGGGCAACGGTTCGGTACGTGCCGACTTGAGGTCGGGGAGCGCCACCGTCAGCTTGGTGGTCGAAGCGGTGTCGGATTCGGTGGGCACGCGGAACGTGAGAACGGAGTATCCGCCCTGCGTAGCTCCTGGTGCGACGACGCTGACGTGTGCTGAAGCAATTCCGGCGGCCAGCAGCACGGCGCTGCCGGTAGCAACGGTCGTGACAACCGCACGCGAAATCAGGGTGTTCTTCATGTCGGGAAGTGTCCTCTTGGTCTGGTGAAGGGGTGGGGAGTTCTACGAATCTTCAGACCAGGGCAGGAGGACCGCGCCGCGAGATGCTGGCGCGCAGTAGAGCGTCGACGGGTCCGTGATGGATTCCGGTCGAGACGGTGTGGCCGCGGGAAGTGACGGCGGCGGGCGCCAGGGACGCCAGGACGACGTGAAGAGCGTGGGTGACAACCCGGTAGAGGCGCTCGGCGGCCAGGACCGCCACCGCACAGGCGACGGTGGCACCGGCGTGAGCACCGAGCATCACCAATCCCGGAGCGGGCGAATGAGCGTGCTCGGAGAGCGTCATGGTGGTGTGCGCGGCAAGCTGACCCAGGCCGAGAGCCACGATCAGTGCCGCGGGTCCCCGAGAGAGGGCGGGAAGGGTGGCCGTCACCGCGCCGACGGTTGCGCAGACCGCGAGCAGCAGGGTCAGCGACGACGACTGTGGCAGCTCGCCTCCACCGATTCCGTGCGCAGCGACAGCGAGAGCAGCCGAAGCGGAACCGACAGCTGTCCCCCGGAGGGTCGCGGTCTGCTCGGCTGCTCTCACTGGCTTACTCAGGTCTAGCGCACGCCGAGACGTGCGAGCAGATCTGCTTCGACGCCGTCGAGTTCGGAAGAAATTGCCTGATGAGCTGCCTTACGGCGAGCCTGCGGCATCTGCTCCGCAGCGCGAACTGCCGTGCTGAGGTCGCCGAGGCGCTCACGGATGGCGGCGGCAAAACGCTGCGTCTCCGCGTCGTCGGGCTTGCGGCTGAGGATCTCGGTGACCGAGCTCTCGGCACCGGCGATACGAGCGCTCAACTTCGCGCCGTGACCGGTGTAGTCACCGAGCTGGTCGACGGCGATGCCCATCTTCTGTGCGCGCGTGGTGTCGAGCTGGGCGCGCACTGCCGTGGCCGCACGGTAGGCGATCGGCAGGAGAACGGGGGCAAGCAGACGTGCCACACCCAGGTACTTACGCACCTTGGCGACGGTCAGGCCCTGATTCGCAGCGGCCTTCTCCTGCGCCTTCAGGGTCGCGATCTGCGCCTTCTCGATCTTGTGCGCTGACTCGATCTCGGCTTTCTCCAGCTTCTTGAGCGACTTGGTCTCGACCTTGTCGCGCTTACGCTGGCTCTTGGCGTTGAGCTTCGCCTCGACCTCAGCCTTGTGCTTGAGAGCCTTTGCCTCCGCCTTGCGGGTGGCACGAGACTTTCGCTTCTTGAACAACCCCATCGAAAAGGACCCCGTTTCCAGGTGTTTGTGTGTTGCCAGGTACCTGCGCTTCGGCTTCAGCCTAGGGGAGCACATAATCTTCGTCATCGTGTGTTCCGTTAACAACCCCGCGCCCCAGCTCCCGATCATCGATTCGGGGGCGTTGACCCGATGCCGTCATCGGGTGCGTCTGGACGGGTTGTTTCCCGGGAAATCGGCTTCGGAACCCGTCGACACCGGCGTGAAGCAGCGCCAGGATGCCGCGATCGCGAAGCGCGCGGAGATCGCCGACCTGGTGATCGGCGCTGCTCCCGAGCGTTGGGTGAAGATCAACCCCGATCAATCGGCGTCGGCGCAGGCTCGCGACACTCTGGCTGCCTGTGAGGCCGGCGCGGACCGGATCTGGGGCGCGGTCTTGCCGGTCGAGCGCGATACCGGCCGCAAGGGCCGCTGCGAAATGCTCATCCGTGACGACGAGGGCGGCGGGTACATCCCCGTCATTGTCGTCAATCACAAGGTGACCGATCCGGGTCAGGGCGCGATCACCTCGGGGCTCTTCGAATGGGAGCCCGCAGTCGATCCCAAGCGCAAGGTCCGCAGTCAGGTCCGCGATCAGATGCGCGTCGCGCAGGTCTACCGGATGCTCGAGCGTCGTGGGATGGCGAGCCCGTCGCTGACGGCAGGCGCGATCGGATACAACGGAGACTGCATCCTCGTCCACGACCTCAGCGCGATTCTCGACGATTACGACGAGCGTTTCGCCGACCGTATCGCTGTTGCCCGCGGTGAGGTGCTGACGTCTCCGTCACAGGTGAGCGAGTGCAAGTCGTGCCCGTGGTGGACCGAATGCAAGCAGGAGTTGGTTCGCAACCGTGATGTCAGCCTGGTGGCTGTCGGATCGCGCGCGGAGCTTCTGCGCGACGTCGGCTGCAACACGATCGATCAGCTGGCCGCCTGGGACGGTGAGCCGCTAGAGGATTGGCCGCACGGAAATTTCGACGACGCAGTGGTGATCGCCAAGGCGTGGTTGGTGGATGCTCCGTTGGTGCGGCGGTTCGAGAAGATCTCGGTGACTCGGGCGGACATCGAGATCGACGTCGACATGGAGAGCTATCAGGAGCACGGCGCCTACCTGTGGGGGACGTTGCTCAATGTCGGCGGCTTCTCGATGTATCGAGGATTTGCGACGTGGGATCCGTTGCCGACGCGTGACGAGGCGCGGTCGTTCGCAGAGTTCTGGGGCTGGCTGATGGCGGAACGTGCCGCAGCCGCTGCTTCGGGCAAAACCTTTGCCGCGTACTGCTATTCGCGTTCGGCCGAGGACAAATGGTTGTTGGACTCGGCGCGCAGGTTTGCCGGTGAACCCGGGATTCCGAGCAAGGACGAGATCCGCGAATTCATCGACAGTCCGCAGTGGGTCGACATCTATCAAGCGGTGAGTGATCAGTTCATCTGCCCGAACGGCAAGGGACTCAAGAAGATTGCCCCCGTCGCCGGATTCAACTGGCGTGACGCCGAAGCCGGTGGTGAAGCGTCGATGGCGTGGTACCGCGAGGCGGTCGGCTACGACGGTGAGCCGGACGAGACGCAGCGGACACGCATCCTGCAGTACAACGAGGACGACGTCATCGCCACCAAGGTCCTCCGTGAGTGGATGACGGACCGCGCGGAGAAGGAAATTCCGCTCGCCTCGGACCTGTAAGTCGGCGGCCTCGACGTATACTTGGCCGACGTTGCACGAGTCAGGGGGGCTGACTCGTGCGTCCGAGGGGGAATCGTGGGTACGTTTGCGGCAGATATCGCTGAATTGAAAAGCTTGGGCGGGGTGCTGCACGGGCTCGCGGATGAAGCTGGTCGGCTGAGCGTGGGACCGTCGGCCGGTGCTCCTCCGGCCGCTGGGGGCACGTTTGTCCCCATGGCGCCTGGGCCCTTGCTCGGGAATTCTTCTTTTGCCCCAGCGAATACGGTGCTGACCTCTTTTCTCGAAGCATCAGCGATCTCGCACGAGCTTGTCGAGGGTTTGCTGGTTCCCTCCCTGCAGGAACGGTTGGGCGAGACCGGCGACATCATGACCAACGTCGCCGAAAATTTCCGCAGTCGCGACGAGCAGTCTGCTGCCGAACTTGCCACCACGTACACCGACGCCACAGGCGCCTGGGTCGCCCAGGAACCCACCGCATGACCCCGACGCGTGCACAGATCGAATCATGGGATCCAGCGTCGCTCACCGCCATTGCCGACGCCTGGATTGCCCTGGGCAGCAAGGTGGAAGATCTGTTTTCACGGTATTTCAGCAGTGTTACCACCGTGCACGGTGCTTACTGGGAAGGGAAGACCGCGGAAGCGGCTCAGGACAGGGCCGCCGCAGACAGGAAGACTGCCGGCGAGGTTGTCGATGCTCTCGAATCTCTGGCAAAGACCGCACAGCAAGGCTTTCACGAGATCGACGCTCCCTTGCAGCGGGCCCGAATGGCAGTTCTTGCAGCAGAAGCGGATCGATTTGTGGTCTCGGATGCGCTTCTGCTCACGGACACCGCGGCCGAACCGGACACCGCCCGTGTTGCCCTGATGGTCGAACGGCAACGTGAGCTGACCGACGCTGCACATGCCACCGAGAATGCGGACAACACTGTGCGAAGCTCCCTGGCCGGCGCTCGTGACGGGCTACGTGTGACATTCGTATCCGCTGTTACCTCGGGTGGGGAGCAGGGTAAGAGTGATTCTGACGCTCTCGCGACCGACCCAACGTCGCTGACACTCGAGCAATTGCAGCGGATCACGGAAACCGGCCACCTGACATCGGAACAGGCTACGGCGTTGGAGCGGGGTGAAACTGCGACAATTTCGGCGTCGCAGATGGAGTACCTCAATCAACTGGGAAGATCACTGGACGGGAAATCGCCCCAGGAGATCGAAGACCTGCTCTCGAAGTTACCGCCCGATGCGCAGGCTTCGGTCGCAAACTCGCTGCAGATACTGTCCAACGAGAATGTCAGCGCGTCGGTGGAGGGTGATCCGGACGTTCCGACCAAGGGTGGTCTGAACCTTCTACCCGACAAGATGCGAGAGTCTCTGACTCGGGATGACCTGGTGGTAAACAGCTTTGACGTAGTCGGCGGATCCGGCCTTCCCAGCATTGCACTCAACGGCGTTGCCGACAATCAGGCGATCGCCGACATTGTTTCGATGGGCGACGATCAGTACAAGAGCGGCAGTGCCCTCGACAGTGCGCTTCTCGATGTGGGGCAGAAATACCTGGATGCGCAGGTAGCTCATGAACAGAACCCGGAACATAAATTCGAGTACTTCACGGTCGATGGGCGTGGTACCCAGGATATGGCGATCACCGAGCAGATCTTCGCTGCTGTAGGAGATGACAAAATTGCCGTGGATGCCGCCGTGAACAATCCGGAATCCGGCGGCGGATTTGTGAAGGATGTACTGTCGCACAACTGGACTGACGGCGGTAAAGCTGCGTCGACGCTCTTCGATTTCTCGGGTGGTGATGCCACAGTCGAAAACCCGAATGATCCCACCGATGTGGCTACGGCAACTCGTACCGGCAGCATCATGTCGGCTGTCGGTGCGGCGGTCAGTACCGACGAAGCGTGGAAACTGCTGTCCGACGTTCCTCAATCCGACGGCCAATCGGCCGGTCAGCTCAATCCAGATCTGTTGCAAACAGTTTCACGGAGCATGAGCCCCTACGTTTCGGACCTTGCCGGCAGTCCGGGTCCGAACGTCGCTGGATTCGATCGCGGGGAATGGGCCGATCCCACTGATAACAACCAGTACAAAGGCTCTGCCAATGTTTTCGCGCTGATGAATACTGATGAGGGGGCAGGAAGGATACTCACGCAGGCTGCCATTGCCGAACAATTGGCATCGGAGGGCCGGTATGCCGCAGATCCCACCGGTAGCGACTCGAGGGCCGAGTTGGAAAGGGTCGGTAGGTTGCACGGCTTGATCGATCGCGGGATGCTCGAGGCCGTTCAAGACCAATACGATGACAAGGCTGCGCACGCTCAGGTCATCTACGATCGAAAAGAAGCTGCATTCACCGCACTGTCGACGATGGGTTCCTTTGGCATCGATAAACTTCCAGGTGGCGAGTTCGTCAACTTGATGATCGATAGTTCGGGGAATTCTTTGCAGAGTGCGATGATCGGGAAGCCTCCGGGTGGAGCAGATCAGGCGGCCCTCAACCCTCCTGATTTTCAGCGTGACACCTACAACATTCTGAGGGCAGTGCCCGAGATGCCCATGGAGATCCGGGATCAGTACGGGAAGTACTTCGACGAATCGGGGCAACTGATGAGCTGGAATGAGGTGGTGAAGACTGAGCCCGACGATATCAAGCTTGGTGCGGACTGCGCGGAAATGTTCGAAGTCTTGGGTGGTACCGATGCGGATGGCATTTTGCATGCATATCAAATCGTCGTGCTGACCGATGGATAAGCGCGTTCGGAGCTTAGCGGGTTTGTCTCTATGTGTCGCTCTGGGTGTATCTGCCTGCGGTACATCGGATCCCGAGGGTCGTGGCGCGACCACCGAAGTGGTCCCGGCCTTCGACAACTTTGTGCCGAACGTGTGGTCAGCAGATGCCGGCGTCGATTTGTTCTCGCGTGGATCGGAACTGCTGCGAGCAGCGTTCGAGCCGAGACGCTACTGGCCTGTGATCAGTGAGGTCGACGACTTCTTTCCTGGCTATACCTCGGCTCTTGTGGAACAACCGCGCCCGGGGCAGAGCACACGGTTCGCTGAGCGGGCAGAGTATCTGGCTCCTTTGGGGGAGACCGTATTTGCTCATATCACCGACTACTCTGCAACGGATGCCGAGGTGTCGGGCACGGTGTGCAGCTACATGATCAATACGACGGAGGGGCGAAACTGGTCGGTAGAGTTTCCGGACCACGCGTATCGAATTGTGTTGAAGAATCGGGGTGAGAGTCCGGGTTTGCCGGGCGTTGTCGATTCCGATCCCGAGCGAGGGGAGCCTGGGGACCGTACGCCATCCTGGGATGTGTTCGGGTCGTGGAAGATTCAGCCCTACGTCTATCTCTCGGGGTCGTCGAATCCCCCTGCGAATGGCGGCAACGGTATTCCGCCAGGGTGCCAGGATTGGTGGTTGCAGCAGTTTCCGGAGCTGATCTATGAAACTCCGACTGCGCAGTTGCGGCGCCAGCCAAAAGGCTTTGTGGCTCCGGTAATGCCGTTGGGTGTGCAGTATCCGGGGTGGATCGGTCCGGCTGATGTGTCATAAGTTTCAGCCCGTTCGTGTTCTGTCAACATTGTCGATGGCTATGCAATTCCGGGGTGGATCGGTCCGTCGTAGCGCCTCCAATGTCCTAAAAGTATGAAATGCCCAAGTTGGCAATGGGGTTCGCTACCCAATTATCTCCCATAGGGTGTCGCTCCTGCGTGCACGCGCTACCTTCATCTGGTCGGCTCCACGATGGAGGGTGTTAAATGCTGAGCAGGCTGACTTCGAGTGCGAGCGACGCCGAACTGTCTGACGTCGAGCGGCGCGACCTCTTCGCACGCCAGATACTGCAGGTGACGACGGTCGCGCCACTGGCCAACATGGTCAATGTACTCAGCGTGTGCGCTTTGCTTGCGTATGTCATACCCCCCGGTCACAACGAGTTTCGGGTGATATGGGGTGCTGCGGCCTTCTTGGTCGTCCTCAACTCGGTGCGTGTCTGGATACCGCGAGTCGTCCTGAAGGGTCGGTACACGCCCAAACATACGACGAGGTACGACTACTGGGCGCTCATGCTCGAGGTGATCCTGCTTGGGCTTCTGCTTGTAGTTCTCGCCGCCGCGATGCTTCCCGTGACGGACAACTCGCGAAAGCTTGTGCTTATAGCGACATTCGCCGGGGTCATGGGCGCCGGCGCCGTAGCATTGTCGACGGTTCGTTCGATAGCGGTAGCGTGGATTCTGGTGCACAGCATCGGATTGCTCGTCGTTATCCTGCCCAAGAGAACCACGGAATACGCTGTCCTCTCGTTCCAGTTGGTCGTTTACTCGGTGACACTGATTATCGGCGTCGTGTACCTCTGGGCGTCGTTCCGAAGTCGTTGTCTTGCCGAGTTCGAGGCTGCTGCCGAGCGTCAGACAGTCAGTTTGCTTCTCGACGATTTCGAGGGCGGGTCACGGGACTGGCTGTGGGAAGTCGACAACACCGGGACGTTGTCGCACACCTCCGCTCGGCTGTCGGAGATTTCGGGCGTGCCCGTTTCCGACCTGCGAACCCTGTCGCTGCGCGGATTGTTGGATCGGCTCGACGTCGGTTCGACGAAGAGCGGTCGAGCCGCGTCCGAGGTGATCGGAGACCATCTGGCCCGCATGATGCCGTTTCGTGAGGTAGTTGTTCCGGTGCGTGTCGGGGGAGTCGACCGATGGTGGTCGCTGTCGGGTCATCCCAGGCTTTCCGAGGTCATGGAGTTCGTGGGTTGGCGCGGCGTGGGTTCGGACGTCACCGAGAAGTACAGCTACGAACGGCGAATTCTGTGGCTGGCTGCAACCGACGGACTGACCGGGCTTCCGAATCGCCGGACGTTCGGCACGGAGCTGTCCGACGCGCTCGGATCCGTCCGGACAGGCGAGCAGGTTCTTGTCGGCATCCTCGACCTCGACAATTTCAAGTCGGTGAACGACACGCTAGGGCACCCCGTCGGTGACAAATTGTTGATTTCCGTTGCTGCACGGCTCAATCGGGTGGTTGACGGTGCCATGTGTGCCCGAATCGGTGGTGATGAATTCGGACTCATCGTGCGTGGGTCGCAGGACAGCGGCACGGTGTTCGCACGTTATCTGGCTGCATTGCGCGAGCCGTTTTTCGTGCGGGGGAATCGCATCGAGGTCCGGGCATCGATTGGCTATGCCGGTGCGCCGGCAGACTCCGAAGACGCCGACACTCTCGTCATGTCCGCCGACCTGGCGCTGTATGCGGCAAAATCCGCTGGTAAGAACCGGGTAGGAAGATACTCACCGGTGCTGCGGGCGCGGGCCAGGGAACGAGCATCGGCCCTGCAAGAGCTTGGGCTTGCGATCGAGTCCAGGCAGTTCGAGCTGTACTACCAACCGCAGGTTCTGGCAGACAATGGACGCGTCGAGGGATTCGAGGCGCTGCTTCGCTGGAATCATCCGGTGCGGGGAGTGCTCGCGCCGCACATTTTCATCGATGTCGCGGAGGAGACGGGCTTGATAGTCCCGTTGGGGCTCCAGGTTCTGCACATGGCGTGCGCCGAGGCGACGACGTGGCCCGACGACACCTACGTGACGGTGAACGTCTCTCCGGTGCAATTGATGTCGTCCGGCTTCGGATCAGCAGTCAACGATGCGCTGGAGGCAACCGGTATGTCCAGCAAACGTCTTCAGCTGGAAATCACAGAAACGGGAGCGGTAGAGGAGCTTGCCGTCGCCGAGTTGGATCGCCTACGCGCAAGCGGGATTGCGATTGCCTTGGACGACTTCGGAACCGGCTATTCGTCTTTCGAGAGTTTGAAGAAACTGCCATTGGACATTCTCAAGATCGACCGGTCGTTGATCACCGAATTGAGCGAAGGTGATTCGGCAGTTGTCACGTCGGTGGTCGAGGTGGCGAAGGCGCTCGGAATGCAGTCGTTGGCGGAAGGCGTGGAGACAGCCGACCAGTTGAGGCTCTTGCGCACCGCCGGTTGCGAATTGGTCCAGGGCTACTACATCAGTCGACCGATGCCGGCGACAGAGGTGGCCGAGTACCTGAGCGCAACTGCACAAACCAATGGTGGAAATTTTCATGCGTTCTGACAGCTGTGCGCCTTTATTAACCGCGGGCGGTTAATAAAGGCGCACAGCAGGGAAGTTAGCGCGGCGCCATGCGCAGTGCGCCGTCCATGCGGATGGTCTCGCCGTTGAGGTAGTCGTGCTCGACGATCATCTGCGCGAGCTGCGCGTACTCGGACGGCTGGCCCAGACGCGACGGGAACGGAACGCCGGCTTCGAGGCCCTTGCGGTACTCGTCGGTGACGCCTGCGAGCATCGGGGTGTCGATGATGCCGGGAGCGATCGTGTTGACGCGGATGCCGAACTGCGCGAGGTCGCGGGCAGCCGGAACCGTCATGCCGTGCACGCCGCCCTTGGAGGCGGAGTACGCGATCTGGCCGATCTGACCTTCGAAGGCGGCAACGGACGCGGTGTTGATGACGACGCCGCGCTGGCCCGACTCGTCGACGGCCTCGGTCTTGGCGATTGCGTCGGCGGCCAAGCGCATGATGTTGAAGGTGCCGAGCAGGTTGACGGTGATGACCGTGCGGAACAGCTCGAGGTCGTGCGGACCCTTCTTGGACAGGATGCGTCCGGCCCAGCCGACACCGGCACAGTTGACGACGATGCGCAGCGGGGAGCCCGACTCGACGATCTGGTTGATCGCTGCTTCGACCTCTTCGCCGCTGGTCACGTCGGTGGGGATGAGGGTGACGCCGGCGGGGACATTGTCGCCTGCGCGCTCGATCGACGCGGGCAGATCCAGGCCGAAGACGGTAGCGCCGGCGTCGGCGAGGCGCTTGGCTGTTGCGGCGCCGAGGCCTGATGCCGCTCCGGTGACCAGTGCTGCGGTTCCCTTGATTTCCACTTCGTGTGCTCCTCGAGTTAGCGATCGGTAAGGCGGTGGTACGTGTCGAGAACCATAACGCGAGGGTGTATGTGAGGGCGAACGCGCGAGACCCGCGCAGGGCTGGGTACCTTGGACGCGAGGTCTGAGAGCAAAGCACCGGACGAGAGGGGACCTGCGTGAGCAAGGCGCCTGTGCGTCCCGCCGCTTCTGTCGAGAATTTCGAGCGGTTGCAGCGCGACCCGCTCTTCGAAGATCTTGCCGAGCTGATTGCCGAGGTTCTCTCCTACGCGTTCGACGCGCCGGCCGACGTCGAGATCGAACAGTGGACGATCAGTTGCCTGCCGTCGACAAATCGATCGGCGGAGCGCCATCGCTTGTTCACTCTCAATATCGGTCCGATGGAGATTCTGAGCGTCGAGTGCCATCTGGTCGGCGGTAAGCCGATCGAGCACGTCATGTCCGTGTACGTGTCCAGTTCGGCACTGGAATCGCGAACCGGCTGCAGCATCGAAGAACTCGATGCCAAGCACGATCTGGTCGCCATCAGACGCACGGAATTGGCGTCGGCCGACGGCGACGGGACCGTGATCGACTGCAGTCTCGAGGACTCGGATGCGTTGGAGCAGTTTGCTCGACTGCCCGTCGACGTGACGACGGTTCGTCCACTCGCGGAGCATCTTGTTGCCAAGGGCAAGGGCCCATTCCGGCAGTATCACAACTCTGGATTTGCCAAGTACGTATTGGAAAGGTCGCTCAACCATGGTTGATCAGTTGCCCATCCGCCTCCCACGTGTGCTGCGTGACGGGGACGATTCCGGCGCGCTCGACGTGTTGGAGGAATACTTCACGCGACCGCTCCGCAAGACGGGTTATCTGCGAACCGGCGCGCTGTGGGATTCCTGGGATCCCAGTGGCAATCGCGAGCGTGATGCAAACATCTTCACCGCGGAAGACCTTGTTGCGGTGACGCTTCTGTCGGTTCAGGTTCCGGCGCAGGGAGCCTTCTTCCTTCTCGGCGAAAACAACGCCGAATTGAACCGCCTTCTGGCCGACGTCGGACCAGATCGCGATCTCTCGAACGAACCCGGCCCCTTCACCCCGGAATCTCCGGTGTGGCGTTTGGAGACGGCGCTTCGAGAGATTCACGGCGTCGGGCGAACCATGGCGTCCAAGCTCATCGCCCGCAAGCGTCCGAGGTTCTATCCGATCTACGACGACGTCATCGGTCGAGAGTTGGGAACGAAGTCGGCCCACTTGGAGCCGGTTCGCGCAGCCATGCGGGAAGGCGAGTTGCAGAGTCGACTCCTCGACCTACGTACACGTGCAGGTCTCGACGAATCCATCCCGGTCATCAGGGTGTTGGACGTGCTGGCGTGGATGCAGGGTAAGGGATACAAACCGGCACTCTAGCTTTCTTGTCGGTGGGCAGGCCTAGTGTCGAATGTATGTTCGATGATGGATTGACGACCGGTGTGGGGACATCCGTCGATGACGGCCGTCCTGTCTTCGACCCACTCGTGCTGCCGGACATGCTCTTTGCAACGGCGCAGAGTGAGAACATGCTTGCCGCGCAGAAGGTGCTCGGCGCATCCATGTTGTCGGAGTCGAGATTCATCACCGAACTCGACGCGTCCGGTGATGTCGACAAGGCGTGGCGGATCGCATGCAACGAGATCGCGGTCATGCTCACGTGCTCGCGTCGTACTGCCGAAGTCCACATCGAGATCGGTGATGCCCTACGGGAGTTCCTTCCGCTCACCAAGGCCGCCTTCGCTGCCGGCGAGCTGGACTATGTGCGTGTGCGCAAGATTGTCGACGGACTCACCGGGGTCGACCCCGAGGCTATCTCAGCGCTCGAGCGCCGGGTACTTGCCTCGGCGCACCGTCTTCCTCCCGGGCAACTCGAGCGCGACATCGAACGTCAGCTCTTTGCCTACGATCCGGATGCTGCTGCCGAACGTCGCCGGAAGATGCTGGAACACCGCGATGTTCGCACGCGTGCCGACCGTCACGGACTCGCTCAGTTGCAGGCAACACTCAGTGCCAGCGAGGCCGTCGAGGCCCTCGGCCTGATCAACGATGCCGCCGGAAGCGTCTGCAACCACGATCCACGAAATGCCTCGACGCGCCGGGCTGACGCGCTGGTCGCTCTCCTGCACGGCGAGAACGGGCTACGTTGCCAGTGTGGCAGTCAAACGTGCGAGGCTGCATCCACGGCAGCCCAACCAACTACATCCTCACGACGGAAGCCGTTGCTGCACATCGTGTGTGATCTGGCGACGCTCCTCGGATTGACGTCAGATCCCGCGAGCATCGACGGGTACGGACCGATCGATCCTGATTTTGCTCGCGAGCTTGCTACTGATTCCACCTGGCAGGCATTGTTCGTAGATCTCCGCGCCCAGGCCGCCGGGAATCGACCGCGCCGGCAACATGCTGCGGCTGTCCTTCCGCCTGTCACCCGGCATGATCGCCCGGGCCGCGAACCGAACGGCTGCGGCGATCGGATTCGGGCAATGCAACTGAAGGTGGCGAACGCACCGGACATAGTTCGAAGATCGGATGGGCATGGCGCCCAACCCGATCCACCTCCCGGTGCGCTGACCTACGCTCCGGGAGCGGCACTGGCCGCATTGGTACGGGCTGTCGACGGGCACTGCCGATTCCCTGGCTGTTCGGTGCCCGCGAACAGGTGCCAACTCGACCACGTCACCGAATTTGATCCATCCGATCCGAAACGTGGTGGGTGGACCATTGCGAGCAACCTCCAATGCCTGTGTCGTCATCACCATCAGGTGAAGACATACAGGTTGTGGACACCGGTAATGCTGGAGGATCGAGCCATTCACTGGACCGACAACACCAGCGGGTTGACGGCTGTCACGGTTCCGGAGAGGATCTGACCCGTGCCGGAAGGACAATGCGCTGGAATCGTCGGCGGGGGAATTGGCGGGCTGACGGCTGCCATCGCGCTCCGCAAAGCAGGCTGGGATGTCACCGTGTACGAGCGTGCGGCCGAGTTCACGGAGGTGGGCGCCGCCGTCGTGCTGTTTCCCAACGCGCTGGCAGCGTTGGACGAAATCGGTGTAGGCGAACAGGTCAGGGCTAACTCCCTTCCGTACAGCTCGGGCGCGATCAGGAATCTGCGCGGGCAAAATCTGGTGACGCGCAGAATTGGTGACCTCGCCGGCGGACGCGATCTGGTGACAATCCACCGCGCCGATCTGATCGAGGTGTTGGTTCGCGCCCTCCCCGCCGAGTGTCTACGCACCGGAACCAGGGTGACGGGTGTGGGCTGCGGAGATCACGGCCGCGGCGAGATTGTCACCGACGGTGATACCGCTCGATACGACCTTGTCGTTGCCGCGGACGGTGTGCACAGTGTTGTGCGACAGCAGATCTGGCCAGGCGAGGGAACCGTGGTACATACCGGAGTGTCAGCTTGGCGCTGGATCGTCGATGGCCCACCGCCGGATTTTGTCGGACAGGTGTGGGGGGTTCGAGGGGAGTTCGGGATTCTCCCGTTGGCGGGCAACCGCACCTACGCCTTCGCGGGTGCGCAACGCGGCGTCGAGAGTCTCGCGCATTTTGCCGACTGGCCCGAACCGGTGTCGCAACTGGTCGCGAACGCTGATCCGGCTCGCATCATCGAGAACGAGTTGCTCGAGATTCGGACCCCGAAGTTGTTGACACGCGGCAAAGTTGCGTTGATTGGCGACGCCGCTCACGCCATGCGCCCTCACCTCGGGCTAGGTGCGGCTTTGGCGATCGAGGACGCCGTTACTCTTGCTGCCTATGCGGACGATCTCGCTGGCTATACAAAGGCTCGGCGTCGTAGAGTTCTAGCTGTTCAATGGATTTCGCGACAGATGTCGACCGTCGTGATGCCGGCGAGTCGCCTGCTGGCGGCGGTGCGTGATGTTGCCGTGCGGTTGACTCCCGACATTCTTACCTTGTCGGTATTCGGTGTGATCAATCGCTGGCGGCCTCGGCAGATCGAGAGGCACTGACTTCGAAGATGGTTTCCAGACCGTCCTCTTCGTCCCACTGCTCACCGACTTCGCAAAAATCGCACTGGCTGATCAGGTTTCGAGATGCGGTATTGTCCGGGCTGATGGTCGCGCGAACGATGTGTACTTCGGATTCGCGACTCGCGACGTCGAGCAGTATTTCGAGGGCGGTTCGTGCGTAGCCCTGTCGTCGAAACGCCGGGTCGATGCGATATCCTATCTCGACCATCCCGCGCGCGTCGGGGCGGCCATGAAATCCGGCCAACCCCACCGGCGTCGAGGTCCGCGTATCAACGGCGATGCGGGTGATCCAAGCGCTGTCGTGCTGGTTCTCTGCTGTCTGCTTGCTCCGGTAGCGCCATAAGCCCTGGCATTCTTCGCCGAGGAGATAGGGGGTCAGGATTTCGGGGGCGAGTTCCATTGCGAGAGTGGCGTCATCGTCACCCAATGCGTGCAAGACAGGTAATGGGACGTGGACAAGTCGAAGTCCCCGTCCGTCGAGTGTCCAGGGTAGTTCGGTGACTGTCACAGGTCGGCGATCGGAGTCGACAGAGTTATGTCGACGCCGATGCTCCGGAGATTGCCGTCGAGGACCTGCCAGATGGAGCGTTCGAGGAACTCGGCCAATTCTCCGCTGGTCACATCGGAACCCGGTTGGCTGAGCCAACGGTTGACGCTGACGTCGACCAAGCCGATCACGCCGAAAGCCAAGGGCTCCGCCATCTTCGACGGTTTGCCGCGGCTGGCGAGGATCGCGTCCAACAGGTTTCCCAACTGGACGGCGATGGCTGTCTTCGTTCCGGTCACCACTTTTGAACCGGTGGCTCGGGTGCTCGGGGATCCCTTGCCCAAAAAGTGATGCAGTCGTGGGTATTTCACAATCCAGCGAAGGTATGTGTCGACGGCCCGCGAGATGGCCTCGCCGACGGTGCCTTGCGGCGTGAGGGTGGGGGTCAGGTCGGTCATCATCATCTCGAGGATGCGGACTCGCAGCTGCTCGTCGAGGTCGGCTCGATCCTTGAAGATCCGGTAGACAACGGAACGGGGGACGTCGGCGCGCTCGGCGATTTGTTGGACGCCGACGTCGGCGCCACCTTCGTTGACTGCATCGAGTGCTGCGTCGAGGATCCGCGCTTTGCGCTGCTCCTTGTGATCGTTCCAGCGAGTGCTGCGCCCGTCGGGCTGCGCCGACTCGGCTGTTTTTGTCATAAATCGAACGATACTCACCCCGCCATTGACTGGACAAGATGTCTCACATACTTTGGTGGGACAGCGTGTCACACACAGATACCGTTCTCTTCAGGAGTGGCAATGAGTAACAGGGTTTTTGTCGTCGGCGTCGGCATGACGAAATTCGAGAAGCCGGGATCCCGCGAGTGGGACTACCCCGACATGGCACGCGAGTCGGGTACCAAGGCGCTCGAAGACGCAGGTATCGACTACTCCGAGGTCGAGCAGGCGTACGTCGGCTACGTCTACGGCGAGTCCACCGCAGGTCAGCGGGCTGTCTACGAGCTGGGTCTGACAGGCATCCCCATCGTCAACGTCAACAACAACTGTTCGACGGGATCGACCGCTCTCTACCTCGCCACGCAGGCAGTCAAGAGCGGTCAGGCCGACTGCGCATTGGCGCTGGGCTTCGAGAAGATGCAGTCCGGGTCGCTCGGATCCACCTACGACGACCGCGAACAGCCACTCATGCGGCACCTCCTCGCTCTCGCCGAGCTGCAGGAGTTCGCGATGCCGCCCGCTCCGTACATGTTCGGCGCGGCCGGCGTCGAGCACATGGAACGCTTCGGAACCACTGCCGAGCAGTTCGCGAAGATCGCCGTCAAGAACCACAAGCACTCGCTCAACAACCCGTACGCGCAGTTCCAGGACGAGTACACCCTCGAGCAGATCCTCGAAGCACGCCAGATCCACGGGCCGCTCACCAAGCTCCAGTGCTCGCCTACCTCGGACGGATCCGGCGCGGCGATCATCGCCAGCGAAGCATTTGTCGAGAAGCACGGCCTCGCTGCTCAGGCGATCGAGATCGTCGGACAGGCCATGGTCACCGACATGAACAGCACTTTCGAGGACAAGAGCGCCATCAGCCTCGTCGGCGCCGACATGACCCGTAAGGCCGCCGAGAAGGTATATGCACAGGCCGGGATCACCGCCGACGACGTCGACGTCATCGAACTCCACGACTGCTTCTCCACCAACGAGTTGCTGACCTACGAGGCGCTCGGACTATGCGCCGAAGGTGACGGCGGCAAGCTCGTCGACGCCGACGACACCACCTACGGCGGACGCTGGGTGGTCAACCCGTCCGGCGGCCTCATCTCGAAGGGCCACCCCCTCGGAGCAACGGGCCTCGCACAGTGCGCCGAACTCACCTGGCAGCTCCGCGGTACCGCCGACAAGCGTCAGGTCGACGGCGCGAAGGTTGCACTCCAGCACAACATCGGCCTCGGCGGCGCAGTCGTCGTGACCGCATACAAGCCCTACGCACGCTGAATCACACCCTCAACCAGCTAGCTACCCACTAGGAGTTTCATCATGGCTTCCGTTTCCGTCTCCGCCGTACTGCCCGCGTCCCCCGAGAAGACCTGGGATGCGCTCTCCGACCTGTCTCGCTGGGAAGAGTGGCTCACCATTCACCAGGGCTGGAAGAGTGAACTCCCCACCGAGGTTGCGTTGGGCGCCAAGTTCACCGAGGTCGTCTCCGTGATGGGTATGGCCAACAAGATCGAATGGACCGTCGAAGAGGTCGAGGTTCCGAAGATGGTCAAGATCGCCGGAACCGGAATGGCCGGTGTCACCGTCGAATTCATCCTCTCGGTCGAGGCCGACGGTGCAGGCTCGAAGGCAACCGTCGACGCCAGCTTCAAGGGCACCATGATCGTCGGGCCGATCGGCAAGGCAGTCGCCAAGAACGCCAAGGCTGACCTCGAGGCTTCGCTGGCGAAGTTCGCCGAGCTGGTCGGATAACGCTCGATGACGACACCGAAGACCAACGCGGTCGAATTCGATACTTCCGGACTGGATGTATGGACCGATCCGGAGCACTTCGAGGTGACAGCCGAGCGTATCGCCGAATATGCCGCTGCCACCAACGATCCCATCGAGCGACATCTGAAGGGCGAGATCGCTCCGCCGGTCTTCGCGGTGGTACCCGTCTTCATGTCGATGGCACCGGCTGCCCTGTCGGTGGCACCGGTGGAACTGCTGATGAAGCTCGTTCACGGTGAGCAGGATTTCCTGTTCCACCGTCCGATCTACCCCGGTGACCATCTGGTCGCTCGCGCCAAGCCCATCGGTTTCGAGGGTCGCGACAACGGTTCCACGGTCGTCATCTACGTCGAAACCAAAACCGACAAGGGCGAATTGGTCAACGAGCAGTGGATGACGGCGTTCTTCCGCAAGGTCGACGCGGGCCCCGGCTTGGGTGAGAAGGCTCCCGAACACCGATTCGACGACGCTCTTCGTGCTGGTAGTCCGGCAGCGGTGGTCAATCAGCACATCGACGAGGACCAGACGTTCCGGTACTCGCCGGCGTCCGGCGATCCGATGCCGATCCACCTCGACGAAGAGATCGCTCGCATGTCCGGTCTCCCCGGAATTATCAACCACGGACTGTGCACGATGGCGTTCACGTCGTGGGGAGCCCTGACCGAACTGGCCGGCGGCGAGACCGAGCGGTTGCGCCGTCTCGCAGTGCGATTCGCGAAGCCCGTACTCCCGACCCAGGACATCGAGACGGTGTTCTACAAGTCGGGTTCGGCAGACGGAGCCACGTCGTACTCGTACGAAACCAGCGCGGTCGGTGACCTCGTCATCAAGGACGGCCTTGCTGTCATCACCGACAAATGAGTCTTCATGTCCGACAACTGAACTGATGGGAATCTGAACTGATGGGAAGTCTCGACGGTCGCGTAGCGATCATCACCGGAGCAGGACGCGGCATCGGCCGTGAGCATGCGCTGCTCTTCGCTCGTGAGGGTGCGAGCGTCGTGGTCAACGATCTCGGCGGAGCAAACGACGGTTCCGGTGCAGACGCCGGCCCCGCGCAGCAGGTAGTCGACGAGATCGTCGCTGCAGGCGGCAAAGCCGTCGCCAACACCGACAACATCGCCACCTGGGACGGCGCCGAGGGCCTCGTCAAGCAGGCCGTCAGTGAGTTCGGCCGACTCGACGTCCTGGTCAACAACGCCGGCATTCTTCGTGACGCCTTCATTGCCGGCATGGACGAGAGCCAATGGGACTCAGTCATTGCCGTGCACCTCAAGGGGCACGCAGCGACGTTGCACCACGCTGCCGCGTACTGGAAGGACCAGAGCAAGGCAGGGGTGACCGTCAATGCTTCGGTCATCAACACCGCCTCGGCTTCGGGTACCTTCATGCCGAATGCGGGTCAGGGCAACTACGGCGCCGCCAAGGCGGGCATCGCGGCCCTGACTTTGGTGGCCGCAGACGAGCTCGATCGATACGGCGTGCGCGTCAACGCAATTGCGCCGATCGCGCGTACTCGACTGACGCTGGCGACACCCGGTATGGGTGCGCTGTTCGCGGCCGAGGTCCCCGAGGGGGAGTTCGACGCGTTTGCGCCGTCCAACATCTCGCCGCTCGTGGCGTATCTCGCGGCCGCGGACTGCAAGCTCACCGGCAAGGTGTACGCCGTTCAGGGTGGGGCCATCACGGAACTCGCCGGTTGGCACGGCGTGAACACCATCGAGAGCGAGGGTCCCTGGACCACCGCCGACCTCGCAGAACGTCTGTAAGCGCATGGCACGCAACGGATACGAACTCGGCCTCGGGCTGAGTGAGGAGCACACCGCGCTTGCAGATTCGGTACGCTCCTTCGCCGAGCGCACCATCACCACCGAGCAGGTGCGCGCGGCCGTGGAGTCGCGGACCGAGGACAAGTTCCCCCAGTTCTGGACGGCACTCGTCGGGCAAGACCTTCTCGGGCTCGCGGTTCCGGAAGAGCAGGGTGGCCACGGCGCCGGTCTGCTGACCTTGGCCGTGGCACTGGAAGCGCTGGGCCGCACAGTCTCTCCCGGCCCATTTGTCCCGACGGTATTGGCAAGCGCCGTTCTCGGTGCCGCCGATTCCAAGGCGGGACTCGAGTTCCTGCCCGGCCTGATCGACGGAAGCCGGACGGCAGCAGTTGCCTTGGGTGCACCGTTGGCGGCCGAGTCGTCGGACAGTGGGTACACGGTCACGGGCGCACTCGACGGTGTGCTCGGCGGTGAACATGCCGACGTGCTGCTGGTCCCGGTCCAGTTGCCCGAGGGCGTTCGCTACGCGGTGCTCGAGAGCAGCGCAGTCGCGATCACCGTTCAGGACAGCATCGACGTGCTGCGCGGTAGTGCGCGGATCGAAGCCGGCGGAGCGCAGATCAGCGCCGAACGGATACTCGACGGTCTCACCGAGGCGCGGGTACGGTCCATTGCCGCAGTCGTTCTCGGCGCCGAAGACGTCGGTGTCATGTCCTGGTGCGTCTCCACCGCGTCGGAGTACGCCAAGACACGTGTGCAGTTCGGGCGACCCATCGGCCAGTTCCAGGGCGTCAAGCACAAGTGCGCGCAGATGGGCATTGCGCTCGAGCAGGCACGCGCCGTTGTGTGGGATGCGGCAAGTGCATTGGACAAGGGCGACGACACGGCAGATTTTGCCGCCGACATCGCAGCAGTCATCGTGCCGGACGCCGCAGTGCAGGTAGCGCAGGACTGCGTGCAGGTTCACGGCGGCATCGGCTTCACGTGGGAGCACGACGCACACCTGTACTACCGCCGCGCGCTCTCGATCCGCGGCATTCTCGGCACCCGCGAGGATCGTGCCAATCGTGTTGCGCAGCAGGCACTTGACGGTATCAGCCGGGCTTCGGTTCTCGAACTTCCGCCCGAGGCGGAGGAGATCCGCGGCGACATCGCGGCTGAGCTGGCCAAGTTGGTCGATCTCGACGAGGACGACCAACTCATTGCACTCGGCGACGGAGGGTGGGTTCAGCCGCACCTGCCGAAGCCGTACGGACGCAGTGCCGCTCCGCTCGAGCAGATCGTCATCTCCCAGGAGATCAAGGCTGCCGGTATCTCGATGCCGCAGCTTCTGATGGGAACCTGGGCAGTGCAGGCCGTCGTGGCACATGGTTCGGACAAGCAGAAGCAAGAGCTGGCCGTGCCCACCCTGCAGGGTGAGCTGGTGTGGTGCCAGCTCTTCAGCGAGCCCGGTGCTGGTTCCGACCTTGCGTCCTTGTCCACGAAGGCCGAAAAGGTCGACGGCGGTTGGAAGATCACCGGTCAGAAGATCTGGACCACGGTTGCTCAGTTCTCCGACTGGGCAATGCTGATCGCCCGCACGGACGCCACCAAGCCGAAGCATCGGGGCATCACCTACTTCGTGCTCGATATGTCGACACCGGGCATCACCGTCCGCCCGCTGCGTGAGATGACGGGCTCGGCGCTGTTCAACGAGGTGTTCCTCGACGACGTGTTCATCCCCGACGAGAACGTGGTCGGTGAGGTCAACGACGGTTGGAACGTCGCCCGGACGACGCTGGCCGGCGAGCGCGTCGCGCTCAGCCAGAAGATGGAGGCGTACGCCTCGGACTCCGATCTGCTGAAGTTCGCGAAGTCGGCAGACCTGAGCCCGATCGGCCGCTACCGTGTCGGCGAGCTGGTTGCGGAGAGTCAGGCGATCGATCTCATCGGTTCCCGCGTTGTGCTCAAGCAACTTTCGGGAATCGACGTGAGTACTACGTCGAGCGTCGGCAAGCTGTTGGCGATGAAGATCAGCCAGTCGATCGCCGAGTTCGTCGTCGCTGAACTGGGTGCTGCCGGAGCGGTCAGCATCCCAGGTCAGCCCAGCGACAAGGCGATGGAGCAGCTCATTTCGGGCCGGGCCACCACCATCTACGGTGGCACAACCGAGGTGCAGCTCAACGTGATCGGTGAGCGCATGCTCGGGTTGCCGCGCGACTGACAGTCTTTATCGGGTGGGGCTCAGTCCTGGATTCGTCTCCAGGGCTGAGCCTCTTCCAGTTCGAAGGCCAATTCGAGGAGCGTGCGCTCGTCGCCGAGATCAGCGGAGAAATGCGAAGCCAACGGCAAACCATTGCTGGTCTGGTGCATCGGTAGCGAAATCGCGGGACCGCCGGAGATGTTGTTCAGCGGCGTGAACGACGTGTACGCGATCAACTTGTCGAAGAGTTCCTCGAAAGGCTGAGCGGGAGAGAGATATCCGAGTTCAGGGGTGGTGTGTCCCAGAGCCGGCGAGAGCACGACGTCGTACTTCAAGAACATGGCGCTGTACTGCTGCTGGAGCCGTCGAAGACGGTAGAGCACGCGCGGCGTCTTCACCAGGTTCTTCCGGTACAGCGCGTAGAGGCCCTTGGTGAGATTGTCGGTGCCGGACTTGTCGAAGTCGGGCCCGAGCATTTGTTTGCCACCGGTGGAGATGGCAAACGACAGGAATCCCCAGTAGATGCTGAAGTCGTCGATGAATTCGGGGCCGACGGGCAATGCCGCGTCCTCGACATGATGGCCAAGGCTTGCAAGGAGTTCGGCCGTAGCTTCGACGGACTTGCGCGTCTCGTCGTCCGTCTTGGTGACGGTTACGGAATCAGCTATCACGCCGACGCGCAATCGTGTTGAGCTGGGTCCTTCGATCAGGCGAACCGGTGCGAGTCGCGGATTGCGGTAGTAGTTCTCAGCCGCAGACATCCATCGTGCGGTGTCGCGAACAGTGCGAGTAACGGCGCCCTGAGCGATCAACCGGATCGGCATCGACTTGTCGGCGGGGTCGGCGACGGTGCGACCGCGAGTGGGTTTGAGTCCGACCAGTCCGCAGGCAGCGGCGGGAATGCGAATCGATCCACCGCCGTCGTTGGCGTGCGCGATCGGGAGTACGCCGGCAGCAACAAGCGCGGCTGCGCCACCCGAGGAAGCGCCCGGCGAGTACGCCGGATTCCACGGGTTGTGGACGGGTTCTTCCGTCATGTATTCGGTGGACGCACTGAATCCGAACTCGGGTAGTCGAGTCTTGCCGATCGAAATGGCCCCGGTGGAGAGGAACTGCTTCGCGAAATCGCTGTCGGCTTTGGCGGGGATCGCGGTGAAGGCGGTACTGCCCTGCTGGGTGGGAAGGCCGGCGCTGTCGGTGTTGTCCTTGATCGCGGTGGGGACACCGGCAAAGACGCCCTTGGCAGGCCGGTTGCTCCTCGCGAGGGCACGATCGAAATCAGTGCAGGCCAGACCGTTCAATTGCCCCTGCACGGCCTCGGCGCGGGCGATCGACGCCTCCATGACTTCCCGTGCGGTCACCTCACCCGATTCGATCCGGGCGGCGACGCCAGTAGCGTCGAGGTCGCCCAGGGCGTCGTCGGTGAAAGCGTGGACGGGGGTGTTCGCGGTCATGGGGATCCTTGTCAGGCGGAGGCACTCAGGTCGTCCGTCCAGCATATTGGACGGACGACCCCTGAGTGGCGCTATCTGTGGATTGCGGTATCAGCTACCGAAGATCGTCACTGCCTGCTCGGCCGCCTGCGGTGCCTGCTGGAACACGCCCTGAGGGATGAACTGCTGCGGAATGAACTGCTGGGGGCCCAACTGCTGGAAGTTCGTGACCATCGGGTGGATTACGTTGTTGAATACATCGTTGAACATGTGGTGTGTCCTTCGGTTACAGCGTTTTTCGAACTTCTGACTCCACCGACACTAAGCACGGCTCTGGTGAGTTACAACGAAAATTACTGATACACAGTCAAGTTCAAGTTCATTGCCAGCTGGGGGCCAGGAACCGGCGTTCATTCACAGCTTTGACGTGGTGCCGTGCAGGTTCTTCGCCGTCGGGGATGTCTCGACGGATTTGGGATCGGGGTAGGTGCCCAGCGCGCGATCGGCAGTTCCCGCGGTGGTGACGGTGAACCAGTAGTGCTCGTTCTTGAAGTGGTGGTTGCGGTGATTGCGCCAAACCGACCGGTAGAGAGCAGTTTTCGGCTTGTAGTCACTGTGGATGAGGAAATGCGTCCACTCGTAACCGAGACCGAGCACGGAAATGCAGGTCAGGAATGTCAGGCCGAGTTCGACGCGAGGAAACGCCAGGAGGGCGACGGCTGTCAGAACGGGAATCACGATCAGGAGCGTCTGCCACGGGATGAAGATGAGTGAGACGGTTCGCGGCGCGAAGTGGTGTTCCCGATGGCTTCGCGCCAGCCGTGAATCGAGTGTGACGCCGCCAATGGTCCGCGGCTTCCAATGGAGAACGAAGACGTGAATGATCCACTCCACGAACGGGAATGCGGCGATCATCACGAGCGGAACAAGTGCGTCGGTGATCTGCCAGTCGCCCAAGGCAATGCGCGTCGCCGCCGCGGCCAGCAGCATGGTGCCGATCATCCACGGCGTCGGTGACCTACGAAACGTCCGTGCGGCATCGGCCAGGGTAAGAGGCTTGCTCATGGTTTCAGTCCTTCCAGGAAGGTGAGAGCGTCGCCGATTGCCGTCGTACCGGTGTGGAGCAGCGTTGCTGCCAGGGTCTCGGCGGCGGGCTCGTCGTGTGAAGTGATGGCGGAGGCCAGTTTTCGATACAGATCTGTTTGGCCGACTTCGGCCACCATGACGGAGGCAAGTGCCGTCATGGCTGGCTCGTATGCAGCGCGAAGGCTGTTGAAGATCAAGCGGAAGGCTATGGAATCTGCGCTGTCGACGACGACGTCCCAGAACGCCAGTGCGCGGCTTTGCAACTCGACCGGATCTTCGGTGGCGCCTAGATGGTCCACGGCTGCGTCGAGGTCCTGGGCAGATTCTGCGGAGATGCGACGAGCCGCCAGCACCGCGATCTGCGGTCCCATCAACTCGCGAGTTTCCAGGACGCTGCGTACCACCGTCAGGTCGGGGACGCCATCGCGAACCAGCAGTTGGGGGAGAAGTTCTGGTCCGGCCTGGCGTCGAAAATCGCGCACCGACGTGGATTCGCCCTGGCGGACCTCGACGAGCCCGGCCTGGGCGAGCTTCTGGATCGCCTCTCGAACCGCGGGCCTGGAGACACCGAATGCCTCGGCGAGTTTGCGCTCGCTGGGTAGTGCCTCGCCGGCAGCCAGCTCTCCGGCCAGCACCTTCACGGAAATCTGGTCGAAGACTGCGCCGGAGGCCGAGGTACGTGCAACGGGTTGGAACATGTACCGACCTTAAGCGCTTACTAGTAAGAGGTCAAGTGGTATTACCAGTTGAATTCTGGCGCGAAAGAGACACCTCTTGGCCAACAAACTTCACCGCAACGACGCAGGTGAGAGTAATTTTAGGTGACCCTAATTCGATTGACCGTCAGGAAGCCCATGACATCACTTCTCTTGCCGACTCTCGACACCGACGCAGAGTTCACACGCATTACGGCCGCGCTTACCCGTCGCGGTTTCCTCGGGGCCGGCGCGTTGGCCGGAATCGGATTGCTCACGGCCTGCGGAACCAGCACCAGCGAGTCTGCCGAAGGGTCGATGCGCACCATCAATACCGCTCTCGGGCAGGTGGAAGTGCCCGCCAACCCGCAACGGGTGGTCAGCGCCGATTACTACACGGGTCCCGCGATGTTCGACGCCGGATTCACACCCGTCGGACTGCCGGTGGACTACGAGAACGCCGATGGCGTCCCGGAACCCTATGCGTCTGCTCTGCGGTCTCTCCCGAAGGTGGGGCGCTGGTACGAGCCGAACGCCGAGGCGATAGCGGCTTTGTCTCCCGACTTGATCGTGATGACCAACCTGCTGTCGCAGAACAACCCGGATCTTTACGAGCAGATCCGGTCGATCGCACCGACCGCAGTTTTTGCCGAAGACGGGCAGTACGCATGGAAGGAGCGTGCCCTCGGGGTCGCGGACGCGCTCAACCAGAGCGCGAAGGTTCAGGAGTTGGCAGACCGGTACGAGGCGCGGATCGCCAAGTTTCGCAGCGACAACGCTGATGTGCTGAGCAAGGTGAAGGTCGTCTACACCACGTACTTCGAGGAGAGTGGCTTCTCGCTGTATTCGCCCACGAAGTATCAGACGACGGTGATCAGCGAGGCCGGGTTCCAGTTCAACGACCGCTCGCTCGCAATTCCTGCCGGCAGCAACGAGTGGTTCCCGAAGGAGCAGTTGGAGCTACTCGACGAGGCCGACGTCATCATCACCAACAGCGGCAAGGGCCCTATCGACGAGAAGTTGGCTGGCGACACCATCTTCCAGCGTTTGCGCGCCGTCAAGAATGATCAGGTGTACTCGTTCGACTACGAGGGCGTCGCCTCATTCGGTTGGGCCTTGACGTTCCTCGAGCAGTTCCAACCGATCGCCGAGGAGATCAGAGCCAAGCTCTGAAGGCGGCTTCGGGTGGGTGCGCTTCCAGATCATCCGGGCCAGCGCACCCACCACGGACACTGCGAGTACAACTCCGCCGCCGATGACGCCGGCCGACGAGTCCGGGAAGATGCCCTCGAGCAGCAGCCAGACACCGAAGACGAAGAACAGCACCGCGGCACCGATCTTGATGAATCCCTCCGGAAGGTGCTTGCCCAGTACCGAGCCGACGATGATGGCCAGAGCGTCTGCCGCCACCATGCCGACAGTCGATCCGATCCAGATGCCGATCCAGTCGTTGTCGGTGGCGAGCGTGATGGTGGCGAGCATGGTCTTGTCGCCGAGTTCGGCCAGGAAGAACGCCGATGCGACGGCGATGAAGGCGGACCGCGTGACGCGACCGGCTTTGTTCTGCTCGTCGTCGGTGAGATCGTCACCGCGCAAGGTCCACAGACCGAAGATCAGGAACGCGATACCGCCGACGATCGATATTGCCGCCGTCGGAAGTGCGACGCCGACGTAGTGGCCGACGGCGACCGAGACGAGGTGAACAAGGGTGGTGGCGACGGTGATTCCGCCGAGGACGACCCACCAGCGATAGCGCAAGGCAAACGTCATTGCCATCAGTTGCGACTTGTCGCCGAGTTCTGCGACGAAAATGACGCCGAAACTCAAAAGTATTGCGGCAAGCAAGATTTACTCCTCCGGTCGGTGTAGGTCGGAGGAAAAATGCGAGCCTCCGGCCTGGGCAAGCGCAGTGGGTGCGCTTGTCCGGCCGAAGGTCTCGCCCACCGAGGCCACAGGACCTTCGGTTCGCCAGGCCGGGTGCTTCGCGATCCGCACATGACGGAGCGCGTCGAACCAGTATGTCGACACAGGCGATTGGGGGCTACTCCCCTTCGTTGCTACCCACGTTAGCGCGGTTGAAACGAATTGGCAAAGCGCGCAGCAAGTTTGGGAGTCCGAACTTATCGCTTACCGGGGCCGTCACGAGGCGAGGAGCATGGCCAAAACAGCGGTGTCGGGATCGCTGATCGGATCGATGCCGACACGGCTGATCATGGAGACGACTGTGCCGTCCGGCTCTGCCTCCACCCAGGCCGCACGATGCTCCAGGCCCAGGTAGGGAAGACCGGGCAGCAGTACGCACCCCGACGCGCTGCCCTCGCATTCCGGCAGGCTGGACGTGGTTTCCGACGGCGGGTGCAGCATGATCAGGGCCGGTGGCTGGTGATCGGAGAAACGGCCGGGTGTCAGGGCAAAATCGCCCAGCACCGGACCTTCGGCAACCACCAGACCGACAGTGCCCGGCTGGGGGTCCTCGGGAACGTCCTCACGAACCCCGAAGACCGTCGTCGTCGGCAACAAACCCGGCATCGAGGCCACTCGGACAGCCAAGGCGAGAAGCTGCGCCCACTCCTGGGTGGTGTCAGGCCAACGCCCGGAAATGACGAACCCCTGCAAAGATCCGGCGGCTTGGAACGGAGAAATGCCTATTGCTTCGTTTCTGTTCATTTCTGTTCCTCCCTCGGTGCTGGGGCAAATCTCGGGCAGACGCGCATGCGTCGGTCCGGCACACCTCGTTGGGTAATCGAAATATGCACCCATTCGGTACTGGCACACAAGACGGGGAGAGTGCCAGCCAGGTTTGCGCTGGTGAGGGCGGTGGTATGCGCAGGCATGACTCTGTCGAAGAACCGTTCTCGGCTGGAAGACCTGGCAACGCAGGCGTGGATCTTCGGATATCCACTGTTGATTGCGGCGGTATCGCGTGACGTCATGACGGCGGTGCCGACGCCGGTGGCGATGAAAGCCCCGCTCAACCAGTTCGCTTATGCGCGTACAACGCCCGATGCGACCTTCACCGATGTCGTCTCACCCAACGCGGACACTCTCTACTCGTCGGGGTGGCTGGACGTCTCGACGGAACCGCAGGTGCTCTCATTGCCGGACTTCGGCACGCGGTACTGGCTGGTGCCCATCCTCGACGCGTGGAGCGACGTGTTCACGGTGCCGGGGTCTCGGACGGTGGGACGCACCGGGGGACCGTATCTGGTGGCCGGGCCGAATTGGAAAGGCAACGTGCCCAAGGGTTTGACGCTGCTGCGTTCTCCGACGGCGATGAACTGGATAGTCGCCCGCTATGCGACGTCGGGGGGAACGGACCTGGCTGAAGTGCACAGCTTGCAGGACCGGACGCGACTGACACCTCTGTCGGAGTGGACGGGTGACCCGCAGGACTACACGCCCGGTGAAGTGCCGGTGAACGCTGCCGTCGACACCCGGACGCCGCCGGTGGACCAGGTGGCCGCCATGGACGGCGAGGCCTTCTTCACCACACTCGACGCACTTCTCGACGACAATCCTCCCCGCCCGGACGATACCGAGATGATGAAACAGCTGTCCGATATCGGAATCGGCTCCTCGCTGCCATGGAAGTCGCGTCCGCAAGAGGTGCGTGATGCCCTCGACCGAGCTGCACGAACCGGAATGGACGTGCTGAGCGAGATCGCCAAAGAGGCCGAGGGTAGTCCGAAGAACGGCTGGACGATGCACCGCGGCTTGGGGCATTACGGAACTCATTACGCTCAGCGGGCTTTGATCGTCTGGCTCGGTTTCGGGGCAAACCTCGATGCTGATGCCGTGTACCCGCACGCCACCACGGACGTCGACGGGAAGCCACTGACCGGCGAGAAGAAGTACGTACTTCATTTCGAGAAGGACGAACTGCCGCCGGTCGAGGGCTTCTGGTCGCTCACGATGATGAACGAGCGGCAGTTCTTCGTGGACAACCCGATCGACCGATACGCGATCGGTGATCGAAGCGATCTGGTGTTTGCCGACGACGGTTCCCTCGACATCTATCTTCAGCACGAATCCCCTGGTGGTGAGAAGGAGCGGAACTGGCTGCCGGCTCCGTCCGGTGACTTCAACGTCTTTCTGCGCCTGTACTGGCCGAAGGCGGCAGTGCTGTCGGGATCGTGGACAGCGCCGGGTATTCGGGAAGCAGGCTGAAGGTCCTCTCGCTCCGGACCCGAAGAGCACAACTCGGTATCAGCCGCGCGTTTCGATGGGCGGAAAGGTCTCGATAGCCATACGATCTGTCGGTATTGCCCTGTTTGAAGAGCTGTTGAATCGGTCAGAGACACCCGCTTGCTTCGGAGGCTACTGATGGTCACGCAGAATCCGTTCGTGCAGTACGGCAAAGAGATCTGGTGGATGATCCTGATCCGCGGAATCTTCGGTGTGATCTTCGGAATCATCGCACTGGTGTGGCCGGGAATTACCTTGGTGGCCTTGGTCTTCCTGTTCGGTATCTACTCCATTGCCGACGGCTTGATCACGATCGTTCGAGCCGTCCGGGACCGCGAGCACCTGAGTTCGTGGGGATGGTGGGTCTTCACGGGCGTCGTTTCGGTGGGAGCCGGTGTGGTCGCGCTGGTCTGGCCAGGCATCACCGCGCTGGTGCTGCTGTACATCATTGCCTTCTACGCCATCATGTTCGGAATCTTCGGAATCGTCGGCGCCTTCAAGATGAAGACGCTGCCCGGATCCAGTTGGGGATGGTTGCTCGCAGCCTCGGTACTCGCTGTCATCTTCGGCATCATTCTTCTCGTCGCGCCCGGCGAAGGCATCATCAGCCTCATCTGGTTGTTGGGTTGGTACGCAATCTTGTTCGGCCTCGTCATGATCGTGGGAGCATTCCAGATCAGGAGCCGGGCAAAGGAAGTCGGTGTTCTCTAAGAAGGGAAAGCCGGCCGTCGCGGCTCCCGCTCCGATCCCCACGCTGTCCGGTAGTGAGAACTGGTCGATCCCTCGCGGTTTGATCGTCCTTCTCGGTATCGCGGCCACCGTGGTTGCCGTCGGAGGAATGAAAGTGTTCGGCGGCATCCTCGGACCGGTCTTCCTCGCACTGGTGCTGACGATTGCCGTTCAGCCCATTCAGGATTGGTCGCAGCGACGCGGGTGGCCCAAGTGGGTCGGGATGTTGGGCTCGCTGGTCACCGTCTATCTGATTCTGCTCGGGCTCGCTGCCTCGTTGATCGTGTCGACGGCGCAGTTGGCGACGATCCTGCCCCAGTATTCCGAGGAGATGACCAACCTCCTCAACGAGGGCCGCGACAAGTTGGCCGACTTCGGAGTGAGCACCGAACAGATCCAAAGCACGCTCAGCAGTGTCGATCTCACGAAAGTAGTGGGTGTACTCGAAAGCGGGCTGGAGGGCCTGCTCGGCATTCTGTCGGATCTGGTGTTCATCCTCGCGCTGTTGCTGTTCATGGCCTTCGACGGCATGAGTATCCGCTCGCGGTTACACGTGCTGGCCGAGCAGCGTCCCGAAATCTCCTACGCGCTCTCCACTTTTGCCGCAGGGACTCGCAAGTACCTGGTGGTCTCGACGGTATTCGGACTCATCGTGGCGGTGCTCGACGGTGGTGCGCTGTGGCTGATGGGCATTCAGCTACCCGTTCTGTGGGCGCTGCTGTCCTTCATCACCAACTACATCCCCAACATCGGGTTTGTCATCGGCGTCATCCCGCCGGCACTTCTCGGGCTCTTGCAGGGCGGACCCTGGCTGATGCTCTGGGTGATCGTCGTCTACTCCGTCATCAACTTCGTGATCCAGTCCATCATCCAACCCAAGTTCGTCGGCGACGCCGTCGGACTGTCGGTGACGATGACGTTCCTCTCACTTGTCTTCTGGTCGTGGGTACTCGGGGCGCTCGGAGCGCTGCTGGCGATCCCGCTCTCGTTGTTGGTGAAGGCTGTCCTGCTCGACATCGACCCAGCCACACGCTGGGCCGACATCCTGATCAGCGGGCCTCGGGACCTGCCGGAGGAGAAACCCGAGGAGCCTGAAAAGCCGGCCACGCCCGCACACTAGTACTTCTCAGCGTTTCTACAAGTTGTTGCTTTATCGTCTCGCCCATGAGCGCCGAGAACACCACCGAGAACACCCACCGCCAGCCGTCACGCCTCGGTCGACGGCTGGCGGTGGGTGGTGTAGCGGCGATAGTCGCAGCTGCGGTCGCGGGGATCGGCTTCGTGATTTTCGCGGGCGGTGGTGCTGACAATTCGCGCACCGTCGCGATCGTGAACGCAGACGCCGGAACCACTCTCGACGGCAAGAAACTTCGAGCGGGTGACACGCTGGTGGACACTCTGGGCAAGAATGAAGACTTCGACTTCCAGGTGGTCGACAACCCCGGCGGCAACTACTTCGCGACGTTGACGGTGCCGGAAGACTTCAGTGAATCCGTTGCGTCGATGTTCGGCACGGACCCCCGCCAGGCGAGTGTCGAGCTGGCCGTGAAGGGCTCGGATCCGGAGAGGTCGACCGAACTGACTCGGGCGGTCTCCGCGCAGGTCGGCGCCGACGGAATCAAGGGTCTGCTGGCTCAGACGTCGGCCGCCAGGCGCTCGATAGATCAAAACCTCACCACCGCACAGATTCTGGTCGCCGGAACCAACGAGGCCGGAAAGTCCATCGATCAGGTGAAGGCAGGCGCCGGCACACTGCTGCCGTATCTCGAGACCGCACGATCCGGGGCGTTGGAGTTGATGAGCGTGGCGGAACAGGTATCCGGTGTTGTCGATCAGGCATCGGGATCGGCGGAAGAGTTGGCCACGCGCGCTGATTCGCTGGGCTTGACGTTGGGGGAGGCGTCGTCCTCGACAGCGGAATTGAAGACACGAATCGACACGTTGCAGACCGCGTTGAACGGCCTTCCGATCCCGCCTGACGTGACAGCGCAACTGGCCGGTGTGAGTTCGGATCTCGGTGCGCTGAATGCGCAATTGGGCACCGTTCCGGCGCTGTTGGGTGGTTCGGTCGGACCCGATACGGAGCTCGGTGATCTGGTCCGCACCGCCGTCGGGCAGCTGCAAGGGGCGAGCGATCAACTGAGCAGTGCTGCCGGACAATTGAACGACGGACTCATCCCCATAGCCGATCAGGCGCCGCAGATGCTCGGTGACGTGACCGACCAGATCACCCAGGGATTCACGACGCTGCAAGGGATCGCCAAGTCATTGGTCACGGGCCTCGACGGCGCAAAATCCGGCATTCCCGCGATGACCACTCCGCAGCAGGTTCAGCTGACCTCGGTGCTGTCGGATCCGGTGGCCGTCAATCAGACCACCGCGAGCAGCGGTGACTCCGGAACTCGCACACTGGCATTGGTCTTCGGAGCGACGACGGTCCTGCTCGGTGGTGCTCTGCTGACACGAACGGCGGCGCCCCTGGTGAGGCGCCGCCGTTCGCGAGAAGAGCGTGACTAGACGATCAGACCTGCGGTCTGGGTACGTGCACGGTCGAAGCGAGCCGAGACGTCGTTCCAGTTGACGATGTTCCAGAATGCCTTGACGTAGTCGCCCTTGACGTTCTGGTAGTCGAGGTAGAAGGCGTGCTCCCACATGTCGAGGAGCAGCAGCGGCGTGAGGCCGATGGAGATGTTGCCCTGCTGATCGTAGAGCTGGACGATGATCAGACGCTGTCCGATCGAGTCCCACGCGAGGATGGACCAGCCGGAGCCCTGGATGGCGTTGGCGTTCGCGGAGAAGTGAGCGCGGAAGAGATCGAACGAACCGAAGTTGTCGTCGATCGCTGCGGCGAGTTCGCCTTCGGGCTTGTCGCCACCGTCAGCGCTGAGGTTGTTCCAGAAAACGGTGTGGTTGGTGTGGCCACCGAGGTGGAACGCCAGGTTCTTCTCGAGCAGGTTGGCCTGCGCTGCGATGGTGTCGTTCTCACGAGCCTCGGCCAGCTTCTCGAGTGCAGCGTTGGCACCGGCAACGTAAGCCGCGTGGTGCTTGTCGTGATGCAGCTCCATGATCTTGCCCGAGATGTGCGGCTCGAGGGCTGCGTAGTCGTAGGGGAGTTCCGGCAGCGTGTAAACAGACACGAGGGTCCCTTCTTTGCGGGCTGGTGAGCCCTGGTGCTTTAGAGTGCGTCGATCACCGGTCACGGCGTGACGTCACTCGCGTATGTGCAAATCATTCTTCGGGTTTCCACCCAATAACATTCGTACACCGTCCGCAACAGTCCGGCTCAGGTAGTAATCACCAAAGAATAAAGTTTGGGCAACCAAACTTACCCTGATCTAAGGGTAAGCTAATGTGCGCAAATTCGTCGTAAAGGTGAACGGAACCTTAAACTTGCGCGATGCCCGCACCAGTTTTCCTCCCGGAATCACCAGAGGCGGCCGCGCCTCGGGTGAATCTTCCGGGCGCTGACCTGCTGCGAGCCCTGGCGGTTGCCGCCGTGATCTACTCCCACATCTCTTTTTACGTCATCGACGATCTCGGCTCGGGTTGGTGGGTGATCGACGTCGTCTACGGCGTTTTGATCGAGCCGGCCGAACTCAACCAGCACCTCTCTTTTGTCGGAGTCGCAGTATTCATGATGCTTACCGGCGCATTGGTGACGCGGTCCGCGATTCGCGATGGTCCCGGAAAGTTCTTGACCAACCGATTCAGTCGACTGCTGCCCGCATTCTGGGTGGCAACCGCGATTGCCATTCTTCTGGTCCGCCTCGGAATCAACGGAATGTTCAGCGGTCAGGAAGGTATTTCCGATACCGAAGCGTTGATGAGCTTTTTTCTCGGCGGATTCTTTCTCAAGCCCGAGGTGGCAGTTCTCGGAGTGACCTGGACGCTCACCGTCCAATTCCTCTTCTATCTCGCGTGCGTCGCCGCTCGTCCGATACTGCGGCTGCGTCCGATCGTCATGCCGC
The DNA here is from genome assembly GCF_042738325.1 of Rhodococcus sp. NPDC059969. NCBI lineage: Bacteria > Bacillati > Actinomycetota > Actinomycetes > Mycobacteriales > Nocardiaceae > Rhodococcus > Rhodococcus sp. NPDC059969. Next base: position 390,023 of record NZ_JBHWUF010000001.1, on the reverse strand, counting down.
TCGCCGGTGGTGCGCTGTGCTCACTGGTTCTGCTCTACAACGTCTACGCGCCGCTGCCGTACACCGTGCCGATGCTGTCCAAGATCGCCGCGACGCTGCCGGCCGTCTTCCTCGGCCAGATCATGTACCTCGCGTGGGCGAAGCTCGCTCCCGGCCGCTGGCTGATCGCGGCCGTCCTCATGCAGATGCACGTCATCATCGTGGCGACCCAGTTCCGCGTGTACTGGGCCGGCGAGCACTACCTGTGGACTATCTCGGTAGTCGCCGCAGCGGTTGTCCTCATCGGCCGCTACGACGGCGTCCCAACGCGCTGGTCGGTCGTGAAGTGGCTCTCGACGCGCAGTTACGTCATCTATCTCGTGCACACCCTGATCCTGTACCGCGTCGTCGAGAACACCGTGATGTACGTGGGACCGACGCTGGCCTTCGCACTGTTCCTTCTGGTCACGGCTGCGGTATCAGAAGTCGGCTACCGCTGGGTGGAGCTGCCCGGTGCCCGCGCGGTCACGGCGTGGCGAAACAGCCGCTCGCGCGTAGCATCGAAGCATGAGCTGGTACGACGACATTCTGGGACGAGCGTCCGCAAAATCCACGCTGATCGCGCCTGAGGACGCCCTCCCCGGGCGAGAGCAGAAAATGCCGGTACCTACCGCGCACTACGTCAACGGACATCCGTTGACGCCGCCGTTTCCGGCCGAAATGCAGACCGTCGTCGTAGGTATGGGTTGTTTCTGGGGCGCCGAGAAGGAGTTCTGGCAGCTTCCCGGTGTGTACACGACCGCTGCGGGTTATGCCGGCGGCTTCACTCCCAATCCGACATACGAAGAGACGTGCTCCGGACGCACGGGGCACACCGAAGTAGTGCTGGTGGTCTTCGACCCCGCGGTGATCTCCTACGAGCAGATCCTGGCGCACTTCTGGGAGAACCACGATCCGACGCAGGGGATGCGTCAGGGCAACGACCAGGGCTCGCAGTACCGTTCGGCGATCTTCACGACGTCCGCGCAGCAGGAAGAAATCGCTCACGCGTCGGCCGTCGCTTTCGGCGAAAGGCTTGCCGAAGCGGGATACGGCGCGATCACCACCGAAATCGGTCCGCTGCGCGACTTCTTCTATGCGGAGGATTACCACCAGCAGTATTTGGCGAAGAATCCCGGCGGTTACTGCCCGGTGCATGCCACCGGCGTCAGTTGCCCGGTGGGATTACTCCGTCAGGATCAGGTTCCGGCGCAGACGGATATCCTTCCGCCGAGCGAATAACTGGAACAGGTGTTGGAGGACACATGTGATTCAGCTCGTTAACACTTGCAACTAGATCGAAACAAAGGGAATCTCGAAGTAACAGTGTGTCGTCGAGAGAACTGAGTTCACAATGTCAGGTAGTACGCGAGGAACTGCGTCGCTGCTTCGACGCACCATTCACGTAGGCCACGATCCGATGGTTCGCCGCAGTGATCGGATCGAAGGGTTCATGTCCTTCGGTCTGATCATTTTCGCAATTCTGCTGCTGCCACTCGCAGTGTGGGCCGGCGCCGCGACGGCTTCGAGCCAGAACGCACTGATCGCCAAACAATCCTCGGAACTGCACAGCATTTCGGCGACGACAACGGCGGATTCGAAGCAAACCACCGTCTCCAACGCCGATTACATTGCGCCGACGACGGAAATGGCCAGCGCACAGTGGAACTGGAACGGTGAGGTTCACACGAGCGACATCACTGTCGACTCAGCGACGCCTGCCGGTACCGAGGTCGACATCTACGTCAACGATCAAGGTGACAAGTCCGTAGCCCCGATCACTCAGAGCGCTGCCGACGTCGCAGCCGTTGTGACCGGGGTTTTCACCTGGTTCAGCGTGATGTCCTTGCTGGTCATCGCGTTCATGCTGGTGCGGGTGTTTCTCGACCGTTCGCGCTCGGCCCAGTGGGACCGGGACCTACGCGCATTCCTCGACGCGAACGCGCTGTAGATCCCGGCCCGTATCTCACTGCAGTTGGGGCATGACCTCGCTTGCGACGAGTTCGAGATGATCCAGATCGGCGAGATCGAGAGTCTGCAGGTACACACGCTGTGAACCGGCTTCGGCGAATGTTCCGATCTTGTCGACCAGTTCCGAAGGTGTTCCGGCCAGACCGTTCTCACGCAATTCGTCCACGTCTCGTCCGATGGCCTCGGCGCGCTTCTTGACCTCTGCCTCGTCGCGGCCGCAGCAAAGGACGAGAGCGTTGGAGTACACCAATTCGTTCGGATCCCGCTCGATGTCGACGCAAGCCTGACGAACGCGCGCAAAGATGTCCTTCGTTTCTTCGAGGGACTTGAACGGGATGTTGAACTCGTTCGCGAACCGAGCGGCGAGTGCCGGAGTCTTCTTCTTGCCCGTGCCACCGATCAGGATCGGCGGACCGTCGACCTGATGCGGCTTGGGAAGCGCGGGAGAGTTCTTGATCTGCACGTGCTTACCGTCGTAGTCGAACGTGTCGCCGACCGGCGTACGCCACAGACCGGTCACGACGTCGAGAGTTTCCTCGAGCAGTTCGAAGCGATCCTTGAGCGCGGGGAACGGGATCCCGTACGCCTGGTGCTCTTCCTCGTACCAACCGGCACCGATGCCGAGGTCCACGCGGCCACCACTCATCTGATCGACCTGCGCGACCGAGATGGCCAGCGGGCCGGCGTGACGGAACGTAGCCGACGTCACGAGGGTGCCGAGGCGGATGGTGGACGTTTCGCGGGCGATACCGGCGAGCGTGATCCACGCGTCGGTAGGTCCGGGAAGGCCGTCGGTATTCATGGCGAGATAATGGTCCGAGCGGAAAAATGCGCCGTAGCCGAGTTTTTCGGCGGTCTGGGCAACAGTCAGTAGTTGTTCGTAGGTAGCGCCCTGCTGGGGTTCGGTGAATATACGCAGCTCCATGACTTCTACTCTGCCACTATTTTGCGGAGGTCGGGACGACGGCACCGACTTGTCCACCGCCGAAACACAGGGTCAGTCCCGGCGTTGTCGGCGTGATTTTCACACTGTTTCCGTGGCCGACCAGGCGTACGAACGCTGAGTGCAAACCTTGCGTCACGGGTACTGATACGGCGTCGCCGGACTCCAACGCGACGTCGATCGTTCCGTCGGTGCTCGCGAGGTAGTTGAGCTGAACCGTCCATTCCCAACCGGCCAGGGGGCCGTCGAGGGGGAGTTCGATCGGGCCTTCGGAGCGGGTGCCGCAGTTCGGTGCCGTTCCTTCGGGAATCCTTCTCGTCCAGGTCACTTCGGCATCGACAATCTTTCCGCTGTCGTCGATCGTGCGCAGAATCGGAGTGCTGGAAGAGAATTCGGGTCGATCAGACAGAGGCGCGAGAACATTGCTTGCCAAATTGTTCGGAAAGGCGACGGGAAGAAGTACCGCGATCGCGACGGGTTGCTCGAGCAGCGGAGCATCCTGATTCTGGGACAACGACATTCGTGCGTTGGCGAGGTAGTCGCGAGTCGGGTTCTCGCGCCAGATGTCGACGAACGTGACAGTCGAGACGAGCGAACTGACAACGAAGAGCGCTGAGAGCCCGGCGGCGACTGCGACGGGCATGCGGGCCGGACGTCGCCGAGGCGAGGCGAGAATCAGGGCGGCGGCGAGTGCGAACACCGTCGCCGAATCCGTGAAGTAGCGCAAGGTCTGCGCCAATTCGTAGGTGGTGTCGGCGTCGGATCGGGTCGCGGTCATCGCCACGACGGAGGCCAGGAAGTACAGCGCCGCGGCGGCCCAGATCCAGGCGGCGCCGCGTCTGGCACGCACTGTCATCACGACCGTCGTCAGCAGTGTGGCCCAGGCCGCGACCACCAATACCGTCGGCGGATCGGCCCACGCGGGGCTGGGGATCCACCGCTCCCAGTGCCAGGGGCCGCCGATAAGAGTGGGAAGCATCCCCAAGGACGTGCCGTGATGCAGCAGTTCGGTGGACATGGAACGGCCGTAGCCGGTGACCGGGGACTCGACGGTGGTCAGGTACACCGGAATCCAGATCGCGAGGACAGCGGCGCAGGCCGCCCACAGGAGTCGGCACTTCGTGATCGCACTCCGGATCGGCGTTCCTTCGCCTTGCGTGCGCAAGTACAGCACCAGAAAAGCGAGTGCCACGAACGGAACGAGCACTGCTTTCTCGAAGAACAATAGGGAGACGACAAAAACTGCGGTGCCCGAGAACACGTAGCGCACATGCCCGGTGCGGTACAGCTTGATCGCGTCCCCGGACGCCCAGGCAAGTGCGATCTGTAGCGGCAAGGCATTGAGCGCGGCCGCCCACCACGAGAACGCCGGAAGTGTCAGCGGGACGAACAGATACAGGATCAGCGGAATCAACAGCGCCGGTCGCCAGCCGAGGACCAACCGAAGAGTGCGGAGAAGCGCCAAGGACGCCACGGCCTGACCGATGACGAGCAGTGTCGCCGACAGTGCCCAGTTGTACGGTGCGATGCGTGCGATCAACCCGGTGAAGAAGAAGGCCGCGGGCATGAAGTGACCGTCGTGATCGTAGAGCAGGAGTTCGCTCGAGAAGAGCGAGAAGCGCGCGCCCCGGCCCATGAGGATGAGGTCGTCCCAGTAGAAGTAGTTACTCGCGGCAACCCAGGCGCGAATGACGAGCTGACATCCGATCAATACGAACGCGAGCTGCATGACCCGGTTCGCGGTGAACGTCAGAGTTGGCTCGGCCTGTGGAGAAGTCGTCGACGGAGAAGTCATCGACGGTCATGCTTCCAGGTGTGTCAAAACCGGCCTTCGGCGAAAAAGGGGATAACGGTCTTTTCTGTCTTTTCGGGCACAATTTCTGAATGGATTGTGAACTTTGCCGGGATAAATGACGCCGACGCCCGAAAGTTCACTGACCTGCGGTGTCAAATTCATCCTCGAGCCTGTGCATCGTTCGCTAACACCTGTCAGCAAATTCTCAGGGTCTTGCCCGTGACCTGTGGATAAAGCCCGATTCATTCATCCAGAACTGTGGATGAACCTGTGGAAACTGTGGATAACTCGAGTTTTTAAGTGGCGGAGGTCACATTATTCGAACAATGCAGGTGAAGGCGGTGGAGGTTCGATCACAAATCGGGAGTGAATCCATTTGCTGCCGTTACCGATACGGCGTGACAGAATCGAAGTTGTGAGTGTCGTTCAGGTCTGCGCCCGGTGCGCCGCGCGTTGGCCCGTAGTCGGCGGCCCGACGCAGCGCAATGGAGTCGGCGGCCCGACGCAGTGGTGCCCGCGCTGCAGCGGCGTTCTCCTCATCCCCACCCGGACCGAGATCTACCAACCGCCCAACCGTCGAGGCTTCCGCTGGATCGCGCGCTCACCGTCCGACCCACGAGGCGTGGGGGACGCACCAGTGCGTCGTAGCTTCTCCACTCCGCGCTACGACGCTGTCCCGCAGTGGGGACTCCATGACGTCTTCGATACCTCACCGGTACCGCCCTCGCGTGCGGACCGGATGGCCGATCGAGTCGAGCCGTTGCTGACGCTCGCGACGATCCTCTACGGACTGGCGGTGTTCGCCGAACTGGGCAGATACGCGATCCTGGTCCGCAACCGCACCACGCTGATCCCGCAGCCGTTGCTCACTGTCTCCGACGCCGCCGTGTACTTCACCCAGTTGGGTGGACTGCTGGTCTCCGTCTTCGCTGCCGTAGCCGCCGTGTGCTGGCTGCTTCGTCGGCGTCGTGAACACTTCGCACGCGCCCGGGAATCCGATCCGCGTACCGCCTCGGAAGTGGTCGTCGGCTGCGCTGTGCCGATCCTCAACCTGGTGATGCCGGCCGTCTATCTCCTCGAGCTCGTTCGCCGTGATCCGCGCGGAACCCTGCTGGTCAAGATCTGGTGGGGCTTCTGGGGATTCAGCGCTCTGCTGCTGGTGGTCAATGCGTACTGGCGATCACGCCCGGGGATTCAGGCCATGGCGGACGGGGTTCTGCTGAACGCATTCATAGCGCTGATCGCTGCCGTCACCGCCGCGTTGACGCTCATCGTGATCCGACGGATCGAGCGCAAGAGCTGGCGCGGTGAACCGGAATCGGAAACCCGGTGGGTGCCGGTGCCACGCTCGGTGTTGGAAAAGAAGACGGTGTTGGAAGAGAAAGAGACCGCAGCCCTGTGAGCCCAGATCGTCGAGGTCCACTCGTCGTTGCGCACCGAGGTGCGTCGGCTGCGCGGCCGGAGCACACGCTCGCCGCCTACGAACTAGCTCTCGAAGAGGGTGCGGACGGGCTCGAATGCGACGTTCGGCTCACCCGCGACGGACACCTGGTCTGCGTTCACGATCGCAAGGTCGACCGCACCTCGAGCGGGACGGGGATCGTCAGCGAGATGACTCTCGATTCGCTGAACGCTCTGGACTACGGGTCGACGAGCGAACCGGCCGAACTGCTGACTCTCGCCGATCTCATCACCCTCGCCCTGGATTTTGCGCGCCCGGTGAAGCTGTTCATCGAGACCAAGCACCCCGTGCGCTTCGGCGGCCTGGTCGAAGCCAAACTCCTGGCGGAACTGCACCGCTTCGGGATCGCGTCACCGCCGTCGGCCGATCATTCGCGCGCAGTGGTCATGTCTTTCTCGGCGAGTGCGGTGTGGCGAGTGCGCCGTTCGGCACCGCTGCTGCCGACGGTCCTGCTCGGTGACGCGTCGCGGTACCTCGGCGGCGGTGCGTCGACGGCTGTGGGCGCTACGGCGATCGGGCCGTCGATCAAGGCGCTGCGCGAACATCCCGATCTGGTCGATCGGGCCGCCGCTGCGGGTCGCGCGACGTACTGCTGGACCGTCGACGACAAGGCGGATGTGGACCTGTGTCGTGAGCTCGGGGTCAGTTGGGTTGCCACCAACCATCCCGGGCGCACGAAGCAATGGCTGGGCAGCGTGTAGATTTTGCCCTCGTGGCCAAGAAGAGCAAAAGAAACAGTGGACCGAAGCAGGGCAGCGCACGCGCAGAGAAGCTGGCGGCACGCCAAGCAGAGCGTGAAGCCGCTGCCGGCGTAGTCAGCCGCCCGTTCGAGGGCCTTGCCGCCGAGTGCGATCTGGTCGCGCTGCGTGAATTCGTTCCGTCCGCCACGGCTCCGTTGCCGGTCATCGGCTCCGACCGTCCCGTCACGTTGGCGACGGTCCTCCCCGGCGCTGTTGCCGCACTCGTCCGCGACGAGGGCGAGACGGCCACCGGATTTGTCGGTGTCCAGGTTCAGGCGCACTCGGCCGACCTCGGCGCAGACCTCGCCGCTTCGGTGAACTGGATCAAGGACGCGGCCCCCGGCGACGCGCTTTCTGCCGCGAACCCCGATTCCGAGACCCCGGCGGTCACCGCTGTCGTCGATCCGTCGGCGCTGCTCGACATCACCGTGCACCAGAACTTCAACTGGTGGATTCCGGAAGGCGTCGAAACCGATCCCGAGGTTGCCGCCACCGTGCAGCACGCCAACTCGGCAATCATGCCCTCTGCACGCCTCGAAGGCGACGGCCTCGTTGCCGCGTGGTGGGTAGACGCCGGCGAGAAGGCGCACCTGCGTTGGGTTCGTCCCGAGAGCGAAGACGACCTGATGCTCGCGCTGGCGCGCGTGCACGCGACCGGTGGACTGCACCTGGGTGAGGGCTCGCGCTACGCAGGCTCGTTCCGCACCCACGGCCTGTTGGTTCCCGTCTTCGACCTCGACCGCGAAAAGCATGCAAACGAGTGGGTTGCGGCAACCGTCGAGCTCGGTGAGCGTCTTGCCGAGGCTCTGGCCGTCGATGCTCCGCTCACCTCGGCCGAGCTTCGCTCGCGCGACGGACTTCGTGGTCGTCAGGTCACGCTGCGCTGATTTTTTCGCCAGAACTATAGGCGTTACGCAAAGTTACGGTTAATGTTGGCGACATGACCTTGTCGCATGACATCTCCGGTAGTGGTCCCACGCTTGTGCTCGTCCATGGAATCGTCCATCGACGGCAGGCGTGGGATTCGCTTTTGGACCAGCTGACGCCGTACCGCCGCGTCGTCACCGTCGACCTGCCGGGTCACGGAGAGTCACTGCTGCCCGAACTCGGTCCTGACGTCATGGGACAGCTGATCGACGATGTCAGTGAGTTCGTCAAGGAAGTAACTCCGGCAGGGGAGCGCGCCCACGTCGCCGGAAACTCGCTCGGCGGCTGGATTGCACTCTCGCTGGCGGCGCGCGGAGACGTCGCGTCGGCAACAGCTCTTTCGCCGGCCGGGTTCTTTGTCAATCACCTCGATCAGGTGCGAGCGATCAACACGTTCCGTGCACTGCGCGGCACGGCCAAGCTCATGGGCGACGGATTGCCACGCGCATTGCGGTACAAGCTGATTCGCTATCCGGCGCTCGCCGCGTTCTTCGCTCATCCGAGTCACGTCGGGTATGCGGCGGCGTTGGCCGACTGCCGTTCGCTCGTGTCCAACGAACTCGTCGACCTCGGTCTCGAGATGGACTTCGTGTTGCCGCCCATCGTGGATCCCACTGTGCCGGTGACGGTTGCGTGGGGTCGACGCGATCTCATTCTGCCCGTGTATCAGGCGCAGCGCGTGAAAAAGTCGTTCCCGCAGGCAAAGTTGATGGTTCTGCCCGGTCTGGGGCACGTACCGATGACAGATGCCCCCGAGCTGATCAGTTCGATCCTGCTGGCAGGAAGCGAACCGTTCGGCTCGAGGGCAAAATCTGTGAGTGCTGCAGGCTAGATGGTTCCGCCTGCTGCGTTCGGCGCACCGGTGGTGTCACCGACGGTGCTCATCTCACGGGAAACGAAGTCTTCGAGGTCGAACAGGTTGGCGCCCGCGCGATCCGCGATGGTGAGAAGTGTTGTCATGCTTGCCACTTCCTCGACCTGCTCCTTGAGGAACCACTGCATGAACTGCTCACCGAGGTAGTCGCCTTCTTCGCGGGCAGTGCTCGCGAGCTGGACGATCTGCTCGGTGACCGTCTTCTCCTGCGTCAGCGCGAGAGCGATGGGCTCGCGGGCATCCTTGAAGTCGGCCTTCGCAGCGTCGACGCCGGTGAGTTCGACGTTGATGTCGCGATCGAGGAAATACTGAACGATCATCATGGCGTGGTTACGCTCTTCCACCGCCTGCTTGTAGAAGTGCTTTGCCAGCTGTGGCAGATCCGCATTGTCGAAGTAAACCGCTGTCGCGATGTACTGATGCGAAGCGTTGAACTCGTTGCGAATCTGGTCTCGGAGTAGTGCGTGGAATTTGGTCATGTGAGTCTCCCCAGAAGTCATGAATTCCAAGATAGTGCAGGTCAGAGGCCCTGTCATCCCAGTCTGACCTTATTGTGGTAAGCGTTCCCAAACTAAAGAAGACCTAATTTTTCGCCGAATTCCGTGAGGTTATCGAGCCCGGTGAAATCGAATGTTTCATTTAGGAATGTCTATTTCACCAGGCGAGTTCCGCGCATTTACCGTCACTTCCCTGTAGTTCCACCTGTACGGTGGCGTGTTCGAGTTCGAAGGCCTCGGTAAGCAAGGTTTGGGTGGCCGCGAGCACCGTTGTGGGATCGGCGTCACTTGCCGCTGTGACGTGAACGGAAGCAACTTCCATCCCCGAGGTGAGCGTCCAGACGTGTAGATCGTGCGCGTCGACGACGCCCGGGAGGGTGTTGATCTTCTCGATGATCGACGTGACGTCGATGCGATCGGGAGCCTGCTGGAGCAGGATGCGGACGGCATGGCGACCCAGGTTGAAGGCGCGCGGCAAGACGAAAAGACCGATGGCTACGCCGATGACGGGGTCGGCGTAACGCCAACCGAACGCGAGCGTGACCAAGCCGCTGACGAGGACGCCGATGGACCCGACCATGTCCGCCATGACTTCGAGGTAGGCGCCGCGGATGTTGATACTCTCCTTCGCGCCGCTGCGCAGCATCAGGAAGGCGATGACGTTCATCGCCAATCCGACGACGGCGACTATCGCGACGGGGAGGCCGGGAACCTCGGGCGGATCCGAGAATCGGCTGGCAGCCTCGTAGAGCACCCATCCGGCGATTGCGAAGAGCAGGATCGCATTGGCCAGTGCTGCAAACACTTCCGTGCGATACATGCCGAAAGTGCGGTCGGGGCGCCGGGCGGCACGCTGTGCGACGAGGATCGCGGCGAGCGCCATGAAGATGCCGAAGATGTCGGTGAACACGTGCGCCGAGTCCGAGAGCAGTGCCAGCGACGAGGTGAAGAGTCCGACCGTCACCTGCAGAACGAACGTCACCAACCCGAGGCCGGCGGCGATCCACAGTTTGTTGACATGCTTGCCGCTGTTGCTGGTCGCAGCCTCGGCGGGGGAGATTCCGTGTCCGTGTCCGTGTGACATCGAAGATCCTTTCGTCGACGTCAGCCTAGACACATATGCATATATGCGCAATAGTGCATGTCTTAAAAACTATGCAACATAGTTGTATGGTGGCGGCGTAGACCTTCATTTGTCATCGACGCGAGGACCGAGAAGTGGGACGACATCGAAAAGCCGAGCCGATCAGACCCGGCGGGCGCATAGCCGCGGTTTCCGTGGCGACGGGCGCAATCCTGGCGTCCGGCACTTCCATCGGGCACGCATCGCCGCCGCCGGTTGCAGTCGAGGATGTGGCGGCGGTGTCGGTGCCGGAGATCCTCGACCTTGTTCGAACGACGAATCTTGCCGGAATAGCCGAACAACTCGGCAAGACGCGACAACTCGAATCCGAGCGAGCGGCGCTGACTTACGAGGCAGAGAAGCCGCAGGTGATGGCCCCCGTCAGCGGGACGATGACGTCCAACTTCGGTCCACGGTGGGGAACCACCCACTACGGTCTCGACATCGCGAACGCGATCGGAACACCCATCGTGTCGGCGACCGACGGTGTTGTGCTCGAATCCGGCCCCGCGGCGGGATTCGGGCTCTGGGTCCGCATCCAGCAGGATGACGGGACCGTCGGCGTCTACGGACACATCAACGAGGCGCTCGTGGTCGCCGGTCAGAAGGTGCGGGCGGGTGAACTGATCGCGACCGTCGGCAATCGTGGACAATCGACAGGACCACACCTGCACTACGAGGTGTGGCAATCTGACGGACAGAAGACCGATCCGCTCGCGTATCTGAATTCCCGGGGCGTGTCGTTCGGGGAGAAGACCACGGGCGACTGAAGTTCTGTCACGACGCGATGGAGGAGCAATGCAGGGGCTGGGCGGACTCGAAGCCGAGGTCATGGATGTGCTCTGGCAGTCCGACGACGCACTCTCGGTCAAGGATCTGGTCGAGATCCTGGGCGAGCGTCGACAGCTCGCGTACACCACCATCCTGACCGTCGTGACGCATCTCTACGACAAGGGCTGGGTAAGTCGCGAGAAGAAGAGTCGCGCCTACTTCTATCGGCCGAGCCGCACCCGTGAAGAAGCCACCTCCAGGGCGCTGCGCGAATTGTTGGACAGCAGTTCCGATTCCGCTGCCGTGCTGTTGCACTTCGCCAAGACCATGACGGACGCCGAGAACGAGGCCCTGCGCCGAGGTCTTTCCGGGGAAGGTGCGCAATGACATTGGCGTTGCCGATGCTTCTCGGTGCGGTACTCGTGGGATTCTTGGTTCCGAGAGCGTTGCGAGCTGTTTCCTCGGCGTTGTCACCGGCGGTGCTGCTTGCGGCGTGGCTCGGCAGTATGGCGTCGGCTCTGTATCTCGCTCTCTCCGCGGTCTTGGTTCTGGTGTGGCCGAGCCACGCACCGGTCGAGGGGCTGGTCGACGGTATCGCTCGGTGTTTCAGCGCCTTCGCGCACGGCACGAGTTCGTGGGTGGGTGAACTGATCACCGGTGCAGCCGTTGCTGTGGTGGGTTTGATCGCCGTTCGGATCGTGTTGGCCGGGCGCAAACAAGCGCGTGAGCACGCGAGGGTGCGAGATTTCCATCGTGATGTTCTCTCGATCGTCGCGCGCCGCGACAACTCGGAGTCCGACGTGTTGTGGTTGGATCATCCACTGCCGATGGCGTACAGCGTCGCCGGAAAGCCTGGATTTGTTGTTGCGACGCAAGGCTTGTCATCCGCTCTTACCGGAGGTGAGCGTGACGCGGTTCTCGCGCACGAGCGTGCGCACCTGAGCGGCGGTCATCACCGAATCGTCGGTGCGTGCGAAGTCTTGGCCGCTGTTCTGCCGCGAGTGCCGTTGTTCGCGGCGGCGCCTGCTGCCGTCGGCGCGATCGTGGAACTGTCAGCGGACCGGCACGCCGCTCGCGTCACCAGCCCGGCTGCGGTGCGTTCCGCCCTTTCCGTGGTGTCGAAATCGCCGCTTCCTCAGCCGGACTGGAGCTTGGGTGATCGCGGCGGCGCGACCGCAGTGCGATTGCGTTCCCTGGTGGACGGCGACGTGGCGTCGCCTCGGCGACTGACCTGCGCGGTGGCGGCATGTGTGCCGGCGGCTGTCACGACGGCCGTTGCCGCAGCCGTGACGGTAGCCGTCTCCGCGGGTATCTGCGCTGTTCTGACCTGAATCCCGTACTCAGGCGAGTGTCCGCCAGTACCACCAGAAGGCCTCGGTGATTGCAAGCACCACAAGGAGCATCCATACCGTGGGCACTACCGAGTGGTATCTGGCGGCGGTGGCGGCCGTGGCGCTGTTGGTTCGCGAAACCGCAAGGTGCAGGGCGCAATACCAGAGTGAACACACCACCGAGATCCAGACGATCATGCAGTAGGGGCACAGCGCCTGGATCGAATAGAGACTCGCGAAGATCAACCAGTGAACAAATGTCGCGGCCAAGGCCAGCCCGGCGAGTGTGGCGAACCAGCACCACCGCGGGAGAGATACTCCGGTAGCAGCGAGGACCCCGACAATGGTGAGCGCAGTGAAGCCGATCAGACCCGATATCGGATTGGGGAATCCGAACACCTCGGCCTGCGGTGAACTCATGATGGTGCCGCAGCTGATGATCGGGTTGATGCTGCACGACGGTACGTACGCCGGGTCGCTCAGCGTTGCCAGCTTCTCGAGCGTCAGGACGAATGACGCGATCAGGCCGGCAAGGCCGGTGACAGCCAGAATGCGACCGGTAAGGACGGAGTTCATTGTCCCAGTACGGTGTCGATCTGGGCTTTCAGATCTTCGTAGGTCGGCATCGGGGCCAGTTTCACATCGTTCAGAAAGAGGGTGGGCGTGCCCTGGACGCCGAGGCGTCGACCTTCTTCGAAGTCGCGCTCGACCCGCTCGCGGACGCCGCGGCTGCCGAGGTCGGAGTCGAATCGGGTCATGTCGAGGCCGAGATCTTGTGCGTAGGAGCGGAACAGCACCTCCTGCGATTCGGCAGATTCACCCCACTGCGACTGCGTCTCGTACATCCGTTGATACATCTCGACGAACTTGCCCTGGCGAGATGCGGATTCGACGACCTGCGCCGCGAGAGTGCTGTTGGTGTGACTCGGAATCGGAAAGTATCTGATCCCGAACGTGATTCGATCCTCGTACTCGGCTCTGATTCGCTCCATCGTCGGGTACAGCGCGCGGCAGGCCTCGCATTCGAAGTCGAGGAACTCGACCAGGTTCACCTTGCCGTCGGCGGCCGAGGTCAATCGGTACGCGTCGTCGGTGAGGACGGCGGTGGATTGTGCTGCCCGATCGGTGCTCTCGTTGTCTGCCCGGATCGGATCGACGGTGATGAACGTGATCAGAGCTACCGCGAACACCGCGATCAGGGCGGCGGATATCTTCATGCTTCTGGACACTGCTGTGCACCTGGACCTTCCGTCGAATTCCTAAATACTATCCAACATAGTAGTTAGGTGTAGAGTCGACGGTACCCGCATGGAGACGAAGGAGGACCCGCCGGTGAAGCGTTCGTGAACGACACGCCGCCGCCGTCGATCGGGCAGATGCTGGAGTGGGATACTTCATCCCTCCCGCTTCTTCCTGCGCTGGGAGTTGTTCTTGCGCTCTGGTATTGGACTGGCGCTCAGCGAGTTCGCGCGAGTGGGAGACCGTGGCCGTGGCATCGGACAGCGTGTTTCCTGGGTGGGTGCCTGCTGCTGATCGCGGTAACCGGACTGAAGGTCGAGAGCTACGGCTACGAACTCTTCAGTGTCTGGATGTTCCAACACCTGACGCTCTCGATGGCGATCCCGCCGCTCTGGGTACTGGGCTCGCCGGGACTACTGCTACTGCGTTCGACGCCGCATCGAGGGATAGGAAAAGGTGTTCTCGCGCTTGCCCTCTCGGCATTGCGTAGCCCACCGGCGCGGTGGATGCTGCACCCCGGTTTCACGATCCCGGTATTTCTGTTCAGTTACTACGGGATCTATCTGTCGCCGATCTTCGACACTGTCTCGGCGTTACCGGCCGGACACGTTTCGCTCGAGATCTTCTTTCTCGCCAGCGGTCTGCTCTTCATCATGCCGGTGCTCGCGACCGGCCCACTGCCGGTGCGGCAGAGCTACCTCGGGCGGTGTTTCGACCTGTTCGTGGAGATGCCGCTGCACGTGTTCATCGGCGTCGTACTCATGATGGCGACAAAACCGCTACTGACCACCTTCGTGGATCCGCCTCCGGAGTGGGGCGTGGACGTCATGCAGGATCAGCAGCTGGCGGGCGCCCTCGCGTGGTCGTACGGAGAGCCCGTCGCGCTGGTGGTGGTCGTGATCTTCGCGATGCGCTGGAACCGGGACGACAAACGGATGAATGCCGCCCTGGACCGCCGCGCCGAGATCGACGGCGACAGTGATCTTGAGGCGTACAACAATTTCCTCAGATCACTGAACGCCGCCGAGCGGCCTGAGACTCGGTAGGCCGGTGGCCCTCAGACGCCGCCGCCGGCGGGCGTCGGCGCCATTGCGTCGGCAGCGGCCGGGGTGTTCATCTCGCGTGCGACAAACGTTTCGAGGTGGAACAGGTTGTCGCCGGCGCGGTCGACGATGGTGAGAAGTGTTGTCATGCTTGCCACTTCCTCGACCTGTTCCTTGAGGAACCACTGCATGAACTGCTCGCCCAGGTAGTCGCCGGTATCGCGAGCTGTACGTGCCAGCTGCGTCACCTGCTCGGTGACCGTCTTCTCCTGCTCGAGTGCCAATTCGACCGGAGCCCGGACACTGTCGAATTTCGTCACGACGTCGTCGATACCGGGTACGTCCACGTCGAGGTCGTTGTCGAGCAGGTACTGGATCATCATCATCGCGTGACCGCGTTCCTCGGTGGCCTGGCTGTAGAAGCGCGCGGCCATCTGCGGAAGATCGTGAGCATCGAAGTACACCGCTACCGCGATGTACTGCTGCGATGCAGTGAACTCGTTACGGATCTGCTGACGCAGCAGAGTGGTGAATTCGCTCGAGTTCTTCGCCTGTGTCATCCCAACAGGTTACTGGGTCGTCGCCGCTGAGAGGGAGCTACTTCTTGTCGAGCTGATCGATGATGAAGCCGAGAGTTTCCGGTCGGTACCCGTAGACGAACGAGTCCTTTTCGCCGACGTACCAGTCGCCGCACTGGAACGAGCTGCTCTTTTCGGTTCCCGCCGGCCACCACTGAGCGGACAGAGATGCCGGGCGTGTTTCGACTGTGGGAAGTGCAGTGCAGATGTTGTGATCGATCTCCGCGACGTTCGCTTTCATTCGCAGGATTCGTTCGTTGCCGGTGGTGCGGATGATCTCGTCGATATCCGTCGCGCCGGCCGGAACCCAGCTCGGTAGCGTGTCGATTCCGTTGGATGTTCGTGCAAACGAGAAGGTTTCGGTCTTCTTGTACGCCTTGGAGTCGTCGAACTTCTCGAAGGTTCCGGAGCAGGACGTCGCGAGTGCAGCAGCTCCGACGGCGGCGGCCACGACGGCGAGAGTGCGGTACCTGTGGTGTGTTTTGTTCATACCTTCACGGTATTTTTCGGCCGCAGATTCCGCGTCCTGCCGAAAAGCGATTTGTTGGCCCGGATTGTCCTCCCTCGGTACGACGGGAACTCAGGGCGATCACCCGGTGGTGATCAGATCCTGCGGAATCTGCTGATCGTTGGCGAGGGCGTCGAAGAACTGGGAAGCGCGTGCCTTGTCCCACAACAGCACGTTGCCCGAACCGTCGACGTCCTCGAAACCAGCAACGGGAACCGTCGTGGTGGTCATCCCTCCCCGAAGCGCCCAGGCGAGTGAGGCCAGATTCCAGATGTGATCGCTCTTGTCGACCTGTAGGGACTTGGCGGTATCGGAGACGAGTGGCCACAACCGGAACGGATTGAGGAACGTGGTCGGACTGGTCGCCTTCGACAGCAACGCCGACATGAACTGGCGCTGGTTGTTCATGCGGTCGAGGTCGGCGAGCGCCGTGGCGCGAGTTCGCACGAACCCGAGTGCGTCCGAACCTTTCAAGTCCTGACATCCGGCGGGGAGGTTGATCCCGGCCAGCGGGTCGTCGATCGGCTGAGCCAGGCACACGTTGACGCCGCCGACGGCATCGACGATGCCCGCGAACCCGCTGAATCCGATTTCGGCGTAGTGGTCGATGCGAAGCCCCGTTGCCTCCTCGACGGTCTGCACCAACAAGGGAGCGCCACCGAAGGCGAAGGCGGCGTTGATCTTGTCCGAGCCGTAGCCGGGGATCGGAACGTACGAGTCGCGCGGGATGCTGACCATCGTCGTCTTCCCGCTCTTGGGGACGTGGACCAAGATCACCGTGTCAGTGCGCTTGGGTCCGGTGTCGCCGCCCGTCGCAAGGGCTTGCTCCTGCTCGGGGGTGAGCCCCTCACGAGAGTCGGAGCCGACGATCAGCCAGTTCGTTCCCGGAGTATCGGCGACGCGTCCTGCGTAGTCAGGCAGCGCGTCGATTCGATTGAGCGAACTGTCGACGTAATAGAGCGCGCCGGCCAATGCGAGCAGCAACACCAACAACGTGATGCCGATACGTTTACCCCAGCTACGACGCTTACGTGGGCGTCGCTGCTTCGGTGGTTCAGGAGGGCGCGGCGGGGCGTTCGGCGGGGTTCGGCGCGGCGGAGCGGGCGCGTACTTGGCCTGACGCTGCGGATCCTGACGCTGCCCACCCTGACGACGGGGATCGTCCTGGAACGGCTGCGGGCGCTGGGTCGGTGCCCAGTCCTCGAGTCTGGGTTGCTGCGGCGCTTGTTGTGGGGCCTGTGACCAGGCCTGATTGGCCGGATTCTGCTGCGGCGGGCGTCCGTCGCGGCGTATGACCGTCGGCCCTTCCGGCGGCATCGGTGGACGCCGCTGCGGGGGTGGGCCCTGACGGGGTGGATTCGGGCGTGGAGGGTTCTGCCTCGGAGGCATCGGTCCACGCGGAGGTGGCCCTGGCGGCTGGCGCCGCGGAGGGCGCTGAGGATATTCGGAGTCGCCGGTCACCAGTTCACGGTACCGGTCACGGCAGCCAGGAGACGTGATCGCGCAGGAGGGCGTAACCGATGAACGCCACCATGTCGATGAGAGCGTGGGCGATGACCAGTGGCCAGAGTTTCCCCGTGCGCTGCCAGTACCGGCCGAACACGAGCCCCATGATCACGTTTCCGACGCCGCCGCCGAACCCCTGATAGAGGTGGTAACTGCCGCGCAGGAGTGACGATGCGAGCAGCGATTTGTTCTCGCTCCAACCCAGCGTTCGGAGGCGAGTGATCAGGTAGGCGACGACCAGCACCTCTTCGGCGCCGGAGTTCGCGATTGCGGACAGTACGAGGATCGGCACCCGCCACCAGTGGTCGTCGAGCGCGCTGGCCTGGACGGTGAGGTTGACGCTGAGCGCCTGAGCCACGAGATAGAACACCAGGCCGGGGAGACCGATCACGGCGGCCAAGCCGAAACCCGGGGCTATGTCGCGTCCGAATCGAGGTTTGGGAGTCAGCCCCGCAGCACGCGGACCGATCCCCGAGCGCCACAGTAGATAGAGTCCTAGCGCTGCCCATGCGAGAAGCTTTGCGACGCCCAGTAATTGGCGCGCCAGGTCGATCCAGTCGATGGCGGCCCGCGAGGGATTGAGCGCAACCGTCTGATCCGAGAGCGCAACCGGCGTCGCCAAGGATTCGGCGAGCGACAGGATCCCGGACAATCCGCTGAGTCCGAAGGTGACCAGCAGGACGATCGTGATCTCGATCCAGACTCCGCGTCTGGCGGCCGGATCGAGCGCCGGGCCGGCCGGGACGGGAGTCGGCGGCCGTAACCACGTGCGGACGGTTTCGCGGGCATTCACCCGCGCAACGCTAGCCGTTCGATGCGCCGCCCGATCGGAGGCCGTTGAGGAAAGGGCACCCGACCAGCATGCGGATGGCGCGGCTCAGCGCGGGAGCGTCGTCGACGGGGTTGGCGAACGGCATCCACACGTCGCGGTCACCGGTGTGATCCTCGACCCGCAGGCGCAGGCCGTAGCGGTCGATGCCGAGTGGCCGAACGCGTCCGGTGCGCATGTACGGGGGAAGCTTGCGCACGAGCAGGTCCACGAGGTCGCGGTGGTCTTCGTCGAGATGCTGTAGCCACGCCGTTTCCATTTCCCAGAAGGGATCGGGGCTGGCGTTCAGCAGTTCGTCCACGGCGACGGGTTCCGCTCCCGTCGAATCAGCGACTACAGCCGAGGCCAGGCTCAAACGAAGAAGGACCGAGGTGTGGCCGATGTCGAGAAGTCCCGGGTGGGGATGTTCGGATGCGACGTCGTCGGCGAGAACGCGTGCCTCGTAATCGGGCACCGCGTGCAACGTGCCGCGAAGCCACACGAGGGAGCGCACGGGCTCGCGCAGTCGAAGTGGTGCGTGATCGGTGATCTCGAGGACGGCAGGCAAGCCGCCGCCGCCGGAGTTCCAGGCCAGAGCCGCAGCTGCGGAGGCATGTGGGACTGCAACGACGACGTCACCGTTCGAACGCAGGTGATGCACCGACGTGACGGTGGGGTCGCTGCCTTCGATGGCGAGAACTGCGTCCTGTGCGCGCACGCAGGCGCTGCGGACGCGTTCGGCGGTGGACGGGCCGGTGCTGGTCTTCGTTGCCATGCTGCCCCCTTGGCGGGTGTTCTCTCGAACTCCATCGGATGATGAGGTAACCCTAACCTAAGGTGCTCCGGTGTGAATCGCAAGACTTTTACGCAACTCGCGTGGAATCCGTCGACTTCGCCGGGGTTACGGTTTGTCCGTGGCCATTCCTCTCTCACTCGGGCTGCCCGCCCCGAGAAACTCGCGCGGACTCCTCGAAGCACTCTTTCTCCCGGTCGTTCCGGCGTCCGCCCTGATCGGCGCCGTAGCCGCGGGCCGGGTGGTCGTCCGTCTCGACATCGATCCCGAGAAACTACGTGCGGACACCGGTGCGTCGTACGAGGCCGTGCGTTTCGACCTCGACGTCACCACCGACCAGATCGACGACGCGATCGCGCTGCGCCTGCCCGCTCCGCTCGCGGTGTACGTCGACGGCGGTGAAGAGGAACTGACGCCTGCCGAAGCGGCACTGCGACTGTGCGAAGGTGGCCGGATTCCCGGACTCGCCGCCGGTCGTACGCCCACCGAAGTGGCCGATTTCCTGGCGGTACTCGCGCACGAGTCCGTCGGTTTCGTCGCCCGCGCCGCCGACGCCGACGAGGTGATCGCCCTGCTGTGTGGCACCGTCGCCGCACTGCGCGGCGATGACGTTCGCGCCGCGATAGTCGATCCGAAGCCGGAAAAACTCACTGCTCTGATCCCGGAAGCCGCGTCCGCGATGCGCGAGGTGCTGCTCACGATCGAGGTTGCGGATCCGCAGGCGGTGGAAACCGCTCTGCGTGCCGCGGGTTTGCAGTGACCGGCGCGGGTCGGTGCGTAATCTCGTAGGCGTGCCAAGAATCGCGTATTTCGGTCCGTCGGGAACCTTCACGGAGATAGCTCTCGCCCAGTTGGAGGCTGAGGGCGCGTTCGGCGAAACCGTCGAGCGAGTACCGGCAGGCAGTCCGCCGGCGACGCTCGACATGGTTCGCGAGGGTTCGGTCGACGGGGCCGTGGTTCCCTTCGAGAACTCGGTGGAAGGCGGCGTAGCGCCGACGCTCGATTCGCTGGCCCTCGGTTCGCCGCTGCAGATCGTGGCCGAAACCGATCTGGACGTGAGCTTCTCCATCCTGGTTCGGGCCGGGACTACCGCAGATCAGGTCCGCACGATCGGGGCCTACCCACATGCGGGCGCACAGGTCCGCGGATGGATCGCCGAGAACCTTCCACAGGCCGAGGTAGTGCTGGCCTCGTCCAATGCCGGTGCGGCCCTGGATGTGCAGGCCGGAACCGTCGACGCCGGTGTGTCCACGGCGCTGGCCGGTCAGATGCTCGAACTCGACAGCCTCGCGGACAACGTCGCCGATGTGGGCGGTGCCCGCACACGCTTCGTGCTGGTCACCAAACCGGCCCCGGTTCCACCGCGGACCGGTGCCGATCGCACCGCGCTGGTGCTTCACCTCGACAACGCTCCGGGCTCCCTGGTACGTGCACTCTCCGAATTCGCAGCTCGCGGTATCGATCTGACTCGGATCGAATCGCGGCCGATGCGAACGGAATTGGGTACTTATCGCTTCTTCGTGGACTGCGTCGGGCACATCGAGGACTCGTTGGTGGCCGAAGCGATGCGTGCACTGCATCGCAAATCCGGAGTCCGCTTCCTCGGATCGTGGGCAACAGCGAATTCGACCGGGCCACAACCACCTTCGGACGAAGAAGCAATCAACTGGATCGACGAGCTCAAGCGGGGAGAGGGAGAACGATGACCGGAAGGCTCATCCTCGTTCGGCACGGTCAGACGGAGGCGAATGTCGCCAAGCGTCTCGACACCGCCTTGCCTGGAGCAAAACTCACGCCGGCAGGGTTGGCGCAGGCCGAAACGTTGGGCATCGGCCTCGCTTCGGCCCCGCCCCTCGCACTTGTGTCGTCGTTGGCGTTGCGTGCACGGCAGACAGCAGGTTTCGTGGAGCAGGCGGCGGGCGTCTCCCTGGATGTGCGGGACGGACTGCACGAGGTGCAGGCCGGGGATCTCGAGGATCGCACCGACGAAGCCGCGCACCGACTGTTCATGGAGACGTTCCATCACTGGCACACCGGGAACCTCGGCGCCCGCATTCCCGGCGGCGAAACGGGATACGACGTCCTGGAACGGTACGTCCCCGTCGTCAACGCGTTGCGGGAAGAATTTCTCGAAGGCTCACGCGACGGCGGAGACATCGTCGTGGTCAGTCATGGTGCGGCGATCCGTCTTGTCGCCGCCCAACTGGCCGGTGTCCCCGGTCTGTTCGCCGCCAACAACCACCTGGCCAACACCGAGACCGTCGAACTGTTGCCCTCGGCCGACGGCGGCTGGGAGTGCCTGCGCTGGGGAGCTGTGAATCCGCCGTTCGAGCATCGGCTCATCCCCGGTGCCGACGACGTGATGGGCTGACCGCCTGCTTCACCACCAGCCGGTCTGGACGCTCAGTTGGCGCCCGAGTTCGGCGGACAGGGTGCTCACGTAACTGGCGGTCAGGTGGTGGGAATCGTGATACACCAACACATTTCCCTCCACGACGCGGCACAACTCCGGTCCGCACACGCCGTCGCTGAGGTCGAGTAGCCGGACGTTGGTCAGATCGGCGATTGCCGACGGCGCCGGATTGACGTCGCTGAGCATTTCGGACCGTGGCATCGCGCAGTGATCGGGTGACGTGGTGGTCGCCAGACAGTCGATCGCGCGGTAGGCGACGCCGTCGTGATGCAACCACGGGGTGTCGCGAATGGCGAGCACGTCGATACCGTCGCGCCCCAGTTCCTCCCACACGTGCACGTACGACTCCGGCGTCACGTCGCCGGGACCGTCGGAACTCGGCCTGGTTGCTGTCGTGAACACGAAATCGGGTGAGGCGTCGGCCAACTCGGTCAGCACTCCACGCGACCAGTCGACGCAATCCGGATAGTCGTTGTCCGACAACGTCTGCATGGAGTCGATCGTGAGCGGGCAGCCCATCTTCAGATACGTGTCGACGCGGAACCCGTGGCTCTTGCCGAGTTCGTCGAGCGCAGTGAGCCAGTGTTCGGAGTGCGAACCGCCCGCGAGAGCGATGGTTCTGTCGGCGTCGGCGTCGCCGTAGGTGCAGTGGACGACGTCCCGCTCGAGAAAATCGGCGATACAACCGTCGAGCGTGCTGGCCGGAAGGTCCAGCGGCGCATCGAAGATCGAGGGAACCATCGACGCCTTGGGTACATCGGCACCGTCCGTGAGCGCGAGTGCGCCGGGATGGGTAGGGAGGTCGAGGGTGTCGACCGCCCGTTGGCCCGTCGTCTGGCTGCTCGCGTACGACTGCCAAGCGACCGAAGCGGCGAGGACCACGGCAGCGGTGATGACACAAGCCAGAACGGTGAATCGGCGCGAGCGACCTCCGCGCTCCACCGGAACCTCGACCAGGCGCCGGAGTGCGAGCGCCCCGGCGACGGAGAGGGCGATGATCATTGCCCCGCCGAGCGGGCCGGCTTCGGGGCGTCCGGTGATCACGAGCGCAAACACCAGGATGGGCCAGTGAATCAGGTACAGCGCGAACGCGAACGAGCCGAGCCACGTCAGCGCCGGATGAGCGAGCGTCTGCGACGTCCAGGGTGCGTCGTCGCCGACTCCGGACAGGATCAGCGCAAGAGTTGCCAGCACCGGTACCAGCGCCCACGGGCCGGGGAACTGCGCCGCGCCGTCGAGAACGACTCCGCACAACAGGATCGACGAAAGACCCGCCCAACCGATCGTTGCCCGGATCGAGAACGGCAACGACGCGATCTGCCGACTGCGCGTGCTGGTCATCAGAACCGCGAGCAGACCTCCGAGAGCCAATTCCCACAACCTGGCACCGGAGTCGTAGTACGCCCAAGCTTGATGGCGTGACGATTTGGCGAGCGCGTAGAGGAAAGATCCGGCGGCCAGAACGAAGAGGGTGACCGCGAGCGAGGGTCGAAAGTAGTTCGGATTCACGCGCGAAGCCAGGTAGGCGATCACCGAGACGAGTGCAATGGCCAGGAGATAGAACTGACCTTGCACGGCCATCGACCAGAGATGCTGCAGGGGAGTGACCGAACCATCGGCGGCCAGGTAATCGCTTGCGGTGCTGGCGAGCCGCCAGTTCTGGAAGAAGCCGAGCACCGCGATCAGTTGATCACCCAGATCTGCCCAGCGCGTCCGCGGCAACAGCAGCGCGGTCCCGATCGCAGTCAAGACGCTGACCACCGCGATCAGAGGAAACAGCCGCAGAAACACTCGCCGCAGTGCTGGGAGCGGGTTCGACGAGCCCCCAGCTTCGGCGCGTCGAACCAGTGAGCCGACGAAGAAGTACCCGGACAGAACCAGGAAGACATCCACCCCGCCCGATACCCGTCCGAACCACACGTGGAACACGACCACCAAACCGATGGCAAGGCCACGCAGGCCGTTGAGATCTTGTCGGTGAGGTGTTGTTGCCCGTTCTTCGGTCGGCCGATCGATCGTGCCGACCGAGCCTTGTTCGCCCGGTGACGACGGTTGACGCGAGAACTGCATGCTGAAGTAAGGCTCCGGGCGTTGAAGGGACGCCCCGAGGTTACCCGGAAGTGTCCGGCGTCGATTCCTCGAGTTCGGTTACCAGCGCGTTCACGGCTTGCCGAAGGCGGTGGGGTGTTCCGGAACTGATGGATGTCCATTCGGTGCCGTCGGCAGCCCGAGTGGTCGAACCCACGAGCCGGCCGGCCAAGGTGTCGTACACCGTCACTGCGCCGGTCATGAGCGTGGTCGCTCCCAAACTGTGTGGTATTCCGACCAATTCGGCGAAAGCGGTACAGGTGACGATTGCGCTACCCAGTTGGTGCGCTTCGTCTTCGGGTATCCCGGCGTTGATCAAGGCAGGGGTCACGCTGTCGGCATCCGGGCCGACGCCGAATGCCAGGCTCAGCATTTCGGTCGGTGCGTTGATCACGGCGATCGGCATTGCTTCGGCGCTGCCGAGCGCGGTGACCACGGGTACGGCCGGTTCGGACGTGACACTGCGTAGTGCAAACGAAGACTCGGTTGATGTTGCTTCGACACAAAGGAATTCGCCCTGCGCGATGCAGAGGCGTGAAATGCTTCCGCCGGCATGCCGACGCAGCGCCAACTCCCACTTGGGGTGAGTCAGGACGCGCAGGCGGGCACTGAGTTCGTGATGGATCTCCCCACCGGGGAGGAGATCGCGCTCGGAGAGTGAATCTGCCGCGGACTGCATCGCCGTATGGTGAGCGCTCGCACTGCCGTGGACCGACGCGCCACCGAGAACCACGGGAAGCGCGTCGAGTCCGAGTCGCTCACGTACATAGTCGATTTCGTCCTGTGACACCGTGACGACCGGCAAATTCCAGCCGTCAGGTGAGGTGCCGAGATCCACCATCAACGCTCTGCGGTTTCAAGCGAGCCACCGATCACCGAAGGGATGACCGTCCGGCCGTCGGCGAAGTGCTCGAAGTGCTTGAGATAATCGGGTGTCTCGTGCTCGGTCTCGTCTTCCGCTTGGGCGGCATGACGACCGCCGACGATCGGCGCAGATCCGCCTGCGGTTCGGGCGGGATCCACTCTGACGGTATCCGCGGTGCCCTGAACCGGCGAGGTCACGGGGTTCTGGCGTGCGGCTTGGCCGGTGGAGGGATCGGGAAGAGCGTGCCGGCCGATGCTGCCGCTCGACGACGAGCCTGCACTTGTTCCGACTCCGGTAGCCGCGGATGCTGCGCTGACCTGTGCCGGTGCCCGGCCTGCAGACGGGGAGCCGAACAGTGACGGTGCGGAAGCGCCCAGCCCTGCGCCGCCGAGTCCTCTGCCGCCCAGTCCTGTGCCGCCCAGTCCGGTGAGTCCTGCTCCTGCCGTCGCGAGAGCTGATGCGGCACTGGTGGCGCCCGTGACTGCGGTTGTCGTGGTCCCGGCGGCGGCCGCCGCTCCACCGGCGATGGCACCGGCCTGCGAGGCAGCGGCGGCAAATACCGGGCTGGAAACTACAGATGCGACAGCAGCGGTTGCGGCGCGCACAGGATCCGCGATTACGTCAGCGAGCGTGGATGCCGCGTGCACGACGGACTGTCGAGCGGCGCTGCCTGGGCTTTCGGCCGAAGCGGAAGCCCCAGCGGTGGGTTCCGCGATGGACGGTGGTGAGTCGAAGTTCTGCTGCACGGCCAGATGGGCTGTTGCGGCGTCATACGTTTCCATCGTCACCGCCGCTCGAATTTTGAGAGCTTCTTCAGCCGCCTCGGCTGCAGCGGCCCCGCCTACCAGCGCACCGCCGATGGAGTACGCGGCGACCTTGGCCGCTTGAACCGCTGCAATCTCGGGCAGGGACGGCATGGCGAGGGTGGCAACCGTGTACGAGCCGGACTGCACCTGGGCCTTACCTGCAGTTTCTCCCGCGAGCAGCGCGGCCGCACCAGCCCATTCCTGGAACGGTGCGAACTTGCTCAACGCGGCATCGGCTGCTTCTCCTGACCACCCGGTGCGAAGGTCCGCCATCACGCGAGAGATGGACGCAGCGGTGTCGGTAAGTCCGGACGAAACGGTGGACCAAGCACCGGCCGCCACACCGAGAGGGACCGGCCCGGCCCCTGCGACCAGTGCTGCAGAGTTGGGTGCTGCGCCCCGCGGATACCAGATGACGCCCGTGATGCCGACCATTGTTCTTCCCCCCAGGGAGTGTGACTGTGTTGCCGAGTTCGAAGTTGCCGAGTTCGAAGTTGCCGAGTTCGATCGCTGTCGATCAGATCGGTGCGGCCGCCAGGCTGGTCTTGGTGAGCTGGTCTTCGAGCTCGTAGGCAGCTGCATTCTTGCGCAGAGCCGCCGCAGCCGCGGTGAGCTCCTCGATTGCCCGATCGGTGGACGAGGCAAGGCTGCCCGAGATGGTGTTGAAGTAATGTGCCGCGCTACCGGAGACTTCTTCGGACCCGGCCGGAAGGACGCGCAGCGTCGGCTGCGCAGTGGAGACGATTCCGCGCAAACGCGTCGCCGCAGACTCGAGTTCTATTGCGGCGGCAACTAGGGCTTGAGGATCGACGTACATAGTGCCGAACTCCTTCCTGACCAGGGCGGATAAGTGGTCGGGAGGTCGTGCACACAGCCGTCGAAATCCCCCCGCACCTAGTTTGATGCATGCCGGTCGCTTTTGGTTCCCCCCGAAATCGGACGACTTTGCCCCTATCCCCAGCCGAGTTCGTGCAACCTGTCTTCCTCGATGCCGAAGTAATGCGCGATCTCGTGGATGACGGTCACTGCAACCTCGTGAACAACCTCGTCCTCCGATGCACAGATATCGAGGATCGAATCGCGGAAAATGGTGACCGTGTCCGGCAGGTACCCGCCGTAATGAGAATCCCGCTCGGTCAGAGCGACGCCCTGATACAAACCGAGCAGCCCCGGTTCTTCCTCGTCACGTGCTTCGACCAGCACCACGACATTGTCGATGGCCTTCGCAAGTTCGGGCGGAATCAGATCTAGTGCCTCGCCGACCAGTTCCTCGAACCGGTCGGGCGTCATAGTCACCGTCATGGCTTACGACGGCGGAGCTGCGCCGGGCAACGGCGTCGGCAACGACCGACCTTCCGGTGCAGCGGGTGGCGGAACCGGAGCGGCACCGTTGATCAGGATCTCGCCCTTGGCGCTTCCGGTGATCGCGGCAAACCCGCCGGTTTCGACCTCTTTGCCGATCGAACAATTGACGCGGCGACTACCGGCCAACCAGCTTTCCAGTGAAATGTTGTCCCAGAACAGCGTCAGCGTCTTGTCGCGAAGTGCGTCTGCGGAACCCAGGTACTCGTTGGACGCCTGAGTGCAGACGCCTTCGAGGTAGCGGTCCTGATCTTCCACCGACGGCATCGCGCCGGGGAACTGAGTGCCGAGGTCGATCACCGAAATAACCTCGTATGCATGCGGTTTCGCACAATCGACCGGATCGGTCGGGAGGTTCTGGTTGATGCCGATGCACGTGCCGACGTCCCACACGTTCGACTGGTCCTGATCCGCCACGCGGCCCACGAACGGTTGTAGTTCGCCGGTCGTCGTCGAGAACTGCAAGCCGCAACGCAGTGCGCGCTCGCCCGAGGCCCAACCGGATTCGCTCGGGAACATCAGGCCGACGCTGAACTTGCCCTTGGGATCGAACTTCGAATCGAGGTAGGACATGACGATGGGTGTGCAGTGCTCGTCGCGTAGTTCGGCGAATCGAAGGGCGCCCGGGTACCGGGAACCGGGGCCGAACTCGGCGCCGGGGAACACCGACAGATCGAGTGGACCGGCAACTTCGAAGCGGTGCTCACTTCCGCACTGAACCTTCGACATGTCCGTGCGGTCCCCACCCGACTCGGTCGCAGGCGTCCAGTTGAGGCAGTCGCCGGCGGCAGCCGCGGTGAAAGCGTCGTCGCGAGCAGAGCCCGTCGCTGCTGGACCGCCGCCACTGACACTGACCGAGGACGAGTCGTCCTTGTTCAATCCACCGGAAATCGCGATCGTTGCGATCGCGGCGACCACCGCACCCACCGCGACGGCAGCCAGGACCCGGCGGGTGCGACTCGCGGAGACAGTTTTCTTCGCCGGCGCCCCCTGGGGAACTGCCGGATCTGGCGACTTCTCGATCTTGTCTTCGGACATCGATTCCATCATGCCTGTTGCCGTGGCAATATCGAACCTTCACTACAAAACTCACAATCGCGTCTGTAGGTATTTTGTAGTCATGAGCGAAAACACCCCACTCGATCCCGAGGCTGTCGAGCTTGCGGGCCGGCTCTTCGACATGGCACGAACCGGCGACGCAGCCGGGCTGGCGTCGTACGTCGATGCCGGAGTTCCCGTCAATCTGACCAACGAGAGCGGCGACACGCTCGTCATGTTGGCGGCGTATCACGGTCACGCTGACGCCGTCATTGCCTTGATCGATCGCGGCGCCGACGTCAACCGACCCAACGACAAGAATCAGACACCACTCGCCGGAGCCGTCTTCAAGGGCGAGGATGCGGTGGTGAAAGCGCTGGTGAACGGTGGAGCCGACCCGAAAGGTGGACACCCGACTGCCGTCGACGCGGCTCGGATGTTCGGACGCGAGGATTACCTGAGTCTGCTCGAATCGTGATCTCCCCCTCTTCGACGTGGACGTGAGCGTCGGCGAGCTGCGGTGAGTGGGTAAAGTTCGAAGTCGTGATTGACCTCAAGTTTCTCCGTGAGAACCCCGAAATCGTCCGCGAGTCGCAGCGCACCCGTGGAGAAGATCCAGGACTGGTCGATGCTCTGCTCGAAGCCGACGCGTCCCGACGCGCTGCCGTCCTGACCGGAGACAACCTCCGCGCAGAGCAGAAGGCCTTCGGCAAGAAGGTCGGACAGGCATCTCCGGAGGAGCGTCCGGCGCTGCTCGAGGGTTCCAAGGAACTGGCGGCAAAGGTCAAGGAAGCCGAGGCCGCGCAGCACGAGGCGCAGGCCGCACTCGACGCCGCACACCGCGCGATTTCCAACGTCGTACAGGAAGGTGCGCCGGCCGGTGGCGAGGACGATTACATCGTGCTCGAACACGTCGGTGAGATTCCGAAGTTCGACTTCGAGCCGAAGGATCACCTCGAACTGGGTGAGTCGCTCGGCCTGATCGACATGGAACGCGGCGCCAAGGTTTCGGGCTCGCGCTTCTACTTCATGACCGGCTATGGAGCGATGCTCCAGCTCGGACTGCTGCAGTTGGCCGCGCAGAAGGCGATCGCCAACGGCTTCACGATGATGATTCCGCCTGTGCTCGTGCGCCCGGAAATCATGGCCGGTACCGGCTTCCTCGGCGCTCACTCGGACGAGATCTACCACCTGCAGGATGACGACCTGTACCTCGTCGGAACTTCCGAGGTGCCGATGGCCGGCTACCACTCGGGCGAGATCCTCGAACTGAACGAAGGCCCGAAGCGCTACGCCGGTTGGTCCTCGTGCTTCCGCCGCGAGGCCGGCAGCTATGGCAAGGACACCCGCGGCATCATCCGTGTCCATCAGTTCGACAAGGTCGAGATGTTCACGTACTGCCGTCCCGAGGATGCCGACGCCGAACACCAGCGTCTTCTCGGCTGGGAGCGAGACATGTTGGCCGCCATCGACGTTCCGTACCGCGTGATCGACGTCGCCGGCGGAGATCTAGGTTCTTCGGCCGCGCGTAAGTTCGACTGCGAAGCGTGGGTTCCGACGCAGGGCACCTACCGCGAGCTGACATCGACGTCCAACTGCACGACCTTCCAGGCCCGTCGCCTCGGAGTTCGGTACCGCGACGAGAACGGCAAGCCGCAGACGGCTGCCACCCTCAACGGCACCTTGGCTACGACGCGCTGGATCGTGTCGATTCTCGAGAACCATCAGCAGGCCGACGGCTCGGTGCGAGTGCCCGAGGCATTGGTGCCGTTTGTCGGCACGGATGTGCTTCGCTGACACGCTGAACCAACACAATCAGGGCCGCGACGGACTCCGTCGCGGCCCTTTTCGTACTTTCGTACTGGTAGGTTTGGAACTTTTTCCGAACTGACGAAATATCAACATTTTCCCGCCGAATGGCGAGGTGACCACCAAAAGCGTTGTCGATGGCCCGCTTTGGCGATAGTTTTGCGTTCAATCGAGTTTCCATACCCTGCTTTTCCATCCCGCGTCTGGTGATACGAGGGTGAGTCCGGGGTGAATTGGACAAGTGTCTTGCCAAAAGTAGTACACGTACTAGTTTTTTCGTTATGTTGTGACGGCGCGCACACGTTTTGTCCGAATCCACTGCTCATGTTTGCCCTTCCGAAGGAAGTGCCCATGCCCCAAATCTCTCAGTTGCGGCGATTCGCCGTGCCCATAACCGGAACCGCCATGGTCGCCGGAATGCTGCTGGTCGGCACGCCCGCGTCAGCGGCGCCTGTTACGACGACCTTTCAGACTGCGTGTCAGGCGAAGTCCGTGCTCACCGTCGATAAGATGACGACAAGCTCCGTTACAGTTGATGCTCCCGAAACAGTTTCTCCCGGAGAAACATTCACCTTCCGGATGCAGACAAATGCATCCTCTTACCCAAACTCTGATTCAGGTGCGACGACGACGAACCTGTCGCGCTTGAAGAACGACTTCACGCTACCGAGCAACGCGACCTTCGTCAGCGCGACAATCGTCGCGGGGACTTCGTTCAACCTCGATGGTGTTGCGCCCAGTGTTATTCGAATCAGTGATGCGGGTGTCGAGGACGCAAACGGTCCTTACCTGCGAATTTCAGGTAGTAATCAGGTGGTTGGGAATGGTGCTGCCAACAGCACCAACAGCGAGGGTGGCATCCGAGCTCCCAAAACCAAGAAGAACTTGGACGGCAGCACAAACAGCAACGGCGACAGTTGGTTCAGGTTGCCTGCGATAGACGTGACTATGGTCGCAGGCGCATCGGGCGTAATTCAACCGACCATTCGAACGGCGGGCACTGCCGCCAATTACGGCGATGACAAGAATTTCAATACTCAGCTCGCCCGCGCCAGTTTCCTTGGTGGCACGCAATGGGCGCCGACCAGGTGCAGTCCGCGCGATGCAAAGGGAAATGCGAACCTGAACGCGGGCGCAGGCCCGTTGGCCACCATCACTGTCAATTCTGCACCAGTGGATGTGGAGACGACGACGTCGTTGTCGGTTCCGGCTACGGCGATTACGGGTACTGCGGTTGATCTGACTGCGACGGTGGCTCCGAACACTGCTGTGGGTTCGGTGCAGTTCAAGTCGAATGGTGCGGCGATCGGTTCTCCGGTTGCAGTTGCTTCGGGTGTTGCGACTCTGTCGCATGCGTTCGATGTTGCTGGTGCGCAGAGTGTTACGGCTGACTTTACTGCTGGCGCTGGCTTTGTGAGTTCTTCGGCGTCGGCTCAGACGGTGACGGTGTCCGATCCGGCTCCGGTGGATGTCGAGACGACGACGTCACTCTCGGTCCCGGCTACGGCGATCACGGGCACTGCGGTTGATCTGACGGCGACGGTTGCTCCGAACAACGCTGTCGGTTCGGTGCAGTTCAAGTCGAACGGTGCGGCCATTGGTTCACCGGTCACGGTGACTGGCGGAGTTGCGACATTGAGCCATACATTCGATGCTGTTGGCGCGCAGAGTGTTACGGCTGATTTCACTGCCGGTGCTGGCTTTGTGAGTTCGTCGGCGTCGGCTCAGACGGTGACGGTCTCTGATCCGGCTCCGGTTGATGTCGAGACCACGACGTCACTCTCGGTTCCCGCGACGGCGATCACGGGTACGGCGGTTGATCTGACGGCCGCGGTTGCTCCGAACACTGCTGTGGGTACTGTGCAGTTCAAGTCGAACGGCACGGCGATCGGTTCTCCGGTCACGGTGACTGGCGGAGTTGCGACATTGAGCCATACATTCGATGCTGTTGGCGCGCAGAGTGTTACGGCTGATTTCACTGCCGGTGCTGGA
>NZ_JBHWUF010000001.1:358095-358624 GCF_042738325.1 Rhodococcus sp. NPDC059969 | reverse complement strand
GGTACGGCGGTTGATCTGACGGCCGCGGTTGCTCCGAACACTGCTGTGGGTACTGTGCAGTTCAAGTCGAACGGCACGGCGATCGGTTCTCCGGTGACGGTGACTGGCGGTGTTGCGACGCTGTCGCATACGTTCGATGTTGCTGGCGCGCAGAGTGTTACCGCTGACTTCACCGCTGGCGCTGGCTTCGTGAGCTCGTCGGCATCGGCCCAGACCGTCACTGTCTCCGATCCGGCTCCGGTTGATGTCGAGACCACGACGTCACTCTCGGTTCCGGCTACGGCGATCACGGGTACGGCGGTTGATCTGACCGCGACGGTTGCTCCGAACACTGCTGTCGGTTCGGTGCAGTTCAAGTCGAACGGCACGGCGATCGGTTCTCCGGTGACGGTGACTGGCGGTGTTGCGACGCTGTCGCATACGTTCGATACCGCTGGCGCGCAGAGTGTTACCGCTGACTTCACCGCTGGCGCTGGCTTCGTGAGCTCGTCGGCATCGGCCCAGACCGTCACTGTCTCCGATCCGGCTC
>NZ_JBHWUF010000001.1:349517-357999 GCF_042738325.1 Rhodococcus sp. NPDC059969 | reverse complement strand
CGATCACGGGTACGGCGGTTGATCTGACCGCGACGGTTGCTCCGAACACTGCTGTCGGTTCGGTGCAGTTCAAGTCGAACGGCACGGCGATCGGTTCCCCGGTGACAGTGACTGGCGGTGTTGCGACATTGAGTCATTCGTTCGATGTTGCTGGTGCTCAGAGTGTTACGGCTGATTTCACTGCCGGTGCTGGCTTTGTGAGTTCGTCGGCGTCTGCTCAGACGGTGACGGTCTCGGATCCGGCTCCGGTCGACAAGGCGACGAAGACAGTTCTGAGCGTTCAGGGTGAAGCCAAGGTCGGACTCCCTGTCGATCTCTTCGCGACAGTGTCCGAAGATCCCTCGGACGCCCTGGTGCCGTCCGGTGGAACGGTCCAGTTCAAGATCGGTGGAGTCGATCAGGGCGCCCCGGTCGCGGTTGTGGACGGAGTTGCCAAGCTGCCGCACGTATTCGGAGCAGAAGGCACCTTTGCAGTCTCGGCCGTATTCAGTGGATCCGGTGTGTTCACTTCATCCACAGCGGAATCCGTCGACGTCAACGTCACCGTTCCGACCCCGTCGGATGTTGAGAGCTCTACGTCGTTGACGGCTCCGTCTTCGGCAAAGGTCGGCACCTCGGTGCAGCTGAAGGCTGTGGTCAGTTCTTCCGGCGCGACGTCGGGAACAGTTCAGTTCTTCGACGGAACGACTCCGATCGGGACGGCTGTTGATGTTGTAGGTGGGCAGGCTGTGTTGAGCCACACCTTCACCACGACCGGCAATCATTCGATCACCGCGGTTTACAGCGGAGCCCAGGGAGTTACGGGTTCCACGTCGACTGCATCGGTTGTGAACGTCGGTAACGGGGGTGGAGGCTCCGGTTCGCTCGGATCGCTGTCGCTGCCGTTCGGTTCCTGATTCTCCGATGATGTGATGCCCCTTGCGCCCATGGGTGCAAGGGGCATTGCACTGCCCATGGGTGCAAGGGGCATTGCACTGCCCATGGGTGCAAGGGGCATTGCACTGCCGAAAGACTCGGCGATTGGTCGTTAGCGTAGGTATCGGCAATTTATGAATGTTTGTCCGAAAAAACTGATACACGTGCTACTTTTGGCGGGTACTGTACGGGCGTCCAGCTTCAATCCTGATTTTCGCTCTGTTCGAGTATTCCGAGAGAAGAACCAATGCACATCTCGACGCTCCGGCACTGCGCCGCGCCTCTGACCGGCGCTGCCCTGGTGGCCGGGATGCTGCTTATAGGTGGTGGGCAGGCTGCTGCGCAGACCACCACGACCTCATTCAAAAGTACGTGTCGCGCATCGGCGGCCATCAACGTCGACAAGACCAAAGACGATTCAGTAATCGTCAATGCGCCGACCACAGTGGTATCCGGAGAGACATTCACTTTCACGATCCAGCCTGGCCCGGCTTCATACCCGGACAGTGATTCCGGCGCGACGACCAGCAATCTGTCGAGGTTGAAGTTCGATTTCGAGATTCCGAACAACACGACATTCGTTCAGGCCGCTGTGCTGCCGAACACGGGTAAGAACCTCGATGGGGTTCCGGCAGGCGTGCTGAGGATCAACACGTCGGGCTCAGCCGATTCGGCAGGGCCTCTGCTTCGACTGTCGGGCAACAACGAAGTGATTGCCAACGGCACTTCGAACAGCACCAACAGCGAAGGGGGCATCCGTGCTCCCAAACTCAAGAAGAATCTGGACGGATCGTCCAACGGCAACGGGGACAGTTGGTTCCAGATGCCGGCCGTCGAGGTAACCGTCGTCGCGGGCACTGCCGGGACGGCAATCACTCCGAAGGTGCGGACGTCCGGCAGCGCCGGAAGTTACAACGCAAGCGAAAATTTCAGCACCCAACTCGCCAAAGCCACCTTCCTCGGTGGAACCCAGTGGGCGCCGACCAAGTGCTCTCCGCGGGACGGAACGGGATCGGGGCTCAACAGCGGGGCAGGCGCGCTGGCGACCATCGCAGTATCGAGCGCTGATGCACCCTCGACCACACAGCTCAACCTACCGGCCTCGACTTACGTAGGCACCGAGATAACCCTGTCTGCGGGCGTTTCCGGTGGAACATCTGGTGGCACGGTTCAGTTCAAGGACGGAGGCAACCCGATCGGTGGACCGGTCGCGGTCGTCAACGGAACCGCCGCACTTCCGTACACCTTCACGACGGCCGGCGACCACAGCGTCACTGCTGAATTCAGCGGCGTACCCGGAGTCTCCGGATCGACATCGGCGGCCAAGGTAATCAAGGTCCAGTCCGCACGCACTGCGACATCGGTAGCAGTGACCGCGCCCGAGAATTCGGCGCTCAACGCGCCAGTGGATTTGAGTGCAACAATCTCACCGACGCCGACGGGTGGCACGGTTCAGTTCAAGGACGGATCGAATAATCTCGGTGCGCCGCAGCAGGTTACCTCCGGGCAGGTCAAGCTGACCACCTCCTTCGCAATCTCCGGGCAGCACTCGATAACAGCGATCTACAGCGGAACATCCGAATTTGCGGGATCGACGTCAACTCCTCAGATCGTGGGAGTCGCAGCGGCAGATTCGGTGACGACAACATTCGTCAACCTTTCCGGGTCAGCCGCGACCGGCGACGAAGTAGCGCTGTCCGCATCAGTCTTCCCAACACCTACTGGCGGAACGATCCAGTTCAAGGACGGTGGAGTCGATATCGGCGCCCCGGTCGAACTCGTCGGAGGGACCGCAAACCTTACTCACAGTTTCGATTCGGCGGGCAGTCATTCGATCACTGCGATCTACTCGGGAACGGTGGGCTTCACAGCCTCGACATCGCTGCCGAAGACGATCACGATCGATGACGGAATCTCCGGGACCACGACGGTAGTCACCGTGCCGTCATCGGCAACGACCCGGAACCCGGTTGAGTTGTGCGCGGTGATCAGTCCCGCACCAGCGGGTGGCACCGTTCAGTTCGCCGACGCGGGTGTACCGGTCGGTGACCCTGTCGCCGTCGACAACGGCGTAGCGGTCATCACCCATTCCTTTACGACGGCTGGAACGCACGCGATCACCGCGCTCTATTCCGGTGATCCGACGTCCGCCGGATCGGTTTCGGCGGCGCAGAGCATCGAGGTGACGTCCTCCGATGTCGCCACGTCGACAACGGTGACCGTCCCGGCGGCTGCCAGGACTGGTGGCGCAGTAGATCTGAAGGCGTCGGTTGAACCGAAGCCTTCCGGTGGCACCGTTCAGTTCACGGACGCGGGCGCTCCTATCGGATATCCGGTCAACGTGGTCGATGGTGTCGCGACGCTCAGCCACGTCTTCACGAATTCCGGGTCTCACGACATTGCCGCTGCGTTCAGCGGCGCTGTCGGATTCGACGGCTCCACGTCCACCCCGGGCACCGTGGAGGTCAGTCTCGCGGATCTCGGCACCGCCACTCTGCTCAGTGTTCCCGGCGAAGCCAAGACCGGCGCCGCCACCGACCTTTGGGCTTCGGTGTTCGAATTGCCGAGTGGGCAGCCTGTTTCGACCGGCGGAACGGTTCAGTTCTCCGATGGAGTGGTCAGCCTGGGTGCGCCCGTCTTCGTATTCGACGGAGTGGCCAAGCTGACACATTCTTTCTCCACTACGGGTGCACACGAGATCATCGCGACCTACAGCGGATCAGAAGGTCGTAACGGCTCGACAGCGCAAGCCCGTTCGATCAACGTATCGGAGGCGACCGCGTCGGACATCTCGACCGCCACCGTCATATCCGTACCCGGCACAGTCACGGTGGGTTCACAAATTTCGTTGAGCGCCAACGTCATCGCGTCGGAGACCGCAGGTGGAACCGTGCAGTTCATGGATGGCGACACACCAATTGGTCAAGCGGTTGTATTGGTCAACGGCGTTGCCACCGTGGGGCATACCTTCGACAAGGTGGGTGCTCACCCGATTACCGCTGTCTACAGCGGTGCTGCCGGATTCTCTGCCTCGACGTCGGCGGCTACCTCCGTCCTCGTCGAGAAGGCCTCGACCGGCAACGGTGGCGGCGGATCCAGTGATTTTCTTCCGTTCGGTTCCTGACCTTCGTGCGTTGCTAGCTGAGGAGTATTCGTGTCTGTGAGAAGAAGTTCCGCGGTTGTGGTGGCGGCGTTGGTCGGCGGTGTATTGGTCGCGGGTGGTGTTGCTTCGGCAGCTCCGTCGTCGTCGCCGCCCGTGGAGAAGAGTGTTGACTTCAAGTTGGGGTGTGACGGCTATGAGCATTTGGCCGTTGACATCTCGGATGTGTTTCATTCGACGGGTGTGACGGTGTCGGCGCCGGAGAAGGTAGTGGCAGGGTCGACGTTCACGTACCGGGTGCAACCGAATGCGATGTCGGTGCCGACAGGTGGCCATGCGGGTCGCAGTGTCGGTAAGTGGACGCGACTCAAGTACGACTTCGACATTCCTTCGGGGGTGTCCTTCGTGGATGCGCGAGTGGTGGCAGGTTCATCATCGAATCTGTCAGGTGTGGCTCCGTCGGTGATTCGGATCAACGACGGCGGTTCGCCGGACGGCGCAGGATCGCATTTACGTATTTCGGGGAACAACCAGACTGCCGACTCGAACAACAAGGGCAGCAACGGCCCGAGCACGAGTAAGAACAGCGACGGCGGAATCGAGGTCGCAGCGGGGAATACCTTCCGGTTGCCGGCGATCGATGTGACGGTGGTTGCCGGTGCTGCCGGCAGCACGGTGCAGCCGAAGGTTCGTGCGACCGACGGTGATTCGGGCTCGTTCAACTCCCCGAAAAACGCATTCACCTTCCTGCAGTACGAGACATTGTGGCCGGGGTACTGGGAGCGGTACAACTGCTCGCCGCGTGATTCGAACAATGGCGGATTGAATGCAGGCGGTCAGGCGCTGGCCACCGTCAACGTCGTCACACAGGTGGCGACGACAACAGCCCTGACATCCGGCACGACGGCCACCGTCGGCCAGTCGACGGATCTGGTCGCGCAGGTCTCGCCGGCGCCGACCAGCGGCACCGTTCAGTTCAAGGACGGGGGGACCGACATCGGTGCTCCAGTCACCGTCGTCAATGGTGTTGCCACACTGCCGCATACATTCACGACATCGGGGGGTCATTCCATAACCGCCGCATACGAGGGAGTTCTCGAGTTTCTCGGATCCACGTCGTCAGCACAGACAGTGAACGTGGCGGCACCCAATGAACATACGAGCACGTCGGTAACCGTGCCGGCGAGCGCTGTCGAGCAGACCTCCGTCGACCTGAACGCATACATCTCACCGGCAACCGACGGTGGAACGGTGCAGTTCAAGGACGGTGGGATCGACATCGGAGGCGCGATTCCGGTGACGGCCGGAGCAGCGACGCTTGCCCACACTTTCGCCACCACCGGCGCGCATTCGATCACCGCAGTCTATTCCGGCACTGCAGGTTTCGACGGTTCGACCGCAGAGGCGCAGACGATCGACATCTCGAGCTCCACGCAAGACACGACCACGACACTTCAGGTGCCTTCCACCGCGAACAAGGACGCTGCCGTCACCCTGACGGCAACTGTGAACCCGCAACCCAACGGTGGAACCGTCCAGTTCAAGGACGGTGGAGTTGCGATCGATGGCCCGGTTGCCGTGAGTGGCGGAATCGCTTCTCTTGCGCACACGTTCACCGCTACCGGCGCACACAGCATCACTGCCGAGTACTCGGGTGCCGCCGGCTTCGGTGTCTCGGCTTCCCAACCCTCGACCGTCACAGTGGCTCTCGCTCAACAGAACACGACGACAGCGCTCAACGCGCCGAATGCTGCCTCAACCAGCGCAGCCGTGGATTTGACTGCGGTGGTCTCGCCGACGCCAAGCTCAGGAACCATCCAGTTCAAAGATGGTGCGGCGAACATCGGAAGTGCGGTAGCAGTGGTCAACGGATCGGCGACACTCTCGCATCAGTTCACTACCAACGGTGCGCACAGCATCTCGGCCGTCTATTCCGGCGGTGCAGAATTCGGCGGCTCGATCTCGGCCCCTAAGACCGTGACCGTGTCGACTGCAGCAGCTGATTCTGCGACTACCGTGACTGTTCCGCTCAGTGCTGACACCGGCAGTGCCGTTGACCTCAAAGCCACTGTGTCTCCTGCGGGCAACGGCGGAACGGTGCAGTTCAAGGATGGCGGTACGAATATCGGCGGCACCATCGCGGTGACAAGCGGTTCAGCGACGCTCAACCACACCTTCACCACGGCCGGTTCGCACGACATCACGGCGGTGTTCTCGGGTACTAACGGAGTGAACGGATCAACGTCCAGTGTTCAGTCCGTCCAGGTGAGTGTCGCCGATCAGGGCTCCGTGACATTGCTCAGTGTGCCCGGTGAAGCGAAAACCGGTGTGGAAACAGACTTGTGGGCGAGCGTTCGGACATCGACTGACGGAATCGTCGGAGAAGGCACCGTGCAGTTCTTCGACGGCGGCGTCGCGATCGGTGGTCCGGAAGCCGTGACGGCTGGCGCTGCCGGCCTGTCGCATACGTTCACGAACACGGGAACTCACAGCATCACCGCGGTGTATTCAGGCGGCTCCGGAATCCTCGGATCAACGGCGCTGGCGCGCACGGTGAACGTCACCGCTCCGGCTCCGTCCGACATCGCAACAGCCACTGGAATCACCGTTCCCGGCAGTTCGACCGTCAACAAGTCGGTAACTCTCTCCGCCACTGTCACTTCGGTGCAGAACGGTGGAACCGTGCAGTTCATGGACGGTGACACACCGATCGGTGAGGCTGTTGCGGTAATCAACGGGATCGCCGCCCTCAACCACACATTCACGACGACCGGTGTGCACTCGATCAAGGCGATTTACAGTGGCGCAGCCGGATTCACGGGATCCACGTCCGATGTCCGCACCGTCCAGGTCAACGCGGCGCCCGGTGACGGCGGCAACGGCGGTACCGGTTCGCTCGGAACCGGATCGTTGGGGTCCCTTCCGTTCGGTTCCTGATCTGGTCACAGCATCTGCAGTATTCGAATACCGTCGACGGGAGTAGCTATGTCACACCAAGAGTTCTGCGATTCAGGTCGGAGAAGTTTTCATGTCGCGTAACCTGATTCGTCGTGGCATAGCGCTCGTCGGCGTCGCCTCGGTGGCGTTGCTCACGGTCGGTTCCATCTCGGTTACCGTCTCCTCTGCTGCGACGGCAACCGTCTCCGAGGGCAAGTACCGGTTCACACGCAGTTCCAACGTCGACACCGTGTATCTCGGTGACAAGATCACGTACACAACTGCCCTCACCAAGTCCGGTATAGACGGGTACATCAACACCTTCGTCGATGTGCACCCCGCCTGCCTGACGTACGAAACGGGGTCTGCGAAACTGACGCGAGGATCCACGTCGGCGATCACTCCGTCGTCCGTCTCGGCGACGTCAGTCACTGTGACCAATGCCGGGTGGCTGGTCAACGGGAACAATCCGTGGACACTCAGCGTGACGTACCTCGTCACGGATTCTTGCGCGGTCGGTGCACTCGGTGGTGGCGTCACCGCCAGGGGCACCGTGATGGGAAGCAGTGGTTTCGGAGTCTCCGAAGATCATTCCACCATGGGACCATCGGTGACGGTTGCCAAGCGCGACACCACAACTGCGCTGTCGGTGCCGGCCACCGCGACGGTGGGTTCGTCGGTAGACCTGACGGCGACAGTCGGGCCCAACAACGTGCCAGGAACTGTCCAGTTCAAGGACAACGGCAGCAATATCGGGTCCCCTGTCACCGTCAGCGGTGGTGTGGCCACATTGGCTCACTCTTTTGGATCCGCTGGCTCACGTTCTGTCACGGCGGTGTTTACGCCGAGTGCGGTGGCGTACGCGGGTTCGACATCCGTCGCCGCGAACGTGGCAGTCTCGAACCCAGTTCCGGTGGATGTGGTGACGACGACGTCGTTGTCGGTTCCGGCTACGGCGGTTACGGGTGCGGCTGTTGATCTGACCGCGACGGTTGCTCCGAACAACGCTGTGGGCACTGTGCAGTTCAAGTCGAATGGCACGGCAATCGGAAGCCCGGTGACTGTTGCCGGTGGGTCTGCAGTTCTGTCGCATGCGTTCGATGTTGCTGGTGCGCAGAGTGTTACCGCTGACTTCACCGCCGGCGCTGGGTTTGTGAGTTCGTCGGCGTCGGCTCAGACGGTGACGGTCTCGGATCCGGCTCC
Source organism: Rhodococcus sp. NPDC059969 (assembly GCF_042738325.1). Classification (NCBI taxonomy): domain Bacteria; kingdom Bacillati; phylum Actinomycetota; class Actinomycetes; order Mycobacteriales; family Nocardiaceae; genus Rhodococcus; species Rhodococcus sp. NPDC059969. The sequence continues at coordinate 349,844 of NZ_JBHWUF010000001.1, read as the reverse complement.
GGTGGATGTCGAGACCACGACGTCACTCTCGGTTCCGGCTACTGCGGTCACGGGTACGGCGGTTGATCTGACGGCGACGATTGCTCCGAACAATGCTGTTGGCACTGTGCAGTTCAAGTCCAACGGTGTTGCGATCGGTTCCCCGGTTGCAGTCTCCTCGGGTGTTGCGACACTGAGCCATGCGTTTGATGTTGCTGGCGCTCAGAGTGTTACGGCTGACTTCACTGCTGGTGCTGGGTTTGTGAGTTCGTCGGCGTCGGCTCAGACGGTGACGGTCTCGGATCCGGCTCCGGTGGATGTCGAGACCACGACGTCACTCTCGGTTCC
>NZ_JBHWUF010000001.1:0-349417 GCF_042738325.1 Rhodococcus sp. NPDC059969 | reverse complement strand
GGCTACGGCGATTACCGGTGCGGCGGTTGATCTGACGGCGACGGTGGCTCCGAGCACTGCTGTGGGTTCTGTGCAGTTCAAGTCGAATGGTGTGGCGATCGGTTCTCCGGTGACGGTTTCCGGTGGGACCGCGACTCTGTCGCATGCGTTCGATACCGCTGGCGCTCAGAGTGTTACCGCTGACTTCACTGCCGGTGCGGGCTTTGTGAGTTCGTCGGCGTCTGCTCAGACGGTGACGGTGTCCGATCCGGCTCCGGTTGATGTCGAGACGACGACGTCACTGTCGGTTCCGGCTGCGGCGATTACCGGTGCGGCGGTTGATCTGACCGCGACGGTTGCTCCCTCGAACGCTGTCGGTACGGTGCAGTTCAAGTCGAACGGCACGGCGATCGGTTCTCCGGTTGCAGTCTCCTCGGGTGTTGCGACATTGAGCCATTCGTTCGATGTTGCTGGCGTGCAGAGTGTTACCGCTGATTTCACTGCGGGCGCGGGGTTTGTGAGTTCCTCGGCGTCGGCTCAGACGGTGACCGTGTCGGATCCGGCTCCGGTTGATGTCGAGACGACGATGTCACTCTCGGTTCCCGCGACGGCGATCACGGGTACGGCGGTTGATCTGACGGCCACGGTTGCTCCGAACACTGCTGTGGGTACTGTGCAGTTCAAGTCGAACGGCACGGCGATCGGTTCTCCGGTGACGGTTTCCGGTGGGACCGCGACTCTGTCGCATGCGTTCGATGCTGCTGGCGCTCAGAGAGTTACCGCTGACTTCGCCGCTGGTGCTGGCTTTGTGAGTTCGTCGGCGTCGGCTCAGACGGTGACGGTCTCTGATCCGGCTCCGGTTGATGTCGAGACGACGACGTCACTGTCGGTTCCGGCTACGGCAATCACGGGTACTGCTGTTGACCTGACGGCCACGGTTGCTCCGAACACTGCTGTGGGCACTGTGCAGTTCAAGTCGAACGGCACGGCGATCGGTTCCCCGGTGGCAGTGACTGGCGGTGTTGCGACATTGAGTCATTCGTTCGATGTTGCTGGCGCTCAGAGTGTTACGGCTGATTTCACTGCCGGTGCAGGCTTTGTCAGTTCGTCGGCATCAGCTCAGACGGTGACGGTCTCGGATCCGGCTCCGGTGGATGTGGAGACGACGACGTCACTCTCGGTTCCCGCGACGGCGATCACGGGTACGGCGGTTGACCTGACGGCGACGGTTGCTCCGAACACTGCTGTGGGCACGGTGCAGTTCAAGTCGAACGGCACGGCGATCGGTTCGCCGGTTGCAGTTGCTTCGGGTGTTGCGACGCTGTCGCATGCGTTCGATGCTGCTGGTGCGCAAAGCATTACCGCTGATTTCACTGCGGGCGCCGGATTCAAGAACTCGGTTGCGAGTGCGAAGTCTGTTCAGGTCAGCGTTGCCGACCAGGAATCCGTAGTTGAACTGAATGTCCCCACCGACGCCAAAACTGGTGTGGCGAAAGACTTGTGGGCATCCGTCCGGACGTCGTCGGATGACGCTGTCGGTGTCGGTACCGTGCAGTTTTACGACGGCGGCGTTGCAATCGGCGGTCCTTCAGCGGTGACGGCCGGAGTTGCTGGTCTGTCGCATACATTTAATTCTGCTGGTGCACACAGCATCACGGCGGTGTACTCGGGCGGAGCCGGTGTAATCGGGTCTTCGGCGCAGGCTCGAACGGTGAATGTGACGGATCCTGCGCCTTCGGATGTCACCACGGAAACTGTGGTGACGGTGCCTGCCGATGCCGTCGTGAACAAGTCGGTGACCCTGTCGGCGGCTGTCAGTTCGGTGCAGAACGGTGGAACCGTGCAGTTCATGGATGGGGACACCCCGATCGGTGACGCTGTTGCGGTGGTCAACGGGATCGCGGCGCTCAACCACACCTTCACGACAACTGGCACGCACTCGATCACGGCAATTTACAGCGGCGCAGCCGGATTCACGGGCTCGACCTCGACTGCCCACGCAATTCAGATCAAGGCTGCAACCGGCGGTGGCTCAGGCAGCCTCGGTTCCGGCAGTGCTGGTTCGAGCGATTTCCTTCCGTTCGGTTCCTGACCGGAACAGTTCAGGTCGCGGCCCCGAGGCAATATCCCTCGGGGCCGATCGACAGGGTGAACTGCATCGAGCGTGAGTTACCGGTTCCGTCGCTGACGGGCAGGGTGACACGGACGTAGTCGCCGCGAACCGGAGTGACTGTTGCAGCTTCGGCGTCGAAAGACTTGATACCGGCCAGCTGATTCGGATCGAGCTTGAGTGGCGGCTGGCCGGTGGCGCCGGTGCCGTCCGGATCCCACGGGCTGTTGCCGGGGCAGATCAGCGGATAGAACGTCTCGACGTCGCGGGTATTGACCGGCCGTCCCGTGGCGCGTGAGAGAAACCTGACGACGGCATGGGAAGCGTCGGCCGGGGTGTAGAAATTGGATTGCCCCGCAGGGAAGACGAACGGGCACGCATATCCGGAGGCGATCTCCGAGCGCTTGGCGGCGACGGAGAGCCCGCCGCCACTCCACGTGACCGCGTACTGGCCGTCGATACCTGGTGCTGAGATGGCCGTCAAGATGGCGGGCACATCCGAATATCGGTCGGCGATCGTTGTGGGCGGGATCGTCCAGCACGCGTTGGTGAGCGCGTCCACGTCCAAAGACACCAGGTCCGTCGCCCAGGCTGCCAAGGCCGGCGCAGCGGCCGGATTGCCGGGTACGTCACCAACCGGCGGTGGCGCGACCGGCGCGGCGGGCGCAATAGTCGTCGTGGGTGCGAGAGTGGTTGTCGTCGTGGTTTCCGTCGTCGGAGGCGAAGGTTCGTCCGTCAGGATTCCCGTCCGTCCGTCGTCCTCACATGCGGTTATCGCCAACGTCATGGCGAGTGCGACTGCCCCCACTGCCGCTCGTCCTGCCGACTTCATTCGTTCGTACGCCCCTTTTGCGACATTCTGACCAACATCCACCCCAGAACTGCTGCGGGTCAGATCACGGATTCCCGTCTACGCTAGCGAACTGTGGATCCCGTTTACAGAACAGTCATCGGCATCGCCCGTACCGTCTTCGCTTTCGAGGGCCTGAAGTTCTCCGTCAAGGGAGAGCAGAACATCCCGGCGTCCGGTGGCGCCGTGATCGCGATCAACCACACCGGGTACATGGACTTCACGTATGCGGGACTGCCGGCGCGGACCCCGAAGCGCTACATCCGGTTCATGGCCAAGAAGGAAGTCTTCGACAACAAGATCTCCGGACCGATCATGCGGGCCCTCAAGCACATCCCGGTCGATCGCGGGGCCGGCGCAGACTCCTACAAGGCAGCCGTCGATTTCCTCAAGCGCGGCGAATTGGTGGGCGTGTACCCCGAAGCCACGATCAGTCGGAGCTTCGAGATCAAGGAATTCAAGTCCGGTGCCGCCCGGATGGCGATCGAGGCGGGCGTCCCGATCGTTCCCGTCGTCATCTGGGGCGCTCAGCGCGTCTGGACGAAGGGTTATCCGAAGCGTTTGGGCCGCACCAACACTCCTATCTCCATTGCCGTCGGCGAGCCGATCGCGCCCTTCGAGCCGGCGAGTGAGCTGACGGCGAAGCTGCACTCGACAATGCAGGAGTTGCTGCTCGATCTGCAGAAGAACTACGACCATCCGGCAGGTGAGTACTGGGTGCCTGCCCGCCTCGGTGGCAGCGCGCCGACGCTCGAGCAGGCGGACAAGATGGACGCCGACGAAGCCGCGGCAAAAGCCAAAGCACGCGAGGCGCGGAAGTCCGAAGGCTGACCGATGTCCTTCGAACCCGTTTACACCGCCGTCGAGGTAGTCGCGCGTGGTCTGAGCGGTTTCCAGGGTGTGAAGGTCACCCGCACCGGGACTGAGAACGTCCCGGTGTCCGGTGGCGCCGTCATCGCGATCAACCACACGAGCTACCTCGATTTCATCCCGGCCGCTCTGGCGGTCGGCACTGCAAAACGCAAGCTCAGGGTGATGGCCAAGGCCGAGTTGGCGGACAACAAGGTACTCGGCTTCCTCATGCGTGGATGCGGAGTCATCGAAGTCGATCGCTCTGCCGGAGCGCAGGCGTATCGAGCCGGAGTCGACGCCCTGAAGCGGGGCGAGTTGGTGGGCGTCTACCCGGAGGCGACGATCAGCCGGAGCTTCGAGATCAAGGAAATGAAATCCGGGGCAGCTCGGATGGCCATCGACGCCGGTGTTCCGATCATTCCGCTGATCGTCTGGGGCGCCCAGCGGATCGTCACCAAGGGCGGACCGAAGAATCTGGGCCGCAATCACTTCCCGATCTCGGTGGAAGTGGGCGCACCGATCGATCCGGTCGAACCCGCCGAAGCCTTGAGCGAGATCCTGCGCATCGAGATGGATGCAATCCTGCGCCACGTGCAGGACGGGTTCGTGCACGAGCCCGGGGCTTACCGGGTGCCTCGTCGACTCGGCGGTGGTGCACCCACACCGGAGGAAGCCGCCGCAATGGACGCACAGGAACGAGCGAAGCGGACGCGCTGAGAGAAGGGCGCGGTGCGCTGATGCGTCAGTACACGGCGTCAGCTCCGTACTCGGCCTGCTCACTCGTGAAGCCCTCGTATTCGAGCTGCTCGATCAGTCCGGACCTGGAGAACGACGTCATCTCGAGGTATTGCTCGGCGCTCAGTGCAGCCTGCTTGTTCCAGTCCGCGTTCAAATTATCCACCGCGTACGTCGCATCCTCGGTGGAGAACCCTTCGTACTCGAGCTGTTCGATCAGTCCGCTACGGGAGAAGGCAGTCATGTCGATGTACTGCTGGGCAGATCGGACGGCGTTCCGCTGACCGGAACTGACCTGCGGCCTGGCCGGGGCAGGCGCAACTGTCGGAGTGACCACAGGTGCAGGCGCCTGGTAAGTGGTCGTCGTGGGCGCCGCCACCTTGCTGGACGGCGGGGCGGGAGCAGCGGGCGGCGCACTGACGATCGGTGCGACAGCTGCAGGCGTCGTAGAAGCAGTGGTAGTCGGTGCAGCGGTGGTGGTCGGTGCAGCGGTGGACTTCGAGTCGTCCTTGTCGCGTCCACCGAGGAGGCCTGCGACGACGAGCAACACGACGACCGCACCGGCAATCCACGGCCACTTCCTCGACTTCTTCTCAGGATGCGGTTGCGGCGGAGGCACCTGGAATTGAGGCTGCGAGTTCCCGTAAGGCTGGGAGTTCCCATAGGGCTGGGAGTTCCCGTAGGGCGGCGGGGGCAGATCGGGCGGCACGGACATGGGCGTTTCTCCCTTTGTGAAAGTCGTGTTCTCCCGCAATAGATACCAGACCGGTCGGACTGAAATGCGATTTGTGCGAATCTCTCGAGGTTTCGCGATGTCCGGTGCGGTGCGGACGCGCGAAGCGGGCGCGCTGAACGAGACCGTCGTACCGGACGGGCACAATGGCGGTGTGAGCCCAGACCGTCGTATCAGCCCTGACCGCCCGACCTTGGTCGCCTCCGATGTCGACGGCACCCTGATCGATCACGACGAGTTGGTCAGCGCCCGCACCCGCGCCGTCGTGCATGCCGTCGTCGAATCCGGCACGCCGTTCCTACTGGCAACCGGGCGTCCTCCGCGTTGGATTTCGCCCGTCGTCGAAGGCTTGGGATACGCGCCACTCGCCGTCTGTGCCAACGGAGCCGTTGTGTACGACAGCTACGCCGACCGCGTCCTCAGTGCCGCGACCTTGTCGGTGGACGCACTCACCGAACTCTCCGAACTGGCTCTGGTTGCACTCCCCGGGTCGGGTTTGGCCGCGGAACGGGTGGGGGAGAGCGCACATGACGCCGCCACTCCGCAGTTCGTCAGCTCACCGGATTACGAACACGCCTGGCTCAATCCGGACAACACCGAGATGTCCGAGGACGAAGTGCTTGCGGCGCCTGCCGTCAAACTCCTGATTCGTCGTCCGGGCATGACCAGCACGGCGATGTACGACACGCTCGCCCCACACGTCGGTGCGCTCGCCGACATGACGTACTCCACCGAGAACGGACTGATCGAACTTTCGGCGCCGGGAATCACGAAGGCATCGGGACTGGTTGCCGCCGCGGAGCGGTTCGGTTTCGACCTGTCGGGTCTGGTTGCCTTCGGGGACATGCCCAACGACATCCCGATGCTGGGGATGGCACGCCTCGGCGTGGCTATGGGGAACGCTCACCCCGAAGCCAAAGCCGCAGCGGACGAGGTCACGGACACCAATTCGGAGAACGGGGTCGCAAAAGTCCTCGAGCGCTGGTGGTCGTAGAACCCACCAGCGCCCGAGGACGTGTACTGCTCGGCTGTCAGCCGACAGGCGCGCTGTTGGCCATTTCCTGGGCAAAGGTTTCGTTGTAGGTCTTGAGGACCTTGGTGACCATGCCGGTGATCTGGTTGAAGATCAGCGAACCGTTCTCGAAGTCGCTGCGCAGGCCGTCCGGGATCGAGTACTCGTCCGAGATCGGCAATCCGAGTTCACCAGCGTCGGAACCGAAGCTCTGCCACGACTTGAAGATCTCGCCGAGCACGGTGAACACTCCGCCGTTGGGTGAGGTGTAAACAGCGCCGTTCTGGAACAACGCACCCTGGTTGCCGAGTTTCGCCTGCAGGATTCCGGACAGCGCCTGGCCGAGGCGTCCGAGGTCACCACCTTCGGCGATCCACTTCTGCGCAAGCGGTGAATTGTCAGTGATCTTCAGAATCTGGGTGACCAGATCCGGGATCGACGATCCGGTGCCACCGGTGACCGTGTCGACCGGAGTGGTCGGCTTGGGCGCAGGCGTCGACGGATTGGAGGGGTTCGACGGGTTCAACGATCCCCCGATGTTCGCGGCCGCGATGTTCCGGATGTCGTTCATGTGTGCGTATGCGGCATCGCCAGGGCAAGCCGTGTTTCCGACGTCGCGGTGCGCGAAGATGATCGGCAGATCGACTGCTGCGCCTTGCGGGTACGGCGTGAACTCGGTGCCCTCGGAGTACATAGTCGTTCGGCCCTTCGGGTCGAGGCCGGCCAGGCCGAGCTTCCAACCGAGGAACTTGCCGACGGCGTTGAGCGTCGCCTGCGAAGGCTCGACGGTCGAGTAGTCACCCATCATCGCGATACCGGTGGTGTTCTCGTTGAATCCGCCGGCGTGTGCGCCCTGCACTGCCTTGTCGAGTCCGCCTGCGCGGCCTTCGAAGGTCTGACCGTACTTGTCGACGAGGACGTTGTATCCGACGTCGCACCAGCCGAGAGTCCGTGCGTGGTAGGCGTAGATCGAGCGGACGATGCCGGCCGATTCTTCCTTGGTGTAGTTGTTGCTACCCGCGGTGTGGTGAACGGTCGCGCCGCCGATGAAGTCGTCGTACGTGGGGGAGTCGCACCGAAGTGACTCGTCTGCTCCCCACTGTGCGCGGGTGATGACGGACGGTCCGCTGCCGCCGAGCGGCGCTGCGACCGCCTGCAGATTGCTGTCTGCCTCGCTGGCGCCCGGGTCGATCAACACGGCGGTGACGGCATCTGCCGCCGTCGTCACCTGGCGAAGCGGCTTGGACACCGAAGCTGGGGTGTACCCGAGTTCGCCGGTGGCCGCGGGTGCTTCAGCAGGCGCAGGCGCCTCAGCGGGTGCGGCTTCCGGAGCCGGTGCGGCTTCCGGCACGGGTGCTGCTTCCGGAGCCGGAACCGGCACAGCCTCGGCTGCGGGGGCAGCGGCACCCTGCGGAGTGAGGATCTGGATGGACTTGGTGGCGCCGACGAAGACCGGTTCGGTGGCGGTACCGGAGTTGGTGGCCTGATCCGAGCTGGCGGAGTCGATGGCGTCAGGGGTGAACCACGGGCCCCAGGTGCCGTCTTCGGCGAGGGCGCGGACCTTGGACTGCGCCGAGGCGATCGTGTCCGAGGTCAACGCGACCATGCTGAACGGAGTGTCGCGGGTGACTTCCTTGACCACTGCGCCTGGCTCTTCCAGGGAAGGAACCGGAGCGGTCTCGGTCGGGCCGCCGGGAGCAGCGGGTGCCGGGAACAGCTCGGTCGGCAGCGTGACCCCGGGAGGTAGCGGGATTTCGGTCGGGAGCTTGAGGTTTCTCAGATCACCGAGGTTGATGTCGGGGAGATCGAGACCGGTCAGCTCCTTGACCGGAATGATGATGTCGGGCACCGACGCGAGGAGCACCTCTGCGATCTGGGTCGGCACTGCTACTGACGTCGTTTCGTTCGCGGAACGTACATCGGACGTAGTGCTCGTGAAGCCGTAGACCGCAAAAGGACTTGCGACAGCCACTGCGGCTACAGCCCCGAGTACGAGCGAGGGCTTCGGTCGACGGTGTGGCAAGGGATTACTCCTCGGTTGTAGTTACTTGCGAGCGAACTTCAGGGCCGATGACGGCCGTGAACGGAATCCTTCAAAACCGGATCCGAGCAGGTCGGATGCCATGTTCTGGGGTTGAACTCCAGTTTTCGGACGCGTACGTCTGCAACTCGTGATGCTGGTGTGACTCGTGTGACTGGTGTTGCTAACTCCAAACACTCTTGCCACACTAGTCACAAAAGTCCATAACGCTCAACCTTAGGGTGAGACTTTAGTTAAATCGTTGTGGACTGGCCTGCGCGCGGAGTACCGACTTCGCGGACTCGTGAGGCCGGTAGCGATGAGGAGAGCATTGATGGCGAGAAGCGGAAGAAGCGGAACTGCAGGTAAGAAGCCTGTGTCCGGTCGCGCAGGTCGCTTTCTGGTGGGCGGACCCGGGAGGCGAACCTCACTGATGCGGGTCTCGGTCCTCGGACTCGTTCCAGCTCTCGCACTCGGCGTCGCGATCGGAGGTTTCACGCAAATCCGCGCTGACGAGCCGTCGATTTTGCACGCCGTCGCCGCCGATACACAATTCACGCTCTCCGGTCACGGCAACGGACACGGCCGGGGAATGGGTCAGTGGGGCGCTTACGGCTACGCCAAGAATGACGGGTGGTCCGGCGAGCGAATCCTCAGTCACTACTACGGCGGAACTGTCCTGGACTCCATTCCGCCCGCGCAGATGAGTGTGCGGCTCACGGCCCAGGACAACTCGACGCTCGACGTCTACTCCGACGCCGGCCTGGTGGTCAACGGCCAGCGCACCGCGCCCGGCGAGGCTGCCCACCTCACTGCACTGCCCGGTGGCGGTGCACAGGTGGTCGTCACCAGTGGATGTGGTGGTGGGGTCGTCTGGGAAGCGGTCACCGATCATCCGTGGGTGGACCCGGTGGATCTCGGTCCTGATCGACCCGCCGACCAGTTCCTGAAGCTGTGCGACAACGACGCGCCCTATCGTGGTGCCCTCGGCGTAGTGCTCGACAACGGCTCGGCGCGGACGGTGAATCTTCTCGACATGGAGGATTACCTGCTCGGCGTAGTGCCGGTGGAGGCAAAGGCGGAATGGGCGGATTCCGGTGGGGCCGAAGCACTCCGGGCTCAAGCCGTGGCAGCGCGCTCGTATGCTGCAACCGAACATCGGTCCTCGTACGCCGACACCTGCGACACGCAGGACTGCCAGGTGTACGGCGGGGCGGGCAAGGAAGATCCCCGCACCACCGAAGCGGTTCGCTCCACCGCCGGCGCCGTTCTGTCACGTGACGGCAAGATCGTAGCCACTGAATTCTCTTCGTCCACAGGAGGTTACAGCTCCGGCGGTGAGTTCCCGGCCGTCGAAGATCTTGGCGACGCGCTGTCTCCCAATCACGATTGGACCGTGAATCTGACCGCAGGGCAGATTGCGGACGCCTTCGGCGTCGGCGAGCTGCAATCACTCAAGATTCTCTCGCGCAACGGGTTCGGCACCGACGGTGGACGAGTGACGGCAGTCGAGGTGGTCGGTACAGGCGGCACGGTCGGTGCCACCGGAATGCAATTCCGTCAGAAACTCGGCCTGAAATCGGACTGGTTCACCATCGGTGACGGTGCCGGTGTGGTAGTGGCACCGGATTCGGAATCGACAGTGCCGGAATCCAATTCGCAATCCCTGGATCCATCGGGTACGGTTACGGAGACGCAGATCGAGAAGAAGTATCGGGAGCTCGGCGGTGAAACCGGCTCTCTCGGTGCTCCTGTCGGCCCGGAGATGCAGTTGCCCTCCGAAGCAGGCACTTTCCGTGTCTACGAAAACGGAACCATCATCTGGACAAAGGTTTTGGGTGCGCAGGTAGTTGATGCCAACGTGCTCCGCGAGTGGATACCGACGGGCGGAAGCTAGGGGAAGGTCGGTCGGTAGCGACTCGCACGTATCGACTCTGAAGGGTCTCCGCCGCAATCCGGTGGGGGCCCTTCAGGTCGCTTCAGGGGATATCGGTCGACTTGTCAGATGGTCGGAGCGTCGCCGAGCAGACGGTACTCGAGCCACAACTCCGCGCGTTCCGTGGGGGAGCCGAGATCGAGCTGAAGAAGGCTCTCGATCCGAGCGAGTCTGCTGCGCAACGTATGTCGATGAATATTCAGCGCTGTTGCTGCGGCGTCGCCCACCCCGTTGTGTGCCAGCCACATGGCCAAGGTCCGGTAGAGATCGCTACCGCCCTTCGCTTCCAGAAGCGGGCGCAAGTGTGCCGCCGCGAATGCCGTCGAGCGATCCTGGTCGAGAAATGCGGACAATCCGCTCTCCGAGAGTTCGGCGAACCGCATCGAAGGCAGGTTGCGGGCACCGGCCTCGGCTGCTGCTTGCGCTGCTTGGCGTCTGGCGCGCGAGAGATCGTCCCACCACAGCATGTCCGACACGCCGACGGTGACGTCGATTTCGTTGACACGGGCGAGGATTCGCCCGCTGTCGGTAGCCGAGACGACGGCAATCAGTGCACCGTCGGTGATGCCGAACGCCAGATCGCGGCTGAGGCCGTCGAGCAGTGAGACGGACACGCTCTCGAGCAGGCCGCTGGGACCCGCTACGTGGAAGACCTGGAAAGGTTCGACCGGAAATCCTCCCCATAGTTCACCGGAGATGTTGCGGGCGAGCGCATTCTGGCCTTCGAACAGTTGATGCATCGCAACGGTGCGCAAGTGGTTCATCGTCAACTGCGCATCTCGGGTCCGAGCCGTCATCAAGGTGAGCAGAGATGCGGCTGCGATGACGATGCCCTGATTCAGCGAACCGACGGCGCCAGGGCAACCGGCGACGAGGTATCCCATCAGCTTTCCCCTCGACGTCAGCAGGGGATGGGAGATGACGTCCTCGTTCTCACTCGTGAGGAAGCTGACCTCCATCGGGCGAGCATCGCGCTCAGGGGCCGTTCGCTCGATTCCCGCGGCCGCGGCGGTGTGCGAGATCTCGACGGTATGACCGGCCGAGTCCAGCAGTGCTGCCCATCCGCCGATCAATTCCGCCACCCGTCGTACGACCGCCCGGGTGCCGTTGACCGTCACCGCAGCTTGAAGTAGTCGCCGCAGGCTCTGGTAGTTGCTGCGCAGCGCTTTCATGTCGTCGTCGGATTGCGCCTTCGACACCGCTTTGGTCAGGGCGATGAAAGGTGTTCGCAAAGGGACGTCGAGTAGGGGCACACTGAAACGGGTGGCCGCATCCACCAGAGTCTGCGGCGCCTGCTCGTATCCGAGGCCGGTTCCGAAACCGATTCCGGCAATTCCGGCCGCAACCAGGGTTCGTACGAATCGGGTCGTTTCCGCGGCCGTCGTCGGTAGTGACACCCCGGTGATGAGCAGTAGTTCACCGCCGTCGAGGAAAGGCGTCGGATCGGGAAGTTCGGAGACATGTGCCCAGGTCAGGGTGCGATCGAGCTGGTCGTGCCCAGCCAGGACGCGAAGGCCGAACTGTTCGGTCGCACAGAGTTGACGGAGCGTGATGGGCATGGGTCCAGTCTGGCACCCCGAACCCGCCACTTTGTAGTGCCTGCGGTCACGTTTGTACAAAGTGGAGCCTGACGCGAGCTTGCCGAAGGTCCGACACTGGCGCTATCGAAATTGCGCTCCAGCAGAGCGTCACCGAGATCCACGTCCCGAACAGCCAACGAGGAGTACTGATGTCCAGTACAGAACCGCCCGCACTTCAGCACACGCTGAAGAAGCGGCATCTGTCGATGATTGCGATCGCGGGCGTCATCGGCGCCGGACTGTTCGTCGGCTCCGGTGTGGCGATCCAGGAGACGGGCCCAGGCGTCCTGATTTCCTACGCACTCGCCGGCGTCGTCGTCATCCTCGTGATGCGCATGCTCGGTGAGATGTCGGCAGCGTCGCCGGAAACCGGTTCGTTCTCGTCGTACGCCGACAAGGCCATCGGCCGCTGGGCGGGCTTCTCGATCGGCTGGCTGTACGCGTGGTTCTGGATCATCGTGCTCGGCATCGAGGCCACCGCCGGTGCCCTCATCATGAATCGCTGGGTTCCCGGCGTTCCCCAGTGGACCTGGGCATTGATTCTGATGATCGTGCTGACGCTGACCAACATCATCTCGGTCAAGTCCTTCGGTGAGTTCGAGTTCTGGTTCGCGTCCATCAAGGTCGTCGCCATCATCGCGTTCCTCGGCATGGGTGTCGTGGCGATCTGCGGATGGATGCCGGGCGTCGAAGCACCGGGAATGACCAACCTGACCGGTCACGGCGGTTTCCTGCCGAACGGAACAGGAGCCATGCTCGCCGCAGTCCTTGTGGTCGTGTTCTCGTTCTTCGGCGCCGAAATCGCGACCATCGCCGCCGGTGAATCGGCCAACCCGCTCGAAGCCGTTCGCGCAGCCGTCAAATCCGTCGTCTGGCGAATCCTCATCTTCTACATCGGCTCGATCGCCGTTGTCGTCACGCTGCTTCCCTGGGACAGCGCGTCCGTCGCGCTCAGCCCGTACGTCGCCGTCATGGACTCGTACGGCATTCCGGCCGCAGGCAACATCATGGACGTCGTCGTCCTCACGTCGGTTCTGTCCTGCCTCAACTCCGGTCTCTACACCGCGAGCCGCATGATCTTCTCCCTCGCCGGCCGCGGCGACGCCCCCAAGTCGCTCTCACGTATCGAGAAGACCGGCGTACCCATGCGCGCGGTTCTGGTCTCGACGATCGTCGGCTTCCTGACCGTCGGCATGAACTACCTCTCCCCGGACAAGGTCTTCCTGTTCCTGGTCAACTCCTCCGGTGCGATCGCGCTGTTCGTCTGGCTCGTCATCTCGGTGTCCCAGCTGCGCACTCGCCGCAAGCTCGAAGCGTCGGGCCAGGAGCTGGAGCTGAAGATGTGGTTCTTCCCGTACCTGACCTACGCCACGATCGCAGCCATCATCGCGCTCTGCATCGGCATGCTCACTCTGGACTCGACTCGCAGTCAGATGTTCGTGTCCCTGGGACTCGCAGCGATCCTCGTGGGTATCGGGCTTTACCGCTATCGGAACGACAAAGACCCCGAAGACGCCGAAGCCACTGAGACCGAGGTCGTACCGGTGGCCGAGAGCGCTCCCACACCCTGACACCAACGTCCCCATCTGCGAGATACTTCGATGTCCTAGTATCGGCCACGGACGAAGAAATCGACGTGAGCACAGCAGATGGGGACAATCATGACCACACCCGAACCGATCGTCATCGTCGACGGGGCCAGGACCCCCGTCGGTAGCTTCGGCGGCGTCTTCAAGGACGTCCCCGCACACGAGCTGGGCGCCGCAGCAGCCAAGGCCGCGCTGAGCCGCGCCGGCGTTGCACCCGAAGACATCGACGAGGTCGTCATGGGCTGCATCGGCCAGGTCGGCCCCGACGCCTACAACGCACGACGCGTGGGCATCGCCGCCGGGCTGCCCGAGAACGTCCCCGCCTACACCGTCAACCGCCTCTGTGGCAGCGGCCTGCAGGCCGTGTGGTCTGCGGCGATGCAGATGCGCTGGGGCGCAGCTGCCATCACCCTCGCCGGCGGCGACGAGAGCATGTCCCGCATGCCGTTCTACGACTTCGCTGCCCGATCCGGCTACAAGCTCGGCGATCGCAGCCTCGTCGACGGCACCGTCGCCATGCTCACCGACCCGTTCAGCAAAGCCCACATGGGCCGCACCGCCGAAGCCGTCGCCCGCAAGTACGGCGTCAGCCGCGAGCAGCAGGACGAGTTCGCCGTCGAATCGCAGCGCCGCGCCGCTACCGACGCAGCGAAGGCAGCATTCGCCGAGGAAATCACTCCCGTCGAGACCGGTGGTCGGCGCTCCGTCACAGTCACCGAGGACGAGCATCCCAAGCCCGGAACCACCGTCGAAACCCTCGCCAAGTTGCGCCCCGCATTCGAAGAGGGCGGATCCGTCACTGCCGGTAACGCGTCGGGCATCAACGACGGCGCCGGCGCACTCGTCCTCGCGACGGGCACCGAGGCAGCCAAGCGCGGCCTCACCGGACTGGTCACGCTCGAAACAGTCACGACAGCAGCCATGGAGCCCGGCCTGATGGGCTACGCTCCCGTGCTCGCTCTCGAAAAGCTCTTTGCGCAAACAGGATTGAAGCCCTCCGACATCGGCACCGCCGAGGTCAACGAGGCGTTCGCTTCGCAGGCCATCGCCGTCATCCGTGACAGTGGCCTGGATCCGGAGAAGACCAACCCGTACGGCGGAGCAATCGCCCTCGGACACCCGGTCGGCGCCACCGGAGCCATCCTGACCCTGCGCGCGGCCCGCGACATGGTCCGGCGCGACCTCGAATTCGGCATCGTCACCATGTGCATCGGCGGCGGACAGGCACTCGCAGCCCTGCTGAAGCGGGTCTGATCATGGCGACCAAGCGCAAGCCGTCGTGGCACGACGACGAGATCACCGCAGTAGCCGAACTGGCCCGTGGTTTCTTCGATCGTGAACTGATCGCCAAGCGTGAGCAGTGGGACGCTCAGCATCGCGTCGACCGATCCGTGTGGCTCGAAGCCGGCAAGCTCGGCCTGCTGTGCTGCTCGATTCCCGAGGAATACGGCGGGGGCGGTGGAACTTTCGCGCACGATCTCGCTGTCTTCGAGGCGCAGGGCTATTGCGGTGACTACGCACTCGGCAACTCGGTGCACAGTGGCATCGTCGCCCACTACGTCCTCGAGTACGGCAACGAAGAGCAGAAGAAGGCCTGGCTGCCTGGCATGGCCACGGGTGAAATCCTCGGCGCCATCGGAATGACCGAACCCGGAACAGGTTCCGACCTCAAGGCCATCACCACCTCCGCGATCCGCGACGGTGACCACTACGTAGTGAACGGGTCGAAGACCTTCATCACCAACGGTGGCAGCGCCGACATGATCGTGCTCGCCGTCAAGACCGATCCCAAGGCCGGGGCCAAGGGAGTCTCGCTCTTGATCGTGGATCTTCGTGACTGCGAAGGCTTTGCCGTCGGCCGCGTGCTCGACAAAGTCGGTCAGCACGGCGCCGATACGTCCGAGCTGTCCTTCACCGACGTTCGCGTTCCGGTCTCGAATCTCCTCGGCGAGTCCGAGGGTCTCGGTTTCGGTCAACTGATGGCGCAGTTGGTGCAGGAACGCCTCATCATCGGCGCGCAGGCCATCGGCACCATCGAGCGTGCGGTCGAGGAGACCGTCGCATACACCAAGGCGCGTCAAGCGTTCGGGCACAGTCTCTTCGAGTTCCAGAACACCGCCTTCGAGCTGGCCGAGTGCCAGACGATCGCACGCACCTGCCGTGTCTTCCTCGACAACTGCATCGAGGATCACCTCAACGGCGAGCTGGACGGCGCAGACGCCGCGATGGTCAAGTACTGGCTCACCGAGCAGCAATGCGCCGTCGTCGACCGGTGCGTGCAGCTCTACGGCGGATACGGCTACATGCGTGAATACCCGATCGCGCGCATGTACGAGGACTCCCGCGTCCAGAAGATCTACGCCGGCGCCAACGAAGTGATGAAGGGCATCATCGCGAAGAGTCTTTGATCACCGGCGTCGAAAACCATTGACACCGACCAGGCACCCACCGAGCATTTCGGTGGGTGCCTTTGTGTGTGCCCACAAGCGGTATCGAGCTGTTCGGAAGGCAAACACTGATGAGCTTCACCATCGACGTCGGGTCGGCACGCGTCACCCAACTGACAGAGCTGGCGCACTGGCCGTTTCCGCCGCGAGAGCTCTTTCCCCAGGCGAGTGAGGCCGAGATCAGTGAAGCGTCGGCGCGGCTGACACCGGAGTTCTTCGACGAGGGTAGTGGTGACCTCGTGCTTGCCATCCACACCTACCTGGTGGAGATCGGCGGCAAGGCGATCGTCGTCGACACCGGCAACGGCAACAGCAAGCACCGGCCGAACCTCTTGCCGCATCACATGTTCGGCACCGACTACCTCTCGCGCTTCGCAGCCACCGGCGTTGCCGTGGACGACGTGGATCTGGTGGTCAGCACACATCTGCACCCCGACCACTGTGGTTGGAACACCAACCTCGACGCCGAAACCTGGCGGCCCACCTTTCCCCGCGCGACCTACATTTTCGACCGCACCGAACTGGCCGCGCTCCAACAACTGGCCGCCGACGGTCCACACGAAGGAGTGGTCTCGGATCTCGCGCAGACCTTCGAGGACAGCGTCCGTCCCGTTCTGGACGGGGCGAAGTGGGCGGCAGTCGACGACGGCCATGTCCTGGCCGAGTCCGAAGGCACAAGCGTCGTCGTGCGCAGCGCGCCCGGTCACACGCCGGGTCACATCGTGATCGAGATTCGCACCGCCGACGGTGGCGCCGTCATCTCCGGCGACGTGATCCACCATCCGATTCAGTTTCTGTACCCGGACCTCAGCCAGGGCGGTGACGCTGACCCCGACATCGCCAGGGACACCCGCCGAGCACTTCTCGAACGCTGCGCGTCGGAGGGACTCCTTCTTCTTCCCGCGCACTTTCCGGTCGACGAACCGATCACCATCGGTTTCGATGCGACGGGTGTGCCGAGTGCCGTGGGTCTGATCGGTCTCGCAGCGTCCTGACTTGCCGCATCGGCCCTGGTGACGCATCCAACCCTCGGCTTCCGAACAGGTCCGATACCCTGGTTCATCGTGACCGCTGCAAATTCAGAGACCGCCCGTGCCCAGTACGACCTGATCGTCGTCGGTTCGGGATTCTTCGGGCTGACCATCGCCGAGCGTGCCGCTACCCAACTGGGTAAGCGCGTGCTGGTGCTGGATCGCCGTCACCACCTGGGGGGAAACGCATACTCGGAGGCAGAGCCGGAGACCGGCATCGAGGTCCACAAGTACGGTGCCCACCTGTTCCACACCTCCAACAAGAAGGTCTGGGACTACGTCACCCAGTTCACGGAGTTCACGAACTACCAGCACCGCGTCTTCGCGCTGCACAAGGGACAGGCGTACCAGTTCCCGATGGGACTCGGCCTCGTGTCGCAGTTCTTCGGTCGGTACTTCACGCCCGAAGAAGCACGCGCCCTCATCGCCGAGCAGTCCAGCGAGATCGACTCGAAGGATGCCTCCAACCTCGAAGAGAAGGCGATCTCCCTGATCGGACGCCCGCTCTACGAAGCATTCGTGCGTGACTACACCGCAAAGCAGTGGCAGACCGACCCCACCGAGCTGCCCGCGGCGAACATCAGCCGCCTGCCGGTCCGCTACAACTTCGACAACCGCTACTTCAACGACACGTACGAGGGTCTGCCCGTCGACGGCTACACGGCGTGGCTCGAGAACATGGCAAAGGATCCGAAGATCGAGGTCCGCCTCGACACCGATTACTTCGACGTCCGCGACGAACTTCGCACCGCCAGCCCCGACGCACCTGTCATCTACACGGGCCCGCTCGACCGCTACTTCGACTACTCCGAAGGTTCGCTCGGATGGCGCACCCTCGACTTCGAGACCGAGGTTCTGCCCACCGGGGACTTCCAGGGCACCCCCGTCATGAACTACAACGACGCGGACGTCCCGTTCACCCGCATCCACGAGTTCCGTCACTTCCACCCGGAGCGCGAGTACCCGGCCGACAAGACCGTCATCATGCGTGAGTTCTCACGTGCCGCGGAGGCGAAGGACGAGCCGTACTACCCGATCAACACGCCCGAGGATCGCGAGAAGCTCTCCGCGTACCGCTCACGCGCCAAGAAGGAGACCGCGGAGAACAAGGTCCTCTTCGGTGGACGTCTCGGCACCTACCAGTACCTGGACATGCACATGGCAATCGCCAGCGCGCTGACCATGTTCGAGAACACCCTGCGCCCGCATCTCGAAACGGGTGCGGAATTGGCAGGGGAGAACGAATGAACGCACGTCATCTACTCGAAGGCGAAGACGCCGTCACCGGCGACGAGGTGACCTACCTCGGCAAGTCCCTGCTCTCTCGGATCATCCTTCCCCGCGCCGGCGAACCACTCGACGTTCGCACGCTGTACCTGGAGGAAGCTTCGACCAACAGTCGTCGGGCTCACTCCACCTCGCGTACGTCCGTCGCGCTCGGAGCCGAGACAGAGGTCTCCTTCGCCACGTACTTCAACGCGTTCCCCGCCAGCTACTGGCGTCGCTGGTCCATCCTGAAATCTGTGGTCCTTCGGCTCGAACTGTCCGGACACGGCCGCGTCGATGTCTACCGTTCCAAGGCGGACTCCTCGCGAATTCACGTGGAAGGCAAGGAATTTGCCGACGGCGATGCCGCGGTCGAACTCGAGGTGGAACTGGCACCGTTCGAGGACGGCGGCTGGATCTGGTTCGACATCACCACTGATACAGCCGTAGTCGTAGAAAGTGGTGGCTGGTACGCGCCCGTCGAGGCTCCCGGCGAAGCGACGGTCGCCGTTGGTATTCCGACGTTCAATCGCCCGACCGACGCAGTCAAGGCTCTGGCTGCGCTGTCTTCGGATCCGCTGGTGTCGGACGTGATCAAGGCCGTCATCATGCCGGACCAGGGCACCCGCAAGGTTCGCGACGAACCCGGGTTCGCCGAAGCTGCTGCAGCACTTGGTGATCGGCTCGCCATTCACGATCAGGGCAACCTCGGCGGCTCCGGCGGATACAGCCGAATCATGTACGAGGCACTCAAGACCACGCAGTGCCAGCACATCCTGTTCATGGACGACGACATCGAGATCGAACCCGACTCGATCCTTCGCGCGCTCGCTTTCTCGCGCTTCGCGAAGTCGCCGATGCTGGTGGGTGGGCAGATGCTCAACCTGCAGGAACGCAGCCACCTCCACGTGATGGGTGAAGTGGTCAACCGCGGGATCTTCATGTGGTCTGCCGCGCCGAACGTCGAATACGACCACGATTTCTCCAAGAATTCGCTGCGAGATTCGAAACTGCTGCACCGCCGCATCGACGTCGACTTCAACGGCTGGTGGATGTGCATGATCCCGCGCCAGGTCGCGGAAGAACTCAAGCAGCCGCTGCCACTGTTCATCAAGTGGGACGACTGCGAATACGGTTTGCGCGCAAAGGAAGCCGGATACCCGACCGTCACGTTGCCCGGTGCCGCGATCTGGCACATGGCCTGGAGCGACAAGGACGACGCCATCGACTGGCAGGCGTACTTCCACCTCCGTAACCGTCTGGTGGTGGCCGCGCTCCACATGCCGGGCAACGGCCGCGGCCTTGTCGTCAACACGGTGAAGGCGACTCTCAAGCACCTGCTGTGCCTCGAATACTCCACCGTCGCGATCCAGAACAAGGCAATCGCGGACTTCCTCGCCGGACCGGAACACGTCGCGAACATGCTGCCGACGGCACTCGGTGAGGTCCACGCGCAGCGCAAGGAGTACCCCGACGCCGTCGTGGTGCCCTCCGCGACCGCGCTACCGCTGCCCTCCGGCGCCGAGGTCGGGGACGTGAGCGCGCCGACCAACCCGGTCGCGAAGATCGTCCGCGTCGGCAAGGCCGTGGTACACAACCTCAAGCCTGCGCACCCGGAGCATCACGAGCGTCCTCAGCTCAACGTGCCGACCATCGACGCAAGGTGGTACCTGCTCTCACAGGTCGACGGCGTCACCGTCACCACCGCCGACGGCCGCGGCGTCGTCTACCGCAAGCGCAACCCCAAGCAGGCCCTCGAACTGCTCAAGGAAGCCATGCGTTTGCGGCGCGAGCTCGCCGCACGTTTCCCTGAGCTCAAGAAGCAGTACCAGGACGCCGTTCCTTCACTGACCAGCACGGAAAGGTGGGAACGTGTCTTCGGTATCTCCTGAAGTACAGATTCTGGCCGGAATTCAATCGACCGTCGGGCAACTGCCCGGAGCTGTCAAGGTCGCCCGCGGTATGTCTCACTTCGGTGAGCACTCCCTCGGGTGGATCGCGATCGCTGCCGTCGGAGCTGCCGTGGACAAGCCGCGTCGACGCGAATGGGCCGGAGCAGCTGTCGGAGCATTCGGTGCACACGCCGCCTCCGTGGTGATCAAACGAGTCGTCCGGCGCAAGCGGCCTTCAGATCCGTCGGTGCAGGTCAACGTCTCGACACCGAGCAAGCTCAGCTTCCCGTCTTCACACGCGACGTCGACGACGGCAGCGGCTGTGCTGATCGGTCGACTCACCGGGCTACCCTTACCGGCGTTGCTGGTGCCCCCGATGATGCTCTCGCGTCTGGTCCTGGGAGTTCACTACCCGACCGACGTACTCGCCGGAGCGGCACTGGGAGCCGCATCCGCGGCGGTAGTTCGCCGGGTCGAAGAAGCCAGAGCCGAACAGAAATGTGGAGATAAATGAGCGAGGAACCGGCTACGGTCAGCGGACCCCCGAAGTCGCTGCCCGCCGGCATCGTCAAGGCGCTTCGCCCACGTCAGTGGGTCAAGAACGTCCTTGTGCTGGCAGCGCCCATCGCGGCCGGAACCGCCACCGAAGCCGACGTGCTCCTGCCCGTCGCGCTGGCGTTCGTCGTGTTCTGTATGGCGGCATCGGGCATCTACCTCGTCAACGACGCGATGGACGTCGAAGCCGACCGAGCACACCCCACGAAGAGGTTCCGTCCCATTGCGGCCGGAGTTCTGCCCGTCAATATCGCCTACGGCATGGCAGTCGTACTGCTGGCCGGCGCGATCGGTCTCTCGTTCTTGGCCAACTGGCAACTCGCCGTGGTCATGGGCGTGTACATCGTCATCCAGCTCGCGTACTGCTTCGGTCTGAAGCATCAAGCCGTCATCGACATCTGCATCGTCTCGTCCGGCTTCCTGCTCCGAGCGATCGCCGGTGGCGTTGCCGCCGAGATCGATCTCTCGCAGTGGTTCCTGCTGATGATGGCGTTCGGTTCGCTCTTCATGGCCGCAGGCAAGCGCTACGCCGAGCTGCAGTTGGCCGAGAAGACCGGCGCGAAGATCCGTAAGTCCCTCGAGAGCTACACGATGACGTACCTGCGTTTCGTGTGGACGATGGCAGCGACGACGCTGGTCCTCTGCTATGGACTGTGGGCGTTCCAACAGGACGCCATCAAGGGCACCAACTGGTACGCCATCTCGATGGTGCCGTTCACCATCGCGGTGCTGCGATACGCGGTGGACGTCGACGGCGGCGAAGCCGGAGAGCCTGAGGAGATCGCGCTCGGTGACCGGGTGCTGCAACTCCTCGCGATTGCGTGGATCGGAGTAGTGGGTGTCGCTGTCTACCTCGTCTGAGCCACGCACCGAGGCCGACCCGCACGTCGACACTGCGGCGAATCGCACCACCCTCAGTCGAGGAGTTTTTCTCGGCGGGGTGGTGCTTGCTGCTGCCCTCATGTTCTGGGGTGCGTGGGAGCGTCGCTGGATCGCTGACGACGGACTGATCGTCTTACGAACCGTCCGCAATCTGCTGGCGGGAAACGGCCCGGTCTTCAATGCGGGTGAGCGTGTCGAGGCGAACACGAGTACCGCGTGGACGTACATCGTCTACGCGTTCAGTTGGCTCACACAGATCCGCCTCGAATACGTCGTCCTGACGATCGCGCTCGTGCTCTCGACGGCCGCCGTCGTGCTGGCGATGCTCGGCACCGGTCGTCTGTACCGCGGCGTTCGGCCGTCGGCGGGAGGAACGATCCTGCTGGTCCCGGCAGGTGTTCTCGTCTACATCGCGGTCCCGCCTGCGAGAGATTTCGCCACGTCCGGGCTCGAAACGTGCCTGGTGATCTTCTGGATCGCGCTCTTGTGGCTACTGCTCGTTCGGTGGGCGCAGGCGTCGACGCCGTCCACGGCGTCGATCCTGACTCTCTCGTTCGTTGCCGGTCTCGGACCACTGGTTCGACCCGAGATGGCGATTCCCGGTGCTGCCGCGTTGATGATGATCGTTCTCTCCGCCGGCTTGACCTGGAAGATTCGCACACTGATCGTGGTCGTCGCCGGACTTGTCCCGGTGGCCTATCAGATCTGGCGAATGGGCTATTACGCCTTGCCGTACCCGAACACCGCGGTGTCGAAGGACGCCGGTGGCGCGAAGTGGGCGCAGGGCTTTGCGTACCTGTGGAACCTCGTCGGGCCGTACCTGCTCTGGTTGCCGTTGCTGTTCCTGCTCATCGGTGCGCTGCTGCTCGTGTGGCGAAGCCGAGCGGATGCACCTGCCACCGCCACCGATCAACCAGCACGTCCGCTGTGGCAGCGCTTTCAACAGTTCCTGCGTACCCCGCGGGCGATTGTCACCTTCATTCTCGGCAGTGGGCTGATCCTCGGGGTCTACTCGCTGCGCGTCGGCGGCGACTTCATGCACGGCCGTGTCCTGTTGCCGGTGCTGTTCTGCCTGCTCATCCCGGTCGCGGTCATTCCGTTGCGGGTGCCCGCCAGATCGGCGTTCGGCAGTCACCGCGACACCGCGATCTTCGGTGTCTCGGCGGTGCTGTGGATCGGCACGATCATCTGGGCTTTCTTCGCCGCAAACACGACGGGGATGCCGGAAGGCTCGGTGGTGGGTCGTTCGGGAATCGTCGACGAGCGCGCGTTCTACGCACTCAACACCGGTCACAAGCATCCGATCCTCGCCGAGGACTACCTCGACTATCCGCGAATGCGTGCCATGGTCGAGACCATCGCGCGGACCCCGGAGGGTGGGCTGCTGCTGCCGTCGGCGAGCTACGACTCCTGGTTCGTCGTCCCACCGCCCGGACCGCTCGAAGAGCCGGCCGAGCACGTCGTCTTCTTCCTCAACCTCGGAATGACGAGCATGAACGTCGGCCTCGACGTCCGGGTGCTCGATCAGATGGGTCTGGCGTACCCGCTGGCAGCTCACACCGAGCGACTCGAGGACGGCCGGATCGGGCACGACAAGAATCTCTATCCGGACTGGGTAGTCGCGGACACGGGAATGATCGACGTTCGCCCGTGGCTGCCGTTCTTCCTCGACGAGGACTGGGTTGCGGACGCGAAGCTGGCCATCACCTGCCCGGAAACGCAGGAGCTGCTGACGTCGTACCGCTCCGAGCTGACCTGGGCCCGATTCAAACAGAACTTTCAGCAGGCATTCGACTTCGCGAAGTACCGATTCGACCGGGTTCCGGCCTACGAATTGGAACGCTGCGGGCTCGTGCCACCGGAGTCACCCAGGTGATGTGATCAGCATCACCGACGGTTGAAGGTTTGAATATTTCGATTCAGTAACACCGAATCGATTGGCCACGATGTACTCGAAGACGATTCACCTAACCTGAATCGCCCCCAGGGGTGACGACGGTGTCGCTCGCGGACTGGGACGTAACGATCTGTCTATTTGTCACAGCTGAACCTGTGACATAAAGTCCAGCGAGCGCAGTGTGACTTGGAAGAGGTCCGCTGCCGACCTGAACTTGTTCGGGCTGGCAGAAAAGCCTGTTCCCCGACGGAATCCGCCGGAACCACTCACCGAGTGGGTGCCGCAGACGAAGAGAGAGAGCAGTATCCATGCGTTTTGCCAGAAAGAGGCTGACCCAGCGCCTCAAGCACCGAGCGTTGGCCATCGGTGCCGCAGCACTTGTGCTTCCCCTTGCTGCAGGTGTTGCCGGTAGTGCTGTCGCCTCTGCTGCGCCCGCGCACACTGCTCCCAGCCGCACCGTCCAGTCGGGCGGATACGACGAGCTGTGGGTGCCCTCCTCGATGGGCAACATCAAGGTCCAGGTCCAGTGGGCCGCTCGCGGCGGAAACGCTGCCCTCTACCTCCTCGACGGCCTGCGTGCGCGTAACGACGCCAACGCGTGGAGCTTCGAGACCAATGCGATGGACCAGTACCGCAACGACAACATCACCCTCGTGATGCCCGTCGGTGGCGAGTCCAGCTTCTACAGCGACTGGTATGCACCGTCGAACTTCAACGGCCAGCAGATCACGTACAAGTGGGAAACCTTCCTCACGCAGGAACTCCCCAACTTCCTCGCGAACTACGGCGTTTCGCCCACCAACAACGCGGTTCTCGGCCTCTCGATGGGTGGCAGCGCTGCTCTGACGCTGGCTGCTTACCACCGTGACCAGTTCAAGTTCGCCGGCTCGCTGTCGGGCTACCTGAACATCTCGGCTCCCGGCATGCGCGAGGCAATCCGCGTCGCAATGCTCGATGCCGGTCGCTTCAACGTCGACTCCATGTGGGGACCGCCGTGGAGCCCGTCCTGGCTGCGCAACGACCCGTTCGTCTTCGCGCCGCGTCTGCAGGGCCTGTCGATGTACATCTCGTCGGCAAGCGGCCTGCCGGGTGAATACGACCACCCGCGCGCACCGATCGACTACTACAACACGGCTAACGGCATGGGCCTCGAAGCTCTCGCCCTGGTCAACACCCGTGCATTCCAGATCCGCATGAACTCGCTGGGTATCCCGGCCACCTACAGCTTCCCGTCCAACGGAACGCACTCGTGGCCGTACTGGTCGGCAGAGCTGTGGAAGGCTCGCGGCCAGATCCTCGACACCATGAACGCTTGGTGATCGTGCGCGATCCCGTGACCTAGTCACTTCACCAGTGCCGTTCCGGACTCCTCGAAGGAGAACCGGGACGGCACTTGTGTATTCAGGTGCTGCACGAGCGCCGGATGTCAGTAACAATTGCACCACCA
Source organism: Rhodococcus sp. NPDC059969 (assembly GCF_042738325.1). Lineage (NCBI taxonomy): Bacteria > Bacillati > Actinomycetota > Actinomycetes > Mycobacteriales > Nocardiaceae > Rhodococcus > Rhodococcus sp. NPDC059969. Next base: position 324,604 of record NZ_JBHWUF010000001.1, on the reverse strand, counting down.
GTAACAGCGCGGCTACCCCAAGCGGGGATCGTTTGCGTGTAGAAATAGTTTCAACGGGGGTCTGGCTGCTCAGGCGGCTCCACGATCGACGCGCGGACCGAACGTAAGGAAAGAGAGTGAGCTCATGCGAGTAGGCCTTGCCACGGAGGACCGTCGCCGGTCCCGGGCAACCTTCCGGACAAAGGTCGTCGGCGCACTGGCAGCGATGCTGGTTCTGCCGATCGCCGCGGGCTTGACGACGGCCGGAACCGCGGCAGCCGCGCCGGCACCTGCTCAGGCCGCACCGGCCGCTACCCAGAACCCCTCCGGCGCAGCGGTCACGAAGGTCGACTGGCTCAGTGAGCGTCGCGTCGCGCTGTGGGTGAACTCTCCCGCGATGGGCATCCCGATTCAGGTGCAGATCCTCTTGGCCCGCGATTGGAACGTCAATCCGTCGGCCAGCTTCCCCTCGGTCTGGATGCTCGACGGTCTTCGCGCGACCGACAACGAGAACGCCTGGACCTACGAAACCGACGCAGAGTCCTTCTACGCCGACAAGAACGTCAACGTCATTCTTCCCGTCGGCGGTCAATCCAGCTTCTACTCCGACTGGCTCGCGCCCGACAACGGCAAGAACTACCAGTGGGAGACGTTCCTGACCAAGGAACTGCCCTCCATCCTCGAAAAGGACTGGCGCACCACGCAGACGCGCGGAGTCGTCGGACTGTCGATGGGCGGAACGTCCGCGATGTTCCTCACGGCGCGCAACCCCGGCTTCTTCAAGTTCGCGGCTTCGCTGTCCGGCATCCTCACCACCACTTCGCTCGGCATGCCTCAGGCAATCCAGTTCGCGATGACCGACGCCGGTGGATACAACTCCGCCGCGATGTGGGGACCGCCGTCCAACGCACAGTGGGCTGCACACGATCCGTATGCGCTCGCCGAGAAGCTCAAGGGCGTCAGCCTGTACGTCTCCAGCGGTAGCGGTACGACCGGCCCGTACGACCAGCCGTCGGGAATTCCCGGCGTGAGCACCAACTACGCAGGCATGGGCCTCGAGATCCTCGCTCGCCTGACCTCGCAGACCTTCGCGACCAAGTTGAACCAGTTGGGAATCCCCGCGCAGGTCAACTACCGCCCGTCCGGTACCCACTCGTGGCCGTACTGGCAGTTCGAGCTTCATCAGCTGTGGCCGCAGTTGGCCAACGCCATCGGCGTCGAGGTCGAGAAGCCGGCGTGCGGCACGTCGGGTGAAATCGGTGCGACGGCTGCAGCCAACGGTTGGATCGGCGACTGCATCACGCCCGAGTACAGCGTCGCGGGTGGCCTGGCGCAGGACTTCCGCAACGGTCGCATCTACTTCACCAGTGGAACGGGCGCTCAGCCTGTCGCCGGTCGTATCGCCGGCGCGTACATGAACACCGGAGCAGCGGCCGGCCCGCTCGGCTTCCCGCGTACACCCGAACTCGGTACGCCCGACGGACGCGGACGCTTCAACCACTTCCAGAACGGCTCCATCTACTGGACCCCGCAGACCGGCGCTCACCCCGTCAGCGGCGACATCCTCGCCGAGTGGTCCGCACAGGGATGGGAAGGTGGCCCGCTCGGCTACCCGACCGCCGACGAGATCGCGACCCCCGGCAAGCCCGGCAAGGTCCAGGGATTCGAGATCGGCGCAATGTACAGCAGCGCCAACGGAACTCACGCGGTTCTCGGAATGATCATGGGCAAGTACGGCGAACTCGGCTGGGAGAACGGCTGGCTCGGATTCCCGAAGTCGAACGAGGTTCCGATCAAGGACAACGGACGCTTCACCGAGTTCGAGGGCGGCAACATCTACTGGAGCCCCGGCACCGGTGCTTGGTCCGTCGAGAACGGCCCGCTCTTCGACGGTTGGAAGAGCGTCGGATACGAAGGTGGACGACTCGGATTCCCGATCAGTGACAAGTTCGACATTCCCGGTGGTGTCCAGCAGAACTTCCAGTTCGGCTACATCACGGTGATCGGTGACAAGACAGAAGTTCACTAACTCACAGTGGTGCACGACGGGCGGGCCCGATCACGGATCGGTGCCCGCCCGCGTGCGTTGCGTAACCTGTTGATGGACTTTCGACTGAAGGCAAGGACGGACATTGATGTCGCTTTTCTCGGGTAACCGAAACACTTGTGCACGCGCGATCGCGGTCGGCGCCCTGGCGCTCGCCACGGGTGGCGCACTTGTCGCGTGCGGTAGTGACGACTCCACTGCAACCTCCAATCCGGTCACCACGACGTCCGCTGCGGCTTCGTCCTCGAGCGGTTCGGCGTCTGCGTCCGCCTCGGCGACCACGACGGCGTCGGCTGCGCCCACCAGTCCGGGAGCCGCGGCCACCGCGCCGCCGGAGCAGCCGCAGAGCATCGAGGGCTTCCCGGGTCCCACAGTCGTCGAGGTCAGCCCCGAGGCACAGAAGTTCCTCGACGGCCTGAAGGCGAAGGGCATCACCCCGGCCGGTGACGGCAGCATCGCCGTCAACACGGCCAATTACATCTGCGCTGCCGGTCCTCAGACCGACGACGAGGTCCTGACCTTCGTGACCGCCTTCGTCGGCCAGGAAGCGTCGGCGGAAGGCAAGCAGATCACTCCCGATCAGGCAGGTGCGAACGCTCAGATCTACATCGACGTCGCCAACGCCACCTACTGCAAGTAGGAGCGGGAAATGGCGAGGTCTGGAAAGCGTCGTGGGTGCTTGATCCCGCTGCTGATCATTCTTGTGGTCGCAGCGGTCGTGATCGGCGGTTGGTACATCCTGGCCGGGCGGGTGCCGTCGCCGACTCCGATCCCGCCGAGCCCGGAGCCGCCGGTGTCTCAGCCAGCCAGCTGCCCCGATGTCCAGGTAGTAGCCATACCGGGTACGTGGGAGTCGAGCGCTACCGACGACCCGTACAACCCGACGGCCAATCCGGCGTCGTTGATGCTGAACGTGACCCGTCCGCTGCAGGAGAAGTTCGATACTTCACGGGCCGACGTCTACACCGTTCCGTACGTCGCACAGTTTTCGAATCCGGTTGCGATCCCGCCGGACGGACAGCAGTCTTACAACAACAGTCGGGCCGCGGGAACTGCTGCCACTAACGACTTTCTGATGAAGCGGCACGCCGAGTGCCCGCTCACGAGCTACGTCCTGACCGGATTCTCCCAGGGAGCGGTGATCGCGGGTGACGTCGCAGCGAGTATCGGCGACGGCAGCGGCGCGGTGCCTGCCGATCTGGTTCTGGGCGTCGGCTTGATTGCCGACGGTCGGCGCGATCCGGCGTTCGGAAACACCGTTGGCCCAAGCGTTGCCGGTGTCGGCGCCGAGTTGTCGCTGAACGGGCTGAAGCTTCCCGGTCTCACGATGACCGGCCCGAGGCCTGGCGGTTTCGGTGACCTCAACGACCGGACCTATCAGATCTGCGCGCCCAGTGACGGTATCTGCGACGCTCCGGCCGCTGCTCTCAATCCGACGAACTGGTTGAGTTCGGCACCGCGACTGCTCGAGTACTACAACAATCCTGTGCACGCGATGTACAACTCCTTCCAAGTTGATCCGAACGGCACGACGGCCACCCAGTGGATGGCACAGTGGGCTGCGGAGAAGATCGACGCCGCGCCGACGCCGCCCCACAGTTGAGTCACCGCCGCACTGTTGATTCGTCACAATCGGGCGTCTCGGGAGTTCGCTCGCGGGTAATCTGCTCGTTTGGTCCCGGTAGAGTGCTGCACGGTCCGGGGGCTTCCTCTACAGTGCTGTCACGTAAGTGACTGGCGAGTAGGTTCGGTTTGTCCGAGTTTGTAGTTCGAGTACGACGTACGTGTCCATCACAGGAGATCGATATATGAGTTCCACCCACGGCAGCGATGCCCGACGCAAATTCCGGTTTGCGGCCGGTGGCGAGGGCAACGCCGAAGAGGGTGGTGCGCGACGTTTCGTCAAGCTTGCGCAGAAGGCCGAGGAACTCGGCTACGACTCGTTCATGATTCCGGATCACCTGGGTAATCAGGTCGGCCCGATCGCCGCTCTCGGAGCGCTCGCGGTGGCCACGGACAAGATCCGTCTCGGCACCGCCGTGTTGGCCAACGGCTTCCGCCATCCAGCTGTACTGGCGAAGGACGCGGCGACGATCGACGTGCTGTCCGGCGGCCGACTCGAACTCGGCATCGGTGCGGGCTGGATGAAGGAAGAGTTCGACAAGGGCGGCATCGCCTACGAGAGCCCGGGCGTTCGCATCGAGAAGCTCGAGGAGTCTCTGCAGATTCTCGACGTTCTGCTGCGCGGGCAGGAATGCACTTTCGAAGGCAAGCACTATCAGGTGCGCGGCCTCAAGGGCAGCCCCCGACCGCGGCAGGGCCCGCGGCCACCGATCATCGTGGGCGGCGGCGGCCCGAAGATGCTAGCTCTCGCGGCGAAGTACGCGGACATCATCTCGGTCGCCACACCGACCAACCGTGACGGGCGCCTTCTGCTCTCCGGAATCACGATGGAAAAGACCATCGAACGTGTCGAGCGGATCCGCGAAGCCGCCGGCGAGCGTTTCGATGAGATCGAACTCAACTGGACCATCACCATGATCATGATCACCGACGATCGAGAGCAGGCTGCCGAAATGGCAATCGCCGCTCTGGACCAAGGTTTTCCGCCGAACATCGAAGTGGATCGTAAGCTGAGCGTGGAGGAGTTGCTGAACTCTCCCTACCTGGCTGTGGGCACTTTCGAGGAAATCGCAGACCAGATTCGACTGGTCCGCGAAAAGACGTCGATGTCGTACGTCGGGGTCTTCCCGACGCAGATGGAAGCGTTCGCCCCGATCATCCCGTTACTGGCGGGCGAGTAGGCCGGAGAATACGGACGATGCGAATCTGTAACATATCGATGGTTTGGGATCGATGAAGTGATTCAGGTGAGTTGCGCACAAAGTGCGATTCGATTGATCGAAGATGGACCCGAGAGAGCGAAGGAAGTCTGGGGCGCAGGCATGAAGGACAGTGCTTGTGTGATCGCTTCGGAGGAGATGGAATGAACGCGCTGTTCGATGGCTTTCTCGACGAGAAGGGCCAGATCCGCCTGCAACCAGGCTTCACGCTGGTCGACTACGTCGAGCAACACTCGCGTGTCAACGCGGACGAGCTCGCGTATCGGTACATCGATTACTCACGCGAGCGTGACGGTGAAGCCCTGGAGCTGACCTGGGAGCAGTTCGGTGTGCGTCTGCGGGCTGTTGCAGCCCGTCTGCAGCAGGTCACCAAGCGCGGGGACCGTGTTGCGATTCTTGCGCCGCAGGGGCTCGACTACGTCATTTCGTTCTTCGCGGCCATTCAGGCCGGTTCCATCGCGGTGCCGCTCTTCGATCCGGACGAGCCCGGTCACAGCGACCGTCTCCACGCTGTTCTCGGTGACTGCAAGCCGACCGCGATTCTGACTGCCGCATCGTCGGCAGCCGGTGTTCGTCAGTTGTTCCGCTCGCTTCCCGCTGCCGAGCGACCGCGCATCATTGCCGTCGACGCGATTCCCGACACCGTCGGTGAAACGTGGGTTCGCCCCGACATCGAGCTCGACGACATCGCGTACCTGCAGTACACCTCCGGTTCGACCCGAGTTCCCGCCGGTGTGGAGATCACCCACCGCGCTGTGGGAACGAATGCGCTCCAGATGGTCGATTCCATCGAGCTCAACGAGGACTCACGCGGCGTCACGTGGCTGCCGCTGTTCCACGACATGGGCCTGCTGACGGTCATCCTGCCTGCTCTGGGCGGCAAGTACATCACCATCATGAGCCCGCGCGCTTTCGTGCAGCGGCCGTACCGGTGGATCAAGGAACTTGCTGCGGTGTCCGACGGCGCCGGCACTTTTGCTGCTGCTCCCAACTTCGCGTTCGAGCATGCTGCCGCGCGCGGCTTGCCGAAGGACGGCGAGACACTCGACCTGAGCAACGTCATCGGACTGATCAACGGCAGTGAGCCGGTCACGACGTCGTCGATGCGCAAGTTCAACGAGGCTTTTGCTCAGTACGGTCTGCCCAAGACTGCGATCAAGCCCTCCTACGGCATGGCCGAAGCGACGCTCTTCGTCTCCTCTACCAAGCATTCCGACGAGGCCAAGGTCATCTACGTCGACCGCACGGAACTCAACAAGGGCCGCATGGTCATCGTCGACCAGTACTCCGAGAACGCGATCGCGCAGGTCTCCTGTGGGTACGTCTCGCGCAGTCAGTGGGCGGCGATCGTCGATCCCGAGACGCTGACCGAGGTTCCCGACAATCACGTCGGCGAGATCTGGCTGCACGGCGAGAACATCGGCATCGGCTACTGGGGACGCCCCGACGAGACGGCCGAGACCTTCCACAACAAGCTGGACAACCGGCTGAGCGAAGACAGCCACACCGAGGGCACACCGGCGGATGCCAACTGGATGCGTACCGGCGACTTCGGCGTCTACGTCGACGGCGAGCTGTACATCACCGGGCGCGTCAAGGATCTCGTGATCGTCGACGGCCGCAATCACTACCCGCAGGACCTCGAGTCTTCGGCTCAGGAAGCCAGCCCGGCTCTGCGTCCCGGATTCATCGCTGCGTTTGCCGTACCGGCCAACCAGTTGCCTTCTGTCGTGTTCTCCAACACGCATTCGGGTCTGAAGTTCGACGACGACGATTCCTCGGAGCAGCTGGTCATCGTGGCCGAGCGTGCTCCCGGTGCAGGCAAGGCGGATCCGCAGCCGATCGCGGACACCGTGCGTGCGGCGATTTCTTCCCGTCACGGCGTCACGGCCCGAGACATCCTGCTCGTTCCTGCCGGTTCGATTCCGCGTACGTCCAGCGGCAAGATCGCTCGCCGCGCGTGTAAAGCGAGCTATATCGAGGGAACGTTGCGAGGCGGCTATCAGCAGACCGCATTCCCCGATAGCGTTTGAGGAGCAGTCCCTTCATGATCGGTGGCTTGGTGAGTTGATGGTTGAACAAGATGGTGCGCAGAGCAAAGACGTTGTGAGCGAGATGAGTGTCGCGCAGTTGCGTGAGTGGCTTCGCAACTGGATCGCCAACGCGACCGGTCAGCCGGTGTCGACGATCACGGACGACCGCCCGATGGAAGAGTTCGGGCTCGCTTCACGCGACGCAGTTGCGCTGAGCGGCGACATCGAGGATCTGCTCGGCGTCACGCTGACCGCCACGGTTGCCTACCAACACCCCACCATCGCTTCGCTGGCGACTCGGATCATCGAAGGTGAGCCCGAGGCGCCGGAGGAGACCATCGACGCGTCGTACTACGTCTCAGGCGCCGCGACGGACGCTCACGACATCGCCATCGTCGGACTCTCCACACGATTCCCCGGTGCCGGGCACACGCCTTCGGACATGTGGGAAATGCTGGCGGCCGGACGCGACGGCATCAGCGACCTCCCCGAGGACCGCTGGGCCGAGTTCATGTCCGATCCCGCCATCAAGGCCGCGGTCGAGAACGCGAACACCAAGGGCGGGTACCTCGACGACGTCAAGGGTTTCGACGCCGAGTTCTTCGCGATGTCTCCGCTCGAGGTCGTCAACGTAGATCCGCAGCAGCGCCTCGCTCTCGAACTCGCGTGGGAAGCACTCGAGCACGCTCGCATTCCGGCAAGTGGGCTCAAGGGCAAGCAGGTTGGTGTTTTCATCGGCAGTTCCGCCAACGACTACCAGCTGCTCGCGGTCAGTGATCCGACGACGGCGCACCCGTACGCGCTGACCGGAACGTCGACGGCCATCGTCGCGAACCGGGTCTCGTATTTCTTCGACTTCCGTGGACCGTCCATCGCGCTGGACACCGCGTGCTCGTCTTCGCTGGTTGCCGTTCACGAGGCTGTGCGCTCGCTGCGCAGCGGCGATTCCAACATCGCGCTGGCCGGTGGCGTCAACATGCTGCTGGCACCTCCCGGAACTCTCGGTTTCGATCAGACCGGGATGCTCGCTCCCGACGGCAAACTGCGTGCCTTCTCCGCTCAGGCTCAGGGAATCGTTCGCAGCGAGGGTGGTGGCCTCGTTGTGCTCAAGCGCCTCGAAGACGCCGAGCGTGACGGCGATTCCATCCTCGCGGTGATCGCCGGATCCGCGATCAACCAGGACGGCCGTTCCAACGGTCTGCTCGCGCCCAACCCCGATGCCCAGGCCGACGTGTTGCGTTTCGCGTACCGCGACGCCGGCATCGTGCCGACCACCGTCGACTACATCGAGGCTCACGGAACGGGTACCGATCTCGGTGATCCCATCGAGGCCGACGCTCTCAGCCGAGTTGTCGGTCGTGGCCGTGACGACGACAAGCCGGCACTGCTCGGTAGCGCGAAGACCAACTTCGGGCACCTGGAAGCAGCTGCAGGCGCCGCCGGCCTGATCAAGGTCGTTCTGGCGATGCAGGAAAACAAGATTCCCGCGACGATCAACTACCTGGGCCCCAACCCGCACATCGACTTCGAGAAGGCGCACCTGCAGGTGACGCCCGAGGCCACCGACTGGCCGCGTTACACCGGCAAGGCCGTCGCCGGTGTTTCCGGCTTCGGTTTCGGCGGAACCAACGCCCACGTCGTGGTCAAGGAATACGTGCCTGCCGACGCCGTAGTCGAAGAACCGGTTGTGGATGTCCCAGTCGTGGATGAACCGGCAGCAGAGGACGAGATCACGGTTGTGCTGGCCGTGTCCGGCGCGCTGCCTTCGCGTCGTCGCCGCGCAGCTGCCGATCTGGCCGACTGGCTCGAAACCGAAGAGGGAAGCAAGACGCCCCTCGCCGACGTCGCCCGCACACTTTCGCGTCGCAACCACGGACGCTCGCGCGCCGCTGTTGTGGCGAAGACGCGGTCCGAGGCCATCAGCTCGCTGCGCGCTGTCGCCGCGGGCAAGCCGGCCCAGGGCGTCTTCTCGGCCGACTCGCCGTCGCCCAAGGGTGCGGTGTGGGTGTTCTCGGGCTTCGGCTCGCAGCACCGCAAGATGGCCAAGCAGTTGTACACGGAGAACGCGGCCTTCAAGGCAGCCGTCGACGAGGTCGATGCGCTGATCCAGGACGAGGCCGGTTACTCGATGGTCGAGATGTTCCTCGACGATTCGATCGAGTACAACGTCGAGACCGCACAGGTGGGAATCTTCACCATCCAGGTCGGTCTGGCTGCGTTGCTGCGCCACCACGGCGCCGAAGCCGAAGCCGTGGTTCCGCACTCGATGGGTGAGGCCGCTGCCGCGTACGTTTCCGGCGGTCTGAACCTGGAAGACGCTGTCCGCGTGATCTGTTCACGTTCACGGCTGATGGGTGAGGCCGAGGGCGCACTTGTCGGTGACGACATCCGTCTGATGGCACTGCTCGAGTACAGCGCATCCGAGATCGAGGCGCTGCTGCCCACGTACCCCAAGCTCGAGGTCTGCGTCTACGCAGCTCCGACGCACACGGTGATCGGTGGACCGCAGCCGGACATCGAGGCGATCGTCGCTGCCGCCGAGGCCGACGGCAAGATGGCGCGTGTCCTGCAGACCAAGGGCGCCAGCCATACTTCGCAGGTAGATCCGTTGCTCGGCGAACTCGCCGCGGAGTTGGCAGGTATCGAGCCGGCCACGTTGAAGCTCGGTGTCTACTCGTCCGTCGACAAGGACACCTTCTACCGTCCCGGTCACGAGCCGATCCATCAAGAGGCGTACTGGGTCAAGGGTCTTCGCCACAGCGTGTACTTCACCAATGCGGTGCGCGGTGCAGTTGCCCACGGCCACACCACTTTTGTCGAGCTTGCACCCAACCCGGTGACGCTGATGTCGGTGGCGGCCACCGCTTTCGATTCGGGCCTGCACGACATGGAGCTCATCCAGACGCTCAAGCGTAAGGAAGACGAGTCCGCAGGTGTGCTTGCCGCTCTCGCGCAGCTGTACGTTCACGGCCATGCCGTGAACCTCGAGTCTCTGCTTCCCGCAGGCGATTTCGCTTCGGTTCCTCGTACCGCGTTCGTGCGCAAGCCGTACTGGCTCGACATTCGCGTCAGTGCCGGTGGTTCGGCTCGCGTTCCCGGTTCGCACGTCGCCCTGCCCGACGGCCGCCACGTGTGGGAGGTCGACGCATCCGCCGTCACCGACCTGGCGGTGCTCGTGAGCGCTGCTGCCGGACAGGTGCTCTCGGATGTCTCTCTGACCGCTGCTGTTCCGCACGGTGAGCTGGCCGGTGCTGCGACCCTGACCACGACACTCAACCCGCACCCGGGTGGAGCGTCGGTGCAGGTGCACGCTCGTGAGGGCGCTACGTTCCGTCTGCTCTTCGACGCCGTCGTCACGTCCGGTGAGCCGCTGCCCGAGCTGGTCGTCAGCGCGCCGGTCAAGACCAGCGCAACGATGGAAACCCTGGCCGAGGTCGTCGAAGACGCCGGAGACAAGTGGGATCCGAACGGTTCGCAGAGCCTCGACGACCGCCTCAAGATCGTTGTCGCCGAGTCGATGGGGTACTCGCCGGAGGATCTTCCGGCCGAGGTTCCGCTCATCGAACTGGGTCTCGACTCGCTCATGGCGATGCGTATCAAGAACCGCGTCGAGTACGAGTTCGACATTCCGCAGCTCCAGCTCCAGGCAGTCAAGGACGCGAGCCTCAACGAGGTCAACAAGTACCTGCGTTACGCGATCGACAATCGCGAAGAGGTTCAGGCGATGGCCGACAAGCAGGCCGCGGAGAAGTTGGCGGCCGATGCTGCTGACGACGAGGACGTTGCACCCGCCGAGGTGGAGACGGAACTACCTGCCACTGCTCCCGTTGCGGCGGCTGTACCGGCTGCCGCGCCCGCCGATCCTTCGCGTGCCGGAACTGCCGACGATGCCGGCTCCGACGTTCCGCCGCGAGATGCGGCCGAGCGCTTGACGTTTGCGACGTGGGCCGTCGTCACCGGGAAGTCGGCCAAGGGCATCTTCAACGATCTGCCGATCGTCGGTGACGAGGTCGCCGAGAAGCTTGCTGCTCGGCTTTCCGAGCGTGCGGGCGGCGAGATCACTCTCGACGACGTTCTCGACTCCACCACCATCGAAGAGCTTGCGGACGTCGTTCGCCAGTACCTCGAGGACGACGGCAAGATCGACGGACTCGTTCGTACTCTGCGTGCCCGTCCCGAAGGCTCCACGGCCGTACCGGTATTCGTCTTCCACGCTGCCGGTGGTTCGACGGTGACGTACGAGCCTTTGCTCAAGCGCCTGCCCGCAGGCACGCCGATGTACGGGTTCGAACGGGTCGAGGGCTCGATCGAAACCCGCGCTGCTGCCTACGTTCCGCTGCTTCGTGAGATCCAGGGTGACGGGCCGTACGTGCTGTGCGGCTGGTCGTTCGGCGGCGTGATGTCGTATGCGGTCGCGAAGTTGCTGCGCGAGCAGGGTGCCGACGTACGTGTGGTCGGACTTCTCGACACCGTGATGGCCGGCGAGGTCGTGCCGGACACCGAGGAGGAACGTCGCAAGCGTTGGGAGCGCTACGGCAAGTTCGCCAAGCGCACCTACAACCTGGATGTTCCGCTGCCGCTTGACGTTCTGGCCTCCACCGAAGCCGACGAGGATCAGATCCAGATCTTGATGGACATGATCAAGATGAGCGGCGCAAAGATTCCCGGCGGAATCATCGAGCATCAGCGGACGTCCTGGTTGGACAACCGCGCCATCCAGACTGCCGCGTTCAGCAGCTACGACGGAGACGTCGTGCTCTACATGGCCGACAAGTACCACGACGAGCTGATGACGCTCGAGCCTGCATTCAAGACCCGCAAGGCAGACGGTGGTTGGGGTGACTACGTGAAGAACCTCGAGGTCGTCTACATCGGCGGGGATCACCTGCAGATCGTCGACGAGCCGTACATCGCGAAGGTCGCGGCAGACCTCACCACAAAGCTGGCCCAGATCGAGACAGCCCAGACCAAAGCATCGGAAACCGGAGTTCAGAAGTGACGACAACCACCGCGGAGAAGCTCGCTGAACTCCGCGAAAAGTTGGAGAAGGCAAAGGAACCCGGCTCGGCTCGGGCCATTGCCAAGCGCGATGCAGCAGGGCACAGTACGCCGCGCCAGCGCATCGACATGTTGCTCGATCCCGGTAGCTTCGTCGAGGTCGGCGCCCTGGTGAAGATGGCGGGCGAGGACAATCCGTACAGCGACGGCGTCATGACCGGTCACGGAACCGTCGAGGGGCGGCCGGTTGCCGTGTTCGCGCACGATCAGACTGTGTTCGGCGGTGCCGCCGGAGAGATGTTCGGCCGTAAGGTCGCAGCTGTCAACGATTTTGCGCTGAAGGTTGGTTGCCCGGTCGTCGGTATCAACGATTCCGGTGGAGCTCGAATCCAGGATGCCGTTTCCTCATTGGCCTGGTACGCCAACATGGGTTCACGTCAGGAGCCCTTGTCCGGTGTCTGCCCGCAGATCTCGGTCATCCTCGGTAAGTGCGCCGGCGGTGCCGTGTACGCACCGATCAACACCGACGTCGTGGTCGCGACCGAAGAGTCGTACATGTTCGTCACCGGACCCGACGTCATCAAGTCGGTCACCGGCGAAGAGGTCAGCCTCGAGGATCTGGGCGGAGCACGCAAGCAGGCGGAGTACGGAAACATCCATCACGTCGCTCCAGACGAGAAGGCTGCATTCGACTGGGTCCGTGAGTACCTGAGCTTCATGCCGTCCTCGTGCACGGAGAAGGCGCCGCTGATCAACCCGGGCCTCGAACCCGAGATCACCGAGTCGGATCTCGAACTCAACGCCTTCATGCCGGATGCCGACAACGCCGGCTACGACATGCACGACATCATTCTGCGGATCTTCGACGACGGAACCTTCCACGAAATCGGAGCCCAGGTCGCGCACAACGTGATCACCGGGTTCTCCCGCGTCGACGGCCTGCCCGTCGGCGTCGTGGCCAACCAGCCCACGTACCTCAGTGGCGCCCTCGACGCGGACAGCTCCGACAAGGCCGCCCATTTCGTGCGCCTGTGCGACGCCTTCAGCATCCCGCTCGTTTTTGTCGTCGACACACCGGGCTTCCTTCCCGGCGTCGATCAGGAAAAGGTCGGCGTCATCAAGCGTGGCGGGCGTTTCCTGTTCGCGTACATCGAAGCCACTGTCCCGAAGGTGACGGTGGTGGTTCGCAAGGCGTACGGCGGCGGTTATGCCGTCATGGGTTGCAAGCAGCTCGGTGCCGACATCAACCTCGCGTGGCCGACGGCACGTATCGCCGTGATGGGCGCCGAGGGTGCCGTCAACATCATGGGACGTCGTCAGCTCGCCGAGGCGGGCGAGAACGCACCCGCGGTGCGTGCTCAGTTGATCAACTTCTACAACGAGTTCGTCGCGACGCCGTACATCGCGGCTGAGCGCGGATACATCGACGCGGTGATCGAGCCTTCGCAGACGCGTCTCGAAATCCGCAAGGCTCTGAAGTTGCTCAAGGACAAGACGATCTTCAAGAACCCGCGCAAGCACAACTTGATGCCGCTCTAATTCTTCTTGTCACCGAGGGCGTCGAACTGGCGGCGTAGCGCTTCTATCGTCGCCAGGACGGCGGGCCTCTCGCTGTCGGTCCGCCAGGCGAGGTAGATGTCTCGGCTGAGCGGCGGAACCGTGTCGAGCATTCGAACACCTTCCGGTGGTACAACTCTCGCCAGGCGTGGAATCAAAGCGACGGCGAGGCCCTGAGCGACGAATTCGACCTGGGTGGGAAACTCGGCGACCTCGTACTCGATTCGAGGGTCGAACCCCTGCGCGCGCAGGGTCCTGACGGTGAAGGTGTGAAAATCCGTTCCCCGTGTCCACGTAGCCCAGGCATGCTCGGACAGTTCGCTGAGCGCGACAACCTTGTTCTCCGCCAGCGGATGTGACGCCGGGAGAGCGAGCAGCGCCACGTCGTCGTACACAGGCGTGAAGGAGAGTCCGTCGGGAAGTTCGACGGGCAGAGTGCTCCAACTGTCGACCACCACGACGTCGAGGTCGCGGCGAATCAGTGCGGGGAGCAGTTCTTCGGATTCGCCTTCGTTGAAGGTGATTTCGAGCTGGGGGTGCGCGTGCCTGATCTCGGCGATGGCTCGCGGCAGCACTGTCCTGCTGGGGGAGACCAGGGCTCCGATACGCACGCGGCCCGTCACCTCGCTCTGCAGCGACGCGATTTCCGCCTCGGCCTGGGCGAGCGTCGAGAGAACCTCTGCGGTTCGGCGCGCGAGGATTCGGCCGGCTTCGGTGAGCCGCACACCGCGGCCCTGTGGTTCGAGGAGCGGAACACCGACTTCGCGCTCGAGTTTGTTCAACTGCTGCGAAATTCCGGATGGTGTGACATGCAAGGTGCGGGCGGCTGCCGCCACTGATCCGTTCTCGGCGACAGCGTGCAGGGCGCGGAGTCTTTCGAGATTCAACACGGTAGTAATGCTACCGAATATACGGTCTGAACATTTGCTTGTGCTGAATAGTTAGCGGCAGGAACATTGTCGAGTGACCACTCTGACCTCCTCGACCACGCACACACCGACCCATGCCCGTACTCCTCAGGGGCGCATCGACCCTCGATTGCTGGTCGTCGGAGGCGCAGCTGCGATCTCGATCAGTTCGCTCCTCATCAAGCTGGCCGACGTCGGGCCCTCGACGGCCGTCTTCTTCCGTTGTTTCCTGGCCTTGCCGCCACTGGCGTGGTTGGCGTGGCGGGAATACCGCCGGGTGGGCAGGCCGAGCCGGCGGGCAGTCGTTCTGCAGGTGCTGGGCGGTCTTCTGCTCGGACTGGATTTTGCGTTGTGGTCGCAGTCGATTCTCTTGATCGGCGCGGGGATGGCGAGCGTCGTCGTGAACGTGCAGGTGATCGTGGTGCCTGCACTGTCCTGGTTGGTGTTCGGTAATCGGGTTCCGATGCGCTTCGTTTTTGCCCTACCGTTCATGTTCACGGGAATTGCCTTGGCGGGCGGCGTGTTCGGAGGTGGGGAAACCGGCGACGACGTGCTGTGGGGAACGGCGCTCTCGCTCGTCTCCGGAATCGCCTACGGCGGCTACATCTTCGTTGTCGGCCGTACGGGCGAGGCGGATCGGGCAGCGAGCCAGGTGTTGATCTCCACGACGTCCGCGGGCATCGCCGGGTCCGTCATCGGATCACTCTGGGGCCGGATCGATTTCGTCCCGGGTTGGGAAGCATTCGGCTGGCTCGCGGCACTGGCGCTGGTCGGCCAGGTGTTCGGCTGGATGCTGATGGGGCACTCGCTCCCTCGACTTCCCGCCGAGGTGGGCGCGACGCTCCTGCTCATGCAACCGGTACTCGCCGTACTGCTGGCGGTTATGCTGCTCGGCGAACGGCCCGGTATCGGGCAGCTACTCGGGTGCGTCGTCGTTGTCGGAGCGGTCTCGACCGTCTCCGTACGTCGCACCCGAGCAGTCACCCGAGTAGGTAGTGCCGGCTAGTGCACCCGCATCTCGCCGGGCATCCACATGCCCGAGCGGGTTGCGGTGCCCGTCTCCACCTCTGCCGGAACAGCATTCGGGAAGTACCGGTCGTAGCGCTCGAGTGAGCCCCAGTCCCGCGCCCAGTCGTCCTTCAGGTACGTCGGAACCGTCGTTGCCCCGGCGATGACCTCGGTGAACCCGAGCGGGCCGCCGTTGTCCGCGGACTGCCAGGTGTCGGTGGAGCTGACGGCCAGGGGCCGGTCCGGGAGGATGCGGAAGTTCGGCATCTCGGCCACGCCGTTCTGATGCGTGAACGGACGTTGGCACGGGAACTGAAGGCCGACAGCCCAGTCCAGGAGAACCGGCTGCTCGTTGCCGATGTACGAGTTCAGGGACTCGAGCTTGGGCACGCGCGGCGGCGTGAATGCCATCCACTGATCGCCAGTGAGGTTGGGATCGAACGCGACCACGCGAACGGCGTCGGCGTCCGGCGCGAGTTCGTCGATGGGGATACGGACATTGCGCCACGACGGTGCGGGTCCGATGTCTCGCGGCATGTACGAACCCTGGACCTGCACGGTTCCGTCGGGCTGAGTCTTGCCGTACTCGACCAGCAGCGACTGGCCGTACGTGATGGCACCGGTGTTGTCGACGGACCACACGCGCCCGGCGACGGACATGACCACCAGCGGTGATTCCTCACTGCGAGTGGGCAATCCGTACCAACTCGAGATGAGGGAAGCGGGTTCCTGTACGCCGGGCTGGTAGCTGCCCATGACCGGCGTCTTCGAAGGATCGAGACCGAAGGGGAGCTTGGCCGTGCTGCCGTTGATGCCGACGTTGCCGGTGCCGCCGCTGGTCCCGGCGCCGGAGCCGGTGGCGAAGCTTGGGCCGACACTCTGGTTGTCGGTGTTACCCATGCCCTGCTTGACCTCGATGTAATCCGCAGTCAGATCGCTGGGAACTCCATTGGGGGAGAAGCCCTTCGAATCAACTCCGGACAGAGGATCCTCGGCGTTGAATCCGGGTGCGGTCAGTGGCCGTAGATTCCCGGAATTGACGTCGGTCTCCACCAGTACGTCCTCGGCCATGCCGCAGGTCTTGCCCGCGAGTGCCTCGATGTTGCTTCGGCCCAGTGAGTACGCCGGGTACTGCGACACTGCGCCCTTGAGCAGGGAGAGCACCTCGAAGAGGACCATCAGACCGGCAATCACGGTGAGCGGGGCGGCCGCGAACTTGCGAATTCGTCTGCCCTTGGCCGTGTTCGGCTTCTCGGGCGGGGCGGCAAATCCCTCACGCAGGTACTGCCACGCGGCAAAAGCCAAGGCGAGGGCAAAGAGCGCGAGGAAGAGTGTGTTGGATTCACGGCCGTCGTAGGAGATGGTCTTGTCGAACCACGGCACGCCGTAACTCGAGACGTACCAGTAGCCGTTGATCCCGGCGAACGTCAACGCCAGCATCAGGAGCAGTCCGGCCACGAACACCGATCGGTTACGGCGCGAGCGCAGGGCCGACGCGGACACGGCGACGGCGGTCAGCGCGGCGAGAGAACCGGCGATGCCCGCGTACGCACCGAAGTGGTGAGTCCACTTGGTGGGGTTGAACATCATCAGGAACATCGTGCCGAAGACGACGCCGACGAGGCGCCACGACGGACCTGTCGCGGCGCCGGGGACGCGGCCGCGGCGCAGCAACACGAAGAGCGTCGTGAAGAGGCACAGGATCATTGTCAAGAACGCGAAGCGTCGGGCAACCGAGCCGTCGACCGTCTGGACGAAGAGGTAGTAGTAGCGCAGGAAGTCTTGGTACCACTCGAGATTGGGGCCGATGATCGTTCGGACGCGGGTGGCTTCCATGACGCCGGCGAAGGTCTGATCGGCGAAGATGACCACCAGCACGATGGTTCCGGCGGCGGCGATCGGAGCGAGAAGCGGCAGTGTGCCGACCAGCCGGTGACGCTTGACGACGATGCGCACCAATGGGCGCACACCGGCGAGAAGGGCTGCGATACACATCAATCCGGTGGGCGCCGCGGCAAGAGTGAAGGCGCCGATCAAGATCGCGGTCGCCGCAGGGAAAAGGCGTCCGGTGGCGATGGCGCGCTCGATGGAGCACCAGGTGAGCAGTGCGCCGAGAGCCACGATGGGCTCGGGGCGAAGACCGTTGTTGTACGCCAACCAGAAGGACAGGAACACCAGCCCGCCGGTCCAGAGGGCGACGTTGCTCCGGCGAACCGCCCGGCCGAGACGCGGGACGACCTCGCGGCTGATGACCATCCAGCAGAGGATTCCGGCGAGCAGAGCGGGCAGACGCATGAACGGGCTCGCGGTCGAGATCTTCGCCATCACGGCCAGCACTTCGTAGTACCAACCGAACGGGGCCTCGGGAACACCGAACCAACGGAAGTAGTTGGCCATGTATCCCGCGTCCGGCGAGACTCGGGCCATGGTGAGGAGATAACCGTCGTCGGCGGTGTTCGCGCCGATGAAGTGCCAGACGACCAGCGTTCCGACCACAACACCGTCGATGCCGGAGAACTTCCACCAGCGTTCGGGAAGGAATCGTCGGTGCTTGCGGCCGTCGGTGCCGTCGAGGCGGGCAAGGGCGACCAGAGCGACGATGGTCGAGAGGACGGCCACGATCATCGCGACCAGCTTCAAGACGCTGGGGCTCGACGAGAAACGTGAGTCGATCGTCATCGAGAAGCCGAGGCCCTCGGGAGCAGCGCCGTCGGGCAGGTCGCTGAAGACGCCGACCACCTGCGGGCGGAAGTCACCGTCGAGCTGACCACGAATCGGGTTGCCGTCGGGATAGGTCAGACCGACGAACTCTGCCGTGGTCCGGTTGACGTCAGAACTGAACGCGATGGCGCCGCAGCGACTCGACTCGACGTCCTCGCGCGCCGCGGAAGCGACGACGACGTTGCGATCGAGCACGTCGACGCTGGTCGCGGACACCCGGACGAACATCGACGAGAGTGCCGCGCCGTCGCCCTGTGCTGGCGCCGTCGACAGCAGGATGCCGCCGCCCTCGGGCAGCGAGCTGACCGCGGTGCAGGGGATCGACGCGTTGACGTCGATGGGAACCTGCGCCATCAGAGGTGCCTCGACGTCGCCGATCACGCCGTTCTGCGGCCAGTTGACTGTCGCCGTCGTCTGCACGACGGGAAGCAGCGGAGTTGCCAGTGCGAGCACGAAGCCGAGCAAGCCGGCGATGATCGCAACCCATCGAGTGCGATGGAAACGCTCGCGGGCATCCTGACCAGCAGGAGGCGGCGAACTCGAAGTCTGAGGTGAAGCTGTCACTGCGTCGGGCACGGCTACCGATGGTATGTCAGGGCTGAGCGTGGACCTACCGTGCCCAGGTGGTTGGTAGGTCCACGCGTAACAGTTACGACTGGTAACGAATCGGGCCCGGCGTCCAGGTGCCCGAACGCGTCTCGGTGGTGACGTTCATTTGCGCGGGAACTGCATCCGAATCGAGCGGTGCGTACTGCTCGAGCGAACCCCAGTCCCGATCCCAGTCGTTGTCCAGGTAGGTCGGCAATGCCCTGGCCGAGAGCAGTTCGGTGGTCCAGCCGAGCGGTCCGCCGCCGTAGTGGTCCTGCCAGGCGTTGGTGGACTCCGCGCCGATCCGGTCGGGCAGGATGCGCCACTCGGGGATCTCGGCGACGCCGTACAGGTGATCCACCGGGCGCTGGCACGGGAAGGCCAGTCCGACGGCCCAGTCCATCAGCACCGGATCGGTGGATCCGACGACGTCCTGCAGTGTGCGCATGGTCGGCACTCGCGGCGGTGTCACCGCCAACCACTGATCTGCACTGATGTCGGTGTCACTGGCCACCAGACGCACGGTGTCGGCGTCGGCGGGCAGTTGATCCATCGGAACGCGCAGGTTGCGCCACGACGGCGACGGGCCGATGTCGATCGGATCGACACGTCCCAGGGCGTCGACGCTCCCGTCTGCCTGCTTCTTGCCGTACTCGACCTGCAGGACCGCACCGGGGGTGACGATGCCGTCGGAGTTGACGTAGCGGATGCGTCCGGCGGCCGCGACGGTCAGGAGCGGTACGGCGTCGTTGCGCTCGGGCAGTGAGTACCAACCGGTGGTCAGCGCAGCGGCCTGCGCCGCCCCGTAACTACCGAGCACCGGGGTTTTTGCGGGGTCGAGCCCGAACGGGAGCGCGACATTGCTGCCGTTGACGCCTGCCGTCGACTGCGAGCCACCGGCGGTGCCGGATCCGGTTCCCGGCGTGGTGGTGCCGGACTGCGAGGTCGAGGTGTCGAGGCTGTTTGCACTGCCTGCCGTCGAGTCTTCTGCGTCGGCTGTGAGGTCGCCGGCGACTCCGTCCGGCGAGAATCCGGTCGACTCACTCGCGCCGAACGCACCCGCGCCGGCGAGATCGGTGGGCCGATCCGTCAGTTGCAGAACGCCGGCGTTCGGATCGGACTCGACGAGTACCTCGCCCGCGAGACCGCAGCTTCCGCCGAAGACGGATTCGATGTTGGACTTGCCGATCGAATACGCGGGGTACTGAGCAACGGCTCCCTTGAGTAGGGACAGCACTT
Source organism: Rhodococcus sp. NPDC059969 (assembly GCF_042738325.1). Classification (NCBI taxonomy): domain Bacteria; kingdom Bacillati; phylum Actinomycetota; class Actinomycetes; order Mycobacteriales; family Nocardiaceae; genus Rhodococcus; species Rhodococcus sp. NPDC059969. Next base: position 304,683 of record NZ_JBHWUF010000001.1, on the reverse strand, counting down.
CGAACAGCACTACGGCTCCGGCGGCGATGGTCAACGGTGACGGGGCGAGAAGGCGAAGTCGCCTTGTCTTCTTGACGCTGTCTTCCGCACCGTTTCGCTCGCGCGGCTCCATGACGTGGTACCACGCGGCCAACAGCAGCGCGAGGATCGTCAGACCGAGGAAGGCCGTCGAGAATCCCTTGCCGGCGATTGACGGCGGCTTGTCCCACCACGGGACGCCGTAACTCGAGACGTACCACCAGCCGTTGGAGCTGGTGAACGCCACAGCGAGGATGAACAGGATGCCCGCGGCGAACAGCGCGCGGTTTCGTTTCGAACGCATGCTCGACGCGCTCACGCCGACGGCGGCGAGCACGGCGACCGTGGCGGCCAGACCGGCGTACACACCGAAGTGGTGGGTCCACTTGGTGGGGGTGAACTGCATCAGGAGCAGTGACGCGAACACGATGCCGAGGATCCGGCGCGACGGCCCGATCGCAGTGCCGGGGATCCGGCCCTTGCGCAGGATCATCATGACGCAGAAGACGAGTCCGACGATCATGACGAACATGCCGAAGCGGCGCGCCAGCGAACCGTCGGGGGAGATGGTCATCAGTGCGTCCCAACGCAACCGTTCCTCGAACCACGGAACATTCGGCCCGACTGCCGTTCGCACCCTGGTCGATTCGAGAACTGTCGCGAGGGTTTGATCTGCGAAGACCGCGACGAGAACCACGGTTCCGGCCGCAAGGATCGGCATGATCTGAGACAGGAAGCCGACGCGTTTGCCGCGGGCGATCAGGATCTGCAGGATCGGCCGGGCGCCGGCGATCAACGCGCCGATCGCGATCAGCCCGGAAGGTCCGGCGGCCAACGAGAATGCGGCGATCAGCACGGCCATAGCGGCGGGCAACAGACGTCCGGTAGCGATGGCGCGTTCGATGGAGCACCACGTGAGCAGAGCGCCGAGGGCGATGATGGGCTCGGGACGCAGGCCGTTGTTGTACGGCAACCAGAAGGCCAGGAAGACGAGCCCGCCGGTCCAGATGGCAACCTTGTTGCGGCGCACCGCAACACCGAGTCGCGGTATCACCTCGCGGCTGATGACCATCCAGCACAGAATGCCGGCGATCAACGCGGGCAGGCGCATCCACATGCTCGCGGTGCTGACCTTCGCGAACAGCGCCAGCACGTCGTAGTACCAACCGAACGGCGCTTCGGGGACTCCGAACCAGCGGAAGTAGTTGGCCATGTACCCGGAGTGCTCCGAGACTCGGGCCATGCCGAGCAGGTAACCGTCGTCGGAAGTGTTGGCGCCGAACACATGCCACAGAGCCAGCGTGCCGATCACCAGGGCGTCGATGCCGGTGAACTTCCACCATCGCGCCGGCAGGAAGCGCCGCGCACGACGGCCGTCGACGCCGTCGATCCGGTGCAGTGCGTACAGCGAGACGATGGTCGAGAGTGCCGCGACGATCATCGCGAACAGTTTGAGAAGTGTGGGGCTGGACGAGAACCGGGAGTCGACGTCCATGTGGGCGGACAGTCCGGCGGGCGCTGCGCCCTGCAAGTCGGTGAAGATGCCGACAACCTGTGGGCGGTAGTCGCCGGTCAGGGTGGTGCCGACGCCGTCGATACCGGTGACGGCCGCGACGGTCTGCTCGGAGTTGGTCGTGATGGTGAGCGCGGTGCATCCGCCGAGTTGATCGAGCGGAGCCGAGATCAGAACCGAATCGCGAGTGAGTGCTTCGAGGCGGTCGGCAGTGGTGCGGACAGTGAGGCCGCGGGCGTTTCGGTCCGGCGCCCCGTTCGGCATGGTCGAGAGCAGTGTGCCGCCGCTGCCGCCCAACTGGTCGAGGGTCGAACACGGGATGGTGATGTCCAGCGACGTGGGCGAGTAGGAGATCAGCGGCGACGAAACGCTGTTGACGGTCCCACCCTGCGGCCAGTCGATGCTTGCGGCTTCCTGCTTGACGGGCAGGAACGGCGTCGCCAGTGCGAGAAGCAGGCCCAGAAGGCCGGTGACTATCGCGATGAGTCGTGCCGTCCGGACTCTCTGGGAATCCGATTCCCGGGGAGCTTCGGGGCCAGTGGGCACGGGTTTCGGGGGCACTACTACTTCAGACGGCACAAGGAACGATGTTAGGCGAGTGTGGGCCCGCACATCCTGAGAGAACTACTCAGGATGCAACTTCCTGTTCGGATTGTGGTGTTTCAAGTGTTCGGGCGATGGTGTCGAGTGAAATACCCAACACTTCCGCGACCGCGCTGATGGTGAAGAAGGCGGGTGTCGCGATGCGGCCGGTTTCGATCTTGCGCAGCGTTTCGACCGAGATGCCGGCGTCGAGCGCTACCTGAACCATGCTTCGGTCTCCCCGCGCCGATCGCAGGAGTTCACCCAGTCGTAGTCCTCGTTCGAGTTCTTCCGCCGTCAGCGGTACGCGCACCATGTGCTTATAGTAATACCGGTATAGTTATTCGACAAGGAAGGTGTTCGAGATGGTCGAAATCAAGACCGCAGGCGAAATCGACGCGATGGCGGCGGCGGGAAGAATTACCGCGCAGGCTCTGGCTGCAGCGCGTGAGGCGGCGAGCGTCGGGGTGACGTTGCTCGAATTGGACGCCGTTGCCGCGGAGGTTATTTCGGCGGCCGGTGCCTCGGCACTGTTCTTGAACTACCGGCCGGCAACGGCGCCGACACCGTTCCCCGGTGCCATCTGTGCGAGCGTAAACGATGCTGTGGTGCACGGTATCCCGAATGGGTACCGACTCCGTGACGGTGACCTGGTCAGCATCGACTGCGGCGCGAGACTCGACGGATGGTGCGGTGACTCTGCCATCAGCTTCACCGTCGGGCAGGGGAGCAGTGGGGATCAGGCACTGATCGACGCGACCGATCAGGCACTTGCCCGCGGCATCGCCGCCGCCCAGCCCGGAAACCGATTGGGCGACATCGGAGCCGCGATCGGACAGTACGCGCGCGGCCTCGGATACGGCATGCTCGCCGATCACGGTGGTCACGGCATCGGCCGTGAGATGCACGAAGGGCCGGACGTGCCCAACGAAGGTCGAGCAGGCAAAGGCTTCCGGCTGCGTCCCGGCCTGGTCATCGCCATCGAACCGATGCTCATCGCCGACGGAACCGACGACTACCGGCACGACGCCGACGGGTGGACCCTTCGTACGGTTTCGGGCGCCAGGGCTGCGCACAGTGAGCACACGGTCGCGATCACCGAAGACGGTCCGGTGATCATGACCCGCTGACTAACCTCCTTCTGGCTAACCCTGGTTCGAGGTCTTGCCGCTCACGAGGTCTCGTACGTCCCACACCCACACGTCGTCGACGCGCTTGGCATCGAAGCCGACCAGTTCGTCGACCGTGTGACGCAGGGCCTCGTCACCTTTGAATCGCGGAAGTACCAGTACGTCGGCGTGCCAGTACCGCAGGTCGGTCAGTGCGTTCGCCCTGGTGCCCACGTCGATCAACGGGACCTTGCCGGTTTGTTTGGTATTGACCAGCAGGGTCGAGGTGGGTCGGGACTCGGCGCCGTAGATTCCGGCGCGGGTCTTCGAATCCGGGCCGACGAAGTATCCGCCGGCAATCGGGAACCCGAAGTCGGCGTCGACCTGCCAACTCAGTGCGCGGGCGTCTTCCGCGCTCGCGACGGGGACCGTCACCAGGGTGCCGTCGCTGACGTAGTTCTCCCACGAGCCGCTGGTGATGAATTCGGGCGTCGCAGATCGTTGATCGGCGTCGATTGGTGTCGGGATGAGAGGAATCATCGCGACGGCGAGTGTCACCAGCCAGACACCGGCAGCAGTGCGGCGCGGTCCACGAAGTTCGACGAAAGCGCGGTAGGTGCCGAGGGTGAGCAGCAGTCCGATCGCCGGAATCGCGCCCATGGCGAATCGGGATTCGAGCACCGATTCGAACAGCGGCAGGTCGGCGAGAAGTTTCCACGGCAGGGTGATGCCGGTCCTGTCGCCGTCGATGATCAGTTCGGAACCGAGCGAGAGCACACCCATGACCACGATCACGGCGGCGGCAGCGCGGGTCAGACGGATGCGCCACAACCACACCGTGGCGCCGAGGAGCAGGATCACCAGCGGCCACCCGAAGTACGCGTTCTCCTCGGTCGGGTTCATCCGGAACTCGGCGCCCTCGGGATCTCCCGCAACCGACTCGGTCGGGAACGTGGTGAGGGCAGCGGTGTCGTTGCCGGCCTGACCGTGTGAGACGCCGTCGTAGCTCGCTGGGCCGAAGAACTGCGACCACAGCGGCACTGCGGTGATCAGGAGTGTGACCGCGCCGCCGATCACGAGGCCGGGCATCGCACGCTTGATCGCCTGGCGTGACTTGGCCAGGTCGGGCAGGGCGTATGCGGCGCCGAACACCATGGCCGACATCGTGAAGATGAGGAGTGGCTCTTCGCCGAGGAAGATCTGCCACGCGACGAGTAGGCCGAGAACGACTCCGTCGCGAACCGGACGCTTGCCGTTCGAGATGCGCACGACCTGCAAGAAGATGAACGGAAGCACGAAGAACGCGACGAAGTTCGGATGGCCGTTGGCATGCGAGATCATGGCCGGTGCAAATCCGCAGAACCCCGCGCCGACGGCGGCGGCAACCTTGGAGCGGACCGAGACGCCGGTCAGTACGTGCCGCGAGAAAGCCCAGTACCAAGCGATGGCGGTGCCGCCGAGGCCGGCGGTCAGCCCGATCGCATACGTGGCCGTCGGTCCGAAGATCAACGTGATCGGGGCCAGCGGGATGCTGATCCCGAACATGGCGGTATTGGCCATCAGGTTCACGCCGAGCGGGTAATTCTGCAGGTCACTGAACAGCGGGCTGCGGAACTGCGCGAGAGCGTGGGCGGTGTCGGCGAAGAACCATTCCCACATCGCCTGGTCGCGCCCCGCATTGAAGAGGTAGCCGGACTGCAGATCGCTCCACAGGTTCGACATCACATAGACCGCAGCGACGGTGAATGTCACCATGATCGCGAGATCGACCAGACGACCGCGCTGGACGACCGAGCGCCGCACTGCTGAACGGACTCGCCCTGGACGTGCTTCTTCGAGCAGTTGGACGTCGGGCAGGGTCTCGGTCATGCAGTCGGTGCCTTTCGGTTCTGGCGCCCATCCCTGAAGTGGCGTTCTCAGAAGTTCGGGGTGGCCTACTTAGGTCTCGATTCGATAACTTCCACTGTCAGAGTAACGAACAAAACGGTTCGCGTCCGCGAGCGGGCGCAGTCAGCGAGACAAACCGGTCCGCCCGACTTGTCCGGAAAGTAATGTTTTCGTGCATCGTTTGACGGGTTCGTGACCGGGGTATCGCAACAAGGATCTTGCTCGCGTTTGTTCAGGCAGCCCCGACGAATCCCATCCTCGACGAAGAGTTGGAACCTACGTCCGGGGCCTATACCGGATGGGATGGTGCTTGTGCATGTCGAAGACAGCAGTTCGTAGTAGCGCAGTGGGAGCAGTGGCCTTGTTGGCCGTTGTCCTGGGGGGTGGGACGGCGTCGGCAGGCGTCGACAACACCAGTTCGATAACCGACGTCAAAGGAAATCGGATAGAAGTCTTTCAAGCGGACACCGCTATCCATGTCTTTCCACCGCTCGACAGCTCACCGCTGAGTGTCGAGTTCTTCCACGACGGGGTTGCCGGCGTGAAGATCGACGGGCCGGATGCAGCAAGTTTCACCGGAACGAAGCTGACGATCGGCTATCAGATCGGTTACCCGATCGCGTTGACCGGCGCGACGGTCGTTCTCAACAGTCCCGGTCTCGACTGGGCCGTCGAGAGTGGAACCAACCTCGGTATCGGCCTGGTTCCGGACTTCGAACTGGGACTGGATATTTCGAACGGGTTCGTCATCGGTGGGGACATCATTCCGTCGCAGGAGCTCGACGTCGATCTGGCGCCAGGTGGAATCACCGACGTCGCGCTGCTCGAGGATCAGGAATTCGACGGTCCCGAAGCGGCCGTTCGACTCTCCGGAGTTCACGGATACGTGCAGGGAGCAATCGGGCCGGTGACAATCAGGCCGTACGCAAAGGCAGTCACGTCGAATGGCGATACCGTCGTCACTTACGGTGTACCGCAGAGGCTTTAGCGGAAGTGGGTGCTCCCGCCGTCACGCTGCAACAGCGTGATGGTGGGAGCTCTCTGCGTTGCGTGGGGTCGAATCGGTGCCACGAATAGGCGAAGCGTCTGCCCAATGGGCACTGCGGGAAACACTGACGAGTTTCGCGACCAGTCGTGCCGCGATCCACACGAGGTACACGGCAGTGATCAGAAGCAGAAGTGCCCAGTCGTGCGCGAAGAATCCAACTATCCCGCCGACCGTGAACGCGAGGGCGACAAAGACGACGCGTCCGCCCACATCTGTCTCGACCAGGTACTCAGGCTCGACCGGATCGTCGGGTTCGCTCGATTCATCGATGTCCCCACCCGATTCGGCCTTGGACCTCTCGTGGTGTTCGGTCGGGACCTCGAGTAGCTCACCCCATTCGAGCACCGCAACGGTGTGCGCGGTGTCGGTCGGGATCGTGCGGTAATCGCGAGACTCGGAAACGTCGATGAGAGCCCTTGCCAGAGTGAGGACTTCGATGCGGTTGCGAATCGCGACACTCAGCACTTCGTGAAAGGCCTGCTCGCGCCCGAACGGTTTGCCGCGTGCAATGACCAGAACATGCTCAGCGGAATCGAGAACTGCACGATGCGGTACAAGCTCGCGGCTTTGCGCAACGAGTTCGCTCACTGTCATCACCTACCCCGCCGGTGGTTGATGCGGCCGTTTGCTCGACTGCGCTTGGAGGGGCTGAGTACCCCGGCAGTTTCGGAAACAAACTCGCCGGGTGGCGTGTCAGATTTGCGCAGCCGGGGCCGAGAGTGCTCCGAGGCAGCTTTCGATCAGGTCGGCGGCGATCACGTGAGCCCGATCTCGGCTGTCGACGCGCCCCTCCCACGTGGCAAACGTGACGACGGTGAGCACGGTCAGAGTTCCCGCCCGAAGTTCGGCGATGTCTGTCGGCAATGAAGATGCGGCGATGATCCGCCGCTGAACTTCGCGGAAGCTCTCGGCCTGCATGTGATCGCGGATGGTCGACGACATTGCCGGGTCGAAGATCGACTGCACCAGGAACCGCGCGTACAAAGTGCCCTCGCGGTAGATGGTCTGTTCTGCCAACGGCAGGACGAGAGCCTCGACGAGGGCACGCATCGTCGGCGGATTCGGGTCGAGATCGATCATGTCGAGAAACTCACGCCGACGGTCAGCGGCAGGTCGCATTCTGGACTCGACGACTGCCGCCAGCAAACCTTCACGTGAACCGAAGTGATACTGCGCGGCCGACTTGTTGGCCTGCCCGGCTTCGGTCTGAACGTCACGAAGCGTCAGAGCGGCCAGGCCTCGTTCGGCAACCAGACGCTCGGCTGCATCGATCATTGCCGCTCGGGCATCGGTTCGGGTCACGGTATGAAGTTAGGGGTGCGTCGGGGTCGCGTCAACGACCCCGACGGTAAGCCTTTTGTGACGTATCTCCTGGTTAGTTCGCGTCAGAGCGGGTAACGACCACAAACGGACCCTGCTCTGTGACGGTGAAACGAGGATCGTCGAACAGTTCCTTGGGGAACGTGACCGTGTAGCGGCGGACGTTCGGGTCGTTGGGATAGACGTCCTCGGCCAACCGCAGTGTGTACCCGTCGGCGCCCTGGCGGAAGACGAAGGCGTCGGGGCTGCGCCACGGCGCCGAGTCCAGCGCAGCTATCAGTTCGTCAGGGGTCTTCAGTTCCGACCACTGCTCGATCAGCGCGGCGCGCGCACGGAAATCGGCGAGGGGGTTTGCGTAGTGCGACGTCAGCCCTTGGAAACCGAAGTACGGGTAGAAACTCAGGAAGCCGATGTCGGCGGTGAGCACCACCGTGTCACGGGGTTCGCGTCCCAACTGCTCGCGGATGATCCGGTCGATGTCGGCGTAATTGGCCTCGGCGCCCGGTGGTCGCTTGTCGCCGCGCTCGCCGTTGCCGTCGGTATCGCTGTATGCCACAGCGATATCCGGCGCCAGTACCTGCGGGATGTTCTGCGCGAAAGCGATGGCTCCGATGACACCGAGTGCAACGAGTACCGCTTTGACTCGGGGATTCTCGCTGGTGGCCAGCACGATCCAGCCCGCGAACTCGAAGAAACCGAATACGCCGGCGGCCGCGAGAAGTCCGATCAGTACCGGCTCGAGCCGGAATCCGAGGAGCGTGCTGCCGGCAACGGTGAACGTCATGGACAGCAGCGCCCACAGGTACACGGCGATGACGCCGATACCGAGTGCTCGGGCGCGGCGGGAGAACAGGAACCGCGAAATCAGCCAGACCGTGCCGAGCAGGCACAGGCCGCCGACGAGCGAGAAACTCAGCATCGGGAAGGGCAGCACCGCACCGGAATCTGGGAGGTAGTGCATTGCGGTGCCGGACTCTGCAGTGGCACCGGAGAGTGCCTTCAGCAGGTACGGCGCCCAAACGGTCAGAGCAACCAGACCCGAGATGATTGCAATTGCTGCAAGTCGAATGAGGGGTCCCAGTGCGGCTTTCCACGTGTTCTGGGCGCGGGCGGCAAGTACTGCGGCAACGACGGCCATCAGAGTCACTGCGAACGCGGCGAATCCGAGATACAGCGTGTAGACGGTTGCGGCAAAACCGAGGAACAGGCCCGTCCCGAGAATTGCGCCAGCTCCGGCAAATCGAGAAGCACCCGGGCGATCGAGCGCACCCCACGCCAGGATCAGCACCGGCGGGATCAGGAGGTTGATGACGGCGCCATACGCCTCGGGGGAGTTGTACGCCAACACGACGGCAGTTACGGCCAATGCTGCGACGACGGCCCAATCGCGTCGAATCAGCTTGGTCCACAACACGAGTGCTACGACGGCGACGACCGCCAGGGAGCCGATCGCGTACGGCTTGAACGCTTCCCAACCGTCCATACCCAGCAGGTTCGCGACGCGTCCACCGACCCAGAACCAGCCGGCCGGGTAGAACGGCGGCAGATCCACGTACGTCATGTCCTGCAGCGCAGCCGAATCCGTCAGCCGGGTCAGGTACTCGGTCCGGAACTGCTGATCGACCGAGACGCCGTGCAGATACAGACTCGTCGCGGCGAGGGGAAGCCCGAGCGTCGTGGTGACGAAGCCGGAGAGCCCGGCCCACGAGAGGAGTTTTGCGACCCGCTCGGCCTTGCGGGCACGGAACATCAGAACCGCGGCACCGACCACTGCGATGCAGAGCACCTGCAGCACGGTCGTGACTGCCTGCGTGACGTTGGAAGAGGTGAACGCCGGCCACTGCACTCGGCCGAAAGCAAAGAGCCCGACTGCAGCGACAACAGCGGCGACCAGCGCTCCGAGGGCCATTTCCACCACCGTCGCCGCGGCATTACGCCACGGCGACGGGGTCGAAAGCTTTGTACTCGGAGCAGTTGTTGTTTCTGGCACGGGAGGAGCTTAAACCGGCAACTTCCGGAAGATCGGGCGCGGCACGTGGCGCAGGCCCATCATGACGAAGCGCCAGGGGCCGGGAGTCCAGACGATTTCCTTGCCCTTGTCCGAGGCGGCAACAGCGAGCTTCGCGACGATGTCCTTGTTGACCGTCAGCGGGGCTTCCTTGACGTGGGCACTGAACTGCGTGCGCACCATGCCGGGGCGAACGACGGTCACCTGCGGTCCGAATTCCGCGAGAGCCTCGCCGAGCCCGAGGTAGAAGCCGTCGAGGCCCGCCTTGGTGGAGCCGTAGACGAAGTTGGCACGCTTGACGCGCTCCCCGGCTACGGACGACATCGCGATGATCTTGCCGAAGCCCTGAGCCTTCATCTTCTCGCCGAGAAGAACGCCGACCGAGACGGAAGCGGTGTAGTTGACGTTTGCCACCAGAACGGCCTTGCGCTGGTTCTGCCACAGCTCTTCGGAGTCACCGTCCAGTGCGAAGGCGACGATGGCGACATCGACGTCACCGTTCGAGAACGCCTGGTCGATCACCTTCGGGTGCGACTCGAAATCAACGGCGTCGAAGTCGATGAGCTCTACCGAGGTGGCGCCCTTGGCTTCGAGTTGCTTGACCGCAGCTTCGCGTCCCGGATCGCCGGGGAGCGCCGCCAGAATGACGCGCAACGGCGCCTTCTTCAGGTACTCCTCACAGATGGCGAGGCCGATCTCGGAGGTTCCACCGAGAAGCAAAACGGTTTGCGGGTTACCTACAGCGTTGATCACAGTTCCAGCCTTCTGGACATATCGGAGGCGAAAACGCCTGTGGGGTCGTACTTGCGGCGCGTCGCGATCCACTCGTCGATGCGCGGGTACATGGCGTGGAAGGTTTCTGCGGATGTCCGCGAATCCTTGGCCGTGTACAGGCGTCCGCCGAATTCGAGGACACGCTTGTCGAGTTCGGTGACGAACTCGTTCAGGCCCGGCTTGATGCGGAAGTCGACGCAGATGTTCCAACCCGGGATCGGGAAGCTCAGCGGCGCCTGATTGCCCTCGCCGAAGAGCTTGAACACGTTGAGGAACGAGTAGTGCCCGCTGCGCTGGATGTCGACGATGATCTTCTTGAACTCGTCGACGGCCTCCGGTGGAACCACGAACTGGTACTGCAGGAATCCGTTCGATCCGTACGCGCGGTTCCACTCACCGAACATGTCGAGCGGGTGGTAGAACTGCGTCAGATTCTGGACCTTGCCGCGGTACTTGCCGGACTTACGGAACCAGACCTCACCGATCGCGGTGAAGTTGAACTTGTTGGCCAGCCCGTTCGGGAAGACGTCGGGGAACGTCAACAACTGCGGTGCGTCGAACGCGAGCGGGTTCTTCTGCAGCTTGGCCGGAAGCTGATCGAGCTTCGCCAACGACCCGCGTGAGACTGCCGCACGACCGAGCTTGGGGGGCGCGGAAATCGCGTCGAACCAGGCGCTCGAGTACTCGTAGTTGGCTTCGCTGCCGTCGCTGTGCAGCGCGATGGTCTCGTCGAGGCTGTTGGTGACGTCGCCGTCGGCGATGAAGTACGCCGTCTCGGTCGGTGTCATCTTGATGGTCGCCCGCAAGATGATGCCCGTCAGGCCCATGCCGCCGATCGTGGCCCAGAACAATGCGGCTTTGGGGTCGTTGCGTCCGCCCTTGGGGGTGAGCGTGCGCACCTTGCCGTCGGCCGTCAGCAGATCCAACGACACGACGTGGTTGCCGAAGCTGCCCGCGCTGTGGTGGTTCTTGCCGTGGATATCCGAGCCGATGGCGCCGCCGATCGTGACCTGGCGAGTACCCGGCAGGACCGGAACCCACAGGCCGAACGGCAGAGCAGCCTTCATCAGCTGATCCAGATTCACGCCGGCGTCGACGTCCACCAGAGCGGTGTCGCGATCGATGCGGTGAATGCGGTCGAGTGCATTCATGTCGATGACCAGGCCGCCGGCGTTCTGCGCTGGGTCACCATACGAGCGGCCCAGGCCGCGCGCGATGACGCCGCGTCGCAGATGCGAGGGCTTGGAATCGTTCTGTTCCGCAACCTGGGCGACCGCGTTCGCGATCACTTCCACGTCGGGGGTGGACAGCACCTGTGCAGTGGTGGCGGCGGTGCGTCCCCAACCGGTGAGGGTGCGGGCTTGGGTGTGGAGAGCCGGCTTCGGCGTCTCTTCTGCTGTCGTGGACATCAAGGTAGAGGTTACCTGGGAGTAGTGCCGACGGCTCCGACTCGAGTGGTTACTCTCGTCGTCGTGCCCGAAACACCTGCAAGTCACCAGCACGAACCCCACGTCCCGCTGCCCGTCGAGATTCCTGTCACGACGGACATCGCCGACGACGCGATGGACCTGAAAACGCAGATCGTCCGGTTCGTCGCGACGGGTGGGCTGTCGGCGGTCGTGGACTACGGGCTGTACGTGCTGCTCCTGGCGCTCGGCTTGCCGCGCGTCGCCGCAAAATCGCTGAGCTTCGTCGCGGGCACCACGACGGCGTACCTCATTAATCGCCGGTGGACGTTCAAGGCCGAGCCTTCGCGGGCCCGCTTCATCGCCGTAGTTGCGCTGTACGCGGTCACTTTTGCGGTCCAGGTCGGACTCAACGAAGTGATGGTCCATATCTTCGACGAACATTGGTGGCGGACACCGCTGGCGTTCGTCATCGCGCAGGGCACCGCGACGGTCATCAACTTCATCGTTCAGCGGGCAGTGATCTTCAAGATCAAGTAACGGTTCGGGGTGGATTAGCGCATTCGTCCGGTTTCTCGAGAGAGAATCGAGCCCATGATCATCGTTCTCGATTCTTCGGCCCTGACCAGGGGTGCACGGTTCGACACCGCAATCGCCGACGCGCGCGCACTAGGACACCGCGTCGTCGTGCCGCGATTGGTCGTACTCGAGGTTGCGAGTCGCTACCGCGAGGAATCGGCGGAGATGATCGCGGCCCTGAGCGTCCAGGCGCGCATGTACGACCGACTGGGATTGCGGCGCGACCTCACGAGGTTTGTCGACGCGGCTCACGACAAGGCCGACGGCTACGTCGACGACGTGATCGAAGACCTCGTGGCGATCGGCGTCGAAGTGGTCGATCCAGTCGACGTTTCGCATCTCGAGGTGGCCGAGAGGGCGATCTCGCTGCGTCGGCCCTATACCGACAAGAAGAAGCGAGACGGTTACCCGGCGACCCTGAACTGGCTGACCGTGCTCGATCTCGCCGACCGGAACCCGGGCGTCGACGTGATCTGGGTCAGCTCCGACGCACGGGCATACGGCGACGGCGAAGACGGGGTCTGGCATGGCGATCTCGCGCGTGAACTGGCGGCGCGCGGTCTTGAATATCGGATCCGGTGGGCGTCGGACATCCCGGTGATCGACGGACCGGTTCAGGTGGAGCAGGTGGTTGAGGTCGAGGAAGCCGCTGAGGTCGCGCCCGAGGCCCCGGTTGTTCCAGGTTTTGTGGAGCCGGAAGCGGTGGTTCCAGCCGAGGTTCCAGAACCCTCGGCACCGGCATCAGCTCCCGCACCCAAGCCTGTTCAGCGCGCAGCGCGGACGAGAGTTGCGCCTCAGCGCATAGAACCCGCCCCGAAAGCTCAGTCCGGCGGACTGCGCGGTCTGGGCAAGGTCATCGGCGGGCGGAAACGAAAGGTCACGATCGTCGACGATCTCGACGAAGTCGACCTCTTCGGTGCCTGATCGCTTCTAATCTGGACAGATGTCTCTGTTGCCGACTGTCAGTCGTAGGACCGGAACTCGATACGGCAGGCCGAGTATCGAATCGCAGGTCCTCTACAACGCGTGCCGATGGATGCTTCGGCCCGTGGTCGGGATCGCCCCGCTGACGCCTGGCGCGATGCGCCGCGCCGCAGTTCTGGACTCGGCCGCGGGTGTACGCATTCCGTCCGGGATCGATCGGGAAGCGATTCGCTTTCCGGGTTTCGACGGTGAACTCGTCCGGACGGCAGGCTCTACGGCTGATCTGCGCGACGGTGTCGTTCTCTACCTGCACGGCGGCGGGTTCATGTGCTGCGGGCTCAACACGCATCGGCCGGTTGTTGCCGGCATCGCCAAGCGAACCGGCCTTCCGGTCCTGCACGTCGCGTATCGGCAGTTGCCGAAGACGAGTATCAACGGGTCCGTCGACGACTGCCTGGATGCGTACCGATGGCTCCTCGAACAGGGAGCCTTGCCGGAAAAGGTTGTCTTCGTTGGTGATTCGGCCGGAGGTTTCCTGGTTTTCGCGACGGCGCTTGCAGCTGTTTCCGCGGGACTCGAGGTTCCGGCCGGTCTTGTCGGGCTCTCACCGCTCCTTGATCTCGATTGCACCACCAAATCGGTCCATGCCAACGCTCGACGCGACGTGATCGCCCCGGTGTCGGCATTGATGGCGATCGGAAAGCTTGGCGGACAGACGAACTCGCCCGTCGACGGTGATCTGGCCGCGCTGCCGCCGTCGTTGCTGATCGCCGCCGAATCCGAGGTGCTCAGAGTCGATTCGGAGGTGATGGCGCAGCGGCTCGCTGCCGCGGGGGTGCCGTGCTCGCTGCAGATCTGGAACGGCCAGGTTCACGCGTTTCCCGCCGTCTGGCCTGGCTTGCCGGAGAGCCGGGCGGCGCTACGAGACGTTGCCAGGTTCATTCGTGCCAGGCTCGATGCGGTCCCGCCCCAGGCTGCGGGTGAAAGTTGTTCGGGAAGTTGAACTTCCGTTCCACCTATGGATTCTCGTGTGCTCGGGCATAGATCGATTCGAGCTCGGTTACCGCTGAACGTCGATCGACGTTGTCGGGATCGAGGCGATGTTGGAGGTTGATCCCGAGAGTGCCGGCCAGAAGGGTGATGGCAACCAACTCCGGATTGGCGACCGGGGTGTCGATCGAACGCAGGTAGTCCGCGTACAGCGTGCGCATTGCGACGTACTGCGCTGCGTAGGTCTCGCGGATGGTGGACCCGGGAATCACGGCTTCGATCAGGATCGTCGAGAAAATTCGTGCCTCGGGGTGCGACATCAGAACGAAGTTGGCTTCGATCAGTGCTTCGATTCCAGTCGCCGAGGATGACGCCAACTCGGCGCGCAACTTCTCCATGCCCCACCGGAATGCGTCCTCGACGACGGCTCGTAGGAGCCCGTCTTTCGACCCGAAGTGCCAGGCCACGGACCCTCGGCTGATTCCGGATCTTTCCGCCACGGCTTGGACGGACATTGCGGCCGACCCACCTTCGGCAGCAAGTTCGGCCGCCGCTTTCACCAGTCGTCGTCTGGTTTCCTCGGAAATCTCCTGCTTGCGTGTCGACGCCATTCGGTGTTCCTGCCTTCTTTCGTTCTCGAGTGCAGCCAATTCCGGTACGCGGTGACGTCGACGTGCCCGTCGGGGCCGAGACCTGCGTACCGGCACTCATGCTACGAGGCCGTCCGTCTCACGGTCGTATTCCTCTCGCCAGAACCCGCTTGCCTATGTTGATCGTCCAGTTCTATGCTGAGCGTCCAATAACTTAGCGGAATGGGTGGACATGGAACTCATCGATTTGACTCGAACTCTCGATCCGGCCGATCGGGAACTGCTCCCCGAGGGCCTGAAGGCATTGGCCTCCGTCGTTGCCCCTTCGGTGACCTACTCGCACCCCGCAGGTGCCGGACGCGACGAGTTCGCGGCAGCCATGCGGTGCGGAATTCATGATCTTCCGGACGGTGAGGGGTGGGGGTCGGAGATGTTGAGTGAGTTCAACAGTCATCTGGGGACGCACGTCGACGCACCCTTGCACTACGGATCGACCTCCGAGGGCAAGCCGGCTCGCACCATCACAGACATCGCGTTGGATGAATTGTTCTGCGAGACAGTAGTGCTCGATCTGCGCGGACGGTGCAAGGCGAACCGGCCGATCTCGGTGGACGCTCTGAAAGGTGCCCTGGCAGAAAATGGTGCGCCCGTTTCCCAGGGCGGTGCCGTGTTGCTACGGACCGGACAGGAGCGCTTCACCTTGGCGGATCCGGAGTTCTTTCAGTATCCAGGTATGAGTCGCGAAGGCACGCTGTTTCTCGCCGAGCAAGGTGCAAAGGTGCTCGGCACCGACGCCGCCGGCTGGGACTTGAGCTTTGCGGTCATGGCGCAGAAATTTCGTGACACCGGGGACAACTCGGTTCTCTGGGACGGGCATCGGGCCGGACGTGAACGCGAAGTATTCATCGTTCAACAGTTGGCGAACCTCGCCGCGCTTCCGCCCTCGGGATTTCACGTGGCGTTCTTTCCGATCAAGCTTGCGCGTGCCAGCGCTGCCCCGGCTCGTGTGGTCGCGTTCGTCTGAGCCGAATTCTCACGCGCCGAAAAATTCAGTGAAAGGTATTGATTCACAGTGAAACTTGCAACCGTCGAATATGAAAAGACCCAGCAGACGGCTCTGGTGACGGGCAGCGGCGAGCAGCTGTTGTTGCTCGAGCGAGCTCATCAAGTTGTGACGGGAAAATGGGCTCCCGAACTGGAAACCATGCAAAGCGTCATCGAAGGTGGTCCGGCGGCGCGGGAGATCCTGGATCGGCTCGCAGACGAGCAACCAGCAAGTGCCATGGTCGATTCGAGTGATGTGCGCTGGATGTCGCCGCTTCCTCAGCCGCCACAGATCCGAGACTTCGGATGCTTCATGGATCACTTCCGCAACGCTCGCGCTCGAATTCAAGGGATCGCGCTCGAGGACGTCGAACTGCCGAAGATCCAGTTGGAACGCCCGCTTTACTACATCGCGAATCGATTGGCTGTGACCGGGCATGAATCCGACGTCGTGTGGCCTGAGTACTCGAGCTTGCGCGACTACGAGCTCGAATTCGCCTGTGTACTGGGGCGCGGTGGAACCGACATCTCACGCGCGGATGCCCCTGCGCACATCTTCGGTTACACCATCTTCAACGATTTCAGCGCCCGCGATACTCAGCTCGAGGAGATCTCCACCGGACTCGGTCTCAGTAAGAGCAAGGACTTTTCGAACGCAAACGTCCTCGGGCCCTGGATCGTGACCGCCGACGAAGTCGGTGACCCCTACCAGCTCGAGATGACCGCGAGAATCAACGGCGAAGAGGTGAGTCGAGGAACCAGCGCCGATATGGACCATCGTTTCGAGGACGTGATTTCGTTCGCCTCGACTTCCACGCGGTTGTACCCGGGTGAAGTCTTCTGTTCCGGCACGGTGCCGAGTGGATGTGGATTGGAGCACGGGCGGTTCCTCGAAACGGGAGACGTAGTCGAACTCGAGGTCACAGGCCTCGGTGTATTGAGGAATCGAGTAGTGGCGTGAGCGGCGAAGTCATGGTTCTCGGTGTCGGCGCGACTCCCTTCGGGCGGCACGCGGATACCTCGGCCTCGGAATTGGCGGGGCGTGCGGCGATCGACGCCGTAGAAGACGCGGGCCTGTCCCGCGGTGACGTCGGTGCGGTCTTCTACGCGACCGTCAGTCAGAAGGCGATCGATCGGCAGCACATGATCCCAGGCCAGATTGCTTTGAGGCCATACGGTTTCGGGGGAGTCCCGGTCGTCAATGTCGAAAATGCCTGCGCCGGCGGGGCAACCGCACTTTGGCTGGCGATCGCCCACGTTCGCGCCGGTCTGTCCGAGGTCGCGCTGGCGGTCGGGGTGGACAAACTGGTGTGCTCGGATCCGGCGCGAAGTCTGGAGGTGTTCGACGGTGCGCTCGACGTTGCGCATCGCGACGAGACGCTCGCCGGCCTTGCCTCCCTGTCCGCTCCGCTGCCGGACGAACTCGGATCGCAGGGTGAGCGTTCGGTGTTCATGGAGATCTACGCTTCTCTTGCCCGGGCGCACATGGAGAGATTCGGAACTACCGAGTTCGAGCTCGCGTCCGTGGCAGCGAAAAATCATGCGCATTCCGTGCACAATCCGCGGTCGCACTTTCGCAAACCCTTCACTGTCGAAGAAGTGCTTGCCGCGAGGCGAGTCGCGTGGCCTCTGACCGTTCCGATGTGCTCGCCCGTCAGTGACGGTGCAGCGGCGGTCATTGTGACCAGTGCGGACTTTGCTCGAAGGCGCGATTCTTCTCGGCGGGCGGCGCAGGTTCTCGGTTGCAGCTTGGTGTCAGGTACGGATCGGGCCACAGGTGACGTGGAAAATCACATCGGTCGCCGTGCAGCAATGAACGCATACGAGGAAGCCGGAGTCGGGCCAGGCGATGTGGACGTGGCAGAGGTCCACGACGCCACGGCCTTCGGTGAAGTGCAGCAGGTCGAGAATCTGGGGTTCTGCCCGATCGGTGAGGGCGGCGCGTGGTCTGCGTCCGGTGCGAGTTCGTTGGGAGGCGTGCGTCCGGTCAATCCGTCAGGTGGGCTCGAGTCCCGTGGTCATCCAGTCTCGGCAACGGGACTGGCGCAGGTCTTCGAACTTGTCACGCAGTTGCGCGGACAAGCAGCGCGGCGACAAGTTCCCGGCGCTCGAATCGCGGTCGCAGAGAACGGCGGAGGTCTCTACGGAATCGAGGAGGCGGTCGCCGCCGTCACGATCTTGGGAGTATCACGTTGAACGAGGACACGATGAACGAGGAACCGACGGCGACGGGCTTGCACGCGCAAACGGGATATGCGGATCTGATTCTGTCTGCGCTGCGGCGCCGACCTGACCACATCGCGTTTCGATTCACGGATCGGAACGGTGATCGGGCCGAGCTGACATATCGGCAGACCGAGGAACAGATCGAGCGGATTGCAGCGGTCCTCAGTCGCCTCACGCTGCCGGACGGAGGCGGAGTCGCCCTGCTTGCCGGTCCGTGCCCTGAAGCATTCACGGTCATGGCGGCAGCGTGTCTGGCAGGCGTGCGCTACACAGCACTCCACCCGCTCGCGACCGAAGAGAACGACAGAACGGTGTTGAAAGACAGTGGTACCGATCTCTTGTTGGTTGCCGACGGACAGTTCCAGGCGCGCGCCGATGCGGCACAGACTCGAGTGATGTCACTGTCGGCCCTCGAATCGGCGTGTGAATTGGCCGGGGAAGGAACACGTTCGGACTTCGATGGCCGCGGTCGAGCTTTGTATCTCTTCTACACCGGTGGCACTACCGGTGAGCCGAAAGGCGTCATGCTGAGAGACCGATCCTTGGTTGCCAATGCCTGGGCCTGCACCACGTGGGAATGGCCTTCGAGTACCAACATGCTGCTCACTACACCGATGTCTCATGCTGCCGGACTGCTTGTCGCGCCGGGTCTGCTGAGAGGTGCAAGCTTCGAGTTGCATAGGTCGTTCGACCCGGACAAGGTCATCGATGCAATCGAAAATAGCGGGGTTACAGCTACATTCGTGGTTCCTACGATGCTCTACGCTTTGCTCGACCATCCACGCCTGTCGGATACGAATCTGTCCGG
This sequence comes from Rhodococcus sp. NPDC059969, assembly GCF_042738325.1. Lineage (NCBI taxonomy): Bacteria > Bacillati > Actinomycetota > Actinomycetes > Mycobacteriales > Nocardiaceae > Rhodococcus > Rhodococcus sp. NPDC059969. The sequence goes on along the minus strand of NZ_JBHWUF010000001.1, from coordinate 285,857 downwards.
GCTGAAGTGGATGCTTTACGGTGCCGCACCGATCGACCCCACCAGGCTCGCGCAGGCAGGGTCGGTTTTCGGGCAGATTCTGAGTCAGCACTACGGTCAAGCCGAAGCCCCGAATGCGTTGACGGTGCTCGATACACGTGAGCACACAGACGATCCCGCAGTTCTGGGGAGTTGTGGACGCGCGATGCCTGGCATCGAAGTGGTTCTGCTGGACGAGCAGGGAAACGAGACGGCGACCGGTGTACCCGGCGAGCTTTGTGTGCGAGGACCGCTTGTGATGGACGGTTATTGGAACAGACCTGAACAGAGCGCTGCAGCGCTCGCGAATGGTTGGTTGCACACCGGCGACGTTGCTCGGATCGACGAAACTGGGCTCATCTCGATCGTCGACCGCATCAAGGACACGATCATCAGTGGTGGATTCAATGTCTATCCGCGCGAAGTCGAGGACTCACTCGGAAAGCATCCCGCAGTGGCCGCATGTGCAGTATTCGGTGTCCCGGACCCTCGATGGGGAGAAGCGGTTACCGCCGCAGTCGTATTGAAGACGGGATGGTCGGTCACACCCGAGGAGCTCATCGCACATGTGAGATCGCACAAGGGTCCGATCTGGACGCCCAAGGAGATTTCAATTCTGGAAGCGCTCCCGCTCACCGCTTTGGGGAAGGTCGACAAGAAGGCACTCCGTAGTACCCCGCAGACGTAGCGCTTCACACACCTAGTGACGCGACAACTGCCCGTGCGAGGGCGTCGGGAGATTCAGGGGCGAAGGGCAGAAAGAGTTCGGGCTCGATCAATTCCACTTCCATGAGCAGTGGTTGATCCACTGGTCCCACGACGTCCACACGCGCATAAAGCAATTCGCCGGGTCGGCACGGAGCTGCGGCCAGTGCCGCGTCCGCCAACGCGAGTTCGGCGGTGGACGGTTCGTGGAGGTGGTTGGTTCCGCCGTGGTATTCCTGCACACGGAAGTCGTTGACGGCCGGGATCTTCCGGACCGCATGGGAGTAGCGTCCGCCGATGTGGATGATCGAGCGCTCGCCGTCGACGACGTCCGAGATGAAGGGCTGGACCAATGCGTCGTTGCCGCTCTCGAGGATGGAGCTGAGGTGAGCGTGGGCCTGGGCGGACCCGGCGGCAAATTTTCCCACTCCGACAGCGCCGGCGGACACCGCAGGCTTGACGATGACGTCGGCACTCTCGAACGAAGGGAGGGTGAGTAATTCGCTCTTTCCGGCGGTGATCACAGCGGTGGGGACGATGGGTACGCCGGCCGCGGCAAGTCCGGTCAGGTATCCCTTGTGGGCGTTCCACTTCACGATCGAGAGCGGATTGGCGATCGGAGCGGTCAGCTGATCGAGAACGGCGAGAAACTCCTCGAGGCGCTGCGTGTAGTCCCATGTCGACCGGATCAGAACCAGGTCGGCGTCGATGTCGTGGAGGGACGGACTCGACCACGGCGCCATTGTCGACGCAATGCCGTAGGTGGTGAGAGCTTCCATGACGAGTTTGCTTTCGACATCCGCCTCGCGGGCGGCGCCGTCACAGGTGAGCAGGAGAACCGTGGTCATGCCACGATGCTTTCACGGCTAGCGCCTTTGGAGGCTAGCGAGGTGGCCCCTCGTCGAGGACCAGCGAACCGGTCCCGGGTTGCCCGGTTGCATCCACCCACGTCACCGCGACGGTGTCGCCGGGGCGGCGCGAGCTCATCGCCGCGTTGAGATCAGCGGACGACGCGATCCGGCTGCCACCGAACTCGGTGATGACCGCACCTTTGGTCAGCCCCACCCGCTCGGCCGGCGAATCGAAGCTCACGGCAACAACTTCCGCGCCGGCCGGCATCTCCGCGTGGTCCTTGACTGCGACACCGAGCACGGGTGTCGGTCCCACACGCACGGTTTCGGAGGAGCGGCCACCGAGTACCTGCTCGACGATCGGTAGTGCGGTGTCGATCGGTATCGCGTAGGACTGAGGCGCCGGCGAGGTTTCGGTGCGGTCGGTGACGGCGTTTCCCGCGCTGCTGACACCGATCAGCTCGCCGACAGCGTTGACCAGCGGGCCACCGGAATCGCCGGGCCGGATGTCCGCGTCCACCTCGATGAGGCCCTTCAACTGGTTTCGCGATCCGTCGGACACGTTGCGGGTGTTGACGGTGACACCGAGGTTGGTGACGACGCCGGGAGCCGGGACGGGTACTCCGCCACCTTCGGCATTTCCGATAGCGGTGACGGCATCCCCACGAGCGGCTTCCGCGGACTTGCCGACCACTGCCACCGGCAGATCGGTGGCGCCCGCGAGGCGCAGGACGGCAAGGTCGCTGACGCTGTCGTAACCGAGGATCTCGGCGTCGTAGATCAGTCCGTTGGACATGCTGACGGCGGTGACGTCCGAGGCTCCGCTGATGACGTGGTGATTCGTGAGCACCACTCCGTCAGGGGAGAGCACGATCCCGGTTCCTGCGGTGGTGGTGAATCCGGCCGGCGCGGTGATGGTGACGATGGTGGGGACCACCCGGGCCGCGAGCTCCTCCGGGGAGAGCGGAACAACCGGCGCGGGTGGGGTGGTCGTGATGACCGTGACGGGCGCGGACTCGATCGTTCCCGGAGTCAGGGGCGGTGCGACCAGCGCGAGACCGCCGAGTCCGGCTGCGAGAACGACGGCCGTCCACAGGCCGCGTCTGCTCGCACGTTTGGTCATCCAGCCGTCCGTCCCGCCGGTCGTCATCCCATCGAGTGTGAAAGCTGAAGATTACCCAACCGGCAACGATCAAGACATGCGATGGCGCAACAACATGTAGACACCGCGACGCATGAACGAGGTGGCGAGTGCGCGAGCATCGCCGATTCGGACGTCCATCGCCGAGATCAGGGTCGGATCCGATTCCCGGAGATCTTTGTGGAATGCCGCTGCCTGGCGTGCCTGATCTTTGGCCAGACGAACACTCCACTGTCCGGCGTTGACCCGGAAGGACGCGAGCGGCTTGGCGATCGCATAAACGTCGCCCTGCAATGCGACTGCGGTGTAGGTGGCTTCGTCGATGACGTACGGGTTGGTGTCGTCCCACCAACCGATTGCCTTGAGAGCGGACCGCTTCATGAGCACACATCCGGGCTCACCGAAGATGTTCGCTCCTGCCGTCACCGTCTTTCGGGCTGCGTCAGGCCCGGTGACCAGTCCCTTCAACCCGGCCAGTCCGCGCGCGGAAAGGATGGTCTTTCCGTTTGCATCAACCAGTTTGCGTTGCGAGGCCACGAGTACAACCGATGGGTGCTCGTCGAATGCCGCGACCTGTTCCGCCAGGCACTCGGGGTAGATGGTGTCGTCACCGCACACGAGTTTCAGGAGTTCGCCGTTCGCGGCTTCGCTGACCCGGTCCCAGTTTCGCTTCGCTCCGCCGCCGGCTTCGGTCGTCAGGATTTCGATTCGCGGATCGTCGGCGTACCGGGCGAGGACCTTGACGGTGTCGTCGGTCGACGAATGATCCGAGATGATCAGTTCGAAGTCCTGATAGGTCTGATTCAGGATCGAGTCGATCGTCTCGGCAATGTAGTCGGCATTGTTGTAGGCCGGGACGACGACGGAAACACGCGGAGTCATGAGGTGCCTGTTCTCTTGTTTCGACTGAACGAGAAATCGCGGTAACCGAAGAAACTTGCCGTTGCGGTTACTGCAGTGATGACGAGTTGTGACGGGATGGGCGGAAAGTGCAAGACCGAGACGGCGACGGTCATCAGCGCAAGGTTGATCACGAAGGCGCCGAAGTTGACGACGACGAATCGCCAGAAGTCGCGCAGGAAGTGACCGCGAACTTCGAAGACCAGGTAGCGGTACATCGCAAAAGCACACAGCAGGTTGCAGACGTATCCGGCAACGATCGCGAAGTGGTAGCCGAACTGATCGCCGAGCGCGATCTGCCAGGCAATGAACCAGGCAGTTCCGAGAACTGTGTTGACTCCACCGACGAGCAGAAACGCAAGGGCCTGATTCTTGACGACGCGCATCAACGGACCCGGCCTGCCGTCCATTCCGGCGGGGGGTGTTGCAGTCGAATCCGGTGAAGCCATCAGCCTTCGCCGAACATGGGCAGCAGCCCGGCTGACACGGCATCTTGAAGCGACGGTGCTGCTGTGTCCTTTGCCGACAGCGTGATGTTCAAGGGCTCCCCGCCACGACCCACTGTGGGCCAGTCGATCGCGATGTCGGGATCGAGGGGATGAACCTCGTGCTCGCGTTCGGGGGCGTATCCCGTCGAGCACAGGTAGACCACCGTCGAGTTGTCCTCGAGGGAAATGAAGGCGTGCCCCAGCCCCTCGGACAGAAAGATCGCTCTGCGGTCGACATCGTCGAGAAGGACCGAATCCCACTGGCCGAAGGTCGGCGATCCGACGCGTAGGTCGACGGCGATGTCGAGGATCGCGCCTTTGACACACGTGACGTATTTGGCCTGGCCGGGAGGGACGTCGGCAAAATGGATGCCGCGTAGGACACCGGCAGCGGAGACCGAGCAATTGGCCTGCTGAAGGTCGAGCGTGCGGCCGGTGATTTCGGAGAATCCGGGTTCGCGGAACCATTCGAGGAAGACTCCGCGGTCGTCGCCGAACTGCTTGGGCGTGAATTCCCAGGCGCCGGGAACCTTCAATTCGCGATACTGGCTCATCACGTGAGTGTCTGCCATGTCACCAGTCCTTGCCGCGGTCGAGAAGTTCGAGAAGGTATTTTCCGTATCCGGATTTAAGGAGCTTTTCAGCCCGAATGCGTAGCTCGTCGTCGGTGATGAATCCGTGTCGCCAGGCAACTTCTTCGGGCGCGCCGATTTTGAGTCCCTGACGCTCCTCGATCGTGCGAACGTAGTTCGACGCGTCGAGAAGCGAATCGAAAGTTCCGGTGTCGAGCCACGCGGTGCCGCGAGGAAGTACTTCGACCTGGAGGCGACCAGCGTCGAGATATACACGGTTGACGTCCGTGATCTCGTATTCGCCGCGTGCCGATGGTTCGAGGTCTTTGGCGATGGCGACGACGTCGTTGTCGTAAAAATACAATCCGGGCACCGAGTAATTCGAGCGCGGGTTTGTCGGCTTCTCCTCCAGCGAGACGGCTTTGCCCTCGCGGTCGAACTCGATGACTCCGTAGGCCGTGGGGTCGGAAACCCAGTACGCGAAGACGGCGCCGCCGTCGATGTTCTCGAAGCGCGTGAGCTTACTGCCCAGACCCGGGCCGTAGAAGATGTTGTCACCGAGGACCAGCGCCGCGGATTCGGAGCCGATATGGCCGGCGCCGAGTACAAATGCTTGTGCGAGACCGTTCGGCTCGTGCTGGATCTGGTAGGTCAGGTCGACGCCGAACTGCGAGCCGTCGCCGAGTAACCGCTGGAACTGCGGTGCGTCGTCTTCTGTGGTGATGATCAAGATGTCGCGGATCCCGGCCAGCATCAGGGTGCTGAGTGGGTAGTAGATCATCGGTTTGTCGTAGACGGGGACCAGTTGTTTGCTCACGCCGAGCGTGATGGGGTGCAACCTCGACCCCGTGCCGCCCGCCAGAATGATTCCGCGCATGCCTCGAAGTGTTCCAGTGTTCGCTGGAGAAACAAATCTCGGGCGCACGGTATCGTGCGTGGCCGATAGGTTGATCGGTTCGATTCGGTGATCGTGGAGGCGCAAACGTGAGAGTTCTCGTGACTGGCGGGGCAGGCTTCATCGGCGCCAATTTCGTCCATCAGACGGTTGCGGAGCGTCCTGACGCCGAGGTCACGGTGCTCGACGCGCTGACTTATGCAGGCAACAAGTCTTCGCTCGATTCGATAGCCGACCGCATCACGTTTGTTCACGGCGACATCACCGATGCATCTCTCGTCGATGAACTGGTGGGCGCTGCGGACGTCGTCGTTCATTTTGCCGCCGAGTCGCACAACGACAATTCGCTCGCTGATCCGTGGCCGTTCGTGCAGACCAACATCGTGGGAACGTTCACGCTGCTGCAGGCTGTGCGCAAGCACGATGTCAGGTATCACCACATTTCCACCGACGAAGTGTACGGAGATCTCGAACTGGGCGATCCGGACCGTTTCACGGAGTCCACGGCGTACAACCCGTCGAGCCCCTACTCGTCGACCAAGGCATCGAGCGACATGTTGGTGCGCGCGTGGACGCGTTCCTTCGGCGTCCGGGCGACCCTGTCGAACTGCTCGAACAATTACGGCCCGTATCAACATGTCGAGAAGTTCATCCCGCGTCAGATCACTAATGTTCTCGCCGGATTGCGTCCCAAGTTGTACGGCGACGGTTTGAACGTCCGTGACTGGATTCACGTCGACGACCACAACAGCGCGGTCTGGGCGATCATCGACGGTGGCCGGATCGGTCAGACCTACTTGATCGGCGCCGACGGTGAGGTGAACAACCGAACCGTCATGGAGTCGATTCTGCAGATACTGGGTCGCGGCGCCGACGAGTTCGATTTTGTCACCGATCGCCCGGGTCACGACGTGAGGTACGCGATCGATTCGAGTCTGCTCCGGGAAGAACTGGGCTGGTCACCTCGCTACGAGGACTTCCGCAGTGGTCTGGAAGCAACAATCGACTGGTACCGCGACAACGAAGCGTGGTGGCGTCCGCAGAAGGACGCAACCGAGCAGGCATACGTGGCCGCGGGGGAGAAGACCACCTCCTAGCGTGCAGCCAGATTACGACGGATGGAGTCGAGGGTCGACGCTATTCCGGCAGGCAACGGGCGATGTGTGCGCTGGTCCAGATCAGTCCACACGGTCGATCGCAGCCTCAGGTCGCGGGCTTGCGCCGAGGCGAGTGGAGAACTGGCGAGCACCACGTTCGGGCGTTTTCTGAATACCGTGTGGCAGGCGCCGAGGATCGCTCCGATGGTGACGCTGCGTCCGGACGCGTAGATCTTGGTGATCGTTGCTTCCGGCGATGTTTCCGCTCGAGTAAAGCTGTCGACCACCATTTCGGCGGCATCGGAGATGTAGATGTAGTCCCGAAGCGTGTCCATGGGGACATAGATCGAAATGGGCATCGACAGTAGATAGCCCCGGCACAGATGCGAAATCAGGCCTTGGGGTTTCGCGAGATTCTGGCCCGGACCATATAGATTCGCGAATCTTCCTATGACAGTACGGTTTCCGCTTCTGGAGCCGAATTCGTGAACAATCGATTCGGCATCGAGCTTTGCTCGCCCGTAGTCGGCCAGTGGTCTGGTGGCGCTTGTTTCGGTGTGCGGTGCGCCAGGAGCCCCGGCGTAGACGCCGCCGGCGGACGAAGCGTGGAAGACGGTCCCGACGCCGGCACCTGCGGTCCTCAACTCGTCCAGGACGTCCTTCATGAGTTGGTTCTCGCGAGCGAACTCGTCACTGCTCGTACCGTTCACACCTGCGCCGGCGCACCACGCCATTCGCCACGGGCCACCGGCTGCGTCCGTAACCAGTTTTCTGGCATCGGCGAACAGGATTTCCCTGGCCAGAGCGGGTTCGCCCCAGGGGACGCGGCTGGTGCGAATTTCGGTCCCACGGCGATCGAGTTCGCGGGCCACAGAGCTGCCGAGGAGGCCGCCGCTGCCGACTACCCACGTGGGGACATCCATTGCTACGCGGGTGGCTCGGTGGCGTTCCGGCGCCCCAATGGGCCTGCCGCGGGGTCGCTGACGATGAGATACGGCGGCTTTCCCATTGCTGTCTTGACCGCGACACCGATGTATTCGGCGATCACACCCAACGAGAAGAGCACTGCCCCGAAACCGAACAGCATCACGATCATCGTCGACGCCCATCCACGTACCTCGACGCCGGCGTCGAAGAACACGTACGACGCCAACACGTAGAGGACGATGACGAGGCCACCGACGGCAAACAGGAAACCGATCAGGCTGACCATGCGAAGGCCTTTGGTGCCGCTGGAGAGCACCATTCGCCAGAAATGCGACAGCAGGCTTCTGAGGTGGTATCCGGATGCGCGTCCGCGTTCCTCGCGCAGTTGAACCGGACTGGTGGTGACCTCGCCGGCGATCCAGCCGAGCGCCACGTCGAGATATGCCTCGGATCCGGCGTATGCGGCGACCGACCGTCCGACCTCGCCGAGGACGAGGCGGAAGCTTTGATACTTCACGGAGTTCTCGGACGAGAGAATTTTGGTGGTCAGCCATTTCGACGACTTCGACGCCGCGTTCCGTAGCGCTCCGTGGGGTGCCGCGTTCACTGGTTGCGCGTAGACGAGGGTGGCTTGTTGGTCCAGTGCAGTGTCGAGGAGTCCACCGATGTCCGCCGGGTTGTGCTGGCCGTCCTCGTCCATGGTGACGACCCATTCGCCCCCACTCGATGCCATTCCCGCCAGTGTTGCCGGGTGTTGGCCGAAGTTGCGTGAGAGCCAGATGGGTCGGATGAAGTCGTGTCGTCTCGCCAGTTCACGGATGACGGCAGCTGATCCGTCCGGACCGTGGTCGAAGACGAGAAGGACTTCTTCGACGACCAGCGGTCGCCCGCCGGGAGTGGTCTGCGTTTTCGTCAGGGGGAGTATCTCGTCGATGAGAGCATTGAGAGTGCGTTCGCCCTGGTAAACCGGCACGACGACGGAAATTCGGTGCGGTTGCACCGACTCGGGTGTGCCATCGGTCTTCACAGGCGGGGAGTGTATACGTCGCCAGGGGTCGGCTTCTCGGCGTGGGGGCGTACGTGTCGGCGAATCGTGTAGTTATGATCCGGATCACTCGACGAAAGTGAGTCCCGGTGGCCGAGTTCGAAGATCACACGAACGATCGACGCAAGAACAATCGAGAGAACACCGGCGTTCCTGGGAGAGCCGACATGGCTGACGGCGGTGACACCACCGACACCGAGTACACCGCGAGGTTGCGGGAGCTACAAGGCGCCAGATGGAAGCGCGTCCTGAATGTCCAAGCGCCCTATCAGTGGAATATCAGACGATTCCTCGGTGGCCGGAGAGTCCTCGATGTCGGCTGCGGAATCGGCCGGAATCTGCGTAATCTTCCCCCTGGCAGCGTCGGGGTGGACCACAACGAACATTCGGTGGAGTTCTGCCGATCGCTCGGTTTCGAGGCGTACTCGTCGGCGGAATTTCACGCCGATAGCGATCCGCGAACCTTCGACGGAATGCTGATGGCGCATCTCCTCGAGCACCTTCCGGCGGGCGAAGCCTCCGGCATCGTCGCCGAGTACCTTCCTTTCCTCGAACCGGGCGCGACAGTCATGCTGATCTGCCCTCAGGAGCGTGGCTTCGCCAGCGATCCCACGCACACCGTCTTCCTCGACGGCGTCGACCTCGAAAAGATCTGTGCGGACAACGGTCTTGTCGTCAGGCGCTCGCTGTCGTTCCCCTTTCCTCGGTGGATGGGGAAGCCGTTCATCTACAACGAGTCCGTGGTGATCGCGGAGGTTCCGTCCAGGCTCTGACGCCTGTCGCGGTAGTAGATCACGGAGAGACCGGCGAGGAGAACGAGTCCGAAGCCCATTCCGACGAAGCCGATCCGCTGTCCTGGAGACCGGAAGTTGATCACGAGTTCGGCGTTGTCCGTGCCTGGCGGCAGATCGACGTAGAGGTACGTTCCGCCGAGACCTTTGGTGGGGATGGGTTCGCCGTCGAGGGTCGCGGTGTAGCCCGGCCATGCCAACCGTGCGAAGACGACGCTGCCACCGCCCGGTGAGCTGACTCGTACACGCTCGCTCTTGACGCTCATGTACTCGGACCGTGCGTCGGCATTGACCGTTGCGGACACCCGGCCCGATTGATCGGAGATCGGGCCGGCGTCGCGTTCGAGGATGTAGATCTGTTCTTGGGCGACCTCGGGCACGTCTGCCCAGTGCCATCCGGGCGGGGCGGGCTCGTTGTCGGCGCCCGGGTACTGCTTGCGCTGAAGGACGACGCGGTCGAGCAGCATCAGGTCTGCGCTGGTTCTGCCGGTGTATTCGTCCGGCCTGAACACATTTCGATAAGCGTCGTCGCAGGTCGAACCGTCGAATCCCATGCACAACAGTGATGCGAAGTCGGCGTGGCCGACGGGGGTGTACGCGTTCACGTAGTCGAGATCGAGGACCTTCGCGTAGTTTCCGTACACCTGCGAACTCCACGGTAGTTCTGTCGTTTCGGCATCGATTCGGATCAGCGCGCGATTGCCGAGCTGAAGGGTCGTGCCCGGGAAATCCGGAAAGTTCGCCTTGGCTTCGGATTGGCTGGTCGGCAGGTACCACTTGTTCAGTGCCTGCGGATACGCGATCACTTGATAAAGGGTCACCGGAGCGATGGTGAGAATCAGTAGACCCGCGATCGCCGGGGCGCCGTATTTACGACCGAGATAGATGGCGAGTGCTCCGACAGCGATGATCACGACAGCCCAGGTGAGATGTCGGATGAAGTACTGCGGACCCGAGGAACTGGCGCGAATCATCAAGACGAACACGATCAACGCTGCAGCGGTGACGCGGGATCGCAGCTTGTCCAAAGTCCCGAATCGGCTCAGCAGCACCCCGAGCAACACCAGGGAGAACACCGCGACGAAAGGAAGTAGCCGTGCCGGCCACCGAATCTGACCGATGTCGCTGGGACCAGCGGTGAACAGCAGAATGAACGCCAGCAGCAGCAGCGGGGTTACCAAATCTCGCAGCGACCCCTGTGCTTTCCGCCAGCCGATGAAAGCCAGTGCCGGTATCGCGAACCACGCGATGTACGTGATCGGTGCGTAGGTGGTCTCACCTGTCCAGGACTCGATGCTCGAAACCGACGACGGAATGCTCGCTGTGAGCGTTTCCGACCACGGAGCGGTCAGGAAGTTGTCGTTGAACGTGCCTTCTTCGCCGGTGCGCCAGGTGACCGCAGAGGAGAGCAGGCCGGGCAGAAATGTGATGGCTCCGCAGGCGGCGGCCGCGATGCCGACAAGACCGAGCTTCACCGTTGTCCGCCATTGCGGACTGCGGATGTATTCGCCCAGCATCAGTGCCCCGACGGTCACTCCGGCCATCAATGCCGCGTGGACGTAGCCGACGCTGATCGCGAGGTAGAGGAAGACGAACACCGGTATCGGCCCCGACCGGCCGCGGGCATAGCGAATGCCGCTTGCCCATGCCTGCACCACCCACGCCATTCCGATCACCGACGTAACCCACGACGGGTACTCGAAATACAGAGTGAAACCGGCAAAGGGAACTGCGCTTCCGGCGACGGCCGCCCAATAAGGGCGAGCTCCGTATTCGAGACAGACTCGATAGACGCCCCACCCGAGGATGATCGCGAATGCCAGCTTGACCAGCGTGGCCAGTAGAGCGAGATTGTCGACGGACGGTGCGATGTAGTTGATGAAGATCTGTACCGGGTTCCACAGCCCACCCTGGCCTTCGACCGGATAGTTACCCGCCATCCATTGATCCAGGACCAGCGACGGGAATTGACCCTCTCTCATCAGATGGCCCAGCTGAACCCAGTTGCCGACAGCACCGGATTCGGTGTCGTCGACGTAGAAGTAGCGAGGGTCCACCGTGACGATCGCCAAGAATGCGAGGCACACGACTGCTGGGATCACAGCGCCCCAGCTCCAGCGTTCCCGACGGGTGGGAGCGGGTAGTTCGAGTGTCAAGGGATCTCCAGGTCGCACGGGTGGATGCACCAGAGACAGTAGCCGAGGCCGTGTTTTCGAGTTTCGGGGGCAATTCCACCTCGGATACCCTGCGAGTGACAGGTACAGATTTTTCAAGATTCACGGTAGGAGTCATATGCCCGAGCAGGTAAAGGTGGGGGTGCCGGAGAACGGGCAGGTCAAGGCTCACCGTTTGGTGGTCCAGCGCGGCGTGTTCGTCGGGATGTCGCCGATAGTCAACGACGACCTGTACGTCGAGTTCCGGAAAGGCTCCGGTGAGCGGACCCGGCACCGAATTGCTCTCGACAAGGGCGCGCGGATCAGCACCAACACCTACTTCGGGCGTTTCGCCGCCAGCTACTGGCAGCGGTGGACGACTGTCACCGAGGTCGAGGCATCGCTGCGAATCGAGAGCGAGGGCCGGTTCCGCGTCCGGATGGTCGCTTCGGATATCGCCGGGCATCGCCGCATCCTCGAAACCCGCGACGGATCGGGGTCTTCGGAGGTCGCATTGACCTCACCGTTGGACAAGTTCGTCGACGGCGGCGCCCTGTGGCTCGAGGTGGATTCCCTCGACGCTCCGATGGTGATCGAGAACTTGGAATGGACCGTGGCAGCTCCGGAGACGGTTCGCCCGGTCTCGGTGGCGATCTGCACCTTCAATCGGGCCGACGATTGCGCCGAGACGGTTGCTGCGCTGGCCTCCGACGCTACCGTGCGTGCCCTCATCAGTTCGGTTTATGTCGTCGATCAGGGTAACGACTTGGTGAAAGATCGGGCGCGCTTCGTCGAGGCGGCAGACAAGCTCGGCGACAAGTTGCAGTATCTTCAGCAGCCGAATCTCGGTGGAGCAGGCGGCTTTCCACGCGGATTGTTCGAGGCGACGTCCACGGGGGTGGATGTCGCCGACGTCATCCTGATGGATGACGACATTCTGTGTGAGCCGGAAACAGTGTTGCGCCTCAATGCCTTTGCCAATATGACGGTGGAACCGACTTTGGTGGGTGCGCAGATGATGTATCTGCTCAATCCCGATTTTCTCAATGTCGGCGCAGAAGACGTGGATCTGAAGACCCTCCACCACGGGCAGCGAGTGCCCAAGGCTCTCATCAACACGAGCATGCTCAAGAAGCGCCAAGAGCGTCGAGTCGACGCGGGATACAACGCCTGGTGGACATGCCTGATCCCCGCCGAAGTTGTCGAAGCCATCGGATTGCCCGTTCCGATCTTCTTCCAGTGGGATGACGTGGAGTACGGAATCCGTGCTCGGAAAGCGGGATTCGTCACCGTCACGTTGCCCAATGCTGCCGTGTGGCATGCCGACTTCTACTGGAAGGACTTCGACGACTGGGCGCGCTACTTCAGTACGCGCAACTCGCTCGTCGTCGGGTCACTGCACAGCGACCTTGACACCAAGGGACTCTCACGTCAGTTCTTCCGTCAGATCTCCGAATTCCTCGTCGGAATGCAATACGGCCTGGCATTCACGACGCTCAAGGGCATCGAGGACTACCTCGACGGTCCGGAGGCGTTGCGGGACGGCGGCATCGAGGCGATGGCAAGTATCCGCGCCGGCCGAGCGCAATATGCGGAGACGATCAAACACGACGCTGCCACGGCTCCGGTTCCCTCGAACGAACTCCACACCGAGCGCGCCGGCGGCGAACCGAGCCTGATGCGAGTGATCCTGGCCAAGCGTGCGGTGGACCAGTGGTTGGGTCGCACCCGCGGCGGACTGATCAATATCCCGCGCGAAGACGCGCATTGGTGGCACATCTCGCGGTTCGACCATGTTGTCGTCACCGATGCTTCGCAATCGGGGGTACGCATCCGGCAGAGAGACAAGGCTACGGCGCGCGCTCTCCTTGTCCGAACGGTCAAGCTACTGCGTCGGTTCCAGAAGGAAGCCCCTGCCGTGTCGGCGAAGTACCGTGCTGCGATGCCGGAACTCACGAGTCGAGAGAACTGGGCACGTCTTTACGAGAAGTGATTCTCAGCTGGTGATCTCGACGATGACCTGCTCGTTGGCGACGGTGTACCCGAGATATTCGAACGAGATGCCGGTGCGTGTGACGAACTCCGTCCACGCCCGGTACTCGTGCTGCTTCCATCCGGGATAGTTGAAGAACTCGTCGAAGACCACAATCGACCCGGGTACCAGTCGGTCGCCGAGGAGATCGAGCACCGTCTTGGTGGACGAGTAGAGGTCGGCGTCGAGGTGCAGGAACGCAACGGGGCCGGGTTCGTCGTTCAGGAACGAGGGCAAGGTGTCCTCGAAGAGGCCCGGAACAAGTTGCGCCCCTAGGACTTCGGGTATGGATTCCTGAGCGAACTCGCCGGCCGGGAACCCGGTCCGCCACGTCTCAGGAAGGCCGGAGAACACGTCGAAACCCGCGACGGTTCCGTCACGCTCGGTGAATGCCTCCGAGACGATCCTGAGTGTGGTTCCGCTGGCAACGCCGAATTCGAGTGCCATGCCGGGTATTTCGATCAAACTCAGGGCATGGCGCAGCGTGTCGTGTGGGTGGCCGAATGTCTCGGCGACGCGAAGGTGTTCGAGGATGAATTCGGCGGTCGACGCCGTCGCTTCCAGGTCCACGGCGTAGGCCAGATCCCGTCGCTGACGAAATTCCAGCTCGTCGATCCTGGACCGGAGGCCCGCGATGTCACCGCGGGCCCCGGCCAGTTCCTCACGTGAGAGCGTCAGCGCATCGAGGATCTGTTGCGTGCGATCTGCGTTGCGCCGGTCGGCGGCCTCGACCACCTCGGATACCGCACGCTGAAGCTTGGTCCTGGCGCTTGAACGGAACCGCTCGAACATGGCAACCTCTCGTCGGGATCACCCCCATGCTGCCAGGATTCGTTCGCTACCGTTCGCGACCGCGGTAGTGACTCTTGAGTTGTCGGGAGATCACTTTGATCTCCCGCGTCCTCTCTGCCTGCAGACGAGCATCGCTTCGCGCAGCATTCCACGCGTTCTCTCGCTGTAGTTTCCGGTAGCTCGCGAGTCTTCGCTCATCGATATCGCCGCGCCCGAGTGCGCCCAGGACTGCGCATCCCGGCTCGGAGTTGTGTGCGCAATCGGAGAACCGGCACTCTGCAATCAGCTCCTCGATCTCGGGGAACGCCTTGTCGATCCCCTCTGCCGCGTTCCACATCCCAACCCCTCGCAGGCCGGGTGTGTCGATCAGCGTCCGACCGCCGGAGAAGGGGATCAACTCTCTGGTGACGGTGGTGTGGCGTCCCTTTCCGTCGCCGGCCCGAACGCGACCGGTCTCGAGTCGGTTGTTTCCGGTGGTTTCTGTGGGGAGCGCTGTGTCGGCGAGGAGGGCGTTCGCGAGCGTCGACTTACCGGCGCCGGATGGACCGAGTATCGCCACGGTGCCGTCCAGAACTGCATCGAGTACATCCATTCCTTCGTTGGTCTCGGCACTGACGGCCAGCACTGTTGCGCCGGGCGCAACAGCAGAGACCTCGGCGAGAGTGTCGGAGATATAGTGAGCTGCATCGGATTTGGTAAGTGCGACGACAGGTGTCGCGCCGCTCTCCCAAGTGAGTGCGAGTAGCCGTTCGATGCGCCCGAGATCGACGTCGCCGTCCGAAGCCGTGGCAATGACGACGGTGTCGAGATTGGCCGCCAGAATCTGGCCTTCCGATTTTCCGGATGCCGAGGATCGGACGATACTGCTCGATCGGGGGAGTATCGAAGTGACCGTGTGCATTTCGGGCTCGCGTGAGTCCGGCACCTCGACCACGGACACCCAGTCGCCCGTGCAGAGCGGATCGCTGCCGCTGAGTGCGCGGACGGTGCCTTCGGCGGTGGCCACGTCACACCGTCCGCGGTCGACGCGAAGAACGCGCCCGGGTGCGGAGTCCGGTGAGGCAAGGGTAGTGAATTTATTCGAGAGTGTTGCGTTCCAACCGTATTCGGTCAGGAGCGTGCGGTTTTCCGACATGGTGAGTGTGTCCTCGAGTATGAAGAAGTGTGAATGTTGACGGTGCTGAAACTGCGGAACACGACAGTCATCAATACTCACTCCTCGTAAACCTCGGGACGCACCATGCGTCGGATCAGAATGCTCTCAGCCGCAGACGCGACTGTGCAACTGATTTAAAAGAGATGGGGGTAACTGATTCAACTCAGGACGGCTGACTTAACTCGGGCGTTCGAACTTTTCTTCCCGGCCGAGCTTGCGCAGTCGCATCCACTCGCGCAGTCCTGCCGGATCGCGGCGTGTGATCAGGAAGTACCAGCCGAACCGAACCCATTCCTGCGGAAGCAGTTTCCGCATTCCCGGTTGGGCGAGGATGTACCCACGGTTGCGGTACGTGAAGTAGCGCTTCGTGTCGTTGTCGGGGTACTGCGTGTGCATGCGTCCGCCGAGGATCGGCTTGAACTCGTCCGCGCCGTTGGGGTGGACGTAGGCAGTTTGCAGGCAGGTACCGAACTTCAGGCCGGAGCGCACGAGGCGACGGTGTACCTCGACCTCGTCGCCGCGGACGAACAGGCGTAGATCCGGAACACCGACGGCATCGATCGCGTCGGCGGTGAACAGTGCGCCGTTGAAGAGGGACGCGATACCGGGCAGGAGATCCTCGTCGCCGAGTTCGGAACGCAACCGGCGCCACGACGTGCCGCGGCGAAGTGGGAAAGCGAGGCGGTCGGGGTTGTCGATGTCGCAGACGACGGGGGAGACCTCGGCCAGGTCGTTTCGAATTGCACAGTCGAGCAGTGTTTCCAGGACTTCGGGACCCTCCGGGCGCCCGTCGTCGTCTGCGAGCCAGACGCGGTCGGCGCCGAGCGAAAGTGCGTAGAGAATGCCCAGAGCAAATCCTCCGGCACCGCCGAGGTTGTGCTGAGAACCGATGTAACTGGTCGGCAGTGGAGCGTTGTCGACGAGCTCTTTCACATCAGCTTCGTCGGCATTGTCGACGACAACAAGATGGTCGAGCGGCCGCGACTGGGTGCTGAGGACCTTCAGGGATTCGGCCAGCAGTTCACGCCGCTTGTGCGTGACGACGACCCCGATGATTTTCTCGGGTGCGCTCACGGGGTGCTCTCCCGTTCCATTTCCTTGATGACGTGGCGCACATGCTCTGCGGCGTCGTCACCTTCGTAGGCGCGCACGACGTCTTCGATGTCGCCTTGCATGCGGATCTGGCCGTGGTCGATCCACATGGCGCTGTTGCACAGCTGGGCGAGGAATTCGTTGGAGTGGCTGGCGAATACCAGGATGCCGGAGCGTTCCACCAGCTTCTGAAGCCGGATGCGAGCTTTCTTCATGAATTCGGCGTCGACAGCCCCGATGCCTTCGTCGAGTAGCAGGATCTCGGGATCGATACTGGTGACGACGCCCATGGCAACGCGCACGCGCATGCCGGTGGAGTACGTGCGCAACGGCATCGAGAGGTAATCACCAAGTTCGGTGAATTCCGCGATGTCGTCCATTTTCGCGAGCATCTGCTTGCGGGTCTGACCGAGGAACAGGCCGCGGATGATGATGTTCTCGTAGCCGGAGATCTCGGGGTCCATGCCGACGCCGAGATCGAAAACAGGTGCGACGCGTCCGCGAATACTGGCGGATCCTCGAGTGGGTTCGTAGATTCCGGAGAGCAAGCGCAGCAGGGTGGACTTTCCGGCGCCGTTGTGGCCGACCAGCCCTACACGATCGCCCTCTTTGAGGTTCATCGTGATGTCTTTCAGGGCTTCTACGACCACGACATCGGAACTGTTGCGGCCGATGGCGCCACCTGCTTTGCCGAGGAATGCCTTCTTCATCGACCGGGACTTCGCGTCGAAGATCGGGAAGTCGACGCAGGCGTTGTGCGTTGAGATGTTCACATGTTCGGTCATTGCGATGTCCCTAAACCCAGTAGGGCACGCGGGCCCGGTATTTGCGAAGCGCCAGCAAGGCGACGGCCCACCCGACCACGGTGATCGTGATGACGATGTACCAGTGGTAAAGCTCTTGGGGCTGCCCGATCATCGGCGCGCGGACGATGTCCAGGTAATGGAACAGCGGATTGAGTTCGGCGATCTTTGCGCGATCTCGGACGGCGCCGCCCTGAGCCTCGAGGCTTTGCGTTGTCCACATGATCGGTGTCAGCACGAAAAGGAGCAACGTCAGCGAAGACAGAATCGGTGCGATGTCGCGGTATCGAGTGGCGAAGATGCCGAACACGATCGAGACCCACAGTGCATTGAGCACGATAAGTCCCAACGCCGGGATCGCGGCTAGCGACGCCCAGCTCAGATTCCGCCAGACTCCGAACGCGACCACCATGACCACGTAGATCAGGAGGTTGTGTGCGAAGAACAGAATTTGCCGCCACACCAGACGGTAGATGTGCACGCTCAAGGCCGATGGCAGCTGTTTGATCAGGCCTTCGTTGGCGACAAAAACTTCGGAACCCTCGATGATCGAGGCATTGATGAGGTTCCAGACGATCAGGCCCACCGTCACGTACGGCAGGAACTCCTGGAGTGGCATGTCCAACAGGGCCGCGTACAGGATGCCGATGGCGGTGGCCTGCACGCCGGTGGCGATCGTGATCCAGAACGGTCCGATCACCGACCGGCGGTAGCGCTGTTTGATGTCCTGCCAGCCGAGGCTGAGCCACAACTCACGCTGATTCAGACCGTCGCGAAGGTCTTTGAACGCACGACGGAACGTCTGGGAGTCGGACACGGGCGCGGGTGCGCCCGGCGTCTCGGATTCGATTGCGGATGCTGACACGGAGGTCGAGCCTACCGGCCTGGCGTCGGAGCCGGTTTTCCCGCGGACTTCGTGGTGGTCCGGGTTACAGATACTGGCCGGTTCCTGGGCTCTGTTGGTCCGGATGTGCCGGTGAATGCGGAGCCCCGATGCTCATGCCGGGAGGCAGTGCGCCCTGACGCATTTGTTCGAGCTGAGCGCGCGCTGCCATCTGCTGGGCGAACAGTGCGGTCTGAATTCCGTGGAACAGTCCTTCGAGCCAGCCGACGAGTTGGGCCTGTGCGATGCGTAGTTCGGCGTCCGAGGGAATGGAGTCGTCGGTGAACGGGAGGCTCAGTCGCTCGAGTTCCTCACGGAGTTCGGGTGCCAGGCCCTGTTCCAGTTCTCGGATGGACGAGGTGTGGATGTCCTTGAGGCGCTTGCGGCTGGCGTCGTCGAGCGGCGCGGCGCGCACTTCCTCCAAGAGTTGTTTGATCATCGTGCCGATTCGCATGACCTTGGCCGGCTGCTCGACCATCTCGGCGACGGACTCGGCTTCGGATTCCGCGCCTTCGGTGGTGCCGGAAGCGGCGGCTTCTGCCTCGGCCGCCGGCATCGCGACGGGTCGACCGTCGGGTCCGATAACGAGTACCTGCTCTTTGTCGGGGTTCGTCATGCTTCCATCTTGTCGTGTGTGGGCGACAAACGCCGCTTAACCCCCGGAAAGTTAGCTATCGAATAACTGTACTGACGGGTAATTGGGTGACTGCCTTCGACTAAGCGGGCGTCTGCACCTAGAGTGTCGAGCATGGCTTACGACGTTGCCCGCGTACGGGGGTTGATTCCCTCACTCGGTGACGGCTGGATCCACCTCGATCCGCAGGCCGGAATGCAGATCCCGGACGCCGTCTCGCGGACGGTCTCCACCGCGTTCCGTGCCTCTGCATCTTCTTCCTCCGGTCGCCACGTCTCAAACCGTCGTAGTGCTGCCATTCTCGACAGTGCGCGCACCGCGGTCGCCGATCTGGTCGGCGGAGATCCTGCGGGAGTCGTTCTCGGATCAGACCGAGCGGTGTTGTTGGCTTGGCTCGCCGAGTCGCTCAGTTCGCGTCTGGGCCTCGGAACCGGTCTCGTACTCTCGCGCCTCGACGAAGAGGCGAACGTCGCGCCCTGGCTTCGCGTGGCCAGTCGCTACGGCGCTCAGGTGCGATGGGCCGAGGTCGAAATCGAAACGTGCGAACTCCCGAGTTGGCAGTTCAACGATCTCATCACCTCGACGACTCGCTTGGTGGCCTTGACGGCCGCATCACCGGTCGTCGGTTCGGCTCCGAACGTCCGCGCCGCAGCTGATCGTCTGCACGAATTCGGTGGGCTGATGGTGGTCGACGCCGTCGGCGCAGCGCCATATGCGCATGTGGACATGGCTGATCTCGGAGCGGACATCGTCGCCGTCAGTGCGCCGTCGTGGGGTGGTCCACAAGTCGGTGCGCTCGTTTTCCGAGATCCCGGATTGCTCGACAGAATTCCTGCCGTGTCTCTCAATCCGTATGCCCGTGGCGCCGAGCGGCTCGAGGTGGGCGGTCATCAGTTCGCGCTGCTGTCCGGGCTCACGTCGTCGATCGATTTCCTGGCCGGGTTGGACGAATCGGCAACCGGAACTCGGCGCGAGCGACTGGAAACCTCGATCAGCTCGCTGCAGGACTACCAGGACGGTCTGTTCGATCACCTCATGCGTTCGCTCGCAGCCCTGCCCAACGTGATGGTGATCGGCGGCGCACCCACGCGGGTGCCGACGCTCAGCTTCACGCTCGAGGGCATGGCGGCAGACAAGGTCGCGGCGCATCTGGCCGACAAGCGCATCGCGACGGTCAGCGGTACGCACGGCGGTTCCAGGCTGCTCGACGCCCTCGGTGTCAATGACGAAGGTGGCGCGGTCACCGTCGGCCTTGCGCCGTACACGACGCGGTACGAGATCAATCAGCTGGTCGCCGAACTCGGCGCCCTGGGCTGATCGACCCCGCTCGGCTCACTTCACGGTGAGGATGACCTTGCCTACGGTTTCCGGCGAATCCAGCAATTGATGGGCTAATGGCGCCTCGGTGATCGGAAGTTCGGTCGACACGATCGGTTGAACCGATCCGTCTGCGATCAGCGGCCACAGCTTCGCGCGGACGTCGGCGACGATGTCCGCTTTACCGCCGGGGCCGGTGAGCGGACGCCCACGCAGGCCCGTCGACGTGATGTTTCCGCGCTTGCCCATCAGCTTGGCGATGTCGACCTCGCCCTTGCGGCCACCCTGCATTCCGATGATCACGACGTGGCCGTCCATGGCGAGTGCGTCGACGTTGCGTCCGAGATACGACGCTCCCATGTTGTCCAGAACCACGTCGGCGCCGTGGTTGTCAGTGGCTTCGGCGAGTGATGCTACGAAGTCGCTGTCGCGGTAGTTGATCAGAATGTCCGCGCCCAATTCGCGGCAGCGGTTCAATTTTTCCTCCGAACCCGCGGTAACTGCGACGCGGGCGCCGAGGGCTTTGCCGACCTGGATGGCGTGGGTGCCGATTCCGCCGCCACCGCCATGGACGAGGAGGACCTGTCCGCGTCGTAGACCTCCGCGCATCACGACGTTGGACCACACCGTGCACGCAACTTCCGGCAGGGACGCGGCGACACGGAGATCGACGCCCGCGGGAACCGGGAGAAGTTGTGTTGCCGGGACCGCAACCTTCTCGGCGTAGCCGCCGCCGGCCAGCAATGCGCAGACTTCGTCGCCGACGGACCAACCGGTGACGTCTTCGCCGAGTTCGGTGATCACACCCGAGCATTCGAGGCCGAGGATGTCACTCGCGCCGGGCGGCGGCGGGTAGAAGCCTTGACGTTGGAGCAGGTCGGCGCGGTTGACCGCGGTCGCGGCGACCTCGACGAGTACGTGCCCGCGAGGTAGTTCAGGATCGGGCTGTTGCGCCCATTTCATGACCTCGGGACCGCCGGGCTGATCGATCGTTATGGCGTACATGGATACGACGCTAGCGAATCTCCCCGCTGACGGGTGTTTTGCCGCTACCGTCGCGGACGTGACTTACTTCGGGAACATGCAGAACGAGATCTATCTGACGGGACTGAGCGGCGCGAAGCCGGCTTTGCCGATGACTGCGGCGGGCTTGGAAGATGCCGCGCGCGAGCAACTCTCACCGGAGGCTTTCGGATACATCGCCGGTAGCGCGTCGACCGAACGGACCGCGGTGTCGAATCTGCGGGCGTTCGACAAGCATGCGATTGTGCCGCGGATGTTGCGGGGGACTGCGGCGCCCGACGCACGCGACCTGGGCGTCGAGGTGTTGGGGACGCGGTTGGCCGCACCGATCCTCACCGCTCCGGTGGGCGTGCTCGGCTTGGTCCACGACGACGCCGAGGTTGCTGTCGGTTCGGTCACTGCCGAGTTGGGGATCGGATCAATTCTTTCGACGGCGGCATCCTCGACCATCGAAGACGTCGCGGCGGCCTCCGGCGAGAACTGGTGGTACCAGCTCTACTGGCCGGCCGACGACGAGCTTGCCGAGTCGTTTGTCCGCCGAGCGGAGACGGCGGGCGCAAAGGCTATCGTCCTGACTGCCGACACTCCCGGTATGGGTTGGCGTCCAAGGGATCTCGAGCTCGGTCACCTTCCGTTCCTGCAGGCGAAGGGTATTGCAAACTACCTGTCGGATCCGGTGTTCCGCGCCAAACTGGCGACGCCTCCCGAGGAGAGTGCAGAAGCCTTGCAGATCGCGGTTCTGACGTGGGTGTCGTTGTTCGGCAATCACGCGGTGCGGATCGCGGATATCGCGAAACTTCGCCAGTGGACGACACTTCCGATCGCGGTGAAGGGAATTGTCCACCCCGACGACGCACGTGAGGCCGTCGCGGCCGGCGCCAACGGCATCGTCGTGAGCAACCATGGTGGGCGTCAGGTCGACGGGTCGATTTCGGCACTCGATGCTCTCGGTCCCGTCGCTGATGCGGTGGGGGATGAGGTGGACATCCTGATGGACTCCGGAATTCGTTGTGGTGCAGACGTAATCAAGGCTCTGGCCTTGGGTGCCGATGCAGTGCTGTACGGGCGGCCGTGGGTGTACGGATTGGGATTGGCCGGAGCGGACGGAGTGCGTCATGCGCTCCGGAGTCTCCTGGCCGACCTGGATCTCACGATGGGGCTGGCGGGGCTGGCATCGGTCGCCGAAATCGACCGTTCGATCCTGATGTCCAATTCGTGACTTTAGGGTGAGTCTTACTGTGACGGGCGGACACAGGTCTAAACTTGGAACCTGTGACAGCTGAAGCGACAACCGAGGAGACATCGCAGGCGGCGCACGGTGAGACACCGTGGCTGACGCCATGCGAGATGCGTGCATGGCGCGGCTACATGGACGGTAATCAGCGCCTCATGGAGGTTCTCAACCGCGAACTGCAGGATTCACACGACCTGTCGTTGGCCGATTACCGCATTTTGGTCATGCTCTCGGAGTCAGCTGACGGGTCGTTGCGGATGAGTGACCTGGCAGACGGCGTGCTGTCTTCGCGGAGCCGCCTCACGCACCAGATCAGGCGGATGGAATCTCAGGGCATCGTCGTGCGCGACACTTGCGTCGAAGATGGTCGCGGCGTGCTCGCGCGGATCACGGAAGAGGGTAGGCGTCGCCTCGCCGAGGCGGCACCTACTCACGTGGCCGGGGTTCGGAACAATCTGGTCGATCTGCTGACTCCCCAGGAACTGGACGTGCTGGCAGACGTCTTCGAGAAGGTCGACAAAGCCATCGGCGAGCGCTGACTTCTGGAGCCGTTTTCGCGGTCCGTGGGAACACCCGATAGGATCGCCCACGGAAGCGTGGCAGAGCGGCCGAATGCACTCGCCTTGAAAGCGAGCGTGGCGTTAAACCCACCGGGGGTTCAAATCCCTCCGCTTCCGCCAAATGTTCGTTGTTCAAACCCAGCCCGCGCGAAAGCGTGGGCTGGGTTTTTTCGTGCCCTACGAAGCGCAGGAGCGTCGAGGAGTCGGATGTGTAGCGAACTTTGCCGCCCTGGGGTCGCCAGGCGAAGCAATGGCTTCGCCACTGCGGTGCTGCGTCCGATGTTGCGGCAATCTGCCGGTTCTCGTTGTGCTGTGGTGAACGATCAGCCACTGCGACGCTCGGCGACGAGAGTTCCGGGTGATCGCATCGGGCGGCTGGTGGTCAATTCGATTCCCTCCTTGGCTAGATGGGCTCGTGGTTTGCGCGGCCTCCTTGCGCTTGGTGCCCGAATGAGCTGCGCGCCACCAATTAACTGTTGACCGTTCAACAAGTTTGCGCGGCCATATCGCCAGAGGCCGCGTTGCATGCAATCTGCTGAAATGCTCCGGATCGTGCCTTGTTTGCACGTTTGCTCGACTGTCACCACTGGGCGGGATGGTCCAAGTTTGGTGTCGTTCGCCACATTGGGACCTAAGTCCCCTTCCCTGCTCTGGGCCCTGTCGATATGTATCTGTTACCGGAAGTTCACCGCTAGTCTCCGATAGTTGGTCGCGGGAGCCTGTTGAAAAACGGAACGCTTGGTACTGTCCGGTAACTTGCATTTAGTTAGTGTTCAGCTACCAAATTGGTTGCTGGTCCGCGACGTAGGAGATACTCATGGCAACCGAATTGAAAGCACGAACATCTCGCCGTCGATCGAGGGCTGCGGTGGGGCTTGCGGCGTGTGCGGTTGCCGCGCTGTCGTCTGGTGTGGTCTTCGCAGGGGGCGCATCGGCAACGCCGACGGCGTTGGCGGACAAATTCGCGAGCACGGTCACCGATGACGGCTGGTCGTTGGATCTTGCCGCCACGAAACTGTCGGCGAACCCGGTGCCGAATCTGGCGACGACGGCGTTCACCCGTGAGGGGTTCGTGTCGGCGAAGGTGACCGGCACGATCGGCGGTCAGGGTGATTCGGCAGTGATGACCGGTTATGTCGAGCAGGGGTTGCAGATCGGCTGCCAGATCGATGTTTCATCCGGACTTGGCTTGGGGCTTGGCTTTTCGCTCGGCCCGTCTGTCGGTGTGAGTATTTCGGGTGTCCCGTCGGCGAACGTGGGTGTGAATGCTTCGGTGAATCCGAGTATTCAGTCGACGATTGCGCCGGGCACCATCACGACGATTCCGTTGGGGAAGAAGGATCTCGGGTCGTCGAAGGTGTCGATCACGGCAGAGAACGTGCACGTGAAGGTTGATGCGTGCATGGGGCCGGTGACGATCCGCTCGTATGCACAACTCTCGGTGTCGACGGCGACGTCGGACAACACGTTGTTCGTGTACTCCGATCCGACCTGGCTCTAGACGCCTGACGGGGCACCGTCAGGGCTGCCGTCGAAATCCGATCCGTGCAAGTCGCCGTGTCCGCGCGCACTCATTAGGCGAGGCGCTAGGCATGGGTCTGCCCATCAATCACCATCACAGGAGAAGTTCATGAAGATTCGTACCTTGGCCACAGCCGGAGTGCTCACCGCAGGCATCGCCGTAATCGGTGTTCTCGGCGGGGGCGTGGCATCGGCTGCCACCCCGATCGTGCAACCGGATCATGGCCGGATTGGGCTTTCGCTCTCGAATGCGGAAACCGCAGCACTGGCGGCGGGCCCGATCCCCGATGCAATCGCGAACATTGTTCCCGGCTCGCAGCGTTGGGTTGGTCGGGCACCGGGTTCGGTCATCACGAACGTCGACGGCAGGGCCAGCGCCCCCGATCGGGTCGTGATCGCCGAAGCTGCTGCGCATCCGGGTGGCTACGTCAACATCTACGTGTCCGACCCGAACAATCCCGTCACCGGGGGCTACATCGTGCAGACCTACCAGCACTGGAACTGAACTAGGGCCGGTAAACCCAGACCCTGACTGCTGCCGCCGAACTCGTTGTTTCACTTCACGTATCCGCCGTTTGGAGTTTCTGTCATGACCATCCGCAACGCTGAACACGCTCGGTCCCGCCCGATGACTGAGCCGCCGGCCACTGCTCGCGGCGCCCGCAGTGCGGATACCGACGACTGGGACCCCGACAGCGAGCTGAGCGAAACCTCGAAGGCCGTGATCGCCACCGTCTTCGGTCTCGCATTGTTGATTGCGGCGTTCGCGGTGATCGGACGACTCGGGGGCTGGGCGGCTGACTACGGGACGATTCTCGTATATCTGGCGTTCTTTCTGTGGATGTCGATCGCGGGCCGGGTGTTCTGGTGGGGCGCAGACAAGCTCATCGCCGAGGCGCGGAAGAAGTCGAACACGGGCGATCGCCGGTGAAGTCCGTGCTGAAGCTGCGCAGGTCCATCGCGGGAGCACTCGCCGCCGGAGCACTGTTGACCGGGGTGGCAGGGGTGATCGGTGCGGGAATCGCGCTGACCGCTGGACCTGCGACTGCGGGACCGGCGGAGGATTGCGCGGCGGTGCGGGCACGTGATCATCAGATCTACCTGAACCTGATCGCGTCACTGCCACCCGGTGCCCCCGTCCCGCCCGAGTACATCAACCCGTGCCTGAGCGCACCCACCACGACTCCGACGGCGGCCCCGACAACCACCGTCGGACTACCGGGTCCACAGGCTCCGGGCGGTGGCCCGAACGTCGGCGCGAACGCGCCGACGAACTTCCCCGCTTACAACGGCACCCCCATCGTCCCCGTCCCCGGCGCCGCGCTGCCTGGACAGCCGAATACGCCGACACCATCTGGTATCGAGAACCCTGCAGGAGTCCCGGTTCCGACGACCACCAGCGGACCTGCCCCGACCACACCCCAACCCGCTGGATCGACCGCACCCACAGCGGTCCCCGATCGTGGTCCCGGACCTGTTCCCTCTGGAACGCCGAATAGTGCTCCCGGGCAATCGGAATCAAATCCCACGGTCACCCCCTCGGGGCTCGACAAAGGCGACGGCCGTGACCGGTACCTCGAACTCGTGTTGGTCGGTGCCGCCGCATTCACAGCCGGCGGGATCGGAGTACGTGGGCGTCGTTCACCGTTCGGCCCACGCATACCGTTGGGTGGGCGTACGCCGGAATCGATCCTCTCCCAGACAGTCGGTACCCTCGCCTCACCGCTGATGCAGTACGTCAAGGGTGGCCAGTCGAAGATCACGGTCACCGAACCCGGCGGAGGACGTCGTACGTTCTTCCTCATCCACGACGCGACGTCCTCACGCGAAGCGGAAATCCCCGTCGACGTCCCGCCCGGCGGGCATATGAGCGTTAATCCGGACGGCTCAGTCACCGTCTTCGACGCGGACGGAAACCCGATCTCGGTCGTCGCAGCTCCGTGGGCGTACGACGCCAACGGCAATCGTGTTCCGACCGGCTACGAAGTTCGCGGCGGCCGTCTCATCCAGAAGGTGTACGCCGACGAAGCGACCGCGTACCCGATTTTGGCTGATCCGCCGGAAAAGAAGGCGAAAGCACCCACCTCTGTCGCTTCGAAACAAGTCCAGAAAAATACGAACACCGCCGCACCCAAGCCGAATTCGATGACCTCGCGCACAAGTCCGCAGAAACCGCAGAACAGTGGAAACACGAACTCGGGCAACACTTCCGGAGCCACGAACAGCGGCACCACCGCTGGTAAGTACGCCGGGACCACCACCCAAGGCTCCGCTCCGGTCACGAAACCTGCATCTCCCAATCAGTCACCGCGCACCACCACCAAACCTGGACCGAAGCCCGCGCCGACCTCTCAGGAACAAGCAACGAACCAACTCGCCCAAGCACACGGCGAAGTCTCTCCGGTTGCACCTTCGAAACCCGCGCAACCAAATCAGTCGCCACGCACCACAACCAGCCCGGGCCCCAAACCCACTGTCAGTCCACGTCAACAAGCTGCGAATCAGCTTGCCGAAGCTCACGGGGACGTGCCTGCCGGGTTCACCGGCAATGTGCCGATCCCGCCAGATCCGAACGCGCCCGACGATCGATCGTTCCCGCAAAAAGTGTGGGACAGCGCGTGGGGTGTCGGGGAAAGCGCGGTCGACACAACAGTCGACAGTGTCGGAACGCTCGGGGATGCGTGGCGAAATTTCCTCGTAGTCCCCGTGCACGATGCCGCCGTCGATCCGTTCGGGTTCAATCGCGGTCAACGAGCACAACCTTCACCCGAGCATTCCCCGGCTGAGATCGCTGCCGCAGCAGCAAATATCGTCTCCCTCATTCCGATCGTAGGCACAGGAGGCAGAGTCGGCGGAGCTGCCGTGCAAGAAGCGGTGGAGGCTGTTCTGCGGCGCGGCGGAACCGCCGCAGACGCCGAAGCCGCAGGTCGCAGGGCAGCCGCCACCGCCGGTGAGGCCGGGAATAGAGCCCCTAGCGATCCGACTATTCCCGTCGGAGACAGACCGGCCTCGACACCTGTGGGTGGGCGCGGAGATCGCGAAATAAATGTAAAGCCCGGAACCAATCGTCCTGGAATAGTCAACGGTCGTGAATATACGGGGCATGCGTTCGACCGAATGCAAGAGCGCGACATACTCCCATCCCTGGTTGAACAGGCCATTCGTGAAGGGGTGGCGACCCCGAGCAGAGGAAACACGACCGTGATCTATGATTCGATAAACAACCTATCAGTTATCATCAATGAAACGGGCAGAGTTGTGACCACCTCATTTGGCAATTTATCGGGAAAGTGAAAAACATGACGGATCAATCAATTTACCGCCTGGAAGCTGAGCAGGTTAATCGCGATTATTGTGACGGAAAAATATCCTTGCATGCGCTAGTTGAAATATTCGAGAGGTACGTGAGAGAACGCGAATCGGAGCGTGCATCAGATTCCGAAACCCTGAGGGGGGCCTGGGGTCAAATTGAAATAATGAATGCAATTAACCAGGATGATCCTTCGAATTCGAGCAAAAATGAGTCGGAGGTGCGAGAAGTTATTCAAGAATTCTTGGACTTGCTTCCGTAGTCTCTTTTCTCGGTCCAGGGGCGACTAATCAAGGCAGGCTTTGACTCACTTGCGCGACCAGTGTCATGTCAAGTGACACTGGCCAGCAGTTGCTTATTGTGATGTGGGAGCAGACTAGGATTCGCAGGCTGACGGTTCAGACGTCTTCGCCTTCGAGGGCGGCCATCCATTTGCCCTGATCACCGATCACGACTACCTCGCCTACCGCATCCCAGTGGAACACGACCACATCCTGATGATTTCAGGTAAAATCGACTACCTGTACAGCAGCGTCCAGCAGAAGAGTCCTGTGCACCGACAACACACCGTTCCTCAAGCGGAATCGGCACCATGACCACCTTTTATGCAATTTGTGCGATCACCACAGGGGCTGTGGCGTTGATCGCATCCACGCCCTACGTGATGTACCGCAGTCATGCGAGAACGATCTACTGGAGTTCGTCGATCCTGACCATCGTTTTCGCTTGGCTCACCGCTCCTCAGCGGTCGATTCTCGGACCTGTCCTTTTGTGCGGTTTCGCTGCTGTGTTCGTGGCGTGGTGGTGGACCCCCTTCCTCACGCGAAGGCATCCCACCGGATTCAACGATGTTTTCGGTGCTTGGCTGACACGGGCGCTCTACCGCGAGCAGAAGGATGCACCTCCGGTAAACAGGTACGACAAACTGCACTACAAAGACACTGACCGCCAAGCACGAGATACCGATTCTGACGGAAATCAGGTCAACACCTGAGCCGGCGCGTAGAGCGCTTTGACGTGATGTCCTCAATACCACCCTCGCGCGTACCCGAACAGCTTGTAGTGAGATGCCATGGGAAACAGTACTTTCCACATGGCGGCGTACACGCGCCCGGTTTGCGCAAGCTGTACAGCAACCAGGATGATCGATGGCTCGAAACTGCTCTTCGCGCAGCCCAATTCAGTAGCTGTCAACGCCATCGCGAGCGGTAGTCCTCTTCCCCTAGTCTCTGCAGCTCATCCCATTTTTTCGAGCATCCGCCGCGAATTGGACGTAAAGCCAGGAACCAATCCTCCGGGAGTGGTCAACGGTCGCGAATACACTGGGCATGCGTTTGATCGAATGCAGAGGCGCGGCAACCTCCCCTCCCTTGTCGAACAGGCAATTCGAAATGGGGTGGCCACCCCTAGCAGCGACGCAACGATCGTATTCTATGATTCGGCAAATAACCTATCAGTCGTCGTAAACGAGGTCGGTACAGTTGTGACGACCTCATTTGGACGGCTAAGAGGAAAGTGAAGTTGATATGACGGGAAACGGAAAATATCGCACTGAAGGCGAGCAAGTTAGTCGTGATTACAGGGAAGGTAAAATATCCTTACAAACGCTCGTCGATATATTTGAGAGTTATGTGGACGCACGTGAATCCGAAAATGCGCCCGATTTCGAGGAATTGAGGGGTGCGTGGTTTCAGATTGAAATAGTAAATGCGGTGCGGTGGGACGATCCCGCGAAGGCATCCAAAAATGAGACGGCAGTTCGAGAATTTATCCAAGAATTCTTGGAATTGCTTCCGTAGTCCTTTTTGT
Organism: Rhodococcus sp. NPDC059969; assembly: GCF_042738325.1. NCBI lineage: Bacteria > Bacillati > Actinomycetota > Actinomycetes > Mycobacteriales > Nocardiaceae > Rhodococcus > Rhodococcus sp. NPDC059969. The sequence goes on along the minus strand of NZ_JBHWUF010000001.1, from coordinate 256,108 downwards.
TCGGTCCGGGGACGATTAATCAAAGACGGTCTTGACCACCTCAGCGATGGTCCCGCGCTGCTGTTTTGCTTGCCATTCACCATGCACACGCTGAACCCTGTGGGACCGGATCCTGCTGGGAACAGCGTCACACCATTTCGCACCATGACGGCAGCACCCGTTTCACCGCGGTGGCGGTCACGATGATCGCTATCTCTTTGCGAGTCCACCTCATTCGTTCGCCTCAGGGGTCGGTTGTGGATGCGTTATTACGCAGCGGCACAGGGAATTCCCGCACGCATCGGTGCCCGTTTGCAGTCCTCGCAAAAGTCGTCCGGGATAACGTCGCCTGTTCAACACTCGGCGACGAACGTGGCCACGGGAAACGAAAAATGCTCCGCCCCGCCACAGGAAGAGCGAAGCATCAATTCGACGGCGGAGGGTACTACCAGTTCTGAATGAAGAAGAACTGCTGTGAACCCCTCGCCGGGTTGAGTACGCCGAGAGAAATTTCTCCACCACGGGAGGCTGCTTCGTTGGCGAACTGGTCGAGACGTCCCCAGACGACGTTGGGGCCGCTCTCGAAGCGCGATCCTGGTGCGAGGCGCACGCCGATCTGGGTGGAGTTAGTGATGCTTTCGATCGCAGCGCCGGCATTGAGCTGGCCGAACAATGCCGTCTCGCCCTGGTTCATCTGCACGCCGATGCGCCCGTTGTCGGCGATCGGAGTAACAGCTGATGCTGCGCCCGCGCCGCTGAGTGCGATGGCTGCGATACCGGCAGGTATCAATGCGGCCGCGGTAATCATCTTGCGTAGGTGCGTCATTCGGCTTCTCCCTCGTCGGTGGCCCACTCGAGTTGGCGCCTCCACGGGCCACTTTGTCTGATTCTTCCGGTAACAGTCAACGACATGTCGCAAACAATGAGCAATCCATTGGGTTGGTTTGAGATGCAGCTCACTACTGGAAATCCGTTGAAGAATAAACTGTTTCAGTGAATCTGCTGGTCAAGATCGTGAATGCCAGAGAAGCGCGCGGACTGTCGTTACGGTTCCGTTACTGGTAAGTCTGGCTGCGAGAAGGACACGCACTCGGTCACCCAGAAACGCTGCGGCACAGGAATTGTCAGAGCAAGAACCCGCGCAGAGGATCCTCCGCAGTTGAGCGCCACTGTCAAGCGGTCTTTCATTCTTCGAGGGCGCGCTGCTTCGGCAGTGGGCTCTCGACTGTCAGAACCGCACGGTGAACACCACGTGGTGATTCTCTCGGGCCGCGCGCTGGAAAAAGTCCGCCACTTCCCGAAGCCAGCCCCAGGCGTACCCGCGCTCGTCGGAGCCGTACTCCGGGTTGCGGTCGTCGAGTGGCATCGCGTCGTAGCGCACGCCGAACTCGGATTCGGTGATTTCCGCCAGGTACGAGGAGACTTCGGCGACCCGATCGGGTGCCAGGTAGGTGACGAGTTGGTCGTCGGTGTCGGTGTTGAGGTCTTCGTCCCCCAAGATCACGCCGTAGGCCGGCCAGTTCTCGGACACGCGCTCGTACCCCGTGCTGGAGAGGGCGCACAGGATCGGATCCCACGCCTTGTCCGTGTCGCACGAGAACTCGGATCGGCCCGTCTCCTCGATGTCCTCGACCACAGCGCCGAGTTTGTCGTCGTCGCCGCGCGCGTCCAGAAGTTCCGCTGCCACGCTGTCTGACAGCGCGAAATGCACCCCAAGTTCCATGGCGTGATGCTAACGGCCGACCTTGCCGGCGTCCCGCCGTCACTACAAGACGAATCGCCTTAGGTAACGATCCTGCTCTGCCTCCGGCCGAAGTTACCCATGGTGCCTGCTGTCATACATACTTCATCGGTGATTCCGACAAAACGGACCGGCCTTTCTGTTGTATCGCTGGTGATCCTCGTCGTCGCGGGGTTGCTGGTCGCAGCCCCTGCCAGCAGCGCGGCGGCGCCGCCTGACTGGAAATACACAATGGTGGCGTTCAGCAATGCCAGCGACCGTGACATGGATGTCTACGAGTCGGCCGACGGCACCGGCTTTCAGCTCGTCCAGCAGTCGGCGTACAGGCCGCCGTCTGGGCTCGTGCGTGATCCGAGCATCTTCCGGAACACGGACGGGTTGTACTACCTCACCTACACGACGGGTGGTGGGGCGAACATCGGGTTCGCACGCAGCAGCGACCGCATCAACTGGACGCCGCTGGGGAACTATCCGGTTCCGTTTTGCTGCGCCTTGATGCCTGGCACGGGAGATGGCACCGGTTCTGCGAGCCCGCCGGGCTTCTCGGGTTCGGCCGGATTCAGCGACGGACCGTCGCTGTCACCATTCGTCACCAAGGCCTGGGCGCCTGAATGGTTTGTGGACGGCGATCGCGTCAACGTCATCCTGTCGATGTCGACCGGTGGAGGATTTGTGCCGTATCTGATGACGGCGTTGGAACCGTCGCTCCGGTTGTGGAGCCCGCCTGTTCCGCTCGCCGGGATCGGTGCGGACCACATCGACACCACCGTGGTCAAAGTCGGATCGACCTATCATGCGTTCACCAAGAACGAGACGAAGAAGGTCGTCGAGCATGCGGTCGCTCCTTCGGTGGCGGGACCTTATTCGTTTGTCCCGCCAGGGAATTGGGGCTCCCTTGTCGAAGGTCCGGCCGTGGTTCAGTTGCCGAGCGGCGACTGGCGGATCTATCTCGACGCCTATACCGAAGGTAAGTATCTCTACTCCGACAGCGCGGACGGGCTGAACACCTGGTCGCCTGTGCAAGAGGTTCCTGGGGTGTCCGGGACTGCACGGCATCTCGGCATCATGAGAGAACCGGCATAGCTTTCGACCCCGAGTTGTTAGGGCTCTGATCAAGGACTCCGGTCTTGGTCAGAGCCTTTTCTCGTACTGGCGTACTACTTGTGTGCGTCGTCTGCATGAATCAGTGATTGACGAGCTAACGATGCGATGCCAGTGGGTCCGACGAGTTCGCGCCGACCACGAAGTGAGTATCTCCGCGTGAACCGTGCAGAGTTGCGCTCCCAGGCCCCGCTCGGGCGCCTTGATTTGCGATCGATTGCCAAGTAATGCCTGTTAGTTTCATATTCAAGTACGCGCACTGGCTTGATGCCCGCAAGTTCGGCCTTCAACTGCTCTGAGGCCCGTGAAATGCGGGTTCGATTCGATTTGCCGCACTGTTTCTGAGGGATCTTCTTACCTTTAAACCGTGACCTTGCTCATAGTGGGACCTAGGTCCTTTTCGCTGCTGATAAGCCTGTCGATATATATCTGTTACCGAAAGTTCACCCTAAATCCAAGATGGGGGAGATGGCGCGCTGGCGGGCAAACAGGACGATTGGTACCGTCCGGTAACTAATTCAGTTAGTTGCCGGCTACCGCTCTGGTTGCTGTGTCACGTGGAGGAGCAGTTCATGTCGATCGAATCGCAAAACGGCGTATCCCATCGTCGATCGAGGGCCGCGGTGGGGCTTGCGGCGTGTGCGGTTGCCGCGCTGTCGTCTGGTGTGGTCTTCGCAGGGGGCGCATCGGCAACGCCGACGGCGTTGGCGGACAAATTCGCGAGCACGGTCACCGATGACGGCTGGTCGTTGGATCTTGCCGCCACGAAACTGTCGGCGAACCCGGTGCCGAATCTGGCGACGACGGCGTTCACCCGTGAGGGGTTCGTGTCGGCGAAGGTGACCGGCACGATCGGCGGTCAGGGTGATTCGGCAGTGATGACCGGTTATGTCGAGCAGGGGTTGCAGATCGGCTGCCAGATCGATGTTTCATCCGGACTTGGCTTGGGGCTTGGCTTTTCGCTCGGCCCGTCTGTCGGTGTGAGTATTTCGGGTGTCCCGTCGGCGAACGTGGGTGTGAATGCTTCGGTGAATCCGAGTATTCAGTCGACGATTGCGCCGGGCACCATCACGACGATTCCGTTGGGGAAGAAGGATCTCGGGTCGTCGAAGGTGTCGATCACGGCAGAGAACGTGCACGTGAAGGTTGATGCGTGCATGGGGCCGGTGACGATCCGCTCGTATGCACAACTCTCGGTGTCGACGGCGACGTCGGACAACACGTTGTTCGTGTACTCCGATCCGACCTGGCTCTGACCCGCGCAGCCGTCGTCAGCGCTGCTGGCGACTATTCCCGATCCGCCCAGTCCAGGGGTGGTTACTCATCACGCCCACAAAGGAGAAATCATGAAGATTCGTACCTTGGCCACTGCCGGAACCCTCACCGCGGGTATCGCCGTAATCGGTGTTCTCGGCGGGGGCGTGGCATCTGCTGCAACTCCGATCGTCGAACCTGAGCAGGGTCGGATCGGTCTGTCGCTCTCGAATGCGGAAACCGCGGCGTTGGCGGCGAGCCCGATCCCGGACGCCATCTCCGACATCGTTCCAGGCTCGCAGCGGTGGATTGAGCTCGCACCGGGCTCGGCGCTCACCGTCGGCCCCGATGGCAAGCTCAGCGCCCCCGACCGCGTAGTGATCGGCGAGGCCGCTGCCCATGCTGGCGGCTACGTCGATGTCTATCTGGCTGATCCGAACAACCCGGCCAACGCCGGGTACGTCACCCTGACCTACCAGTACTGGAACTGATACCGCGCCCAGCACCGGCGACCCGTTTTCCCCGCTCTCCCTTCCCATTTGGAGTTCCAGTCATGACCGTCAACAACGCCGAACGCCGCAGTGCCCAACCGGAACCCGCTGCCGTCGATAGGAAAGACGTTGCAGACGTTGATGACTGGGATCCGGACAGTGAACTCAGTCCACTCTCCAAGGCTGTGATCGCTACGGCAGTTGGACTGGGGTTGCTGATCGCGGCATTCGCGGTGATCGGGAAGCTCGCCGGCTGGGCGAACGACTACGGGACGATCCTGGTTTACCTGGCGTTCTTCTTGTGGATGTCGATCTCCGGACGGTTGTTCTGGTGGGGCGCAGACAAACTCATCGCGCTATTCCGAACGAAGAAGAGTGACAATCGTGGTGCGCGCCGGTGAAGTCCGGTAGACGACTTCGCCGGACTCTCGCGGGAGTGCTTGCCGCTGGGGCGCTGTTGACCGGAGCGGCCGGAGCGATCGGTGCGGGAATTGCACTCTCCGCCGCTCCGGCGAACGCGACGCCGGAAGAAGACTGCGCGGCGGTGCGGGCACGTGATCATCAGATCTACCTGAATCTCATTGCGTCGCTGCCACCTGGCGCGCCCATCCCGCCAGAGATCATCAACCCGTGCCTGAGCGCGCCGTCCACGACGTCGACAGCTGCGCCGACGACCACTGTCGGGCTCCCCGGTGCGCAGGCTCCAGGCGGTGGCCCGAATGTCGGGGCCAATGCTCCGACGAACTTTCCCACCTACAACGGCACCCCCATCGTCCCGGTTCCGACGATCGAGGTTCCGCCCATTGCTTCCGAGTCCTCGGCCTCGGAAACTGGTGTCGGTGCATTCCCCAATGCATCGGCATCAGCGGTTCCCTCACCCACACCCACCCCGGGTGAGGGAACCACCACCGATCGTGGTCCCGGACCGATCCCCGCGGATTCGGATTCGAATATCGCACCGGCCCAAACGGTTCCGGATCCGGAAGCAGATGTCTCTACAACCGGGGAGGACTCGGGCCGTGACAGGTATCTCGAACTCACCCTGATCGGCGCTGCGGCGTTCACCGCTGCGGGTATCGGAGTGCGCGGGCGGCCGGGACCTTTCAGCCCCCGCACGCCCGAATCAGTACTCTCCCAGGCGGTCGGGACTGTCGCGTCGCCGTTGACTGCGTACGCACCTGGCGGGCAGTCCTCGTTGCGGGTGTTCGATCCGATCACCGGCGGAAGCCGGTTCTTCTTCCTGATCCACGACGAAACGTCGTCGCACGAATCCGTGATTCCGGTGACGGTGCCGCCCGGCGGTCACATGAGCGTCAACCCCGATGGCACGGTCACCGTCTTCGACGCCGACGGGAATCCGGTCTCGACAATCGATGCCCCGTGGGCGTACGACGCCAACGGCACTCCTGTTCCGACGCACTACGAGATCCGGGACGGGCAACTCGTGCAGGTCGTCGACACCACGGGTATCGAGAACGTGCTGTATCCGATTTTGGCGGACCCGCAGGATCGCACACAGAGCGGCAAGAAATCGCCTGCACCGGCGCGCCCGACCAAGATATCCGGTGAGGACGACGGCACCCGCTCAGATGACGGTCCACATTGGAACGAGACACCGCAGGTCGAAGGCCACAAGGCCCCCAATCCACCAGTCCAGAAACCGATACCCACTCAACCACCAGTCCCACCCGCGGTCGAGCCAGAACCACAAGTCCCTGAGCAGGCTCCGGCGCAAGTGCCGGAGCAGATCCCGCAGCAGTCGCCGGCCGAGGACATCAGCGGAGACATCGGCGGGGACGGACCAGGTGCCGGTACATCCCCATCCATCGACCCAGCGCCCGCTACACCGAACGAAACCGACACACCCCAAGCAGAATTGGCAGGAATTCCGATCATCGGCGGCATCTTCAGTGCAGCCGAAGCCGGGCTCATGCTCACCGCTGGAATCGCAGCTTTGTTCGCGCAGATACTTGCAGGTGTGGGTCTGGGGGATTCGGAACTGTTCGGCCGCATGGAAAGTCTCGAGGAATGGGCGCTCGAGGCCGGGGTGAATCTCGCCGAAGTGCTTGTAAAGGCTATGGCCCTGCTTTCTCCGCAGGATCAGGCACTTCTTCGCACTGTCCTTTCTCCGTTCGTGAAGCTGCCCCCAGCGCATGAGCAGGACACTCCCGGCCACGCCCAGCCCGGGCCGGCCGGACCTGCCGCGAAGCCGCCGCCTCGGAGGCCCACGCCGCGGCCTGTACCGCGTCTGCCTGGTGATCACGATCCGACCCAGCCGCAAGATCCCTCCAGCGAGCCGGATTCAGGCGATCCGGCAACACCGTCGGATCCGGGTTTCGAACCACCAGTAGACCCCGGCACCACCACACCTGGATTAGTTGACCCCGAACAACCTTCGGCTCCCGAACCTGGCGAGCAACCGGCCGTCGATCCGGTCAACCCAGGCCACATTCCGGTCGATCCCGAGACTCCCGGTGCGCCGACCCAGCCCGGATCCCCGGAGTTCGACCCCTTTGATCCCGACCCGAGCACGATCGCCGATCCGACGGTCCGCCCAGATCCCACCGAACGTTCATCCGTCGAGCGGGTACTTGCGTCGAACTTCAATCACGCGGTGCAAGAAGTCGTAGATTCACTCACCGATGGTGCCGAGACAAGTCCAGAATCACCTCCGCAGCAGTCATCTGATTCGGGTGAGGCTGCACCCGAGGATCCTCGCTTGGATTCCGAAGGCAACCCGCTGACGGCCGCTGACTTAGCTCAATTGTATGCGTCGCTGCGTCGAAAAACGCCGACAAATGTGATCCGCGACATAGTTAACCTTGATCACGAAGGTGGCGGACCGGACCCGGTTCTTCCCGGGCTCACATTGCCCGACGTCCTCGAGGCGGATCACACCGTACCGATGAGGGTCATATTCGACATGCCTGGTTTTACGCAGTTGACCTTCGAGCAGCAAATTCAAGTATTGAACTACGTCGATAACTTCCTGGGTTTGAGCCCGACTGCGAATACGTCAAAGGGCGCCAAGAGTTGGGCAGACTGGTGGGGCTATGTGAAGGGCGGAATCCCGGTTTCCCCTGAATTCCGGGATGCTATGATCGAAATCGAAACTCATCTTACTGAGGAAATTCGTCGAATGATATCTAGTATATTGAATGGAGTTCAGTAGTGGATCTGGTCAAGATTTCGCGGTATATCGACTCGCCCGTGCTTGTGGAGATTGACGACTTGACACCACTTGAACGTACGGCGCTTCCGATTTATTGGTTGGATGCACTAAATGGTGACCTTGCAGCTCGAATTTCGGGGATATTGGACCAATGGGATGTATTTGGGCGACCGATATTGGGCGACACTTACAGAAACATTAAAGAGAATCTATCCGATGTTCGGTTGCTCAGGTCTGAAAATAGGTTCTTTCTTCTATATAAAATTAAAATGGCAGACGGGACCGATCTCTACTATTTGGGTACGCCACCGGTAGTGGATGGTGATGAACTTCCAGGGTATTGGAATAAATTCCCCCCCAGTCTAAAGAATTTCTATTCAAATTTGCACAACGGTTGGTACTATATTGCCGGTAAGACTGTCGGGCCACTGCCTCTTGAAGATATGTTTCGAATTGACAGCTTTGAATGGTCTATTCTGGACGGGCTGTCCCCTGAAGAGTACCCAGATCCGGCTCGTTGCATCGCGACATTCAGATCGGGCGGCGGCGGTTATCTTTGCTTGTACTTTGGTGAGGAATCGACAAGGGGTGTTGTGTGGTCATCGACGGAACCCCCTGAACTGGTCGATTACTCCACTTACCTTGATATCTGGACCAACGTCGGACTCGGTGCCTAGAGCCTGCGCCTTGGATATCCAGACTGGAGACAGTCTAAGCAATTTGTGTGCGGTCTTGCCCCACGTGGCACGTGCCTGGGATCCAGTCTCCAAAGAGCAGATGATCAATTTGTCTGACCAAAAGGGATCTCGAGGTCATGATCGGTTTCGGGGGGTACCTCACGCATCGACTCGTTTTCCTGCACCATTGCCGACGAATCGCTGATTGCGCTGGCGTTAAGGGTCGTACAGGGGCTGGCCGATATCTGGGACTCTCGCGTCACCGTGCTCTACCACCGGACCGAATCATCGCCTCAGCGCAAGGTACCGGCGACGCGATCGTGGGCAGTTGCACCTACTTCGGCCTTGAGTTGCTGATCGACGAAACACAACTCCCGCCCCAGGGTGGAGGCTTTTCCGTACAGGAACAGAACGATCGTCATCCAGCGTGATCCAGCGCCCAGTGGACCGCCGACGATATCCGAAGCATCCGCGCTGCAGCAGGATTGCCGACCGGAACGACCGGAGGTGCGTCTACCCAAGGTTCACGAGGGCTCTGGCACCCTAGACTTGACACCAGGCGTTCCCGCCCAGCTCACGAATGTGATGGCGTCTCCATCTTCCTCTGACGTGGTGACGATCGCCGAGCGTGGGCTCCTAAGTTCAATGGTTGGAAAGGGCGGGGCGATGAGCATGTTCGGGCGGCGGCCGACGGTAGCCGGATATTGGGGCACGCGGGTGCAGTCGAGTCAGGAGGTGGCGCAGACGATGCGGGCTTTCCTCGACGATCTGGCGGCGATCGACCCGGAGTTGGCATTGCCGTGGGTGAGTACGAAGCAACGAAGTCGAGGCACTGCGGATCTCAGTGTGGGCGGGTTGGTGCGAATCTTCGAGCATTCCCGCTCGAAGGAGATGGGGTATTCGGACACCCCGGAACCGGGGTACGACATCGACTTGTCGCCCGAGGACGGGACCGCGCGCCGGGTCGGTGCCTGGGTCGGCGGGCTGGAAACCAGTGCTCCCAACAGTGTCCGGGTGTCGTTGCCGACGGAGACGCAGCTCACCGACAGCACCCGGCAGCTGCTCGGCCCTGACATCGGAGACGCGATCGTGAGAGTGATCGTCAAGCATTGGGAACCGGATCGGGCTCGGTGGAGCATCGGCGACTACCGGCACCTTCAGAATCGGTCGAAAGGTGAGGTGGAGGTGGGATGGGAAACATACTTCCATTCCGGAGTTACGTTCGATCGCAGCGCGCTGCCCCAATCTGCGGTGGTAGAGGAACTGCCCATTGGCACGTTGGTTCGGTTGGGGGACAAGCCAATGGAGGTCGCTGCCGCCGACATCGTGGCGGTGCGGGCGGCGTTGGGGTACCCGGATTAGGTCCCGCATCGGGTCCGGAGTTCACCATTGCATCAGACGTCGAGAAATGCGTTAATCGGATGGCCTGCTTCGCCTTTCGATAGTATTGCCAGATGGCACCCCGAACCGACTTGCTCGCGTGGCTCCTCGATTCGGATCCAGCGATTCGGTGGCAGGTGGAGCGCGACCTGCTGAACGAAGCGCCCACTGTGTGGGCGGCGACGCGCGCGGCGATCGCTACCAAAGGATTTGGTGCACGCCTGCTTTCATTGCAGGATCGAGACGGCCAATGGGCGGGTGGGGCGTTCTTCCCGGCTGAATTCGACTTTGCGGGACCCGAAGCAGCAGAACAAAGTTCACAACCCTGGACGGCAACAACCTGGACGCTCAACTCATTGCGTGAGTGGGGCCTCGACGCCAGTGTTCTGCGGGAGCGTCGTACCGCAGAACTGCTCGCGGAGAACTGTCGCTGGGAGTACGAGGGCCGGCCGTACTGGGACGGTGAGGTCGATTGCTGCATTAACGCCTGGACGGTGGCAAACGGTGTGTGGCTCGACATACGTGTTGATGAACTGGCTGATTGGTTTGTGCAGCATCAACTTCCGGATGGTGGGTGGAACTGCGAGTGGATCGAAGGTTCGACCCGATCGTCGTTTCATTCGACCCTCAATTCACTCAAAGGGCTTCTCGCGTACGAGATCGCGACCGGGGGTACAAATGAGACTTGCGCGGCTCGACGATCCGGTGAGGAGTTCTTGCTGCAGCGCGGGCTATTCCGGAGACTCTCGACCGGCGAACCGGTGGGGCCCTGGGTCGGCCGGTTCGCGTACCCGTTCCGGTGGCGATACAACGTGCTCAACGCGGCCGAGTATTTCCGTGAAGCGTCGTTGTTTGACGGTATTGACCCGGATCCGCGAATGGCGGACGCAATCGAGATGATCCGGGCCGCTCGCGCCTCGGATGGGACGTGGCTCCAGGCCGGTCGCCAACCGGGGCGGGTGTGGTTCGAGGTCGACGCAGAGGTGGGGGAGCCGTCGAAGTGGCTGACTTTGTCCGGTATGCGTGTGCTCGACTGGTGGGATCAATCCTCCCTTCGGGATACTGGATAACAAAAGCGTTACAGCGAAAGTCATTCATCGATAAAGGTTATCGAAAGGTGATCTTCGATATTTCAGTCGAATATCCAGTCTGGGATGAAAGCCGTATTAACGACAGGATTGCCCTCAGTGGTGTGATGGTTAATCATCTGAACAAGTGAGAAGATATTCGGCGAAATCACCTACCCGATTGGATAGGCAGGTCACCGACGTTGGTCATCAAGAAAGGCTCTCGCGGCTGCCTTGGTTAGGGAGCTAAGTCCCGAGATGGAAGCGGCATTTGTCCAACGAAAGCCGCGCTCACCTGCGGAGACGTTCCCAATTTCGTGAAACTCAAACCACTTTCGACGAGATTTAATCCCGCAATTATAAGTTGTGGAGCGTCCGCAATGTTCAGGCAAAGTCACATCTTTTCCCAGAAGAATGATCTACTAAACGTGAAAACCGGATGTTCCCCCGATTTTGCTCAGAAGGTGCAACTATGGGGCGTAGCGTAACTGTCGCAGCGAACCGGAACATCGCGAATTGCTGCTCTAACCAATGACTTTGTTCAGGTCCGAATAATGCTCGGAGGTCGTCAATGTCGATGGAAATGGTGTTAGCCGAAGCAGTGATAGACAGTGGGGACACGGCGTGGGTGCTGATCTCCGCGGGCCTGGTTCTGTTCATGGTTCCCGGACTCGCCTTCTTCTACGCCGGTCTGGTGCGCGGTAGCAGTGCGCTCGTGATGCTGCAGCAGAACCTCGTCCCACTCGGACTCGTCTCGATTACCTGGGTCGTGTTCGGATACAGCTTCGCGTTCAGTGGAGACTGGGGTTCCGGCTTCCTCGGTGACCTGAAATTGTTCGGCTTGCAGGACATACACACTGCCGCCGCCCCGGGCTTCCACTTGATCGAAGGTGCAGTCGCGGTACCGACTCTGGCGTTCGTGGTCTATCAGATGATGTTCGCGATCATCACGCCCGCGCTGATCACCGGTGCGACCGCAAACCGGCTCAAGCCCTTGGGCTGGGCTGTTCTGCTCGTGCTGTGGTCGATCATCGTCTACCCCCCGATTGCGCACTGGCTCTTCAATCCCGAAGGCTGGTTGGCGCTCCGCGGAGCTCAGGACTGGGCCGGCGGAATTGTCGTCCACGCATCCGCCGGCGCCGCCGCCCTGGCAATCTTGCTGGTGGTCGGTAAACGTCCGGGATGGCCCAACGCCGAGGCAGTCCCGCACTCGGTGCCTCTGGCGTTGATCGGCGCAGGCATCTTGTGGTTCGGCTGGTTCGGATTCAACGCGGGCGACGGATTGGCCGCCGATGGTGTTGCGGCACAAGCCTTGATGAACACTCACATCGCCGCAGCGGGTGGCATGGTCGTCTGGCTCGTCATCGAAAGGTATACCGAGGGCAAGGCCACGGCGATCGGTGGAATCACCGGCGCGGTAGCCGGTCTCGCGACCGTCACCCCCTGCGCCGGCTTCGTCAGCACCTTCTCCGCGTTGGCGATCGGGGCGCTTGCCGGACTGGTCTGCCACTTCGCGCTCGCGCTCAAGTCGATCTTCAAGTTCGACGACGCGCTCGACGTCATCGCGGTCCACTTCATCGGCGGCATCCTCGGTTCGCTCCTTCTCGGTTTGTTCGGCGAAAAGGCGATCAATTCGATCGGCCGCGATGGACTCTTCTTCGGCGGCGGTGCAGGACTACTCGGCGAGCAGGCGCTGGCGTTGATCGTCGTCATCGCTTTCTCGTTCGTGGTGACCTGGCTGATCGCCACGGGCATCGAGAAGACCATCGGTCTCAAGCTGGCGCCGAAAGATCAGGTGGACATCGACCGTCGCCAGCAAGGCATGGACGCGTACCGCTACAACGCCGCATTCGTCGACGCAGGTGGTGCGCCGCAGACCAGCGGGTTCGACTCGGGGGTCCTGGTCGAGGGGGCAAAACTTGTTCCGAACCTCGGCGCCCCGAAGCACGAACTCATCACCGCGGTATTGCAGACTATCGAGTCCGAGAAGCTACGGGAGGCGCTGCTGGCTGCCGGAGCGGAGTCGATCGTCGTATCGGAAGCGCATGTCTCCGCGAGTGACTCGGCCTCGCTCAAGTTCCGCGGACAACGCAACGACGTCGTGTTCACCGAGCGGTTGCGTGTCGAGGTGTTGGTCGCCGCGGAACATGCCCAGGCGGTTCTGGACGCGATCAACGAGTACTCGGGCGGCAGGAGGAGCGGTTTCGTCCAGCAGGCGGCCGAACCTCTCACCGAAGCGACGGAACAGGGGAGCTGACATGTATTCGACGACAGGGAGTTACCGCATGATCGACAAGGAGCGTTCGGAATGCATCTGACACCGCGAGAACTCGACAAGCTGACAATTCTCATGTTGGCGGATGTCGCACTGAGGCGAAAGGCCAAGGGGCTCAAGCTCAACCATCCGGAGTCCGTCGCAGTCATCACTGCAGCCGCTCTGGAGGGAGCTCGGGAGGGCAAGACTCTCGAGGAGGTCATGGCCGACGCATCGCACGCCTTGACGGTCGACGACGTGATGGACGGTGTCGCGGAGATGATTCCACGTGTGCAGGTCGAGGCGGTGTTCCTCGACGGTAGCCGGCTCGTCACCGTGCACTCTCCGATCCAGTAGCCCGACCGAGATGTCAGGAGCACTCCAAGATGGCAAGCAAATCGACGAAGAAGGATTCCGGCGGCGAGAAGAAAGTGCCGGTCGGCGGATACGTGTTGCGGGACGAGCCGATCGAACTCAACGAGGGCCGTCCACGTTTGAAGTTGCGAGTCCGAAACACCGGTGACCGTCCCATCCAGGTGGGTTCGCACTACCACTTCATGGAAGTCAATCGCGCGTTGTCCTTCGATCGTGAACAGTCCTTCGGCTGGCGCCTCGACATTCCCGCGGGCACGGCGGTCAGGTTCGAGCCGGGCGACGAGAAGGAAGTGACGTTGGTGCCGTTCGGCGGCAAGCAACGAGTGCAAGGCTTCAACGGACTTGTCGACGGTTGGGCGCCGACCCACGCCGCCTACCGGCCTCGGTTACCCGGAGCCGTCCAGCGTGCCGAAGAACTCGGCTTCCTGTCCGAACCTCAAACCGACTGATTCTCGTTCACGGCGGACGAAGGAGAGCAACACCCATGACAAGCATTTCGAGACAAGAGTATTCGGGTCTGTTCGGGGTCACCACGGGTGACCAGATCAGGCTCGGCAACACCGACCTGTACATCGAGGTCGAGGAAGATCTTCGAACCATCGGAGACGAGTCGATCTACGGCGGCGGCAAGACGCTGCGCGACGGCATGGGCCAGGATCCGGAGTCGTGCAGCATCGACGGTGCCCTCGACCTCGTGATCACCAACGTGGTCATCGTCGATGCAACCATCGGTGTCGTCAAGGCAGACGTGGGAATCAAGGACGGCAAGATCGTCGGCTGGGGCAAGGCGGGAAACTCCAGCACGATGGAAGGCGTCACCCCGGGGCTGACCACCGGTCCGGCGACCGACGCGATTTCCGGTGAGCAGATGATCCTCACTGCCGCCGGCATCGATCCGCACGTGCACCTCGTGTCACCACAGCAGGCGTACCACGCGCTCAGTGGGGGAGTGACGACGCTGATCGGTGGCGGCATCGGCCCGACCGACGGAACCAACGGCACCACCATCACTTCCGGTATCTGGAACATGGAGATGATGCTCAAGGCCAACGAGGGTTTGCCGGTCAACGTCTGCATGTTGGGCAAGGGCAACTCGTCCGGGCATCAGTCGCTGGTCGAACAGATCAAGGCCGGTGCGGCCGGTCTGAAGGTCCACGAGGACTGGGGCGCAACCCCGGCCACAATTCGTGAGTCTCTGCGGGTAGCAGACGAAATGGACGTTCAGGTCGCCATTCACACGGATACTCTCAATGAGGCCGGATACGTCGAGGACACCATCGCGGCCTTCGAAGGCCGTACCATTCACACCTATCACAGCGAGGGTGCGGGCGGAGGTCACGCACCCGACATCCTGCGAGTGACGGGCGAGGACAACGTACTTCCGGCGTCGACCAATCCGACGTTGCCGTACGGCATCAACACTCAGGCCGAACTCTTCGACATGATCATGGTCTGTCACAACCTCAATCCCAAAGTGCCCTCGGATGTTTCGTTTGCCGAGTCCCGCGTTCGCGCGGAGACGATCGGTGCCGAGAACGTACTGCAGGACATGGGTGTCATCTCGATGTTCTCGAGTGACTCACAGGCGATGGGCCGGGTCGGAGAAAACTGGCTTCGCGCGATCCAAACAGCGGACTGCATGAAGCGGTCCCGCGGCAAGCTGCCCGAGGATTCACCGACACACGACAACTTCCGCGTGTTGCGCTACGTCGCGAAGGTCACGATCAATCCAGCGTTGACGTTCGGACTTTCGCATGTGGTCGGGTCGATCGGTGTCGGGAAGATGGCGGATCTTGTTCTCTGGGAGCCCGCATTCTTCGGCGCGAAGCCGAAGACGATCATCAAGAACGGTCTGATCAGCTGGCACGCCATGGGAGATCCGAATGCGTCGCTCCCGACACCACAACCGGTGATCTACCGGCCGATGTTCGGTGGATTCGGAAAGGCGTTGCCGCAGAGTTCGGTCTCGTTCGTCTCGCGAGCGGCGCTCGACGACGACATCAAGGGTCGACTCGGTCTCGAACGTCAGGTTGTCGCCGTCGAGGGCACGAGGACGGTCACCAAGCGTGATCTGGTCCGTAACTCGGCCACTCCGGAAATCAAGGTGGACCCGGAGACCTTCGCGGTGACTGCGGACGGCGTCCATGCATACGTCGAACCTGCTGAATCCATTCGCTTGAACCAACTTTACTTCTTCAGTTAGGGGTCTCCAGTGTCGGGAACAATCACACACACGCACGGCGCCGATGCGACGCCACACACGCACGGCGAGATGACAGCGCCCAGTGGCAAGCCGACGCGAGTGGACGCGCTGCTCGGGAAGGAGACCGACGAGGAGTGGGCCGGTCGACTCGAAAAGGCTGTAGTGGACGTCTTGTCGCTCGATCAGTGGGAAGCGCAGAAGAGTCGGTTACGACGCACCACGATCGGTGGCCGTGAACTGGCCGTCTCGCTCGATCGCGGTATTCAGTTGCAGGACGGCGACATTCTGCTGTGGGACGAGCCGGCGAACACCGTCGTCGTGGCCAGGATCAACCTCAAGGACGTGTTGGAGATCGACCTGAGCGCACTGGTCGACGTCACGCCCGAGAAGATGATTCAGACGTGCCTGGAGTTGGGACATGCCGTGGGTAACCAGCACTGGCCTGCGGTGGTGAAGGGAATGAAGGTCTACGTTCCGCTGACCGTCGACAAGGCGGTCATGGGCTCGGTGATGCGTACGCATGCTTTCGAGGGCATCGAGTACACCTTCATCCCGGGCGCCGAGGTCATTCCCTACATCGCTCCACACGAGGCACGCCGTTTGTTCGGTGCGGCCGCGCGTGAGGGCGAGGGGCATACCCATGACCCTCTCGTCTGAGGGATCTGGGCTCAGCATCAACCGCGCGATGCGGATGATGCAGTTTTCCGATTCCATGTTCCCGGTCGGTTCCTTCTCGTTCTCCAACGGTTTGGAATCGGCTGTGGCGCAAGGAATTGTCACGGGTGGTCCGTCGCTGCGGGAATTTGTGCTCTCGGCCGCCCATCAGGGCGCGACGTGCGACGGTATCGCCGTACTCGCGGCGCACCGGGGCGCGACCGCCGGTGACTTCTCGGCGATCCTCGCGGCCGATCATGCAGTGATCGAACGCAAACTCAACGAAGAAGCACGCACGATGAGTACCCGCATGGGTAAGAAGTTGGCCGAACTCGGTGGGCGCTTGGCCGGTGAGACCCTGTTCAACAAGTGGTTGGCCGCGATCGCATCGGGGGAGACGCCGGGTACCTACCCCGTCGGCCTCGGAATTGCTTTCGCGGAGATGGGTTCTCCGGAGGAGGATGCTTTCACGGTCAATCAGTACGGTGTCGCGATGACGTTGCTCGGCGCTGCCCTTCGCATCGTCCGAGTAGATCACCTTGCGACGCAGGAGATTCTGTTCGAGGTCAATCAGACCGCCGGCCGTGAGTACGCCGCAGTGCGTGACTACGGACTCGACGACATGTCCAATTTCGCCCCGATGATCGACATTCTGGCTGCCGTTCACGTCAAGGCGCACGTCCGAATGTTCATGAACTAGAAGGAGAACGATGAAGAAGACAACGCGCATCGGAATCGGCGGACCCGTGGGTTCGGGTAAGACCGCGCTCATCGAGGCGATCACACCGGAGTTCATCAAGCGGGGCACCAGCGTTCTGATCATCACCAACGACGTGGTCACCACCGAAGATGCCAAGCATGTGCGCAAGGCTCTCAAAGGTGTTCTCGTGGAGGAACGTATCGTCGGCGTCGAGACGGGTGCTTGTCCACACACCGCCGTCCGCGAAGATCCGAGTATGAATCTCGCGGCGGTTGAGGACATGGAGAAGACGTTCCCCGACACCGACGTGGTGTTCATCGAAAGTGGCGGCGACAATCTGACTCTGACATTCAGTCCGGCTCTCGTCGACTTCTTCATCTATGTCATCGATGTGGCCGCAGGCGACAAGATTCCGCGCAAGAACGGTCCGGGAATCTCGCAGTCCGACATCCTGGTCATCAACAAGACCGACCTCGCACCGTACGTCAACGCCGATCTCGGAGTCATGGAT
This sequence comes from Rhodococcus sp. NPDC059969, assembly GCF_042738325.1. Lineage (NCBI taxonomy): Bacteria > Bacillati > Actinomycetota > Actinomycetes > Mycobacteriales > Nocardiaceae > Rhodococcus > Rhodococcus sp. NPDC059969. The sequence continues at coordinate 238,549 of NZ_JBHWUF010000001.1, read as the reverse complement.
CGCGACTCCAAGGGAATGCGGGGAGACAAGCCGTTCGTCTTCACCAATTGCATGACCGGGGAAGGCATCAAGGAAGTGGTGGACCTCATCGTGCACGGAGTCCTCTTCGACGAAGAGGAAGTGGGAGCGAGCGCCCCGTGAGCGCACCGTCCGTCCCGGGAGCATCGCGGTCGCTCCCGGGGCCGATCCCGACCATACCGGAACTCGATCAATACCAGGACCAGCCGAAGCAGGCGCCGGCCGGCAAGGTCGGTAAGACCGGCGTTCTCGAGATGCGCTTTGTCGACCGCGGCGACAAGACGATCCTGCGGGACATGTACCGCAAGACACCGCTGCTGGTTCAACAGGCGCTGTACTGGGACGAAGCGTTGCCGACCATGCCGTGCGTCTACATGATCTCGACGTCCGGCAGTGTGCTGCAAGGCGATCGGTTGTTCCTGACCATCGAAATGGAGCCAGGTTCCCTCGCACACGTGACCACCCAGTCGGCCACCAAAGTCCACCGGATGGATGCCAATCACGCGTCACAACTCCAGAAAGTGGTGCTGGCCGAGAATTCGTATCTCGAACTGATGCCGGGAGTGACGATCCCACACCGCAACGCGAGGTACTACGCGCGCACCGACATCACGGTGGATCCGACAGCAACGCTGTTGTTCTCGGAGATCGTGATGCCGGGTCGCAAGTATCACGACGGAGGAGAGATGTTCGTCTACGACCTGTACTCCACATTGTTCAAGGCGAAGCGTCCGGACGGGAAGAATCTCTTCACTGAGAAGTTGGTGATCGAACCGGCACGCTTCCCCGTGCGATACGGCGGAATCATGGGTGACCACGACGTCTTCGGCAATGTCATCCTGCTGACACCGAAGGAGCACGCCGATGCCATTCTCGAGGAGATAGTTCCGGGCCGTGACGGCAAGGTCGTTTCCGGAGCGAGCCGGCTCCCGAACGACGCCGGTCTCATCTTCAAAGCCCTCGGTCCCGAGAGCGAACCCGTCAAGGCGAAGGTTCGTGATTTCTGGGCTCTGGTACGAAAGGCAGTTCTGGACACCACCATTCCGCCCGTCCCGCTCTGGGGATGACGCGGATCGTCGGATATGGATCGAGGGACGTGCGATGACCACCATCACCAAACCCTGGGACGACGTCGCGGACAAGAACGTCGTGCTCAGATTCATCGACACGAATCTCAAAGGCTCCGGGCAGGTGATGTTCCAGGGCAATGCGCTGACGGGCCTGCTGTTTCTGGTCGGTATCTTCTGGGGCGCGATAGCCGCGGACACGATCACCGTCGCAATCGGTGCCGTGGTGGGTCTGGTGGTATCCACCGTCACCGGCATGATGCTGCACTCCGACGACGATTCGATGCGCATCGGCCTTTATGGATACAACGGAATTCTTGTGGGAGCTGCCTTTCCGACGTTCCTTGCCGGTGGCGTGATGCTGTGGATCTACCTCGTGGTGGGAGCTGCTGCGTCGACCATCGCGTTCCTGGCTGTTGCCAATGTCTTCAAGACCTGGGGCGTACCGGCGCTGACCTTTCCGTTCAACCTCGTCAACTGGTTCTTCCTTCTTGCGGCGTTCCAGTTCCTGCGGATCGAAACGTCAGACCTCAGCGCCGGCCAGTTTCCCCAGCACATCGGGGACGCGTCGGCTCATGCCGACATCACCTTGAGCTTTCTGTGGGACACGCTGTTCCGCAACGTCTCCCAGATATTCCTTATCAACAACACCATTACCGGAATCATCTTCGTGATCGCTCTGCTGGTCGCGTCGCGTTGGGCGGCGGTGTTCGCGCTCATCGGTTCGGCGATAGCAATGGGTTCGGTGCTCGCGCTCGGCGCCAACACCGTTGACATCGGCAATGGTCTGTACGGGCTCAGTTCGGTGCTGACGGCAATCGCGCTGGGCTCGGTGTTCTACAACCCGTCGTGGCGCGTGTTCGTCTACACAGTCTTCGGAGTGCTGGTGACTGTTGTCATCCACGGCACCCTGGTGTCTGCCTTCGCTCCGATCGGTCTGCCGGCGGGCACCGGTCCGTTCGTCTTCGCGACGTGGCTGTTCCTGCTGCCGAAGAAGAAGTTCGTTCCTGTCCAGCACGACACCATCGAGGGTGGAGCGGCCGAGGGCAAGGACTCGATCGCGAAGGCGAACGGATAGAAACGTGATTGGCGAGGCGCCCGTACGCTGGGGCATGCGATGAGTTCATCTATTCGTCCTGCCGCCACCGTCGAACAGAAAGCATCCACATGACAGACGCCAGCGCCCCTCGCATCCATCTCGGTCCTGTCGAGGATCCACACATTGCCGACGGGATTCGCCGAGCCGGTGGAGTTCTCGTTCCACTCGCAGAGGCGGAGGGTGTCGTGTGGGCAGACGGGCCGGACACGTTCCCGTCGTCGTTACCCGATTCGGTTCACTGGGTGCAGTTACCGTTCGCCGGTATCGAGCCATGGTTCGACGCCGGCGTGATCGACGAGAAGCGGGTCTGGACATCCGCTGCCGGAGCGTACGCGGGCAACGTGGCCGAGCATGCGATGATGCTCCTGCTCGCCGGAGTACGCTCTCTCCCCGAACAATTGGCGGCACGGTCGTGGCGCAAGGAGGAGTTCGACCCGCGCGTGGGCACCCTGCAGGGCTCGACCGTGGCGATCATCGGTTGCGGCGGAATCGGCCGGGCATTGATCCCGTACCTCGCCGCATCCAAGGTCAAGGTCATCGCGATCACCCGCTCGGGCACTCCCGTCGAGGGTGCTGCAGAAACGCTCTCGGCCGACCGTACCGGTGAAATCTGGTCCACGGCAGATCACTTCGTCATCGCAGCGCCGTCGACATCCGCGACGCGGCATCTGGTCGGCAAGGCCGAACTGGACCAGATGTCGGAGTCGAGCTGGATCGTGAACATCGCACGCGGCAACCTCGTCGACACGGACGCGCTGGTCGATGCTCTCGAAGCTGGTTCGATCGGCGGTGCAGCACTGGACGTCACCGACCCCGAGCCGCTGCCGGACGGGCACCGGTTGTGGAAGCTCCCCAACGCGATCATCACTCCGCACGTCGCCAACCCGGCTACGACGCTCACTCGTGTGCTGGCAGATCACGTGGCTGCCAACGTCGCTCGATTCGCTGCGGGTGAGGACCTTGCTGCGGTAATCGACCCGTCGGCGGGCTACTGAACCGACAGAACGCGCAGATCCTCGAGACCGTCCACGACGGGAACGCGCCACGACGCAAGCTCTTCCGGTCCCTGCTCGTCCCACAATTCGAACAGTTCCGAATCGGTCGATGCGATGGTGCGCTCCACCATTTCGATCAGCCAGGTGAGCCGTTCACTGGTCAGGGCCGAGGTGAAGGAGTCGAGATCGAGGTCTTGGGCGGCAGGGTCGCGCTTGCGATCGGCGCGCACGATCAGCACCAATTCGAGCAAGGCGACGGCGATTTGGCCGCCGTCGACCTCGAGGTAGTCGTCTTCGAATGCCCACTCCACCGATTCGAAGGTGAAATCACCGTGCCCGATGGACACGATCAAATCCCCTGCACCGTCGTTCTCGAACGGTCCCGATCCCCACGCGCCCACTGTCTGCTCTTTTCCGATTGCGGTCTCAGCGCGCTTCGAGCGCGATCTTCGCTCCGAATCCTAGAAGAACTGTTCCGGTTATGCGCTCCAGCGCCTGTCGCACTCGGGGCTTCTCGAAGGTGCTACGTGCCCGCGAGAGAAGGACGACGTAGCCGCTGAGCCACACGATGGTGATGGCTGCGTGGATGAGCACCAGCAGTGCAAGCGACGGTCCTGTGGGCCATCCGGCCGGAACCAACTGTGGCAACAGTCCGGTGTAGAAGACGGCGATCTTGGGGTTGAGCAGGTTGGTGGTGAAGCCCGTCTTCCACGTTCCGGCTTTCTGCGACCGTGGAGTGCCGACATCGTGTTGCATGCGCGAAGACCGGCTCTCCCACAGTGCTCGTACCCCGAGATAGATCAGATAGGCGGCGCCCGCGAGCTTGACGACGGTGTAAGCCTCGGCGGATGCGGCCAGGATCGCTGAAAGCCCGAGAACGGTCAGCAGCCCCCACACGAGGAGGCCGGAGACTATGCCGGCCGCTACCCGAAATCCGGCGGATCTTCCGGCGCCGAGAGCAGCCTGTGTCACGACGGCCATGTCGGGCCCCGGGACCAGAGTCAGTAGGGCGAGCACAGCTGTGGCGGCGAGCAGAGCGGTCAGCATGCAACAAGTATGAAGTCGGGGTGGGGAGCACAGTCGGGCGGTGGTGTCGTGCCTGTGAACAAAGAGTGGCGCGGCGGTGTGAACTGCATGGACACGCCCGGAAACCGGGGTCTCGCGAGCCCTGTTCGACAAAGTTATGCACACTGTGGGGAAACGGATCGTTGCAGGTAGGAGGAATAACTCTGTTGTAATTCATCCTTTTGTCCACAGGTTATGCACAACTGGGAAGTGGATGTGAATGAAGTTATCCACACCTGTGTGTGCATCGGTGGAGAACTGTCCAACTCCATTGGATACCCGCGAGTAATAAATCCCAACCAGTGGGTTGACCCCGGGACGTTCGTCCTGTCCAATCGAGGGTTAGCGATAGTCGTGCGATGCTCAGGGGGCGCTTGACGGATGCGGAGATTTGGGTTTGTCGGAATTGTGTTGGTCGTGCTCGCGCTTGTCGTGGGCGGAGTGGCGTATGCCGAACCGGCGCCCGAAAATCCACCAGGAGATCCGGCCGGTCAGACCGGCGCCCACATCAATCGCATAGAGCGGTTGTCGCCCACTCGCAGTGCGGTGTTCGTCGATTCGCCGGCGATGCGACGCGAGGTGCAAGTGCAGGTTCTGCATCCAGCGTCGAGCGCAGGATCGCGTCCGTCCTTCTACCTACTCGACGGCGTCAGTGCCGGTTCGGAATCCGGATATTCCGAGAGCACCTGGACCCAGAAGACCGACATCGAAACGTTTTTCGCCGACAAGAACGTGAACGTCGTTCTCCCTGTGGGCGGTACCGGCAGTTTCTATACCAACTGGAAGAACGACGATCCGAACCTCGGTGTGAACAAATGGGAATCGTTTCTCGCCGAGGAGCTTCCGGCATTGATCAATTCGGCGTTCTCCGGAAACGGGACGAACGTGGTCGGTGGGGTGTCCATGGGTGCACTCGGTGCGGCCAACCTCATCACACATCACCCGAAGCTCTACACCGGATTAGCTTCGTACAGTGGCTGTCTCGACAACTCCGAATCGTCCTCGCAGGATTCCGTGCGGCTCACCGTGGCCAGCAAGGCCGGCGACGCCACCAACATGTGGGGCCCGGCGTCGGACCCCGACTGGCAGAAGCACGACCCGTCCGCCAACGCGGAAACGCTGCGCGGGAAGACGATCTACGTGTCCTCTGGTACAGGTGCGCCCGGAGAGTACGACAACGTCTTCACCCCGAGTGGACTGCAGACAGCCATCGAAGGCGGACCGCTCGAGGCGCTCGCGAACACCTGTACACAACTGTTCGAAGCGAAGTTGGGGGAACTGTCGATTCCCGCAGTGTTCGCGTATCGGAACGACGGCACGCATTCATGGCCGTACTGGCAAGACGCGCTTCACGATTCCTGGCCGACGGTGAAGACGGCGCTGGGAATGTGAACTGGAATGTGAGCTGAGAACTACTCGGCCAGTGCCAGTTCGAGCAATTGGAGGGCACCGTCACGGGTCTGTGCAGCTGCGATGAACCCGGCCTTGTGGCAGAACACCGAACTGTCGACGCCCGTCTCGGCGGCAAGATCCGAGCCGTTGAGGCCGCGCCACTGCTCCGGCAACAGCTTTCGTGAACCGAACTTGGAGTCGGCGGGCTTCACTGTCTGAATCGACCAGCCGCCGTTGGTATTCGGGAAGATCGTGAACAGCAGTTCCGGTTGGGCCGATGCGGCGCGGCCGTGGGGAACGAAACGTTCCAACACGACGAAGCGCGGATCCGTTGCCTTCTCGTAGGTCTCGGTGAACTCGCGTTCGGCGGCCGCGTCGCCGGCGTACTTGGCGCGCAGGCGAATCAAGACCTGAGTTGCGAGAACGACGGCCAGCTCGAACTGGGTGTCGAATTCCTCGTCGGTGGACGAGATCGGATTGAACAGGTCCAGCACGGACGACAGATCAAAAGGCTTGGTGCCGTAATCGTTGAGGGCGTAGATCTCCTGGCCGTTGTCGACGGCGTCGATGCCCTCGACCAGTCGGCTGTCGATCCGTCGGAAGACGGACGCGTCGCCTTCGCAGAACTTCAAGCCGTATTCCTGCCAGAGCAGGCCGAAGGCGGAGTACAGAATGCCGTTGCTGCGCTCGCCGGCATCACGCTGGTGGTGGTCGAAGCGGCCTTCGGCCGGGTTGTAGCGACCGCCGACGTCGAGCACGATGTCCGCGCTGTCGAGGACGTCCTCGTCACGGCTGCGAACGACGGTGGCGTCGGGGTACAGCTGCTTGAGCAGCGATACGCCGAAGACGTCGTCTGCGTGGAACTTGCCGTTATGGGTCGCGATGATCACCCGTCGAGACTAGGCAATCGAGCGCGGGGATGCCTATTCAGCCGATGGTGCGGATGCGGTCGGTGGCTGGCGGCGAGACCGGTGACCCGGCTGCGAACAGGGCGGTCAAGGCGTCGAGGTCGTTGCCCGCACCGGTCATCTGGGTGGAGTTCTTCAACGCGGTGAAGCCGTCTCCGCCCTCGGCGAGGAACTTGTTCACCACGACGCTGTAGACGGCGTCGGGTGCGATGTCCTGCCCGTTCAGGCGCATTTCCGAGATTCGCGTACCCGGCGCTGCTCGCCGGTCCAGGGTGTAGGTGAAGCCCGCGGACGGGGAGAGGATGCGCTCGGTACCGGTGCCGTCGACGTCGATCTGGAATTGCTGTTCGAGGGCGTCCTTCAGGACCGCTCCTGTGACGGAGAGCACCTCGAGGCTGTTGCCGAAGGGTTGCGCACTGTAAGCCTGGCGATAGGTGATCTGGCCGGAAGTGCCGAAGTCCAAGTCTTCGCGCATGCCGCCGGGGTTCGTCAACGCGAGTTGAGCGCCTCGTGTCGATCCGGCCGCGAGTTGAGCGTCGGCGACCAGGTTGCCGAGTGTGGATTCGCCGCTGGGTACCCGGTCTCGTGTCAGATCGGCGGTAATGGTCCCCACCGGCCGCTGAGCGCTTTCCGACGCCTCCGACCAGGCCCGGTCGGCGAGAGCCTGAATATCGGGATCCGGCGAAATATCGTGTGTCACTATCTGATTGAACGCGGACGTCTGATCGCGAACGACCTCGCGTGTGTTGCGATCGATGGTGACGTCTGCGACGGACACGATCCGGCCGTGCGAAGCGCCCTGCATCACGACTCTGGGATTGCCTGCGGGATCAGGGAATTCGCAGTTGTACTGCTGGTGGCTGTCGGCGGTGAAGATGACGTCCACCTTGGGTGATGCGCGTAAGGCGATGTCGCGGGCCGGGCCGGACTCGACATTGCAGTCGTTGGGTCCACCTTCGACGGCTGGTTCGTCCCCACGGTGCAGAAGGACGGTGATGGCTTTGACACCGAAGAAGTCGAGGACGTCGGCCGTGCGGTTGATCGCTTCGACCTCGTCGCCGAACTGCAGATCGGCGATCCCGCCCGGTGTGACGATCTGCGAGGTGTTGGCGGGGGATATCGCGATGACTCCGAGCGGAATGCCGTCGACCATGTTCACGGTGAAGGGCAATGTGGCCGGAGTGCCGTTGGTGTACGTCATGTTCGCGGCCATCAGCGGGAAGTTGGCGCCGTCGAAGGACGGGCTGAACGTGCATGCGTCGACGGCGGAGCAACCACCGGATTGCATGCGGCGGAACTCGGCTAGCCCTTTGTCCAGTTCGTGGTTGCCGATCGCGGAAGCGTCGATCTTCATCCGGTTCAGGAGTTCGACCGTCGGTTCGTCGTTGAACATCGCCGACTCGAGCGCCGACGATCCCCAGTTGTCACCGACCGAATACAGCAGCGAGTTGGTGGCTTGGCTGCGAAGTTGCGTCACGTAAGCAGCGAGATACGCTGCGCCACCTGCGGGAGTGAGCGAGCCGTCGGCCTGCCTGATCTCGCTGCGAACACCTTCCGGCGGGCGGAGGCTGCCGTGCAGATCGTTGAAGGCCAACAAGCGGACCGACACCGTGTCCTGAGACTGGGCAGTGGCGACGCCACTCAGGGAGGTCGCGGTGGTGGCGAGAAGGGTCGTTGCGAGCACGGCACACGTTCGTGTCATGCGTCGCGTCATGCGTCGTGCTCCCTCACTCGGACCGGCCTCGAACCTCCCTGAGTGTGCCCGTCCGCCGAAACGAATTCCAGTCCTCGGCGTAACAGTTATGTATCGAGTGTCACGCGGTGACGCCGATGCCCGCCGCCTGCTTCGCGACGTCGGTATCAGCGAAAGCGAGGAATGCGTCGTTCTCGTGTGGATCGCCGATGGTCATCCGGACGCCCTCGACGCCGTACTGACGGATCAGAATGCCCGCTTCGGTACTCGCCTCGGCAAAACCGGGAGAGAGCTCTCCGAGGGGGAGATAGACGAAGTTCGCCGACGACTCGGGGACGGTGTACCCGGCTTCGATCAGAGCGGTCCGAACTCGCGTCCGCTCGGCGATGACACCTTCGGTGCGGGCAAGCAGTTCGTCTGCGGCGGCCAGGGAAGCGATCGCGGCGGCCTGCGCGACAGCGCTCACGGTGAACGGGGTGTGCACCTTGCCGAGGGCCACGATGATCTCCGGATCCGCGACCGCGTAACCCACGCGGATTCCCGCGAGGCCGTATGCCTTCGAGAAGGTGCGCAGAACAACCACGTTGGGGCGGGTGCGGAACAGTTCGATGCCGTCGGCGTCCGAGCGTGAGTACTCGAAGTACGCCTCGTCGAGTGCGACGACGACGTGCGTCGGGACAGCGTCGAGGAAGCTCTCGAGCTCTGCCTTCGACAGTGCATTGCCGGTCGGGTTGTTGGGGTTGCACACGAAGATCAACCGCGTGCGGTCGGTGATCGCGGCCAGCATCGCGTCGAGGTCGTGGCCGAAGTCCTCGGTGAGCGGAACCTTGACCGAGACGGCGTGGCCGACCTGGGTGACCACGGGGTACGCCTCGAACGAACGCCACGCGTAGATGACTTCGTCACCCTGATCGCACGTGATCTGCACGAGTTCCTGGCACAACGTCACGGAGCCACAACCAGCGGCGACGTTGGCAGGCTCGACATTCAGGAAGCTGGCCAGCGCCTCGATGAGGGCGACCGCAGCGTTGTCCGGGTAGCGGTTGGCATTGGCGACCGCGTCGGCGACGGCGTCACGCACACCGGGCAACGGCCCTACTGTCGTTTCGTTGCTCGCCAGCTTGATCGCACCCGGAAAATTGCGTCCGGGAACGTAGGCGGGGATGGAGGCGAGGTCAGGGCGAATGTGTGCGGTCACGAGTCGATTATGCGCGCACTGATTTGGTGCGTTGCGGCCGTCTGCGTGTCACAGTTGGAAGATGTCGGAAATCTTCCGGGCCACCGCATATCTGCGCGGAGCCGAAGGGGAGGTCGCCACGGCTGTTCCACTGACGGTGGTGGAGCCGGACGGCCCGACACGAGGCGCAATCGTCGTGCTGCACGAAGCCCGGCAGTTCAGCCCGGCTCTGCTGAATCTGATGTGCGCACTCGCCGGCGAAGGGTGGGTGAGCGTCGCACCGCACCTGTTCCATCGCGAACCCGAGCACATGCAGGGCGAGGTGTTCGGTGACAACCTCTTCGCCGACTTCGACGCGACCCTCGACTGGCTCGTCGCGCGCGAAGTTCTCGCCGACACCATCGGGGTGCTCGGATTCGACGACGCCGGGACCGCCGCGATGCTCGTAGCCACCAGCCGTCCCGTCGGCGCCGCGGTGAGTGTCGCCGCGCGGGGAATCGTCGAAGCCTTGTCGGTGGACGCTCAGGCGCTTGTCGACGCGGCTACGTTCCTGCAGGCGCCGTGGCTGGCTCTGTACGGGGAGGACGATCCCAGCACGCCTCGCGAACACGTGACGCTGCTCCGGGAAGCGACCGCGAAGGCCGACGTCGCGACGCTGGTGGTCAGTTACGCCGGACTGGCTCACCGGGCGGACGAGCCGCCGCACCTGTCCGAGGACGCCGACGTCGACGACCCGGGTTCGGCGTCGATCATCGAAGCTCAGACCCGGATCTTCGACTGGTTCGACAGCCACCTGCGGTAAGTCGACAAAACAGGGCGCTGACCACACGTTTTGCCTTTGGTGGCGAAGGGTGTGTAATCTTTCGATCCGGCGGTCCGAAAGGATCGGAACCCCCAGGGAGGCGTGCCAGAGCGGCCGAATGGGACTCACTGCTAATGAGTTGTCCCTTTTACGAGGGACCGGAGGTTCAAATCCTCTCGCCTCCGCCAAGCCGGTGATTTTGACCGGCGGGTTAGAAATGATAGAAAGTACGACGGCAAGACACGCAAGATCAGCAAGACAACAGAACATGCGCCCGTAGCTCAACGGATAGAGCACTTGACTACGGATCAAGAGGTTAGGGGTTCGAATCCCTTCGGGCGCACAAGAAAGAAGGCCACGGACTCACAGTCCGTGGCCTTCTTTTTGTTTTGGTGCGTTCGTAATTTCGGAATGTGCGTGACGTCACCCCGGCGGATTTCGATCCCCGCGACCTATGCTTTCTCCGGAGCAACCGCGCGAACCGAGGAGAACCGTTGGAGACCGTCGACAGTCGGACGCTCCCCGTTTACTCGGCTGGGGCGGTCGAGGTGCCCTTCGTCATCGCGGGCATGGACGAACTCGTTTCCCGCGAGACCCGGTGGGAAGCGCACTCGCATCCGACCCACGAGTTGTTGTGGAACGAGCGGGGAGCGTCGACCGCCACGGTGGGATCGCGCACGTGGACGATCACCCCGACCGTCGGTCTGTGGATGCCCGCCGGCGTCCTGCACTCGGCGATCGCCCCCGCGGGCACCTGGTATCGGGCCGCTCAGCTCGACATCGCGTCAGTTCCTTCTCTGTCCGACGTGCCGGTGGCGATCGAGGTAACTCCGCTGCTGCGGAATCTCCTCGAGCGACTGGCAGACGATTCACTCGGAGCCTCTTCGCGCTCGCTCACGGAGCAGATGGTGATCGACGTGCTGGCACCGTCGCCGAACGAGTTGCTGGTGCTGGTGCCGGACTCGGCGCTTCTGCAACCCATCGTCGATGCGATCGGTGACGATCCGAGTGACATGCGAACGCTGTCCGACTGGGCCCGAACGCTCGGTGTCAGCCCGCGAACCATTACCCGGGTATTTCGCTCGGAGACCGGGATGAGTTTCGGGCAGTGGGTGTCAGCGGTGCGTGCCCAACGGGCGGTGACCCTTCTTGCGCACGGTTTGGATCTGCAAGAGGTCGCCGAGCGCGTGGGCTACCACTCGACCAGCGCGTTCGGGGCGGCATTCCGACGCACTACAGGGGCTACACCAGGGATGTTCCGGGCCAGCTGATAGGCCGTCGCACCCTGTCTCGATCGCTACACGGGGTGTCCCAAACACGCGATTGCGCCACAATGTCCTCCCGTATACGGTTTAGGCAAACCTCACCTAAGTGCCTGATTGAGCCGGGTTGAGGGCCGTACCCCTTCTCGAGAGAGTTCTGTTTTCATGCGTTCAAAACGCTTCTTGGCGGTGGCCGCAGCAGTGGTCGCAGTCGCCCTCGGCATGACAGCTTGCAGTTCCGACTCCTCAGAGACCGCCGACGGCGGCAGCGCTGGAAGCGGATCCAGTTCCTTCCCGGTCACGATCGAGCACGCTTTCGGAACTACGACGATCAACGCCAAGCCGGAGCGAGTTGCCACCGTCGCCTGGGCCAATCATGAAGTGCCCCTTGCTCTTGGTGTGGTTCCTGTCGGTATGGCCGCCGCGACATTCGGGGACGACAACGGCAACGGCATGCTGCCGTGGGTCGAGGAAAAGCTCGACGAACTCGGCGCGAAGCCGCCGGTGCTCTTCGACGAGACCGACGGCATCGACTTCGAAGCCGTCTCCGATACGAACCCTGACGTCATTCTTGCCGCGTACTCCGGGTTGACGCAGGAGGATTACGACACCCTCAGCGAGATTGCTCCGGTCGTGGCATACCCCGAGGGACCGTGGGCAACGTCGTGGCGCGACGTCATCAAGTTCAACAGTATGGGCCTCGGCATGGAATCCGAAGGGAAGGAACTGATCTCCACCATCGAGAAGGAGATCGCCGACGAGGTTGCCTCGCATCCGCAGCTTGCCGGCAAGGCGACCATGTTCCTGACGCACGTCGACACCGCTGATCTGAGCCAGGTCAGCTTCTACACCGCGAACGACACGCGCGCCGCGTTCTTCGAGGACCTTGGACTTTCGACGCCGAAGAGCGTTGCCGACGCCTCGACGGGTGGTGAGTTCTCGAAGAAGGTCAGCGCCGAGCGTGTGGACGTCTTCGACGACGTCGAACTGATCGTCACCTACGGTGACCAGGCGCTTGTCGACGCCCTCAAGGCTGACCCGCTCCTCTCGCAGATGCCTGCCGTCGCCAACAACTCGATCGTGTTCCTCAATGGGACCGGGCCGATGGGAACGGCGGCCAACCCGACTCCACTCGCAATTTCGTGGGTACTCGGCGACTACGTCGATCTGCTCGCCGGGGCTGCTGGAAAGTCGGAGTGACTGTAACCTCGCAGGATTCGACGTCGGGCGCTCGCGATACGCGGCGTCCGACGTTCGGCAATTCGCTGTGGCTGATCGCCCTTCTCGTTGTCCTCGCGGTGCTCATGTGCGCTTCGATCGTCATCGGCTCTCGTGAGGTCGACTGGTCCGATATCGTTGCCGCGCTCGGCGGTTCAACGGACAACATCGGTCAGGGTGCGATTGCCAAGCGCATTCCGCGGACGGTGCTCGCGATCATCGTGGGTGCTGCGCTCGGTCTTGCCGGCGCAGTGATGCAGGGGATTACCCGAAACCCTTTGGCGGATCCCGGAATCTTGGGCGTCAACATGGGAGCTTCGCTCGCAGTGGTGATCGGAATGGCGTGGTTCGGTCTGTGGACCCAGACCAGCATGATTTGGGTGGCCATACTCGGTGCAGCCGGGGCGGCGTTGTTCGTCTACGTAGTCGGGTCACTCGGGCGAGGTGGAGCCACGCCACTCAAGTTGGCTCTCGCCGGGGCCGCAACATCGGCTGCGTTTGCCTCGTTCATCACCGCGATCATGCTGCCGCGTAATGATATTGCTGGCAACATTCGTTCGTGGCAGATCGGCGGCGTCGGAGGTGCGAGCTTCGAGGTGATCCGACAGGGTCTGCCTTTCCTCATTGTCGGCTTCGTGATCTGTCTGCTGTCAGCGCGTAGTCTCAACTCTCTTGCGCTCGGCGACGAGGTTGCATCAGGTCTCGGCGAACGCGTCGCGGTGGTTCGTGCAGTGGCAGCGCTCGGTGCAGTGCTGCTCTGCGGTGCAGCCACTGCCATCGCGGGACCGATCGGCTTCGTCGGTTTGGTTGTCCCGCATCTGTGCCGGTTGCTGATCGGTATCGACAACCGTTGGCTGCTACCGTTTTCTGCGCTGACAGGTGCCGCCCTTCTGGTCGCCGCCGACATTCTCGGACGAATTGTCGCGCGGCCGAGCGAAATCGACGTCGGCATCATCACGGCGCTCATCGGAGCGCCCTTCTTCATCTACATCGTCCGCCGTCAGAAGATACGTGAGCTGTGACCACTACATTCGTTACTCCCGAAGTCGAGGTCGATGCAGTCGGAGCAAGCCGTATCCGACGAGGTAGGCGACGCCGCATCGTGATTGCCGTGCTAGCGGCCCTCGTCGTCGCCTCGTTCGCGGTCACGTTGATGGTAGGAAAAACCTTCTACCCGCCGTCGGATGTTCTTCGTGTCGTGTTGGGGGAGAACGTACCTGGTGCCTCGTTCACCGTCGGCCGCCTCCGGCTGCCTCGCGCTGTCCTCGCTGTGGTCGCCGGAATCTGTTTCGGCTTGGGCGGCATCACGTTCCAGACGATGCTGCGCAATCCGCTCGCGAGTCCCGACATCATCGGAATCAGCTCCGGTGCAAGCGCTGCAGCAGCTTTCGCGATCATCTCGCTTTCACTCGGCGGTTCACAGGTATCGGTTTTTGCTATCGCTGTCGGTCTGGGCGTCGCAGTCTTGATTTACGTTCTGTCCTTCCGGGACGGTGTAGCAGGCACTCGGCTGATTCTGATCGGTATCGGCATCGCCGCGATGCTCGACAGTGTCACTGCCTACCTGCTCAGTACCGCCGCCGCGTGGGATCTACAGGAGACGATGCGTTGGCTCACCGGCAGTCTCAACGGCGCCAACTGGGGTTCGACGGTTCCCGTGCTCCTGGCGCTGGTTGTCCTCGGACCGGTGCTGCTGAGCCAATCGCGCAACCTCTCGACCATCCAGCTCGGTGACGACGCAGCGCAAGCACTCGGCGTCAGAGTGGAACGAACGCGCATTCTGTCGATCATTGCGGCCGTCGGACTCATCGCCTTTGCCACTGCCGCCGCGGGGCCCATCGCCTTCGTCGCATTTCTGTCCGGCCCCATTGCCGCCCGCATCGTCGGTCCGGGAACATCACTTTTGATTCCGTCGGCGCTGGTCGGAGCGCTGCTGGTGCTCGTTGCCGATTTCTGCGGACAGTATGCCTTCGGCACCCGCTACCCCGTTGGCGTGGTGACCGGCGCGCTGGGAGCGCCGTATCTCGTCTACCTCATCATTCGCTCCAACCGAACGGGAGGTTCGCTGTGACCGAATCCCATACTCTGACTGTCGAAAACCTCGAACTCGGTTACGGAGGACGGACCGTCGTCGAATCGCTCGACCTCGCGGTGCCGCCGGGAAAGATCACGACCATCGTGGGCGCCAACGCGTGCGGCAAATCGACGCTGCTGCGGTCGATGTCGCGGCTACTCAGTCCCCGAAGCGGTCATGTTCTGTTGGACGGCAAGGATGTTCATCGCCTGCCCGCGAAGAAGCTCGCTCGCACGCTCGGTCTGCTGCCGCAGTCACCGATCGCGCCGGAAGGGATAGTTGTCGCCGATCTCGTCGGCCGTGGTCGTCATCCACATCAGCGGGTGTTGTCGAGGTGGAGCCGCGAGGATGACGCAGCTGTCGCCGAGGCGCTTGCGGCAACGGACACAACCGGATTGGCCGAACGATCGGTGGACGAGCTTTCCGGTGGTCAGCGCCAACGTGTGTGGATTGCGATGGCGCTCGCCCAACAAACCGATCTGCTTCTTCTCGACGAGCCGACCACCTTCCTGGACGTGAGCCATCAAGTGGAGGTGCTGGACCTGCTGACCGACCTGAACCGGACTCGGGGTACAACGATTGTCATGGTTCTGCACGATCTCAACCTTGCTGCCCGCTATGCCGACTACCTCGTTGCCATGGCTGATCGCCGGGTCTACGTGGCGGGTGATCCAGGCGAGGTGCTCACCAGCGACAACGTCCGTACCGTGTTCGGCCTGGACAGCCGAATCATCCCCGACCCCATCTCGGGTAAGCCGTTGGTGTTGCCGCTCGGGCGCCACCACGTCCTCGACGACGTGTTGACATGATGGAGCCGAACATTTCGAATGGACGCGTTGAGTCCTTGGAGCAACTCAATGCGATTCTCGGACAGCCGCATCCGTCGATCATGGAGAAACACACCGACTACACAACGCCGTTGATTCGTGAATTCATCGAGCAGGCAAGGTTTTTTGTGCTCGCGACGTCCGATGCGGCCGGCAATTGTGATTGCTCGCCGCGTGGGGACTTGATCAGTCAGGTGCTCTTCCCCGACGAGAAGACCCTCGTGCTCCCGGATCGCCCGGGCAATCGGCGTGCCGACTCGTACCGAAACATGATCGAGAATCCTCACGTCGGGATTCTCTTTCTCGCGCCTGGCCACGACGAGATCGTGCGCATCAATGGCGTGGCGACGCTGACGACCGATCCTGATCTGCTGAAGTCGATGGCGATGAACGGCAAGCCGGCGCAGCTTGCGGTGATCGTGCGGATCGACGAGGCATATCTGCACTGCGCGAGAGCGATCCTGCGGGCGAAGTTGTGGGATCCGTCGACGTGGCCCAATTCCGATGACGTACCGAGTCTGCGCGACATGATGGCCGAGCAGCACAGCCTGCGCGTCGATGATCTCGAACCCGCCAGACAAGAGGCGTACCGCAAGCACCTGTACTGAACGCAGATTTGTCACCTATGTCCGATAATGATCCGTGCCTTCAATTGCCTCCTCGCTGTTCTGGATCGCGCTGATCGCGGCCGTCGCGCCGATAGTCGCGGGCCTGATCCCGCGTCGGCTGGTTCCCGAAGTTGTGTTGCTGCTGGTCGCGGGCGCAGTAGTCGGACCGTTCGCTCTCAACATCGCCGCTGACAGCGAAGCGATCGGAATCCTCCGCGAACTCGGCCTCGGCATGCTGTTCCTGCTCGCCGGCTACGAGATCGACCGACAGGAACTCAGTGGGCGCGGCGGACGTCGAGCGCTCTACACGTGGCTGTTCTGCCTCGCGTTGGCGTTCACGGTGGTCGCGCTGCTTGGCATGAGGAACGTGATCTCCGCCGAAGCCGCTGTTGCCATCGCAATGACGTCGACGGCTCTGGGCACGCTGCTGCCGATCCTCAAAGACAACAAACTCCTCGACACGCGCTTGGGCAAGACCGTCCTCAACCACGGGGCTGTCGGCGAGCTCGGGCCGGTCGTTGCGATGGCGGTTCTGCTGAGCGCTCGTGGTGCCGTCCTGTCACTGATCGTGCTTGCCGTTTTCGCCTTGATCGCCGTCATCGTGGCGGTGCTGCCTGGCAAGCTGATTCATGAAGGCTCGTGGACACATCGGCTGGTGCGGGCAGGAGCGGACACCACTGCGCAGACGACGGTCCGCCTCACCGTTCTGTTGTTGGTCAGCCTCGGAGTGCTGTCGGCAGTGTTTTCGCTCGACGTCATCCTGGGTGCGTTTGCCGCCGGCTTCATCCTGCGTCGACTCATGCCAGAGGGCGACGAGCGCCTCGAGATCAAGCTCGACGGAATCGCCTTCGGGTTCCTCATCCCGATTTTCTTCATCACCTCCGGCATGGCGATCGACGTCTCGGCAGTCGCCGCGAGTCCCGGCATACTGATTGCGTTTCTGATCCTGATCGTTGTGGTCCGCGGTGTGCCGGTGTTTTTCGTGACGAAATTCGAGAAGGTCGAGCCACCCTTCACCACGCGTGAAAGTGCGCAAGTCGCGCTGTACGGAGCTACCGGTCTACCGATGATCGTGGCTGTCACTGGCGCCGCCGTCGACGCGCATCAGATGTCTTCGGACAACGCGTCAATTCTTGTCGCTGCCGGTGCGATCACCGTTCTACTGCTGCCGATGCTCGCCACTCTGTTGACGAAAAAAGAGAAAGTGTCCTGATTCAGAGATCCAACTGCTCGTCGAGCCAGTCGAACATTCGCTGATCCGTCAGTCGCCTCGCCATGGACTGACAGCGGAAGCTCGTGCCCTCAGTTGTGGATTGGGACCGACGACCTTTTCGAGAAGAAATTTTTCGAGAAGGAATAGGGAGAGCAGTCGACTGGTATCGGGTCGGCGGCGCAGGTAACGGGAGATGTCTGCATTGCGATGTTTCGAAATGTGTGGACAAACAACGCCCTAACGGTTCGAACGCATCGACGTTTTGGACGCAGAATTCAGATCGTTGCCGCGTCGGGCCTATGCAGCATTGGGCTTATCGTGGGATGCAGCTCACCCACCGCGATACCCGAGTCTGCGGACAAAAGCTACCTGCGTGAGGTTCGTGTCGCTGAGGTACCTTTCGCCAGCGAGGAAGTGGCGATCAAGGTTGGGAAAGGTATGTGCGAACTGATCGAACGAGCGGTCTCGGGTGGCCAGACAATTGCAGATGCGCTGACCATTTTGCAGCAGCAGTCCGATCACGCCGGGGTCTACAGCTCCGCCCAGAACACAGTAATAATCAAAGCCGCGGTGAAATCGTACTGTCCCGAATACGGCGACACCAAGGTGCAGGTGGTTGAATCCACACCTCGGGCGACGACCGCAACCATGACACCCGAAGACACCTTGAACAGGATGATCAAACAGTTCGACCAGGATGCCTTGCCGTACGAAAGTGTTCAGTGGCTGCAGGAACGGGCCAACGAGGTGTGTGCGGACTGGGATGAGTTGGGTGGTGACCGCGGCTTCGAATATGCAGTTCTAGGTCAGACGTTAAATTTTCGTCCCGTCGACTTCGAAAAGGCCGCCTTAGCGGTCACCCACCTGACCCAGTACGGCTGCCCGCAGTGGTACAAGTACATTCGCTGAAGCTTCGATTAAGGCTCCCCGCTACCACCGCTTTGGCGTACACGATGGACCTGATTCGCGGTTCGGTATCGAAGTGGTTAATTTGCACTGTGTTTTTGTACTCAAAGTTAATGTCGCGTCGAAACGGATTGCATTAGGCAAAGTTTCGAGTTATCCGATCCTTCTCCGGCGGACGCCTCCAAAAGAACGTTGACGAAAAAAGAGTGTCCTGATTCAGAGATCCAACTGCTCGTCGAGCCAGTCGAACATTCGCTGATCCGTCAGACGCCTCGCCATGGGCTGACAGTGGAAGTTCGCACCTTCCGCAGCGGTGAAGGGAACCACTGTCGTCGGTCCGCCGGAGAGGGCGGCGAGCCGCTTGGATTGACCGGGCCAGAACTGCTCGTCTTCCGGTTCGGTGATCAGCAGGGGAGTGGAGATCGAGCCGGCGACGTGTTCGAGGTGGTACTTCCGAACGGCGGTGAGGGTGTTGTAGTAACCGTCGGCGAGGTACGGACGCGCTCGGAAACGCCAGATCCGGGCGCTGTCCTTGGAGAATTTCATCCCCAGCCCTATCGCCATGTCGCGGTCGAAGGCCTCCGACTTCTCCTCGTCGAGCAGCTTCTGCATCTTCTTGGGGATGTGGGCGAGCCACGACGCGGCCACATCCACGACCCCCGGATCGGCGATAGCTGCCGCGATCCGATGCTCGAACGCCAACGACTGCGGCACCCAGTACCCGCCCTGACTGATCCCGTACATCGCCAGCTTCGACGCATCGACGTCCGGCCGGTCCACGAGATAGTCGACGACGGGCGTGATGACGGCTTCCCAGTCGTGACGGAACGGGATGTTGCGCTCGAAGAGCATCGACTGCTGGCCGGGACCGTCGAACATCAACACGTTGTAGCCCCGCTCGAGGGCTCCGGCGCCGCCGCTGCCCCACAGCACGCTGATCGGGCCGTCGCTGCCGTTCACCATGATCAGCGTCGGCCGCCGAACGTCGCCGGGTGGGCGGAAGAAGTACCCGGGCAGGTAGGTGTCCTCGTACGGGATCCGGACGCGTTCGACGGGTTGGGAAGTGGTGTCGACAAAGCGGTCCCACGCTTCGCGGTGACGTTTGAAGGTGGGGACGAGAACGGAGTCGTCACTGAGGCCGTCGACGGCGTTGATCGCCACACCGAAGTACGACGCCGCCCGCAGATACGCGTTGGACGCGCTCCGCGAATGCCCGGCCTCGGCTGACTTATCGGCCTGCCCGAATACCCGTGTTCCGAGGTCGAACCAGGCCTCGTACCAGCCCTCGAGGTCCTTCTCTCCGACATGAGCGATGGCCGAGAGCACCTCGCCGGCATCTGCCGCGCCGTAGGTGGCCAGTCCCAGAACGACTCGTAGCTCGAAGTCGAAGGATTCGTTGCGATAGAAACCAGCAGTGAACGCCTGGTGAGGATGGGCGAAGAACGACGACGCGAGAGACATGGGCTCACCTTCGCTAGTTCGGGGCAGCCATTTTCAGTTGTAGTTCCAGGATCGCCCGAATCGCTTGCCGGAAAACCTGTCAGCGCGGCGACGCCGGGAGCCCGGTGGATGGCGACCTCGACATCGCAAATGCCAGGGTGCACAACCACAACGACATTCCCAGCACCTGCGCACGTTGAGCGATACCCAGTCCGAGATTACCGCCGCCCGAGACTTCGATGCTGTTTGTCGTCAACATCCACACCGTCGCAAGGGAAGTCAGGATCAAAATGGTCAGGCCGGTAGTACGCAACGACCGGTGTTCGCGATACCTGAACGCTCCCACGGTGAATGCGATCATGGCGGTGAAGATCGCGAACACCGCCACGCTGCTCGTCAATGCGTGAACATGGTGAAGTTGCGGAAGCAGGCCGTCGGGTGCGCTCGACGGGCAGCCCTCGCCCGAGCATTCGAGGGGGAACGACGCGTCGGCGATCGTCGCGATGCCGAACACTGCAAGTGCAATCCAGCCGGTGACGTAGAGCCTGCGCCTGGGCGTGATCAGCAGACCAAGCGCTCCCGAGATCAACATCAAGATCGCGGACAGAACGTCGGCATTGCCGAAGACATCACGGTATTTCTGGTTCTCGGCATCGAGTTCGCTGAGGAACGATGTGACCGGGTCGAGGCCGGTGTCGAGGAAGAATTCGAGAATCCACGACGAGTAGACAATTCCGCCCAGAGCCAGCGCAGCCACCAAACCCCACCGCGCAACGTTGCGTTCCTTCACGAATTCGAGCTTACGGACCGAGCAGGGCTTTCTGGACGCGTTCGGCTGCTACCAGCGGATCTTCGTGCTCCCAGATGCGGATGACGGTCCAACCCTGCTCTGCCAGACGTGCATCGGTGTCGCGGTCTCGAACCACGTTGGCGGCCAACTTGTCCGTCCACCACTGCGCGTTGTTCTTGGGAAACGTCGCATGCTGCGGGCAGCTGTGCCAGAAGCATCCGTCCACGAATACCGCGACTTTTCGGCGCGGAAATACCAGATCGGCGCGTCGGCGAACACCTTTGACCGGCGCCCGGTCCACGAAGTATCGCAGCCCGCGCCGATGAAGCTCGCGTCGAAGTGCGATTTCGGGTTTGGTGTCGCGCCGACGCTGAGCGCTCATCCGAGCGCTGGTGGCAGGATCTGTCGCAGGCACCGTGGTTCTCTCAGCCGTCGGAATCGTCGCTGTCTTCGGGATCGGACCAGGTAGGCGCAAACCTGTTGCGACGCTCCACTTCACCGTGCACGACGGTCACGAAGTCGGTGAACGAAAGCGTCTGAGCGTCGGTGGGGCGGCCGTTGCGTGGCGGCGGTTCGTCGACGTCGAAGAACCGAACCGCACCATCGGGTTCGTAGAGTCCGATGTAGACCTTCTCGAAGAGGTCGTAGCGCGTGTCTTCGGCGCCGAGATCCACCCAGGCCTTTCCCGGAACGCCGACCACCGCGCGCTTGCCCCGGCCCGAGCGCTTCGAGAGCGTCGTGACGTGGTGTGCAAAAGAGGATTTGCCGGTATCGCTGGTCTTGGTCGGGTCCCCGTCGTCGCAGGTGGCGTACGGCTCGAACATGACGGCCACCAACACGCTGTAGGGCTGGCGCTGATGCAGAACCATTGCCTCGCCGCGCAATTCGTGGTCGTTGCGGACGATGTTCTTGGTCCACCGTCCCAGCTTGCCGCTGCGCGGACTGTAGTCCTGGAAGTTGTAGGTCTTGATGGAGACGCAGAGGATCAGACCGAGAGTGGGGTCGAGTGCCTTGACGTCCAAGCGCTTTCGGCCCTTGGCGACATCGACCGTTGCCTCCTGGCCTTCGCCGGACGCCGTCGGAGTGATGTTGGGATACAGCGGACGCAGAGCATCGGCCACAGTCTGTGCCAGTTGATTGGACAGTCGCTGGGCGTAGTTCTTCTTCTCGCCGCGATCGGCATCGGCCGGAGGCTTGTCGCCTGCGAGTTGCAGTGCGCTCCAGAGTGGTTCGTGTTCAGGTTCGGAAAACAGTGTCTCCGGGAACAGGGGCTCCGGTTCGGGAAACAGCGAGTCCGTCATGCCGCGGCCTCGGGATATCCGCCCATCCGCTCGAGATGGCTTTCGACGTCCTCGATGAAACCGGGGATGAACCGAAGATTGCCCATGCGTGCGCGCTTGAGGAAGCCGGCCGTCGCCCGCGCCGACAGCAACCGCGTGTCTTCGAGGAAGCCGCTCAGATCTTCGTAGTCGTACTGCACCGGCCACGTCGACGTGTGTACGCGGAAGGACTGACGGTTACGGCCCCACGCCGCGCTCGGCCACGCGTCGCCCGGCTCGAGGGGCGTCTCGCCGGCGGCGTCGTATTCGATGGGATCGCTCAACCGGCCGCCGACCCACGACGCCATCCGCACGCTCACGGCATTGCCGACGAGCTTCCATCGGTGGCTGTGGCGAAGGCCGGGGACCTCGACGGACGGCAGCGTCCAGTCGGGATCGAAACCCTGCAAGCGTTCGGCGTCGACGAGACCGGGGGTGACGATCTCGCCGGACGGCAACCGGACTGCCGGTTGGCTGGGGATACCGACGGACGAGCCGCCCTTGAGCGTCGGCACGGCATTGACGGCCCATCCGAGTCCGCGGGTGCCTTCGGTCCAGTAGAAGCCGCACGGGTAGTCCGCCGGATCGCCGCCCAGGCGCTCGCCGGCGTCCTGGCCGAACAGGATTTCGCGAGGATCGTCTGTGCGCGAGGCGAGCATGATGACCCGCTGGCGACGCTGGGGGAGTCCGAAGGCGCGGGCGTCGACCACCCGGTATGCCCAGGTGTATCCGAGGTCTTCGAGGGCGTCGGTGATGTGCCGCATGGCTGCGCCCTTGCCGAGCTGCAGCATGAAGGGGACGTTCTCGATCAACAGCCAGCGCGGGCCTTTCTTGCGCTTGACCAGACGGAACACCTCGTCCACCAGGCCTGAGCGTGCGCCGGTGATGCCTGCGGTCTTGCCGGCCTGAGAGAGGTCCTGGCAGGGGAAACCGGCGGCCACCAATTCGATGTCACTGGGCAGCGCGCGCAGTTTGGTGACGTCACCGTGCAACGGCACGTCTGCGAAACGCGAACGGAGAACTGCCTGGGCGCCGGGATCGATTTCACACAGCAATTCGGTGTTCCACCCATGTTCCGAGAGCCCCAACTCCAGCCCACCGATACCGGCAAACAAACCCACCATGCTCCGCGACGACGTCACAGCACCCTTCCTCACGAACCGACCTAGAAGCACGGTACTCGAGAACTCCGACACCGTTTGCCAACTAATCGGTCCGCGGCGTGATCCTTACGGAGGATCCGTTGTGAAACGCCTTACATCGAGATCTTCGGGACCGATCGAAGTCCCTAAAAGGTCCCTGATCGAAGCAATAACCCGAACCAGCGGTGCTCCCCGCCCGTTCGTCCATTACCGTGGTCGGGTGAGCATCCAACCTTCCGATGACGCGTCCTGGCCCGCGGTATTGACCTGGCAGGCCCACAACGCTCCTCGTATGGAGTCTGTTCGTGTGCAGCTGAACGGAAATCGCATCAAGGCTTCCGGCCGGATCATCGGTGGAGCCTGCAGCGATCACCCGGCATTCAGCGCGTCATACGACCTGGTTACCGACGAGGCCGGCATCACCCGCAGGCTCTCTGTTCGGACTGCCTTGGCTGCCGGTGAGCGTCAGATGTCGATCAGCCGGGACGAAGAAGGCACCTGGATGGTCGAGAACGGCGCGAGCCATCAGCGCTCGGCGTTCGACGGTGCACTCGACGTCGACGTGATCCTCAGCCCGTTCTTCAACACGCTGCCCATCCGCCGCGTCGGCCTGCAGAACGACATCGAAGACGCCGAGGTTCCGGTCGTCTACGTCAACCTTCTCGACCTGCGCGTCGAGGGCGCGACCATCACGTACAGCAGCGGCACCGACGGAATCAGTGTGTTGTCCCCGGTGTCCAGCTCGACGCTGTCCGTCGACACCGAAGGCTTTGTCCTCGACTACCCGGGTCTGGCAACTCGTATCTAGGTTTCGTTTCTCTAGGTTGCGGATCGCCGGATGACGCCACCGCGTCGACCGGCGTCTCGCATCCGGTCGATCCAGTCGGGTTCTCCGACGTGAATATCTTCGATGTCCCAACGCTCGTGCGACTGGTAGGCGCCGCGCGCAGCGAACCCTGCGTCCACCAATCGTGCCGTCGAGCCGTTGTCGAGCAGATCGGTACGTGCATCCTGCAGGAGGTTGAGCGCTTCGTCCAGTGCGACCAGCAGGGCGTCGCGGTTGCCCTCGCACATCGCCCGCACCAGGCCGGGTGCGCTTCCCGCCACGCGAGTGCCGTCGCGAAATGATCCGGCAGCCAGCCCGAGTGCCAGTTCGCCGCCGGCCGCTCCCGTGATCGCAAGTGTTTCCGCAAGCAGGTGAGGCAAGTGCGAGATACGCGCGACTGCTCGATCGTGCTCAAGAGATTCGGCCGGCACGACCACCGAGCCGCAGTCGAGTGCGAGATCGGCAACCTGCTTCCACACGTCTGCGTCGACGCCCTCGTCGGTTGCCACTACCCACACGGCGTCGACGAACAGATCGGCATCCCCGACCGCCCAACCTGACGCCGAGGTCCCGGCCATCGGATGTCCGCCCACGAACTTGGCGCTCAAGCCCGCTCGTTCGACAGCGGCTTTCACTTCACCCTTGACGCTGACGACGTCGGTGATCGGATTGTTCGGCGCATGCGCGGCGATTGCCGCCAAGGTGGCGTCGACGGCAGGCATGGGCACGGCGATCACGATGACGGCACCGCTCTCGTTCGCCCTGCGCAGTGTGGAAACCAGGTCGGTGTCGGCGTCGAAACCGTCGGCTCGGGCGGCGTCGGCGGACTCGACGGAACGGTTGTAACCCCATGCTCGACGGCCGGATCGGACGGCGGCTCGAAGTAGCGAACCGCCGATCAATCCGAGGCCGAGAACGCAGACTGGTGGGGCGGAATCGATCGCAGACACCGGTTCAGGTTGGCACATCGATGCTCGGACTTCACTCACTGGCACCAGGCGGGCTACCGTTGCGCCATGGGTGCACAGCGCGCGGGTAACAAGAGCGCCTCTTCGAACCAGTCGGAGGAGCTTGAAGGCTTCGGTGTCGCGGTGGTCCGTGAAGAGGGGCGTTGGACGGTCAAAGCACTGACGCCCGACGCGTTGACCTCGCTCTCGGCCGCCGAAACGCAGCTGCGTGAGTTGCGAAGTTCGGGTGCCGTCTTCGGCCTTCTCGACGTCGACGACGAGTTCTTCATCGTGTTGCGTCCGGCCCCGTCCGGCACGCAGTTGCTGATTTCCGACGCGACCGCCGCCATCGACTACGACATCGCAGCCGACGTCCTCGACGCCTTGCACATCGAGATCCCCGACATCGACCCGGACGACCTCGATGATGTCGAGCCGTGGGAAGAGGGAGATCTGTCCGTCCTGGCCGATCTGGGCCTGCCGGAACCCGTACTCGCCGTCATCGCGGCCGAGACCGATCTGTATCCGGACGAGCAGTTGGGGATGATCGCGCAGCGACTCGGGTTCGCATCCGAGTTCGGCGCAGCGCTCGACAAGCTCCCGCGCTAGATGACTCTCGCTGACGATCAGCGCATGATCCGTGCGGCCATCGTGGCTGCACGCTCCGCTTCCGACGCCGACGTACCGGTCGGCGCCGTGGTGTTCGACGCAGACGGCGCCGAGGTTGCTCGCGCTGCCAATGCCAGGGAAGCGTCGTCCGATCCGACTGCGCACGCCGAGATCGTCGCATTGCGTGCTGCCGCGAAAATCTACGGCGACGGCTGGCGTCTGGAAGGTGCGACGCTGGCGGTCACGCTCGAGCCCTGCACGATGTGCGCAGGCGCTCTGGTCCTCGCCCGGGTCTCCCGAGTCGTTTTCGGGGCGTGGGAGCCGAAAACCGGTGCCGTCGGATCATTATGGGACGTAGTTCGAGATAAAAGATTGACCTATCGACCGCAAGTGCGCGGAGGCGTCCTCGAGGACGAATGCGCTGGGCTTTTGGAAGATTTCTTCCGCGAGCAGCGAGCCTGAAATCGCTATTCCCCATCGAGAGTGATCGCACACTCGGGTAGCCGGAACCGGTAAACGAGGGCATGGTGGAGGCAGATGCCGTCAGGGTATCGGCGGATCGTCGGAAGGCGATTCGTTCGCGTTCACGGAGGAGAACTCATGGGAATCGCAGACAAGGCTCAGAACAAGGCCGAAGACCTCGGGGGCAAGGCCAAGGAAGCTGCTGGCAGCGCTACCGGTGACCGGGACCTCGAAAACGAAGGCAAGGGCGACCAGGTGAAATCGGCCGTCAAGGATGCAGGCGAGAAGGTCAAGGACGCCGCGTCCAGCATCAAGGACAAGCTCACGTAATACCGCTCCACCTGGCGATTTCGGTCAGGGGCACTCCATCCGGTAAAGTCACCAGCGGTGGCGTGTCCGAGCGGCCTAAGGAGCACGCCTCGAAAGCGTGTGACGGGTAACCCCCGTCCGAGGGTTCAAATCCCTCCGCCACCGCCAAAGCTCCCCACCTGTTCACGCAGGTGGGGAGCTTTTTTGTGTCAATTCGTGTGAATCTTCAGCCACTTGTGGCCACTTTTCGGCCACACTCACGGGCCAGGAAAGACCAGATCCGTCAACGCCTTGCCGACGCACCGGCGAGACAGCTCGTCGAGGATGAACTGAGGGACGGGCGCCGATCGGGTCCGGAGGATCTTGGTCAGACCCTCCGCGTGATCGACTCCGAGCTGCACGGCATTGTCGTGGACGGTAATCCGGCGGCGCAAGAACTCCACATCTTTCACCCTCGGTGCCACCAGTTCGCCCCAGCGCAGTCCTGTGTAGGTGAGAGTGAGCACCTTGACCCGATGTTGTACTGACTCGTGAGCCAGACGTGCAACGTCGTCGGCTGAGAGGTTCAGGAGAGGGCCGTCGACCTCGAAGCCGATGGTCGCCGGTACCTCGGTTCGTTTGCCTCCCATCAGTGATCCGAGCACGACTACCAACCAATGGGTTTGGAAACTGTCTGCGCTCGGGCTCCGCACAGTTTATTAGTTGAATACGGCACAAACGATCTGCCGTAGCGCACTTGGACGCCGAGGACCACAACTCACGCAAGTGTGCAGGTCTTCTCACAATCACAACTGTGAAAAGATCCAGATCCGTCAAAAATCACCTTCAAAAAGAATCAAGTACGTATTCTTCCTCAGTACCGGACAGTTCTAACCGTAAGTCCCACTGCACGACCAACGGCCGGCACATTGAAAACCCGCACCAACTTACATCTTGTGCCTGCTCGGATCATCTGTGGATCGACTCATGCGCTCCGGATGTGGGAGAGCCGGATAAAGCTCGAAGAAATACCCCAGTTTCGAGGACTTTCACATTAGCGTCGTGCAACCTCCCCGAAGATCTTGAAAACCGGCACCTCTGCCCTGTATGCAGTAACGAATGCTGCCGGGCTCTAAACGAAGAGAGGAGGTGAATCAGAAATGAATAACGTCCTCCTTGCTATCGTCAACGTGATCGTGGCGATGGCGAACGGTTCCACGATCCCCTTCTCATTAGAAGGCGCAGGGCCACTAACCGCCCCCGACTTGTAGAGAAGATCGACCGACCGCATGTGGATGACAGTTTCAGCTCTGCCTGACAGGGTCCCAAATAGTTGGTCGAGGCCGCCGCGAGCATCCTCGTCATCGGCGACTAACGCCACG
The DNA here is from genome assembly GCF_042738325.1 of Rhodococcus sp. NPDC059969. Classification (NCBI taxonomy): domain Bacteria; kingdom Bacillati; phylum Actinomycetota; class Actinomycetes; order Mycobacteriales; family Nocardiaceae; genus Rhodococcus; species Rhodococcus sp. NPDC059969. Next base: position 211,020 of record NZ_JBHWUF010000001.1, on the reverse strand, counting down.
AAGAGGCCGTAGAACACCGCCATCTACCGCTAAACTCCACAGCCGGCGCTCTCTTTCAAAACTGGAGGGTGTCTCTTTTCCTGGAATTGAGACACGGTTGCGGTGAGTTACCGATCTGGATCGCAAATAGCTTCCCGGCTCCGGGAAATGGTCAACCGTGGGCGCTACGCCAACAGTTGGCGTCTACTTGCGTAACGCTGGTAGTTGCCCAGGGAGTTTTCATGGCCACATTTTGACCACACTTCACCTCAAAACCGGGTAATTCAGCGTTATCTCAGGGTTCAAATCCCTCCGCCACCGCCAAAGCTCCCCACCTGTTCACGCAGGTGGGGAGCTTTTTTATGCGTAGATCTGGAGTGCGAGCGCTGCTGACCGTCGGGGACGGACACGCTCCGGCCGGCGTATCGGGCGACCGGCCAGGTCGAAGCCCGTGTCCCTAAAGCCGGGGCGGATCCGTCGCTCCGAAACGTAATCTTTAGTCAAGGAACAAATATTCGGATTGGGCAGAAATCCGTCGTTGGGACGAGAGCGGCTCCCGACCTCGGGGGAGATCGGGAGCCACTCTCCTTCTAATAGGGGAGGCCCGCCCCAGTCGCGGTGTAAAACCCGTTCAACGACAAAGCCGTTCGTTACTTCGAAGGTCGGGCTGTTGTCGTTCCTCTGGGGACCTGTTTCTGCCGGGCGGCCCAACCCCTCTGCTGTGACGGATTGAAATGTTTTGCCGGACAAGCACTACTGACCGTTGGCGAGTTCCCTCAGTTTTGCGCGAGACACTTTGCCGGCGGCCGACCGCGGAAAGTCCTCCACGAAGATGTAATCGCGGGGTCGTTTGAATCCGGCGATCTGCTCACGTACGTGCAGGTCCAGCGCCGCACGAAGGTCGTCGTCGCCGTTGAATCCGGATGCAAGCTGAACGACCGCCACCACTTTCTGGCCCCACTCGGGGTCGGCCACACCGATAACTCCGGCATCGTCGACGCCGGGATGTTGGAGCAGTGCGCCCTCGACCTCCGCCGGGTACACGTTCACGCCGCCGCTGAGAATCAAGTCCGCACGCCGATCCAGTACGTACAGGTAGCCGTCGTCGTCGAAGCGTCCGACGTCTCCTGACGTGGCGAAGTCGCCCCAGAACGCAGCTGCGGTTTTCTCCGGGTCACCCAAGTATTCGAACGGGTTGGCCTTGAAGTAGATAGTGCCCTCTTCGCCGGGAGCGGCCTGTTCTCCGTCCAACCCCCGGAGAACTACAGCGCCTGGCACCGGTCGCCCGATAGTGCCCGGATGTTCGAGCCACTCTTGCGTGGAGCACGACGCCACTTGGCCCTCAGTGGAGCCGAGATACTCCCACAGCACCGGCCCGAACCAATCGATCATGGCGCGTTTGGTCGCCGGGGGGCACGGGGCACCGGCGTGAAGCAGCGACTGGATGCTCGAGATATCGGCACCAACTCGAACGCCGGCCGGCAAATCGAGGAGTCGTTGAAAGTGTGTGGGAACCATGTGGGAAGTAGTGATTGCGTTGTCGCTGATCGACCGAAGAACATCTTCGGCTTTGAAACCCGGCAAGATGTACAGTGTGTGCCCGGCATGCAGGAGGTACAGCGAATTGGCGCCGGGAGCAGCGTGATACACGGGCGAACAAACCAAATGACGTCCAGGCTGCCCCAGTGAGATCCCCATAGTCGGCATAAACTGAGCAGCCGATGCGAGTGAACTCTCGGGCGATGCATCGGAGAGCGGACGGCGTACACCCTTTGGTCGTCCCGTCGTGCCGGACGTGTACATCATCAGCGAGCCGAGTGACCGTGTGGCAGGAGTGTCGTCCGAGACGTCGGTAAAGGATTCGTAGCTGGACCAGTCGGCCGGCGCGCTACCGACAACCACGCGGTGCTGCACTGCGTCCTCGACCCGGCCGACGACCTTGTCGGCGAGTTCTGCGTGCACGATGAGGACGGCCGCGTTGGAATCGCGAACGATGTATTCAACTTCGGGCGCAGCCAGATGGGTATTGATCGGAACGAAATACAAACCACTCTGCGTGCATGCCAGGGCAATTTCGTAGTACTCGGCACCGTTCGACAGCAGACCGGCGACGACGTCGCCTCTGCGCAGGCCCACAGCGGTGAACTTGTTGCTGAGCTGGTTGACCTTGCTGATGAGCTCGCCGAAAGTTTTTGTCTTGCCGTCGATTACGATCGCTGGCCGAGTGGGGTCACCTTGACCCAGAAGCCAGGCCCCAGGCATTGAAGGATCAGACAGTGGTTTGGGATCCTCGCGCTCGCTGTTGACCACGGTAGACATGAGTGTCCTCTTTCTGGAGGGATTCTAGTAACTATTGCGAAGAGTTCGGAATTTCTCGAGTGAGTGCGTTGTCGGGATCGCAAAACGCGTTCTGGCCACCCTCACCACTGGAAGTCCGATGGCAACCGACGTCCAACTCTCTGGACGTCGGTTGCCAAGGGTCGACCGGAGCGTTGCGTTGACGCGGCGTGGCCGTCAGCCGCATCTTCACCGAGCGGTACCCGGGTTGACGATCAGAATGAAAGGCGCGTTGCTACTGGCGCGAGGGGCCGGCGATCACCTGTAGTTCGGTGAAACTGTGCAGACCCCACGGGCCGTTTTCCACTCCGACGCCGCTGTGCTTGTGACCACCGAAGGGGAGGTGGGGTAGTACACCTGCACCGTGCGCGTTGATCGAGACCTGTCCGGCGTCGAATTGCGGTGCGAGCCGGGCGGCGTGGTCGGCATCGCCAGACCACACGGACGCGGTGAGACCGTACTCACTTCGGTTGGCACGGATGATGGCGTCGGCTTCGTCTCGGAACGAGATGATGGGAAGCACCGGGCCGAATTGCTCTTCGTCGACGATGCGCATTCCGTCGTCAACGTGGTCGAGGATTGTCGGCTGATGAAAGTAGCCGTCCCGGTCAATTGGTTTGCCGCCGGCGGTGGCGCGTGCACCGTTGCTCACTGCGTCCGCAATCAATTCCTTGACTCGGTCGAATTGAGGCTTGTTATTGATAGGCCCAAGTTCCGTTCCTTCGACCGTGCCGTCGTCGACCTTGACGGATCTGGCGATTGCACTGAGTGCCTCGACCAGTTGGGGCTGGATACTCTCGTGTGCGTACACGCGCTTGATCGCGAGGCAGATCTGTCCGTTGTTGTTGAACGCGCTTCGGAAGAGGCTGGGTGCGATCTTCTCCACGTCCACGTCGCCGAGAATGACGGCGGGATCGTTTCCGCCGAGTTCCAGAGTGACGCGCTTGAGGTCGTCGGCGGCCCCGAGTGCGACCTTTCGCCCAACCGCGGTTGATCCGGTAAAGCTGACTTTCCGAGGAACGGGGTGTGAAACCATGGTTGCGCCAAGAGGATCAGGCCCGGTAACAACGTTCAGCACACCGTCGGGGAAGGTGCCACGGAGAATTCTCGCGAGCGCAAGTGTTGCCAGCGGTGTGTACGGCGAGGGTTTGACGACGATCGTGTTGCCCGCCCGTAGTGCCGGCGCAATCTTCCACATCGCGAGCGTGATCGGAAAATTCCACGGAGTTATGGCACTGACAACGCCCAATGGTCGACGGGCGACCTCCTCGAAGGCCTCTGCGTCGTTGCGGATAATTTCCCGCGGGATCTCGAGATCTGCGTAGTAGCGCAGCCACATCGCCGCTGCGTGGAATTCCATCGTGGCGTCGGCGAGCGACTTGCCCTGTTCGAAGGTCAGGATCGGGGCGAGTTCGCTGATCCGACTCTCGATGACGTCTGCTGCTTGGCGTAATGCGCCACGACGGTATTCCTCGTCGATCCGCCATGATGTGTAAGCATTCTGAGCTGCGGCGAACACCTCGTCGAGCTGATCAGGTGTGACGGACGGAGCCTGTGCGAATACCTCGCCTGTCGCGGGGTTGATCACGCCGAAGGTGCCGGCGGTGAGGAGATCGCGTCCATTCGAAGTTGCTGCCGCCGATAAAGCTAGCGAATCCGTTGAGGTCATTCTCGATCCCATTTCGTGGTCAGTGTTGTGCCGGCGTCAACACCGGCTTGATGGTCTTGCCGGAGAGCGAATCCTCCATAGCCTGGTTGATCTGTTCGAGCGGGTAGGTCTGGACGAGCTTGTCGAACGGGAACCAACCGCGCTGCCACAGATCCACGAGCTGAGGTAGGAAGACCTGGGGGATCGAACTCCCTTCCAGGGCATACGTCACGGTCCTGCCGGTCAACAACATCGGGTCGATTTCGATTTTCCTGAGACCTGCGCCTACCAACACCGCTTTACCCGGCATGTCGAGGACACTGATAGCTGTCGTGACAACCGAGGCCACGGCGGTTGTCTCGAAGGAGAAGTCGAGTCCGCGTCCGCCGTTCTTGATCGCTTCGACGAGGTCAGGTGTGTCGCCGCGGACGGTTCGGGTTGCGCCGACCTCCATTGCTGTTTCGAGCCTGGAGTCGAGCAGATCGACGACGACGATTTCGCGGGCACCTGCAGCCTTGGCCGCCATCACAGCGGCAAGGCCGACGCCGCCCGCCCCGAACACTGCAATGCTTTGTCCGGCAGCTAGTTTCATCTCGTTGAGGACTGAACCGGCTCCGGTCTGCAAGCCGCAGCCGAGAGGGCCGAGAAGCTCGAGAGGGAGCGATTTGTCCACCACGACCAGATTGCGTTCGGTTGCGATTGCGTGCGTGGCGAAGGATGACTGACCGAACCAACGATTCGCCAGCGGGAGGCCGTCTTGATCGAGCGCGCTCGTGCTGAGGTCCGTGCGGCGCCCCGTAATATTGCGAGGCATGAATTCGTCACAGTAGGAAGGTATTCCGGATCGACAGTTGCGGCAGTGACCGCAGGAATCGTAACTGATCAGCACGTGGTCACCGACCTCGATGCCTCTGACCCCGCTGCCGACCTCTTCGACGATGCCAGAACCTTCGTGGCCGAGAATGATCGGACCCATCTGGGCAAGCAAATCGGGATCCAGTACATGAAGGTCGGTGTGGCACATCCCTGCGCCGACTACCTTCACGAGAAGTTCGTCCGGTGCCAGTGGCCCGAGCTCTATTTCCTCGAGTTCGAACTTGTCGGCGCCGTTACGGAGTACGGCGGCAATTGCGGTAGTGGTCATGATTTCTTCTCCGTGGGGTTGAGGAACTCGAGTGCATCTGCCCAGGTGCCTCTTTTGGCAATAATGCGGCGCAGCTTCATGATCTTGCGTTGTTCGTTCAAGGTGGCGGCGCCGACCAGGCGATCACCCGAGCGGTACAGCGCTACGAAATTGTCAGCCTCCGGATCGCCAGAAGCGAAGACGACTTCGTCGGCGACTGCGGTGCCTACGAACTGGATTCGGCTCTTATACCAGTCGCTCCAGAAGTAGGGGACTGTCTCGTACGGCTTGGCATCCTCGGGTGCGACGGCGTTGACGGCTGCCTGGTTCGCCTGATCAGCAGCATTCGTCCAGTTCTCCAGCCGCACTGAGAGTCCGTCGAACGCGGGGTTGGGCCAGTGGACCACATCGCCTGCCGCATAGACGTCTTCGAGTGAGGTTTGAAGGAACTTGTTTGCAATCACGCCGGCGTCTACTGGATGTAATTCGATGCCCGAATCTGCCAGCCACGCGGTTGCTGGAGCCGCTCCCACGCCGACGACGACCAGTTCAGCGGGCAGCGACGTGCCGGTGCTGAGCCGAACGGCCTCGACGTGGGTGGTGCCGATCAGTTCTTCGACCTGGACGTCGCACAAGAGCGGAATTCCGTTGCGTTCGTGCAGCTTTGCGAGTGCCTGGCCGACGGTCTCACCAACTGCGCGGACGAGCGGAATTGGCGCGGCCTCGACGATCGTCACGTCTGCGCCGCGGTCTCGGGCGGACGACGCGAGCTCGGACCCGATGAATCCGGCGCCGACTATCACGAGCTTTGTTCCGGGACGCAGTCTTTCGCGGAGTGCGAGTGCGTCATCGATCGTGCGAAGCCCGATAACGCCGTCCAAATCCGGGGCGTGGGGCAACGAGCGTGGTGACGCACCTGTCGCAATGATCAACTTCTGGTAGGGAATCCAGTAGTTGTCTCCGACACGCACGCGGTGCGCCTCGGGGTCCAGTCCGGTCGCCGGTGCCCCGAGGCGGAGCTTCACATCCAGGGCGGCGAGCTCCTCGGCGGTTGTGTGATAGTCGACCTCGGCGCCGTCTTTCAGGAACTGCTTGCTCAGGGGAGGCCGGTCGTAGGGAAGATGGATTTCGTCGCCGACCAGCGTGATCGGCCCCTCGTACCCTGCCAGACGGGCAGACTCCGCGGCCCGCAGGCCGGCCAGAGATGCTCCGACGACAACGAGTCCCGCGCCGTGATCGATGTCTGTTGCGCTCACGATCACGTCTCGTCGAGGGTCAGCGCTTTGGCCGGGCATGCACGAACTGCCTCCCGGACGAGGTTTTCGTCGCCGGCATCGACTAACTCCTTGTGGAGAATCAGCGAGCCGTCGTCGGCTACCTCGAAGTAATCCTCGGTTACGGATTCACAGATTCCGATTCCTGTGCACCGTCCGCGATCGACAATGATTTTCATAGCGCCGTTCCTGTTCTTGACTGGGGTTTGTTACACGCGTACCGGGAGGTGCCTGATCCCGTTGATGAATTCGCTGTGGAGGTACACCGGCTCGCCAACCTCCATGTTGGGGAGTTTGGTGAGAATCTGTGAGTACAGTGCGCGCAGTTGGGCTTTGGCGACCATGTGCCCAAGGCAGTAGTGGACCCCGCCACCGCCGAAGGAAACATGGTTGTTGTTGGGGCTGCGCTGCAGGTCGAACCGATGAGGATCGTCGAAGGTGTCCTCATCACGGTTGCCCGAGCAGTAGAACATGACGAGCTTGTCGCCCCTGTTGATCAAGGTTCCACCCAGCTCGACGTCTTGAGTGGCAGTGCGTGCAAATTCCTGGACGGGCGAGGCGTGTCGAATGAACTCCTCGATCGACTGGGCGATACGGCCGTCGAAGTCTTCGGTCAGCCATCGCTTCTGGTCCGGATTCTTGGCCAGTGACATGGCGGTGTGGCTGGTTGTCTGTTTGGTGGTGTCGTTGCCGGCGATACTGAGCAGGAGCATCATGGAAGTGACCTGGAGCTCGGAGAGCGGTTTACCGTCGAATTCGGTGTTGGCCAGTGCCGTAGCGATGTCGTCGGCCGGGTTCTTGCGACGGAAATTGACCAGATCGTTGCCCATCTGCGCCAAGATCGCGATTTGCTGCAAGCTGAACTCGGTCGGGGACATTCCCTTGGGGCATACCTCGGGGTCGGCGGCACCGACGAGGTTGTCGCCGGCCTTCGCGAAGTCTTGGACCAGGCTCTCGGGGACACCGACGAGATCGGCGATCGTGAGCATCGGCAGCTTCGACGCGACTTCGGTGACGAAGTCGAATTCGCCCGCGCCGACTACTCGATCGACGATTTGTTCGGCGCGTTCTTCGATCTTGTCACGCAGGCGCTTGACGGCTTTCGGCGTGAACCCGGAGCTGATGATCTGGCGGAATCGAGTGTGATCAGGCGGATCCATCATCACGAAGCTCGCGTTCCCAACCAGTTCTGGGTCGTTCGGCGCGAACCCTACCCCCCGCCATTTGAACTGATCGGAGCTGAAGATTTCGTGATTCTGACTGATGAACGCGATATCCGCACTCTTGACGACTGCCCAGAACCCGGTCTCGCCGTGGTCGGGTTTGAAGTGTGGGCGGTCCATCGGCTTGTGCCAGCTCAGCGGAGCATTCTTGCGCAGCCATTCGAATGTCTTGTCCCGCTCGGCAAAGGGCCGACTCCAGAACTCGACGCTGGTGATATCGATGTCCGGCGCCGTCAGCGGGTGCTCGGTGGATGGAATTGAGGTGGTCATCCAGGTGCCTTTCTGTGGCTCCAGCGGGGTGGGTTGTTCAGTCGACGGAGTTCCTACCCGTCGGGGTGCAGCGGTCGGCAAGCCGAAGATTCCCGCTTTACGGACGCCGGTTCGAGAGGACCAAACTGCCCGCGGCACTGAAGAAGAGCCCGACTCCTTGGACGAAGCTGATTTCGACTCCGGGAACCTGCTCGCACGCTTCCCCGCGCAGTTGGCGCACAGCCTCCTGGATGGCGAACATCCCGTACATACCGGTGTGTGTGTACGACATTCCACCGCCGTTGGTGTTCATCGGAAGTCGACCGCCCTTGGACGTATGTCCTTCGGCGACAAAGTCTCCCGATTCGCCGAAGCCGACAAACCCGAGATCCTCGAGCATGTACAGCGGGACGTGGGCGAAGGCGTCGTATGCCATCAGATGGTCGACGTCGGCATGAGTGATTCCAGCGGTGGCGAACGCTTCTGCGCCCGCGCGACGGAATCCGCCGAATGATCCGGGGTCCTGCAACTGTGAAACCAAAGGACCTTCGGCGGATTCGCCGGATCCGAGAAGATAGAGATGCCGATCGGACCCCGGCATGTCTGCTGCTCGTTCTGCACTGGTCAGGATCAAGGCGCCGCCGCCGTCGGTTTGCACACAACACATGTCGCGGGTGAACGGGTACGCCACGCGCGGACCAGCCAGCACTTCGTCCACCGACGTCGGCTTGCGGCGGAAAGCCCGGGGATTGTCGAGCGCCCAGTTGCGCTGCGAAACGACCAGTTCGGCCATGTGTTCGATGGTCATTCCACGCTCGTGCAGAAAGGCCAGGGCAGGAAGAGTAAAGATCGAATACGGCATGGTTGCGCCGTAGACATTCTCGAATTGACCGGTCATCGAGGCCAAAGTCATCGGCCATGGTGGCGCGCCGACGCGGGAGCGGCCGGACTCTCCGTGTGTCACGAGAATAACGTCAGCGGCACCAGAAGCAATGGCGGCCGCCGCATGGCGCACATGCAGCATGAAACTGCATCCGCCGACGCCTGTTCCGTCCAGCCATCGAGGGGTTATGCCCAGGTGGTGAGAGACCTCGAGGGAAGTTGGCCCGGTGGTGGCGACGCCGTCGATGTCCGCGGGTGTGAGGCCGGCGTCGGCCATTGCGTTGCGGGCGGCGTTTGCATGTAGATCGAGGACAGACATGTCCGGCAATACGCCGATTTCGGTGGTCTCAGAGGCGCCGACGATCGCAATGTTTCCGTTGTGCATTGATGTCATCGGGCCGACTCCTGCAACGGCGTGAACATAGGGAGCTTCAGGTCTCCACGTTCGACGAACGTGACTTCGAGCTGTAGGTCGAGCGGAAGGTTCTCAGGCTCGGGATCCACCCCGATCACGTTGCTCATCAGACGGGGTCCCTCCTCGAGTTCGACCAGGGCGACGACGATGGGAGTCGCGGGGTCGAATGGTGGAGTCGGTCGATAGTTGATCACGTAGGACACCAGTCGGCCTCGGCCACTGACCGGGGTCCACACCACGTCGTCGGAGTTGCAAAACGGGCAGAAGGGGCGCGGGTAGAAGTAGTGCTTTTCGCACGACTTGCATTGTTGAATGGTGAATTCCTCCCGCTGTGCACCTTCCCAATAGGGAGCGGTGGCTGGGGTCGGAACCGGTACAGGCCCTGTCAAGGGACAGTCCTTTCGTCGCGTAGCTCTATGATGAGTTATCAAGTCTTGCAACGGAATGCGTTCCGTAACGTTTCTTGAATAGAACACGTTCCGCCGCATTCGTTCCGGCGGAATACCTTCCGTTACGTTTCTTCGGGGCGGGACGAAATAGGTGTCGCCCTCTTAAACGGAACGCGTTCTGTCACGATCAGAGTGATCCAGTTCATGTCGGATGTCAAGGCTTGGCTTGGAAGTCTGAAAAATCACGTTGGCAACTTCGGATGTGGGGCTTGCAAATCACATACGTAACGTGTTCTCTTTAAGTGTAGAAAGTTGTCGGACAACGCTTTCCGCCTTTTGGGTGGAATCACAAATACCGTCCGGTAACCCCGCTTCGCTCCCCGCAAATATCTACTTGGATGAAATCGAGGTTCCACATGCCGATCGACAGCTCACTCGTCGGACTCTCCGGCAAGCCGGTCTGGAAGACGTGGACATCGAAAGATGCTCTGCTGTACGCCCTCGGCGTCGGCGCCGGTCAGGTCGACCCGCTCGACGAGTTGGAGTTCACCACGGAAAACAGTGACGGCATTGCGCAGAAGACTCTCCCGACGTTCGCCAATGTCGCATTTTCCCCTGTCGGAAGCGGGCCCGCGCTACCCGACGACGTCGACTACAGCAAGCTCTTGCATGCGTCGCAATCGTTCAGTCTGGCGGGCCCGCTCCCGACTGACGGTCGCGTTGAAGCCGCCACCAAGATCACCGGCGTGTACGACAAGGGATCCGGTGCCTTGCTCACGATGGAAACCGTCGCTCACGACTCGGTCGGACAGCTAGTGGGAACCATCCAGTCCGAGTCGTTCTTCCGAGGTTATGGAGGGTTCGGCGGTGAGCGTGGGCCGTCAACCTCATGGGAATTGCCGGGGTACAAGCCGGATCACGTTGTCACATACACAACTCGACCGGATCAAGCACTGCTCTACCGACTGACTGGCGACCGGAATCCCCTGCATTCGGATCCCGTATTCAGTGCCCGGGGCGGCTTCTCCACTCCAATCCTGCACGGCATGTGCACCTATGGCTACGTCGGCCGAGCTCTCCTGCACGCTGTGGCCGATTCGGATCCCACACGCTTCACTGCGATGTCGGGGCGGTTCACCAAGCCTCTGTTGCCCGGGCAGGCGATCACTACCTCGATCTGGGTTGACGGCACCGGTGTGAGGTTCCGGACGGTCGACGACATCGGTGACGTGGTCATCGACCACGGCACCGCCACGATCCACTGACGGCGCAGCCGAAATCCACTGACGGCGCAGCCGAAATCCACTGACGGCACAGCCGAAATCTACTGGCAACCAACCCCGTCACAGACTCGTCGCGATGTTTGTCGCGGCATTAACAAAGGAAAGATTCATGGGTTCACTCGAAGGTCGCGTAGCGATTGTGACCGGCGGCGGCCGAGGCATCGGCGCGTCGATCAGCAGATTGTTCGCCGCCGAAGGCGCCAAGCTTGTCATCAACGACCTCGGCTCGACCACGGATGGTCAGGGCGTAGACCAAGGGCCGGCGCGTGACATCGCTGCCGAAATCGTTGCCGGCGGTGGTGAAGCCGTTTCGGACGGCGGCGACATCGCCGATGTCGCGACTGGTCAACGCCTGGTCGATCTCGCTCTGGAGCACTACGGCAAGCTGGACATCGTTGTCAACGTCGCTGGAATTCTGCGTGACAAGATGATCTTCAACCTCCCGGAAGAAGACTGGGATGCAGTCATCCGAGTTCATCTGCGTGGCCACTTCAGCACGATCAAGCCGGCGGCAGCCTACTGGCGAGCGCAGCGAAACCCGGAGGGCCAGTACCGCATCATCAACTTCACCTCCGATTCCGCGTTGCAGGGGTCGCCGGGTCAGCCGAACTACGCCGCAGCCAAGATGGGCATTATCGGCTTGACTGCGTCCACGGCTAACGCTCTCGCGCGATACGGCGTTACGGTCAACGCTATCGCTCCGGGCGCCGCTACCCGTCTGACGCAAACCGTGCCCGATGGGCAGGGCTTGGGAGCTGGCGACGACGGCTCCGTCTCGCCGGACAACATCGCGCCCATCGTCGCGTACCTTGCCGGTACGAGTTCCGATTGGCTGTCGGGCCGCACGATCGGCGCCATGGGCTACGACGTGAAACTGTGGAACAACCCTGAGGTCGTCTCCACGGTTACTTCGGACGGACCGTGGAACCTCGAAGACCTGGCCGCGAAGGTAGAGCAGGACTTCCGTCCGTTGGCTGACGGTCTGCACCCGTCCGCGTTCATGGCTAAGGCCCGGTCCTGACCGGTGAATGCCGGGTGAAAGGGACGACGCTGCGCTGAGGCCGTGCTCTGCTGGCGGTGCGGGGACGGTCTGGCGGTGAGGGGACGATATCGTAGAGGACTGACGGGACAGCGTCAGTTTCGGTACACGATGGGGGTAGCCTTGATGGCCGCAGTGAAGGTGAATGGCCGCACGGCTGAGGCCAAGGCATTGCGTGTCGAGCGAGTCGTCAAAGCGACCCGTGAGTTGGCATCCGCAGGAGGCTATGAAGCCGTGCAGATGCGTGAAGTCGCACGCGTTGCCCAAACCGCCTTGTCAACCCTGTACAAGTATTACGCAGCCAAAGATGACCTCATCGCGGCAGCTGTTTGGTCTGAACTGGATTCCCTGGCTGATGACCTACTCCGCCGTCCGCCGAGGCAGCGGACGGCGGAGGGCCGGGCTGGAGAAGTCTTCGTCCGGGCATTTCTGGGGATGGTCCGAGATCCGGGGTTTGCTCACGCTGCGATGTCCGGGTACAAAACGCTGCGTGAGTACAACCCCGACCTCGGTGAGCGTCCTGATGAAAGCAACGAGATAACAGTCTGGTCCACTCCGTTTGGTTTCATTGCCTCCACTCAAGCGTGGGGACCCGACCATCGTTGCACGCCGATGCAGTCCCGCACACTGGCCATGCTGGAGGACTTGTGGAGCGCCAGCGTTGTCGGGTGGCTGAATGGGGACACGTCGGTCGACGAGGTGAAACGGCGTCTCCGCCTAGCCGCGAAACGTTTGCTGGCCTCGGCTCCTGCTGTCCTGGACGGCAAATCGGCAGATATCAGCTGACGTGGTCACCGACGTCGTGCGATCCACTCGGCAGTGGCCGCGTCGATGTCTTGCTTCAACTTCTCGAAGAACGACGGTGACGGCGTGGGGATCAAATCAGCTGCGGCAGTCAGTGATTGACTGAGGGCGATTCGCCGCTCACGCAACTCGTCGTCGCTCAGGAGGCTCAGGTCCGGCATCGCGAGCCCCCTCGTCCAGTGCGATTCGTGTTTCGGGCAGACCGTGCGCATCGGGATCGATGCATGATTCGATGCGCACGGCCAGTGCACTCCAGGCTGGGGGCCGGAATGCAAAATCTACTTTACCAAATGATTACCAAAGATTTCGGATGGCACCCTCGTCTTCAGTTGCTGCGGAGCGCTTTCACAGCGTTCTCCCAGGTGCTAAGTCCTGACAACCGTTGAAGCTGCAACTATCGTCGAATCCATGAAAAAGATCTGGTGGATCGGCGGAGCAGTAGTTGTGGTCGTGCTCGCCCTGCTCGTAGGGCCGTGGGCGTACGGGAAGTTCATCGCTGAGGACGATGCACCGGCGGCCGTGGTGTCCACTCAGGGCGCAGAGGCGGCGTCCGGATCGATCGACGGACAGTGGACCGTCGTCGCCGGACAGGGAGACAACCAGACGGCAGCCGGATACACCGTGCACGAGATTCTCAACGGATCGAGTGTGACCGTCGTCGGAACCAGTGGCGACGTGAGCGGAAACGCCACCGTCGAGGGTGAGAAGCTCACGGCCGGCGAAGTGACCGTGCAGGTGGCGAGCATCAAGACCGACTCGGATCGGCGCGATGGCCAGTTCACGGGAAATGTGATGGATACCAGCACGTATCCGACGGCGACGTTCACGATCGACTCGCCGGTGGACCTGTCGGCTGTACCGACCGATGGCACGACCGCAACGGTCACGGTCTCTGGAACATTGACTCTCAAAGGTCAGTCCAAGCCGGTATCGGTCGACATGACTGTGCTGCATTCGGGTGATTCGCTGATTGCTTCGGGCTCGATTCCGGTCACCTGGACCGATTTCGGTGTCGAACCCCCGTCGCTCGGGTTTGTCACCGTCGACGGCAGTGGCTCGGTGGACTTCCTGGTCTCGCTCGCCGCGAGCTGAATTACGTCCACCCGATTCGCACTGCTTCGGGACGGACAGGGACAATTAAGGACATGACCTTTCTTTCTTGTTGTCCGTTCCGAAGGCCGCGGACAAATATTGCCCGGACGGAATGAACGGGTGATGCCCCAGTGGAGACCGTTCCGAACGGGTGAAGACCCTGATCCACGGTTCACTCTCGCCAATGAGCGGACATATCTGGCCTGGATCCGCACCGCGACGGCCTTCGTCGCATCGGGCGTCGGGCTCGAAGCTTTCGGCGGCGACATTCTCAACCCCACGGTTCGCGCCGGCTTGGCCGCGTTGCTGCTCGTCGGCGGCGCTCTGATCGCCATCACTTCTTTTATCCACTGGATCAGCGCCGAGCGGGCACTGCGTGCTGAGCGTTCGTTGCCGGTGCCGCTGATGGCGCCGGTGGTCGGCATCGTACTGGTGATCTGCGCGACCGTCCTGGTGGTCGAGGTTGTGAACTGAATTGACCGCGCTGGAACCTTCGGAAGGTGCCACGCCGCCGGATAGGGGCCTACAGTCCGAGCGCACATCGCTCTCGTTCGTACGGACGAGTCTGTCGATCCTCGGCTTGTCTGCTGCCTGTCTGCGATGGCTGCCGCCGTTCGGTTCGGTGGCTCTGATCGGCCCGTCCCTGGCGGCGATCCTTGTCGTCGCGGTGACGGTCTACGAACGTCGGTCGCGGCCCAGGCGATTGGCTCAGTTCTCAGCTGAAAAGGCAATGCCTGCTTTGGGTATGGGAGCAGTCCTCGCGCTGAGTCTTCTGCTGCTCAGTGCGACGGGGCTGTGGATTCTGTTGACGTGACCTCAGCTTTCGGCGCCCAGCCAGGTGGGCCGAACACGTAACCTGCTCGCTGTCGCCACGATGTCGACGCCCTCCAATCGCGAGCAATGGCAGCGTATTCGCGCGTTTGGAGCTTCCAGATGTCGTACGTTCCCACCGGTGTCGTGAGTCCGTACGTGGGCCTGTGGGTTTCGGCTGCGAAGGTGCCGAACATCCGGTCCCAGATGATGAGGATCCCGGCGTAGTTTCGGTCGAGGTACTCGGCGTCGGAACCGTGATGGACACGGTGATGTGAAGGTGTGTTGAAGATGAATTCGATCGGGCGCCAGAGCTTTCCGACACGCTCGGTGTGGACGAAGAACTGGTAGACGAGGCTGACAGAGAAGCCGACGAACACCATCCACGGCGGGATCCCGAGGAACGGCAGTGGCAGCCACATGACGATCTCGCCGCTGTTGTTCCACTTCTGCCGCAGCGCGGTGCTGAAATTGAAGTACTCGCTCGAATGGTGAGCCTGGTGCGTAGCCCAGATGACTCGAACTCGGTGCGCGATGCGGTGATACGCGTAGTAGAGGACGTCGATTCCGAGCAGCAGGATAACCCAGGTGTACCAGGCTGTCGGCGACAGATGCCACGGCGCGAGGTACACCCAGATTGCCGAATAACCGATCAGTGCCAGCACTTTCCAGAACGTGCTCGTAGCGATCGACACCAGTCCGAGGAGGATGCTGGTCCGAGCGTCTATGCGCCGGTATCCGCCCTGCGCCGGCCGTGCGCGTCCGTCTGCGCCGTCCGGATGATCCTCAAGAGCACGGGCGGCGAACCACTCGATGCCGAGGAAGATGACAAACGCGGGGATCGCGAGTGCGACTGGGTCATGGAGTGGTTCGAGCAGTGACCGCCATGACTCGAGAAGGGTTTCCCACACGCGATTAGTCCTATTCTCTCGCTATGATCGTTACATCATGCACTAATATGTAACGTCGCGGAACCATTTGTGACAAGAAACCTGCGGCTTTGTTGCGACTTTTCATAGAACAATGGTAGGAATTGCCGGTGCATATCACCGCGAAGGTGGACTACGCCGTGCGGACTCTGGTCGAGCTTGCGGCAGTCGGTCCGGACCCGGCCAAGGCCGAGTTTCTCGCCAAATCCCAGGTCATTCCCCATAAGTTCCTGGAAGCGGTGCTCTCTGACCTGCGTCGCGGCGGCCTCGTCAACAGTCGCCGGGGTCCGGACGGTGGGTACTGGCTCGCTCGGTCCGCGGACGAGATCACGATTGCCGACGTCATCCGCGCTGTCGAAGGACCGCTGGCGTCGATTCGGGGACAGCGACCGGAAGACGTCGACTACGGGGGACCGGCAACACCGCTCAAAGAAGTGTGGATTGCAGTGCGCGTCAACCTTCGCGCCGTGCTCGAGAACGTCACGCTCACCGATGTCGCAGGTGGTGAATTGCCCGAGTTCATTCACGAACTGACGGAAGATCCCGAGGCGTGGAATCGGCGCTGATGCAGCGCGATTTCACACTGTCCGTCGGGGGCGGGGAACAGTCATAGGCGCAGTGTTCGCGGCGTTGCCGCCCGCGGATTTTGCGTCGTACATCAGATGATCGGCCGCAATGGTCGCGCGGGAGAACTCGTTGTAGTCGAACTCTTCCTGGTGTGGGACGAAAGGTAGCGTTGCGGCTCCGACGCTGACCGTTGACAGCGGACTGTCGGACGCGCTCGCTACCGCCTTGGGCAGGGTTGCAATTCGCTTGCGCAGTCCGTAAGGGGTGCCGATCATCACGACGGTGAACTCCTCGCCGCCGGTGCGCGCGGCGTAACCGAAACCGTTCACATGCTCCTGCAGACGCGTTCCGGTTCGGATGATGACGGCATCACCGACTTCGTGGCCGTAGGTGTCGTTCACCGCTTTGAACTTGTCGATGTCGACGACGGCAACAGCGATGTCGGCGCGATTCGCCGACGCGACCGACCAGATGCGCTCCGACATGTCCCACAACCCTCGTCGGTTCAACAGGCCGGTGAGCGCATCCACCTTGGATCCTGTTGCGCGCGCGAGCAATTGCCGCCAAGTGAACTGAATTGTGGCCGGAATGAAGATTACCGCGCACAGTACGACGTCAGTTCGGGCGATCACGCTGGTCACCGAGTAATCACTGCTCGTCAGGCCCAGCACGGTCAGGGCGATGACAAATGTCGTTGCGAAGGCGAGATGGAACGCCAGCCAGCGGCGGTCGAGAAAATAGGTGAAGTAGGCACCGGTGGCAACGAAGAGGACCGCCCCGAACAGTGCGGCGTTGTGGCTGGTGAATGTGATGAGAATCGATGCCGTGGCGAGGTCCGCCCAGAGTCCGTAGAGCTTGAGCGTGCGCGCGCCTTTGATGCGGCCGACAAACCAGAGAATCGTGGGAATCAGGTTCACCGTCGCAATGCCGACGAGCCAAGCGCGAGCAAATGGTCCGTCGGGACCCTCTGTGCTGAGGAGGAACAGGTAAGCCACGAGCGAGAAATTGAGCGAGCAGAATCCGATGGTCAGGTGGACGAGGCGCAAGACCGAACCTCGTCCGGCCTTCGATCCCCACAGCATGACCGTGGATGGAACCGGCCAGGTGTGCAGGAGCGGGTCCATCGGATTCCTTTGCTGAACTACTTGTGGTTAATCAATAGCAAAGTATGTCAGCCCACGTTGATTTACGCGTCAACTTGGCCGGCGATGTCGCTGGGGGTGATGCTCGCAGCCCCTTCTGTTGCCTCTGTTCAGGCATTTATCGTGCACGGGTGTGAGCCACGCCTCGAGATTCCTGACTGTGTGTTGGATCGCACAAGTTTGCAGACCTCTGCAAACTTGCAGAGGTCTGCAAGTTTGGTACGGTGGTGGAGTGATGACCGAACCAAGCCTTCGCGACCGAAAGAAGGCAGCAACCCGCAACGCACTCAGTGGCGCGGCGGCCAGACTGGCTCGCGCTCTCGGGATCGAATGCGTCACCGCTGACGCGATTGCATCCGAGGCGGGAGTGTCGACGAGGACCTTCCACAACTACTTCTCCAGCAAGGAGGAGGCGGTCCTCGCCAGTTTCGAGGAGTCGATCACTTCGTGGATCGAGGCGCTTGCAGCCCGGCCCGCGGACGAACCCATTCTCGACGTGCTCGAGAATCTAGTGGTCGAAATCGTGAGCGATTCCGGCTCGAGTATGAAAGAAAAAGTAAACGTCTGGATGTTGTCGGATTCGAGTCCCGCGCTCTATCGGGTTGCCGCCGACATGCACCAGCGGATCAACCGTGAAGTCGTTCAAGCATTGGCCGAACGCACCGGCACGGACGCCGAACGGGACCTGTATCCGACCCTCCTTCTCGGGGTTGTGGCGGGGGCCTGCAAATCGGTGATCGACATCTGGACCGGAGGAAAGTCGGAGGCTTCCGGTCCAGAAGAACTGGTCCATGACGCTTTTCGTCAAATTCGAGCGGGAATGCCGGCACCGGCACCGCGTCTCTGAGACCTACTCGTAATACCTGTCCACGTACACGCACCGAAACAGCAAGGAGCCCGTCGTGGCCACCTATCTCTATCGGATCGGCAAGTTCGCCTACCGGCGAAAAGGCGCGGTCCTCAGTGTTTGGCTGATAATCCTGGTCCTGATGGGCGTCGGGGCAGCCACCCTGTCCGGTTCCACCAAGGATTCGTTCTCCATTCCGGGAACCCCGGCGCAGCAAGCTCAGGACTTGATGGCCGAGCGATTCCCCGATGCTCCCAATCCGATGGATTCGCTGAGCGCTCGATACGTCGTCCAGGCTCCGGCAGGCACGACGCTGGCTGATCCGGCGAACGTCAAGGCCATGGACGACATGCTCGCGAGCATCCGCGGCATCGACAAGGTCGCCGACTCTGCCAAGGTGGACCCGGCAACTGCCACTCCGGAACAGGCCGCGAAGGCGCTGGTCAATCCGGTTACCGGCAATGACTCCATGGTTGCGATGCTCAAGGAAAAGGCAGCTGCCGCTGGAACTTCCGAGACGGAGGCCGTGGACGACGCGCACGCGTTATCGCCGCTCAGTGCCGACGGCACAGTCGGTTACGTCGAGGTTCCGTTTGCCGGCGACTTCGCCGATCTCGACCAGGCGTTGCGCGATTCGATCAACTCCGCAGCCGATGTCGGGCGAGCTGAGGGACTCAACGTCCAGGTCAGTGGTTCGGCCGCTCAGGAAGCAGAGATGCCCGGTGGCGTCACCGAGCTGATCGGCATCGCCGTTGCCGCAGTCGTTCTGGCCATCACCTTCGGTTCGCTTGTGGCCGCGGGGCTTCCGCTGCTCACCGCGATCATCGGTATCGCTATCGGCAGCCTCGGGATCACTGTCGCCACCGGATTCATGGATCTCAGCTCCATGACTCCGACGCTGGCGATCATGATCGGCCTGGCGGTGGCGATCGACTACTCGCTGTTCATCATGTCCAGGTTCAGGCATGAGCTCACGCTCACGGACAACCGTGCCGAAGCAGCGGGCCGCGCTGTCGGAACTGCCGGTTCCGCAGTGGTATTCGCCGGTTTGACGGTCATCATCGCGCTGGTCGCGTTGCGCGTCGTCGGCATCCCGTTCCTCTCGGACATGGGTGCGGCAGCAGCCTTCACCGTTCTGATCGCGGTCCTGATCGCTCTGACCTTGCTGCCCGCAATCCTGGGTATGTTCGGGCGCAAGGCTTTTGCCGGCAAGATTCCCTTCCTCAGCAAGCGTGCGGAGGAGTCTGAAGACGAGAATTCGGGCAAGCCGAAGTTGGCGCTGCGCTTCATCAACGCCGTTGTCCGCCGTCCGCTCGTTCCGCTGATCGGTGGTGTAGTCCTACTGGGCGCATTGGCCCTACCCGCAACGGGATTGAGTCTGGCATTGCCGTCGGAGGCCACCGGTGACCCGGCTACGAGTGCGCGTCAGGCATACGACCTGATCGACGAGGGCTTCGGTGACGGCCGCAACGGGCCGCTCATCGCCGTCGTCGACGCCAAGGGCGCCAGCGTCCCCGCCGGGGAGGCGTTCGCGGAGGTCGTCTCGACCATCTCGAGCTTCGATGACGTTCAGAACGCACAGGTCGTCGGGGTCAACGACGCCGGCGACACCGCACAGGTCCTGATCACTCCGAAGAGTGGACCGACCGATCCGGCCACGATGGATCTGGTGGGCAGTCTCCGCGGAGCAGAAGCAGGACTCAACGATTCGATCGGCGTCAGCTACGGCATCACCGGTCAGACCGCACTCGAAGGCGACGTCTCGGACACGCTGAAGGATGCACTGGTGCCCTACCTTGCCGTAGTGGTCGGCCTCGCATTCATCTTGTTGCTCTTGGTGTTCCGTTCGATCCTGGTTCCACTGACTGCGACGCTCGGCTTCCTCCTCAGTGTGCTCGCGACATTCGGTGCGACGGTGGCGATCTTCCAGCACGGCTGGTTGGGCATCATCTCGAACCCGCAACCGCTCGTGAGTTTCATGCCGATCTTCCTGATCGGCGTGGTGTTCGGACTGGCGATGGACTACCAGGTGTTCCTCGTGACGCGTATGCGTGAGGAGTACGTCCACGGTGCAAGCGCGAAGGAGGCCGTGACCATCGGCTTCAACCACGGTGCCCGGGTGGTCAGTGCGGCCGCGGTCATCATGATCTCCGTGTTCGGTGCCTTCATCGCAGAACCGAACTCGTTCATCAAGTCGATCGGCTTCGCGCTCGCTGCGGCAGTGTTCTTCGACGCCTTCATCGTGCGCATGGTGATCATCCCGTCCGTCATGGCACTACTCGGCGACAAGGCGTGGTGGCTGCCGAAGTGGCTGGACAGGATTCTGCCGAACGTCGACATCGAGGGCGAGAAGCTCAGCAAGGCCCTCCGCGACGAGAAGGAAGCGGAACTGCAGTCCGCATCTGCTTGATCTCTGCTGTGCGCCTTTGTTAACCCCCCGCGGTTAATAAAGGCGCACAGCTGTTTTCCGGGTACCGAAATATCCAGCGGCACATGTCGGCCAGGATTGGTAACCTTCGCTCACTATGCTGATCAGGCTGCTGCGCACTTATCTGACGCCGTACCGGGGTGAACTCACGGGCGTTGTCGTCCTGCAGTTTATTTCGACTATGGCGGCCCTTTACCTTCCGAGTCTCAACGCCGACATCATCGACAACGGCGTGACCAAAGGCGACACCGGCTACATCCTCTCCACCGGCGGGATGATGCTGATGGTCACGCTGACGCAGATCCTGTGCTCGGTGGGTGCCGTCTTCTTCGGAGCGCGCGTCGCCATGGGCGTCGGGCGCGATCTCCGAGCGTCGGTGCTGCATCAGGTCGGGACGTTCTCGGCCAGGGAGGTCGGGCACTTCGGTGCGCCTTCGCTGATCACTCGCAATACCAATGACGTCCAGCAAGTGCAGATGATGGTCGTGATGAGTTGCACCATCCTCGTCATGGCGCCGATCATGTGCGTCGGCGGCATCATCATGGCTCTGCGTCAGGACCTGAATCTGTCCTGGATCCTCGGGATCAGCGTTCCGCTCCTCGTTGTCTCGATGGGTTTCCTGATCGCCCGGATGGTTCCCGGATTCCGGGTCATGCAGGGCCGCCTCGACGCCGTCAACCGCGTTCTTCGCGAACAGATCACCGGTATCCGCGTCGTCCGAGCGTTTGTACGGGAACCGTACGAGGTAGAGCGTTTCGGTGACGCCAACCGTGAGCTGACGGAGACTGCTCTCGGCGTCGGCCGCCTCATGGCGCTGATGTTCCCGCTCGTGATGCTGATCAGCAACGTCACCAGCGTCGCGGTGATCTGGTTCGGTGGTCATCAGATCAACGAGGGCTCGATGCAGATCGGCTCGCTCACGGCGATGCTCAGCTACATCATGCAGATCCTGATGGCCGTCATGATGGCCACCTTCATGGCGGTGATGCTGCCGCGTGCATCGGTGTGCGCCGAACGTATCTCCGAGGTGCTCGACACGGATTCGTCGGTGATCCCGCCCGAGAATCCGGTCCGAGAACTGAAAGACCCGGGAGTTGTCGAACTTCGTGGCGCTCAGTTCCAGTTCCCCGGAGCCGAAGAACCCGTATTGCGTGACATCACCTTCCGCGCCGAGCCAGGTAAGACGACAGCGATCATCGGCGGTACGGGATCGGGAAAGACGACTCTGCTCAACCTGATTCCGCGATTGATCGACTCCACCTCCGGATCGGTATCGGTGGGCGGCGTCGACGTCCGCGACATCGACACGGAGTTGCTCTGCTCGGTGATCGGTCTGGTCCCACAGAAGCCGTATCTGTTCTCCGGCACTGTCGCCACCAATCTCCGCTACGGAAACCCCGAAGCTACCGACGAATGGCTGTGGGAGTGCCTCGAGATCGCCCAAGCTGCCGACTTCGTCCGTGCCATGCCCGAAGGCCTGGACACACCGGTGGCACAAGGCGGTACGACGGTATCGGGCGGTCAGCGTCAGCGACTCGCCATCGCCAGAGCATTGGTGCGTAAGCCGCAGATCTATCTGTTCGACGATTCCTTCTCGGCACTCGACCTCACTACCGATGCGAGGCTGCGTGCGGCGCTCCGGCCGGTCACGCAAGACGCCTGCATCGTCGTTGTCGCGCAGCGTATTTCCACCATCGTGGAGGCTGATCAGATCATCGTGCTCGACGACGGCGCCATCGTGGGGATCGGCACGCACGACGAGCTCGTGGTCAGTTGTCCCACCTACGGCGAAATCGTCGCCTCTCAGCTAGCCGTACAGGACGCATCATGAGTAATCGACCGACTTCCTCGCCTCCCATCGGCCCGCCCGGGGGTGGCGATCCCACCAAGAAGGCCATGAACTTCGGCCCTTCGCTCAAACGTCTTCTCGGACGCTTGAGTCCGGACAAGCCGATCGTCGTCCTGATCTTCGCTTTGGTGACCGCAAGCGTCGTACTCTCATCGATCGCTCCGAAGATCCTGGGAAACGCGACCAACCTGATCTTCGACGGCATCGTCAGCAAGCAACTCCAGCCGGGGACTACCAAGGAACAGGCTGTCGAGGGGTTGCGTGCTTCGGGGCAGGGTCAGCTCGCGGACATGGTGTCCGGCATGGCCGTTGTACCAGGAACCGGAATCGATTTCGACGCCGTCGGCAAGGTCTTGATGATCGTGCTGCTGCTGTTCGTCTGCGCGTCGCTGTTCAGTTGGTTGCAGGCGTATCTGCTCAACATCGTGGTGCAGCGGACCGTTCGCCGGTTGCGTGAGGACGTCGAGCAGAAGATTCATCGACTTCCCTTGCGGTACTTCGATACCCATGCCCGCGGCGATGTTCTCTCGCGCGTGACCAACGACATCGACAACGTCGCGCAGAGCCTGCAGCAGACGCTCAGCCAGTTGGTCATGTCGGTGATGACGGTCCTGGGCATTCTGGTGATGATGCTGTGGATCTCACCGTTGCTCGCCTTGATCGCGGTGGCAACTGTTCCGCTGTCGATCATGGTGACGGCGTTCATCGCGAAGCGTTCACAGAAGCATTTCGTGGCGCAGTGGAAGAGCACCGGCGGAATCAACGCACAGGTCGAGGAAGCGTTCAGCGGCCACGAGTTGGTCAAGGTGTTCGGCCGCCAGCACGAGGTCGAGGAGCGCTTCCGCAAGCAGAACGAGGATCTGTACGAGTCCAGCTTCAAGGCGCAGTTCATCTCCGGTCTGGTCATGCCGGCCGTGATGTTCCTCGGCAACCTCAACTACGTTGCCATCGCAGTGGTGGGCGGCATGCGCGTCGCATCCGGAACGATGACGCTGGGCGACGTGCAGGCGTTCATCCAGTACTCGCGGCAGTTCACGCAGCCGCTCACGCAGATCGCGTCGATGACCAATCTGCTGCAGTCCGGTGTCGCTTCGGCCGAGCGGGTCTTCGCGCTGCTCGACCAAGACGAGCAGTCGGAGGACCCGAAGAGCGCGAAGTCGCCCACTGTCGACAAGGGTCGCGTCAAGTTCGAGAACGTCACGTTCAGTTACAAGCCGGAACAGCCTTTGATCGAGGACTTGTCCCTGACTGCCGAGCCGGGTCAGATGGTGGCGATTGTCGGCCCTACCGGTGCAGGCAAGACCACCCTCGTCAACCTCATCCTGCGGTTCTACGAACTCAATTCGGGCCGAATCACTTTGGACGGCGTCGATATCGCCGACATGACGCGAGACGATCTGCGTTCACGCATCGGCATGGTTCTGCAGGACGCGTGGCTGTTCGGTGGAACCATCCGCGAGAACATCGCGTACGGCAAGCCGGGTGCCACCGACGAGGAGATTCGTCGCGCAGCCGAGATGAGCTACGTCGACAAGTTCGTGCACTCCCTGCCCGAGGGCTACGACACGGTCATCGACGAGGAGGGCAGCAACGTCAGTGCCGGCGAGAAGCAGCTCATCACCATTGCCCGCGCCTTCATCTCGCAGCCGTCCATCCTGATCCTCGACGAGGCGACCAGTTCGGTGGACACGCGCACTGAACTACTGGTTCAGAGCGCCACCGCGGTCCTGCGCAACGACCGCACCAGTTTTGTCATCGCACACCGTCTTTCGACAATTCGTGATGCAAACCTGATCGTGGTGATGGAGGACGGCCGGATCGTGGAGCAGGGGAGCCATGAAGCTCTGCTCGAATCCCGCGGCGCGTACTTCCGTCTGTACAACAGCCAATTCGTGGGCGCGGAGATCTAGTCGGGCAACTACGGTGGTGAGCATGCTGATTGCCGAGGATCTGCTGTTGCTTGCCACCGACGACGCGAGCGGAAAGTTGTTGCGTTCGTCGTCCTACGTCGACGTTGCGCTCGGGGGTGCGCTGTTGGTCGAACTCGTCCTTGCCGACCGCGTCCGCCTCGACGGCTCCGGATGGCGGGCGCGGGTAGCCATCATCGACAATCGGCCACTCGTGGATCCCACCCTCAATGCTGCATTGGCGAGGTTGGCCGAAAAGCCACCCGCCAGGCCGACTGCGGTGGTGAACCGTCTTGCGAAGGGTGCACGCAAGGCGCTCTATGCCGGCATGCAAGCCCGCGGAATTGTGACCGCCGTGGAACATCAAGTGTTCGGGATCTTTCCGAGCGTCAGATGGCCGGCAACCAACCCGCGGTACGAGGATCAACTGCGCGTCGTGCTGCGTGACATTCTGTTGGGTGTCCGCCAACCCACTCCCGGCGAAGGTGCATTGGTGTCGATCCTGGCAGGTGCGAACATGCTCAAGGTGATTGTTCCAGCGGATCAGTTCAAGGCGGCGAAAGCGCGAGCGAAGGTGCTGTCGCAGGGAAACTGGGCAAGCGAGGCCGTGCGGCAGTCGATTGCCGCGACGCAGGCAGCCACCACCGCTGCGCTCACCGCAACAATTGCGGCGTCGGCATCCTCAGGATCGTGACGGGGCGATACTGCACGACGTGGCGCTTTCTGCCGCTGTGACAGGATTGAGCTCGTGACTTCCGCAGTACCGACACCGCCCGTGCCCTCCGTCGACAAGCGTCCCGAGTCGATTTTCACGATAGGGACCAGGCTCGAGGACAGGCTCGGACGAACCGGCACCATCCACACACCGCACGGCGACATCGCGACGCCGTCGTTCGTGGCCGTCGGAACCAAGGCCACGGTCAAGGCCGTGCTGCCCGAGTCCATGAAGGAACTCGGTGCGCAGTCGGTGCTCGCCAACGCGTACCACCTGTACCTGCAGCCGGGACCCGACATCGTCGACGAGGCCGGCGGGCTGGGCAAGTTCATGAACTGGGACGGCCCCACCTTCACCGACAGCGGCGGCTTCCAGGTGATGTCTCTTGGCGTCGGGTTCAAGAAGGTGCTCGCGATGGAGGCCGTCGGTGTGCAGTCCGACGACGTCATCGCGAAGGGCAAAGAGCGTCTCGCGACGGTCGACGACGAGGGCGTGACGTTCAAATCGCACCTCGACGGCAGCAAGCATCGCTTCACCCCCGAGGTGTCGATGCAGATCCAGCATCAACTCGGCGCCGACATCATGTTCGCGTTCGACGAACTCACCACGCTGCTCAACACCCGCGGCTACCAGGAGCGATCGGTCGAGCGCACGCAGGCGTGGGCGATCCGCTGCATCAACGAACACGAGAAGCTAACCGCCGAACGCGCCGACAAGCCCTACCAGGCACTCTTCGGCGTGATCCAAGGCGCGCAGTACGAGGATCTGCGTCGTCAGGCCTGCCGTGGCCTCGAGTCGATCGAAGGCGAGAACGGATACGGCTTCGACGGTTACGGCATCGGCGGTGCCTTGGAGAAGCAGAACCTCGGAACGATCGTGCGCTGGTGCAACGAGGAACTACCCGAGAACAAGCCGCGTCATATGCTCGGCATCAGCGAACCGGACGACTTCTTCGTCGCAATCGAGAACGGTGCGGACACCTTCGACTGCGTCAACCCGTCGCGTGTCGCTCGCAATGCTGCGATTTACGTCCGCTCCGGCCGGTTCAACATCAACACCAGCCGGTTCCGCCGTGACTTCACACCTATCGACGACGAGTGCGACTGCTACACCTGCGCCAACTACACCCGCGCGTACATCCATCACCTCTTCAAGGCGAAGGAAATGCTCGCGTCGACGCTCTGCACCATCCACAACGAGCGATTTACCGTGAAGTTGGTCGACGACATCCGAGCCAGCATCGAAGGTGGGTATTTCCACGACTTCAAAGCGGACATGCTCGGAAAGTTCTACGCGGCGAAGACGCCTGCACCTCAAGCGTAGGTCGGTTCGCGCTTCTTCACGTAGGCGATGACGCGGTAGGTGATCGGCATGACCAGTACCTCGACAAGCGTTTTCCACAGGAAGCCGACCAGCACGTAGTTGATGAAGTCTTCCCACGTACTGATGCCGATGACACCGGCCGCGATGGAACAGAAGATGAGCGTGTCGGCGAATTCACCGACGACGGTCGAGCCGATCAGACGCGCCCACAGGTGCTTTTCCTGCATGCGTTTCTTCATCATGACCAGAACCAGGGAGTTCAGTAGCTGTCCGACGAGGTAGGCGGCCAAGCCGGCGACCAGGAGTCGGGGAATGACGCCCACTACGGTTTCGAGGGCGGCCTGGTTTTCGTAGAACTCTGCCGGCGGGAGCTGCACGGCAATCCAGAAGCACGCGGCAGCAAGGATCAGTGCGCCGAAGCCCAGGTAGATCGCGCGTCGGGTCGCTTTGAAGCCGTAGACCTCGCTGAGCACGTCACCGAGGACGTAGGCGAGCGGGAACAAGAAGAATCCACCATCGGTGATGATTGGCAGAATCTGCAAGGGACCGAGCGAGAAGTCGGAATCCGCAAAGAAGGCGACCCCCTTGGTCGCCGCGACGTTCGAGATCAGCAGCGTTGCAGTGAAGAGCGCGACGATCGTCGGGTAATAACCCCGGCTGACGTGCGCAAATTTGGTTTCGTGGGTCGATTCGTCTTGCTGATCCTGAGCTGTCACGTCCGTCATCCAAGCACCACAAGGCGCTCGGATGCGAGTTTGCGACCGTCCAGTTGCGCAGAACACACCGAAGGCCCTGCGGTTTCACGTGGAACCGCAGGGCCTTCAGTGACGGGATGAAGCCTGATCAGAGTGCTGCTACGAAGCGTCCTGTGATGACGCGATACGCATAGGTGCCGGCGATGAGAGTGACCGGACCGGTGACCAGCAATCCGAGACCGCAGAGCAGTGCGCCAACGAGGTTGATGCCGATTGCCGCGAGTGCCAGGAGAAGCAGCGGGCCGACATTCTTGGAGATGACGCTGGCGCTCGACTTGATTGCGGTGACGGGATCTTGATCCTGATCTATCACGAACTGCAGCGTGAAATAGGTCAGGAATGCGATGACGATGCCCGGAATGATCAGCAGGACGATGCCGATCGCTACCGCAAACCCGACCAAGATGCTCGCCAGAATAACGGCGCCGATGTTCGAGAACTGGAAGAAGGAACCGAATGCAGGCTTGTTGCCGTCGACTTCGTGGAGGGCACCTCGAACGTAGGCAGCCTGGATCAGGATGCTGACGACGATCGAGACCAATCCGCCGATGATGCTCAACGCAGACACCGAGGTCGAACCGTCGGTCGAGAAATCGAAGCCACCGAACAACAGGTTGATGCCAAACGAAATCAAGCCCGCGACAACAGTGATGCCGATCCACGTCAACGCATTGTTCTTGAAGCGTTCCCAGCCGTAACTCAGCGCGGCGCCCACGGAAAGCTGCGGTCCACCGAAGCCTGCGCCGTAGTCATTTGCGGGCGGCGGTGGGAAGTTACCGCCTCCGGGAGGTGGCGGGTATCCACCAGGCGGCGGATAGTTTCCGCCGGGAGGGGGATAGCTTCCGCCTTGAGGCGGCGGCGGATATCCACCTGGCGGCGGGTAATTGCCACTTTGAGGAGGTGGGGGGTATCCACCGGGCGGCGGGTAGCTTCCGCCCTGCGGAGGCCCCGCCGGCGGGGGATAGCTCCCTGGAGGAGGCGTTCCCTGCTGGCCGTAGGGATCCTGGGGCGGGAATTGCTTTCCGTCCTCGGGATTCTGGTTGGGGTCGTGCCCACCGGTTGTCATATGCGCACCTAACCCTTGACTACCTGAGTTCCACCAGCGAGCTCGTCATGCTTGCCCTGCTTGGTGGGGCTGTTGTTGATCGTGACCGCGATGACGATGTAGGCGACCAACGCGAGGATTCCGCCGATGATCGGAATGATCGAGAGCAACGTGAAGGCGTTGCGAATCGCAGACTGCTGGACGGAGGGGCGAGGTGCGCCGCCCGGACCGTGTACTGAAAGGCCCAGAATCATCTTTCCCAGAGTCCGACCCTGCGTTACTTCCATTGCGATGAAGTAGGCGAAGGTCAGAATTCCCGAGAAGAGTCCGCTGACAAGAACATTTCCCAGATCACTAACCAGAACCGTCAAGATAATGGCGACGATTCCGACGATGATGGCGTCGATGACGCGAGCGCCGAATCGAATACCAAGTCCACCGGCTTCGGCACCAGAAGGCAGCCGGTTTCCTGCCCCGTACGCACCCTGGTCGTTGAACTGCGGCGGCGGGAAGTTGCCACCCTGCGGAGGCGGCGGGTATCCACCGGGCGGCGGGTAGTTACCACCTTGAGGCGGCGGGAAGTTCCCGCCCTGCGGAGGAGGCGGGTAGCTGCCGCCCTGCGGAGGACCGGCGGGAGGTGGGTAACTTCCGGGAGGAGGTGTTCCCTGCTGGCCATATGGATCCTGGGGTGGGAATTGCTTCCCGCCCTCTGGATTCTGGTTGGGGTCGTACCCACCGGTTGTCATGTGTTCCCCTCAGTCGTAAATATCGCGCTCGAGTGTGACAGTGGATATGACCCTACTGGGATCAAAGAGCTATGTGGATGACATCTGCTCACTTGGATTCGGAGGTCACCTGTGGTTTAGGCTGCGTTGTATGACGAGTTCCGGGGGCAACAACGACGATTCTTCGAGCGATTACCAGGCAAAACCTGGATACGGAGAATTTCCGAGCCTGCCTCCCGAGGGGTACGGCGTGTCCCCGTCCGAAACGCAGTCTTCACCTGAAGTTCCCGGATATACCACTCCCAACGAGCAGTACCCGGGTTATCCGCCGCCGTCGTACAACCCGCCCGGTGATAACCCCCAGCCGGGTGGAATTGGTGAACCCAACCCGTACCTGCCGCCGCAGAATTTCGGACCGCAGAATCAATACCAGCAGAATCAATATCAGCAACCCGGACAATACGGACAAGGTCAATACGGACAGGCTCAGTATGGCCAACCTCCGAACCCGTACGGTCAGCCGAATCAATTCGCGGGTGGGTACGCACCGCCGATGCAGCCGGTCGGCACCAACGGTCTTGCAATTGCATCGCTGGTTGTGTCGCTTGCAGGCGGTTGCTTCTACAGTCTCGGCGGAATCGTCGGAATCATCTTGGGTATTGTCGCGCTCAATCAAATCAAGCAGACAGGTCAACAGGGACGCGGGCTTGCAATAGCCGGAATTGCGGTCGGAGCGGCTTTCTTGGCGATTTTCGCCGTGATTCTCGTAGTCGCACTCATAGCGAGTGCATCGTCGTCGTACTGAAGTGGCGTCGTACTGAAGTGACTAGCGCTCACACCGGAGTGACGGTGGACGACGCAGGAAGTGGTTTCCCGAAGTAATAGCCCTGGCCCATGTCGCAGCCGGCGCGCAAGACGTTGGCTGCGTGTTCGGCGGTTTCGACGCCCTCGGCTATCGAATCGAGCCCGAGCTTCCTAGCGATGCCGGCGATGGACTCCATGACCATGAAGGCGCGCTCTCCAGCACGACCCGCTGCGCTGACCGCCCAGGTCAACGATTGGTCGATCTTGAGAATGTCGAGCGGCAATTCCGACAACGCGGAGAACGATGCGAAGCCCGCCCCGAAATCATCGAGAGCAATTCGAATTCCTTCGTTGTGCAGAATGTGAAGAGTCTCGGCGGCATGCCGACCGACGACGCCGAGTTCGGTGACTTCCACGATGATTCTGCTCAGTGGGGTTTGTGAACTGTCGAGCGCTCCGAGGATTTCGTGAGCGGCGTGCGGGGTAGCGAGTTGGCGAGGCGAAAAGTTGACCGCGACCATCATGTGCTCGGGCCACGACGCTGTCTGGGCGCAAATCATGTCCAGAGCTTGTAATCCGATGGGAATGATGAGTCCGGAAGACTCGGCGGAGCGCATGAAATCTTGAGGCTCGATCAACCCTCGAAGTGGATGACGCCACCGCAGAAGGGCTTCATAGCTGATAATTGCTGACGAGTTCAGATTGACCTGGGGTTGATACAACACCTCGAATTGATGGTCGTCGAGTGCCTCGCGAAGCTCGCGGACCATGCGTATTCCTTTTCGTCCTGAGTCGCCCGTGCCGCACGTGCGTGTCAGCGTGGATGCTGCAAGTGGGTACTGCGGTCGGATTCCAGGTTCAGATCCCGGGCGTAGTTTTGCAGGGATCACTCGCCCTGAACTGCCTTCGCCAGTCTTGACCGTACTTCACTATTCGAGAATTGCCAACGAATAGCTATTGCGGACGGCTTTGGTATATCGGACAATCGAGCTTTTGTCCCGACGAGGTGCCAATCGATCCTTCACTTACTTCGCCGGGAAAATCCACGGGGTCCGGGGGATCTTCCGAGAATCGAATCGATCCGCCAATAGTGGTGGTGTGACAACTTCGCCGGGTTCGGCGAGGCCGATGCTCGACGCGATCATCGTCAGAACCTGTGCAGCACTGCGTCCGGCCTCGAGTTGATCTGCAAGAGTCACTGCGCCGTCGCGCTTCGCGAGGCGTTTGCCTTCACTGTTCAAAGCGAGAGGAACGTGGGCGTACGACGGTGGTTCGATGTCGAGCAGTCGAGCGAGGTAGGCCTGGCGTGGAGCCGAGGTCAGGAGGTCGTCGCCGCGGACCACTTGGTCGATGTTCTGCGCGCCGTCGTCGACGACAACGGCGAGGTTGTAGGCGGGTACGCCGTCACCGCGGAGCAGGACGACGTCGTCGACTTGTCCCGTCACCTCGCCGAACAGTTCGTCATGGACGGTGAACGAGTCGATGCCGGCCCGTAGCCTCAGCGCGGGGGATCGGCCACTTGCCGATTTCTCGGCGCGTTCGGCCTCCGAAAGGTTCCGACACGTGCCGGGGTAGGCGCCGTCGGGAGCATGGGGAGCGGACGGTGCCTGCAGGATCTCCTTGCGTGTGCAGAAGCAAGGATAGGTCAGGTCACGCTCGCGTAATAGTTCGATAGCCTTGTGGTACAAGGGAAGACGGTGTGACTGTAAGACGACTGGGCCGTCCCAGGTGAGGCCGAGCCTACGCAGATCGTCGAGTTGCCGTTCCATCGCTCCGGGTCGGACACGATCGAGATCCTCTACCCGAATGAGGAAGTCGCGCCCGCTGGTGCGGGCGAACAGCCAGGCCAAGAGGGCAGTCCGGAGGTTTCCCAGATGGAGATCGCCGGACGGGCTCGGCGCGAAGCGTCCTGCTCCGGCCACGTCAGCTGGCGAGCCCGACGGAGGCCAGCGGATTCTCGGCGTCGTGCAGGGTGAGGCGGATCGCGGTTTCCAAAGCGTGATCGAGGTACTGCGGCGGATACATGGCGGGACTTCCGAGTGCGTCGAGTGCCAACCCGTTGACGGTTGAAAGCAGAAGTGCCGCTCTGGTTTCCGCTTCTGGAGTTCCGATCCCGATCAATACCGTCGAGATGCCGGTGCGGATTGTGAACAGAGTTGTCCGGCGGATTTCGGAGAGTGACTCACTGGTTGCGGCACGCACGGCAAATGCGGCGAGCACATGCGCCTCGCGCGTGCGTTGTTCGTCGAGGGGCAGCAGTTGCGAGAGCGCCTGGAACAGAGAGGCATGCGGGTCCGCGTCGGCGGACGACTCGGCCAGTCTTGTCAACAATCGATCGACGAGTGTTCGCAGTGCAAATGCGAACATCTCGTCCTTGGTCGAAAAATGATGTTGCACTGCGCCGATCGAGACGCCCGCCCGTTTTGCGACCTCGCGGACGCTGGCATTTTCCAGTCCGGATTCTGCAGCGACGTCGAACAATGCCGCCGCAAGCAGGTCTGGACTCGTGGAGGATTTTCGACGCTCTGGCATACCGCGACATTACATGTGTATGGAAGTAATGCCCACGTCAGGGGTGCTTTTTCACGCCTTCCGGCCGAGGAAAGCAAGGAGTTTCGTCGCTTTGTCAGCGTTGTCCGGAACCTGTACTTCCGGGCCGCACACGCCGCTCATGCGGATCGAGTCGCCCAGGCCCGCGGCGATCTCAGACACCCAGTCCACGTCCGCGTCTCGCATCGCCGTATCGGTGCCGGTTGCGGCCGCGAGGTCCCAACCGTGGATGACCAGATCGAAACACAAAAACCCTTCGACCGTGGCTCCGAGGTTGGTCCTGCCGAAGTGCCCGTCGTATTCGAGGGTGGACTTTGCCGGGTCGTCCAGAATTGCCTGCATCGAATCGCGCACGGCCGCCCAGGCGGCGGACGGGTCGTCGTCAACCGACGGACCGGGTGCCAATTCGAGGCCGACTACCTTGACCATGTCTCGTTCGCTGTCGAGCACGTGCCTCACCACGTCGCGGGCGGTCCAGCCCTCGCAGGGGGAATCGTTGCCCCAGCGATCTGCGGGTACAGCGTCGATCCGCGCCGTGAATTCGGCGGCCAGATCCCGATAGCGTTGGGCGGGGGAGATCTCTGTTGAAGTCATGACAACAATCCTTCACCGCCACAGCGCTTCATGATTGATTATTTCGGACATTCACTCGATCTCTGGGGCTTCTGCCCAGATGTCCATCGGTACGACACCGGCACTCTTGCCCTCGTCGTCGAGAAGTCGGCCCACCCTCTTCATGGATCGCAGCACTACTGACCTGTTCAGCACCACCAGGCCCGGTGCCTCTTGGGCGAGTTGTACTTCGGTAATGGGAGTTTCGCGCAGGGAGTGTGCGGCGATCGCGAGCAGTGTGTTGGCGCGGCCTCCGGAGATCCGCATGCACACGCGCGTTCCCGGCACTCGTTCCACCAGCGCACGAATCGTCGAGCGGTCTGTGGGATCGACATATCCCCACACCCAGGTCACGAGGGGCCAGCCGGACAGTGGCAGAGACACGTCGCAGCGGAACACGATCTGGTTGCGCGACGTCAATTCGGCAAGGCGCCGCCTGACCGTACTTTCGCTGAGGCCGGTACCGACTGTGAGCTCTGTAATCGACGATCGACCGTCCTCACCCAGTTTCAAGATCAATTGGCGGTCGACAGCGTCGAACGCCTTCCCATGATGGCGCTGATCCGTCGGCGCGTATTTGTAGCGCACAGGCCGGTCTGTCATCGTCGCCCGCTGCGCTGCATCGAGTACCTGCAATTTCCAGTCGTCTCCGATCGCGAAGACCTCGGTGACGAGGTGTGCACGCGAACTGACGATCCCGGGTACCGACGCGAGCGACCGAAGCAGGAAGCGCGACAGGAAAGCCATGTCTCTGACCTCGACGAGAAGAGTCAAGTCGCCTGGGCCGCTTGTGTGTTCGACGCTCAGCACGTGCGGCCAGCGTGCAAGACGTTCTGCAATCGTCAACGCGTTCGAAGTCGTGCAATCGACTTCGACAAAAGCCAGACACGATTCCGGACGGCCATGGCCTGTTGCCCTGGCAGAGACCCAGGCGGTGCCGGAATCCTGTAGCCGCTGCCAGCGGCGAGCCACGGTAACCGGATCGACTTTGAGCGCGTCGCCAACCGTGCGCCACGACGCTCGCGGGTCGAGTTGCAGGCAATTGATCAGGGCGAGGTCGACGTCGTCCAGTACGGCGGAATCCTGCGTTTCTTCGATCATGGTGCAAGTATCGTGCATCTTCATTGTGTCTGGGATCACTTCATTCATGCTCGAAGGGCAGAACGCGGCGGCGAGTGCCCACGGCGTTCCCGCTGTGAAAGGAGAATCCTGATGCCGTCCACCACGTTGTCCGCTGTTCCGACCGAGAGAAGCCTCGAGTGGGTGCAACGCCTCATCGGAATCGATACGACGAGTGCCGTGAGCAATCGACCGTTGATCGATCTCATTGCGGCGGAACTACGTCGCCATGGGGTCGAGCCGGTACTTGTTCCCGATGACGAGGGAACGAAGCTCAACTTGTTGGCAACGTTCACCCCTCCTGACGGGAGTACTGCCGGCGGTGTGATGTTCTCCGGCCATACAGACGTAGTGCCGGTCGACGATCAAGACTGGAGTACCGACCCTTTCACTCCCGACGTTCGCGACGGAAGCCTGTACGGACGTGGCACGTGCGACATGAAGTCGTTCATCGGGATCGTCGTCGCGGCCATCCCCGACATCGTTGCTCGGCCGCTGGCGAAGCCGATTCACTTCGCATTCTCCTACGACGAGGAAGTCGGCTGCATCGGTGCGACCGGATTGGTCGAGGAAGTTGTCGCCCGAAACCTGCGCCCTGATGTGTGCATTGTCGGAGAACCGTCGGAGATGCGAGTCATTCGCGCACACAAGTCGATGAATGTCATACGTGTTGATCTGCAGGGCGTTTCGGCACACTCGTCGCTCACTCCGCGGGGAGTGAACGCGATCGAATACGGCGCCGAGTTGATTCGATTTGTCAGAAGCGTGGCCGACGAGCTCCGTGCGTCCGGCCCGTACGACGACGCATTCGACGTGGGCTGGACAACATGCTCGGTCAATCTCGTGTCCGGCGGAATAGCAGTCAACACAGTGCCCGAAGATTGCTCCATCACTTTCGAGTTCAGGAGTATCAGCACAGCAGGCGCCGCAGATCTGCTCGAACGCTTTGCCGCCGAAGCGAATCGGATCGAAACACTGATGCGGGAAGAGAATCCGTCGGCCTCCGTGACGATGCACGTCTCGGCCTCGGTTCCTCCGCTGGAGACGGATGCGAATGCTTCGGCGGCTGCACTGGTCGAACGATGGGGTGGTCGACCCTCGGACGAAAAGGTCGCGTACGCCACCGAGGCCGGGATGTTCGCAAGTATCGGTGTCCCCACTGTTGTGTGTGGGCCGGGAAGCATCACTCAGGCGCATGCACCTGACGAGTACGTGACACTTGACCAATTGGCACAGTGCGAGCAGTTCGTTCGGAACGTCGTCGCTCACGCCCGCGCCTGACCCACCCCTCACCCCCTAAGGAAAACCATGTCCACGGCAACTACGCCAACCTCCGGAACAGTCACCCCGGAACGCCTGGCCGCTGCTCGCAAGGCGGTGATCAGCAGCTCACTCGGCGCTGCGCTCGAGTGGTTCGACGTCATCGTGTACGCGGCATTCGCAGTGGTCATCGCCCATAACTTCTTTCCCGGTGGCGACAACACACTCGGCTTGATACTGACGTTCGCGACGTTCGCAATCTCGTACGTCATCCGGCCACTGGGCGGGATGGTTCTCGGCAGCTACGCAGACCGTCGCGGGCGCAAAAACGCTTTGACGTTGACGATGATGCTCATGATGATCGGCACGCTCATCATGGCCGTGGCACCGACGACCTCGATGATCGGACCGTGGGCCGGCGTCGTCATCCTGGTTTCGCGGCTCATTCAAGGATTCTCCGCTGGCGGTGAATTCGGTACTGCTACAACCTTCCTCGTGGAAACTGCACCGCACAAGAAGGCGTTCTACTCTTCCTGGCAGGTTGCCAGCCAGGGTGCTTCGGTTTTCCTGGCATCGCTGTTCGGATACGTGCTCAATACCCATCTCTCGCATGAAGCGCTTTACTCGTGGGGCTGGCGCGTTCCGTTCTTCTTCGGCATCATCGTCGGTCCGGTCGGTCTCTACATCCGTGCCAAGCTCGACGAAACGGACGATTTCAAGACGAGCGTCCCGGAAAAGGCCCCACTCAAGACGACGCTGACCAGGCATCTCGGCCGGGTGCTCACCGGTGCCGCAGTAGTCGGCGTCGCGACTATCTCGATCTATCTCATCTTGTACATGCCGACGTTTGCCGTTAAGAATCTCGGAGTATCCGCCTCGGCCGGCTACCTCGGCGGTATCGTCGCCGGACTGGTCACCTTGATCACCGTGCCGTTGATCGGTCATCTTGCAGACCGGGTCGGACCTGCTCGAGTCATGACCTGGGCCGCCGTCGCGGCAATCGTGTTGGCCTGGCCGCTCTTCAAATTGATGGTCGATCACCCGTCGACTCTGACGCTCGTCCTGGTTGTTTCGGTCCTGGGGGTCATCATGGCGTTTGCGTTCGGTCCGTTGCCTGCCTTGATGAGTTCGCTGTTCCCGGCGGAGATCCGGGCTACCGGGATGTCCTTGTCGTACAACCTCGGAGTGACTTTGCTCGGCGGAATCGCGCCGTTGGTATTGACCTGGTTGATCAGTACAACAGGCTCGCTCGACGCTCCGAGTTACTACTACATGACGGTCGCAGTTCTTTCCCTTGGCGGCCTGTGGTCGGCAAGGACGCTTTTCAGTCAAAAGTGACGGCCAGGGAACGACGGTCGCGCCTATGCGACCGCGTCGCCCTCGGTCAGAGCGACGACGGTATCCGACCCGTGCCAGTCGGGGGCTTGGGTTCGGAGTAGAGCCGCCGGGGTCAGCGACGAGATTCGGCGGCATTCACGCGTCAAGTGGGCCTGATCGCTGAATCCGCAGTGGGCAGCGGATTCAGCGAGTCCCAACGCGGGTCGACTGCGAGCGAGTGCCATGAAGCGCTGGAGACGCAAGATTGCGCGCAGCGTTGCAGGACCGTACCCGAAGGCGTCGTTGCAACGACGCTGGAGTTGGCGCGAAGTCAGGGCCGCCGCGTCGGCGAGCGAGCTGACATTCCACGAATGTTCGGACAGTGCGGTGCGAACATGGTTGATCACCGGATCGTGACGGAAACTCGAACTTGCCCAACTTCGGACAGCATCTTCGAGGATGGAGACCTGTTTGTGGTCTTCGGAATTTTCCAAGCGGTTCAACAGTATTCGTTCTGTACGTGCGTCGGTTACATCGCCGAGGTCGGCGCGAGAATCCCGAAGCTCGGACGCCGAAGTTCGCAGCATCGGCGAGGCTGATCCAGGGCGGAATCGAACACCCACGGAGCGTGTTCCGGGCGGAAGAGTGAATGACCATGCAGCGGTTTCGGGGCCACAGACGCGAATGCCGACGCCACGTATCCACAGCACGTCCATGCACGCATCGGGCACGAGGAGGTGCTCGCCTTCTGCACACGCCGTCCAGCCGCACACCAGGATGTCGGAGAGATCCGGGGCGACCGATTGTGGTGTGTACCAACCCATGGCAAGAGCTTATCGAGCGGCACCGACACGAAGGTGAGTTCAGTCGACCGGGCCGAAGCGGTATCCGAACCCCCGAATCGTTTTGATATATTTCGGTTTCGCGGGATCGGATTCGAGTTTGGACCGCAGGCTGAGAATGGTCGCGTCGACTACACGCGTCTTTTCGTGGGCGGAACCCCAGACGTTTCGGATCAGGTGATCACGCGAGTACACACGCCCCGGCTCGGTTGACAGTTCCAGGAGCACTCGCCATTCGGTCCGGCTGAGGACCAGCAGCTTTCCGCCCATCGTCGCCGTCATCGCACGTCGATCGAGGAGTAGGTCACCGTGACGTAGGTGTTTGCCGGCAGTGGGGTGTGTGGTTTAACGAAGAATTGCGGTGACTCGAAGATCGAGCGCGTGAGAATCGATCGGATTCAGCACGAAGTCCGAAACAGTGCGATGAGGTGCTTCGTCGATGTCCTCGCGGGTGTCCACCAACATCATGATCGGCATCGAACTGCGCAGGCGGATCTGTCGTGCGATCTCGTAGCCGTCGATGTCCGGCAACAGTAGGTCGATCACGGCGATGTCGAAACTGTCGGTGTCCAGGTCGTCGAGTAGTCGACGCCCGGTGCGGGCGAGCTGTACCTGGTGCCCGAAATATACTAATTCGGTTCCGAGCGTCTGGACAAGCTCCGCACGATCAGTAGCTGCAAGTATCAAACTCACGTGAAAATCCTCCCCCCGAAGGTGTTACTAGTCGTAACAGCTTGCATTGTTGCAGATCATGGACCGAGGAGCTAGGCAAAGTAGGCCAATCGGAAGTCGCGGAATTGGGGGCGTCAGTCGCTAGACTTCTCTCATGGGCACTCTGTTTGCGTTGACGCTGCCAGGCTTGCTCGTGCTTC
The DNA here is from genome assembly GCF_042738325.1 of Rhodococcus sp. NPDC059969. Classification (NCBI taxonomy): domain Bacteria; kingdom Bacillati; phylum Actinomycetota; class Actinomycetes; order Mycobacteriales; family Nocardiaceae; genus Rhodococcus; species Rhodococcus sp. NPDC059969. The sequence goes on along the minus strand of NZ_JBHWUF010000001.1, from coordinate 172,865 downwards.
TGGTCCTGTTCGCATTCGCCGAGACTCTCTGGAACCGACTCACCGGCGGCCGGGCACTGCCGTGGACCCGGGGACGCACGACTCGTCCGGTATCGGCCGCGGGCTTCGAAGAGGTTGCTGCCTTGTTTCAGGGATCAAAGCACCATGAATTCGAGCAACGGCAGAGTGCGTTGATGCATCGTGAGGACGGAACCGATGGTGACCCGCCGTGGGTGTCCGTCGATCCGGAAGCCAACAAGGTTGTGCTCCGTCGACGGAGCTGACAGTCGCCAACAGTCGTCTGGCTCAGGCCCAGTGGCTGGGGCGGGTCAACGAATCGGGAAGCGTGGTAGCCGAATCGCCGATCGCCGCGTTGATCTGGAACTGAGTGAGAAAGATGCTGCCGCGGAGTTTTGCACCGCGAATGTCGGTGCCGCGTAAGTCTGCACCGATCAGGTCGGCTCGATCGAGATCGCAGCCGCGGAGGTCTGCCCCGATCAGATAGGTCCCGCGAAAGTTGGCCCCGCGTAGATCGGAACCACGAAGTTTGGCGCCGATGAGGTCTGCGCCGCGGTGGTCGAGTTTGCGACCCTTCTTGCCTGAGATCGGTGATCGCACAAGGTCACCCGTCTGCAAGAGCAGTGTGTTGACTGCCGCTCGGTGTGCTGAGACGTCAACGGCTTGAATCTGCGAAGGTGTGCCGTTGGTCAGGGTTTCGGTCTCTGCGAGTGCAGCGTCGAGTTCCTTCCGAATCGAGTGGGTCTGCTTCAGCGAGCGGGCTTCGGCGAGATACCAGAGCAGTTCGTGCAATTGGCGTACGACAGGGAAGGTTTCGAACATGTCCGACCCGGTCTCAGTGGCGTCACGCCAGCTGACGCCGTGGTAGGTATGCTGTGAAACCTTCTGTCCCGCACCGAAACAGTCGTAGACGGTGCAACCGGTGAAGCCCTTCTTTCGCAATCCAGTGTGAATGCCGCAACCGAAATCCTCCTGCAGGTTCTTGCAGGGGTCGCCGGCATTCTTGTTGGCCGCGAAGTCGGAAGACTTGGAAAAGGGGAGCGCGACGCAGCACAGGCCGAAGCAACTGCTGCAATCTGCGAGCAGATTGGTCTGGCCGGCAATCACGCGTACTCCCGATCTTTGGGTTGGACGGAAAGTGTGTCTTCGGGTTTGTGAGTCTGTCAAACGAAATTGCGTGGTTCTAAAGCAGTCGATGCGCTGTTACTCTGCTTTTTCGCACGTCGATTCGAAGCCGGGGGGCTTGGGTGGGGAACGAAGTACTGCAAGCAGATGTCGAGTCGCTACGGGTGTTGGCCAACGCCGCGCGAGACCAAAGTGCCGTGATCGCCGGCATCGACGTGTCCGGAATTCTCGCTGACGCGGCTGCAGCGATGCCGGATTCGGCAAGCGGTCTCGCCGCCGCGCGGGCCGGTGACCCGATTACCGCCGGATACCGCGCTACTTCGGAGATGTTGACGTCGATGGCCGACGCCGCCCAATTCAGCGCGAATGACTACGAGGCTGTCGAGGTTGCTTTCCGGAACCGACTGGCCGCCTACCAGGCGGCTGTGTAGATGGCGACGATCTCTCAGGTCCGCGCGTGGAATCCGGCTGGTTTCGCTACCGCTGCAACGGAATTGGAGCAGAAGAACCGCTACTTCATGCGTGCTGTGGAATCGGCACACCGCTCGGTCGACTCCGCACTCGATCACTGGAAAGGCGAAGCCTCAGCTGCAGCATCGGCGCGAGCGCTAGCTGACAGTATCGCCGCGACGCATCTCACCACGGGAGTATTTGCCGAAGCCGACGCGCTGAGTGAAGCCGCTTCCGCGTTGGAGCCGGCGCGAGCGGCGGTGATCGAGATCGCCGACGGTGCGATCGCGGAGGGGGTGGCTGTTGCCGACGACGGCCGGGTGAGCGCACCTCGGTACGGAAGCGGCAACACCGCACTCGACATCTTGGGGCAGGCTGCGTTCGACGAGCAGGCACGTAGGTTCGAGGCGCGACTGATTCCTGCCCTGCACACGGCGGGAAGCCTCGACGAGGATGCTGCCGCGGCCTTGTCGAAGGCAGCAGGAGACCTCACCGATCTCGCACAGCACCCAGGCGCCCGGCCGACCATGAGCGCGGAGGTGGCCGCGATCCTGGACGGCAACGCGTTCCCTCCGGACGGCGCGAGGGAGTTCAACGAATTCTGGGAATCACTGTCCCCGAGCGACAAAGATGCTCTCGCGGCGTTCGATCCGGGAATCGGAAACAGGGACGGGATGCCGGCCGCAGATCGCGATCATTTCAACCGGATCAACCTCGGCAATCTGCAATCGTCGACGTCGACCGAACTCTCCGATCTCGACGGTGAGCACCCCGATTGGGCTCAGGGGCGCAACATTCCGTCAGACGCGGGCGGTGTGGACGAGGCGGACCAGCAGGCGCGCCGCGACTACGAGCGGTGGGAGCAGCAACGCGTGGACCTGCGGCAGCGTCTCGACGGATACGGTGTCCTCGCCGACCAGATCGACCTCGCTCTCGCTCAGGAGGGTGATTCGGAGAAGTACCTGCTCGGCGTCGACGGCAAAGGTCGTGCCATCGTGGCACTGAACAATCCGGATACCGCGACCAACGTCGCAACGTTCGTACCTGGCACCGGCAGCCACCTGGGAACCATCGGCGGCGACATCGATCGCTCACAGGCCATGTTGGATTCGGGACAAAAGGCGTTGGAAAGGGCCGGGATTTCAGGGTCGACTTCGGTGACGACCTGGTACGGATACGATGCGCCGCAAACGATCCCGCAAGCAGGTCTCGACGGGTATGCCGACGGCGGCGCCGGATCGCTCGGCCGGTTCCAAGACGGACTTCGCGCGTCCCACGATGGTGTGCCTTCGCACAACACGGTTATCGGGCACAGTTACGGATCGACCGTGATCGGCGCTGCGGCCTCGGACGGACGGTCCATCGACGCGGACGATCTGTTCTTCGTGGGAAGCCCTGGAGTGGGAATGGACCGGGTCGAGGGACTTTCGCTCGAGGGCATCAGCCCCGAACACGTCGGCGGCCACGTATACGCCACGGCCGCGGCCAATGATCCGGTTCCGATGATCGGAGACGTGTTCGGTGGTCTCTCGCACGGCGCGAACCCCGCGAACGATCTTCCGTTGATCGGATTCGGCGCCACTGTCATCGAGTCCGCACCCGGGACCGGGATCGACGCCGGACTGTTGGGTGTGCTCCCCAACCCGGCCGCACACAGTGAGTACTGGGAAATCAACAATCCGGCTCTTGCCGGTATGGGCCACGTTATCGCGGGACTAGGAGCGCCATGACCAACTCAACTCGACGCCGTAGGGCATTCGGTTCGAGCGGTATCGCGGTGGCAGTGCTGCTGTCGGCGTGTACGACGACGGAGAACGCAAAAGTGACGGAAGCTGACGTGAATCTGACTCGCGCGCAAGCACAAGCCAAGGTGATCGAGTACCTGACCGAAACGATCGCGATACTGCCGCAGGGCGCCTACCTGACGCGGTATTCCGAGCTGAACCAAAAGGTCACCCTCAGCCCGGGCAGCACCGTCCCGTGCAACGACAGCAATCTGTCGAAGGACACGTCCGTGGACTACGGGGTGACGTACTTCCTCACGTCTTCTGACGCCTCGAGCATTCCAGGTTTCGGCGATGCGATTCGCAATCTGTGGGATGAGCGCGGCTGGGCATCGCGAACGTACGACTCCGCTGGGGATACGACGAGTACTGAAACAATCTTGCCGGATGGATATCGAATGGTTCTCGACGAGTATGCGCGGGGAGCAAGTTTGGCTGGATCGTCGCCGTGCTTCCCCCGACCCGACGCGTCGGATCATCCGAACGCGCCGGTGCAGATCGATCAGCCGTGACGGGGCCCGCATCCTCGTTTCCCGAGTTGACTGTTCTCGCTCGCCAAGTCGACGCCGAGGTCGGGAAGGTTCGCGCCCGCGCCGAGGCGGGAGGTGGTGCCGTCAGCGTGGAGGTCGATGCATACGGCACGATCACTGACCTGCAACTGACCGAGGGTTGTCTTCGGGTCGGCGCGGCTGCGCTCTCCGCCTCGATCACAGCGGCTCACCGAACCGCTTCTGCGGCAGCAGCGTCGGCGGCGCAGGAACTACGCGCCCCGCTCCTTCTCGACCCTCGTGTCGCGAGGGCAATGACCGCATTCAATGCAGTGGACGCGTTCGATCAGACACCGGCCGCACCCGAACCTGACGTGCTGCGACGAGCCGACCGCGCGCCGGTCGGCGACGACCTACCCTTCGACGGCGGTTCGTTCATGCGACGTGCCTGAACTCGGGCAAAAAAGAACCCCTGTGAACCGCTTCTCAGCAGTTCACAGGGGTTCCTGTGGCGGAGGATAGGGGATTTGAACCCCTGAGGGCGTTAACCCAACCCGCGTTCCAGGCGAGCGCCATAGGCCACTAGGCGAATCCTCCGTGGAGCAGCATACCCAATCGCGAGCGCGAAGCGTTAAACGGGTGCCTGACCTGCGAAGAACCGGTGGATCTCAGGGTTTGCATCTCCACCCCGGTAGGTGGTGTGCAGCGGCCGGCGAAAGCCGTCTACACTGTTCATTGGATCCCGCGCGGCGCGCATCCTGTGAACTCCCCCAGGGCCGGAAGGCAGCAAGGGTCAACGGGCTCTGCCGGGTGCGCGGGGTCCTCTATTTTTTCACATACCCGACCCCGCCTCGTCGGTGAAAGGCCGCTCCGGATGCCTATCCAAACCCAGATCGGGTTGATGAGCCATGAAGAACTCACCTCCGAGCATGAGAGCCAGAGCGCGAAGTACACGCAGCTCCAGGCGCAGAAGCTCGCACTCGATCTGACTCGCGGTAAGCCTTCGCCGGAGCAACTCGATCTTTCCGCAGCGTTGCTGACGCTGCCCGGCGACGGTGATTTCCGAGACGGAAGCGGAACCGACTGCCGTAACTACGGTGGGCTCACCGGTCTGCCGGAACTGCGCGCCATCTTCGGCGAGCTGCTGGGTATCCCTGTTGCGAACCTTCTCGCCGGCAACAACGCGAGCCTCGAGATCATGCACGACAATGTCGTGTTCTCACTCCTGCACGGCACACCGGATTCAGCTCGGCCGTGGGCGCGTGAAGAGAAGGTCAAGTTCCTCTGCCCCGCACCGGGCTACGACCGTCACTTCGCGATCACCGAGTCTCTCGGTATCGAGATGATCGCTGTGCCGATGAACCATGACGGACCTGACGTCGTCAAGATCGCCGAACTTGTCGCCTCAGATCCGCAGATCAAGGGCATGTGGGCTGTTCCGGTCTACGCGAACCCCACCGGTGCCGTGTACTCCGAAGAAATTGTCCGGACGCTGGCGTCGATGCCGACAGCTGCGCCTGACTTCCGCCTGTACTGGGACAATGCGTATGCCGTGCATCCGCTCGTCGGCGAGACTGCACCTTCCTACGACATTCTGTCGATGGCAGCGGAGGCCGGACACCCCAACCGTCCGCTCGTGTTCGCGTCGACGTCCAAGATCACTTTTGCCGGCGCCGGTGTGAGCTTCTTCGGTAGCTCGGCAGAAAACCTTGCCTGGTACCAGAAGTTCCTCGGCAAGAAGAGCATTGGGCCGGACAAGGTCAATCAGCTTCGCCACCTGCGTTTCTTCGGCAATGCCGACGGCGTTCGTGCGCACATGGAGAAGCATCGCGCGTTCCTGGCGCCCAAGTTCGAGCTCGTATTGCGGATCCTCGAGGACCGCCTCGGTGCGTCGAAGGTCGCGTCCTGGACCGAGCCGAAGGGCGGATACTTCATCAGCCTCGACGTGGTCGACGGCACAGCCAAGCGAGTCATCGAACTGGCGAAGAACGCCGGTATCGCGCTCACCGCTGCCGGATCGGCTTTCCCATACAGCACGGATCCGGATGACCGGAACATCCGGTTGGCCCCGAGTTTCCCGTCCACGGCTGAACTCGAAGTTGCCATGGACGGCGTCGCTACGTGTGTCCTGCTCGCAGCCACCGAATCGCGTCTCTCCGAGATCTGAGCGTTCGAAGCGGCGTGCCCGGTCGGTACTTTTTGGTCTGGTCTTGTACCGTTCGAAGCATCAATTCCCGACATAGGGTGTGAATCCCGGAGGTTGTAGTGACGGGCGCGATCAACGCTTCGGATGGGCCTTCTTTCGAGGCACACACCGCGAATTCAGAGTCGGTCATCGAAGCAGACATTCCGCGACGCAGTCTCCGTGTCGGGGTTCTCGGGTTCGTCGTACTCGGCGTTCTGGCAGTCGCGTCCGTGCTGATGGTCCTGTTCGCGGTGCCGATGAATACGCGGTACTGGGGAATCTTCGACAACTTCCTCGACCTCGACGTCTACCGCCACGGCGGCAGCGTCGTGGTTCAGGGCCTTCCGTTGTACGACGGACCGGTTCTGCAAGGAATGATGTTCACGTACACCCCGTTTGCCGCTTTGCTGTTCACGGTGTGGGCGGTGCTCTCGTTCAAACAGGCGATTGTCGTGTGGACAGGCTTGAACATCGCAGCCTTGTTCGCCGTGATCGTGTTGTGCTGGAAGTACCTCGGTTATCGGCTCGACGCGAAGACGTACGCCGTCAGTGCGTTGGCGACCACGATCTTCCTGTTCATGGAACCGATACGTACGACGCTCTGGCTCGGGCAGATCAACATATTCCTGCTGCTCCTGATCGTGTGGGATCTAGGCCGGGACGAGAAGAGTCGTCTCCGCGGAATCGGAGCCGGTATTGCCGCGGGTGTGAAGCTCACGCCGGCCTTCTTCTGGGCATACCTGTTCATCACGCGCCAATGGCGTGCGTTGGTGACTGCCGTCGTGACGTTCGCTGCGACCGTTGCGATCGGCTTCGTCGTGATCTACAACGATGCGTACAAGTACTGGACCGGCACTCTCGTCGACAGCGAACGCGTCGGACCGACGGATGCTCCGAGCAATCAGTCCGTGTCCGGTTTGATCGCTCAGCTCACTCACACTCCGACGCCGTCGCGGATTCTGGTCCTCGTCTTCAGTGCGCTTGCGGTGTGCCTCGGACTCGGTGCCGCGTGGGTTGCTCACCGGCACGGTCAGAAATTGCTCGGCCTCACCATGACGGGGTTGACGGCGACCACTGTCTCGCCGTTCTCGTGGGGTCATCACTGGGTGTGGTTCGTCCCGCTGGTCGTCCTCGCCGCGCACTACGCGATGGTGTCTAAGAAGCGCTGGGCGTGGGTGGCGCCGTTCGTTTTCCTGCTCCCGGTCTTGAACTGGTCTCACACCTGGTGGGACCCGTCGGTCATTCCGGGTACGGATCGCTTCATCGGAATGGGCCTGTTCATGTTCGTGCCGCCCGAGTATCTGCGGATTCCGACCGTCGGCGTCTACCTCTGGGTCTTCACGCTTGCCGCGGTCTCGACCTTGGTTCTGTTCGGCTGGAAGAAGTGGAAGATTCCGGCGCCGGATGCGTCGGCGCCGGTCTCAACTGCTGCCTGACGTGGCAGTATCGGACTCATGGCACTTCATCTGAACCTTGTCGGTGACCCCGAAGCTGATGCCCTCCTCGCCGAAGACCCGTTGGCTTTGCTGATCGGAATGCTTCTCGATCAACAGGTTCCGATGGAAACGGCCTTCCTCGGTCCGAAGAAGCTGGCGGATCGGCTCGGCAGCATCGATGTCAGGCGAATCGCCGACATGGACACCGACGAGTTCATCGCGATCTGTGCCGAGCCCCCGGCTGTGCACCGATTCCCCAAGTCGATGGGCGAGCGCATCCAGCTCATGTGCCAGTTCATCGTCGAGAACTACGACGGCGACACCGCGGCGATCTGGACTTCGGGCAACCCCGATGGCAAGGAAGTGCTGAAGCGGCTCAAGGCTCTGCCCGGTTACGGCGACCAGAAAGCCCGGATCTTCCTTGCATTGCTCGGCAAGCAGATCGGCGTCGAGCCGAAGGGTTGGCGTGAAGCTGCCGGCGACTACGGCCTCGAAGGTTCGAGGCGTTCGATTGCCGACGTGGTCGACGAGCAGTCTTTGCTCGAGGTCCGTGAGTTCAAGAAGGCCGCAAAGGCCGCAGCGAAGGCCGACAAGAAGTAAGCCGCTTTCAGGATTTCCGGGACCCGCTCGCACGCACTACTTTCATCAGGTCGCCTGCGGGGCCCTCGAGCTGACGCGGCGGGCGCCACACTGCACGTAGGGATCGGTCGAGATCCAAGCCTTCGACGGCTACGACCCGAAGCTCTCCTTGCTTCACCTGGTCGTCGACGGCCAGCGTGCTCAGTACCGCCGGGCCGACGCCACCGAGCACGCTGGTTCGAATCGCGGCCGAACTGCCCAGTTCCAACAAGGGCGCACCTCGCTCGTATTCGTGCAACGCCAGGTCGAGAGTTGTTCTGGTTCCCGATCCGGGTTCGCGCACCAGCAGCGGTGTCGCTGCCAGTTCGGCGACGGTCAGCGTTTTTCGTCGACGCGCCCATGGATGATCCGGATGGACGACCACGACCAGCGAGTCACGCGCGACGGTGACGCTGGACAGGCTCTTCGGAGTGGTCGGCGACTCGACGAATCCGAGGTCACACATTCCCACCTCGACGGCTTCGAGGACGCGAGTCGAGTTGTAGACCTGAAGGTGGACGGTGACACCAGGATGTAGTGACCGAAAGATGCCGAGCCAGGCCGGGATCAGATGTTCGGCGACGGTCATGCTGGCACAGACGGTCAATTCCGCGGATCGTTCGGTCCGCATCCCTTCGGCCACGTCGAGAAGCTGGCTCGAGTTGGCGAGGACGCGGCGGGCCCAGTGAACGATGACGGTCCCTTGGGGCGTCAATGTCGCCCCCGTTGATCTTCGGTGAATGAGTGGCATCCCGAGTTGTCGCTCGAGTGCTTTCACGGCGCGGCTTGCATTCGGCTGCGCAATATTCACTGAACGGCTTGCAGCACTGAGACTTCCGTGGTCATCGATGCCGATGAGTAGCTCGAGAGTGGTGAGGTCTGGCCACCGTCTGGTCATGCAAACAGGCTATACCCAGCTTCATGTTCAGATCGATTTGATATGTCGTGATGGTAGAAATCGCCCTACCGGAGTAATGATCCCTGAACGACTCTGGATGAGTGAACCGTGATGTGAAGTCCGTGGCCGCGAAACCACCAGTCGCCCCTTCGTCAGAAGTACGACGGTGGTCGAGCGTCGCTGCATTGGTGCCCGGACTTGCGCTGTGCGCTTTCGGCGCCGCGTTCGCGCTGGTGATCGGTCAGTTCACCTCTGCAGTGAGTCCGTTGCTGATTGCGATCGTGGCGGGTGCGGCGGTGGCGAACACCGTTGCCTTGCCGGCGAAACTCCAACCTGGTCTGGCATTCTCGGCGAAACGACTACTCCGGGTGGGCATCGCTCTGCTCGGGCTGCAATTGATGTTCTCCGACATCGTCGGTCTGGGCTGGGGAGTGATTGCCGTTGTGGTGGCGATCGTGTTCCTCGGTATCGCCGGAACCATGTATGCCGGAAAACTTCTCGGATTGAGTTGGACGCAGAGAATTCTGATCGCCTGCGGCTTCTCGATCTGTGGTGCTGCCGCTGTGGCTGCTGCGGACGGTGTTGTGAGTGCGCGGGAGGAAGAGTTGCTCACCGCTGTTGCACTGGTGGTGATCTTCGGAACTCTGATGATTCCGACAATCCCGTTGTTGGCCAGAAGTTTCGGTATGAGCGAGATTGGTGCAGGCATGTGGGCCGGTGGCTCGATCCACGAGGTTGCGCAAGTAGTGGCTGCCGGCAGCGCTCTCGGCGCAACCGCGTTGGGTGTCGCGACCATCGTGAAACTGGCGCGTGTGTTGATGTTGGCGCCGGTCATGGCATTTCTGAGCATCCGGCAACGCACGATGGCCGACAACACTGCAGCGAAGCGTCCTCCGCTGATTCCGTTGTTCGTCGTGGCGTTCATCGGCTGTATGGGCTTGCGCTCCACGGGCATCTTGCCGGATGAGCTTCTGGGACTGGCGAAGACGGCGCAGACGATACTGTTGGCCGCTGCGATGTTCGCGCTCGGCCTGGGTGTGCGCCTGAGCGTCATTCGAGGAGTGGGCGCCCGACCGTTCGTGCTGGCCGCGATTTCCACTGTGTGGGTGGCAACGATCGCCTACGTCGGAGTCGTGTTGGTCAGCTGATCGAGTGCTGGGTCCGCCATGCGCTGGGGCTCGTCGAGAACTGAGTGCGAAACCACCTCGAGAAGCTGCCTTGCGTCGAAAACCCGAGGTGTACCGCGACTTCGGTCAACGAATAGCGAGGATTGGCGACAAATCTTTCCGCAAGGGTGCTTCGAACCGAATTGAGAACGGCCGTGAACGTATCTCCGGATTCGGCGAGATGACGGTGCAGTGTCCGCCGGTCGAACCCGAGGCTTCGTGCCACCTGCTCGACAGAGCACCGGCCGGTCGGAAGCAGAACTTCGATCAATTCCCTGGTGCGGCTGAGGGTATCGGAAGTTTCCGAGGCAGGAAGTGAGTCGAGAAACTGGCGAGCGTACGGCCGGAGTAACTCGTCGGACAGTTGGTTGGCCGCATCCAGGTCGGCGGCGAAGAAGACGATGCCGGTGAACTCGTGATCGAATTCCACCGTGTCGCCGAGGATTCGCCGATGCGTGCTCGTGTCTTTCGGAGCATTGTGCGTGAATCCGACGCTGACCGGTTGCCATCGAGAACCCAGGAAACTCCGCAGGATCTGCAGCGTTGCGCCGACTGCGAGTTCGACGCTCTGTCTGGTGTCGACCGGTTCGCCGACCTCGAGCGAGACTCGCAGGGTCGCGAGTCCGTTGACTTCGTTCAATCGGATGCGCAATGACTCGTTGTACGTGTGCTCGTATCGCATCAGTACGTCGAGTGCGCTCCTGACGTCTGGTTCTTCCCTGATGACCAAGCTGAGGGGGCCGAGATTGGACAGTCGACGCAGGCCGGCGAGTAGGAGTCCGAAGTCTTCGTGTCCGGACTCCGCTGCCGATCGCTCCAGGAGCGACGCGATCGAGGCGGCCGGAACCCATTGGTCCGGGTTCGCCAGGCTTGCCGGACTCAGGCCGACACTCCTCATGAGGCCCACGGCGTCCACGTCCACCGTTCGGCACAGGTCGACGTAGCGGTTCAGTGATGCGTAGCGGGCGAGTGGCTTCATAGGGCCCCCTTTACTCGATGTCCCGAAATGTTGTGTTGTGTGTCTCGTCAAGTTAAGCATGTGAGCCGGATCTCACATAGTTTTGTTCACATCAGTTCGGCACGACCACGAAGTCGAGCACCGACTTCTGGAAGTTGTTGCGTACGAATGCAGCTCGATCGCAATCGAGTCGAGCCCGCCCCACAGAATTGGAGAGCATTGATGGCAAACGCCATTCGATTCCACGAGATCGGCACACCGTCCGTCATGCGTTGGGAAGAGATCGAGGTAGGACGACCGGGTGCTGGAGAGGTTCGGGTTCGCCATGAGGCGGTGGGGCTGAACTTCGCCGACACCTACTTTCGAAGTGGCCTCTATCCTGCGCAATTGCCTGCCGGGATGGGAGTCGAGGGCGCTGGCGTGGTCGAAGAGATCGGCGAAGGAGTCGTCGATTTTGCCGTGGGGGACCGCGTGACCTACACCGGCAGTCCGCTGGGGGCGTACGCCACCGAGCGGATCATGGCGGCGTCCGACCTGATCGCGCTTCCCGACGGCATTGCCTTCGACACCGCAGCCGCCATGACCATGCGAGGGTTGACCGCCGCCTACCTTCTGCGTCGCATCTACCCGTTGAAAGCGGGGGACACCGTCTTGCTGCATGCCGCGGCCGGTGGTGTCGGACTGATCTTCACCCAGTGGGCAAAACTGTTGGGAATCAAAGTGATCGGCACGGTGTCGAGCGACGAGAAAGCGAGCGTTGCCCGTGCGCACGGGTGCGATGAAGTCGTCATCTACACCCGCGAGGACGTCGTCGCACGCGTCAAGGAGATCACCGGGGGCGTCGGCGTGCCGGTTGTGTACGACAGCATCGGGCAGTCCACCTTCGACATCTCACTCGATTGCCTTGCCAGGCGCGGGCTGCTGGTGTGCTTCGGAACGGCGTCCGGACCTACTCCGCCGATTCAGGCAATGCAGTTGGCAGTCAAGGGATCTCTCTTCGTCACCCGTCCGGCACTTGCTGACTACATCGCAGATCCCGCAGAACGTGCCGAATTGGCGGGCGAACTGTTCTCACACGTCGAGTCCGGGCGAATCAAGATCGAGATCAACCAGCGATACCCCCTCGAAGATGCGGTGCGCGCGCACCACGACATGGAGTCCGGTCGCAGTATCGGTTCCTCCGTCTTCTCCGTCTGAACCGAAACAGCACTTCCCAGAGGAATTGTCATGACCAATACTGCAACGTTGACAGAAAACCTGCTCCCGTCGACCAGCACGATCCACGTCGAGAAATTGACCTGTTCGATCGGGGCAGAGTTGTCCGGGGTGGATCTCGGAGAGGTCGCGCGAGACGATGCACTCTTCGCCGAAATCAAGGCATTGTTACTCGAGCACAAGGTCCTGTTTTTTCGCGACCAGAACTTCTCCAAAGCCGAGCACGTAGAACTTGCCCAGCGATTCGGTGAACTGGAGGATCATCCAGCTCTGGGCAGTGATCCCGACCATCCGGGCCTGGTCCGCATCTACAAAGACCTGGACAGCCCGCCGGAGCACTTCGAGAATGCGTATCACTGCGACGCCACCTGGCGCGTCAACCCGCCCATGGGATGTGTATTGCGTTGTGTGGAAACACCTCCTGTCGGCGGCGACACGATTTGGGTGAACATGGCACTCGCCTACGAGAATCTGCCGGCGCGGGTCAAGGAGCAGATCAAGGACCTGCGTGCCAGGCACAGTATCGAGTCGACCTTCGGCGCTCGGATGCCGATCGAACAGCGCCACCAACTGAGGGAACGCTTTCCCGACGCCGAACATCCCGTGGTACGAACACATCCGGAGACCGACGAGAAGATTCTATTCGTCAACTCGTTTGCCACGCACCTCGTGAACTATCACACGCCCGAGAACGTCCGCTACGGAATCGATTACGCCCCCGGCGCCGGAAACCTGCTCACCTACCTGGCCAGTCAGGCCCAGATTCCCGAGTATCAGGTTCGGTGGCGCTGGACCGAGAACAGCGTCGCGATCTGGGACAACCGTTCGACACAGCATTACGCGGTGCAGGACTACTGGCCCGCAGTTCGAAAGATGGAGCGCGCCGGAATCATCGGCGACGCACCGTTCTGATCTCTCTTCCCAGCCCCGAAGATAATTCATTCACTCGATCGGAGTCACGCTATGCATTTCCACGACGATTCACTGTTCCCCGAAACCCAGGACAAGCTTGTCATCACCGTTGCTCCCTACGGACCGGAGTGGGAGCCGGACGATTTTGCAGAAGACCTACCGCTGTCGATGGACGAGCACGTCCAGCAAGCCGTCGACTGTTTCAACGCCGGTGCCACAGTTCTCCACATCCACGTGCGTGAACTCGACGGAAAGGGCTCGAAGCGTCTGTCGAAGTTCAACGAGCTTCTCGGTCGCTTGCGTGAGGCCGTTCCCGAGATGATTCTGCAGGTCGGCGGTTCGATTTCGTTTGCTCCGGAAGGGGAAGGTGCCGATGCGAAGTGGTTGTCCGACGATGTGCGTCACATGCTGGCGGAATTGGAGCCGGCTCCTGATCAGGTGACGATCGCGATCAACACCAGCCAGATGAACATCATGGAACTGATAACCGACGACGACATCGCGGGTACGTCGATGCAGCGTCCGGAATTGGCCGATACGTATCGGGAGATGACCGTGCCCGCCGGTCCGGAATGGGTGGCAGAGCACCTGCGCCGGCTGCAGGCCGCCGGCATCCAGCCCCATTTCCAGTTGTCGAGTATTCCGCAGCTCGAAACGGTGGAGCGGTTGATCCGCCGCGGCATCTACACGGGTCCGGTCAACCTCACGTGGGTCGCAATCGGCGGCGGCTTCGACGGCCCCAACCCGTACAACATGATGAACTTCGTGCAGCGCGTTCCCGACGGAGCCTGCCTGACGCTCGAAACGCTGATGCGTAGCGTCCTGCCGGTGAACACGATGGCGATCGCGATGGGCTTGCACGCTCGTTGCGGCAACGAGGACACCATCTGGGGCCGCAAGGGCGAGAAGATGACATCGGTGCAGCAGATCGAGCAGTTGGTGCGCATTGCAGGCGAATTGGGCCGCGAAGTGGCTACCGCGAAGGAAGCTCGCGACATCTACCGGATCGGTGAGACGTATGCCGACACCGACGAGACGTTGGCGAAGTTGGGTTATGCACCCAACCGCCGGATCGGTCAGCTGGGATTCACGCAGCACGCCTGAGTCCGCACCCTCTCGTACAACAGTTCCGGGGGTACGAACCGCGACGGTTCGTACCCCCGAAGCCCCCGGTCTACCTCGAGTACTCCTAGGAGAGTCATGGGACTGCAAGCTCCCGCCACACCACGTGTGGACACCGCGCTCGGAATCGGCGGACGACGAAAGTTATACCCGTGGATCGTTTTTGCCCTGGCTTTCGGTCTTCTTCTCTCGGACTACATGTCGCGGCAGGTACTCAGTGCGGTCTTCCCGATCCTGAAAGCCGACTGGGATCTTTCCGATTCGCACCTTGCCTCCCTGAGCAGCGTGGTGGCATTGATGGTCGGGCTGTTGACGTTCCCGTTGTCGCTGCTCGCGGACCGCTGGGGGCGCGTCAAGAGCTTGATCTTGATGGCGGTGTTGTGGAGTGTCGCGACGTTGCTGTGCGCTATCGCTCAGACCTACGAACAGATGTTGGGCGCAAGGTTCTTGGTCGGTGTCGGTGAAGCGGCGTACGGCAGCGTGGGTATCGCCGTGGTGCTCAGTGTGTTTGCGCCCCGTGTGCACGCAGCTCTCGCCGGTGCTTTCATGGCCGGTGGATCGTTCGGTTCGGTCATCGGTGTGGCAATCGGTGGGTTCATCGCAGTTCAGTTCAGTTGGCGGTGGTCTTTCGCCGCCATGGCGATCTTCGGTCTGATTCTGGTTGCGCTCTTCCGTGCCCTCGTCACCGAGAAGAAGCTTACGGCCTACGCCGTCGAGGCCGCGCCGGATGCTGCCGGGGAAGCGCTCAGGCGCGACGGCTTTCGCGCGCCGGTGTCATCGTTGTTCACCAATCCGGCCGTATTGTTCGCCTACATCGGTGGTGGTCTCCAGATGTTCACCGCCGCTGTACTTCTGGCGTGGTTGCCGAGCTTCTTCAATCGCTACTACGATTTGGCCCCGGACAAGGCCGGCGTCACGGCATCCGTGTTCGTCCTCCTGGTCGGAAGCGGGATGGTGGTCTGCGGTTTCATCACAGACAGATTCAGCCGCGACGATTCGGCGCGGAAATGGACCACCGCCATCGTCTACTGCGCCATCTCATTGGTGACGCTGAGCATCGGGCTCCGGTTAGGCACGGGGACAGCACAACTCGTGTTGCTCGGTATCGGTGCCTTCTTCTCCGCCGGTTCGTCGGGGCCGACGGCAGCGATGGTCGCGAACCTTACCCATCATTCGATTCGAGCATCCGCCATGGGAACGCTCACCGTTGCCAACAACCTTCTGGGGTTGGCGCTCGGTCCGTTCGTGGTCGGTATCCTCGCCGATCACCTGGGTCTTCTCGGTGCTCTACAGCTTTCGCCGTTCGTCTATGTCGCCGCAGCCCTCGCGTTGGTAGCCGGCAAGCGTGCTTATCCCGCCGGGATGAGGCGGTTGGCGACGTTGCAGAAGCGGCCCGAGATCCCGGGCGCCACCGAAGTAACAGACGTTCGGAGTTCGTAATGAATGAATCATCCACGGTAGTAATAGTTCCCGGATTGCGCGATCACGTCGAGGATCATTGGCAGACTCACCTCGAACGCGGCCTGGACAATGTTTTGACGGTTCCTCCCCTCGAGACCGACAAGCTCAGTCGAGATGCCAGGGTTGCGGCATTGGACGTGGTGCTGACAAGTGTCTGCGGGCCGGTTGTCCTGGTCGCGCACAGCGCCGGAGTCATGACCGTTGCTCACTGGGCGAGGGCGCATCATCGAGAAGTTGCGGGCGCCCTTCTGGTCACGCCGGCAGATCTCGAACTTCCGCTGCCCGAGTCTTATCCGTCTCTCGAAGATCTCGACCGACACGGGTGGCTACCGATACCGCGTCAGCGTCTGCCGTTTCCGAGCACGGTCGCGGCGAGCCGGAACGATCCGCTGGCCGGCTATCGCCGAGTTGTGGGTTTGGCTGAAGGATGGGGGAGTCGGTTGCTGGATCTGGGCGAGGTCGGACATCTCAATCCGGCGTCCGGGTATGGGTATTGGCCGCGGGCGGAATCGTTGGTGTGGGAACTGCTCGAGTCGGTGTCGCACGCTGCCCCATCTCATACGACGGATTCCGTGGAGCAGGAGGAACACAGTCGTGCTTGATCTTGCTGCTCTGCTGGAAGACTCGGCCCGGCGATATCCGGAACGGGATGCGCTGGTGCTCGGGGAAGCGCGGCTGACGTATGCGCAGTTCGACGCCTACGCGAATCGCATCGCGCAACTGCTCGTCTCGCGGGGTGTCGCGCCAGGTGACAGGGTGGCGTTGTCCTGCCCGAACGTTCTCGAGTTTCCGATTGTCTACTACGGAATTCTCAAGGCCGGGGCCGTCGTCGTTCCCTTGAACATCTTGCTGAAGGGGCGTGAAATCGCCTATCACTTGGATGATTCGGAAGCAAAGCTGTACTTCTGTTTCGAGGGAAGTCTCGAATTGCCGATAGCCGAGTACGCCATTGCCGGGTTCGAGCAGAGCGAGAGTTGTTCTTCCCTGATCGTGATCACTGCCGAGTCGGGCGCACCGTCGTCGATCTCCGGAGTCGAGACTCTAGGCGAAGCACTGGCATCCGTGCCGGAAACGGAAACAACTGCAGCCGTGGTTGTTCGTGAACCGACGGACACCGCGGTTATTCTCTACACCAGCGGCACAACCGGAAAACCCAAGGGCGCCGAACTCACTCACTGCAACATGGTCTTGAATGCACTGTCCACCAACCGGTTGTTCGAGAGCGTTCCCTCCATGCACGAGCGGTATCTCCTGACTTTGCCACTGTTCCACTCGTTCGGCCAGACAGTGACCATGAATGCGGGAATCTGCGTCGGTGCCACGTTGGTGTTGATGCCACGCTTCGATGCGACCGCGGCACTCGAGATCATGGAACACGAAAAGATCTCGGTCTTCGCGGGCGTCCCGACCATGTACTGGGGACTGCTCGGCGTGCTGGACGAGGTAGTGAGATCCGGGGTGGATGTCGGAACCATTGCACAGAACATGCGGTGCGCGATCTCAGGTGGCGCAGCGCTTCCCGTCGAAATCTTGACGCGGTTCAAGGAACGCTTCGGGGTTCAGATCCTCGAAGGGTACGGACTGTCCGAGACCTCTCCGCTGGCCTTGTTCAGTGACCCCGAGGGCGATCCCCGGCCCGGTTCGATCGGCGTGCCGATCTGGGGCGTCGAAGCGAGGCTCGTCGATGACTCCTGGAGCACGATCACCGGCCCCGACGACGTGGGCGAGTTGGCCATTCGCGGGCACAACGTCATGAAGGGCTATTTCAATCGACCGGAGGCGACGTCGGAAGTCATGTGCGACGGATGGTTTCGCACCGGGGATCTGGCACGGGTCGATACCGACGGGAATTACTACATCGTCGATCGAGCGAAGGACATGATCGTGCGGGGCGGATTCAACGTCTACCCACGCGAAATCGAAGAGGTTCTGCTCGCTCACCCGGCCGTCTCACTCGTCGCCGTCGTCGGGGTGCCGGACACGAGCCTCGGCGAAGAAGTTGTCGCGTTCGTGATCCGAGAGCCGAGTGAAGAGGTCTCCGAATCGGATCTCGTGGAATGGTCGCGGGAACAGATGGCCGCCTACAAATATCCGCGCCGCATCGAGTTCGTGCCGTCGCTGCCGATGACGGCAACCGGAAAGATTCTCAAACGTGAACTGAATCAAGCATTTTCGATTGTCTGAGGAGATCGATGACTGACGTTCGAGCAAATGAAGCATTTCCCGTCACCCAGGCCATGAAGGATTCGGGTGGCTGGAATCCGTTGTGGGACGGCCTTTCGGAGCTGGATCCCGAGTGGACCGAGCTGTACATGACGACGGCAATGCAGCCCTGGAACAGTGGGGTGCTGTCACCTCAGGTGATCCAGTTGCTGTGCATAGCCGTCGATGCGGCGAGCACACACATGTACGCGCCCGGCGTACGACGCCATATTCGCGCCGCACTCGACATGGGAGTGACCCCGAAGGAGATTCTCGAGGTGCTGAAACTGACCACCGTGGTCGGGATTCACTCCTGCAACGTCGGCGTACCGATCCTGATGGAGGAAATCGCGAACACCCGGTGAATCGCGAACCGGTGACGGCGGTCAGTCCCGCTCGCGGTTCTCCCGTTCCTCACGCTGACGCTGGAGGAACGGGCTCGGGTTCTGTCCGCCGATCGGACCGTGCCCGAGGACTCCATGCTCGTAGGCGGACTCCGCGTGCAGGGCAACGTCGATGCCGCGGGCCTCGTCTTCACGCGAAATACGGAAGCCGAAGGTCTTGTCGATGAGCTTTCCCAGTCCGTAGGTGACTCCGAAGGCGTAGAGCGCAACAACGACAACACCGACGAACTGCTTGCCCAGCTGCGCGAATCCACCGCCGAAGAACAAACCTTCCGGACCGCCCGTCATCACGGCCGTCGCGAGGAGTCCGATCAGCAACGAGCCGACGATTCCACCGACGAGGTGCACGCCGACGACGTCGAGGGAGTCGTCGTAGCCGAGCTTGTGCTTCCATCCCACGGCGTACGAGCAGACGATGCCGGCGATCAGACCGATGACGAGCGCCCCGAACATGTTCACCGTTCCGCACGACGGGGTGATCGCGACCAGACCGGCGACGACGCCCGAAGCTGCGCCGAACGTCGTGGGGTGTCCGTCACGATTTTGCTCGACGAACAGCCAGCCGAGTAGTCCGGTGCAACCGGCGACGAGTGTGTTGAGGAAGATCTGCGAGGCCATACCGTCGGCCGCAAGGGCCGAGCCGGCGTTGAATCCGAACCAACCGAACCAGAGCAGGCCTACGCCGAGTAGGACGAACGGCAGATTGTGCGGACGCATCGACTCGGCCTTGAAACCCATCCGCTGGCCGAGGACCAGGGCCAATGCCAGACCCGACGCTCCGGACACGATCTCGACCACGAGGCCACCGGCGTAGTCGAGTGCTCCCATCTGGGCGAGCCATCCCTGCGGATTCCACACCCAGTGAGCGACGGGGACGTAGACGAGCAAGGACCAGATGGGGACGAAGATCATCCAGGCGGAGAACTTCGCTCGGTCGGCGATCGCACCACTGATCAGTGCCGCAGTAAGGATCGCGAAGGTCAATTGAAAGGTTGCGAACAACACTTCCGGGACGTTCCCGTGCACGGTCGACGGGTCGATGCCCGCCATTCCGACGTGCTCGAGTCCACCGATGATGCCGCCGTGATCGTCGCCGAACACGAGGCTGTAGCCCACGAACAACCACGCAACAGTGACGAGTGCGATCGAGACGAAGCTCATCATGATCATGTTGAGGACGCCGGTCGAGCGGACCATGCCGCCGTAGAACAGTGCCAGTCCTGGCGTCATCAGAAGTACCAGTGCAGTACTGACGAGCAACCAGGCAGTTGCTCCGGCATCGATGGTGGCGGGCACAGTCTTCTCCTCACGCACGCGGACCAGCCCGCGTGCACGGAACCCACGATGCGTGCGTGCGGTTTCCTACGCACTGCGATTGTGTTGCGAACATGTTTCGGGAGAAGTCGGCGTTGCACCCGCACCGGACCACCTGTCGTGGGTCGCCGGTAGTCTTTGCGCGTGGCCCTGTACCGGAAGTATCGACCCGCGTCCTTCGCCGAGGTGGTGGGGCAGGAGCATGTCACCGCACCGCTCAGCACGGCCCTCGACACCGGACGCATCAACCATGCCTATCTCTTTTCCGGCCCACGTGGCTGTGGAAAGACGTCGTCGGCGCGCATCCTTGCGCGTTCACTGAACTGTGAGAAGGGTCCGACCTCGACGCCGTGCGACGTGTGCGACTCGTGCGTTTCGCTGGGCCCGGGCGGCACAGGCAACCTGGACGTCACCGAACTCGACGCCGCAAGTCACGGTGGCGTCGACGACACGCGAGAACTCCGAGACAAGGCCTTCCACGCACCGGCCGCTTCTCGTTATCGCGTCTTCATCATCGACGAGGCACACATGGTGACGGCGGCGGGCTTCAACGCGCTGCTCAAGATTGTCGAAGAGCCGCCGGAACACCTCATCTTCATCTTTGCGACGACGGAACCCGAAAAGGTTCTCCCCACCATTCGCTCGCGTACACACCATTACCCGTTCCGTCTGTTGGCGCCGTCGACCATGCGCGGACTCCTGGAAAAGATCTGCGCCCAGGAGGGCGTACCGGTCGAGCCTGCGGTGTATCCACTGGTCATCAAGGCCGGCGGGGGTTCGCCTCGAGACTCGTTGAGTGTCCTCGATCAGCTGCTCGCGGGCGCCGGAGAAGAAGGTGTCACGTATCCGCGCGCGCTCTCCCTTCTCGGAGTCACCGACGTCGCGCTCATCGACGAAGCCGTCGATGCTCTCTCCGCCAGTGACGGAGCCGCCTTGTTCGGCACTGTCGATCGCGTGATGGACGCCGGTCACGACCCACGCCGCTTCGCGCTGGATCTCCTCGAACGTCTGCGTGATCTCATTTTGATGCAGGCTGTCTCCGACGCCAGCGAACGAGGGTTGGTCGACGCACCCGAGGCGGAGCTGGTCACGATGCGTGAGCAGATTCAGCGAGTCGGTCCGGCCACGCTCACCCGTTTCGCCGAGACCGTCCATGCCGGGCTCAGCGAAATGCGTGGGGCGACGGCGCCGCGGCTGCTGCTCGAAGTGATGTGCGCGCGAATGCTGCTTCCCTCTGCTTCGGATACCGAGTCAGCTGTATTGCAGCGGCTCGAGCGCCTGGAACAAGGTATTCCGGCTGCCGGAGTCGCGGCTGCCGCTGCCCCTCGCGCGGCAGCAACGCCGGCACCGACCGTGCCGCCGCTCGAACCGGAGATTGCTTCCAAGTTCCAACGGCCCTCCCAACGTAAGGCCGAGCCTGAGGCACGGCCGGAACCAGCCGCGCCTGCTCCCGCGGCGGCGCCGCCGGTTGTCGAGGCTCCTGTCGTCGAGCCTCCGGTAGCGGCAGTTCCCGTCGTCGAGCCCCCAGTCGTCGAGATCGTGGCGCCGCCCGTTGCCGAACCCACCGTTGCCGAACCCGCCGTTGCCGAACCCACCGTTGCCGAACCGCCGGTTGTCGAAGCTCCAGTGGTTGAAGCTCCCGTGGTTGAACTACCGACTCCAGCTACTGTCGAAGCGGAAGAGCCGATCGGACTTTCCGAGCCGGAACCCGACTACGAGCCCGAGCCCGAGTACGAGGAGCCGGCGGCTGCAGAAGTTGCGCCGGCTTCGGCAGGCCCCACGGTCGAGACGCTTCGTGAATCGTGGAACACCCTGCGCAACAAGGTCGGTGAACGAAACAAGGTTCTTCCGGCCATGCTGTCCGCTGCGACGGTTCACGACGTGCGTGGACATGTCGTTGTCATCGCTCACGGCTCACCGGTCCTGGGTGCTCGTGTGACGCAACCGCACAACGCGGCGGTCATTTGCGAGGTCCTTGCCGAAATGTTCGGTGGTACTTGGCAAGTCGAGTACCAGGAAGGTGCGCCGCCCGCGCCGGCGACATCGAGCACTTCAAAGGCGGCAGAGGCTCCGACTCGCCCTGCCGCTGCGCCGCGATTCTCGCGCCCCAGTCAGGAACGCGCGGCGCAGCAGCCCAAGGCTCCGCAGCCCCAGCGTGGGGATTCGGACGACATTCCGCCGCCCGAGGCTCCCGACTACCCGGAAGACCCTGGACCGGCCCCCGCTCCCGAGGTCGACTACGAGGCGACTCCTCCGCCTGCAACGCGTGAGGACGAGGACGAAATGTTCGCGGAGGCGGCCGAGCCCGCGGACCCGACGGCCAGACGCGATCCCGAGGATGTTGCCAAGGAACTACTCAAGGACGTCCTTGGAGCCCGCAGACTCGAAAGTTGAGTCGCTGACGCGTCCCTTGTGGGCGGAACAACGGCCGGAATGTCTCGAGACAGGTCGCGTGATCGAATCGTTATAAGTGACTCGTCGTTGCTCTTCGCGGGCGTCGAGGGTGCAGTCGCTCGGTCAGTCAATGCTGAAAATGCTGTGGCTGGTTTGCTGGCACATTTGTTCGCCCAGTTTCGCTGTAACGAAACCTCGATTCGTACGATGACCGCCGAAGAATATCTGAGATTTCTTGTCGATCGACCGACGTTCGATCAATATTGCTAACTCTCAGCGTGTCACGAATGTTCAGATTGAACCTTGCAGATGTTTGTTTTGTGTCGATCGACCAATTTGGGACATTCGGCGAATTGGCCACATATTCGGCATTGTGTCGATTTAACGGATGCTCAACTGCATATTTGCTGTATGTCTGGATTGGACGGCTTTGAATCCAGGATCAGATACGGATGTTCCAGCCGGAGTTTGACGTCGCGTTAGGCAAACGAGTAACTCGAAGTTACAGCTAATTGTCGATTGCGGAAAAATTGCTGAAACATGTTCGCGATCTCGAACAATCTTTGTTATTTGGTTATGCCTTGAGGTGAATCTGCGTTTTACACGCCGACGAACGCGTGGTTAGTCTTCGGTCGATTGAGTCTCCCGTGGATGCGCGTGAAAATAGGAAGTGTAAGATGACTGAAGATTCAACTAATCCTGCAATTGCGATAGTCGGGATGAGCATGTGGTCTCCCGGTGCACACGATCTGCAAGGATTTTGGGAGAACGTCCTTGCGCGCCGGATGCAATTCCGAAAGTTTCCCGAGTCGCGGATGTCTCTCGACGACTATTGGAGCGCAAATCCCGACGACGTCGACAGAACGTATGCCGACCGGGGCGCGTTCATGGACGGATTCGAATTCGACTGGGTCGGGCGCCGGATCCCGGAGCGGACCTTCAAGTCGACAGATCTCACACACTGGTTGGCGCTGGAAACAGCACTCGGAGCTTTGACGGACGCGGGCTACAGCCGAGGATCGGTACCCACTGGCCGCAGCGCCGCAATCGTCGGCAACTCCCTTACCGGTGAAGAATCCCGGATGTGGTCGATGCGTTTGCGCTGGCCTTATGTCAAGCGCGCCCTCGCTGTGGCGGCCGAAGCGCGCCAGTTGGACAGTTCCGTCGTCGATGCCCTCGCCGAGACGATGGAAGAGGTCTACAAAGGCCCGCTGGTGGAGCCGAGTGAAGACACTCTGGCCGGTATGTTGTCGAATACGATTGCCGGTCGTATCTGCAACTACCTCGACTTCAACGGCGGCGGGTACGTCGTGGACGGTGCGTGCGCGTCCGGCATGCTCGCGGTGGCGACTGCGGCGGAAAAGCTGGCGTCCGGCGCGGCCGACTTCGTCTTGGCAGGTGGAGTCGACGTCAGCTTGGATCCTTTGGAACTCGTGGGATTCGCGCGTTTGGGTGCACTGACACGCGGTGACATGAACGTGTACGACGCAAGCCGAAGCGGATTCATCCCGGGTGAAGGCTGTGGATTCGTGGCCTTGAAACGGCTCGAGGACGCCAGGGCAGACGGTGACTACGTGTACGCGACGATTCGCGGCTGGGGCATCTCCACCGATGGCAAGGGTGGAATTACCAAGCCCCGCGCCGAAACTCAGGCCGAAATGATCCGTCGCGCATACTCGGGAGCAGGATTCGCTGCCAGCGAGGTTGCCTTTGTCGAAGGACACGGAACTGGCACTCCTGTCGGGGACCCCGTCGAACTTGCCGGCGTCCAGCAGGCCGCGCAGACGGACGGGCCCGTCGAGGCTCGCAGCATCGGTATGACCTCGCTGAAGTCGCTGATCGGGCACACGAAGGCGGCGTCGGGCATCCTTGCGCTGATCAAGGCGACAATGGCCGTCAACCAACGAATCCTTCCGCCGATCGCCGGTTGCACCGACCCGAACCCGGCGTTCGGAACCGAAGCGCCAGCGCTCTTTCCGCTCGTCAACGGCGAGATCAGAGATCCGTCCGAGAAGATGCGCGCCGGTGCGCAGGCCATGGGATTCGGCGGTATCAACTGCCACGTCGCCATCGAATCGGCTGATGCACCGTCCAGCAAGCTGACACCTTCGCGCGACGTCCGCACCATGATGGCGTCGTACCAGGACACCGAGGTCTTCGTACTTTCCGCAGATTCCGCCATGGACTTGGCGACCCGAGCGCGGGATGTCGCAGATCTGGCAGTTCCGTTGAGTGTTGCCGAGCTGCTGGACTTTTCGGCGAAGCTCTCGCGGGTGATCTCGCCGACCGCGCCCTTCCGGGCCGCAGTGGTGGCAGGTCGACCCGCGCAGTTGGCCGAACGCATGCGCCAACTCGCCGTCATCTGCGAGAACTCTGCGCCCGCGGCCGGCCAGGTCAAGGTGGTCAGCAACGAGATATCGATCTCGAACAACGTTCGTCACGACATCGGGTTCCTGTTCCCGGGACAGGGATCACAACAGCTCGAGATGGCTCGCGTGCTGATCGAGCGTTTCGAGTGGGCACGTGAACTGGCGAACGAGGCCGACGGCTGGCTGGAGGATGCGGGAGCGGAAGCGATCACGCCGCGGATTCTGCGGAACCCGGTCAAGAGCGCTGACGCTGCGGAATTGGCGAAGTGGAAGAGGGACCTCGCCCAGACGCAGTTCACCCAGCCCGCCGTTGCCTTGGCGTCGCTACTGTGGTTCGAGTACCTCCACCGTTTGGGCGTCACACCCACTGCCGTTGCCGGGCACAGTCTCGGGGAGCTGACAGCCCTCTACGTGGCAGGGGCTTACGACAAGAAGACGCTGATCACCTTGGCTGCGGCGAAGGGCGCGGCGATGGCGGTCAGTGGTGGCGGAAACGGCGCAATGGCGAGCCTGACCTGCGACCGATCGACGGCTGAGGCGATCATCGCGGAAGCAAACGGATATGCGACCGTCGCGAATCTGAATACGCCGACGCAGACAGTGGTTTCGGGTACCAAGGACGCGGTCGACGATGTGGTTGCCATCGCGAAGACGCGCGGAGTGTCGGCCCAGGCGCTTGCCGTGTCGAATGCTTTCCACTCCGAGATGATGAACGAGGCCGAGCGGGAGCTGAAGTCCACTGCGCCCGTTGACGAGCAAGTCGGTCTACTGACCTGCCCCGTATATTCCTGCGTTGAAGGGGAACGCGTCCAGACGCCAGTGGCACTTCGCGAATTGGTGACCAAACAGGTTGTCTCACCGGTCGACTGGATCAAGACGGTACGTGGGATCTCGCAGGAGGTGGACCTGCTTGTCGAGGTCGGACCCGGCCGTGTGCTGACCGGGCTCACCAAGGCGATCAACGGGACCGACGGCGTGCGCTGCTTCCCCGTTGCGTCCAAGTCCGGACGTGACGAGGACTTCAACGTCGCACTGGCCGCGATGTACGTACACGGCGCTCAGGTCCGCTGGAACGAACTTTTCGACGGCCGCTTCGTTCGCGAATTCGTTCCCGCCGATCAGAAGGTGTTCATCGAGAACTTGGCCGAGGCGAAGCTGACGGTTAAATCTGCTCCCGAACCGCTCGCAGTTGGTACGTCCGGCGGGGATCCGGCTGCGGCGCTGGCCGATTACCTGAGCCGACGCGGGAACTTCCTCGTCGACGTCATTCGCGCGGATGTAGGCAGTGGAGCGACTTCTCCGTCTTCTCCATCTGCTCCGACTTCGCGGGCAGTCACCAACGGCCACGAATCTGTAGCAGCGAAAGCTCCTGCGCCGGTTTCGGCTCCGGTGGTCGAAGAGCCGGCTGTCGCGGGCGCTGGGTCCGTGGAAAGTGAGCTGATCAGGATCCTCGCCGATATGACGGGATTCCCCGCCGAGTCGATCACGACGGATCTGCGTCTGCTCGATGATCTGAATCTCGACTCGATCAGTGCGGCAGAGGCTATTTCGAAGGTTGCGCATCAGTTCGAGGTTGTCGACCTCGACCCTGCCGAGTTGGCCAATGCCACCATCGGAGAAGCTGCATCGCTGATCCTTGCGGCATCGCCGAATGCCGGCACTGCCGTTCCAGTAGCTGCCGTTCCAGTAGCGCATTCGGGGCAATCGGACGTGTCGCGAATCCTGCTCGAGGTAATCGCAGAGGACACCGGATTTCCGGTGGAGTCTCTCGATGTGGATCTCCACCTGCTCGACGACCTGAACATGGACTCGATCAAGGCTGCCGACGCAATAGCCACGGTAGCAACACGGTTGGGTGTTCAGGGTGACCTGGATCCGGCCGAACTCGTCAACGTCAGCCTGGGTGAACTGATCGAGGTGCTCGATCGGTCCGCGAAGGAGATGTCGGGTCAGCAGCAGCCGGCTGCGCGGGCGCTGCCGACGAAGTCACAGGGTATATCGGCCGACAGCTTCACCTGGGTTCGCGATTACACCCTGGAAAAGGTTCGGAGCGAGACAGCGTTGCACGAAGTCCGCGACCTCACGGCCGCGACGTTTGTCGTCATCGGTGACGACGCCGGTTTGGTCGGAAGATTGGAATCCGAACTTCGAGGCCGTGGCGCCCAGGTCGACACCCGGACATTCTCCGACGCCGACACTGCGAACGCACACCACGTGATTGCGGTAATGCCGCGCGTGACCGATGATTCCGTCACCGAAATCGGCTTGCGCCGCGGAATCGAACACATGCACAGAATAGTTCCGGCGCAGCAAAGTGGTGGCGCGCGAACCACATTGGCGGTGGTTCAGTTCACCGATGTCGAGTTGAGCAATCCAGCGCCGGTGCCGAGTGCGGCGGCTTTTGCAGCTTCGGTGCATCACGAGCGCCCCGAGCTGGATGTACGCGTCCTAGGATTCGACGGCTCGACAGCGGACGCGGAGGTGGCAACCACGGTCGTCTCCGAGTTGGATTCGGTTGCACCCTATGTGTTCGCGACTTACGACGCCGAGCTGGCGCGCACGGCACTGCAACCGCGGGTGCTCGCCTCGAACGACTACACCGTCCGGGAAAGTGGGCTGGGAAGTTCGGATGTTGTGGTCGTGACCGGAGGCGCGAAAGGCATCATGGCGCAATGCGCTCTGGCGCTGGGCCGAAAGACCGGCGCCGAACTGGTACTGATCGGAAGCTCTCAGCGGCAGGCCGGTGACGAAATCGCCTCCACTCTTGCGGACTTCACGTCTGCCGGTTTGAGTGCCCACTACTATCGCTGCAACGTCACGGATGCTGCGGCGGTGGCCGGCATCGTCACTCAGATCGAGATCGAGGTGGGGCCGATCACCGGGTTTGTCCACGGTGCGGGGGCGAACGTTCCGCGGCGGTTCGAGAGAGTCGACAGCGCTGCGGCTTTCAAGGAGGTTGCACCGAAGGTCCTGGGCGCAGCCAACTTCGTGGAAGCGCTCGCTGAACGCGAGTTGAAGCTGTTCGTGGGCTTCTCTTCCATCATCGGATTCACTGGTATGCCCGGAAACAGCTGGTATGCATACGGAAACGAGCTTCTCGACGAAATGGTGGTGCGGTATGCCGCCGGGCACCCGAAGACTCGGACGTTCTCGCTCGCGTACAGCGTGTGGGGAGAGACAGGGATGGGCGCCCGCATGGGCAGCGTCAACCACCTCGCGAAGATGGGTGTCATGCCGATTTCGACGGCTGCGGGAGTGGATCACTTCCTTCGTCTGGTCGACAGTGGACCCGAGGCGAGTCGCATCGTCGTGACCAGTCGACTCGGGGGTCTCGACACCTGGGCTCCAGCAGCGCCGGCTCTGCCGGCGGTGTCGCGCTACATCGACCAAATCGTGACGTTCGAGCCGCACGTAGAACTCGCGACCCGAACTACGTTGTCCACCTCGGCGGATTCGTTTGTCCTCGAACATGTCTGGAAGGGATCGGCGTTGCTGCCGACGGTCTTCGGGCTCGAGGCGATGTCGCAGGCGGCAGCCTATGTCACGGGACGGGTGACCCTGGGCCGCGTCCGCATCGACGACATCAAGCTGGATCGACCGATCGTCGTCGACACGGTCGAGGGCACCAGAGTCGAGATCAAGGCAAGCGTCGTGGAGCAGGATCGTGATGCTGCAGGAACGCGGGTGCATGTCACGATCGGCACCGAACGGACCGGGTACGGACGGCCCCATTTCTCGGCCGACTTCATCTTCGGGCTGGACGAAACACTGCCGGAGTTCGAGAAGGAGTTGCCGCGACCGGTGCTCGACATCGATCCGTTGGACGATCTCTACTCGTGGTTGCTGTTCCAGGAGGGCGATTTCCGCCGACTCGAAGAGATCTCGAGCCTCGATTCCGAGCACATTCTCTTCAGCGCTATTTCGCGAGCCGACCGTAAGCAGCACCTCCTCGGTGATCCCTACTTCCTCGATTCCCTGCTCCAATCGGGTCAGATCATGGTTCCGCGGGAGATCTGCCTTCCGGTCAACATTGCGCGAATCGACATGTACGACGGACGATTCGAGGCTCGTTCGTTCACCGCGTACGCCTACGACAAGGTGCAGACAGAGACCCACATGCAAGCCGACGTGGCGGTGGTGAAGGACGGACGAGTGGTGATGCAGCTCGAGGGATATCGCTCCCAGATTCTCTCCCACGACGAAAGCCGTCCTACAGCTGAGGAAATCGCGGATCCGACTGCGCGCGACGCACAGATCATTCTCGACAAGCTCGCGCAACACAGCCGGGCGTTGGGAGTGAAGAGCCCGCGGGTTGTGGTCGCGCATACCCCGGGGATTCACGAGTTGACCAAGTCGGAACGCCACGAGCAGGAGAAACCGATCGCCGAGGCGGCCGTGAACATTCATCTCGATGAGGATGTGGTGATCAAATGAGTAATGCCTTTGCCATCGAATGGCAGGAAACCGGAAAGCCCGTCGTCGTCGGTGATATTCCGCCCTCTGTGGATGTCTCGCTCTCGCACGACGGCAGCAAGTCACTCAGTTCGGCCGGCGACTGGCCTCAGGGGTGTGACATCGAACCGATTCGCTCCCGAACCGCCGTGCAGTGGAAGGCGCTTCTGGGTTCGGCGCGGATTCCGCTGCTGGACGAGTTGATCGCAGGCGGCGAATCACTCGATCGTGCGGGAACCAGGCTGTGGGCGGCGGCCGAGGCGATCCGAAAGGCCACGGGGCAGATGTCGGTTTCTCTGGCGATGGGCGCCAGGGAGGACGACGCAGTGACCTTCCGCGGCGGCGCAGAGGGAAGCGTGGTGGTTCTGACTTTTCCAGCTCTGTTGACGGACAACGAGGAGCGGATTCTCGCGTTTGTGACTCATGAGGAGGATGCGGAGGAACCGGCGCAGGACCCGGCACCGCAGTTCGACTCCGGACCGTTGTCGGCGAAGTCTCTCGCGCAGTTCGATCCGATGGCCTACGGCTCCGACGTGCATGTGGTGGCCCGGAGCGGCTATCCGGCGGTGTCGATCCGGTTCCCCGTCGGGTTCCGGGACGCGTGCAACGTCGGTGGATCAGTGGGGTTCGCGAGCTTCGCGCTGTGGTTGGGCGCTTTGCGAGAGAGGGGAACCGGACCGATCTCGAAGCAGATCGTGGAGGACATGGCGACGGGTCGTTGGGGCATGGTGACCAACAACTCCGAGGTGTTCATCGATGCGAACCTGTACACCGACGACATTGTCGAGGGGACGATCTGGATCACCGAGCTCACCGGTCCGGATCGGGCAACCACCAATCTGCATGTCGAATGGTCCCGGGTCGACGGCGAGACGCGCACTCACATCGGGTGGAGTGCGATGCAGACGACGTGGGTGGAAATCCTCTCCCACGGTGTGGTGGCGGCACGGCCGATGCCGCAGTACTTCCACGATTTCATCGAGCCGATGACGATTCCGACGGGGACGAAGAACATCGCTGTTCCCACCGAACCGAAGAACGTCGATCGTGGTTCCGTGATCCGCTCGGCTCCGATGGTGCCGCGCAATCCGTACCTGCTCGAATCCGAGGTGTTCTCGACGACGTTGCAGGACGGAAACGTCGTGGGCAACATCTACTTCGGCAACTATTACATCTGGCAGTCGAGGGTTCGGGACAAGTTCCTGGTCCGTTCTCAGCGTGAGGCCATGGCGGCCAGAGGCGCTCTCGGGGAACTTCGTTGTGTGCACACCAGGGTTGAGCATCTGCGCGAGGTCATGCCGTTCGACGACGTCCTGGTCACGATGTCCCTGTCTGCCCTCTACGAGAGGGGGATCGACCTCGAGTTCGAGTACTTCAAGGTCAATGAGGACGGATCACGGGAGAAGCTCGCGATCGCTCGGCACAGAACTGTCTGGACGATGCCGGGCGCTCCGGGAGAACTGGAAATCTCTCCGCCGTCGAAACTTCCACAGTCGCTGATCGATTCGGTGCTGGAGGCGATCGACGGAAAGTAGGCGGGGGATTTTCCGAGATCGAAGTGGAGAGACGGGTTGCGTTTTCCTTGCGGGAGAACGCAACCCGTTTCGATGGGGAGGGGAATGTATGGGTATCGGGGTTTCCAGAAGATCGGTTCTGAAAGGGTCGGTAGTCGGCACAGCGGCTGTTGCTTTGGGTGCAAAGGCAGGTGCTGCTCCGGCGGGGAGTGTGGATATCCAGTCTCCGTTGATTTTTCATTCGCCGGAGTTCGAGCCGTTCTGTGACGAACTACCGTCGTTGTCAACGCTTTCCGGAAACGAGATCACACTGACAGCGCAAGTGGGGCAACATGCCTTTCATCGGGATTTTCCCTCGTCCCCAGCACTGTCGTACCGCAGCGGAGAGATCGGTGGCGGTTATCTGGGCCCTACCGTCGAGGCGCATTCCGGCGAGCCGATCATGTTGACGTTCGAGAACGATCTGACCGGACATCCGTTGGCCGCGGACATCGATATGACGCTGCACGGAATGCAGGCAGACTTTCGCGCTAACCCGCCGACGTCGTTGCACTTGCACGGGGGAGTCACTTCACCTGAGAGCGACGGCCATCCGGAGCTGCTGGTGATGCCGGGACAGGCTGCGACGCATCACTTTTTGCACGGTCAGGAAGCCGCCCACCTCTGGTATCACGATCATGCGATGGGCATCACCCGGCTCAACGTCTACGCCGGTCTGATCGGCAACTATCTGGTCAGGGATGAATTCGACACCGGCGAACTGGGAAATCCGTTGGGGTTGCCGGCCGAGGAATTCGAGATCCCGTTGATCCTGCAGGAGAAGATCTTCACGCCGACAGGCGCCCAGAACGGCCGATCCACCATCTTGATCCCGGAAGGATCGTGGGAAGGCGGCGCGGTGGGCGACGTCGGCTTGGTCAACGGCAAGGTGTGGCCGGAACTGTCCGTGGCTCGGGGCCTTTACCGTTTCCGCATCGTCAATGCGTCGTCGGCAAGTGTGTGGAATCTTCACTTCTCGAACATGATGACGTTCTGGGTCATCGGCAACGACGCCGGAATGCTCGACGCACCCGTCGCGGTCAATGCCTTCCGCTGCGCACCGGGGGAGCGGCACGACCTCCTCGTCGATTTCACCGGACTGTCGGAGGGTTCGACGGTGGAGCTTCGCAACGACGAGGCGCCCCCGCTACCCGCCGCTGTCATCGGTGAAGTGACTATGCCGCTGTTCTGCCGGTTCCGCGGTGACGCCAGGCGCGGATTCACCGGTGGTGTTCCGTCGCAACTGCGCGGTGGGCGCCGGCAACGTGACGTTCTCGCCCCGTTGGAGCAGCCGACTGTAATTCGCACGGTGACGGTGAGCCAGCAACTGGAACTGCGGAATCCACCGGCTCAGATGACGTTGAACAACCTGACGTTCAGCACCACGGACGTCGAGAGGCCGCGGCAAGGCACCGTCGAGCAGTGGAACATCGTCAACACCACGCCGGACCCGCATCCGATACACCTGCACCTGGTGAATTTCCGGATTCTCGGCAGAACACCGATGCGGACGCTGGAGTACTTGATCCGCCATCCGCAGCCGGTGATCGGCAACAAGTGGACTCCGTCGCCCGACGGGTTCGAGGCGGGGCCGATGATCGCGCCGGCGCAGTGGGAAGCGGGGATGAAGGACACCGTCAGGGTGGACGGCGGCACCGTCACCCGGATCATCGTGCGATTCCCCACCGCGGATGAGCTGGGTTTCGATCCCGACGCGATGTTCGATCGTCTTCCGAGCGGTGTGATGACGGGTAGTGGGATGACGGGCGGTGGGCGCCACGATATGGCTGATTCTGGTCGACTCCAGGGATACGTGTGGCATTGCCATCTACTCGATCACGAAGATCACGACATGATGTTGCCGTATCGCATCGTGCCGTGAGTGCTTCCGGGGGCGCACCCGAAATGAACCGAAGCGGGCAGGCGTTCGGGCACCTGATCACCTCGGTCACCTAGCAGGATCGCTTCGGTCCTTCCCATGAATTTGGAACACGTTCTACAGTGAAAGGGCTGAGGTCTGTACCTCGGCCATGCGCCACCACCGAAGGTGGCGCGGACGATCTGCAGACCGGTTCGACGAATTACACGGAAGGAACACCTCACAGTGACCACAGAGGCATTCATTTATGAAGCCATCCGTACCCCGCGAGGCCGCGGCAAGAAGACCGGGTCGTTGCACTCGGTCAAGCCGATCTCGCTGGTCACGGGTCTGATCCAGGAACTGCGCGTGCGCTTTCCCGACCTCGACGAGGACCGGATCTCCGACCTCATCCTGGGCGTCGTCACCCCCGTTGGCGATCAGGGAATGGACATCGCCCGCGTTGCAGTCAACGATGCGGGACTGCCCGACACCGTCGGTGGCGTTCAGCTCAACCGTTTCTGCGCTTCCGGCCTCGAGGCCGTGAACATGGCTGCTCAGAAGGTTCGGTCCGGCTGGGACGAACTGGTGATTGCCGGTGGCGTCGAGTCGATGTCCCGCGTTCCGATGGGATCCGACGGTGGACCGTGGGCACTCGACCCCGCCACCAACTACGACAACTACTTCGTGCCGCAGGGCGTCGGCGCAGACCTCATCGCCACCATCGAGGGCTTCTCGCGTGACGACGTCGACGCATACGCCGTGCGCTCGCAGGACCTCGCCGCCAAGGCGTGGACCGGCGGATACTTCGCCAAGTCGGTAGTGCCGGTCAAGGACATCAACGGCATCACCATCCTCGACAACGACGAGCACATGCGTCCGGGCACCACGGCAGAGAACCTCGCCGGCTTGGCTCCCGCGTTCGGTGTGATCGGTGAAATCGGCGGATTCGACGCCGTTTCGCTGCAGAAGTACCACTGGGTCGAGAAGATCAACCACGTTCACCACGGCGGTAACAGCTCGGGAATCGTCGACGGCGCTGCCCTCGTGCTCGTCGGTAGCGAGCAGGCCGGCAAGGACATGGGTCTGACGCCGCGCGCTCGCGTCGTCGCCACCGCCACCAGCGGCGCCGACTCCACCATCATGCTCACCGGCCCGACGCCGGCGTCGAAGAAGGTTCTGGCAGCTGCCGGCTTGACGGTCGACGACATCGACCTCTTCGAGATCAACGAGGCATTCGCTTCCGTCGTCCTGAAGTTCCAGAAGGACCTGAACATCCCGGACGAGAAGCTCAACGTCAACGGCGGCGCTATCGCCATGGGCCACCCCCTCGGTGCAACCGGCGCGATGATCACCGGAACGATGGTCGACGAGCTCGAGCGTCGTGGCGGCAAGCGCGCCCTCATCACCCTGTGCATCGGCGGCGGTATGGGCGTTGCCACCATCATCGAGCGCGTCTGACGCGGCGTCCGTCCTTCCAACGAGGCTTACCAGGAGTCAAGCAAAGTGACTGATCAGAACATCATCAACTGGGACCAGGACGCCGACGGCATCGTCGTGCTCACCATCAACGATCCCAACCAGGGCGCAAACACCATGAACGACGCGTACATCGCGTCGATGAAGGCCACCGTCGACCGTCTGGTCGCCGAGAAGGACTCCATCACCGGTGCCGTCATCACTTCCGGCAAGAAGACCTTCTTCGCCGGTGGCGACCTCAAGAACATGATCAAGGTCGGCCCCGAGCAGGCCGAGGAGATCTACAACCACAGCGTCGAGATCAAGGCAGACCTGCGTCGTCTCGAAACTCTCGGCAAGCCGGTCGTCGCCGCCATCAACGGCGCGGCGCTCGGCGGCGGTCTCGAGATCGCTCTCGCGACCCACCACCGCATCGCGGCAGACGTCAAGGGCGTCAAGATCGGCCTGCCCGAGGTCACCCTCGGCCTGCTGCCCGGTGGCGGCGGCGTCGTGCGCACCGTGCGGATGCTCGGTCTGCAGAACGCGCTCATGGGCGTCCTGCTCCAGGGGCAGCAGCGTGGACCCGTTCAGGCCAAGGAAGTCGGCCTCATCGACGAGGTCGTCGGCTCGGTAGAAGAACTGGTTCCGGCTGCGAAGGCATGGATCAAGGCCAACCCCGAAGGCGGCGTTCAGCCGTGGGATGTCAAGGGCTACAAGATCCCTGGCGGAACTCCGTCCACTCCGGCATTCGCTGCCAACCTTCCGGCGTTCCCCGCGAACCTGCGTAAGCAGCTCAAGGGTGCTCCGATGCCGGCTCCGCGCGCCATCATGGCCGCAGCCGTCGAGGGTTCGCAGGTCGACATCGACAACGCGCTGCTCATCGAGGCTCGCTACTTCACCTCGCTGGTGACCGGCCGCGTCGCGAAGAACATGATCCAGG
Source organism: Rhodococcus sp. NPDC059969 (assembly GCF_042738325.1). Taxonomy (NCBI): domain Bacteria; kingdom Bacillati; phylum Actinomycetota; class Actinomycetes; order Mycobacteriales; family Nocardiaceae; genus Rhodococcus; species Rhodococcus sp. NPDC059969. The sequence goes on along the minus strand of NZ_JBHWUF010000001.1, from coordinate 138,106 downwards.
CGTTCTTCTTCGACCTGCAGTCGATCAACGGCGGCGGTTCACGTCCGGCAGGCATCGAGAAGTCCACCATCAAGAAGGTCGGCGTCCTCGGCGCAGGCATGATGGGCGCGGGCATCGCGTACGTCTCCGCGAAGGCCGGCTTCGACGTCGTCCTCAAGGACGTCAGCATCGAGGCTGCCAACAAGGGCAAGGCGTACGCCGAAGGCATTGAGGCCAAGGCGCTCTCGCGCGGCAAGACCACGCAGGAGAAGTCCGACGCACTCCTTGCCAAGATCACCCCGACGGCTGACCCGGCAGATTTCGCCGGCGTCGACTTCGTCATCGAAGCAGTCTTCGAGAGCCAGGAACTCAAGCACAAGGTGTTCCAGGAGATCGAGGACATCGTCGATCCCAAGGCACTGCTGGGCTCGAACACCTCGACGCTGCCCATCACGGGTCTCGCCACCGGCGTGAAGCGTCAGGAAGACTTCATCGGCATCCACTTCTTCTCGCCCGTCGACAAGATGCCGCTGGTGGAGATCATCCGCGGTGAGAAGACCTCCGACGAGACTCTGGCTCGCGTGTTCGACTACGTCCAGGCAATCCGCAAGACGCCGATCGTGGTCAACGACTCGCGTGGCTTCTTCACCTCACGTGTCATCGGAACCTTCATCAACGAGGCCATCGGCATGCTCGCCGAGGGCGTCGAGCCCGCCACCATCGAGCAGGCAGGTATGCAGGCCGGTTACCCGGCTGCGCCGCTTCAGCTTTCGGACGAGCTCAACCTCACCCTCATGCAGAAGATCCGCAAGGAATCTGCCGAGGCAGCCAAGGCCGAAGGCAAGGAACTGCCGGCAGATCCGGCCGGCGAGGTCATCAACACCCTCGTCGAGAAGTTCGACCGTAAGGGCAAGCTCGGTGGAGCAGGCTTCTACGACTACGCAGAGGGCAAGCGCACCGGCCTGTGGTCCGGACTCCGCGAGAACTTCAACTCCGGAACCTCCGACGCCCCGATCCAGGACCTCATCGACCGCATGCTGTTCATCGAGGCGATCGAGACGCAGAAGTGCTTCGACGAGAACGTCCTGATCACCACGGCGGACGCCAACATCGGCTCCATCATGGGCATCGGATTCCCGGCCTGGACCGGTGGCGTTCACCAGTTCATCGTCGGCTACGAGGGCGGCACTGCCGGCTTCGTCGCTCGCGCAAAGGAACTCGCTGCGCAGTACGGCCCGCGGTTCACCCCGCCGGCGTCGCTAGGGGCATAGCCCCCGTGCGCGGTTAGGGAGTCTCAGCACTTCCTAACCGCGCACAGCTTTATCCACAGGTTGGTTTTTTCGGCGAAATCCTTCTGTATGTATTTGCAGGCTCGTCGTATGCCTTCACATACAGAAATCGATGCATTGCAGGTTATCGTCGATGCTCAGCACGGACTGGTCAGTCACGCCCAACTTCACGCCATCGGATTTCCGCGCTCTCGCGTGAAACAACGAGTTGAGGTCGGACGCTGGCAAACTGTTCTTCGCGGCGTCTACTCCGTCACCACGGGCCCATTGACCAGGTATGCCGCACTCGAAGCGGCGCTCCTGTACGGCGGCGGGTCGTCGATGCTCAGCCATCACACCGCCGCTGAGGAATGGTCGATGCGTCGGCCGGACAGCACTGCACCAGTACACATCACCGTTCCGTACGGGAAGTCCGCGATCTCTCAGGCTGCCACTTTCGTTCGTGGCCTCGGCGCCGACCGACATCCGTCACCAATGATCGGCTCTGTCCTCCATCCCGGCGTTGTGGTCCACCGTTCGAGGGCTCATCGTCACATCGGTGTCGACGCGCAGATGCCGCGCACCGGCAAGGCTGATACAGCTCTCGATCTGGCCGTCGCAGAACCGACTGCGCGCGAGGCCTATGTCAGCCTCATCACCACAGTCACCAACGGACGCATCCGTTTGACGGACATCCGCCGACGCGTGGAGGAGCGCTCACCCCGTCGATATCGGAAGGCCCTCGACAGTGCGGTGAAGCTCTTGGCAGATGGGGTGCAGTCATCGCTCGAATACCACTATGCGGTCGACGTGGAGCAGGCGCACGGGTTGCCGCCGGCCAGACGCCAATCACCGGTGCGCGTCGACGGCCGCACGTTGTACGAGGATTGCGACTACAGCGAATTCGGTGTGCCGCTGATCGTGCGTCTCGACGGTCGGTGGGCGCATTCCATGGCGGAGGTGGCATTCCGTGATCGCCGTCGTGACAATGCGGCAGAGCTGGCAGGTCGTCCGCGGTTGGTCTACGGATTCGACGAGGTGGTGAAGACCCCGTGCCAGGTTGCGCACGAGGTAGAGACGGTCTTGCGGCGGGGAGGTTGGGTGAGGACGGGGGATAGCCCCTGCGGGGCCTGTGAGTGGTTAAGGAGTGCGGAGACTCCTTAACCACTCACAGGGGCTTTGCCCCTAGGCCTTCCACCACGGGCGAAGCGGCACATGCGCCTCACCCTTGGGGCCGAGTTTGACGGCCAGAACCTGGTGCAGCTGAACGACATTGCGCTCGAATCCGAGCCGTGAGCCCGCCATGTACAGGCCCCAGACGCGTGCGGTTCCTTCGCCGACCTCGGCGACGCAGGCGTCCCAGTTGTCGACGAGGTTCTGGCACCATCCGGCGAGCGTCAGTGCGTAGTGCTCGCGAAGGTTCTCTTCGTGACGCACCTCGAGGCCGACGTTCTGGATCTCGGAGATGATGCGACCCGATCCGGTGAGCTCCCCGTCGGGGAAGACGTACCGGTCGATGAATCCGCCTGCCTTGGCGCCGCTTCGGTTGTCCGGACGGGTGATGCAGTGGTTGAGCAGACGCCCACCCTCGCGCAACTTGCCCTTGAGGAACTCGAAGTACGCCGGGTAGTTTCCGACGCCGATGTGTTCGGTCAGACCGATCGAGGACACTGCGTCGAACCCGGTCTCCGCGACGTCGCGGTAGTCGGAGAAACGGACCTGCGCGAGGTCGGCAAGCCCCTCGTCTTCGATGGCCTTCTGTGCCCAATCTGCCTGTTCGCGTGAGAGAGTCACGCCGATCACCTTGACGCCGCGTCGTGCTGCGTAGCGAACCATCGAGCCCCAGCCGCAGCCGATGTCGAGAAGTCGATCACCCTTCTGAAGTCCGAGCTTCTCGAACACCAGGCGGTACTTGTTCTCCTGGGCTTCTTCGAGGGTCTGCTCCGCATTGTCGTAGGCGGCGCAGGTGTACGTCATGGATGGACCGAGGACGTACTCGTAGAAGGTGTTGGAGACGTCGTAGTGATGGTGGATGACCTCGGCGTCACGAGTTTTGGAGTGACGCAGTCCTTCTGCGACGCGACGCCAGCGAGGGAGATGTTCCTGGGGCGGCGGGGCGATGGGCCGCAACAGATCCCAGCCCAGCGAGCGCGTGATGCTGGCGAGAGTCAGTGCTGACGGGCGCTTGAGGTGGAGTTCGTCGCCCATGATGCGCAGAATCTCGTACGGATCACCGGGGTGGACACCCTCGGCTTCGAGATCGCCGGAGACGTACGCGCGGGCCATGCCGAGGTCGCCGGGAGCCGTTGCGAGATAAGTGGTTCCGCGAGTCGACTTGAGGTGCAGTCCGTAGTCGGCATCTTCGGGGCCGGCGGTGCTGCCGTCGTACGCGGTGAATCGAAGCGGCAGCATGCCGTCGGAAAGCGTCTCGAGAATCTCTGCGATGGAGAGCTTGTCCTGGCTTTTGGAGTCTTTGAACGTGGTCATTTACGTTGCACCGCCTTAGAGAATAGATCCAATAAACGGGATTTCGGGTCGTAGCGTTCCTTGAGTCCGATGTACCGGTCGCCGCCGTAGTACAGCTCCTCGAAGTCTTCCTTCGAGTAGTAGGAGTCGGAGTAGAGCGATTTGTGTCCGTCGAAATCGCTGACCTTTTCTTCGATCAGTCGATTTGCTGCCCCCTCGCGCTCACCGGGAACTATCGGCACCGAAGACCAGAAGCCGATGTTGACGTAGGTGCGCTTGGGTTCGAGGGGGTAGAGGGGCCACGGCCGCGATGTGGCCAATTGATCCAGCCGAGAAGCTGAGGCAGCGGCCGGGCTTGGCTCACGAAGACGCAACGGGCACAACCACAGTGGTTCGATCGGAATTTCCTCGAGGAACCACGAGACGAAGTCCGCGGTTCGTTCGATGGGTACCTCGACGTCCTGGACGACGCGTTCGCGCGGGGGCTTGCCCTTGCGCTTTTCGAGGCGATCTCCGATGTCGTACTTGTGGTCGAGGGCAATCAGCTTCCAGTAGAAGCTGCTGCGCAGGTACTGCTTGGGCCAGAAGCGCCGGATCTTCGGGTTCTGTGCACCGAAAGCCCGTGAGCACCAGAACCAGTCGGTGTCCCAGCGCCACAAGTAGTCCCGAATGGTCAAGCGGTCCGTCTTGGGCTGTGTGAGTGACGGATGCTGGATCGACCGGTAGAAGATGTCCTGGTCGGTGTAGTCGCTGACCGGGCCTTCCTCGTCGGTTTGCACGCCGAGTGTGAGGTAGCTCTCGGAATCGGTGAAGACCACCCCGTCGAGGTAGTCGACGGCGATCCCGTCGTACTCGCGCTCGGTGACGATGCGATCCATCGTTTCTTCGAGCTTCTTCAGTGAATCGAAGCGCACATGACGCAACGCGACGTACTTCTCGACCGGTTCGAGTGCGATCTTCAATCGCGTCGAATAGCCAAGGGTGCCGTAGGAATTGGGGAAACCGAAGAACAGCTCGGCGTGTTCACCGTCCGGCGTTGCGGTGATGATCTCGCCGCTTCCGGTCAGTACGTCGATTTCGAGTACCGACTCGTGCGGTAAGCCGTTGCGGAAGGAGGTGGACTCGATGCCCAGGCCGGTCACCGCACCGCCCAGGGTGATGGTCTTGAGCTGAGGCACGACCAATGGCGCCAACCCGTAGGGCAGCGTCGCGTCGACGAGGTCTTCGTAGGTGCACATGCCGGCGACGTCGGCGGTGCGCGCCTGCGCATCGACGGCGATGACACCGGCCAGACCGCTGACGTCGAGGCCGGGGGCCGACGTCTTGGCGCGAGCGCGGAACAGATTGGATGTCTTCTTTGCCAGGCGTACAGAAGCATCGGCGGGAATGGCGCGGTATGACGCGAGTAGGCGTTCGACGCCTTCTCTGTGCTGCTCGAACCCCATTTCACGCGCAGCATCGGAACCCGGGCCTTGCTTTGTCCGGATTCGATCGAACTTCTGAACTACCCCATTGAACGAGAGAGTCACACCCTGACGCTATCGGTAGTTGCGCGTGCAAGCTATCTGGAGGGGTCTTAATGCCCGAATTTGATCGAGTTGTTGCAAACGAACTCGATAAATGCGCCAACAGGTGAACCAGCTCACAGGACAGGGCAGATTGTCGAGATACCGGGGCGGGACAGGCAATATGGAAAGGAATGTCTGCGCAGTTCGAGGTGCGGATTCGAGAGTCATTCGCGGTATCGAGCCGCGTTGGTCGAACAAGGAGACGTAGGGCATATGGGTCAGGTCAATGCAATGAGTTCGATAGTCGTCACAGCAGCACTCGACAAGGTGCTCGCGGCGCTCTCGGACTACGAGACGGTTCGCCCGCGAATCCTGTCCGAGCAGTACCTCGACTACAAGGTCGTCGAAGGCGGCCAGGGTGACGGAACCGTCGCGCAGTGGACGCTCAAGGCGACGGAAAAGCGTTCGCGCAACGTCAAGGCCACAGTGACGGTCGACGGCAACGTCATCACCGAGAAGGACGCCAACTCCAGTCTCGTCACCACCTGGACCGTTGCCCCCAACGGCACCGGAACGACGGTTACGACGCTCACCCAGTGGCAGGGTGCCACCGGAATCGGCGGCTTCTTCGAGCGCACCTTCGCTCCGAAGGGTCTGCAGCGCATCCAGGCCCAGGTCCTGGACAATCTCAAGCGCGAACTGGTCTGACTGATTCTGCATCTCGAGAGATGGCGTCGTACCTTCACCGGTGCGGCGCCATCTTTCATGCGCCGGTAATGATCCGCCCCAACTCGGCGAGTGCGGGGTTTCCGCTTTCCCAGTAATCGCTGTGAACTCCGACCCCCGGCTCTCCGGGTGATCCGTCGAATACCTGCGCGCCGAATTCCGGATCCGACGGGTCGAATCCGTGGACTCCGAGGATCTTGGGGATTAATCGGACCGGATCCCAGAAGGCCGTCGTCGAATGAACACGACGCGACATCTCGGAGGAGGCGACGCCGTCCAGGCTCAGTTCGTTCACACGCTCGGCATCGACTCCCGGGCTTGCGACAAATACCAGTTCGTCGACGTCGAGAGAAGCGCCACGGGTAGTCGCGGCACCGATGACGGTGCTGCCGTAGGAGTGCCCGATCACGACGTTGTGCGACGGCGGACCGTCATGTGAGGTGCGTAGCCCGTCCTGGAAAGTGTCCAGCCCGGGCGCCGCGGAGTCTGCGTAGCGATCCGAACCGGCGTCGGGAATGCCTGGGGGAGCGTCGTACCCGGACCACAGGATCACTGACGTGGCTTCCGTCGGTGCCGCGCTGACGGCTGCGTCGTACATGGCTCTGGTTCGTTGTAGATCTCCGCCGACGCCCGAGAGCCCGGAACCGGTTCCGGGGATCAACGTTGCGACGTTGTCGGCGGCATCGGGATTACCGACTGCCACGACGGCGTGCCCATCCGTGACCGAGAGAAGGAACGTGTCCGGTCGAAGTTCGCCGCGCACGGCCGAGTATCCGGCCGCTACCGTTCGATCCGGCAACTGCTCGAGTGCAGAGAGGTACCGCCGGTTGTAGTAGTCCCGGTCGAGAGCGGGAAGGCCGTCGCGACTTCCGATGGACGGATCCCACCTCGCCAACGCGTCTTTCTCGTTGTGCGTGAGCGATTCCCAGAGTCGGTGTAGCTCCGTTGGTGTCCCGGGGAGCGTCGACCTCCCATCGAGGATGTCGACGACAGTGTGGTTGAGGCGATCAGGCTGATTACCCAGGAGCGATCCGATCTCCCGGAATGCCTGACGTAGAGCAGTCGCGGCCCGGTTGTCTTCATAGTCCAGCGCCGACAAAGAGTCGAAGATTCGCTGCTGAAAACTCTGTGCAGCCGTAGCGTTTTCGGAAGCCTGCATGACGTCGGCCAGATTCCACGGCTGCGTCGACGCAGGCGCCGATACAGCTCCGCTGTCTGACACCGTCAAGCCGTGTTCGAGAGTCGCCTCCTCGACCAGGTCCAGAACTGTTCTTCGCGCGGTGCCGATCGTATTGGCCGCTCCGGCATACAGATCCGCGACCACGCGCACCGCAATCGAGAGCCGAGAGGAGACAAGCGAGATGCCCGACCACTGCACTGCCGCCGCGCTCGACGCTTCGCCCCGCCAGAACTCGCGGACGGCGTCGATGCTGCGACCGGCGTCGCCACTGAGAAATTCGACTTTCCGATCGTTTTCGACGAGTTCCGCAGCGCAGGTGCGTAGTTGCTCCGGTGACCACGCGCGAAGTTGAGAGATGTTGGGCCGCATCAGTAGTCTCTGCGCAGTTCGGACACCACGTCGGCCTCGATAGTGTCGTACAGACGTGCTGCGGCAGTGGTTCCGGACGCCACGAGCCCCAATTGCGTAGCCAGGTGCCGGTAGGCGTCGGCGATCACGCCGGCATGCTCCGTCGATACAGCCATGACAGCGGACGAATCCAGGCTCGTCGCGGCTTCGGAAATCGGGCCAGCGGAGTCGATCCCTGAAATCTGATCCGCAATTCGAGACAGATCAGCCGAAAGTTGCTGCAACGCAGCGATGTCTACCTGAAGTATCGGCCCCATGGCTGAACCGTAGCCAGGCGAACTGGCTGTCTGGGCCGTGCCGGCTTTCCTGTGGACAAGCGGATTTTCTCCACAGAAGCCGGATCAGGGGGTTGTCAGGAAGGCCGTGACTCCACTGGTGACGGCGGCTGCATAGTCCTGCTGACCGTCCGGGCTCGTCATGCGCGCTGCCTCGTCGGCATTTCGCATGTTGCCGAGTTCGACCAGAATCGACGGCCGCTGCGACAGATTGAGTCCCGTCAGATCGGCGCGTGGTGCCAGCCCGTCGTCACCGATGTAGGTCGACGGGGTGAGGCCGGCCGTGACGAGTGAGTCGCGCATGGTTTCCGCAAAAGCCACGGACGGGCCGGCCTGCACCGAGTTCAGCGGGGGAGCGGAGTAGCAGACGTGGAAGCCTTCGGCCCCGGCCGCTGCGCCGTCCGCATGAATACTCACCACGACGTCGGCGCCGGAGGAATTGGCGGCTTCGGCGCGTGCGTCGACGCAAGATCCGACGCTGACGTCGTCCGGTCGACTCAGGACGACTGTGGCGCCTTGGCCTTCGAGTTCGCTCTTGACCAGGCTCGCGACTTCCCAGTTGAAGGTGTGTTCGGGGAACCCGGCGTCGGTGTTGGTGCCGGTGGTCTGGCAGTTCTTGGTGCCGCCGCGGCCGGTGGGGACCTGGGTGTTGATGCTGTCGTCGTTCGCACCACTGTGCCCGGGATCGAGGAAGACGACCTTGCCGGTGAGCGCTGCGGGGATGTCGGCGGCGACAGTGCTGAGCGGAGACACCTCGACCGAAGTCGTGGCCTCGGGCGCCGTGGCGTCGGCAGTCTCGGTGGGAATCGTGCACGCGGCACTCAGCAGCCCGGCCCCGACTACGGCAATGAGGGCGGTGGAGCGGAACACACGTGATGCCATGTTTGACCCTCTTGACGGTTTTACGGTGTCTGACTGGTTCCGGCGCACCCGCTCACGGTAGCGCGCACCGACTACGCTGGTGGGGATAACTCTGTAGAAAGGACCGCTCGTGCAACCAGGTGGAGCACCCGACATGTCTGCTCTGTTGGCTCAGGCTCAGCAGATGCAGCAGCAATTGATGGCGGCGCAGCAGGAAATGGCGCAGGCCGAAGTGACCGGTCAGGCCGGCGGCGGGCTGGTTGTCGCCACGGTCAAGGGCACCGGCGAGGTTGTCGGTCTGCAGATCGATCCCAAGGTCGTCGACCCCGAAGACGTCGAGACGCTGCAGGATCTGGTGATCGGCGCGATCGAGGATGCTTCGCGCAAGGCACAGGAAGTCGCTGCTGAGAAGCTCGGCCCGTTGGCCGGCGGACTCGGCGGAGGCCTTCCCGGTCTCCCCGGCTTCTAGAAACGAGAACGCGTGTACGAAGGTCCGGTTCAGGATCTGATCGACGAACTCGGGAAGCTTCCCGGAGTCGGGCCGAAGAGCGCTCAACGCATCGCTTTTCACCTGCTCTCCGTGGAGCCTCCCGAGATCGACCGTTTGAAAAATGCATTGCAGCGCATCCGTGACGGCGTTCAGTTCTGCACGGTGTGCGGAACTGTCTCCGATCAGGAGAAGTGCCGCATCTGCGCCGACGCACGTCGCGATCGCACGGTGATCTGCGTCGTGGAGGAACCGAAGGACGTCCAGGCCGTCGAGCGCACCCGTGAGTTCAAGGGTCGTTATCACGTGCTCGGCGGTGCGCTCAATCCGCTCTCGGGGATCGGGCCTGACCAGTTGCGTATCCGGGAGTTGTTGGCTCGCATCGCAAATCAGGAGGACGGCGTCGACGTGTCCGAGGTCATCATCGCCACCGACCCCAACACGGAGGGTGAGGCGACAGCTACCTATCTCGTTCGCATGATGCGAGACATTCCGGGGCTGACGGTGTCTCGGTTGGCTTCGGGTCTTCCGATGGGTGGCGATCTCGAATTCGCAGACGAGTTGACGCTGGGTCGGGCATTGTCCGGCCGTCGTGAATTGTCGCGGAACGCTTGATGAGCGGCACGGAGCAAGGTCAGCAGGTGCGTCGTACGTCCGAGCAGACGCGTGCGCAGATCATCGCGTCGGCCGGGAAAGCATTCGCGACTCGGCCGTACCGCGAGATCACGCTCAAGGACATCGCCGAAGACGCAGGCGTCAGCGCGCCTCTGATCATCAAGTACTTCGGTTCCAAAGAGCAGTTGTACGACGAGTTGGTCGACTTCCGGGCAGCGGCGGTCACGGTCTTCGATGCCCCGAACGACTCGCTCGGCGAGCGCATGGTCTCGCTGTTCACCAAGCCGTTGGAGTCGTACAAGCCGCTGTCCATGAGCTTGTTGTTCATGAGCGGCGTCAGTGAAGAGAGCAACCGCAAGCTGCGCGAGAACTATTCGACGCAGATGATCGACACCCTCGCCGCTCGCCTGTCCGGCCCCGACGCGAGATTGCGCGCGGAACTGGCGATGTCGATGGTGGTCGGAGTGGCGATCATGCGCCGACGGATGATGGCCGGCCATGCCACCGGCACCCAGGACGAGGTGGTTGCGCTGTACGCACCGCTGGTGCAAAAGCTGCTCGACGGGTGAGCGGCGTCACAATTCTTGCTAGGTAAATATCCGTTCACCTAATGTAGGTGAACGAATATTTACCTAGTGAGAACAGGCGGTGTGGGGTGACGACGCTCGACCGTCCGCCGGGCACGCCTGCAGTCACCACCTCCGATGCGGGACTCGCGCAGCCGCGCTCCCGCTTCCTGTTCCCCATCGTTGTCGCCGCCGCAGTGTTCCAGGCTGTTCTGCAGACGGTCATCGTTCCACTGCTGCCGGAGTTGCCGCACTTCACAGGCGCTGGACGTACGGCCGTGTCCTGGCTGGTGACCGTCACGTTGCTGGTCGGCGCGGTGGTCACTCCCATTTTCGGCAGACTCGCCGACATGTTCGGCAAGAAGAAGATGCTTCTGGTTGCTTTCTCGATGATGACTCTCGGCTCGATGTTGTGTGCGCTGTCGTCGGACATCGCTGTCCTCATCTTCGCGAGAGCGTTGCAGGGAGCCGGGTCGGCGGTCATCCCCATCGGAATCTCCATGCTCCGTGACGAATTGCCACGCAACAAGGTCAACGGCGCAGTGGCCATGATGAGTTCGACGCTCGGCGTCGGAACCGCTTTGGGCATACCGTTTTCTGCGATGATCGCGCAGTACTCGAACTGGCACGTCCTGTTCTGGGTAACCACCGCCATCGGGCTGTCCGTGACTCTTGCTGCGGTGCTGTTCATTCGAGAGTCCGAGCCGAATCCGTCGGGAAGATTCGACGGCGTCGGGGCGGTTGGTCTGAGCGCCGCGATGATTGCTCTGCTTGTGCCGATCACTCAGGGGTCGAGTTGGGGGTGGACCAGTGGAGCGGTGATCTCCATACTGGCCGCGTCGGCGGTGCTGTTCACGCTCTGGGTAATTCAACAGCGGCGCAACGTCAATCCGCTGGTCGACGTCCGTGCTCTCGTGAAACGTGCGGTGTTGATCCCGCATCTGGCGGCTCTGCTGGTCGGGTTCGCGTTTTTCGGGAACACACTGATCACCACACAACTGCTGCAGGGGATGAAGGGGCCGGGTGCCGGGTACGGCCTGTCGATCATCGCGGCAGCGCTCTGCCAGATTCCGGCGAGTATCGCGATGGTGCTGTTCTCACCGGTTGCGGTGCGTATCACCGACCGCTTCGGTTCACGGACCGCGATGTTGACCGGCGCCGTGTTCCTCGCCGGCGGGTACGGGATTCACGCCGTTGCCGGTAAGCCGCTGTGGGGAGTGGTTGCAGCACTGGGTATCACAGCGGTCGGGACTGCCATCGTGTACAGCACGCTCTCGCTGCTGATTCTGGTTGCCGTACCTCGTCAGCGACTGGCGGCTGCCAACGGGGTGAACTCACTTCTGCGGACGTCCGGAAGCACGATCTGCAGTGCGACGGTGGCAACCATTCTCGCTGCATTCGTGATCAGCGGTTCGGAACATTCCACGTCGTGGACCGGATTCTCCGTCGCCTACCTGGTGTGCGCGGGCTGCGCGGTGGTCGTGTTCGCGGTGTCGATCCTGTTGCCGCAGGGACGAACCCCGAAACATCTGGATTTGCCGGATCTGGTCAGGCGACCCTGAATCCCGAGAGGAAGAGCGTGATCATCAGATCCGCGAACTCGTCGGTGGTGTACTTCTGGCGATCCGGCCAATGCGTTGTCGACCACAAGGTGTCTCGTACCGATCGATAGAAAATTTCCGGTGCCACGTCTTTGCGGAAGATTCCCTGATCGACGCCTTCGGCAATCGCTTTCATCCAATGCTCGCGGACTTGGCGGGAAGGCCCGTCGACGGATTGCAGGAGATCGTTGTCGCGAAGATAAGCCCGATCGTTCTGATAGATCGCAGTCGGGTGCGGGTGCAGTTCGATCACGATCAGCGTCTCGCGGATCAGGCCGCGCAGGACGTCCTCGGGGCCGGTTGCCGTTTTCTCGACCTGATCGAAGCGGAGCTGAATATCGGTGATGAATCCGTGCATGAGCTCGGCAACTATCGCGTTCTTCGACTTGAAGTAGTGGTAAAGGCTGCCCGAGAACACGCCGGCGGCGTCGCCGATTTCGCGAACGGTCGTGGTCGCGACACCCTTCCTGGCAAACAGCTCGGCTGAGCTCTCCAGGATTTTCTCCCGACGATCTGGTGATGCCACTGAAATCTCCGCTGGTTGTCGGTCCTGCTCAGGACAGGGTTTCACGGGTGCCAGGCTTCCGGCGTCGAACGTAGCGCAATCCTGCCTGATGGCTCCGGCTCGAACCAATTCGTCGGTGAGATCGCGTGTTTCAACTTCCGGTTTCCTATGCTAGCTTCAAAATCAAGCGCTTGCTCAACTTTCGTTCACGGAGGATTTCAGTGCAGAGCCTGCAGACGCAGTTTCCGAACTTCATCGGCGCAGAGGCCGAACCACCCCGGGTCGCCCGCTACGCCGTCAACGAGGCGATGATCCGCAACTGGGTCGAGGCGCACGACGACCGCAATCCGATCTATGTCGACGCAGAAACTGCCCGCAGCGTGGGTCGTCGAGATGTCGTCTGCCCACCCGCCATGATCTCGACCTGGGTGATGGCCGGCTACCGACGCTATCGCCAGGTCCAACAGCTTCGTGCCGACGGAGTCTCCGAGGACTTCGCCTACTCACGACTGCTCGCGTTGTTGGACGAGGCCGGATACACCTCGGTCGTCGCGACCAACGTCGAGCAGGAGTATTTCGCGGAGCTGAGTCCCGGAGACCACGTCACCGCGCATTTCACCATCGAATCGATCTCGCCGTTCAAACAAACTGCCCTCGGTCACGGGTGCTTCATCACTCTGTTCAAGAAGTACGTCGACCAGGACGGAAAGACGCTGGTCGAAGAGCGTTTTCGATTGCTCAGGTTCAAACCAGATGCCCAGACAGATACCCAGCTCGAAGTCCAGGAGGTAATCGCATGAGCGAGACTGGCTCCCGCAACACCGCTGTTCCGAGACTCACCGTCACCGACGACAACGATTTCTTCTTCTCCGCGGCCAAAGAGGGTCGCCTCGAGATCCAACGGTGTGCGGATTGCAAGACACTGCGCCACCCACCCGCGCCCGCGTGCCCGGAATGCCGCTCGTTCAGTTGGGACACAGTCGAATCCACGCGGCGATGCACGTTGCACAGCTTCACGGTCATCCATCACCCGAAGGATCCTGCTTTCGAGTACCCACTCGCCGTCGGGCTCGTCGATCTCGAAGAAGGCACGCGTCTGGTTGCCGACATCGCGGGGATCGATCACGAGGAACTCGAATTCGGCATGGAACTCGAAGTGACCTTCTCCGAGCACGCTCACGGTGAGATGCTGCCGCAACTGAGGCGACGGGGTTCGGCGGAATGACGAAACTGATTGACTGCGAGGTGGGTTCGGTCCTCCCCAGCCTCGAATTGCCGTTGGATCGAACGCTGATCGTCGCCACCGCGATCTCTTCTCAGGATTTCGAGGACGTGCATCACGATCCGGGCAAGGCGCAGGATCGCGGAACTCCTGACATCTTCATGAGCATCAACACCACCAACGGGCTCATCGACCGCTACATCACCGACTGGTCCGGCCCCGCATCACGGATCGTCAAAACATCACTACGGCTTGGTGTTCCGAACTTCCCCGGGGACACCATGACATTCACCGGCAGGGTCACCGCCACAGACAGCCGGGCGCTCACCGTGACGGTTCTCGGGAAAAACGCCCGCGGAACACACGTGAGTGCCGACGTGACTCTCGAGCCGGTGGAAAGGGCAATCGCATGACACGAGGATTTTCGAGGCAAGCAGCCATCGCCGGAATCGGCGCCACCGAGTTCTCCAAGAACTCCGGCCGCAGCGAATGGCAGTTGGCGTGCGAATCCGTGATCGCCGCACTCGACGACGCGCACATCGAGGCAGAAGAGGTGAACGGATTTGCGCTGTTCACCATGGAGAACAATCCCGAGATTGCGGTCGCACGTGCCCTCGGGATCCCGGAACTGACGTTCTTCAGTCGTATTCCACACGGCGGCGGCGGTGCCTGTGCACCGGTTCAACAAGCAGCGCTTGCCGTCTCGAGCGGAGTTGCCGACGTTGTGGTCGTCTACCGCGCCTTCAACGAAAGATCCGGCCACCGATTCGGCGCCGGGCCACCACCTTTTGCGTACAACGCGTCGACGGACCAGGAATACCGGAATTGGATCAACCCGTACGGGCTTCTGACGCCGGCGCAGCAGGAAGCCTTCCTGGCCAAGCTGTACATGCACAAGTACGGGGCAACCAGCGCCGACTTCGGCCAGATCTCGGTTCTCTCGCGCAAGCATGCGGCGAACAACCCCAAGGCCTGGTTCTACGAACGCCCGATCACCATCGAGGATCATCAGAACTCGCGCATGATCGCCGACCCCATCCGCCTGCTCGACTGCTGCCAGGAAAGTGACGGCGGACAGGCGCTGGTCATCGTCAGCGCGGAGCGCGCCCGCGATCTCCCTCATAAACCTGCGATCATCAGCGGTGCCGCGCAAGGTGTAGGTCCGCAACAGATTTCGATGAGCAGCTACTACCGAGACGACATCGACAGTATGCCGGAAGTCGAACTGGTCGCGCGCCAACTGTGGGACCAGGCCGGTATCGGGCCAGACGACATCGATGCCGCAATTCTCTACGACGCCTTCACTCCGATGGTTCTGCTTCAACTCGAGGAGTACGGATTCTGCGGACGAGGCGAGGCAAAGGACTTCATCGCCGACGGCAATCTCGAGCTGGACGGCCGCCTACCGATCAACACTCACGGCGGTCAACTCGGTGAGGGATACATCCACGGCGTCAACGGCATTGCCGAAGGCGTTCGTCTGATCCGCGGCACCTCCACCAACCAACCCACCAAAACTTTGGACAACGTGCTCGTGACCGGCGGTTCCCCCGTCCCGCACAGTGCACTCGTCCTCTCGGCAGATCGCTGAATCTGCCGCACACATTCGAGAAAGCAGGAACACGATGAGTGAGCGGATCACCTACGCCAGGGCCACCCACGGCGAGGAAGAAATACAGGCTGTTGTCGACGTCTTGCGCAGCGGGCATCAAGGACTGCGCATCGGCAAGAACGTCTTCGAGATGGAAGAGCGTATCGCGGCCTTGGCAGGCAAGAAGTTCGGCGTCATGTGCAACTCGGGATCCTCGGGTCTGTACTTGGCTGTCGAGCTGCTCGGACTTCCAGCCGGCAGCGAGGTCATCACATCGCCGTTGACGTTCTCCACCGACATCGCGCCGATCGTGCGTGCCGGTCTGGTGCCGGTGTTCGTGGACGTGGAACCGAACA
Organism: Rhodococcus sp. NPDC059969; assembly: GCF_042738325.1. NCBI lineage: Bacteria > Bacillati > Actinomycetota > Actinomycetes > Mycobacteriales > Nocardiaceae > Rhodococcus > Rhodococcus sp. NPDC059969. The sequence continues at coordinate 122,492 of NZ_JBHWUF010000001.1, read as the reverse complement.
CGTTCAACGTCGACGTCACCAAGATCGAGGCTATGGTCACCGAGAAAACCGGCGCCATCCTGATGCCGAACCTGGCCGGCAACTGCCCGGACTGGGATGCCATCCGCGACATTGCAGATCGTCACGGACTCAAGGTGATCGAAGATTCGTGTGACGCGATCGGCGCCACGCTCCGCGGTACTCCGACCGGCACTCGGGCGGACATCGTTGTCACCAGTTTCTCGATGGCACACATCATCACGTGCGCGGGAACCGGTGGAATGGTGTGCGTCGACGACGAAGCCAGCCGTGACAAGGCTCTGCTGCTCCGCCGCTGGGGTCGTCGTAGCGAGCCGAACCTGTTCGGCAGCACCAAGTCCGGCCGAGTCTTCCGTGAAGAACTCGACGGCGTCGACTACGACAACGATTTCATCTTCGAGCTCATGTCGTGGAACTTCGAGCCTTCCGAACTCGGCGCAGCCTACGGCGTCGTGCAACTCGACAAGCTGGAGGAGAACTACAAGACGCGCAAGGCCACGTTTGCGGCCTTCACGGCGGCGTATGGGGCTCATCCCGAATTCTTCACGACGCCGGTAGAACTCGACGGTCTTGATACGGCGTGGCTGTGCTACCCCGTGATGATCAACGAGAATGCACCCTTCACACGCAGCGACCTGCAGGAAGCCATCGAGGCCGACGGCATCGACACACGAACTGTGTGGAGCGGCAACGTCACTCGTCACCCGATGATGCACAACATCGAATTCCGTCAGCCGGCCGAAGGATTGCCGGAAGCCGACGCGGTTTTTGCCCGCGGCATGACGCTCGGCATGAGCCACGGCCTGCGTGAAGACGAAGTTGCTCGGATTGCGGAGAGCATCAATCGTTTTGCCTCGAAGTGGAAGTAGCATGACCGATCGCTTCAAAGGACGCCGAGCGCTTGTCACTGGTTCCAGCCGCGGAATCGGTGCAGGCGTCGCAGAAAGGCTGGCAGCGGAAGGTGCCGACGTCGCTCTCGTGGCCCGGACGCTCGGTGCGCACGCAACCCTGCCTGGCAGTCTCGAGGAGACAGCCGCTCGAATTGCGAAGTACGGAAACAAAGTCGAGATCATTGTTGCGGATCTGACGGACGAGCAGCAGCGCGACACCGTTGTGCCGGCGGCAATCGAGAAGCTCGGCGGGACGATCGACATCCTGGTGAACAACGCGGCAGCAGCGATCTATCAACCGCTGTCGGACTACCCACTGCGTCGGCGACGTCTGATGTTCGAGGCCAATGTCCACGCACCGCTCGATCTGATGCAAGCCGTGGTGCCGGGGATGGTGGCAAACGGATACGGCTGGATCGTGAACGTGTCCAGCGGCACCGTCAAACCGTGGCAGGGCCCGCCGTTCACGTGGGTCGAACCGGGAACCGCGATGACCGTGTACGGCGCGTCCAAAGCAGCGCTCAACAGGATCAGCAACGGCATGGGCGTGGAACTCTACGGCCAGGGGGTGCGTGTCAACACGGTTCAACCGCGGGCGGCGGTGCTCAGCGAGGGCGCCAGAGTCCTGGTCGGTGAGACTATCCGGCCGGATCAGGTCGAATCTATGGAAGAAATGGTGGAAGCGGTCACAGCGCTGTGTGGTTGCGACACCGAGTTCACTGCGCGCTCGTGCGTGAGCTTGGACCTGATCGACGACTGGGCTCTGACCGTGCGTGGTCTGGACGGAACGGCACTACGAACCGAGGAGTTGGCATGAAGCCCGTCATCGTGGACGCAGCACGAACGCCGTTCGGCAAGCGTGAGGGATGGCTGTCCGGAGTCCACGCGGCCGAACTGTTGGGTTACGCGCAGAAAGGCGTGCTGGATCGGGTCGGCGTGGATCCTCGCGCAGTCGACCAGGTCATCGGTGGATGCGTGACGCCTCTCGGCGAGCAGTTCGGCAATATCGTGCGTACGTCCTGGATGCATGCGGGCCTTCCGTTGAAAGCGGGCTGCACCACGATCGACGCGCAGTGCGGAACCGCGCAGCAGTCGGTGCAGTTGATCGCCGGGCAAATTGCCATCGGTGCAGTCGACGTGGGAGTTGCCTGCGGTGTGGAACTGATGTCGCGGGCACCACTCACCTACAAGGTGGGTACCGGCCTCGGAACACCACGTCCGGAGTCGTGGTCACTCGATACCGTCGATCAGTACACCGCGGCCGATCGGATTGCGGTCAAGCGTGGTTTCAGCCGCGAGGACCTCGACTCCTTTGGGTTGCGCTCGCAGCAGCGAGCCGCAGCAGCCTGGGAGGCAGGACGATTCGACTCGCACATCATCGATGTGCTGGCTCCGGGCTCTGACGTTCCGGTTCATCGGGATCAGGGTCTACGCGAATCGAGTCTCGAAGGACTCGCGAAACTGCGGACCGTTCAGGAGGGTGGACTGCACACCGCTGGAACGTCTTCGCAGGTTTCGGACGGTGCGAGTGCCGCTCTGCTGATGTCCGAGGATCGAGCCAAGGCCCTCGGAGTGCGACCGCGGGCAAAGATACTGGCGCAGTGCGTCATCGGTGGTGACACCGAGTTCATGCTCGACGGCCCCGTCGACGCGGCAAACATCGTGCTCGGCCGCACCGGCCTGACGATCGACGATATCGATCTGTTCGAGGTCAACGAGGCATTTGCTTCGGTACCGATGTCGTTTGCGCAGGTTCACGGCGTCGATCCCGAATTGCTGAACGTCAACGGTGGCGCAATCGCACTGGGCCATCCGGCCGGTGCAACCGGAATCAGGCTGTTGGCCAATGTCATCGACGAACTGGAACGCCGAGACAAGTCCACCGCACTGATCGCGATCTGTGCGTCAGCCGCAACTACCTGTCTGATTCTCGAACGCATCTGACAAGAACCGAAGATTGAGGAACCTGCCATGGCACTGCCCCTGCTCGAAGATCACCGTGACCTGGCGGAAGCGGTAGCCGCATTCGCGAACCGCTTTGGTGGCATCGCGGACACGCGCAGCAACGTCAAGCGCTACGTCGCCGGGGATCGGCTGGACTCCTGGGATGGATTGGTCCGTCAGGGCCTGCACGCAGTGCACCTGCCCGAGCAATACGGCGGTGACGGGGCAGGACTTGCCGAACTGGCTGTGGTAGTCGAGCAATTGGGTGATGCGCTCTATCCGGGACCGTACGTTCCCACGGTCATCGCCAGTGGGATCCTTGCAACAGCCACTGGCTCGGCCGCGGAGACAATGCTGACCGAATTGGCCACCGGTGCAACCGGAGCAGTCTGCACCGGCGCGGGATTGCGCGCGGCTCGCGGCGATGCCGGGTGGACGGTGAGCGGTTCTGCCGACTCCGCCCTGGGTTTGCCGGGAGCCGATGTCGTTCTCGTGCAGGCAAACAGCGAAGACGGTGAGTTGTGGTTCCGGCTCGAGCCGTCGCCTTCCGCTGCGGTGGAGGTCGAAGACGGAGTGGATCTGACACGGTCGATCGGAACACTGACGTTGACCGATCACCAGGTCGACGCTGAGCTGATCGTCGACGGACTCCAGACGCACCGAGTCGAACTGATCGTCAACACGGTGTTGGCTGCGGAGGCAAGCGGTATCGCCGGGTGGGCGCTACGCACCGCGGTCGACTATGTGAAGTCCCGTCAGCAGTTCGGTCGTCCGGTCGGAAGCTTCCAGGCAGTCCAGCACAAGGCAGCCATGATGCTGGTCCGCTCCGAGATTGCCTGCGCCGCAGCGTGGGATGCGGCTCGATCCGAGGACCACGACGAGGATCAGCAGAAACTTGTCTCGGCTCAAGCCGCGTTGGCTGCACTGCCCGTCGGCATCGAAAACGCCCTCGAATGTGTGACGTTGCTCGGCGGAATCGGATTCACCTGGGAGCACGACGCCCATCTGTACTGGCGCCGGGCGATCAGTATTGCGGCGCTGGCAGGATCCGAGGTGAAGTGGGCACACGCCTTGGGCGGCCGGTCTGCCGATTCGGTCCGCGACTTCTCCTTTGTCGACCCGGACATGCTGCCGGAGTTGCGAGAGCAGGTTCGAAGGGTTCTGGACGAAGTTGCGCTGCTGCCGGACGACGGAACCACCAGCGCGAGTTGGGCGCCGGCCAAAGGTAGCGCGCGACGCGCACGATTTGCCGACGCCAAACTGGTTGCCCCGCACTATCGGGCGCCGTACGGTTTGGGGGCCGGACCGAGGGAACAAGCCGTCATCGCACACGAATTCGCGATGCGAGGTTGGGCTCAACCGTCCACGGTGATCGGAGAATGGGTACTGCCCACGATCCTCGAACACGGCAACGCCGAGCAACAGGACAGGTTTGTCGAGCCTTCGCTGCGAGCCGACATCATCTGGTGCCAGCTCTTCAGTGAGCCGGGCGCGGGATCAGACCTGGCCGGTCTGAGTACCAAAGCCCGCAAGGTCGACGGTGGCTGGGTTCTCTCGGGTCAGAAAGTATGGAACTCGGGTGCGCACGAGGCGGATTGGGGAGTCTGCCTGGCACGTTCCGACGCGGACGCTCCGAAACATCGTGGGCTGTCGTACTTCCTGGTCGACATGACTTCGAAGGGCATCGACGTACGTCCACTCAAGCAAGCCACCGGTAAGTCGGAGTTCAACGAGGTATTTCTCGACGACGTCTTCGTGCCGGACGACTGTCTGGTCGCGGAACCTGGACAGGGCTGGAAGTTGGCTGCGACAACACTGTCCAACGAGCGTCTGAGCATGGGCAGCACACTTCACCACGGTTCGAGCGATCAATTCCGTCAGGTGATTGCCGATGCGAGCCACGACTGCCCCCGCGAGGACGCGGTGGAAGGCCTCGGCCGCAGTATCTCTCGTGAACTGGCGCTGTCCGCGATGAATCTGCGCGGAGTGTCGGCGCGACTGGCGGGTCAGGAACCGGGCGCCGAGATCAGCGTCTCGAAGGTGTACAACGCCCTGGCGCAACGCGAGGGCTCGCGGGACCTGCTGCGTCTGCTCGGACCGCGCGCCGCCGTTGTCGATCCGGCAGCGAACTACGCGATAGACCACATCGGACTGCCCTCGATTCTGTTCGGCGGCGGAACCGTCGAAATTCAACTCAACGTCATCGCGCAGCGCGTACTCGGCCTGCCGCGTTCGTAGATCTTAGGAGCTTCACCATGTATTTGGATTTGTCGGAGGAGTCGAAGACTCTGCGCAAGGAATTGCGCGCGTACTTCGCGGAGATCATCAACGAGGAAGATCGTCGTGCTCTCGTGGATCAGACCGAAGGCGGCCCCGTCTTCGATCGCATCCTGCGCCGGATGGGTAAAGACGGTTGGCTGGGCTTGGGGTGGCCGGAGGAATTCGGCGGCCGGGGTGAGAACCCCGAAGCTCTGTACGTGTTCTACGACGAGGTGATCCGGGCGAATGCACCGCTGTCACTGGTGACGCTGAACACCGTCGGACCCGCTCTGATCAAGCACGGAACGCAAGCTCAGAAAGACTTCTTCCTACGGCCGATCCTGGCGGGCGAGTTGATCTTTGCCATCGGCTACACCGAACCCAATGCGGGCACGGATCTCGCAGCACTCGAAACACGGGCCCGCATCGAGGGCGACGAGCTTGTCATCAACGGCAACAAGATCTTCACCAGTGCCGGTGTGTTTGCCGACTGGGTCTGGCTTGCCGTTCGTACCGATCCTGACGCGCCGACGCATCAGGGCATTTCCGTGGTCCTGGTGCCGACCAGCTCGCCGGGTTTCTCGGTAACCGAAATCCACACCGTGGGCGGAATCAGCACTTCGGCAACCTATTACGAAGATGTTCGGGTACCGATCACCAATGTCGTCGGTGAGCTCAATCAAGGGTGGAAGCTCATCACCAACCAGCTCAACCACGAACGTGTGGCCCTGGCCGCACGCGGCGGCATCGCCAACGAGCTCTTTGCCGAGGTGGTCGAATGGGCAAAGACCGAACCCGCCGGTGACGGCCACGTCTACGACATCGGTTGGGTACGTGAGAAATTGGCAGAGGTCTACGCGCTGCTCAGTGCTGCCGACCTGATGAATCTGCGACTGGTGGCGGACGTCGCTGCCAACACATTGGGCGGTGGCGATTCGGCTGCGGCCAAGATCTTCGGCACCGAAGCCGTCGTCAGTGCTTACGGCATGCTGCAGGAAGTGCTGGGCGCCAAGGGATTGCTGCGCCCCGGCTCGCCAGGAGCGGTGCTCGAAGGCCGGGTCGAGAACCTGGGCCGACGCGCCCAGAACAACACCTTCGGTGGCGGTACCAACGAAGTGATGCGTGAAATCGTTGCAGCCAAGTGCCTGGGCATGGCGCTTGCTGCGCGTCGACGGCCCGCTGTACAGAACGAAAAGAGCTGACATGGAATTCGAATTCGACGACAATTTATCCGCCGTACGGGATCTGAGTGACTCGATCTTTGCGGCGAAGTCCGGTGTGGACCGACTCCGGGAAGTGGAGGGCGCCGGCGGTTTCGACGCCGAACTGTGGAAGCTCCTCGCTGACTCCGACGTGCTGGGAATCGCTCTGCCGGAAGAGGTCGGGGGAGCGGGTCTCGGAATGCTCGGTCTGGCAGCGGTGCTGGAACAACAGGGTCGCCGGGTCGCCCAGGTCCCGCTCTGGTCGGTGGTGTCCACGGCGGCGCTGCCGATCGCGGAGTTCGGCAGCTCGGAGCAGAAAGCGTCGTGGCTTCCGGGACTGCTCGACGGCTCGGTGATCGTCACCGGTGCCTTCGACACCGGCTACAACGCCGAGACGGCAGTTCGCGCCGAGCCGGCGCCTGACGGTTGGGTTCTGTCCGGACGCGTCGACTCCGTACCGGCCGCCGAGTTCGCCGCCGCACTGGTTGTTCCGGTGACGATGCCGGACGGCAGTGTCACCGTCATGATCGTGCCGACGGACCGGGACGCGCTGGTGCGTACACCGCTTGCGGTGACGAACCGCGAGAGCAACAGCGCTGTGCAGTTCGACGGGGTTGCCGTCAGTGCAGCCGACGCACTTCCCGCAGACGGCACGGTAGTTCGAGACTGGACGTTGCGGCGTGCACGGGTGGCGCTGGCGGCCCTGGCCACCGGCGTCTGCGAGGAAGCGCTGGCGATGACGGCGAAATACACCTCGGAGCGAGTGCAGTTCGGCCGTCCGCTCTCGACCAATCAGGCAGTGGCAGTCCGGGCCGCCGACGCGTACCTCGACACCGAGAGCACAAGATTGACCACCCACCGCGCTGCCTGGTTGATGGACAGCGGAGTTGAGAGTGAAGCGGAAGCGGCTGCGCTGGTCGCCAAATGGTGGGCCTCGCGCGGCGGTTTGCGCGTCGTGCACGCGACCCAGCACCTGCACGGCGGGATGGGCGCGGATGTCGACTACCCGATTCACCGCTACTTCCTGTGGGGACGCCAGATCGCCTTCACCTTGGGGAGCGCGGGGGCGATAGGCGCCGAACTCGCCGATCAGCTGGAGATCCGCGCTCAGATCGGGGCGTCGGCGTGAATATCTGAGACATCGGGTTCCAGTCACAGGCAGCGCGTCGGCAATCATCGCGCTACTCTGCCCTTCGTGAATCGCACCAGTTCGTTCATCAGGCCGTTGGTTCCGCGGGATCCGCACGAGCCGCATCGGGTGGCGACGCCGCTCGAACTGCTCACCGACCTCTGCTTCGTCGTGGCGGTCGCTCAAGCGGCCACCGGTCTGCACCATGCGATCAGCGAAGGGCACGCGGCCTCGGGTGTCGGACACTTCGCGATGGCGTTCTTCGCGATCTGGTGGACGTGGCTGAACTTCACGTGGTTCACCTCGGCGTACGACAACGACGACGGAATTGCCCGCCTGCTGACCATCTTCCAGATCCTCGGGTCGCTGGTTCTTGCCGCGGGCATCGTCCGCTTCTTCAACGACGACGCCCTGCTGATCATCGTCGGCTACGTCATCATGCGAATAGCTCTGGTCATCCAATGGCTCAGGGTTTCGCGGAACGACCCGGAACACGCGCTGACGGCTCGTCGATACGCTCTCGGAATCGTTCTGGTCCAACTCGGTTGGATCGGTTTCTACTTCGTGCCCTCCGCCATCTACGTTCCGACGTTCCTGGTGTTGGTTCTGTGCGAGTTCGCGGTTCCGATCTGGTCCGAGAAGCCGGGCATGACGCCGTGGCACCCGCATCACATCGCGGAGCGGTACTCGTTGTTCTTCATCATCGTTCTGGGCGAGACGATCCTCTCGACCACCATCGCAATTCAGGACGCGGTCGACGGTGAGCATCCGGCAGCGCAGGTCACCTACGTCGTGATCGGCGGCATCCTGATCGTCTTCAGCCTGTGGTGGTTGTACTTCCAACGCAATGCCGGCGAAGTGATCGGCGGTGACAACGTCTCACCCTTCGTCTGGGGGTTCGGTCACTACTTCATCTTCGCGGCCGCTGCCGCCATCGGTGCAGGATTGGCCTCACGCGTCGACTTCTGGACTCATCACGGCGACGGCAGCGCGTTGGTGACGGGTGCCGCCGTCACCGTGCCGGTCGCGGTCATCCTCGCGGCCTTGTGGTTCATCCACATTCGACTGCACGACTCGTCGGTACGCACTCTCGCACCGTTCTCGGTCGCGATAATCGTCGTCCTCGGCGGTACCTACACCGCAGTGCCCGAACTGGTCGCGGGGCTGGCCTGCGCGGCGCTGTTGGCCGTGGAACTGATCCTGACCGAGGGCAAATCCGAAACCGTCTGAGCTGGCTCAGCGAATCGCGAGTCGTTCCTTGCGGAGCTTGTCGACCTCGGTCAGATGCAGGGGTTCCAGCTCGTTCACACCCAGGGCGCGCATGAGCAGGAGGTCCGCGAGTTCGGGGTTGCGAGCCAAAGCGGGTCCGTGCATGTACGTCCCGATCACCGAACCCTGCACGACGCCTTCGAATCCGTCGCCGACGCCGTTTCCGACACCATGGGTGACCCGCGCAAATCCGGAGGCCGAGCTACCCAGAGTTGTTCCGCCGCGGTGGTTCTCGAACCCCGAGAGGGGCGCGGTGAGTCCGTCGATCAGCGGTTTCGTGATGACTTCGCCGATGGAGCGCTTCTCTTGCGGTGAGGTCGTGACGTCGAGCATCGAGACACCGTCGACGCGTTCGCCGCTGGAGGTTTCGTACCAGTTGCCGAGCACCTGAATGGCAGCGCAGATCGCCAGAACCGGTGCGCCGCGCTCGGCGGCGCGTTGCAGGCCAGGGTATTTCGCGAGGTGACGCGTTGCGAGGCGCTGAGCGGAATCCTCGGCGCCACCCAACGTGTACACGTCGAGCGAATCGGGGACCGGATCGCTGAGGGTGATGTCCACGATCTCGGCGTCGTAGCCGCGCATCCGCAGACGCTGACGCAGGATCAGGGCATTGCCGCCGTCGCCGTAGGTACCCATCACGTCGGGGAGGACCAGACCGATGCGAATTGTCGAGTCAGACATTGCGAGACTCCTTCGCGATGGCGGTGTTGAGGTCGCGGAAGGCCGTGTAGTTCGCCAGTACCTCCACACGTCCGGGAGGGCAGGAAGCTATGGCGCGCAACGGGTCCGGGTCGAGAGTGTGCTCGACGCCCGCGTACGTGAGGCGAACTGCCAGATCGGTTCCGCGTTCGCCGGCGGCCACTACCTTGACGCCTTCGAAGTGCTCGAACTTCACGTCCCACAGCCAGGAGAGGTCTTCGCCGTCCGGCACCTGACCGTTCACCGCGATCACGAGTCCGTCCACCGTGGGGTCGATCATCGACAGCGCTTCCTGCCAACCCGCGGGATTCTTCGCGAGCAGCATGTGAACGGAGTGCGGTCCGACCTCGACGGTGCTGTACCGACCGGCGACTTCCTGGACCGTCGACGCGGCGGCAACTGCCCCGACCGGATCTGCGCCCAAAGCCGCTGCTGCCGCTACGGCCTGAGCTGCGTTACCGCGGTTGGCTTTTCCGGGGAGGGTCAACGTCATCGGAATCTTCAGGCCGTCGGGGCCGTAGAGATTGTCGTCGTCGAGCCACCAGGTCGGCTCGGGCCGCGCGAAGTCGGAACCGGTACTGCGCCAGTGCTTTCCCTCCCACACGATGGGTTCGCCGGTGCGCGGGCAGCTGACGGAATCGCCGGCCCAGCCGCCGCCGGCCGCAACCCACACGACGTTGGTGGCGTCGTATGCCACGGAGGTGACCAGGACGTCATCGCAGTTGGCGACGATCACCGCATTCGGATGCGCGTTGACGCACGCGCGCAGTTTCCGTTCGATCATGTTGATCTCGCCGACCCGGTCGAGCTGATCGCGGCTGAGGTTGAGGAGCACGATCACTTCCGGGTTCACGGCGTCGGCTACGTGGGGGACGTGCAGTTCGTCGACCTCGAGTGCCGCCAGCGTCGCATCGGTACGCGCGGCCAGAGCAGCAACGATCCCGGCATCCATGTTGGCGCCGTCGGCCTGGGTCGCGACGTCACCGAGTGTCGCGAGCGCTGCAGCGGTCATACGCGTGGTCGTCGACTTGCCGTTGGTGCCGGTGACCACGACGGTGCGCTTGCCGCGTCCGAGCTGAGTCATGAGCGTCGGGTCGATCTTGAGAGCGATCAGCCCGCCGATCATCGAACCCTTGCCGCGACCGGCCTTCTGCGATGCCCAAGATGCTGCTGCGGCAGCTCGCATGGCGAGCTTTCCGCGCGCTGTGATCGATAGTCCAGTTCCCACGGCCCGAGTTTGGCACAGGGCGTCGTCAGACGCCGAGTCGCGCCGGTGATGAGGCTGCAGGTGTGTCCGAGAAAACAGTGCCAGCGGGCTTGCGCCTCATCTGTGCGGCGCTGGCACCGGCAATTACGATGACAGCCCCGACCAGCGACAACGGGCTCGGATCCTCGTGCAGGAACAGCCAGGACGCGCCGATTCCCACCACCGGCACCAGCAGGGAGAGCGGCGCGACCATGCCGGCCGGGTAGCGGCCCATGAGCATCGTCCAGAGCCCGGATCCGGCGATGGTGCCGAGCACGATGATGTAGGCCAGCACGACCAGCGACGGCCAGGCGTCGGCGCTGAATGCGGTGCCGAGTGCGTGCCAGCCGACGGTGGGGCCCTCGACCACGGCTGACAGTGCGAGCATCGGCAACGGCGGGATGACACACATCCACAACATCAACCGCATCGGTGCGGGATCGCCGACGGTGTTCGCCGCGGCCAAGCGGCTGCCGAGATTGCCGAATGCCCAGGACAGACCGCCGAGGAGCGTAAGGATCACGGGCAACAGTGCCGCATGGTGCGAGCGGTCCCAGCCGATCAAGGACATACCGGCAACGGCGACGGCGATACCGGAGACCTGCCAGACGCTGAGCTTCTCGCGGAGCAGGAACGCGCCGAGTAGGACGGTGAACGGTGCTGACGACTGCAGGACAAGTGATGCAAGGCCCGTCGGCATCCCCGAATGCATCGCCCAGAAGAGGAAGACGAACTGGCCGAATCCGAAACCGAATCCGTAGAGCAGCAACCAACGGAGCGGTACCTGCGGACGCGGCACGAAGATGACCACCGGAATCGCGATGATCAGAAACCGCAGCGCTGCGAAGAAGAACGGCGGGAAATGATCCAGGCCGACGCGAATCGCCAGGAAGTTCAGACCCCACAAGACGATCACGGTCAGGCCGAGGAGACGGTCGCGGGGAGTCATGACGTTAATCGTGAGCCTTACAAAGCATCAGAACAAGCGAATATAGATGCACTATCCATGTAGTTTTACTACATGGATATTCGTCACCGTATGGATGCCACTCGCTTGCGGATTCTCCGCGAGCTCGCCGACCGAGGAACCGTCGGCGCTACTGCTCTCGCCCTCTCGATGACGCCGTCCGCCGTCTCGCAACAACTCAAGATCCTCGGCCGAGAGGCGGGGGTCTCGCTCCTCGAGCCGGACGGGCGCACGCTGCGCCTCACCGACGCGGGTCGAGCGCTGGTGCTTCGCGCCGACGACGTGGTGGCGGCGCTCGACCGGGCAGCGGACGAGATGGCGTCGTACCGAGGCTCGCCGCGCGGCAAGGTGCGAGTCGCGTTCTTCCCCTCCGGCGCGGCACTCCTGCTGCCCGGTGTCCTGACGGCGCTGAAGAACTCGGACGTGGACATCGACGCCTACGACGTCGACAAGCCGGCGTCGGCCGTCCCTGGGCTGTTGGCCGATCACGATGTGATCCTCACTCACCGTGACGAACGCGGAGCCGAGACGTCATTTCCCCGGGTCAGCGTGCAACCGTTGATGCGTGAACCGATCGATCTGGTGCTGCGGCCAGATCATCCACTCGCCGAGCAGGATTCGGTTCGGTTGGAACAATTGGCCGATGAGAACTGGATAAGCGTGCGCGGCGGATTTCCGGTCGACGACGTTCTGCTGTCGGTTGCGTCGGTAACCGGGGTCCAGCCTCGCGTCGCTCATCGGATAAACGATTTCCGCGTCATCGAAGAGTTGGTGGCTGCGGGCCACGGCGTGGCTTTGATGCCGCGTTACGCGATCACACATCCCGGAGTATCGAGGAAACCGGTGGCGGGAGTGCGCGCTGCACGCGTTTATGAATTGGCAACTCGATTACATTCCGATCGCAGTCCGGCAATCGGAGTGGTACTCGACGCCTTTCGCGACGTCGCACGTGCTGTTGGTGAATGAAGGGCTGTCGGTGAATGAAGGGCCGTCGGTGAATGAACGACGGTTGGTGAATGAACACAAAACGGGAGCGACACGATTAGTGTCGCTCCCGCTTCGGTAGTGCAATCTCCACTGACTATTGAGGCCCGGTTAGTGGAGGCCGGTTATCGATGGCCGGAATCAGGCGAGGGCCTTGGCCTTCAGTGCTGCGAATTCTTCTTCGCTGATGGTGCCGGCGTCGAGAAGTGCCTTTGCATCTGCGATGGATTCAGCCGGGGACTTTCCGGCAACCTCACGGATGTAGCTGTCCTGTGCATTCTTGACCTGCTGCGCAGCCTCGAGGGACCGCTGTGCCATTCCGTCACTGCGAACGATCAGGTAGACGAGCGAGGTGAGCAGCGGAATGAAGAACAGGAAGACGATCCAGATTGCCTTCACCCAGCCGGAGGTCTTGTGATCGCGGAACAGGTCGGTGATGATCGAGAAGAGCAGGATCAAGTACGCGATGAACGCGAAGCTGATGATGATCAGCCAGAGGAAGTCCCAAAAGGAATCCATTGTCGAGCTCCATTTCACAAGTCGGATTTGTCTGAGCTGACTATCTCACGCGCACGTGGCGTCTGCATCATCCTCGATGGGTGAATTCTTTTTGTTAACTTCGCTAACCGACTCTTTCGGGACCAATGTCATGCCGAATCGAAAACATGGACCGAAAATCTTCAGTGCCCTGAAAGCGACCCTGGTCCCACCCGAAAATCGGGTGAGACCAGGGATTGTTGGGAGCTGAGTGTCAGCTGGCGCGGTTCACTGCCGAGACCACAGCGCGCAGCGAGGCCGTCGTGATCGACGTGGCGATACCCACACCCCAGACGACGGTGCTCTGACCCTCCGGACCCGTCACGGCGCACTCGACGTAGGCCGCGGCCTGGGCGTCGTCACCGGCGGACATCGCGTGCTCGGAGTAGTCGAGGACACGAACGTCGAAGTTGATGCTTCCCAGCGCGTCGACGAAGGCAGCGAGCGGGCCGTTGCCGGTTCCCGAGATCTCCTGCTCCTTGCCGTTCACCTTGACGATCGCGGTGATCGCATCGGTGCCGCCGTCTTCCTCGGACGCGGTGACCTTCTGCTTCATGCGCTCGAGCGGGGTGATCGGAGCGAGGTACTCCTCGTGGAAGACGTCCCACATTTCCTTCGGCGAAACCTCGCCGCCCTCACCGTCGGTGATCTTCTGGACCGACTGCGAGAACTCGACCTGCAGACGACGCGGCAGCACGAGACCGTGATCGGCCTTCATGATGTATGCGACGCCGCCCTTGCCGGACTGCGAGTTCACGCGGATGACGGCCTCGTAGCTGCGGCCGACGTCCTTCGGGTCGATCGGCAGGTAGGGGACCTGCCAGAGAATGTCGTCGACGTCGGAGTTCTGGCTGTCGGCGTCGACCTTCATGGCGTCGAGGCCCTTGTTGATGGCGTCCTGGTGGCTGCCGGAGAATGCGGTGTAGACCAGGTCGCCGCCGTACGGATGACGCTCGTGGACGGGCAGCTGGTTGCAGTACTCGACCGTGCGACGGATCTCGTCGATGTTCGAGAAATCGATCTGCGGGTCGACGCCACGCGTGAACATGTTCAGAGCGAGAGTGACCAGGCAGACGTTGCCGGTGCGCTCACCGTTGCCGAACAGGCAGCCTTCGATGCGGTCTGCGCCGGCCTGGTAGCCCAGCTCGGCTGCAGCGACGCCGGTGCCGCGGTCGTTGTGGGGGTGCAGCGACAGGATGACCGAATCGCGGCGAGCCAGGTTGCGGTGCATCCACTCGATGGAGTCGGCGTACACGTTGGGCGTGGCCATCTCGACGGTGGCAGGCAGGTTCAGGATGACCGGGTTGGCAGGCGTCGCACCCAGGGTTTCGGTGACGGCGTCACAAACTTCCTTGGCGTACTCGAGCTCGGTGCCGGTGTAGGACTCGGGGGAGTACTCCCAGCGCCAGTTCGTGTCCGGGTACTTCTTGGACTCGGCCAGGACCAGCTCGGCGGCGTCGGTGGCGATCTTCTTGATCGTGTCCTTGTCGGCGCGGAAAACGACGCGGCGCTGCAGGATCGAGGTGGAGTTGTAGAAGTGCACGATCGCGTTCTCGGCACCTTCACAGGCCTCGAAAGTGCGCTTGATCAGCTCGGGACGCGACTGCGTCAGCACCTGGATGGTGACGTCGGACGGGATGGCGCCGTCCTCGATGATCTCGCGAACGAAATCGAAGTCCGTCTGGCTCGCGGACGGGAATCCGACCTCGATTTCCTTGTAGCCCATACGAACCAGGAGATCGAACATACGACGCTTGCGCGCCGGGCTCATCGGATCGATCAGCGCCTGGTTGCCGTCGCGCAGGTCGACGGCGCACCACTGGGGTGCTCGGTCGATGATCTTGTCCGGCCAGGTGCGGTCGGGCAGCGTGACTGTCTCGACCTCTTCGGCGAACGGGCGGTAGCGGAACGTCGGCATCGACGAGTTCTTCTGCGTGTTCCACGCAGGCTGGTCGGAAGGTGCCGGCTTCGTGGGCGGGGTGATGGTGCGAGTGCCGGTGGTGAATGCATCAGCGGGGGACATGGGTGTGATCTCCAGGATTGTGGACCCGGCCTGTTGACCTGTTGGTCAAGACCATGAGTCCGGAAGGCTTGGTCGACCGGCGCACAAAAACCCCGCGGCGGGAGGCCAGTCTGGATCAGACCCCGTCGCGGCAACCAAGAAGGAGTGCGCGCTGCATGGACAGCACTCTACTCCTGGATTTCGCGAGAAAACGGTGGGGTTCGCCCTCATGTCCAATTTGTCGCCGAATTGTGCTGCCGTTTCGGCACCGAAAATGGTGGACTGTCGTCCATGGATCCCCGAATCGCCGTGGCGAGCACGTACCTCGACGCGCTCCGCAGTCACGATGGCAGTTCCGTACCGCTGGCTCCGGACGCGGTACGCCACGAGGTCGGGCTCAAGACCGGATTTTCGGGGAATCATCTGCGGCGCAGCCTTTCCGGAGGTCCTCAGTATCGCGTGATCCGCGACATTCGTGAGGTGGAGTGGACGGTCGACGGGGACGACCTGACGGCTGAGTACCTCCTTGACGCCGGGTTGTTCGGGCGGAGCCTGATGACCGTTCGGGTTACCGAGACTTTCCGGATACCCGCTGACGATCACCGCATTCACCGCATCACCGCAAAGATCCGACCGGCGCGCGCCAAGCACACGTGATGCGTTCGATCCGCTGGGTCGTCTGTTCACTGCTGATCGTTCTCGCCGGGCTCGGTTCTGCCGGTTCGGTGGTTGCGCTGTTCGTCCACACCCAGGTGAACGACACCGACAGTTACGTCGAGACGGTTGCCCCGTTGGCTTCCGAACCTGCTGTCCAAGCGGCTGTCGTTGACCGGCTGACCGAGGAATTGACGCAGCGGTTGGACGGGTTTCCGCAGGTGGTGACGAGACAGGCCGAGAGACTCGTTCGCGAGGCGGCTCAGTCGTTGGTCTCGAGCGAGAAGTTTGCGACGCTCTGGACCGCGGCCAACCGTCAGGCGCACGTGCAACTTGCCGCGATGGTGACCGGCCGGGCCACCGACGGCATCGTTCGGTCCGACGACAGCGGAACAGTCACCTTGTCCCTCGAACCGGTCATGACAGAACTGCGGACGAACCTCCGCGATCGCGGATTCACCGTCGTCGATCGTCTCCCGACGTTCGATCCGCAGTTCGAGATCCTGCAGTCCGACGAGCTGGTGCGGGCTCAGGACCTCTCGAACTCTCTCGACCGAGCAGCGGCTTGGCTGCCGTGGGTGTCGGTGGCGTGTGCGATCGCGGCCGTCGCAGTTGCACCGGGGCGAATGCGGGCGCTGTCCCTGGTCGGGCTGGCGACCGCGGTGGCGATGATCGCCCTGCTGGTGGCGCTGGCCGTCGTGCGTCGGGTCTATTTACAGAATTCAGACATACCGTCATCTGAGGCGGCAGTCGCGGTGTACGACGCGCTCGCAGTTTCGCTGGTCAGCACTATCCGCGTCCTTCTCGCCTGCGGAGTTGCCGTCGCGGTGGTCGGTTATGTTGCCGGTGGCTCGCGTTCTGCGACGTTGATGCGAGCGCGGATCTCGCAACTGATCCCGCGGGGATCTGAGGCGAACAGCAGTACGCATCGGGAAGTCCCAGGACCACCTCGGTAAGCTCGACCTCTGGTATCTGTAAACAATTTCGACCTGGAGGTAGAAACGCGTGGCTCTCGTCGTCCAGAAGTACGGCGGATCCTCGGTGGCAACCGCCGAGCGCATCCGACGAGTCGCTGAACGGATCGTCGAGACCAAGAAGGCCGGCAATGATGTCGTCGTCGTGGTGTCAGCGATGGGCGATACCACCGATGAGCTGCTCGACCTGGCTCAGCAGGTGTGCCCTTCCCCGCCGGCCCGTGAAATGGACATGCTGCTGACCTCGGGTGAGCGCATCTCCAACTCCTTGGTTGCGATGGCAATTCATTCTCTCGGTGCCGAGGCTCGCTCGTTCACGGGCTCACAGGCCGGAGTCATCACCACCGGCAGCCACGGAAACGCCAAGATCATCGACGTCACCCCGGGCCGTGTTCGCACCGCGCTCGACGAGGGCTCGATCGTTCTGGTCGCCGGATTCCAAGGCGTCAGCCAGGACAGCAAGGACATCACGACGCTCGGACGCGGTGGCTCGGACACCACTGCCGTGGCGTTGGCAGCTGCTCTCGACGCGGACGTCTGCGAGATCTACACCGACGTCGACGGCGTTTACTCCGCCGATCCGCGCATCGTCCCCGACGCTCACCGTCTCGAGACGGTTTCCTTCGAGGAAATGCTCGAACTCGCAGCGTGCGGTGCCAAGGTGCTCATGCTCCGCTGTGTCGAGTACGCCCGTCGCTACAACGTGCCAGTGCACGTCCGTTCGTCATACACCACCAAGCCCGGAACAATCGTGTCCGGATCGATGGAGGACATTCCTGTGGAAGAGGCCCTGATCACCGGAGTCGCGCACGATCGCGGCGAAGCCAAGATCACCGTTGTCGGATTGCCGGACACACCGGGACACGCTGCCAAGGTGTTCCGCGCTGTCTCCGATGCCGAGATCAACATCGACATGGTGCTGCAGAACATCTCCAAGGTGGAGACCAACAAGACGGACATCACCTTCACGCTGCCGACGGCTGACGGCCCGCGCGCCGTCGAGATCCTGACCAAGCGTCAGGATGACATCGGTTTCACACAGATCTTGTTCGACGACCACATCGGCAAGGTCTCCCTCGTCGGCGCCGGCATGCGCAGCCATCCGGGTGTCACGGCCACGTTCTGTGAGGCGCTGGCCAAGGCCGACATCAACATCGACCTCATCTCGACTTCCGAGATCCGCATCTCCGTGCTGGTCAAGGACACCGAACTCGACGACGCCGTGCGCGTTATCCACGCAGCCTTCGGACTGGGCGGCGACGAAGAAGCTGTAGTACACGCAGGAACAGGACGGTAATTTCTGATGACGACAATCGCTGTTGTCGGTGCGACCGGTCAGGTCGGCATCGTCATGCGCACTCTGCTCGAAGAACGTAACTTCCCCGCAGACAAGGTGCGGTTCTTCGCATCGGCACGCTCTGCCGGCAAGAAGCTGACGTTCCGCGGCGAAGAGATCGTTGTCGAGGATGCTGCAGCTACGTCCGACGAGGACCTGAAGGGCATCGACATCGCCCTCTTCTCCGCCGGTGCGACGCTGTCCCGTGCACAGGCTCCGCGGTTCGCCGCTGCCGGTGCGACCGTTGTCGACAACTCTTCGGCGTGGCGCAAGGATCCCGAGGTTCCCCTCGTGGTCAGCGAGGTCAACCCGCAGGACGCGAAGAACCTGGTCAAGGGCATCATCGCGAACCCCAACTGCACCACCATGGCAGCGATGCCGGTGCTGAAGGTTCTGCACGACGAAGCTGGTCTGCAGCGTCTGATCGTCTCCAGCTACCAGGCTGTGTCCGGTAGCGGCATCGCCGGCGTCGAGGAACTCCTCGGCCAGGTGCGCGCCGTTGTCGGCGACGCCGAGAAGCTGGTTCACGACGGCAGTGCCGTCGACTTCCCGGCCCCGAACAACTACGTCGCTCCCATCGCGTTCAACGTCCTGCCTCTCGCAGGTTCGCTGGTCGACGACGGAAGCGGCGAGACCGACGAAGATCAGAAGCTCCGCAACGAGAGCCGCAAGATCCTCGGACTTCCTGATCTGCTGGTTTCGGGCACCTGCGTGCGCGTTCCCGTCGTGACCGGGCACTCGCTCGCGATCAACGCAGAGTTCGCCAACCCGCTCTCGGTCGCTCGTGCGAAGGAAATCCTCGCCGATGCTCCCGGTGTGGAGCTGGTAGAGGTTCCGACGCCGCTGGCCGCTGCCGGTGGCAACGCGTCGCTGGTCGGTCGCATCCGTCAGGACGAGGGTGTTCCGGAGGGCCGCGGACTCGCGCTCTTCGTCTCGGGTGACAACCTGCGTAAGGGCGCCGCTCTCAACACGATTCAGATTGCCGAGCTGTTGGTCGGCTAAGCATCTTTTTTGCCAGTGACCCCGTGCCTTGCGGTGCGGGGTCACTGTCGTTTTGCTGGTGCGTTTCAGTCCAGTTCGGAGATCGCGACCAGGCCGCCGAGGTCGTCGGCGTCCGAATACGCCTTGGCGAGAAGCGCACCGAGTTCACCGACAGGTTTCAGTCGTCTTTCTAGCGACCTACCGATTGGGCGAGAGCTACGGCGAAGCTGGAAAGTCGTTCTCGGGTATAGCTTTCGGGGTCGCTGACGGCCAACCGTCCGAGCATTTCGGCAAACGACATCATCGTGTGGGCGAGGAGAACCGGATCCAGTCCTTCGAGTTTCGGTTCGATGGCAATTCCGGCGCGGGCCAGTTCTTCGGCGCGAGCGAAAACGGCTCCGCGTGAGAGCTTCAACAGACCGTGATACTCGCTGGGTGCGTTCTCGACAGACGTGAGAATCAGGCGCCAGCGCGTCGGGTTCGCGAGTACGGCGTCGACGAAGGCTCCAACGGTTCCGGTGTACGACGCGGCTGGGCCGAGCTCGCTCAGATCTGTCGGCATGGTTTCGAGCACCTGAGCGATGGCTCGCTCGTGCTCGCGGCGCAGCAGTGCGGCAACGAGATCGGTTCTCGTGTCGAAAATTGTGTAGAGGACGGGCTTGCCGACGCCGGCTTCGGCGGCGACTGATTCCATGCTGAGGTTGTGCAGGCCAACGCGGCCGGTGACCTCGAATGCTGCGTCGAGGAGCTGTTCGCGACGTTGCTCGGGCGCCATGCGCGGAGCGTACTTTCGACGCGGTGTGTCCGTTGTGTCTGCCTGTGACCTGGTCATCGTGTGCCTCACCTCCGCTCCCACCCTAATCTGCCAGCCACTTCTCCATGAATCATACGCAACCGTTGTATTCGGCGTGTGCAATTGTTACGGTGGCGTTGTATTCGAAGGGGTGCTCAGTGAGGCGCCTCTGCCGAGATCTCGAGGAGAACAACCGCTATGACAGCGCCGAATGATCTGTTGCTTCATCCCTCCACTTACGATCGGCCGGAGTTCGACGCGACCACGCGGAGACTGCTGGGCGCGACCGTCGACTGGTTCGAGGCACGTGGAAAGAGTCGGCTCCTGGCCGACTATCACGACAAGACCTTCTACTCCGATTTCCTCGATTTCGCGGCGAAGGAAGGGTTGTTCGCCACATTTCTGACGCCGGCCCGCGACAGCGGTGGTGACTCCGACAAGCGCTGGGATACCAGTCGTATCGCCGCGCTGTCCGAGATCCTCGGCTTCTACGGACTCAACTACTGGTACCCGTGGCAGGTGACCATTCTCGGTCTCGGGCCGGTGTGGCAGAGCGACAACGAGACGGCAAGGGCGCGAGCAGCTTCCGCGTTGAATTCCGGAGGTGTTGCGGCATTCGGATTGTCCGAGAAAGAGCACGGCGCCGACGTCTACTCCACCGACATGGTCTTGACGCCGAACGGCGGTGGCGGCTACCTGGCCAGCGGTTCGAAGTATTACATCGGAAATGGCAACTGTGCCAACACTGTTTCCGTCTTCGGTCGCGTCGATGGAGTGGAGGGTGCTGATCAGTACGTCTTCTTCTACGCTGACTCGGACCATCCGGCATTCACCGTGGTGAAGAACATCGTTCCGGCGCAGATGTACGTGGCGGAGTTCTCTCTCGCCGACTATCCCGTTGCGGCAGAAGGTATTCTGCATACCGGTGAGGCAGCCTTCAGTGCCGCACTCAACACGGTGAACATCGGAAAGTTCAACCTGTGCTTCGGTGGAATCGGTATGTCGACACATGCGTTGTACGAGACGATCACCCACGCGCACAATCGAATTCTGTTCGGTAATCCAGTCACCGCCTTCCCTCACGTGCGACGTGAGTTCGTAGACGCGTACGCGCGCCTGCTGGCAATGAGGCTTTTCTCGGATCGAGCGGTGGATTATTTCCGTACTGCATCGCCCGAAGACCGCCGCTATCTCTTGTTCAACCCCGTCACCAAGATGAAGGTGACAACCGAAGCGCAGAAAGTGATCGGACTGCTCTCCGACATCGCTGCGGCAAAGGGTTTCGAGAAAGACAGCTACCTCGCGGTGGCCAAGATGGATGTCGACGGGTTGCCCAAGCTCGAAGGGACCGTCGCCGTCAATCTCGCCCTTATCGCCAAGTTCATGCCGGCGTACCTCTTTGCCCCCGAGTCATTTCCGGCGATTCCGACGCGCAATGACGCCGCCGACGACGAGTTCCTGTTCCGTCAGGGCCCGGCACGCGGGCTGTCGAAGGTTCGATTCGATGACTGGCGAGCGGTGTACGCGAAGTTCGCGGATGTTCCCAACGTCGCGCTGTTCGTCGAGCAGGCAGAAGCGCTCGTGACCCTTTTGGCCGAAGCTGCACCGGATGCGGCGCAGCAGGTCGACTTGGACTTCGGCTTGGCGATCACCGAACTCTTCACCCTCGTCGTCTACGGCCAGCTGATCCTCGAACAGGCCGAGATCTTGGGATTGGACGAGGGGCAGCGCGACGGCGGGGTCCTGGATCAGATCTTCGATGTCTTGGTTCGCGACTTCAGTGCTGCGGCGGTGGAGTTGTACGGCAAGCCCAGTGCCAGTGAAGATCAACAACGGTTGGCTCTCGCATCCATTCGGCGCCCCGCGTTTGCGGCCGAGCGATTCGAGTACGTCTGGCAGCAGGTTGTTGCTCTGTCCGGTGCATACGAAATGAACGGTGCTCGCGAAACGAACGGGGAGGAATGAAATGTCTGAACTGACAATGAATCGACCGCGTGAGGATTACGGCTTCTTCGGCCCAGGATCACCCAGTTGGAAAATATGGGCGGCTCCGACAGCATTGATCGGTTTCCAACGGTCAGTGGTGCTCGAGCACTTCGACCCCTTTCTTGCTGCCGCAGTGGCAGACATGAGCGGGATCTACAGCGATCCGGCCGGGCGACTCGACCGAACCTTGGCCTACTTCCTGACCGTCGCCACTGCCGACGGGCGGACGGCACTGGCCTTGTCCGACCATCTCATGACGGTTCACGCTCAGGCCACGGGCATCGAACCGATCACCGGAACTCGTTACAGTGCAAACAATCCGGCGTCACAACTGTGGATCCACGTGACCGGTTGGCATTCGGTGCTCAAGTGCTACGAGATGTATGGGCCGGGCCCACTCTCCGCCGTCGAAGAGCAGCGGTACTGGGAAGAATGCGTGATCGCTGCCGAACTACAGACATGCAAGACCTCCGACGTTCCACGCTCCCGAGACGAGGTACGTGAGTACTTCGCAGAAGTCAGGCCCAGATTGTGTACCTCCGAGCGTGCCAACCGGGCAATGCACTACTTGTTGAGAACTCCGAGAGCGCAGGGGAAGACGAAGTTCGCGGCCTTCAGCCGATTGGTCGCGCCGGCCACTATCGCGACTTTGCCCGGCTGGATGCGAACGATGGGTGGGTTCGATCAGCCCGCGTTGTTGGACAGGGCAATTGCGCCCGCGGTGCGAACTGCAGTCCGGGTGGGCAGTTCACCGAAGAATATGACCACTGCTCTGAAAGTCATTGCGCCGATGACGGGCAAGGTGTTGGAGCGGCACCTGCGTGACGAGCAACCCCTCGACCCGAGGGTTGTCACCCCAGCAGAGATTCGGGAGCGATTCCCGCGAGCCGCCAAGGTTCCGCAGGCAGTCTGACGGGTTCGCCACGGCCTGTGGGCTCCGTATCGGGTGCTGATGTCCGATGCGGAGCCTGGCCGTGTTCTGTTGTCCCCGAGAAGCTCTTCTCAGGTTTTGAAGGTGGTGTTCGCCGGCCTGGGGTGCCGCTGCGGGTCGATCGAGGGCGGTGGGATGAACCACGGTTTGTTGTCGACGCCTATTCTGATTTCCCATTTTCCGACGAACCCCGCTTTGCGGTGCATCAGCCGGTGGTGCGAACGGCACAGTAGGACAAGGTTGTTCATCACTGTCGGGCCGCCGTTGGCCCAGTGCTTAATGTGGTGTGCGTCGGTCCAGGCCGGTACGCATATGCAGCCGGGGAAGGCGCAGCCCTTGTCTCGGGCGATCAACGCCACTCTCTGTTCGGCGTTGACCAATCGTTTTCCGGGTTTCGCATCCAAGGGTGCGCCGTGAGCGTCGAGTAGGACGGTCGAGAGGAAGCAATCGCAGCCGAGGAGTCTGGTCTGTGAGACCGACAGCGGTCCGAGCCATGGCATGTGTCCGACGTCGAGATCAGACGGGGACTCTTCACCATCAGAAGGCGCGGCGGCACAATCCCGATGCTCAGCGAGATCGCGAGCATTGATGTGCACGTTCACGTGCGGTCGTTGGCCGCCATCGGTACCGGTCTTGGCACAGTCCAGATAGCGGCGGATCAGTTCGGTGAACCCGTCTGCCGTCCGCTTCGCCGCCGACCGAGCATCGGGAGTTCCGTCGGGTGCTGGGGTGGGCATCGTCAGATTCGACAACGCCGACAGCAGCATTTCGCCGGTGAGGGCGTCGAAATCGCCGCGCACCACCACCCGGCCGTTCAAGGTCGAGGCGATCCGCAGTTCGTTCTGGTCGACGTCTTCGGCGGGTGGAATCTCATCGGACTCGAACATCCGCTCCAATGTTGCGATAACGTGCCGCACCTTCGTCGTTGTCGCCTCCACACCCGACGCTGCTGCGAGCAACAAATCGATGCACTTCGGTAGCGCTTCGTCCGGCATGCCTTTCGGTGGTGATTCGCAGAACGCGACGATCAAGACGGCATGTTCGAACGAGCAATCCCCCGCATCGAAACTCGCTGCCACCGCGGGAAACGGCCGCAAAGCTGCACCCAACGCGGCGATCTTCTTCCCGTCCCGAACCTGCAGCATCGTGTTCGCCGCCAACCACGCACCGACTCCGCGGGACGCAATCACCTGATCATCCGGACGCATCGCCAGTTCGTCGACCACCGCCACCCGAACGGCTTCCAGGCGCAGAATCTCGATACTCGCCGACACCGCAGCAGCCCGTAACTCCGCAGCAGACAACCGCCACAGGCGTCCGCGTAACCCCACCGCAGAACCCGATACCACGTCCGACAGATAGACACTCATTGAATCCCCCGATCCCCTCCTTGAATCATACTCGAACATACTTTCGAGTCAAGAGCGTTTTTGAATCCTCGGTTTCTCCCAAAGATTCAGGAGTGCATCCGTTGTCCGCGAATGTGTTTCGTCGGGACGGAGGCCGTCATCGAGTGTCACGACCGATGGGGTGGGGTATAGGCCACCGATTCTCAAACTTGGCTAAAGAATGCGGTCGGCGTTTGACCGCGTGAGCACACGGGTAACCCGCTCCGGATGCCGTCAGCGTGAGGGGGCCGTGAGTGGACGAGTCACACAAGATCCGTCGCCGATCGTTTGTTCAAGGGCTTGGTCTGCTCGCTGGACTGAGTGCATTGTCCGCTGGATCTGCGACGGCTCGACCTCCTGATGTCGATCCACTGCGCCCGTTCCAACTTCCGTCACCCCGGCTGGAACCGTTCCGGGAGCCCCTTCCTGTCCTGCCGGGCATTTCGGGTGGCAATCTGGAACTTCGCGCGGCGTCGTCGATGCACCGGTTCCATCCGGACCTACCGTCGTCGCCTTCGCTGGGATACGGCGGGTTGGACTATCTGGGCCCCACCATCGAGGCGCACGTCGATCAGCTCGTGACAGTGCGATACGCCAATGACATTGCTGCGTATCCGCTTGCCGCCGATGTCGATCCGGGCCTGCACGGTGTGAGCGACCTCGACCGCACACAGGTCCCCACCTCGCTTCACCTGCATGGAGGAGTTACTGCACCACAGTTCGACGGACATCCGGAGTTGATTCAACGGCCGGGCGAAGGTTTGGTCCACGAATACACGAATGGTCGTGCGGCCGGTAATCTCTGGTACCACGATCACGCCATGGGGATGACTCGCCTCAACGTCTACGCCGGGCTGGTCGGGATGTATTTTCTCCGTGACGAAGCTGACACAGGCACAGCCGGGAACTCTCTCGGCTTGCCGTCCGGTGAGTTCGAGCTTCCGATGATTCTGCAGGACAAGGTATTCACCTCCGACGGTCAGCAGAGTGTCCGTTCCACGTGGCTCACTCCGCAAGGTTCATGGGATCCGGCGACTCCTGGTGACGTGGGTGTGGTGAACGGCGTCGTATGGCCGAAAGTGGAGGTGGCTCGCGGACTGTATCGATTGCGACTGCTCAACGCCGCAACCTACTCGGTGTGGAATCTACACTTCGCAAATCGTATGCGGTTCTGGGTGATCGGGTCCGAAGGCGGACTATTGGCCGCTCCTGCGCCGACGGATCACGTCCGGTTGAGTCCAGGTGAACGCGCTGATCTGCTGGTCGACTTCAGCATGCTCGAGCCGGGCACGACGGTGGAATTGCGCAACGATGAACCGGTACCTCTTGCGGTGGCTCAACGCGGCACGCAGGTGATGCCGGTCTTCTGCCGATTCGACGTGGGCAGTGCAGCAGGGTTCACCGGCACGATCCCCCAGCAGCTGAATTCCGTTGCCGCCGAGCCTGCGTCCCCGGATGTGGTGCGAAATCTCACGATCATGCAGCTGTCGCGTCCCTCGGATTATCCCTCGATCACCATGTCGCTCAACAATTTGCGGTTCACCGATTCGGATATCGAATTGCCGCGCCAGGGGACCGTCGAACAATGGAATCTGATCAACATCACCACGGAACCGCATCCGATTCATCTGCATCTGGTGGCGTTCCGCGTTGTGGGACGCCAGAACATCGACACTGCAGCGCTGATGCAGCGGTATCCGGTACCTGACCTGGGGGTCCGGTGGACGCCGTCGGCCGAGGAGTTCCTGACCTCCCCGCTGCGGCCTCCCGAAGTGTGGGAAACGGGGGAGAAGGACACTGTCATCGTGGATGCCAACTCGATTACCCGCGTGATCGTTCGCTTTCCGACGGCGGACGAGCTGGGCTTCGATCCGGATGCAACATTCGCGAGAGGTTCCATGGCGGATCACTCGGCACACGGTGAGGCCGGCATGGAGGACCTGCAGGGGTACGTCTGGCACTGCCACATGCTCGATCACGAAGACCACGACATGATGTTGCGATATCGGGTGGTGACGTAGCCTTCAAAGGGAGAAAAGTTCCCAGAGGAGGCAGCTGTGTCGGAAGGTGCGCCCACCGGGCCCCTGGACGGATATCGGGTGATTGAACTCGGAACCTTGATCGCCGGGCCCTTCGCCGGGAAATTGCTCGGCGACATGGGAGCCGACGTGATCAAGATCGAATCACCGGACCGCCCAGACCCGCTTCGTACCTGGGGTCAGGCTGAGCAGGACGGTCATCGATTCTTCTGGACGGTTCACGCCCGCAACAAACGGTGTGTGACGTTGGACCTTCGCGTCGACGCGGGACGAGACCTGTTTCTGAATCTGGTCGAACATGCGGACGTGGTGGTCGAGAACTTCCGGCCGGGCACCCTCGAAAAATGGGGACTGGGATTCGACGTGCTCAGCGCGCGCAACCCGAAGTTGGTCTTGGCCAGGGTATCCGGGTACGGGCAGAGCGGGCCGCAGGCGAAGAGTGCCGGCTACGCCTCGGTGGCTGAGGCAGTCAGCGGATTTCGGCATCTGAATGGCTATCCAGGGCAGGCACCTCCGCGTATTGCTCTTTCGCTCGGAGATTCCCTCGGCGGGATGTTCGCCGTTCAGGGAGTGTTGGCGGCGTTGCTCTCACGAGAGCGGACCGGCCGCGGTCAGGTCGTCGACGTTGCTCTCACGGAATCCTGTCTGGCGGTGCAGGAATCCACGATTCCGGATTACGACCGCGGCGGCATCATCCGACAGCCCTCGGGAACGAGGTTGGAGGGTATCGCGCCGTCCAACATCTATCAGACCTCTGAAGGAAACTGGGTGGTGATCGCGGCCAATCAGGACACGTTGTTCGCTCGGCTGTGCAGCATCATGGGTTCACCGGAACTTGCTCAGGACAAGCGTTTCGCGGATCACGTTGCGCGGGGAAAGCACCAGGACGAACTCGACGAACTGATCGCCGAATGGGTTGTGGCACAGGATCCCGCGACGCTGGTGGAACGGCTGACCGAAGTGGGAGTTGTTGCCGGGCCGATCAACACGGTTGAAGACGTCGTCAAGGATCCTCAGTTGATCGAACGGGGAATGCTTGTCGACCACTACGACGAGCGGATCGGAGAAAACGTCCTCGGTTTGGGCGTCGTGCCTACCTTCAGTGAGACCCCTGGATCGGTGCGCAACGCGGGAGCGTCGGCGCCGGGTCACGACAACTCCTCGGTCTGGGGCGGGCTCCTCGGACTCTCGGACGACGAGCAGGCAGAACTGAAAACGAAGGGCGTGATCTGACATGTCGGTCCCTGACGCGGGTATTCCAGCAGTCAGTATTCGTGAAGTCGGGCCACGGGACGGGTTGCAGATCGAAGACCCGGTGTCGCTGGCGGAGAAACTTCGACTTGTCGAAGCTCTGGCTGCGACGGGTGTTTCGCGCATCGAGGCGACGTCGTTCGTCTCGCCGCGCGCTGTGCCGGCATTGGCGGACGCGGAGTTATTGGCCGCAGAACTGCACCAGTGGCCGGGCATCGAGTTCTCGGCATTGGTCGCCGGAATCGGAGGAGCGAAACGGGCCGTCGCTGCAGGAATGAAAACCGTCGAATACGTTGTGTCGGCATCGAATGGACACAGCGAAGCCAACACCCGGTCGACCACCGAGCAAGCAACCGAACGTATCGGAGAAGTCGTTCAGATCGTCCACGACGCCGGTGGGCGGGTAGAGGTCATCGTGGCCACAGCCTGGGACTGCCCGTTCGACGGTCCCACCGATCCGGATCGTGTTCTGCGGATTGCGGAGCAGGCCAAAGAGTTCGGCGCTGATCAGTTCTCGATCGCGGACACCATCGGCACTGCCACGCCGGGGCGTGTCGGACGGTTGATCGACGCCGTGGGCGAAAGAGTGGGCGACTTCGGGTTGGGTGTGCACTTCCACAACACTCGCGGCGCTGGTCTTGCCTGCGCGTTGGCGGCTGTGCAGCACGGTGTTCGAAACCTGGACGCGTCCACCGGCGGTCTAGGCGGTTGTCCGTTCGCTCCAGGTGCCAGTGGCAATATTGCGACTGAGGAACTGGTCTACATGCTCGAAGACATGGGCATTGCGACAGGTATCGACCTGGACGCGAGCATTCGTGCCGCTGCCGTTGCGGAAGAGATTGTGGGCCATGCAGTTCCCAGTAATCTCCTCCGCGCGGGTGATCGGAAGCGATAGGGAGCCTTACTCGTCTCGGCTGGGTGACGCGAGCTGCAGTTTGACCAACTGTTCGTGTGCCGCCGGCGGCCAACCGATGCGCTGCTTCTCCAGATACCATGCACCGGCGGCAAAAATGATCGCTAGGACGATCCAGATCGCGACACTTCCGATCTGGGAGCCCAGGTCGCTCGACGAGGACGCTTCGCCTGTGCTGTAGTCGTATTCCGTTGTCGTGGTGATTCCCTCGACTGCGAAGGTCCACAAAATCGGAAGTGCGCACAGCGCGGCGAGGGCGCGAGCGATATGTGCTGGACGCAGTTCGAAGATCATTCTTTTCTCCTGGTGATCGACCCGGTGAATCTCATTCTCCTCGAAAGCTATTAGGGATCGATGGTGCTGCCTGTAGTCGGATCGACGGACACGGATGCGGTGCCGAGCTCCGCTAACCCTTCTGCCGTATCAGTTGCATTCCGTTGTGATCGAACTCGATTCGTCGAACGTCTTCGGTGTCGACCAGCATCGTGGCCATGGCGGTGCGCCGTGGTGGAAGGATCCGAATAGTCACTTTGCCTCGCGTGATCGCGGTGAGTTCCCGGACGATGCTCGAGTGGATTCGGTCGCGCACAGCGGGGTTCGCGTCATCCATTCCGTGGTCGTCGAGCAGTACCACCTCGACGCCGCGGCTCCGCGCAAGGGCAACGGCATCGACTACGTGATTCTTCTGAAATCCTGGCGCTCGGAGCGAGTCACGTAGTTGAGCTTCGAGAAGCTCACAGGCCAATTTCTCGGTGGAATCCATCGGCACGGCTGAAGCAATCCGCTCGAGCAGGGGCCGGGCCAGCATGTTGAGTCTGTCGAGTTGGGCGTCTCGTTCTTCGATGACTGCCGAAGTGGCTGCTTCCGCGGCGATGCGTTCGGTAGATGCTTGGCGTAGTGCGAAGATCATCTTGGCTCGTGGCCGAATCGTGAGGGCGAAGACCGTCGACATCAAGACTGGCCCGACGTTGGCGAAGGATTCGGAAAAGCCGTACATCGGGCCTTGGCCTGTGACAATCGACCAGGCAATCGAGGAAGCAATTAGTAGAATCACACCGAGCCAGGCGTAGCCCGTTCTTCCCCGCACGCACATGAAGGTGAAGACGACAGTACACATTCCGAAAGGCCAGAGTTGTGCCGGATTATGCACCGGTACCGGCAGTACCATGAACACCGCGCCGCAGGCGACTAAGCCCGTAGCACTGAGAAGGATGCCCTGGGGCAGGGGCATGGGATCCCCGTCGGTCAGGACGATGGAGAAAGCAGCTGCCGACCCAACGAGTACCGCGACCGCCAGCGGCCACCAGGACTTGACTCCGCTTGTCCCGTACGCGGCGGAAATCGAGTACGTGACGGTGAAGCAGACAACCAGAACGAGAGCGGATCTGCTACGCATTCCGAGTAGGTCGCGGATGTCTTTGCCGGCGGTGATGCTCCCCGCGGCGTTGTTCATCGAGGAGCCCCCTCAGGTCTCTGCCAGGACAGAGTGACTGTGGTTCCTGCTCCCGGAGTAGACCCGACGTGCGCTGCACCTCCGGGGATATTGCGTACCCTGGCATGAATGCTCACGGCGATGCCGAGTCGATGTGTCGGTACGGTGCGCGGATCGAAACCGATTCCGTTGTCACGTACCGTCACCTCGATTCGAGTTTCTTCGACAATTGCGTCGACTGAACGGCGTGCGTCCGGCCCTGCGTGTTTCTTACTGTTCCGCAGCGCTTCACTCAAGGCTGCGGCGAGAGCACTCACCGGATCCGACGGAAACTCGACAGTGTTGGCGTCTGGCCCGACGTGTGACGTGAAGGCGACGTTCTCGTCGACCTCCGATGCCGCCGAACGGAGTTGAGCGAGAACCGCATCCGGGTCCAATCGTTCTGCGGACTCGACTCCAGACCGAAGATGGTCCAGGCGGGTCAGTGTGCGTCGGGACTGCTCGGCGACTGTGGAATCGGAGTCGTTTCGCGCCGCAGCCAACAAGGTCGACATCACGGTGTCGTGGATCAGGGCGTTGAAACGTTCCCGTTCGACGTCCTTGGCAGCTGCAGCCGCGGCGCCGGCGGCCGCAGCGTGGGTAGTGGCAATGGTGGCGTCAAGGGTTTGTCCGGTGCGAAGTGCGACGACGGACGCTGCAACAAAAACTGTGCAGAACATCAGCGCAGCGCTGAGGTCCGGAATCAGGAGATAGAACAGGGGTGCTTCACGGATGGTGTGATTGATCAGTTGGACAAGCGTGACTCCAACTCCGAGGTACAGCAGAGCCCAGGCAGGCTGCCATGCAGCTGCGGCCGCGAGCCCGGCGACACCAGGGATGTTGGCGAGCCACGTCCCGAACCCTTGGACATGTTCGCCGGTCCAGGCGGGCCACCACGCGCACGCAACGAGAATGTAGACGATTGCATTGACTGCGGCAGCTCGACGAATCCAGATCGTCTGGGGGAGGAACGTCGAAAGCCCCAATGCCACGGCTGTTCCGAATATCGCGAAGATTGCCACCGGTGTCCACCAGGCCGCGGTGGTTGCTGCTGCGTCCCTGATATTCGGAATCAGGATGAGCAGGTAAAACAAGTAGCCGGTACAGACGAATCTACCGAACAGTCGAAGGATCTTGTCGGTGAAGGTGGAATCGGTAGTACTTGATTGACTCTCATCCGTCAGGGACTGGCGAGGCAGTCCGATCAGAGTTCGTCGATCGTGACTATCTGATCTTGTATCGCTCGCACGAGTAGTTCGCATTTCGTCGGTGCGTTCCTTCCAACGTAGGCATACTTCTCGCGAATCCGGGACAGGTGGGTTCCCACTGTTCCCACGCTTATGTAGAGGTTTTGAGCGACGCGTGACTTCGAATCACTGAGTAGCCACGCCCTGAGAACCTCGACTTCGCGCTCCGAAAGGTGTGGTCCGACAGGTTCTTGTGCCGTGCAGTTTTCCACAGTGACGGTCATGAGTTTCGTCTTTCTTTCGAATAGCGGAATGACAGACTCCCCGACAGCGCCGTCTTCTTACCAGGAGAATGTAAGTCGAAGTTGGTCCTTTGTCCCAGACATCAATTCCTCTGCCCATATTTCCAGGGGCAGCCTTAGCGAAAGTAATTGTCAGCGAAACAGCTTCATTACTGAAGGTCATTGTTGGTCAATGTCAGATTGCTCCCGAAATTCGTCCGTTCCGGAATCGGCAACACCCCGTCCTCGACCGCGCGTTTGTACAGATCAGTCTTTGTGGGGGCCGGCCGTCCGGCGGCCGCATATTTCTGCCTGATGCGCTGGAGGTAGTCGTTGACCGTTTGCGGCGACAATCCGGTGAGCCGCGCAACGCGATCCGCCTTCTCTCCGGATGCGTAAAGTTCGAGTACCTCGAGTTGCCGAGGACTCAGACCCACTTCACCTAGACCTGGATCCCCGTCAATGGCGGCAGCCCACTCCGTCGTCACCACCTGCCCTCCCGACGCGGCGGAACGAATCGCATCAACCACGACGGCAGTCGGCTCGGATTTGCGTACAACACCCAGCACGCCGGCACGGGCGGCCGAGCGAACGAGAAACGGGTTCTCTGCTCCGGTGAAGATCAATGTCTCGAGCCCGGCTGCCCGCAGTTGCTCGACGTTGCTCTTGGGCGATGACCCGTCAGCCAGCCGGAGGTCGAGAATTGCCAAATCCACGGCGACGTTCTGAGCGAGCAGTTCGGACACGGTGGTCGCGATGCACACCAACTCGAGATCTGGCTCGTCCTTCAGCATCACGGACAAGCCGATAGCCACCGACTCGTGGTCTTCCACCAACCCGACACGGCGGTGTGGAAATACTGTTTGCTCTGACATACGAACGATTCCCTCCTCTCGATGCGAAGACGTTATCAGGGAAGCTGACCGGTTGGTCTGGATAAAGTTATCGGCTGGCTAAGTTTTGAAGTCAGCCTGGACTGTTTTACGTTTCAGCTCTACAGTTGTCTTGTGACCGAGACCACGTCTGATGCGAAAGTAAGCCGTACGCAGGCCGAACGAACTGCCGCGATGCGTGGGCGCCTGCTCGACGCCGCCGTCGAGTCGCTGGTCGAACTGGGCTACGCACGGACCAGTACGCAAGAGATCGCCCGCCGCGCAGGCGTTTCGCGGGGTACGCAACTGCATCATTTTCCGACGAAGGAATCGCTGGTCGTTGCAGCCGTCGAGTATTTGGTCGACAAGCGACTGGAAGAAATCCTCACCGCTGAAGTGGATCGCGGTCGAGGCCTCGAGGTCCTGGCGGACGCGTTCTCCGGGCCGCTGTTCTATGCCGCCCTCGAATTGTGGGTCGCGGCGCGAACCGATCCCGTTCTGCACGCGGCGACGGTGCCTCTCGAACGCAAGGTAAGTGAGGCACTCGAATTCGGTAGCGCGGAGTTGTTCGGCGATCGCTTCGATTCCGAATCGGTCGAACTCACCATCGAACTAGTCCGTGGGCTTGCCGTCTCAGCCCTTTTCCGTACATCCGAAGCCGACGACGCGCTCAGAGCGCGACTGTTGCCGGCCTGGCAATCCCGAGTGGAGAAGAAGTGAAGCTTCCCGAACATGTCGAAACGTTGATCGTCGGTGCCGGATTCGCGGGTATGGGTTTGGCGGCCAGAATGCTCCGCGACAACCGAGCAGCGGACGTCGTGTTGATCGAGCGCGGAGCTGATATCGGTGGCACCTGGCGCGACAACACCTATCCAGGCTGTGCCTGTGACGTGCCGACGGCGTTGTACTCGTATTCTTTTGCGCCGAGCGCCGATTGGAGTCACACGTTCGCTCGTCAGCCCGAGATTTACGACTACTTGAAGAAGGTGGCTGCAGACACCGGCATCGGGGATCGCGTAGTCCTGAACTGCGAGCTAGAAGCTGCTGTTTGGGACGAGGATGCGGCGCTGTGGCGTATTCGAACATCCCGAGGGTCCTTGACGGCCAAGACTCTGGTCGCTGCGACCGGGGCGTTGTCGACGCCCAAGATCCCGGATTTCCCCGGTCTCGACCAATTCTCGGGGACCACTTTCCATTCGGCGACGTGGAAGCACGAACACGAACTGCGTGGTGAGCGCGTAGCCGTGATCGGAACGGGAGCGTCGGCGGTTCAGTTCGTTCCCGAAATTGCCGATCCGGCGGCCCACGTCACCGTGTTCCAGAGAACTCCGGCCTGGGTGATCCCGCGAATGGATCGCACCCTGCCTGCTGCGCAGAAGGCCGTGTACTCGCGGATTCCCGCTACACAGAAGGTGGTTCGGGGATGGGTTTACGGCTTCCGTGAACTACTCGGTGCCGCGATGTCGCACGCGACGTGGGTGCTGCCTGCCTTCGAGGCGGCCGCGCGCGTCCATCTGCGCCGACAGGTGAAAGATCCGGAGTTGCGCCGGAAACTGACTCCCGATTTCACGATCGGTTGCAAGCGCATGCTCCTGTCCAACGACTGGTTGCGCACCCTTGACCGCGCGGACGTGAGTCTGGTCGACAGTGGGCTCGTCTCGGTCACCGAAAACGGAGTGGTCGACGGACGCGGAGTCGAGCACAAAGTCGACACCATCATCTTCGCCACGGGGTTCACACCGACGGAACCTCCTGTAGCGCATCTGATCACAGGAAAGTGGGGCGAGACGCTGGCCGCGCATTGGAACGGAAGCCCCAATGCGTACAAAGGCACTGCGGTGAGCGGGTTCCCGAATCTGTTCCTCATGTACGGTCCGAACACCAACCTCGGTCACAGTTCGATCGTCTACATGCTCGAGTCCCAGGCCGAGTACGTCAACGACGCCTTGAACACCATGAAGCGTGAGCGACTGGACGCTCTCGATGTCAACGAGTCGGTACAGGTGCACTACAACAAGGGAATTCAGCACGAGTTGAAGCACACGGTGTGGAACAAGGGTGGATGCTCGAGCTGGTACATCGATCCGGAGGGACGCAACTCGGTGCAGTGGCCGACGTTCACTTTCAAATTCCGGTCGCTGCTGGAGCATTTCGATCGTGAGAACTACTCGGCTCGCAAGATCGAGAGCGTAGAGGCATGACCACGACGCACTACGACGTGGTGGTGGTCGGATCGGGATTCGGTGGCAGTGTCGCCGCTCTTCGCCTGACGGAGAAGGGTTACCGCGTCGGGGTGCTTGAAGCCGGTCGACGGTTTTCCGACGACGAGCTACCCGAAACCAGTTGGCGACTGCGAAAGTATCTGTGGGCGCCTTGGATTGGGTGCTACGGCGTGCAGCGAATCCATCTGCTTCCGGATGTGCTGGTGATGGCGGGATCCGGGGTTGGCGGAGGATCGTTGAACTACGCCAACACGTTGTATCAGCCACCCAGGCGGTTCTTCGAAGACCGTCAGTGGGCGCACATCACGGACTGGCACGACGAGCTGGCGCCGTACTACGACCAGGCCAAGCGGATGTTGGGTGTTCGCACCAATCCGTCCTTCACTCCCGCCGATGCGGTGATGAAGGAGGTAGCGGAAGAAATGGGTGTGGGGGAGACCTTCACGTCCACACCCGTCGGCGTCTTCTTCGGGGAGGCGGGAGTTTCCGTGCCGGACCCGTTCTTCGGCGGGAAGGGACCCGAGCGCACCGGCTGCACCGAATGCGGGGGATGCATGACCGGGTGCCGCGTGGGGGCAAAGAACACGCTGGTCAAGAACTACCTCCATCTTGCCGAGCAAGCGGGCGCCAGAGTGCATCCGCTCACGACCGTCACCGACCTGCGGCCGGCGGCAAGCGGTGGGTACCACCTGCTGGCGAGGCGAACGGATGGCGTCCGCCGACGAGAAGTTCGGTTCACCGCCGACCAAGTGGTGGTTGCCGCCGGAACGTACGGAACGGCGAGACTGCTGCTCGGTATGAAGGAATCCGGTGCCTTGCCGGGCCTGTCGGACACTCTGGGCACCGTCATACGTACCAATTCCGAAGCCGTACTGGCCGCAACGTCGAAGTCGCGTCGACAGAACTTTACGCAGGGTGTCGCGATCACATCGTCATTTCACCCCGACGATCACACTCACATCGAACCGGTGCGATACGGCAAGGGCAGCAATGCAATAGGGCTTCTGCAGACCGTCCTGAGTGACGGAGGTGGGCGAACTCCCCGGGTGCTGAAGACCCTGGCTGTCGCGGCCCGGCACCCAGGGGCATTCTTGCGATCGTTGTCGGTGCGGAACTGGTCCGAGCGAACCGTCATCGCGCTGGTGATGCAGACCGACGACAACTCCCTCGAACTCTCCAAGAACACCAAACGATTCGGACGTTCACTCACCAGCAGGCCGGGACCGGGTGATCCGCCTCCTCAGTGGATTCCGCAGGGCCATAAAGCTATTCGTAAGGTAGCCGCTAAGATCGACGGCGACCCGGGAGGTTCCATCGCCGAGATCGTGAACATCCCGATGACGGCGCACTTTCTGGGCGGCTGCGCGATCGGTGACGACGCGTCCAGTGGCGTCGTGGACCCGTATCTGCGTGCATACGGTCATGAGGGACTGCACGTCATGGACGGTTCGGTGGTGAGCGCGAATCTCGGAGTGAATCCTTCCCTGACCATCACGGCACAGGCGGAACGAGCGTGCGCGATGTGGCCGAACAAAGGTGGCGCGGACGCCCGCCCGGAGGCCGGCGAGCCATACGTACGTATCGATCCGACTTTGCCGTCCGATCCGGTGGTGCCGACGCATGCACCAGGAGCTTTGCGGCTTCCCCTGACCATTCGAGCTGAGAAGGTGTCCGATGTGGAGCGTGCCTGAATCGACAAGTGACCGCGTCGACTGGCCGGTGAGTGATCCGCCGCCATGGCCTGCTCGCGTTCGCGCGACATTGTGGTGGCACCGCAGTACGTCGGCGGCGCGCGAGCTCGGGCCGGACGGTCGAACGATCCCGATGACGGTGGCCATGATGGTGGACTACCTTGATTCTCCGGTCGGTCCGTATCGCGAGATCCTCGCCAGCCCCGTCTTGCATGCGCCGGGAAAACGGATCGGGCCGATGCCGCGAATGACGGTCCCTTTCATCGCGGTGGATTCGGAACCGTCGGTGCACGGCGGACGGGTCCACTGGCAACTGCCGAAGGTTCTGGCCGAGTTCGACGGAGACGTGCAGCGGAAATTCACGGCAACCGGTGACGGATGGCGGGTGCGCTCGGACACGCGGATGTTCGGGCCGCGTCTGCCGATTGCCGGGGCGTTGGGGTTTGCACAGCCGGAATCCGGCGGCGGTGTGGCGATTGCGTCGGCGAGGCTGGCCGGATCGTTCCGATACGCGCGTGTGAGCGTCGAGGCAGAGGGGCCGACACTGCCGAGCTGGCTGGCTGCGGGCACCCATCACGGTGTCGTGATTCTGGGCGGCAAAATGACTACGGGAGCAGCCGAGCACAGGTAGTAGTTGGTTTGACCCGCGGAAAAGCGACCAAGGCCGCCCCTGTCAGGGACCGGGCGGCCTTGGTCGTGTGGTGTGAAAGTCAGGTGTCGACGTCTCACAGGCGCCTCTCGGCGGGTGGTCGCTCGCAGCGACAAAAGGGGTGGGGCCCGGGGCTTGTTCGGACGCCGACAGGGTGTTCAACGGTGGTCTGCCCGAATTTGTTCCCGGGGATCGCCAAGTAGTTTCAGACGCGGTGTGCAGTGAGTTCAGGCAGGGCCGAAGAGTTCAGGCAGGGCCGAGTTGGGCGAGTTCCTTTTTCAGTGCCGTGCACAGGTCCGATCCCGCGGGGCCGCTCAGCGCTGACCGCAGTCGGTTGAAATAAGTTCGCGGCGACAGACCGAAAGTGACGAAGATGTCCTCGGCAGTGGCACCGTTCCACGGGCGCCACAGGATTGCGAAGTCGATGAGGTCGTCCGCATACGACCCACGATTTCGCGAGCGTTTGGCGCGTCGAACCTGACATTCGTGGGTGGTTGCGACGCTCGTCCCTGCACAGGGCTGAGGTGGCATCTTCGTCACTCGGTTCACAGGAGTCTCCTGAGCTGGTCGGGCACTCACATGACCAGCACGCCGCCGTCCACGGGCAGTGCGACGCCGGTGATGTAACGCGCTTCGTCGGAGGCGAGGAATTTGACGGCGTTGGTGACATCGTCGTTCTCGACCCACGGGATCGGGTAGAGGATCATGTCGCCGGAGGCCTTGGCGAAGTCGTCGCGACCCGGATTGTCCGTGCCGGGAACGAACTGGTTGTACATCGCCTGGTTCTGCACCATCTCGGTGTCGACCTGCGTCGGGTTCACGGTATTGACGCGAATGCGATGCGGAGCGAGTTCCTGGGCGAGGGTCTTCATCAATCCCACGACGCCGTGCTTGGCCGAAACATAGTGTCCGACGCCCGTGTACGCGCGTAGCCCGGCAACGGAGGCAGTGAGAACGATCGCGCCGCCGGTGCCTTGTTCGATCATGTGGGGGATCGCGGCCTTGACGGTGCGCCACACACCGCTGAGGTTGACGTCGATCATTTCGCCCCACTTCTCCTCGTCCAACTCGTGCGCGTTCCCGAAGGAGAGGATGCCTGCGTTGGCGATGACGATGTCGACGTGACCGAAGCGATCGAGCCCGGCTTCAAGGGCCAGCTTGACCGAGTCGAAGTTGCGCACGTCGGCGTGCGAGAAGATGATCCTGCCGCCTGCTTCTTCGACGAGACGGATTGTTTCCTGGACGTCGTCCTCCGTGGCCAAGGGGTACGGCACGGTGTCGTTGTCCTTGACGGAGTCGAGAGCGATGATGTTCGCGCCCTCCTGCGCCAGCCGCAATGCGTGATTACGCCCTTGTCCGCGAGCAGCACCCGTGATGAATGCGACCTTGCCTTCGAATCGTCCGGTCATGGGGATCCTCCTGTTACTGAAATTGTTGTGTACGTGGGTGATCGGAGAGCTATTTGACGAGTACGCCTGCATCGACGGGCAGTGCGACGCCGGTGATGTACCTGGCTTCGTCGGATGCGAGGAAAAGCACGGCATTGCTGACGTCGACGGATTCGACCCACGGGATGGGCAGCGCGTTCATTGCTTGCGACAACGGGGCGAAATCCTTACGGGTCGGCTTGTCGATGTCCGGACAGAACAACTTGTACATCGCGTCGTTCATGATCATCGGAGTGTCGACCTGGGTGGGGTTCACCGTGTTGACCCGGATTCGGTGGGGGGCGAGTTCTTGGGCGAGGGTTTTCATCAATCCGTTGACGCCATGTTTTGCGGCTGTGTAGTGCGCGATGTTGCCGTATCCCTTGAGTCCGGCCGCCGAACTGGTCAGGATGATCGCGCCCCCGACGCCCTGTTCGATGAGGTAGGGGATTGCTGCTTTGGCGGTTCGCCACGTGCCGCTGAGATCGATGTCGACGACAGTGCCCCACTGGCTTTCGGTGAGTTCGTGTGTAGGCGAGGGGATGTTGATACCGACGTTGGCACAGACGATATCGACGTGCCCGAACTGGTCGACTCCGCGGCCGAGGACACCCTTGATCGCGGTGAAGTCGCGAACATCGGCCACCTCGGCCAGAATTCGTCCACCGACGGCCTCGACCGACCGGACGGTCTCGGCGAGGTCGGCTTCGCTTGCCAGCGAGTACGGAACGCCTTCGACGTCGGAGCAGATGTCGAGCGCGATGATGTCTGCGCCTTCCTCGGCCAAGCGGATCGCATGTGCACGGCCCTGGCCGCGTGCTGCGCCGGTGACGAACGCGACCTTGCCCGAAACTCTTCCGGTGGTGCGTGCTCTGGTGGTCACTTGATCACTCCGTATCGGCGTCGGTCAATGGTGAGGGCAACTGCGGCAATCACCACGATGCCCTTGATAACGAGTTGTGTGTAGGGGTCGACGGAGGTCAGGTCCATTCCGGCGCTCAGCAACACGATCACGAGAGCGCCGAGGATCGTTCGATGTGGGCCGCCGACGCCACCGGACAGTGCGGTGCCGCCCACCACCACGGCTGCAATGGAATTGAGCAGGCTGGGGCCTGCACCCATCGGGACGCCGGTGCTGGCCTGGCCGGTGAAGATGATTCCGGCAATCGCGGCGACGGCTCCGGCGACCGCGAAGACCGCAAGTTTGGTGCGTCGTACGCGAACACCGACGAGTGCCGCGGCGCGTTCGTTGCCACCGACCGCATACATGTGGCGACCGAACGACGTACCGAATGCCAGGACTGTCGCGCCGATGGTCAGCAGGATTGCAATCAGTGCCCCGTTGGGGACGTTGGGAATCATTGACTCGTTCACCAGGCTCTGGAGAAGATTCGAATTATAGGAAACAGGACCGCCTTTGGAGACGGTGTTGGAAATTCCGTCGAGTACGGACATCATTCCCAGCGTCACCAGGAACGACGGAACCTTGAGCATTGTCGTGATCAGTCCGTTGACCAGTCCGACCAGGGCCCCGGCGACGATCACCATGACTATCGCCAACGGGCCACCGAACTTGTCGATCCACGTGGCGATCAGAATTCCGGCGAGAGTGGCCGTCGCCGCCACCGAAAGATCGATACCACCGATCAGGATGACAAACGTGCCGGCGAGCGCGAGCACGGTCAGGAAAGCCATCTGGTTGAGAATGTTCTGCGCGGACGTCGCAGTGATGAAACTTTCCGTGCGCCACTGGAAATAGATGATCAGGACCAGCACTGCAACCGTCGGAACAACTATGTTGCGGTGCTGATCGAGTCGACTCAGCAGACCGCGCGCGCCTGACGGCGCTGCGGCATCGCTGGCCGGCGATTGCTTCGAGAGTGTCTGGGTCACTGCATTCCTCACATCATGTGCTTGATCACGTCGACTTCGGCGGGCTTGTGCTCTGCAGGGGCCGCCAGCTCTGCGCTGATGACCCCGTCCTTCATGACCACGATTCGGTCGGACATTCCGATCACTTCTTCGAGAGATTCGGCGCACAGCAGCACACCGACCCCCGACGCAGCCATCGATCGGACCAAACCGTAGATCTCCTCTCGCGTTCCGACG
This sequence comes from Rhodococcus sp. NPDC059969, assembly GCF_042738325.1. Lineage (NCBI taxonomy): Bacteria > Bacillati > Actinomycetota > Actinomycetes > Mycobacteriales > Nocardiaceae > Rhodococcus > Rhodococcus sp. NPDC059969. The sequence continues at coordinate 82,191 of NZ_JBHWUF010000001.1, read as the reverse complement.
TCGATTCCGCGCGTCGGATCGCTGAGGACCAGCACTTTGCATTCGCGACCTTGCCACCGAGCGAAGATCGCCTTCTGTTGGTTTCCGCCACTGAGTTCCCCGATGGGCGTCGACAACGACGGGGCCTTGACCTGCAGCGCGCGGGCCAGCTGCGTCGTCCGTTCCCTTTCGGTGCGCAGACGCAATAGCCGCGTCCACGGGTGGCGGAGGAGATCGAGGAAGCCGATCGAGATGTTGTTTCTGATCGATGCGCTGCGGAACAGGGAGTCCTGGGCGCGCTCCGGTGGGACGTACAGGACTCCGGCTGCCACGGCGGCGGGAACCGACCAGTGCTCGTGCGCAGTACCTTCGACGTGAATTGAACCCGTCGACAACGACTCCGCACCCGCGACTGCTGCAGCCACCGACGCTTTCCCCGAACCGATGACTCCAGCCAGTCCCACTACCTCGCCCGGTCGCACAACAAGATCGACCGACTCGAACTCGCCTGCGCTGCTTGCATCTCGGAGTTCGATCAACGGCTTCGTCGACAGTGCTCCGGTCTGTTCGCCTTCGCGGTAGTAGTCGGCGCTGCGCTCGCTACCCACCATCAATTCGTGCAGTCGCTCGGCCGTGACGCCGTCAGCGGAGAGCGTTTCGATGGACCGCCCGTCGCGAAGTACGAGTAGCCGTGTGCTGATCCGCAGGACGTCTTGCAGGATGTGGGAGACGAAGATGAACGACACCCGATCGCGCCACCCTTCGATCAACGCGAAGAGGATTTCCACCTCGGTCTCGGTCAACGCGCTTGTCGGCTCGTCGAGCAGGATCACCGGCGCTTCGGTGGCGTCGGTGATCCGCGAGAATGCACGTGCGATCTCGACCAGTTGCCTTTGCGGGTAGGTCAATTCGGCGACAACGGCGTCGGCGCGCAGCCCCTCGATGCCGAGTGTGTCGAGTAGCGACTGGGCGGCGTCGCGCATTCTCCGACGCCGGCCGGGTCCCCAACCACCTATCTCGCCCTCACGTCCGAGATAGATGTTCTCGTACACCCGCAGTGCATCGACCAATGACTGCTCCTGGACCACCACGGAGATTCCGAGTTCGCGGAGAGTGCGCGAGTCGCCGAGTTCCACGTGTGTCCCGTTGACATCGAGGCTTCCGGCGTCGGGACGCACCGTTCCCGTCAAAACGCCGATCAGCGTTGACTTTCCGGCGCCGTTCTCACCGATCAAGCCGAGAACGTCACCTCGGCTGACGTCGAGTGAGACGTCCTGGAGGGCGTGAACGGGTCCGTAACTCTTGCAGACCCCACGCAAGCTGATGGTTGCTGTGTCGCTCACCTTCGTATCACTCATTCTCAGGCCACGAGTTGGTCTTTGTACTGCAGCAACGGGCCCGAGCGGAACGCGGCTGCGTACTCGGTGCGTACTCCGGTGATATCTGCAGAGTTCCAAGCGCTGTTCAGCGTGTATTGGTCCTGCGATACGCCGGCGTAGTACTCCCGCGGATCGATCGGGTTGAGTACGGTCTGCGGGTCCCAATCGTCAGGATGCAGGGCCTTGCTCATTTTTGCCCAGTCGAACGGAAGTGTGGGTGCGTACACGGTTTTCAGTACGTCGTCGGCGATCTCCGGAGTCACCAGGAGTGCTCCCTGTGAAAGGAATCGCTCCGGCAGAGACAGGTCGACGCCGTTGAGTTGATCGAAGATGGTGACACCGAGAATTCCTGCCGTGAGTCCGCCGACCGTTGCACTGGTCAGGTATTGCTTTCCCTGCGCGATGTATTCGACGTTCTGCTTGTTACCGTCGAATCCGACCACGATCTTGCCCGTGATCTTCGCGGCGTCCAGTGCCGCGATGACTCCTGCAGCTTGACTGTCGTTCTGCGCGAACACCCCGACGAAGTCCGGCACCGAAGGCAAGATGTTCGTGAACGCCTTTCTCGCGTCTTCCGAAGTCCAGTTGCCCGGCGACGCGGTGACGATCTTGATTCCCGGGTAGTCCTTGGCCGCGGCGTTCAGTCCAGCTGTCCGTTGATCGTCGGAAGACGAACCCTTCTGCCCCGGAACATGAATGATGGTTCCGTTGCCGCCGACCTTGTCGAACAAAGCCTTGGCGGTTGCGACGGCGATCTTGGTGGACGGCGGTGTGATGAAGCGGACCCACTTGTCCGCGTCGGCCGGTGTGTACCAGGCGGGCGCCGTGTACGAGCTGGCATACAGAATCCCGGCTGCCTGGCAGGCTTTCGTGACAGCTGCCGCTTGAGCTTCGGTGGCGGGAGTACCGAAGATCGACTTGCCGCCCGAAGCGCGGACGTTGCCTACCTGACCCAGCGCAGTGTTGACGTTGCCCTGGTCCTCCACCGAGGACATGCTCACGCCCAGCGCGTCCATCGCCTGCTTGCCGCCGTCCGAGAACGCGACGAAGTAGTCGTTGGAGAGAGTTGTGACCTGGCAGAGGGTCTTTTCCTGGACTTTGCCGGCGCCGGCGCCACCGCCGGCGGCGGTACTGGTGGAACTGCCGCCTGCTCCGCAGGCCACTGCGCCGAGGGTGATGCCTGCTGCGCCCATTGCGGCGAAGAAGGAACGTCGGGTCAGTGGATGAGAGAACGTCGCGTTTCGTGCGACGTCCACGATCTTCGATTCGATCGAAGGCATGATCACATCCTTGGTCTCACAAGAGGGGGCTCGAGAGGTTGTCTCGAGGTGTGGAGGAAACGGGAGATTTCGCTACTTCGCCAGCAGATGCGTTGTGAACCAACGGGAAGCGTGTTCGGCCGCTACTGCGAGCTTGGACTGATCGCTGTAGAGCGTCATGTGCGACGTGTGCGGTAGGACGACAAGTTCTTTCTTCGGAGTCGGGATGTTGTTGAAACTCTCGATCTCCAAGTCCCACAACGTGAGGTCGTCGCCTTCGGCCACGATCATCATCGACGGCGTGTCGAGAATCCGGGGTACGAAGTAGTTGACGTCGTAGTCGAGCAGGAGATCGACGGATTCCATGGTCGAACTGTTCTGGTAGAGAGGAGCTTCGGTGGCTTGAAGTGCCGCGAAGGTCATCTTCGTCTCGGGGAACGGCCAGGACGACAGTTCTTCCTCGGGGTTCTCGCTCGCATGCGCGATGTGCAGTCGCTGATCCGGATCGTCGAAGCGGAGTCGGCGATCTTCGAGAATTGCGTCCCACAGCTTTCGATAACCCATGGTCCCGTGGATCCGACGCATGTTGCGGTACCCGTCGATCACCGGAATCTGAGACACGATGGCCTTCACCCGGGGATCGGTCGCGGCGAGAATCATCACGTGGCCGCCGGAGTAGGAAATTCCCCAGGCGCCGAGACGGTCGTTGTCGATGCCGGGGGTGCGCTCGAGGAAGCTGAGCGCGTTCTGATAGTCACGAATCTGTTGCTTCGGGTCCAGATGTTGGCGGGGCTCACCGTCCGAGACGCCCAGGTTGCGGTAGTCGAAGACCAGCGCAGCCATACCGGCCGTCACGAAGGCCTCGGCGTAGTAGGGCATGACCAATTCGCGGACGTAGCACCAACCGCCTGCCAGTACGACGGCCGGAACGTCGTCGTCGGTGTCGGGTCGGTACAGCCAACCGCGAACGGTGACTCCGTCGCTGGAGAATTCGACATCTTCACGGCGCATTGCGCGACTCCTCATGTAACGAGTGAAAGCTGAACGGAAGTAGGTACGAAAGAAAACGGACGGTCTTGTCGCCGTGCGTATTACGGCATCGACGCGGTTCGCTCGTGCCAACTGCCCCGAGCGGATCGTCGCGGATCCGAAGTACTCCGTAATCGTGAGTCACCTCACAGCCTTTGTCAAGTGTCACTGGACAGCAAGGAAAATCCGTCGGTATAGTCCTGCTCACCCACTGCGCATGTATTCGTAACGAGCGCAGCATTATTGGAGGTGTTCCGGCTCGTGAACGGCGAAGAAGTTCTGTGTGCCTACGAAAAGATGTTGTTGATCCGGGTGATGGAGGAGCGCATCTCGACGCTCTACAAGGGCGACACCATTCCCGGGTTCGTTCACACTTCGATAGGTCAAGAGGCGTGCGCGGTGGGGGCTCTCACTCATGCGCGGGTCAGTGACGTCATCACCTCGACGCACCGCGGGCACGGCCACGTTCTGGCAAAAGGCCTGGAACCCGACCGGATGATGGCGGAGTTGATGGGCAAGGTCACCGGAGCCAACAACGGCCGGGGTGGCTCGATGCACGTGGCGGATCCCCGCTTGGGGATCTTCGGTGCGAATGGGATCGTGGGCGCGGGGTTGCCGATTGCCGTCGGTGCGGCTTTCGCTGCCAAGGATCGCGGTGAGGGCGATCTGGTGGTGGCGTTCTTCGGTGACGGGGCGATTGCGACCGGTGCGTTCCACGAGGCGATGAACATGGCTGCGCTGTGGAAACTGCCGATCATCTTCCTGTGCGAGAACAACGGATTCTCGGAGTTTTCCTCGACGGTGGATCAGCATCCTGTCCCGATCTCTGCGCGCGCAGCGGGATACGGGATGGAATCGATCACGCTGGCAGGCAACGACGTCGAGGCGGTCGCCGACGGTATTCGGCCGGTGTATGAGCAGGTGCGAGGCGGCGGTGGTCCGGTGTTCGTGGAGGTCACGACCCTGCGGGTGCACGGGCACTACGAGGGCGATCCGCAGGTGTACCGCGACAAGGACGAGATGGCGCGAGACATTCTCGCGGCCGATCCACTGACGCTGACGCGTGGCCGACTCCGAGAGCTCGGCATCGGGGACGAAGTACTCGATCTGGTGGACAAGCGGGTGAGGGCGGTGGTCGACGAGGCGGAGCGTTTCGCGCGGTCGTCGCCGCAACCGGAGGCGTCGAGCGTGATGGAGTACATCTTTTCGCCGCGTCGCATCTACCCGCCGGACCGCCTCGACGTGGGTGTCGGCGCGGGCGGCACGGCCGTGTCGCAGTCCAAGATCCTCAAGGCGGCGCTCGACGACTCTCTGGCGGCCGAGCCGGATGTGTTTCTTGCCGGTATCGATGTAGCCGGCGGGAACGTTTTCGGTCTTACCAGGGGATTGGCCGCGAAGTATCCGGGGCGAGTGCTCGATACGCCGATCTCCGAATCGGCGATCATGGGCCTCGCCGTCGGCTCGGCGATGGCAGGCCGTAGACCCGTCGTGGAACTGATGTACCTCGACTTCCTCGGGGTATGCCTGGATCAACTGATGAATCAGGCGGCAAAGCTCCGGTTCATGACGGGCGGTGCGGTGAGCCTGCCGTTGGTGGTGCGGACGCAGTTCGGTTCCGGCAGATCATCGGGTGGGCAGCATTCGCAGAGTCTCGAGGCACTGTTGGCGCACATCCCGGGACTGACTGTTCTCATGCCCAGTTCGGGCGCTGATGCGTACGGTCTGCTGCGGGCGGCGATCGAGGACGACAACCCGGTGATGTTCATCGAACACCGTCTGCTGTACGAGAAGAAAAGTGTGTTGCCGAGCAAGGATTTTCGGGTTCCGATCGGAAAGGCGGCGGTGACGAGACCTGGTTCGGACGTCACCATTGTCTCGTGGTCGCGTATGGCGATGCACGCCTTGGCCGCGGCACAGACGTTGGCAGAGGAAGGGATCGAGGCCGAGGTCATCGATCTACGAACGATTGCTCCGCTCGATCGGGAGACGATTCTCGAATCATTCAGTCGGACGAACCGGATGGTCATTGCCCAGGAAGCCGTCGTGGACTTCGGCGTCGGAGCCGAGATCGCAGCTATGGCAGTAGATTCCGGGTTCTATTCCCTGGACGCGCCGGTAGTGCGGGTGGGCGCACGGTACGCGCCTGCGCCCTATGCACCGGTGCTCGAACGTGAGTGGGAAGTCGGACCTGACGACATCGTTGCAGCCGTTCGGCGGGTGATGTCGTGCTGAGCGCTACCCGTCCGCGGGCAATGACCGGTGGCGGGGTGTTGCCCGAGATGCTTCTCGACGCTCTGCGTCGAGATCCCGAAGCACTGGCCCTTGTCGACGAGAGTGTGCGGTGGACTTACCAGGAATTGGTGGACGCGTCGACGAGATTTGCAGGCGCACTGCATAAATCAGGATTCGAGCCCGGAGACGTGGTACTCGTTCAACTGCCGAACTGGTGGGAATCCGTCGTTGCGGCCTGGGGCACGTGGCTTGCCGGCGGCATTCTCCTTCCGGTGGTCCCGATTTACCGCGCACACGAGCTGTCCTTCATCATCGAGCAAGCTGAGCCGTCGGTGATCGTCGCCCCGCAGGAATACCGCGGATATCGTCACGTCGAGGAGCTCGGGACGGTGCTCCGTGATCTGGGCCGAGAGGTTCTTCTGGTGGAGGCGCGAGGCGAAGGTGGGTTGCGGCGCACTACGTTCGACGACTTCCTGGACTTCGGGATGGAGTCGAACCGGCCCGACCACTGCGCGGATCCCGACGATGTCGCCCTCGTTCTCTACACGTCGGGTACCACTTCCGCTCCAAAAGGCGTGCTGCACACTCATCGGACTCTGATGGCCGAGAGTTCGAGCATGATCGCGCATTGCGGCGTGGATTCGCAGGACCGAATCTTCATGCCTTCGCCGTTACCCCACATCACGGGGATTTCGTATGCGGTAGTTCTGCCGGCAGCGGCAGCCTGCTCGACAGTTCTGATGCAACGCTGGGTTCCCGAAGAGGCAGTTGCGTTGATCGAACGCGAGCAATGCACGTTCACCGTGAGCGCGACACCGTTTCTCCGTGGTCTTGCCGACGCCTACGAGAAGGGCGGATATCGACGATCCCAGCTGACCCGATTCGTGTGTGGTGGGGCCGGGATTCCGCCCGAGTTGGTGCGTCGGGCCCATCGCGTGATGGGGACGGCGGTTGTTCGTACCTACGGATCGACGGAGCTTCCGACCCTCGTCATGGGTGATCCTTTCGGTGACATCGACCTGCAGGCAGAGGACGAAGGAGCGGTGATCGGCGGAAACGAATTCCGGCTCGGCGAAGACGACGAGCTGTTGGTGCGGGGTCCGGAACTGTTCGTCGGCTACGTCGACAGCTCGATCAACGAGGAATCGTTCACCGAGGACGGCTTTTTCCGGACCGGCGACGTAGCCGCCGTGGACGAGCCAGGTCAGATCCGGATCACGTCACGGATCAAGGACATCATCAACCGGGGCGGAGAGAAATTCAGCGCTGCCGACATCGAGTGGGCCCTCGAGGCTCATCCCAATGTGGGAGAGGTGGCAGTGGTCGGATATCCGGACGAGGAACTGGGGGAGCGCGCGTGCGCCTTCGTGGTTCCGGACGGTGATCCGCCAAGCGTTCGAGATCTGCGGATCTTCCTGCTGTCCGAAGGATTTGCCGTTCAGAAAGCTCCGGAGAGAGTCGAGACCGTTGCGTCGCTTCCTCGGACGGAGAGTGGGAAGGTTCAGAAGTTTCTCCTGCGTCGAGCGTTAGGCTTGGGCTCCGCACAGGCGGTCCCCGAGACCTACGGAAGCGAGTTCGGACATGACGGCAACCGGCGCAAAGCCACCTCGTAAGGCGGCTGAGTCGACAGCGGCTGCATCGAAGAAATCGCAACCGCGCAAGACGACTCCCCAAAAGACGACGGCGCAGAAGAAGGCGGCGCATAAGAAGTCGGCACAGCAGAAGTCGGCGCCGGCCAAGGTGGCGGCGCGCAAACAGAAGGCGGAGGACAACGGTTTGGGGACGTCGGTAGGCAAGACGGTTCGTGCCGAACGCACGAGACAGGGAATCCCGGTTCGTGAATTGGCGAGGCGGCTCGGCGTATCGCCGTCCTTCCTGTCGCAGTTCGAACTGGGGCAGAGTCAGGCCGCGGTGAATACGCTTTTTGCAATCGCGACCGAACTCAACCTGTCGTTGGACGTGCTGCTCGGCAACAGCGTCGATCCGGAACGTGAATCCGCATCCGAAACGAAGACTCACGAACCGCGGATCTCCGACTGCCTCACCTTTCGGTCGGGTGTTCGCTGGCAACGGTTGGCGAATACTCCCGCGAATCATCACGTCCAGTTCCTCCTCACGGAGTACGAGCCCGGCGCCGACTCTGCGCCGGGCGATGCACCGCAGACCCATTCGGGTGACGACTACGGGTACGTGCTGGAAGGGACTTTGACGATCGACATCGACGGAATGCGTCGGCTGCTCAAGGCGGGTGAAGCGATACACCTGGTCGGGAACGTTCCCCACCGGTTGCGTAACGAGACGGACGAGACGGTCAAGGCGATCTGGTTCGTCCTGGGCTGAGTAACCGGGTGCGGTGCACTGGGGTGTGACGCCACTGGGTGTGACGCCGGTCTCGATTCAACTTAGGCAATCCTTTTCTTGACTAATTCCAGAAAAGCGGCATACTGGGAAACATGCGAGACGGAGAGCATGACTTCGACCCCCGAGCGCAACTGCGCGCCGTCGGGTTGAGGGTCACTGCTCCGCGCCTCGCCGTGCTGGATGCGGTTACAGCCCAACCGCATTCAGACGCCGATTCTGTTGCAGCACTCGTGCGGCAGCAGCTCGGATCGGTATCCACACAGGCCGTTTACGACGTGCTGAAGGCATGCGTGAACGCAGGATTGCTGCGACGCATCGAGCCGGCGGGTTCGCCCGCACGGTTCGAGACGAGGACTGGTGACAACCACCATCACCTCGTCTGTCGCGGCTGCGGCAAGGTCGTCGACGTCGATTGTGTTGTCGGCCAAGCTCCCTGCCTCGAACCTTCCGATAATCACGGCTTCGAAATCGACGAAGCCGAGGTCGTGTTCTGGGGCCGTTGCCAAGATTGCCTGAAGAATTCTGCCGAATCCGACACCGAGTCGGACGCGGTCTCGCAGAATCGAATTGATGCGTCCAGAACCTCCGAGTCGGCCCCCTCGCATGCAGCCCATGCGTTCGGCTCGGATGCAGCCCCGCTCCTCTGACGCCCAGCCCACAACGCTAGGAGGCTTCGCCATGACCAAGCCCACCACCAACAATTTCGGTATCGCGGTCGCAAGTGATGACGAATCGCTGACCGCGGGTATTCAGGGGCCGGTGCTCCTTCACGACCACTACCTGATCGAGAAGCTCGCGCAGTTCAACCGCGAGCGTGTCCCGGAGCGCATCGTCCACGCCAAGGGCGGCGGCGCTTTCGGTGAACTCGTCATCACACACGACGTCAGCAAGTACACCAAGGCCGCGTTCCTGCAGCCGGGTAAGAAGACCGAGTCACTCGTCCGCTTCTCCACCGTCGCCGGTGAGCAGGGCAGCCCCGACACCTGGCGCGATCCGCGCGGTTTCGCGATGAAGTTCTACACCGAAGAGGGAAACTACGACCTCGTCGGCAACAACACCCCGGTGTTCTTCATCAAGGACGCCATCAAGTTCCCCGACTTCATTCGTTCGCAGAAGCGACTGCCCGGCTCCGGTCTTCGTGACCACGACATGCAGTGGGACTTCTGGACTCTGCGTCCCGAGACCGCTCACCAGGTGACCTGGCTGATGGGTGACCGCGGTATCCCGAAGACCTGGCGCAACATGGACGGCTTCGGATCGCACACCTACCAGTGGGTCAATGCTGCGGGTGAACGCTTCTGGGTGAAGTACCACTTCAAGACCGATCAGGGCATCGAGTTCCTGACGCAGGCCGAAGCAGACAGCCTCGCCGGTAGCGATCCTGACTACCACCGCGCGGATCTGTACAACGCTATCGAGGCCGGTAATTTCCCGAGCTGGACCCTCAACGTTCAGATCATGCCGGTCGACGAGGCCGAGGGCTACCGCTTCAACCCGTTCGACCTCACCAAGGTTTGGTCCCAGAAGGACTACCCGCTGATCGAGGTCGGCAAGTGGACGCTGAACCGCAACCCGGAGAACTTCTTCGCGCAGATCGAGCAGGCGTCGTTCGAGCCGTCGAACGTGGTGCCCGGCATCGGATTCAGCCCGGACAAGATGCTTCTCGGACGCGTCTTCTCCTACGCCGACGCACATCGTTACCGCATCGGCACCAACTACGCCGACCTGCCGGTCAACGCCCCGAAGAACGAGGTGAACTCCTACTCCAAGGAGGGCGCCATGCGTTACAGCTTCAATTCCCCGTCGACGCCGGTGTACGCACCGAACTCGTACGGCGGACCGCATGCCGATCCGTCGGTTGCCGGTGACGAAGGACTGTGGGCATTCGACGGCAAGGCAGTGCGCGCCGGATACATCGAGCACGCCGAGGACGGCGACTTCACGCAGGCCGGAACGCTGGTCCGTGAAGTTCTCGACGACGCAGCTCGTGAGCGCCTGGTGAGCAACATCGTCGGCCACGCCCTTGCCGGCGTCAGCGAGGAAGTTCTGCTGCGTGTCTTCGAGTACTGGAAGAACGTCGACGCAGATTTGGGTAAGCGCGTCGAAGAAGGTGTACGCGCAGGTCAGTGATCCGCTGACCTGACAATCGAATAGGTGTACCGAATGCGGGCCGCTGCAAGGGAAATCGATCCCCGGCAGCGGTCCGTTTCCGTCTGCCCAACTACAGCAGCGCGAACCAGTAGACGAAGCATGCGAGAAGGAATACAACGACTGACTCCATGACGACACCCCTGTTCGACGTGCACTTCTGCTGTTCGCACTCTCCATGATCCGCTTCTCGCGCGGAGAATGCTCGGGGCACAAGTTTCGCGAACCGAGGTGTTGGGCAGTCAATTCCCATGGCAATAGGTGCGGTTCTCTTCGACATCGACGGAACGCTCGTCGATTCCAACTACCTGCATGTAGAAGCGTGGTCGCGAGCTTTCTTCGAGGTAGGTCGCCCGGTCGACGCGTGGCGGGTGCATCGCAGCATCGGCATGGACGGAGACCAACTACTGGAGACCTTGCTCGGCGAAGACATCGACGGGTGCGGGCCACGGGCCAAGGAGCTTCACACCAAGTACTACCGGCAGTCGGCTGACCGCCTCCGGGTACTGCCGGGAGCACGAGAGTTGATCCGCCGAGTTCACTCGCTCGGACTGCACGTCGTGCTCGCAACTTCGGCGCCAGACGACGAACTGGAGTTGCTGCGCCGGACGCTCGACATCGACGAAATGATCTACGCCGCCACCTCTTCGGAATCCGTCGACGAGGCCAAACCTGATCCGGACCTGATCGAGGTCGCGCTCGCGAAGGCAGGTGTCGACGCGGGAGATGCGGTCATGGTCGGAGACGCCGTCTGGGACATGAAGGCGGCGACATGGGCGGGCGTTGTGGCTGTGGGAGTGCGCAGCGGTGGCATGTCGACCGACGAACTCGAAGGCGCGGGTGCGGCTGCCGTGTACGACGACGCTCGCGACCTTCTCGACCACCTCGACGGCAGTGTGATTTCCGAACTCGTTTCAGGCCTCGATACCAGGAGTTGATCAGTGATGGCACGATTCGGCTACACGTTGATGACCGAACAGGCCGGCCCGAAAGAACTGGTTCGCCACGCAGTTCGGGCCGAAGAAGTCGGCTTCGACTTCGAAGTGATGAGTGATCACTACTCGCCGTGGCTGACCGAGCAGGGGCATGCGCCCTACGCCTGGTCGGTGCTGGGAGCAGTCGCCCACGCCACCGAGCGAGTCGGCTTGATGACGTACGTGACTTGTCCGACCGTGAGGTACCACCCTGCCGTCGTCGCTCAGAAGGCCGCGACGATCCAGATCCTCGCGGACGGGCGCTTCACCCTGGGATTGGGAAGTGGCGAGAGCCTGAACGAGCATGTGGTTGGGGAGGGTTGGCCGTCCATCGACACCCGCCAGGACATGCTGCAGGAGGCGGTGAGCATCATTCGCGCACTGCTCGCCGGAGATCTGGTGAGCTGGAAGGGGGAGTACTTCGACGTCCAGTCCGCCAGGATCTGGGATCTCCCGGAGAACCCGGTTCCCCTGGCGCTGGCCATGTCCGGTGACAAGTCCGTCGAGCGTTTCGGTCCGATGGCCGACGATCTGATTGCCGTGCAACCGGATTCGGAACTGGTGCACCTGTGGAAGCATGTGCACGGCCGGGCATACGGATTGGCTCCCGCAGGCCGGACCATCGGTCAGATTCCGATCTCGTGGGATCCTGATCGCGACACGGCAATCGCCCGAGCTCACCAGCAGTTCCGGTGGTTCGGCGGAGGGTGGTCCGTGAACTCCGAACTGCCGACGCCGGCGAGCTTCTCGGGCGCAACTCAGTTCGTGCGTAAAGAGGATGTAGCTGAAAGCATTCCGTGTGGTCCCGATCTTGATGTGATCGTCGAGGCGGTCAAGGCATACACGGACGCCGGATTCACCGATGTGGCACTGGTGCAGATCGGTGGAGATACCCAAGACCGATTCTTCGACGAGGCGGCCAAGCCGCTGCTCGAGGCTCTGCACGTCGAATTGGGTTGATCGAGAAAATCAATCGAGTACCGCCGAGCGGGCTCTTGTCGAGTCGAGCGCTACCGCCGTGCAGCCGCGCCTGCTGCGCGACGAGGGCCAAACCCAAACCGCTTCCGGCGTCGCCCGCACCGGTACCACGAACAAATCGTTCGAACATCGCTTCCCGTTCCGACGGCGCGATCACCGTGCCGTTGTCGTCGACGAATACCGTCGCCGAACCGGTCGCAGCCCCTGATCGGACGGTGATCTCGACTTCGTCGGCATTGCCGTGCCGAACGGAGTTGGTGACGGCGTTGGTCAACACCAGACGGATGCCCGCGGGAAACGCCTGAACCGAAAGCTCTTCCGGTGCTTTCAATCGAACGTCGACCTGCGGGTGCAGACGGCCGGCGTCCGCGACGGCGCGATCGGCAACCTCCACCAGGTCGACGTCGGCACAATCCTCGGGATCGGCCACCTCACCCAGGGCGAGTGTCTCCAGATCGGTCAAGGTGCGCTCGATCTGGCGCTGCGCCTCCAACAATTCACTGGACAGTTCGCGCCGTTGGCTTTCCGTGAGGTCCAGTGTCGCGAGAACTTCCAGATCGGTACGCATCGACGTCAGAGGGGTGCGTAGTTCGTGGGCGGAGACGCGAGCAAAATCTCGTGCCGACTCCAACGCCTCCTCGGTGCGGCTTCGATCGCTTTCGATGCGACTGAGCATGCTGTGGATTGCTTCGGAAAGTTCTTCGGCCTCGCGCGTGCCACGTACCGACGGTGCCCGGCGCGAGAGTCCTTCGACGTCGAGGTTGTTGCCTATCGAACTGGTGGTCTCGGTCAGTTGCTGTAGGGGGCGGACGGCACGGCCCGTGAGGAACCAGCCGAGCCCGGCCGCGGCGAGAATGGCGACCACCGCCGCAGCGGCCACCTGGACCTGCTGCTCACGGATTGCCTGGGTCAGTGGGTCTTCGGGGATGCTGACGGCCAGTGCAGCGCCACTGTCGCCGGGCAGCAGAACATCTCGACTGCGGACATCGGTGGTAGCCAACGCACTGATGCTCGTGGCAGTGAAGCCGGGATCGACGACGAGTGGTTGTGTTGTTGCGGTGGGTGTTTCGATGAACGCCGGGCTCGGTGCACTTGCCGCAACTCCCAGAGTGACGGAATCGAGTGTGCGTTCGAGTTGTTCGGATCCGTTGACACGCAGGAAGACCGCGAAGGCAATTCCGATCGCGGCAATCACGATTCCAGCGGCCAGGCCTGAGGCGATGGCTACGCGGGTCTGTAGTGACAGCGGCCGCTTCATCTTTCGGCCCTCAGGACGAAGCCGACTCCGCGCACGGTGTGGACCACGCGAGGCGCCCCGTCGACCTCGAGTTTCTTGCGTAGATAGGTGACAAAGACGTCGACGACATTGGTATCGGCAGCGAAGTCGTAACCCCAGACGAGGCGCAGGAGCTGTGCCCGGCTCAGTACGATGCCGGCGTGCTCGGCGAGCACGGACAACAGATCGAATTCTCTTTTGGTGAGTTCGATTCGTTTACCGCTGATGTGTGCTCGGTGACCACGAAGATCAACGGTGAGAGGGCCGACGGTGATCGGGTGATCGAGGGTAGGGGTGGCCCGCGTCGTGCGTCGTAGCAAAGCGCGGAGTCTGGCGACCAGTTCTGCCAACTCGAAGGGTTTGGTGAGGTAGTCGTCGGCGCCCGCTTCCAGCCCCGCGATGCGGTCGCCCACGGAACTTCGGGCGCTGAGTACGCAGATCGGAACCTCGTTGCCGATCGCGCGTAGGGCGGTCACGACCCCGACGCCGTCGAGGCCGGGCATGTTGACGTCGAGAACGAGCGCGGCCGGGCATTGCTTGTTCACCGAGGACAAGGCCGATCGTCCGTCGACGGCAGTTGCCGTGTCGAAGCCCGACAATCGGAGTCCACGTTCGAGCGAATTCAGAACCTTCGCGTCGTCGTCAACGATCAGGATGCGCTCGCGTGTACTCACCCCAGCCATGGTGCCATCGGATCAAGGCCTGGGGTCCCGCTCGGAGCGAGGGCCGCCGCATTCTCATCAACTCCTAAGAAACCGACAACAGATCTGCAGTGTTGGCTTCATAACCTCGGGTTTCTCGGATGCGACCGCGCCGAGAATTCGAGAATGTTCGATCAAGGAGAACAACGATGACGCGATTGAAAGTGAACGGCAAGCGGGCCCGCCGGACCGGTGTGGTGGTGGCGTCCGTGGCGGTCCTCGGTATGGCAGTGGCGCCGGGAATCGCCTGGGCTTCCAACCCGATCTCCGATGGGTCTCCGGTGGCGGTGCGATCGATCGCGACCGCTCCAGCCGAGTTGGGTGTGGCTCCCGAAGTAGCGTGTGGTGTCGCGGCACCGATTTCCGACGAGGAGCTGCAGAAGCTCATCGACGAGGGCAAGGTCGTGCGCGCGGAGGAGGCCGGTACGGCCGCAGTCACTATCGAAGTGCCGAGCGAAGCTGCGACATTCGTTGCGCGTGAAGGGGTGCCGGCGTTGCCGACCGTCGAGTGGGCTCCGACGACCGAGGGTGTTCCGGCGGAGGTGCTCGACATGGCCGGTGTCGCTCCGCTGGAGGAAGGCGTTGCCCTGTCATGCGCGGTTGCCGCGGGCTGACGAGCGAAAAAAGCTCCGCATGAACCGCTTTGACCTGGAACGGTACGGCCGTACTCAACTGGGTCTGGAGGTTCGTCAAGCCTGTCGGTAGCACTTGCTACGTTCGGGGCGGTCTCGGCGAGCATGCCGGGACCGTCGCCGACGGCGTCATGTGTGTGGTGTCTTGCTCCGGGTGCGGTACAGCCCGGCGCGGGGCGCGTTTCGAAAGGTGTTGTGTTTCATGGTCATGGGCCCCACCCACGCGATGTCCGGTGCTGCTGTGGGGTTGGTCGTTGCGGAGTTGTTGCCTCTCGACTGGGGAGGGCCCACATCCACTGCGGAAACTTTGACCTTTGCCGGGGTGTGCGCCGGAGCCGCCTTGCTTCCCGACCTCGATACCGGTCAGTCCACGGTTTCTCGATCATTCGGTCCGCTCAGCAAGGCTCTGGCCAAGGGCATCGACGCAATTTCGGTGACCTTCTACCGCATTACGAAAGGCAAGAAGGACGGCAAGCGTCGTGGTGGACATCGGACGCTCACGCATACCGCACTGTTTGCCGCGGGTCTCGGTGCCGGGGTCTCTGCGCTGGTGGTTCAGTTCGGGAAACCCGCCATCATCATCACGCTGTTCTTCTGCCTCGGGTTGGCGATCCGAGGATTGGCTGGTGAATTGGCCAAGGAGAAGGGATGGCTCGCGGTTTCTGCCGTTGCGTTGGTGCTCTCGGCCCTCACCTGGCAGTGGTATCCCAGCGAGGCCGGATCCACGGGGCTAGGTGTTGCGGTGGCACTGGGCTGCGCAACGCACTGTCTCGGCGATGCGATCACCAAAGAAGGGGTGCCGTTTCTCGCGCCCCTGATTCCGCTCGGCGGCAAACGATGGTGGGAGCAACGGCTGCCGTCATTTCTGTCCATCCGCGCAGGTGGGAACCTCGAGAAGGTTCTGATCGGGCCGGCTCTGACGGTTCTGACTGCCTGGTTGATCATCAGTGCGTTCGACGGTGCCCCGGAAGCGATCTACGCGGTCTTCGCTCCGATGGTGCAGTAAGCGTCGGAAAACTTTTATTACGGAACCACTGGCATCGTAATCATATTTGTTCTACGTTCGTCCCTGACATGAACCGAGTCGGCTGACGGAGTGAGCAGTGGTGCATCAAGCAGAGCGCAAGGCAGAGCACAGCTCCGGAGAAGGCGGTGTGAGCCGGCGCGGATTTCTCGCAGCGAGTGCCGGTGCTGCCGCGCTTACGGGTCTTGCTTGGGCGCCGGCGGGAGCAGTTCCCTGGGGCTCGGCATCGACCATCGCGCCACCGCCCGGATTTCCGTCGGACATTCCGCTGTCACAGCAGGCATACGCCAATTGGTCGCGGGAAATCATGCTCGACAGTGTGTGGACGGCGACGGCGCGTCACAGCGACGACGTCGTCACCCTCGCCAACTGGGCGTTCGACAACGGTTACACGGTGCGTGCGCGCGGAACGATGCACGGGTGGAGCCCGTTGACGGTGGTGCCCGGCGCACCTTCGGATCGAGTTCTGCTGGTCGACACGATGACGAACCTGACTTCGGTTGTGGTGCAGCACGGCACACCCGCAACAGCCACGGCGGGCGCCGGGGCCAGCATCGAAGCGATTCTGACAGCGCTCGAGCGGGAGGGGCTCGGCTGGGCCAACTCTCCGGCGATCGGTGAGCTGTCCATCGCCGGGGCGCTGGCGATCGGTGCTCACGGGGCAACCTATCCGGCGGCGGGGGAGACGATCACCCCTGGTCAGTCGTACGGATCGCTGAGCAACCTGATCACCGAGATCACGGTGGTGGCGTGGGACGAAGGCAGCAATCGCTACGCGCTGAAGACTTTTCACCGATCAGATGACAAGATCACGGCTTTCCTGACCCACCTGGGCCGAACCTTCGTCACCTCCGTGACGCTGCAAGCCGGGGAGAATTATCGGCTGCGTTGCCAGAGTTTTACCGACATTCCGTGGCAAGAACTCTTTGCTGCTCCCGGGTCGCCAGGGCGTACCTACGAGAGTTTCGTCGAGAAATCCGGACGGGTGGAAGCGATCTGGTTCCCGTTCACGCAAACACCGTGGCTCAAGGTCTGGACGCCGACCCCGGTCAAACCGCCGGAGTCCCGAGAAGTGAGCGGTCCGTACAACTACTTCTTCTCCGACGCGATTCCCGAAGAAGTCACCACCCCGTTAGGGATGGTGGCGCAGGGTCTTCAAGCTGCGACACCACTGTTCGGTGCCTCCCAGTTCGGAGCCGTAGCAGCAGGATTGGTGCTGACCGACACCGACGATCTGTGGGGTTGGTCGAAAGATGTTCTGTTCTACCTGCGGCACACAACCTTGCGCGTCGTAGCCGGTGGTGGCGCAGTGATCACCAAGCGGTCCAACATCGGCCGTGTCGTGCACGAGATGACGAGTTGGCTGAACGAACGAATGACGCACTACGCGTCGCTGGGGCAGTATCCCGTCAACATGCCGTTCGAAGTGCGTCTCTGCGGGGTCGACGACAATGGTGAAGTTCTTGTCGACAGTGCCGGCGTGCCGGATCTGTCAGCGGTGCGGCCGCGGGCGGGTCGTCAGGACTGGGACACTGCCATCTGGATGAACGTGGTCTCGATTCCTGGCACGGCAGGATTGCCCGCGTTCCTTCGTGAGATGGAACGGTGGATGGTCGCGAACTACTCCGGCGATTACGCGACCTTCCGTCCGGAGTGGTCCAAGGGGTGGGCATTCACCGATCAGGCGGCGTACCAGGACGACGAATTCCTCACCAGCACAGTGCCTGCCACCTTCCGTGCCGGTGGCGACGGGAATTGGGACTTCGCACTCGCCACACTCGACGAACACGACCCGCACCGCGTATTCAGCAATACGTTCCTCGACCGCGTATTGCCACCCAGCTGAATCTCCTACTGCGGAAGCGGTTTGCGCCAACGTACGTCGGTGACGCGGATACGCTGATTGTTGTCACCGTTCCAGTCGACGCTCAGTCCCTGGGCTCGGAGTGCGTCGGCTACCTGGCGCCCGACGGTCTGATCGGTGTGCGCAATCATGTGTGCCTTGGCGGTTTCGTCGCCGCCGAAGGCAGCGGCGATCAGCGCGGGATCGAGATCATGGGCCGGACGAAACGCACTGTAGGACAAGTAGAGATCGGACGGCTCGTCGCCGAGACGCTCCGCATCTTGCATGTGGAAGAACGTGTACGCCCACTGAGCAAAGGGATACCCGTTCTCGTCGGGTTCGGACGGCGTGCGTTCGTCGTCGATTTCGGTAGTGCCGCACTGCATGCAGCACGTGAAGTTCATCCGGGCTACGATGCCGTTGCGCTCGAGTTCGGCGAAGGCTGCGGATACGCGCTCGAAGTCGCCGGGAGCCGTCCACTGCGTCTGCTCCACGAGTCTGTGGTCCCAGACTGCACGCACTCCCGCGTCGATCTGTCTGCCGAGTTCGTCGTTCTCGAAGCCGCCCTCGACACAGTCTCGGGCGGCTTCGCAGATTTCTTCGAACGTCGCGAAACCTGGGAGTACCAGTTCGCGTGCTTGCTCACGTACGGCGACGATGTCAGCCTCACTGAGCACCGGTGCTGACTGTCGTGACCGTGACCAGGGCAATCGCATACCGGCACCGTACTGCACCGATCAGACCGTCAGGCGACGTCGGCTGCTGCTTTCGTTTCCTCCTCGGTCGACGGGGCCGGCTTGTTCGGGATGAGCGCCGTGGCGATCAGGCCCACCACGACAAATCCGGCCGCAAGGTATCCGCCGAGTGTGATGCCGTGAGTCATCGCAGACTGGGCGGCGTCGGCAACGAAAGCAGTGCTCGGTGAGCCGGCCAGTGAGTCGATGGCGGCGCCTGCGCTGTCGGTGACTGCCCGCGTCAGCTGATCAGCCTGAGCTTGGTCGACACCGGATTCGGTGAGGTCGTTGTTCAGCGTCGAATTGAGAGTGCTGAAGAACACCGTGGTGAGGACGGCGATGCCCAGTGCCGATCCGAGTTGGCGGAACGCACTCTGAATGCCGGAGCCTTGACCCGCGCTCTGCTCGGGAATCTCCTCGAGCACGACGTTGGTAACCTGCGCCGTCGCGAAACCTACACCGATGCCGTAGAAGAACAGCACTGCGGCGATAGTCCACCAGGGGCTGTCTGTTGCAGCGATGAATCCGAGACCGGCGAGACCGAGAGCTTCGAGAGCCAGGCCGATACGGACCAAGCCCAACGGCGAGACCTTCGATGCCAGCCCGAAGCTCGCACCACTGGCGACAAAGCTGCCGATGGCGATGGGAACCAGTGCGAGTCCGGCCTGGAGTGCGCTGTAGCCGAGCGTGAACTGAAGCCAGAGAGGAAGCACCGCAACGATTCCGAACTCGCCGAGTCCGATGATCAGCGTCGCGATGTTGCCGTTGCGGAACGACGAGATGGAGAACAACCGTACGTCCATCAGCGCCCGCGACGGATCGGCGCTGCGGGTGAGCATGGTTTGACGGTAGGCGAACGCACCGAGCGACAGAACGGCGAGCACAAGCGCCACCAGCACCGGCGACGGTCCGCTGGACCATGACAGACCGAACAGATCGAAGGGTTCCTTTGTGGTCAGCCACCCGTACGTTCGTCCCTCGACGAGGCCGAAGGCCAGCAGTCCGAGCCCGGCGATGGACAGTGCTGCTCCGGTGGCGTCGATGCGCCCTGCGGTGCGGGGTGAGGGGGCGATGAACAGCACTGCGCCGATGAGAATGAGCGCAGCAAGCGGAATGTTGATCCCGAATGCCCAACGCCATGAGGCATGTTCGGCAAGCCAGCCGCCGAGCAGTGGGCCGAGGGCGGATGCAGCGCCGATGGTGGAGCCCCAGACCGCGAAGGCCTGGCCGCGAGCTTTGCCGGTGAACATCGCGTTCAGAAGCGACAGCGACGTGGGCAGGATCATGGCCGCGCCGGCGCCCTGCAGGAATCGTGCCAGGATGAGCAGACCGCCGTTCGGCGCCAGTCCGGCCAGCAGGCTCGTTGCGCCGAACACGACGACTCCGGCGATGAAGATGCGACGGGCGCCGACCAGGTCGGCAACTCTGCCGACCAGAAGCAGCAGCGCCGCGAACACGATTGCGTAGGACTCTTGGATCCATTGAGCCTGAACGGAATTGATCCCGAGATCCTCGATGATCGAGGGGACTATGACGTTGACGATGGTGGTGTCGACGACGATCAGTGCCACGCCGAGTGCGATGGCGATCAGGCCCAGCCACTTTCGGGTGGTGGGTGAGATGTTCACGAATAAACCTCCATTGTGAAGTAACTTCACTATGAAGGTATATTTGAGGCGGTAAGTTGTCAACGTGCGCGCTGGGCTCGACCGGCCGCCGTCTGGCACAGGAAAGGTGGGATCACCGAGGTGGAGGCACCGCGCGACATCTCCGTGGAGCGGGAGCGGCTGATGGACGAATTCCGTACGTACGGTGGGACGTTCACCGAATTCAGTCATCGATTCGCGTCGTGGCTCGGCCTGCATTCCACCGACGCAACCGCACTGATGGAAATCACGGCGGCTGAGGAGAAAGGTGCGCCGCTCTCGCCTGCCCGCCTCGGCGAGCGGATCTCACTGACGTCGGGCGCAACCACCGCGTTGCTCAATCGCCTGGAAAAGGCAGGGCATATCGTCCGGACCCGCGAGAATGCAGACCGCCGCGTGGTCACGCTGCACAGCAGTGCGCATGTGCAGGATCTGGCGGACGAGTTCTTCGGGCCCCTTGCTGTGCGACTCGACGCCATGATGGCGAAGTACCCGCCCGAACTGCTCAGTCGATTCGAGGAATTTCTCGTCGACCTGCATTCCACGATGAACGAGCACCTCGAGCAGGACAACCGCTGAACAAAAAACGCCGCTCGACTCCGGAGAGTCGAGCGGCGGTCTTGGCTTAGGTGACGGCTACTTGCCGAGCTTGGCCTGCAGATCGTCGAGAACCAGGCCGGCACCTGTCGGGCCGAGGCCCAGGAACCAGGTCTCGTCGCTCACCTCGGTGGCGCGTCCTTCCTTGACTGCGTCCATGCTGGCCCACAGCGGTCCGGCAACAACCGTGGTCTGGCCGGTGTCGGCGGGATTTCCGTAGCTGGAGTAGAAGATTCGGTCACCCTCCGCCTCGGTGATCGTTTCCGGGCTGACCTCGACGGCCAGTTCGTCGATGTCCTGGATCGCCGGGCGGGGCAGACCGACGTCCTTCAAGATGACGCCGATGAACGACAGATTGCCGTACAGGCGCAGCTTCCCGGACATAAAGCGAACCAGTGAAATTGTCGGGGAGCCGTCGATCGACTCACGGACCTTGTCGGCGTGCTCTTGGTAGTCGTTGAGAACCTGCTCAGCCTTGGTCTCTTCGCCGAGTGCGTCACCGGCAAGGAGGAAGTTCTCCTTCCACGGGAAGCCGGGGCGGATGCTGAAGACCGTCGGCGCGATTGCCGCGAGCTGCGGGTAAAGCTTGTCCTGGCGCAACTTGCTGCCGAGGATCAGATCGGGCTGCAGTGCGGTGATCGCCTCGAGGTTGAGATTGTTGGTGGTGCCGACGTCGGGGACGCCGACGAGCTTGTCGGCCAGGTACGACGGCTGACCGGCGGCACTTTCCGGGCTGGCGATGCCGACCGGGGTGATCCCGAGAGAAAGAACCTCGTCGAGTTCGCCGCTGTCGAGCACGACGATGCGGGTCGGCTTGGCTTCGAGGGTGGTCTCGCCCAGAGCATGGGTGATGGTGCGTGGGAACTCGCCGGGCGCGGCATCGCTGCCGAGCTTCGCGGTTTCCGTGTCGGCGGTGCTGAACAGCTTGCCGCCGGTCGCGACATCGGTGTTGCCGTTTGCGTTGCCGCCGGCGTCGGACGAGCCGCAGGCCGTAGCGGCAAAAACAGTCGCCAGGGCAACCATGGCGACCCGGACCGACGTGCGGCTCCGGAGAGTGGTGCGTGAATGCATTAGGCTACCCTACCTTCCGTCCATATGGCTTGGTCAGTGAGGTATCCGCACCGTCGATACCAGGTGAAGGGCGCGTCAGGTCTCGCTCAGCGGGACCTCTACGCAATTCGGACAACAGGGCGTGACCAACGTGTTAGCTTCGCGAAAGACCTGTACTGGTAAGCGAAGACGCGTGTAGTGAGGATTTCGATGACCCTGAACATTGCCGATCTGTTCGAGGCCGTTGCCGATGCGATCCCCGATCGGGTTCCCTTGATTCTGGAAGACGTGCGGTTGAGCTACGCCGAACTCGAACTGCGATCGAACCGACTCGCTCATCATCTGCAGTCGGTGGGCGTCGAACCGGGCCAGCATGTCGGTATTCACATGCGGAACTGCGTCGAGTACGTCGAAGCGCTCCTTGCCTGCTTGAAGATCAGAGCGGTACCGATCAACGTCAACTTTCGCTACACGGATGCCGAACTCTCGTACATCTACACCAACTCCCAGATGGTGGCACTGCTGGTCGAGGCAGAATTCGCTCCGACGGCACTGGCCGTGGTTCCGCAGTGTCCGGAGATCACCCACGTGCTGATCGTCGGCGACGACTACGAGAACGCCCTTGCGGCGCAGTCCGATACCCGCGACTTCGGCCCTCGCAGCAACGACGACCATTTCATCATCTACACCGGCGGTACAACCGGAATGCCCAAGGGTGTGGTGTGGCGGCACGAAGACTTCTTCTTCGCCGCGCTGTCCGGAGCGAACCTCAGCGGGCCGCCGCGTCGAAGCCTCGAAGAGGTTGTGGACGCGGCCGTAGCCAACACCGATCCGACTGTGCTGCTACTCATCCCGCCGCTCATGCATGGAGCCGCGATCTATTCACTGCTCACGGCATTTCTCATGGGAGCTCCCCGTGTGCTGACCCGCAGCTTCGATCCGATGGAAGTGCTGCGACTGGTCGAGGCCGAGAAGATCACCGGAATCACCGTCGTCGGCGACGCGATTGCTCGACCGATTGCCGACGCCATCGCCGCAAGCGAAGGGCGCTACGACCTTTCGACTCTCCAACTGATCGGCTCGGGTGGCGCATTGTTCTCGCCGAACCTCAAGGCGGAACTGACGACCCGATTGCCGGGGCTGGTGATCAAGGATGCATTCGGTGCTTCGGAATCCGGCAACGACGGCGTCGTCGAATTCGGTGAGGACGGTTCCAAGCGAATTCGATCCAACCCCAACATGATTCTTGTCGACGACGAATTCCGTCGCATCGAACCAGGCTCGAACACAGTCGGATTCATCGCCAGGGCCGGCCATGTTCCCGTGGCCTACTTCGACGACCCCGCGAAGACTGCTGCAACTTTTCCCGTCGTCGACGGGGTGCGTCTGGCGGTACTCGGGGACATGGGCACGATGGAAGCCGACGGAACCATCGTGCTGCTCGGGCGCGGTTCGATGTGCATCAACTCCGGAGGCGAGAAGGTTTATCCCGAAGAAGTCGAGCAGGCACTCAAAACTCACCCGGCAGTTTTCGACGCTTTGGTGGCGGGTGCGCCCGACACTCGATTCGGTGAGAAGGTCGCCGCGGTGGTGCAGGTTCGACCGGGGTTCGAAGATGTTGCGACGGAATCGTTGTCGGAGCATTGCCGCACCCACGTAGCGGGGTACAAGATTCCCCGGTCGATCGTGCTGGTGCCCAGCATCCTCCGCTCACCCAGCGGGAAGGCCGACTACCGTTGGGCTCGCGAAACCGTAGCGGGAGTGTGAATCAACTTCCGATACCTCGGACGACGCACCACTCGTTTCCCTCGGGATCCAGCAACACCTGAAAGGTACCGGCCTGGTCTTCCTGAACATTGCCGACCCGAGTTGCGCCGAGGCGCTCGGCAGCCTCGGTTGCAGCGACGACATCATCCACGCTGACGTCGATGTGCAGGCGATTCTTCGTCAGCTTGGATTCCGGTACGCGTTGGAAGGCGAGGCGAGTCCATCCGGGTGGGTCGACAAACGCCCACTCCTCGCTCCGCTTCACCGGCTGTCCACCGAGGATCCCGGCCCAGAATTCCGCCAACTGAGCTGGTGCGGAGCAATCCACAACTACTTCGTCGACCTGCCCGATCACCGGTTGACAGCTCCACTGAATTCGGCTGTCACAGCTGCGCTCAATTCGGCTGTCACAGCTGCGCTGAATTCGGCTGTCACAGCCAGGGCTCGATCGGCTTCTTCACCCACATGATCTTCTCGTCCGGATGCTCACGCCGAGCCTCGGGACGGTCTGGGTTAGCGGCTGACCACACAGCTTTCTCATCGAGCAGACTGGCGGCGATAGTCCAAGTCTCCCGCGTGCTCGGCGGATTGGCACCGGCCGCCCGCGCGAGTTTGCGCAGCCGATCGTCGGGCATGTCGAGCAACTCTGCACTGCTGATATCGCGGTCCCAGGCGAACTTGGCAAGACCGACAGCTTTCTCACGTCGGCTACGGCTCGCCATGTCGTTGTGCGCGAAGTCTGGTTCGGATGCCACGGCTTCACCTTATCGTCAACGAAATTGAGGCCCTCCCGCGTAAGCGGAAGGGCCTCAATTTCTGTTCTTCACTGTCGGGGTGGCGGGATTTGAACCCACGACCTCTTCGTCCCGAACGAAGCGCGCTACCAAGCTGCGCCACACCCCGTGTCGAACCTCGGTTAGCTTACATTACCGAGTCGACTGACATTAAATCCGCAGGTCAGTTGCGTAGAACCGACGCTGGAGACTCTGCGGAACTGTGTGCGGAGACATGCTCCGGTTCGCGCCTGGTAGCCGGAACCAGAGTCAGCAGAGTTGCCTCGGGACGGCAGCAGAAGCGTGCCGGAGCCCACGGCGAAGTGCCGATGCCCGCTGAGACGTGCAGCTGGGTGTGCGCGCCCCACTTCGACGGTCCCTTGACCCGGGATCGGTCGATCTGGCAGTTGGTGACCAGCGCGCCGTAGAACGGAAGGCACAGCTGACCACCGTGCGTGTGGCCGGCGAGCACGAGGTCGTAGCCGTCGTCGGCGAACCGGTCCAGAACTCGCGGTTCGGGCGAGTGCGTCAGGCCGAGCTTGAGCTGGGCGACGGGATTGGGTGTTCCGGCGACGGTGTCGTAGCGATCGCGCTTCAGGTGCGGATCATCGACGCCGGCGGCAGCAATGCGAATACCGGCCACTTCGAGTTCGCGGCGCACGTGGGTCATGTCGAGCCATCCACGCTCGGTGAAGGCAGCACGCAGGTCGCCCCAGGGGAGAGGATCCCCGGTGATGCGCTTGTCCTTGTTGAAGATGTAGCTCAGTGGGTTCTTCGGTTTCGGGGCGAAGTAGTCGTTGCTGCCGAAGACGAACAGACCCGGTCGAGCCAACAGATCTCCGAGCGCCTGGACCACTGCTGGAACGCTGCGCTGGTGCGACAAGTTGTCGCCGGTGTTGACCACGAGGTCGGGGTCGAGGCCTTCGAGCTCACGCAACCAATTCTGTTTCAACCGTTGGTTCGGCATCATGTGCAAGTCGCTGAGATGGAGGACCCGCAGCGACGACGAACCGGGCGCCAGGACTGGCATCGTCACCTCACGCAGTGCAAATGCATTGCGTTCGATGCCGGATGCGTACCCGATCCCTAGTGCAGCGGCGCCCGCGGCACCAAGTGCGGTGCGGGTCAGATTGGTGCGGAACTGGGAAGACACCTCTCAAGGATACGGGTGTGGCGTTCTTCTGCGTCGCTCTCGCCGCCATTTACAGCTATTTCACAGAGAATTGTGTCCGGGCGGAGGTAACTATCGGCACGCGCGAAACGCCGAGCGCGTAGCGTTTCCACCATGTCCGACACGACACCATCGCTCAAAGCCACCCTCCGAACCGACATGGTTGCATCCATGAAGGCGAAGGATCCGCTACGTACAGCCACCCTTCGGATGCTCATGGCAGCCGTCCAGACCGAAGAGGTAGCCGGTAAGGAAGCTCGCGTCCTCACCGACGAAGAAATCATCAAAGTCCTTGCAAAGGAATCGAAGAAGCGCGGCGAATCGGCCGAGATCTACACCGAGAACGGTCGCGGTGAGCTTGCCGCGAAAGAGCGCGCAGAAGCTCAGATCATCGACGAGTACCTGCCGACGCCGTTGACCGACGCCGAGCTTGTCGACGTCGTCGACACCGCCCTTGCTCAGGT
Source organism: Rhodococcus sp. NPDC059969 (assembly GCF_042738325.1). Classification (NCBI taxonomy): domain Bacteria; kingdom Bacillati; phylum Actinomycetota; class Actinomycetes; order Mycobacteriales; family Nocardiaceae; genus Rhodococcus; species Rhodococcus sp. NPDC059969. Next base: position 56,174 of record NZ_JBHWUF010000001.1, on the reverse strand, counting down.
TTCCGAGGAGCTCGGTGAGCGTCCCGGGATGCGTCAGATGGGCCAGGTCATCAAGGCCGCCAACGCTCTGGCCAAGGGCAAGGCCGACGGCGCACGTATCTCTGCAGCAGTGAAGTCCCGCCTGTAGTAGCGCGCTTCCAGAACCGAAAACGGCCGCGATCTCCGAATCACTCGGAGATCGCGGCCGTTCTTGTTTCAGGGCCGTCAGTTCGGCGGGGTCCCCGCAGGCGGTGCGGGTTCACCTCCGGGCGGAGTCGCATCCGGGGGAGTTGCGCCCGGTGCCGGGGCCGCGGGGGATGCGGGTGCAGCCGGAGCTCTTACGGAACCGTCGCTGATGTAGATCGTGACGGTCGAACCCGGGATCGCGGACCCGGACGGCGAAACTCCGGTGACCGTTCCCGCGCGCGCTCCGGATGCCGTCGTCACGGAATTGACGGTGAAGCCGGATGCCTGAAGCCGGGACGTCGCTGCCGACTGGCTCAGGCCGACAACCTCGGGAACCTGGCCGTTCTGTGATCCCCGTGCGTACTTTTCGTCGATCGGGGGCAGCGAGGTGGGCCCGAAGTTGTTGGCGACCGGGTTCATTGCCGCGAACCAGGATCTCGCCGGTTCGGTACCGCCGTACAGGTTGCCGCTGTAGCAGGGGCGCAGCGGGCTCGAGCAGATCTCGCCGGGCGTCGGGGAGTCGCCGAAGATGTAGACCGCAGCAGCGAGGTTGTTGGTGAAGCCGAGGAACGCCGAGGACTTGTGGGTCTCGGTGGTACCCGTCTTGCCCGACATCGGCAGGCTCCATCCGGCGCTGCTCGCGGCACCGGCAGACGTACCGGCGCCGACGTCGTCACGGCTCATGGCGTTGGCGAGGGTGTCTGCCAAGCCGGGCTCGACAACCTGCTCACAGCCCTGCTCGGTGACGGCCACCGGCTTGCCGTAGCGGTCGAAGACCGAATCGATGGGACTCGGCGGGCACCATTTGCCGTGCGAGGCGAGAGTGGCAGCGACGTTGGAGAGTTCGAGCGGGTTGATCCAGGTGGGGCCGAGGGTGAACGAACCGAGGTTCTGTTCCTTCTGGAAGTCGGCCATGCTGCGCTCGTCGAAGCCCGAGGTGTTGGGATCGGCGTACGAGCGCATGCCGAGACGGACAGCCATGTCGACCGTCGGCGTGACACCGGTTGCCTCGATGAGCTTGACGAAAGCGGTGTTGGGGGACTGAGCCAGCGCGTCGGTCACGGACAGCGTCGGCGGGTAGTTGCCCGCGTTCTCCACGCAGTACGTCGAAACCGGGCAACCGGCGGCGCCGCCGCTACCCATGCCCTTGGCTTCGAAGCGCTTGGGTACGTCGAGGGTCGCGTTGATACCGAGACCCTTCTCCATCGCCGCAGCCGTCGTGAAGATCTTGAAGACGGAGCCCGCACCGTCGCCGGCCAGTGAGTACGGCTGCGCCTGGACGGTTTCGTCGGCGTCCGCATTGAGTCCGTACGTGCGACTGCTGGCCATCGCGATGACCTTGTGTGAATCCTGACCGGGCCTGATCACGTTCATGACGTTGGCGATGCCGTCGAGGTTGGCGCTCGCGTTCGCATTCAGGCCGGCCTTGGTTGATGCCTGCACCTGCGGGTCGAGAGTGGTCTTGATGAGGTAACCACCGTCGTTGATCTGGTCACGGGTGATCCCGGCGTCCGAGAGGTACTTCAGTGCGTAGTCGCAGAAGAAACCACGATCGCCCGCGGCGATGCAGCCGCGCGGCAAGTTGTTGGGAGTTTCCAGGACGCCGAGGGGTTCTTCCTTCGCGGCCCGGAACTCGTCGGCGCGATCCGGAATGTTCGTGATCATGGTGTCGAGCACGGTGTTACGACGCTCGGTGACGCCTTCGACGTTCGTGTAGGGGTTCAGTGCGGAGCTGGACTGAACCATGCCGGCAAGCATTGCCGACTGCGGAACGCTCAGATCTGCTGCATCGACGCCGAAGTAGGTCTGAGCCGCGTCCTGAATGCCGAAGGATCCGTTGCCGAACGGGACGAGGTTCAGGTACCGGGTGAGGATCTCGTCTTTCGTGAGTTCCTTGTCCAGTGTCAGTGCCATCCGGATCTCGCGGATCTTTCGGGCCGGGGTGGTCTCGATGGCAGCGCGACGCTCGGCATCCGTCTTGGCCACGACCAACAGCTGGTAGTTCTTCACATACTGCTGATCGAGCGTCGACGCGCCCTGCTGCACTTCACCGGTTGTCGTGTTGGTGAGGAAGGCGCGCAGCGTTCCCTGCCAGTCGACGCCCTTGTGGTCGGGGAACCGTCGGTCCTCGATGGAGACGATCGCCAACTTCATGTTGTTGGAGATCTTCTCGCTCGGGACTTCGAAGCGTCGTTGGTCGTAGAGCCAGGCAATGGGGTTGCCGGCGGAATCGACCATGGTGGACACCGCGGGGACCGTGCCTTCGACCAGTTCGGCCGAGACGTTGTCGACGGTATCGGCAGCGCGGTTGGACGCGAATCCGAATCCGCCCGCCACTGGGAACATCACCCCTGCGACCAGGACACCCGCCAATGCGGAGCTTCCGGCGAGCTTCGCCACTGTTTTTGCAATCGACACGATCTACAGAGTACGTGTGCCCACCCATTGGAACCGGTTTCAGTGTTTTGCGGGTGTTCAAAACCTCCTGAACACGCGCTTTGTACTGCCGTACCAAAAAATGCCCCCGACCGTCTTGCGTTAGGGCCGTTCTTTACCTAAATTGTGATCAGTGTGATCGACGTAACACTCGATCACGAATGTGTCTCAGCTTTCACGTGCTACCGCGGGACTGCTGAGATGGTGCGCTGCTCGCCCCATGGCGACGGTCAGACTTTGTAGAGGGGACCCAGAATGTACACAGCCACCCCGAGTAGCCGTTTGGACATCGAGCAGGCCGAGGCACGAATTGCCTGGGTAACTCAGGCACGATGCCGCGAGGTCGACCCCGACCAACTTTTTGTTCGTGGCGCCGCGCAGCGCAAGGCGGCCACCATCTGCCGTCACTGCCCGGTACTCATGCAGTGCGGAGCCGACGCTCTCGACAATCGTGTCGAGTTCGGTGTGTGGGGCGGAATGACGGAACGTCAGCGCCGCGCACTGCTCAAGCAGCACCCCGACGTCGATTCCTGGTCCGAGTTCTTCGAAGACCAGCGCCAGCATCACTCGGCAGTCTGACCCCGGCCGATCGGGGGATCAGCCCTTACGAGTGAGCTGATCTCCCACCGCACGCAGCGCCTCGAGGTCCGAGACCTCGAACGGTAGCGACGGAACACCGATCAGCGGCACCTTCGGGTGAGCTGCGGTGAATCGGCTCAGCAAGGCGATTTCTCGCTTCGCGATCACTGCCCGATGGGCATGGATACGGAGAACAGCTGCGGTGAGGGCCTCGGCCTCGGTCGCACTTTCCTTCGCTTCCAGTTTGTCGGCGGCAGTCACCGCATGATCGGCAGGCAATGCCGTCAATGTCGGGTGTGTGCGGTTGAGAACCAACCCGGCCAACGGCATCGAGTCGCCGGCAAGACGATCGACAAAGAATGCCGCTTCACGGAGAGCGTCGGGTTCGGCCGCTGCGATCACCAGGAAGTGAGTCCCCGGCTGACGTAGCAACTCGTAGGTCTTCGTCGCGCGTTCGCGGAAACCGCCGAACATCGAGTCGAGTGACTGTACGAATGCCGATGCATCCGACAGCATTTGGCTTCCCACGATGGTCGAGACACCCTTCAGTGCCAACCCCATAGCGCCGGCCACGAGCCGGGTCAGGCCTCGGCCGGGTGCGGAGAGCAACCGGATCATCCGTCCGTCGAGGAACGTGCCTAGCCTCTGCGGAGCGTCGAGGAAGTCGAGGGCATTACGTGACGGCGGGGTATCGACGATCACCAGATCCCACGCGTCGTTCGACGCCAGCTGCCCCAACTTCTCCATCGCCATGTACTCCTGCGTTCCGGAGAACGATGTGGCAACGGTTTGGTAGAAGGGATTCGCCAGGATCTGCTCGGCCTTCTCGGGGCTGGAATGCTCGATAACCATCTCGTCGAAAGTCCGACGCATGTTCAGCATCATCGCGTGCAGTTCACCCGTGGCCTCGGGGCCCAGCTTCACCGGCTGCGGAGTGTTGTCGAGTTCGGCCACACCCAAGGCCTGCGCGAGGCGACGGGCCGGATCGATGGTGAGAACGACTACGCGTCGGCCTTCTTCGGCCGCACGCAATGCCAGCGACGCAGCCGTCGTGGTCTTGCCGACGCCACCCGCGCCGCAACACACCACGATCCGTGCCGTCGGGTCCTTGATGATCGCCGAAATATCGAGGGCAGGAGCTGCGCGTCGGCCGGTCCTGGAACTGCCGACCGTCACGTTCTCGGTGGTCTCGGTCATCACACGCCCTGTTCCGTGAGGTATTCGGCCAGCTCGTAGAGCCCACCGAGATCAACGCCGTCGGCGAGTGCGGGAAGTTGCATCCGCGCGCCGTCGATCTCGCGGAGCTTCTCCGCGCTGGATTCTTGAGCTTCGAGCACCGAAGCATGTTCGATCGTCTCGGTGAGCAGGCCCGCGAAGTCGTCGTCGGACAGATCGATGCCGACGTCGGAGAGCGTCGACCGGATCGAAGCGGCGTCGATATTGCCAGCCGCGGCACCGGCGAGTTGACCTTCGGGCAAGAACCTCGGGCTGGCGCGATTGACGATGATGGCACCGAGGTTGAGGTCGTCACGCGCAAGTTCTGCGGCGGCGTCGGCAGTTTCCTGAACGGGCAGCGCTTCGAGAAGCGCAACAAGATGTACGACGGTTTCCGGCGAGTGCAGCAGCCGAACGACACCTTCGCTCTGTGAGTGCACCGGGCCGCCCTTGGCGAGATCGGCCATCGCCTTGGTGACGTCGAGGAAGCTGCCGATTCGTCCCGTCGGGGGAGCGTCGACGACAACGGCGTCGTACACGCGCTTGCCGGTTCGATCGGTGCGGATGACGCACTCCTTGATCTTGCCGGTGAGCAGAACGTCGCGAAGACCGGGAGCGATGGTCGTGGCAAATTCGATGGCGCCGAACTTACGCATTGCCCGGCCGGCGAAGCCGAGGTTGTAGAACATCTCGAGGTATTCGAGGAACGCGGTCTCGATATCGACGGCGAGAGCCATCACTTCACCGCCACCTTCGGCGGCCGCGACCTTGGTCTCCTGCGGCGGAAGCGGCGGTACGTCGAAGAGCTGCGCGATTCCCTGACGGCCCTCGACCTCCACGAGGAGAACGCGCTTGCCGCCTTCGGCCAACGCGAGCGCCAACGCGGCGGCAACCGTGGACTTACCGGTACCGCCTTTACCTGACACAAAGTGCAGGCGGGCCTTCGTCGCAGACTCGGGCCAGGTCCTGCTCAGCTCATCTTGGGATGCAACCACACCGCGAGCCTATAAGTCTGGGGCCGAAGATGTACGCGGGATAGGCTCAGCGCATGAGCGAAATAACTTCCTGGGAATACACCGTGACTCCGTTGCTGGTCCACAATCCGAAGGCAATTCTCGACAACTGGGGTGTCGACGGCTGGGAACTCGTCGCAGTCCTGCCGAGCGCGTCGGGCGAGCAGCACGTCGCGTACATGAAGCGTCCGAAGGGCTGAATCACATGGCAGAGGCAACACAGACCTGGTCGGAGCGTCTCGCCGAACTGGGCATTGCACTTCCCGCCGTCGCGGCACCCGTCGCTGCGTACGTTCCCGCGGTTCGCAGCGGCAACCACGTGTACACGTCGGGTCAGCTTCCGTTCGTCGACGGAAAGTTGGCGCTGACCGGCAAGCTCGGCGCGGGCGTGTCGGATGAGGACGCCAAGGCCGCGGCACGTACCTGCGCGCTCAACGCCCTCGCTGCCATCGACGCGCTGGTCGGCATCGACAACGTCGTCCGCGTCGTCAAGGTCGTCGGCTTCGTGGCATCCGCCGAAGGATTCACCGGTCAGCCCGGCGTGATCAACGGCGCTTCCGAATTCCTCGGCGAGGTGCTCGGCGACGCCGGCATCCACGCTCGTTCGGCTGTCGGAGTGGCAGAACTTCCCCTCGGCTCACCCGTCGAGGTGGAACTGATCGTCGAAGTTCGCTGATGTCGACGGTCCATCCCGCCTACGCGCAGCTTCGCCGCGTCACCGACATCGCCTCGGTCTTGCTCGAGAACAATCCGGGCATGATGACGCTGGACGGTACGAACACTTGGATTCTGCATGCTCCGGGCAGCGTCGAGTGTGTTGTCGTCGATCCAGGCGACAACGACGAGGAACACCTGCAACGTGTCGCTGGTATCGGTCCGGTAGCGCTGACCTTGATCACGCACCGGCACTACGACCACACCGGCGGGGTGGACCGTTTCCACGAATTGACTTCGGCTCCAGTGCGTTCCGTCGACCCCACATTTCTTCGCGGGGGCGCTTCGGCGCTTGTCGACGGTGAAGTGATCGAGGTCGCGGGCCTGAAGTTGCGGATCCTCGCGACTCCGGGGCACACCGCTGACTCGGTGTCGATAGTCATCGAGAACGATTCGAGCGTGCTGACGGGCGACACCATTCTCGGCCGCGGCACGGCAGTTCTCGACGATTCCGACGGCGATCTGGGGGATTACCTCACCTCGCTGCGATCGCTGGCCGCACTCGGCGAAGGACTGACGGTTCTGCCCGGGCACGGTCCGGACCTACCCGATCTGCAGGCGATTTCGCAGCAGTACCTCGCCCACCGCGAGGAGCGTCTGGATCAGGTGCGGGCCGCTCTGTCGACGTTGGGGGAGTCGGCCTCGGTGCGCGACGTAGTCGAACACGTCTACTCCGACGTGGACCCGAAGTTGTGGCCGGTCGCGGAGAAATCCGTCAACGTGCAGTTGGCGTATCTGCGCCGCTGAGACGCTCGGCGCCGACATAAGGAGCTGAGCTGTCTGGCCGAACTGCCGCCACCTATGCCGATCGAGGTATAGCTGGCGGCAGTTTTTGCATTTGTTTGATATGGGTCACGGGCCAATAGTTAGTCCATGACCTCACAATGCGACGGATGGATCCGCAATTACGTGGACGGCTCCTATGTCGAACCCGACGAGTCGTCGAGCTTCGATCAGGTTGACCCCGCAACGGGCCGTGTTCTCGCCCGGGTCCACGAGGCTGACAAGGCCCTGGTCGATCGGGCCGTGACCTCTGCCAGGCGCGCTCTGGACAACGGTTGGGCCGATACGCCGGTCCGGGAGCGGACGGCTCTGCTGAGGCGGGCCGCCGACCGGATCGAGGAACGATTCGAAGAGTTCGTCGCCGCAGAAATGGCGGACACCGGTAAGCCGATCACGCAGGCACGCGAACTCGACGTCGCGCGCGCCCTGACGAACTTCCGCACCTTCGCCGACATCGTCGCCGCTTCCGGACAGGAATCGTTTGTCACCGATCTCGCGGGTGGCAAGCAGGCGCTGAACTACGCGATCCGCAAGCCGCTCGGCGTGGTCGCGGTCATCGTTCCGTGGAACCTGCCGCTGCTTCTCCTGACCTGGAAGGTTGCGCCCGCGCTCGCGTGCGGAAACTCCGTGGTGGTCAAACCTTCCGAGGAGACCCCGGCGACTGCGTCGTTGCTGGCCGAGGTGCTCGAAGAGGTCGGCCTGCCTGCCGGCGTCTACAACGTCGTCCATGGATTCGGCGCGAACTCGGCCGGCGAGTTCCTCACCACGCACCCCGGTATCGACGGCGTCACCTTCACCGGATCTTCGGCAACCGGTTCCCATGTCATGAAAACCGTTGCCCCGCGGGTCCGTCCGGTCTCGTTCGAGCTCGGCGGCAAGAACGCCGCGATCGTATTCGACGACGTCGACATCGACGAAGCGCTGACGGGTCTGACCAAGTCGGTGTTCACCAACACGGGCCAGGTCTGCCTGTGCACCGAGCGTGTGTACGTGCACCGCAGCATTTTCGACGACATTGCCGGTGGACTCGTCGAGCGGGCAGCAGGATTGCGGCTGGGCGACCCGACGCTCGCTGCGACGACCACCGGTCCGCTCATCTCGCAGGCGCACCGGAAGAAGGTACTCGACTACTTCGAGATCGCCGAGCAGGAAGGCGCGAAAGTGCTGACCGGCGGCGGTATTCCGGATCTCGGACAGGAACTGTCGGGCGGATCCTGGATCGAACCCACCCTGTGGACGGGCTTGACCAACAAGGATCGCGCGGTGCGAGAGGAGATCTTCGGACCCGTCGCAGCACTGATTCCGTTCGACACCGAAGCCGAAGCGATCGCCCTGGCAAACGACACCGAGTACGGCCTGGCTGCCTCCGTGTGGACCAACGACTTGCGCCGCGGACACCGCGTCGCGCAGAAGATGAACGTCGGAATCTCTTGGGTCAACACGTGGTTCACCCGTGAGCTGCGATCTCCCTTCGGCGGCATGGGCCTGTCCGGCATCGGACGTGAGGGCGGCGAGTCCTCACTGCACTTCTACACCGAACCGACAAACGTGTGTGTGCAACTGTGAACATCGAAACCGCGAAAGTTCTCCAGAAATGAGCGAGGCGTGATGACAGCCCCAGAAGACACCGTATCCGCGCTCGCCCGTCGCCTCGACGACGCTGCGCAGAGTCGCACCGACACCCCCAGCCTCGCCGACGATCACACCATCGACATCGACGAGGCCTACCGGATCCAGAACGAACTCCTCGAACGACGCACCAGCCGTGGTGAATCGATCGTGGGCATCAAGCTCGGCTTCACCAGCAAAGCGAAGATGGCGCAGATGGGTGTCTCCGAGGTGATCGTCGGTCAGTTGACCGACGCGATGTGCGTGAGCAACGGCGGCGAAGTCGACCTGACGACGTTCATTCATCCCAAGATCGAACCCGAAGTGGCATACCGTCTGTCGAAGGACGTCGATCTCGACGATCCGAACGTCGACATCGAAACCTGCGTCGACGCACTGGCTCCCGCAATGGAGATCATCGACTCGCGCTACCGCGACTTCCGCTTCACCTACACCGACGTCGTCGCTGACAACACCAGCGCTGCCGGCTACGTGATCGGGCGTTGGTTGCCACTGCAGAACGTCGAGGACCGTTCCGTGCGTATGGAAGTCGGCGGCGAGACGGTAGTCGGTACCACAGCAGCCATTCTCGGCGACCCGGTGCGAGCTCTGCACGCACTGCTCGACATCGCTCGCCGACGCCGAATTCCGTTGCGCGCTGGGCAGGTAATTCTGGCCGGCGCCGCCACAGCAGCTGTGCGACTCGACGAGGGCGTCGCGCAGTGCAGCATCGACGGCCTCGGAACCGTCACGGTGAAAGGTGTGAAGCGATGAGTGGGGCGCAGGTCATCCAGAAGCTGGCGAAGCCGCGCGGAAAGTTCCCGCACGTCAAGGTGGTTGGCGACTTCGTCTACGTCTCCGGCACCAGTTCGCGTCGGCCCGACAACACGTTTGTGGGCGTCGAGGTCGACGAGATGGGGACCACGGCGCTCGACATTCGGGCGCAGACCCGTGCCGTCATCGAGAACATCGCGGCGATCCTTGCCGAAGTGGGCGGAGAACTGAGTGATCTGGTTCAGGTCACCTCGTACCTGGTGTCGATGAACGACTTCGGTGGATACAACGAGGTGTATGCCGAACTGTTCGACGAAAACGGTCCGACGAGAACGACTGTGGCTGTCCACCAACTGCCCCACCCGCACCTGCTCATCGAAATTTCCGGTGTGGCGTACGTGCCCGCCGCCAAGCGCTCAGCGTCCGAAGATACGGAGAATGCATCATGACCACGATTCCTCCCGTCATCGACTTCAAGAAGTGGATCGACGACAACCGCCACCTCCTGCAGCCGCCCGTCAACAATCAGACGATGGCGCTGGGAGACGACTTCATCGTGCAGGTCGTCGGCGGCCCCAACCAGCGGACCGACTACCACCTCGATCCGTACGAGGAGTGGTTCTACCAGCTCGAAGGCGACATCCACGTCAACGTCATGACCGAGGACGGTCCTCAGCGCGTCGACATTCGTGAGGGTGAAACCTGGTTGCTGCCGGGAGACATTCCGCATTCGCCGCAGCGTCCCACCGCGGGTTCGATCGGCCTGGTCATCGAACGAGTCCGCAAGGAAGGCACGCTCGAGAAGTTCCAGTGGTACTGCCTCGAATGCGATCACAAGATTCACGAGGTCGAACTTCAGGTGCGTGACATCGTGGCCGACCTGCCGCCGGTGTTCGTCAAGTTCTACGAGAGCGAAGAAGCCCGCACGTGTGACAAGTGCGGCACGCTCCATCCCGGCAAGGGCTGAGCGATGAGCAACCTGATCGACATCCACACCCACTACGTGCCCAACGGGTGGCCGGATCTGACCGAAGACGCGGGACCGCAGGCACCGTGGCTGAAGGTCGAGTCGGAAACCGAAGCCATGATCATGATGGGCACCAAGGAGTTCCGCCGCATCCAGTCCGATGCCTGGGACGCCGAGGTGCGGCTTCGGGACATGGATGCCGACGGCGTGCAGACGCAGGTCGTCTCGCCCACTCCGGCGTTCTTCAACTACGGCCGGAGCGGCGAGCAGGCAAGTCGCATTGCACGGATCTTCAACGACCTCGCTCTCGAAATCGTGGAGCCGGCGAAGGATCGGTTGATTCCGTTCTGCCAGGTGCCCTTGCAGGACACCGACGCCGCATGCCGTGAGCTCGAGCGGTGCATCGCGAACGGGCACCGCGGGGTCGAGATCGGCAATCATGTCGGCGATCTGGACCTCGACAGCGAAGGTGTGGTGACGTTCCTGCAGCACTGTGCGTCGCTGGACGTGCCGGTATTCGTGCACCCGTGGGACATGGCCAACTCGCCGCGTCTCGATCGCTGGATGGCGCAGTGGCTCACCGCGATGCCGGCCGAAACGCATCTGTCGATACTCGCGCTGATTCTCGGTGGTGTGTTCGACAAGATCGACGATCGTCTCAAGATCGGATTTGCGCACGGTGGTGGATCTTTCGCGTTCTGGTTGGGGCGAATGGAAAACGCCTGGCACGGTCGCAACGACATCATCGGTACGTCGGAGTTCCCACCGTCGCATTACCTGGGAAGGTTCTACGTGGATTCCGTCGTCTTCGACGAGCGTGCGCTGCGACTGCTGGTGGACACGGTGGGGGTGGACCGTGTGATGGTGGGTAGTGATTACCCGTACCCCTTGGGGGAGCGTCCGGTCGGTGAGGTGGTTCGCAAGAGTGAGTTCTTGGATGATACTGCGCGCCAACTGATCTCGCGGGGGAATGCCGAACGTTTCCTGGGTCTCGTCTGAGACCCCGGCTATACCCTTTCCGGTATGGCGGACGGTGAATTCGGCATTTGTGAGTCATGTCTCGAGCGAGCACAATTCCAAACACAACGATCGACGACGCTCGTGATGCCGACAATCCCGAAGACGGGGTCGGTGACTACAGATTTCATCGTCCGCCTGCCCCATCCAATCGATAGGTTCCGCGATGTCAGACAAGATATCCAACAGCACAACGAGTGACGGAAAGCCGTTGCCGGAGAAAGCTGCCCGTAGCCGAGTTGCCATGGCAACTCTAGCCGGCACAACTCTCGAATGGTACGACTTCTTCCTCTACGGCACAGCTGCCGCGCTGATCTTCAACAAACAATTCTTCCCGAGCCTGAGCCCCACTGCCGGCACGCTGGCTGCCTTCAGCACCTTCGCCGTCGGATTCATCGCGCGGCCGGTGGGCGGACTCGTGTTCGGGCACTTCGGTGACCGGATCGGGCGCAAGGCCACTCTTGTGGTCTCCCTGGTGATGATGGGCGTCGGTTCCACACTCATCGGCCTCATTCCGAACTACGACTCCATCGGATTCTGGGCACCCGTCCTTCTGGTGGCCATGCGCGTCGTCCAGGGCATCGGTTTGGGCGGTGAAGGCGCCGGCGCGACACTCATGTCGATGGAGCACGCGCCGGCGGGGCAGAAGAATCTGTACGCAGGTTTCCCGCAGATGGGCACACCGGCCGGACTTGTTCTGGCCAACGGCATCTTCCTCACGACCAATGCCGTGATGTCGGACTCCGCGTTTGCCTCGTGGGGATGGCGCATCCCGTTCCTGCTCAGCTTCGTTCTGGTGGCGATCGGTCTGGTGATTCGCTTGCGCGTCACCGAGTCGCCGTCGTTCGCCGGGATCATGGAGAAGGGCGAAATAGTCCGCTTCCCGTTGCGTGAATCGCTCAAGGTCGGCTTCCCGCGTCTGTCGCTGACGCTGGCCGCGTGCTTGGCGAACTCCGCCGTGGCGTACGCCTTCATGGTGTTCACTCTGTCGTACGGAACTCAACATCTGGGCTACGACAAGCAGTTCCTCGTGCTCAGCGTGACTGCGGCGGCTGTCCTCTGGTTCCTCTCCATACCGTTCTGGACCAAGATCGCCGACAAGTACGGGCGTCGACACATGTTCATCGGCGGATCGGCCGCAATCCTGTTGTGGTGCATCGTGTTCTTCCCGCTACTGAACACCGAGAACAAAGTGATCGCTGTCATCGCGTTCCTGGGTATGGGTCTGATCGTGCCGGTCACCCATTGTGTTCAGGGCAGCATCATCGCCGACACGTTCCCGGCCAAGGTCCGCTACTCCGGTTCGTCTCTGATCCTCCAGAGTGGTGCGATCCTCGGCGGCGGACTGGCGCCGATGATCGCCACCGCACTGCTGGACGCCACCGGGTCTTCGGTGGGCGTCACCTGGTACCTCGCCTCGATTTGCACGATCAGCCTGGTCGGCGCCATCGCACTGTTCAAGCTTGTCCCCGATTCGTCGCGGGGTCTGGAGAACGAAGAGATTCGGGTCTCCGAAAACTCCTGAGTGCGAGATTGTTCCGAATCGGCCCGCTCCCTGCGAGGGAGCGGGCCGATCTACGTTTCACGGTCGCATGAGCTCGTCTGCAAAGGACTTCAGCGTCGCGATCAACGCCTGCGCGGACGGGCTCGACGTTCGAGTCGCCGACGAGGTGATGCCGACGCTGTGCCCGATCGGATCGAGAGTGATGGACAGGGTGGTCAAACGTGCGTCGTCTCGGGGGATGAGACTCGGTAGTACCGCGATCATGTCGGTCTCGACCAGCAGCTGACGCACGGTGAGGAAAGAGGTTGCCTCGACGCGATTTTCGGGCAACGGCAGGCCGTTGCGGGCGAAGAACTCCTCGAGCTCGCGGCGAAGCACTGTCTCGACACCGGGCAGGATCCAGGGGAAGCCACGCAGTTCTTCGAGTTGGATGTCCTCGCGATGGGCGAGTGGATGATCCACGCGGGTGACGAGTTCAACCGACTCCGCGTAGAGGTTTCGCCTGATCGCGGTGTCGTCGGTAGGTGAGGTGAGACGGCCGACGATCAGGTCGATCCGACCCGCTTCCAGGTCGGTGAGCAACTGCTCGGGTGTGCCTTCGCGAACGATGACCGTGAGCAGGGGGTGCTGGACCTTCAGTCGCGCGATGGCGCCCGGAAGCAGCACGTTGGATCCGGCGAGATGTGTTCCCACGATGACGGTTCCGCGATTGGCGTCGGCAAGCTCGACGACGTGCCGCCCCGCTTCGGTCAGCTGCGCGATCACGGCCCGAGCATGAGTGGTGAATGCCTCACCGAAAATGGTCGGGGTGATTCCGCGCGGGCCGCGATCGAAGAGCGAGACACCGAGAATGGACTCGATGTCGTGCAGACTGCGGGTCGCGACCGGTTGCGTGATGTGAAGTGCGGCAGCGGCACCGACCACGCTGCCCTGACGGCTCAATGCGTCGACGAGCAGGAGATGGCGGAGTTTGAGTCGCCCGTCGAGGAGCTTGGGCATGTCCATGGAGCAATCCTAGTCGGGATTTCTCCTGGTGGGTAGGCGCCCGAAGTTGCTCAGGAGAAGGTGATTCCGATCGGTTGGGCCGTTGTGTACTTCTCCCACGATTCGCTGCTGTCCGGACTTCCCGTGTGCACAAACGACGTCCAGTGCCTGCGCACACGACGGCCCAGTGCGTCGATGCTCGGCCAGTCGCTGCTGCCCAGCATCGGCGAGCCCTGCCAGGACTGCTCGGTTCCCAACACGAAGGGCAGTTCGATGCAGTGGGTGGCTCCGAAGACGTCGTCGGACGGTGTCCAGTCGAAGCGATACGTGTACACCGACGCGCCGGCCGCGGTGAAGGTGTCGGCCAGCGCCATCGCTGGTTCGGCAAACATGTTCTGTGTCAGTGCTTCTTCGGCGACACGTTCGGGATCGGGTGCGCCCACCACGTTGCGCAGGAACGCGGATCCCTCGTCGCGGGTGTAGCCCACGATGACGTCCGGCGCTGCTTCGAAAGTTCGGATCACCGGTTCAAGCCCGGAAATCGGCGCAAATGGCGGCTGAACGACATTGGGGGACCGTTGGCTGAACTCGATTGCCGTGCCGCGGAATGCGTCGAGAACACGGGGGAGCGGCGCGGTTCGAGGATCTCCGTCGAGCAGTCGGGCAAACGTCTCGCCGTTCTCGATTGCCGCAGCCTGCGTGAAGTTGAGGTCGGGTCGTGGGGTGCTCTGCAGAATTGCTCGATGGAACAGAGTTCGAGAGTTGTTACTGCTCAACAGATTCAAAACGGAATGAGCGCCGGCAGACTGGCCGAACACGGTGACCGATTCGGGGTTGCCGCCGAATCCCTCGATGTTCTCGCGCACCCAGTCGAGGGCCGCGATCTGATCGTGGACTCCGAGGTTGCCTTCACTGACGCCGTCGAGGAGAAGGTATCCGAGCACGCCGACGCGATAGTTGACCGACACCACGACGACGTCGCCTTCGGCTGACAAAGCGTGGCCGTCGTACCAGGGGAGGGAGCCGCCGCCACTGGAGTAGCCGCCGCCGTGCAGCCAGACCAGAACTGGGCGGCGACCGGTCAGCGAGGGGGTTGTGACGGTGACGGTGAAGCTGTCCTCGCTCTGTTCCGGCTCGGGGAGCGGCGGTCCCATGATCCGTTCGAGACGTGAAGGTGGTTGGGGGAACACCGTTCCGAGAGCTGTGGCGTCGAGGACGTCGGAGAACGGTTCCACTGGCCGCGGTTTCTCGAAACGCTGTGCGCGGGCGTAGGGAATCGCACCGAAGTAGTAGGAGCCGTCACGCTTGCGGCCGCGGACCTTCCCCGAAGTTGTGGATGCGATCACCGTCTCGGACGAGGGCATGGGTTCCTTTCTTCTTGTGCATGCCTTTTCGAGCATGCCAGGTGGATGCCGCGGCACAAATGCCTTTGTGGTCGTGCGGTATGCGTTACAGCGAGAGGGCTTGGACCAGTCGATCTTCGAGTCGTGTCGTCACTCGTGTGTACACCGCGTCGTCGCCCAGTGCTCGCGACATCACGATCGCGCCTTGGATCCCGGCCACGGCTTCTTCGGCAAGCCCGGTGGGGTTTTCGGTGCCGGCGAGTGCCGCCTCGAGAGCGACGGTCCATTCGTCGAAGTAGGTTCGCACCCTGGCGCCGAAGCGGTTTCGTTCTTCACCGAGTGCAAATGCGCCGAACAGGCAAATGCGTTGTCCTGATCGAAAGTAGTCGCCCACGGTGGCGAACATGCTCTGGATGCGCTGCCTCGGTGGAACCGGCTCTGCTCGAAGCGGTTCGAAGACCTCGGTGCGAAACCATCCGTCGATCTCGTCGAGCACCGCCTCGGCCATCTCTTCCTTTCCCCGCGGAAAGAAGTTGTAGAGGCTGCCTTTGCCCAATCCGGTGTGTTCGGTGATGACGGCCAGGCTCGCTCCGTCGAACCCGTAGGTTCGGAACACGTTCGCGAGCGCGGGGATCGTGTCGGAGCGTTCAGCTACCTGTCTGGCCATGTGCTCATTCTTTCATCACAGACCCAGCTCGCTCAGGCCCGGATGATCGTGCGGGCGTGGTCCGGTCGAATCCCAGAAGAACTTTCGCTCCGACTCTTCGATGGGGACGTCGTTGATGCTGGCATGACGGTGGTGCATGAGGCCGTCGGCGTCGAATTCCCAGTTCTCGTTGCCGTAGGAGCGGAACCACTGCCCGTCGTGATCGTGCCACTCGTACGCGAATCGCACGGCGATGCGGTCGTCGCTGTGTGCCCACAACTCTTTGATCAACCGGTAGTCCAGCTCGCGGGTCCACTTCTCGGTCAGAAGTTCGACGATTTCGGATCGGCCGGTGACGAACGTCGACCGATTACGCCACCAACTGTCCGGCGTGTAAGCCAGCGATACCTTCTGTGGATCGCGCGAGTTCCATCCGTCCTCGGCAAGTCGAACCTTCTGGGTGGCGGTTTCGTGGGTGAAGGGCGGAATGGGTGCTCGGACGGTCATGGTGCGGCCTCTCCAATAGACGTGTACCTATCGGTACAGACTTTACCGATAGGTACAATAGGAGTCCAGGGAACGACTTCGGCCGCCCCCGCCGAAGTGGGAGCGGCCGAAAAAGTAGAACAGGAAGAACTAGCGTGCGCGACGGGCCAGACGCTCGGAATCCGAGATCAGAACGCTCTTGCCTTCGAGGCGAAGCCATCCGCGGTGTGCGAAATCGGCGAGTGCCTTGTTGACGGTCTCGCGGGAAGCGCCGACGAGCTGGGCGATCTCTTCCTGCGTGAGGTCGTGGGTGACGCGCAGGGCGCCACCTTCCTGAGTGCCGAAGCGCTGCGCGAGCTGCAGGAGCGCCTTGGCGACACGGCCGGGAACGTCCGTGAAGATCAGGTCGGCCAGGGTGTTGTTGGTACGACGCAGTCGGCGGGCGAGAACGCGCAGCAGTTGCTCGGCGATCTCGGGGCGCTGCTGGATCCATGCCTTGAGAGCGTCGCGGTCCATGCTCACGGCGCGAACCTCGGTGACGGTCGTAGCCGTCGAGGTGCGGGGGCCGGGGTCGAAGATGGACAGTTCGCCGAACATGTCGGACGGGCCCATGATCGTCAGCAGGTTCTCGCGACCGTCGGGTGAGCGTCGACCGATCTTCACCTTGCCGGACACGATGATGTACAGGCGGTCACCGGGCTCACCTTCGTTGAAGATGACATGTCCACGGGGGAAGTCGACGGGCTGCAGCTGCTTTGTCAGCGCCGCTACCGCTGAGGGCTCGACTCCTTGGAAGATGCCGGCTCTTGCCAGGACGTCGTCCACGTGCGCTCCTTGTTGGGATTTGTTCGTTTGTGGTGTCATTTTTGCGCTATCTATCTTTGTACCCGCGCCGCGCACAAACCGTCGTACACAGGCTCAGCCCTCATGAGTGAGACACTGTGTCCAATGCAATCTGTGTTCAATGCAACAGGTACGGCATCGAAGTCTACGTCCCGATAGCTCGCGACGAGTGATTGATGCCACGTAAGAGCCGAAAATTCTTCCGGAATCCGCCGTGATGACTACTTTGTATGGCCGTCAACTTGCCCGTTGTGTCCGGATTTCGCCCAGGCTGGCGCTTTCGGGAGCCTCCGACTGACGGCCCTTCCGCTTCCGGTGGAAGCGAGCGAAAGCATGGGGAAACCCATCGCTTGCCAGGCGGGCGACGTCGTCGTGACTTGCCTGATCGAGGAAGTCTTCTACTTCGTGCTCTTGAACCGAGAGCCGACGCAATCGCCCTTCGACTCGTTCCATCGCCAGGGCAAAGAGCATCAGCAGTAGCGGAAAGAGAATTACTGCGAGTCCTTGCATAGGGGGAAGTAAACACGTCGAAGGTCTCAGAATCGACACGACGGAGTCTCCACTCATGTCGTATCCGTACAGTTGTCTGAGTGCAGACCACCCCGACAGGCAGTTCAGAGCAGCGGAAGAAACCGCGTTCGGGGGGTGCGCGGAAAGAAGAATCACACCTCGGATTGGTGCGCCGGGCGCGTCGGATGAATCGTGAGCTCGCCGTGGCCTTTCCGCACGTGTATTGCGAACTCGACTTCACGACACCGTTGGAGTTGGCAGTAGCGACAATCCTGTCGGCGCAGTGCACCGACGTCCGCGTCAACATGGTCACGCCCGCACTGTTCGCGCGTTATCCCGACGCCAAGGCATACGCGGAAGCCGATCGGACCGAACTCGAGGAGTACATCCGCTCCACCGGCTTCTACCGGAACAAGACGACGTCGTTGATCGGACTAGGTCAGGCGCTACTCGAACGCCACGACGGTCAGGTCCCGAACAAGCTCGAAGATCTGGTGAAACTCCCCGGCATCGGACGCAAGACCGCGAACGTCGTGCTGGGCAATGCCTTCGACATTCCGGGAATCACCGTCGACACCCATTTCGGCCGGCTCGTGCGGCGGTGGAAATGGACCGAGGAAGAAGACGCCGTCAAAGTGGAACACGCCGTCGGGGCACTGATCGAACGTAAGGAATGGACGCTGCTTTCACATCGCGTGATCTTCCACGGTCGACGGGTCTGCCACGCGCGCAAGCCGGCGTGCGGAGTGTGCGTTCTGGCCAAGGACTGCCCGTCGTACGGTCTCGGCCCGACCGACAAAACCGAGGCCGCGGCCCTGGTGAAAGGCCCCGAGACCGACCACCTGCTCGCCCTGGCAGGGTTGTGATCGCCGATGACAAGTGCCGGAAGATGGTCTCTCGCTGCGCTCGTGGTCGTCGCCGCTCTCGTCGTGGCGATCTGGCCTCGCGGTGGGGACGACACGACGCCTACGTCGACGGGTCCGTCCTCGTCCGCGTATCAGCCGCCGACGTTCACGCCGTCGTCGGAATCGCTCGATCAACTCCGTAGCCAGGCGGCTCTGGCCCCCTGCCCGACTCCGACCGGCGAAGCGCCTGCCGGCTCGGCTCTCGCCGGAATCACCCTCGACTGCGTCTCCGACGGAGCGCCCGTCGACCTTGCCGCAGCGGTGGGCGGAAAGCCGACTCTGCTCAATCTGTGGGCGTACTGGTGTGCGCCGTGCGCCGAAGAGCTTCCGTACCTTCAGGAATTCGCGGAGCGTGCCGACGGCAGCATCAACGTTCTGACGGTGCATTCCGATCCGAATCAGGAGAACGCTTTGACGCGACTCATCGACTACTCCGTGCGTTTGCCCGGCGTCCAGGACGGTGACGGCAAGGTGCGGATCGCGGTGGGCGCACCGCCGGTGCTGCCGGTCTCGGTGCTCGTGCGCGCCGATGGAACAGTCGCCAAGGTCTTGCCCCAACCTTTCCGCAGTGCGGACGAAATCGCCGCCGCTGCGGCGCAATATCTGGGAGTCGTCGTATGAGTACACCGGTTCCCGAGTGGTTGCGTGCTGTCGCCGGCACACAGCCCACCGATCCCCACCGGATCAACCCCGTCCTCGAGCGTCGTGCCCCGCGCGGCACCGTGACGCGTCCGGCCGCGGTGCTGGTGCTCTTCGGCGGCCCGCGTGAGGCCGATCCTCTGGCCGTCGGCGGCTTGCCTGATGGCGCAGACGTCTTGCTGACCCAGCGGGCGTCGACGATGCGTCAGCACAGCGGACAGGTCGCATTCCCCGGCGGCGCAGCCGACCCGGGCGACGACGGTCCCATCGGCACCGCGCTGCGTGAAGCCCAGGAGGAGACCGGACTCGATCCGAGCGGTGTTCAGCCGCTCACCGTGCTGCCGGAGATCTTCATCCCGCCGTCAGGTTTCGACGTGACGCCGGTGCTCGGCTACTGGGAGCAGCCGACGACGGTGGGCATTCAGGACGAGGGCGAGGTCGGACGGGTGGCCAGGGTGCCGCTGCGCACGTTGCTCGACCCAGACAACCGGTTTCAGGTTCGACATCCCCTCGGATACCAGGGCCCGGCGTTCCGCGCCGACGGCATGCTGGTCTGGGGGTTCACAGCAGGAATCCTCGCGGCGCTGTTCACGGTGTCCGGCTGGGAGATTCCGTGGAACTACGAGGACGTGAGAGACCTGGACACAGCGCTGTCCGAGTTCGGTGAAGGTGTCGAGGATTCGGCGGTGCCGCGATGACAGGTTCTCGTTGGGTGGACATCGCCATCGTTCTGGTCGCTCTCATCGCGGCCACGTCCGGATGGCGTCAGGGTGCGGTGGCGTCGGCGCTGGCGTTTGTCGGAGTGATCCTCGGTGCCGTCGCCGGAATTCTGTTGGCGCCGCACCTGCTCGTGCACGTCACCGAAGGCAAACTGCGCATCCTCGCGGGCATCTCGCTGATCGTGGTGTTGGTCATCATCGGCGAGGTCGCCGGCATGGTGCTCGGACGCGCAGCGCGCAGCGGAATGCACAGTCCGACGGCGAGATCCGTCGACAGCGTCATCGGTGCGGGTCTACAGGCGGTGGCCGTCGTGGTCGCGGCATGGTTGCTTGCGATTCCGCTCACTTCTTCGTCGCAGCCGAATATTGCCGCCGCTGTTCGTGGTTCGGATGTACTCGCCAGTGTCGACGAAGTGGCGCCGCAGTGGCTGCGCCGCATCCCGACCGAGTTTTCGGCGTTGCTCGACACTTCCGGCCTGCCGGACGTCATCGGCCCGTTCGGGCGCACTCCCATCACCGAGGTCGAAGCACCCGACGCGAGCGTTCTGGCCAGTCCGTTGGCGGCGCAGTTGCGTCCGAGCGTCCTCCGCATCAACGGCGTCGCACCGAGTTGCCAGCGCGCGCTCGAGGGATCCGGATTCATCGTCGCTCCCGAACGCGTCATGACCAACGCACACGTGGTTGCCGGAACCGAGAGCATCACGGTGGACACCATGGAGGGCGCACTGCCCGCGCAGGTGGTTCTCTTCGACTCCGCCGTCGACATCGCGATTCTGGCGGTTCCCGGATTGGACGCGCCGGTGCTGCCGTTTGCTCCGGAGCAAGCTCGGACCGGTGACAACGCGTTGGTGCTCGGCTACCCCGGCGGTGGTCCGTACACGGCCAGCGCAGCCCGCGTTCGTGAGGTTCTGAACCTGAACGGGCCGGACATCTACAAGGCCGGAACCACCCAGCGCGAGGTCTACACCGTTCGCGGATCCATCAGGCAGGGCAACTCGGGTGGACCGATGGTCGACGATCAGGGACGGGTCCTCGGCGTCGTGTTCGGCGCTGCCGTCGACGACAGCGACACCGGATTCGTCCTCACCGCGCAGGAAGTCTCGCGTCAGTTGAACGCGGCCGCGTCGGCCTCGACGCCCGTGCCGACCGGCGCCTGCATTCTGTAGCGGTCAGGAAGGCTCGTCGGTCAGGAAGTGCAGGAGCGTGCTGTTGACGCGCTCCGGGGCTTCCTGATGTGCGTAATGGCCGACGCCTGCGATGGTGTGGAGTTTCTCGGTAGGTGCCCAGTGCCTGTCGCGGCGCACGGTGCGCGTCAGGACGTACGGGTCCAGTTCGCCGTGGATCTGGAGGATCGGGATGCGAAGCACCTGATCCATCAACTTCATGAAGCGACGCCCTTCGGGGCGGAGCTGGCTGCGGAAGGCCCAGCGCTGGTACTCCAACGTGGAATGCGCGACGCCCGGGATCCGGATCGCGGATCGCATCTTGCTCATGACGTCCGCGAACTCGGGTTGCTGCGGCCAGGTGGGGCCGGACCGCGAACGAACGAGGCGCTCCACCTCGGAGCCCTTGTCGGCCGTCAGCCGTCGCTCCGGGCGCAGCGGTACCTGGTAGGCCAGGAACGAGGGCAACAGTGCCCGGCGCTGATAGGGGTCGCGGACGACGGCTTGCTTGAGCGCCATCGGGTGTGGTGACGAGACAAGCGCGATGGACCGCACCAGGCGTGGATGCAGGAGGGCGGTCGCCCAGCACACCAGACCTCCGTCGGCATGACCGATCAGCGTGGCCTTGCCGTAACCCATCGCACGAATGAGGCCGGCTACGTCACCGGCGAGCGTCCAACCGTCGTAGCCGCGAGGGGGCTTGTCGGAATCGCCGTACCCACGAAGATCCATCGCGACGACGCGGAAGCCCTGCTCGGACAGCGCCGTCAGCTGATGGCGCCAGGACCACCAGAAATCGGCGAATCCGTGCAACAGGACCACCAACGGAGCATCCGGCTCCGCGTCGCCAACCTCGACGACGTGAAACCGGATGCCGTTGGCGTGAATGTCCCGGTGAATCCAGGGGCCGTCGAACCTGACGGTGGATGGATCTGGGGCTGCCACTTTCGATCAGACTCGCTAACGGCGCGCGTTGAAATCGACGGACGGCTTTGCGTCGTCATGGCTGCCGGGGATGACGTTCCTGGCCTGCTTGAGCGATTCGATCGTCTTCTCCGGAGCCCTCAGCTTGCGCACGCGTAGATAGCCGAGCAGCGCCAGAATCGCGGTGGTCACCACCATGATCAGGAAGACGATGAGGAACGCCAGCCAGCGCGGCACCCAGGTGTCGAGCATCTCGGCCAGGAAGAAAAAGAAGAAGAACGAGCTGAACAGCAGAACTGTGAAGGCCAGGATGAAGAAGACACTGCCCTGCAGGCCCTTCTTGACCTCGCCCGTGACCTCGGCCTTGGCGAGTTCAACCTCGGCGCGCACGAGGGTGGAGACCTGTGCGGTCGCATCCTTGACGAGGGCCCCGATGGTGGCCTCGCCCGGCGTGCGGGCGTCCACATCGGTGAGAGGGATGGAAGAGACCGTGTTCGGTACTCCATCTCCGGTGAAGCGCTGGCTCTCTCCGTTGGTCAAGCTCACTTGTCGACCTCTCCAGGTAGTTCTCTCGCGTCCGTGGCAATGGCGGTGGAAGCGTCGTCTCGAGCCGCATGAACCCGTCCACGTCGCCACAGCAGCGCTGATCCGATCAGCGATGCCACCAACGATGTCACGAGAACTGCGGCCTTCGCTATCTCGGCCTCGCTGCCATCGCCGACCCCGTCCAATGCGAGGTCTGCTACAAGCAGGCTAACGGTGAACCCGATGCCACCGAGAACTGAGAGGGCAAACATGTCTCTCAATTCCAGTGTCTTGGGTTTGGTTGCGATCCCCAATTTGATCGCGAGCAGGGAAATCCCGAAGATTCCGACGGTTTTGCCGACCAGCAGACCGACGACAACCGATTGCCCGACTGGGTCGGTGAAAATGTCGCCGAGTACCGCGGCGTTGATCGGAACACCGGAGGCGAACAGTGCGAAGACGGGAACGCAGAAGCCTGCGGAGTACGGCTGAATGCGGTGCTCGAGACGGCTGCCCGGCGCGTACTCCTCGTCCGGATCACGCCTGACCCGGGTGAGTAGGCCGAGCGCGACGCCGGCGAGTGTGGCGTGGATCCCCGCTTCGTGCATCGCGTACCAGGTCAGTAGTGCCAGCGGGACGTAGAGGAACGGCGTCGTGATGCGTTTGTGTTGGGCGTAGGCGTAGGCAGCCAGGGCGGCGGCCGCGGTCAGCAGCCACAGCATCGCGAGGGAACCGGTGAACAGCACGGCGATGAGGATGATGGCGAGCAGATCGTCGACGACGGCCAGGCTGAGCAGGAAAACTCGGGCGCTCGCCGGGATCTTCGAGCCGGTGAGCGCGAGCACGCCGAGGGCAAAAGCGATGTCCGTCGCGACGGGAATGGCCCAGCCCTTGTCCATGCCGGGTGTGCCGAAGCCGATGGACGCCGCGATGATCGCGGGGACCAGGACGCCGCCGCACGCCGCGATGATCGGCAGCATCGCGGCTTTACGGTCCGCGAGTTCGCCGACCACCAGTTCGCGTTTGAGCTCGAGGCCGGCGACGAAGAAGAAGACGGCGAGCAGTCCGTCTTGCGCCCACGTGCCCAGGCTGAGGTCGAGATGGAGTGCGGACGGGCCGATCTGGAAGTCGCGTAGTGCGATGTAGCTCTCACCGAAAGGCGAGTTCACCCAGATCAGAGCGACGGCAGCGGCGATCAGGAGTATCGATCCGCCCACCGTTTCGGTGCGGAGATAGCGGGACAGTTCGGAACGCAGAGTGGAGATCACGCGTGGGGACGACCTTTGTTCGTGCAACCGAATTCGGTTGCAACAGACATGAACGTGCTCGACGTTGTGACGCATCGAATGCACGTGCCGACCAGACTTCCCGGCTCACCTTTACGGAATTTTATCGCGGATTGCCCGCTGAGCCGAATTCGCGGAGTCGGATTTGCGCAGGAAAACCCCGCGGGTGTTCAATTCCTACTGATTGGGACAGCATCCCACCAATTGGACATCTTCCGAAAATCGGCGCAGGAGCATGCTTTGAGCACGTCAGTCAGTGAGAACCCACCCAAGCCCGAGGACGGTGGAGTAGATACCGTCGCCGGAGTGCCACGCAGCCGAATCGTGGTTGCCAGCATGGTGGGTACGTCCATCGAGTTCTACGACTTCTACATCTATGCAACCGCGGCAGTATCGGTGTTCCCGCACCTGTTCTTCCCGAAGGGCAACGACACCACCGCGCTTCTCGCGTCGTTGGCGACGTTCGGACTCGCGTTTGTCGCCCGTCCCCTCGGTTCGATTCTCTTCGGGCACTTCGGTGACCGCGTCGGACGCAAGGCAACTCTGGTCGGCTCGCTGCTGACGATGGGCATCGCGACCTTCCTCATCGGTCTGCTGCCCACCTATCACCAGATTGGTCTGCTGGCCCCGGCGTTGTTGGCGCTCATGCGTTTCTGCCAGGGTCTCGGACTCGGCGGTGAATGGTCGGGTGCTGCCCTACTCGCTACCGAGACAGCCAAGGAAGGCAAGCGGGCCCGGGCGGCGATGTGGCCACAACTCGGTGCCCCTATCGGCTTCTTCATGGCCAACGGCCTGTTCCTGATCATCACGCTGTTCATGAACCACGACAATTCCAGCCCGGACCTCGAGGGTGCGTTCCTGAGCTGGGGTTGGCGAATTCCGTTCCTGCTCAGCGCAATCATGGTGATGATCGGCCTGTACGTGCGGCTCAAGCTCGAAGAAACCCCGGTGTTCGCGCGTGCGGTCGAGCGCGGCGAGAAGGTCAAGACCCCGGTTGCCGAGGTGTTCAAGACCAGCTGGCGCCAGCTGATCATCGGTACGTTCGTGATGCTCGCGACGTACACGCTCTTCTACATCATGACCACCTGGGTGCTCAGTCACGGAACCGGCAAGACGGCGGCCGACGGCGGAACCGGTGCGGGCTTCAAATACACCGATTTCCTTGTCCTGCAGCTGATCGCAGTCGTTTTCTTCGCCGCCGCCGTGCCGGTCTCGGGTTGGCTCGCCGACCGTTACGGGCGCCGGATCACGTTGCTGATCATCACCGGCCTGATCATGGTGTTCGGCTTGACCTTCGGAGTCTTCCTCGAACCGGACGGAATGAACGACGGACGCATGTTGGCGTTCCTCATCGTGGGCATGCTGCTCATGGGCCTGACCTTCGGTCCGATGAGTGCCGTTCTCCCGGAACTCTTCCCGACCAACGTCCGCTACACGGGCTCGGGAATCGCGTACAACACGGCCAGCATCCTGGGCGCTGCGGTGGCGCCGTTCATCGCCGTCTACCTCGCGAAGAACTACGGCGTCGGCTGGGTCGGCATCTACCTTCTCGTAGCGGCGACACTGACTTTTGTTGCGCTGCTGGTCATGCGTGAGACGAAGGGTGAGTCGCTGGATGATGTAGGGGCGTAGCCCCCTGCTGTGCGCCTTTATTAACCCCCGGCGGTTAATAAAGGCGCACAGCAGTTGTCAGGGCTGAGCCGGCAGGACGTGCTCACCGGTCTTGTCGGTGCTCAATGCCAAGGAGCTGATGTACTGCTTCTCGCCGTTCGGGCCGGGAATGTTCGACGCGAGCATGTCGGGACGCTCGAACTCGATTCCGCTGACGCAGCACAGAAGCGTTTCGCCGGAGGGGTTTCCGTACTCGTCGAACATCGGTAGATCGATGCCGTCGTCAGTGCGTCGTAGGTAGTACTTGCCCTTGGTGGCGACGGCCAGGACCGGCGGCATCACCAGTGCGATGACGATGGCGACGATCGGGGAGAACGGCTTGATCGCCGAACCGAAAGCGCCGAAGAACACCAGGATCGACACTCCCGCAGCGAGCAGCATCGACACGAAGCCGACGGGATTGACGTCGTAGAGCATCCCGCGTCGGAACTCGGGGACCTTCGGGGAGAGCTTCAACCAGTACTTGTTGATCGCGATGTCCGAGGCGACGACCACGACCCAGGCGATACCGCAGTTGGCGTAGAACCCGAGGATCGTGTTGAGGAAGTCGAACATGTTGGCTTCCATCAAGATCAGTGCGATCGCCAGGTTGACCAGAACGAAGACCATGCGCCCCGGGTAGGTCTTGGTGACGCGGGTGAACGAGTTGGTCCAGGCCAGTGAGCCGGAGTACGCGTTGGTGACGTTGATCTTGATCTGGCTGATGACCACGAGGATCACGGCCAGCGTCATGGCGAGCCAGTGCGGCATCATGTCCTGGTAGATCTCGAGGAACTGGTGCACGGGCTGGTTGGCGATCGAGGATCCGTCGACGACGTTCGCGATGATGTACACGGCGAGGAACAGTCCGACGATCTGCTTGAACGCACCGAAGATGACCCAGCCGGGGCCGGCGAGAATAACTGCAGCCCACCAACGACGGGTGTTCTCCGGCGTCTTGGGCGGCATGAAGCGCAAGTAGTCGATCTGCTCGGCGATCTGCGCGATCAGCGACAGGCAGACACCCGCGGCCAACATCACCGAACCGAAGTTGACGCCCTTGCCGTTTGCGCCGTCCTCGCCGCCGAAGGCGAAGAATGCGCTCACTGAATCAGGGTGCTTGAACAGCAGATACAGAAACGGCAGAACCATCATGACGAGCCACAAGGGCGTCGTCCATACCTGGAGCTTCGCCAGAGCCTTCATTCCGTAGATGACCAGTGGGATGACCATCAGCGTCGAGACCGCGTACCCGATCGAGAGTGGGATTCCGAGCCCCAGTTTCAAACCCTGGGCCATGATGGAACCCTCGAGGGCGAAGAAGATGAACGTGAACGTCGCGAAGATGACGTTGGTGACAACCGAACCGTAGTATCCGAAACCGCTTCCGCGGGTGATCAAATCGAGGTCGATATTGTATCGCGCAGCGTAGTAGGCGAGTGGGAAGCCCGTGGCCATGATGACGACGGCAAACACTGCGATGCCCAGAAGCGCGTTACCGGTGCCGTAAGAGATGCCGATGTTGGCGCCGATCGAGAAGTCTGCGAGATATGCGATTCCGCCGAGTGCGGACGTCGCGACGACCCCGGTTCCCCATTTGCGGTAGCTGCGCGGCGCAAAACGGAGGGTGTAGTCCTCCAGCGTCTCCTTCAGTGCGGTGTTCTGGCCGGGATTCGCGCTGCCCGGCGCGACTGCGGACACCTGCTCGTTTACTGCTGTCATGACGTCACTTCCCCTGGGTGCCTGTGCATGTGCACTTTGTGGTGCAGGCACCAAACCTAGGGAGGTGGCGTTACGCGGACATGTTTGAAATGTGTCGCCCACGTTGCGGATTCGATCCGCAACGTGAGCGAGCACTCATGGGGCTTTCTTTACCTGTATCTGATCACCAACTGCCCGGGCCTGCAAGACGAGTGGCTGCGTCCCGACCGGTCGCAGGTCGAGAACGGCGCCGGCCACCGGGTCAGCCAGGACGTTCCGGATGGTCCGGCGCAGCCCGCGCGCTCCGTACACCGGATCGAATCCGCGTCGTTGCAGTAGAGCGACGGCGCTGTCGTCCACCTCCACGTCGACGCCTCTCCTGGCCAGCCGAGCTGTGATCAGTCCGATTTCGAGCCGAGTGACCTGCTCCGCCGTCCGTTCGTCGAACTCGTCGAGGATCACGGTTTCGTCGATGCGGTTGAAGAACTCGGGGTCGAAGAACTTCTCCAACGCGCGCTGCACCAGGTGGTGACCGTGGCGTGGTCTATCGATCCGGACGCGATCGGCGATCTGGCGTAGCCGGGACCGTCGATGTTCGGCCACCGCAGCCGAACCGAGATTCGACGTCAGGAACACGTAGCTGTTGCGGAACGAGATCTTCTGCTGACCGTTCGCCAACCGGAGCTCACCGTTGTCGAGGACCTGCAGGAGCGCACGCAGCACGGTGGGGTCGGCCTTCTCCACCTCGTCGAACAGAACGATTCCGGGGGTGTACGGATCGCCCTCGACGGTGTTCTTGTCGAACAGTGTGAAGGACTCCTTGCTTCCGGCATATCCAGGCGGAGCGCCGGAGAACGATGCCGCGTAGTGCTCTTGTGCTAGAGCATTCATGTCTATGCGGCACAGATCGTCGGGTCCTGAACGTAGTTCCGCGGCCACCCGCCGCACCAACTCCGTCTTGCCGACGCCGGTGGGGCCGACCAGAAGGATGTTGGCGAGCGGACGCGTCGGATCCGTGGCACCGACATGCGCGATCGAAATTGCGCGAACCACAGCGTCGACGGCGGCCTGTTGTCCGACGATCTTGGAACCGAGGGTCTTCGAGAGCTTCTGTGCGTCGAAGGCTCCTACCGGTGCGGGTTCGGTTCGTTCCTCGGCCGGTGGTGGTGCTGCACGGTTTCGGTCATGGAGCATGTCGGTGATGTACGGCACGGCGAGATCCTTACGCTTCGATTGTCTTCTCGACCGGCAGGTTTCCGACGCGGCAATCCGCTACACCCACTGTGTCTCGGGTGATGGCCTCGACGCGTTCCTGAGCCTTCTGGGCGTCGGTGACCCACAGCTTGTAGAACTCGAACGGGCAGTCCGCGACGCCCTTGTCGCCGTCACCGGCTGCATGGACGCCGGAGTAGCCGCGGTGGAGGAGCTTGAAGATGTGGTTCTGGGACTGATCGTTCTCGCGCGCATCGCGAATTGCCGAGACGGACAGCTGCGCGTACTGGATTCCGTATTCTTCCTCACCGGTTTCGCCCAACGTTCGACCGTCGAATCCGATGATCGCCGAGTGCCCGAAGTAGGAGTAGACGCCGTCGAATCCGGCCGCATTGGCAACTGCCACATAACAATTGTTGGCCCAGGCCATCGCCTTCGACATCATCACCTGCTGGTCCTTGGCGGGGTACATGTATCCCTGGCAGCGGACGATCAGTTCGGCGCCCTTCATCGCGCAGTCGCGCCAGATCTCCGGGTAGTTACCGTCGTCGCAGATGATCAGCGAAATCTTCAGCCCCTTGGGTCCCTCGGAAACGTAGGTGGTGTCACCGGGGTACCACCCTTCGATGGGGCACCAGGGCAAGATCTTTCGGTACTTCTGAACGATCTCGCCCTTGTTGTCGATGAGGATCAACGTGTTGTACGGCGGCTTGTTCGGGTGATCTTCGTGCTGTTCGCCGGTGATGGAGAAGATTCCCCACGTGTCGGCTTCGCGGCATGCAGCGGAGAAGATCGCGGTCTCGTCACCGGGAATGGTGGCCGCTGTCGCGTACATCTCCTCTTCGTCGTACATGATTCCCTGCGTGGAGTATTCGGGGAAGACCACGAGATCCATTCCAGGGAGACCGGTCTTCATGCCGATCATCATGTCGGCGATCTTGCGCGCGTTCTCGAGGACGCCCGCGCGATCGTGCAGGCGGGGCATCTTGTAATTGACCACTGCTACGCCGACTGTGTCGTTGCTCGAGGAGATGTCACCGTGTCGCATTGTCTTTCACTCCTTGGTTGTGTGGATCAGTTGAAGACTGGACGGGATTGGGGTACTGCGGCTTTGGGGGCGGCGAGGATCTTGGCCAGACCCAGGAGAACCAGAAGTGCTCCGGCCCAGCCGGCCGCGACGGCAGGCGTGGTGTGGAAGTTGTCGGTCAGGATCAGGAAGGCGGGAACCGTGCAGGTGGGCTGGCTCAGAAGGACTGCTGCCCAACCGGTGAAGCGGCCGAGATTTTCCCGGCCCAAGCCGAGCACCAGGAAGAACAGTGTCCAGAGTGCTGCCCACGCGAGCCAGATGACGCCGAATACCGGGTCGTTGCTCACCGTGAACGAGAGGAAGGAATACACCAGTGCGGCGCACGCGACGAACAGCGAGAACCATCCGATTCCTTCCGGTTCGAAGCCGGCGAGATTGCTGATGCCCACGTAGAGGTAGGTGAATCCGAACAGGTAGAGCCCCGAGGCTGCCAGGACGGCACTCGAATCTCCCTGTGCCTGAATCAACATGACGGTGGGGACGACGCACTGAAGAGCGCCGACGAAGAGGTTGAGGACCGAGGCGGATCGAACGGGAACTGTGCCGAGCAGCATCAGTCCGTTGACGAAGAGGACGGCTCCCACGTAAAGCAAACCAACACTGCCCATCGGGCACCTCCGGTTACTTTCGGGACGGGTTACTTTCAAATGAAATGATTCCAAATGAAACTAAGTGATGCGCGCCACAGAAGTCAAGAGGTGAATCTCAGGGAAAGATTTCAGAGGGTGGCGATGATCGAGAAGTCGAGTCCGTCGGCGACGGCAAGCTGAATCTTCTGCCGTGCAACACGATCACGAAACTCGACGGTTCCGCGAGGTCCGTCGTACGCGGCGCCTTCGACGACGGCGTCCAGGTCGCGCGGATGTGTGCTGTCGGCGCGTCGAACCAGGGCCGAAAGGGTATGTATCCCTTCGTAACACGACTCGGCGGCATTGTTCAGCGCTGGGGCGTGCGCGCCGTGCAGTGCGACGTAGCGTCCGAGCAGGTCCATGGAGTTGCCGTCGACCATCGAACGGAAGTATGCGGCGGAGGCAAACAGGTTTCGGGTTGCCCTCGGTCCGCTTGCGAGCAGCATGTTCTCTTCCATCAACGG
The DNA here is from genome assembly GCF_042738325.1 of Rhodococcus sp. NPDC059969. NCBI lineage: Bacteria > Bacillati > Actinomycetota > Actinomycetes > Mycobacteriales > Nocardiaceae > Rhodococcus > Rhodococcus sp. NPDC059969. The sequence continues at coordinate 25,683 of NZ_JBHWUF010000001.1, read as the reverse complement.
GCTGAATCGGATCATCGATTCGTCGAGGCCGCGGCGGGCGAAGGCGCGGTTGAAGTCGACGGCGTCCTGGCCGACGAGGAGCATGATCACGCCGTCGCACCCGGAGTTCGAGACGGTCTCGACCAGCTGTTTCATGTTGCCGCGACCCAGGTCGACAAACGAACCACCGACCAGGGTGAGGTCGAGTTCGGTCGCGAACTGTCGGACGGCCCCCAGTGAGCTGTGCGGCCAGATGTAGTCGTCGCCCACGACAAACCACTTACGCGCTCCGACGTTGTCGCGCAGCCACTTCAGTGCCGGCGCGATCTGCTGCCGTGGTGTCTCACCCGAGCAGTAGATGCCGGACCTGACCTCGCCGCCCTCGTAGAGCGAGGTGTACGAGTACGGGATGCGGTCGGCGACCACGGGCGCAAGCGCGTGGCGCACCGAGGAGATGTGCCAGCCGCTGACGGCGTCGATGTCGCCGGCGTCGAGTAGCTGTTGCACGCGGGCGGCGACGGCGCTCGGCGAAGCGCCGCCGTCGATCACTTCGATCTGGACTTCGCGTCCCAGTACGCCACCGGAGTTGTTGAGGTCGCGGGCGGCCAATTCGCTGATTGCTTCGCAGGAGGGGCCGAACAGTCCGGCCGGTCCCTGGAGGGGAACCACCATGCCCAGGCGCCATACCGCGCTGCGCGCGCGTTCGAGCGCGCCGGTAGCGCTCATGCGTCGCCGCCGGAATCGGGAGTCAGCGGCCTGGCCTGGGTTACTATCATTTCATTTGAAAGTATTGCCCGAGAAGTGTGAACTACGCAACAGCGGGGGAGCGATCAGTGGGAAAAAGTGACTCCGGAATTCTTGATGCGTCGCTGACGACCGCGCTGGTCCGAGCAGCTCGAATGGCCGCGGCAGCGGCGGAGAAGGCGTTGGCGGCAGAGAATCTCACTCTCGATCACTGGATGACGCTCGAAGCCTTGGCGTCGACCGAGGGGCTGACGATGGCTGAGCTGCGCGATCGAACGGGAACGCCGGCTCCGACGCTGACGCGAGTCGCGGACAAGTTGGTCTCGCTGGCGCTCATCTATCGCGAGGTCGGTGAGGACGACCGCCGGAAGGTGCGCGTGTTTCTCTCCGCGCGCGGAAAGTCCTTGCACAAGCGGGTTGCTGCAGATATTCGCGTGGCCGAGGAGTCCTGGCTGACGTCGAAAGAGGAAGTGAAGTTGCGGGAGGGGCTCCGCCCCTGTGCGCCTTCTTGGTAGTTCCCACTACCAAAAAGGCGCACAGGGGGCCGAAGGCCCTACTTGCCGCGTATTGCGTCGAATACCTTGGGATCGACCAGGGTTGAGGTGTCTCCGAGGTCTCGACCTTCGGCGACGTCACGCAGGAGACGGCGCATGATCTTGCCGGATCGAGTTTTGGGCAGTTCCGGCACGATCGTGATCTGACGGGGCTTGGCGATGGGGCTGATGTCGGTGGAGACCTGAGCCTTGAGCTCGGCGATCAGGACGTCGCCGGTGTTCTCGACGCCTTCGCGCAGGATGACGAAGGCGACGATGCCCTGTCCGGTGGTCTCGTCTGCGGCGCCGACCACGGCGGCTTCTGCGACGCCGTGGTGGTTGACCAGTGCCGATTCCACTTCGGAGGTGGAGATGCGGTGCCCGGAGACATTCATGACGTCGTCGACGCGGCCGAGGACCCAGAGTGCGCCGTCGTCGTCGTACTTGGCGCCGTCACCGGCGAAGTACCAGCCTTCTTCGGCATAGCGGGACCAGTAGGTGTCGCGGTAACGGTCCATGTCGCCCCAGATGCCGCGGAGCATCGCCGGCCACGGCTCGTCGAGGACGAGGTAGCCGTTGCCGCCGGGGCCGAGGGGCTTGGCGTCGTCGTCGACGATCTTGGCTGAGATGCCGGGGAGCGGCGCCATGGCGGATCCGGGCTTGGTGGCGGTGATACCGGGCAGCGGGGAGATCATGATCGCGCCGGTCTCGGTCTGCCACCAGGTGTCGACGATGGGTGCCTTGTTGCCGCCGATGACGTCGCGGAACCAGCGCCACGCTTCGGGGTTGATGGGCTCGCCGACGGAGCCGAGGAGGCGGATGGAAGACAGGTCGTGGGCGTCGGGGATCTCGCGGCCCCACTTCATGAAGGTGCGCACGAGGGTGGGTGCGGTGTAGTAGATGGAGACGCCGTACTTCTCGATGATGTTGAAGTGGCGGTGCTCGTCGGGGGAGTTGGGGGTGCCTTCGTAGACGACCTGGGTGACGCCGTTGGAGAGGGGGCCGTAGACGATGTAGGAGTGTCCGGTGACCCAGCCGATGTCTGCGGTGCACCAGTAAACGTCTTGTCCGGCTTTGTGATCGAAGACGTTGTGGTGTGTGTAGGAGGCTTGGGTGAGGTAGCCGCCGGAGGTGTGGATGATGCCCTTGGGCTTACCGGTGGTGCCGGAGGTGTAGAGGATGAACAGGGGATGTTCGGCGTCGAAAGCCTGCGCCTGATGTTCGGGTGAGGCCTGTGCGACGGTCTCGTGCCACCACAGGTCGCGGCCGTCGGTCCAGTCGACGTCGATGCCGGTTCGGTTGACCACCAACACGTTCTGCACGGATTCGGCGCCGGCGACGGATTCGTCGACCGCGGTCTTGATGGGTGCTGCTGCGCCGCGTCGCCACTGACCGTCGACGGTGACGACGAGCTTGGCCTGGGCGTCGTCGATGCGTGAGCGCAGGGCGGTGGCGGAGAATCCGGCGAAGACGACGGAGTGGGTCAGGCCGAGGCGGGCGCAGGCGAGCATGGTGACGATCGCTTCGGGGATCATCGGCATGTAGATCGCGACGCGGTCACCGGCGACGAGGCCGAGGTCGGTGAAAGTGTTTGCAGCACGGCTGACTTCGGCGAGGAGGTCGTTGTAGGTCAGATCGCGGGAATCGCCCGGTTCGCCTTCGAAGTGGATGGCGACGCGGTCGCCGTTGCCGGCGAGGACGTGGCGGTCGACGCAGTTGTAGGCGACGTTGAGTTTTCCGCCGACGAACCACTTGGCGACGGGGGCGTCGGTCCAGTCGAGGACGTCGGTCCATTTCTCGTGCCAGTGAAGGCGCTCAGCCTGATTCGCCCAGAAAGCGAGGCGGTCGGTATCTGCGGCAGCCTGCAACTCCGGTCCCGCGTTGGCGGCCGCAGCGAACTCTGCGCTCGGCGGATATGCCTGGGGGACGTCTGTTTCGGCTGCGCTTGTCATGGCTGACGGCCTTCTTTCCACTTTGATCGACACTTTTCTGACTCCGTGTGAGGGTAGTCACAAGCTCGCGCAAACGCACCGTTGCATCACGTTGCAACCCGTTGTCCTGCGACGATCGGTCGAAACGATGCGACGGGTGGTCGCATCTGCCGACGAATGAATGTGTCCGAATTCAATTACCCCCAATTTTCCAACAATGGGTGCGGTGCGCGCTTCGGGTTCGATGTGTCTATTGTCAAACCATTATTCGACCGCAACTCGAAGTCACGTTCACTTTCAGTTGTAGGCGACACGACGCCGGCAGTTACGGCTGTCGGCAGGCCGCGAGCATGCTCGGGGTCACTTAGATGTGGAAGGAATTCCTTTGCGTATCTCACGCATAGCGACCGGCGCGGTCGCGCTCGGAATGACGGCAGTGCTGATCACGGCATGTTCGTCCGGCGATTCGTCGGGCGGATCGTCCAGCGGCGTCGTCAACGCCTGGGCGGGCGAGCCCCAGAACCCGCTCATCCCCACGAACACGAGTGAGAACCAGGGCGGCCGCGTCCTCGACTCCCTGTTCGCCGGTCTCGTTTCGTACACCGCCGACGGCGGCACGGAGAACGAGGTCGCCGAGTCCATCGAGAGCACCGACGGTCAGAACTTCACCGTCAAGCTCAAGGACGGTTGGACCTTCACGGACGGCACCCCCGTCACCGCGAAGTCGTTCGTCGACGCATGGAACTTCGGAGCCCTCTCCACCAACGCTCAGATCCAGGCATCGTTCTTCGATCCGATCAAGGGCTACGACGAAGTTGCCGCCGAGGTTCCGACGGCTCAGACGATGTCGGGTCTGAAGGTTGTGGACGACTCCACCTTCACCATCGAACTCAAGCAGCCCGAGTCGGCGTTTCCCGACCGCCTCGGTTTCACGGCGTACTACCCGCTGCCCGAGGTCGCGTTCAAGGACATGACCGCATTCGGCGAGAACCCGGTCGGAAACGGCCCGTACAAGCTCGACGGAACCGGCGCGTGGCAGCACAACGTCCGCATCGACACGGTCGTGAACCCGGACTACAACGGCAACCGTAAGCCGAAGAACGCCGGCGTCGACTTCATCATGTACAACAGCCTCGACACGGCGTACACCGATCTCCTCGCCAACAACGTCGACGTCCTCGACCAGGTCCCGCCGAGCGCGGTCACGACCTTCGAGTCCGATCTTGCCGGTCGCACGGTCAACCAGCCGTCGGCAACCATCGAGACGTTCACGATCCCGGGGCGCCTGGCGCACTTCAGCGGTGAAGAAGGCATGCTCCGCCGTCAGGCGATCTCGATGGCGATCAACCGCGATCAGATCACGCAGCAGATCTTCAACAAGACCAGGACGCCTGCTCTCGACTTCACCAGCCCCGCAATCGAGGGTTGGAACGACTCGCTGACCGGTAACGGCAACCTGAAGTTCGACCCCGAGGCAGCCAAGGCCGCTTGGGCCAAGGCCGACGCCATCGCGCCGTGGTCCGGCAGCTTCGAGATCGGATACAACTCGGACGGCGGACACCAGGAATGGGTCGACGCCACGGCGAACAGCATCCGCAACACGCTCGGCATCGATGCAAAGGGAAAGCAGTACGCCACCTTTGCGCAGATCCGCACCGAAGCCACCGACCGCACCATCCAGAGCGCGTTCCGCTCCGGCTGGCAGGGCGACTACCCGCAGCAGTACGGCTTCCTGGCGCAGAACTACCAGACCGGCGGCAGCTCCAACGACGGTGAGTACTCCAACCCCGAGTTCGACCGTCTCCTGCGCGAATCGGCCGGTCAGACGGACAAGGCGAAGGCTCAGGAACTGCTCGATCAGGCTCAGGAAGTGCTGCTCAAGGACCTGCCTGCAATTCCGACGTGGTACCGCAACGCAGCCAGTGGATGGTCGGAGAACGTCTCCAACGTGACCATCAGCTGGAATGGCATTCCGGTCTACGAAGACATCGAAAAGAACTGACGCGTAGAACGATCCGCATCTGAAACGTGAGTTCGGGGCGGCAGGCGCCCTGCCTGCCGTCCCGAACTCGTGTTCACACCGGACTGTCCGCTGACGTACACGATCATCGACAAGGAGGTGATCCGATGCTCTGGTACATCGGTCGCCGAGTGCTTCAAATGATCCCGGTTTTTCTCGGGGCCACTCTTCTGATCTACGCCATGGTCTTCCTGCTTCCCGGTGATCCGATTGCCGCGTTGGCGGGCGACAAGGCGCTCAGTCCGGCTGTGGCAGCACAGCTTCGGGAGCGCTACCACCTCGATCTCCCCTTCTATCAGCAGTACCTGCTGTACCTGAAGGGCATCTTCACGCTGGACTTCGGCACGTCGTTCTCCGGACGACCTGTCAGTGAAGTTCTGGCACAGGCATTTCCGATCACGATGAAACTTGCCTTCATGGCACTGATCGTCGAGACGGTCTTCGGTGTCGGCTTCGGCCTCATCGCCGGCCTGCGTAAGGGCGGATTCTTCGACAGCACCGTCCTGCTGTTCAGCCTCGTTCTCATCGCCATCCCGATCTTCGTGATCGGCTTCCTGGCTCAGTTCTTCATCGGCGTCAAATGGGGCATCGTCCCGCCGACGGTCGGTGGCAACACCAGCTTCAAGAATCTCCTGCTCCCCGCCCTGGTTCTGGGTTCGGTCTCGTTCGCTTACGTACTGCGACTGACCCGAACATCCGTGGCGGAGAACCTGAGTGCCGACTACGTGCGCACCGCCACCGCCAAGGGACTCTCCCGCGGACGAGTGGTGCGCGTGCACGTGTTGCGCAACTCGCTGATCCCCGTGGTCACGTTCCTGGGTGCCGACCTCGCAACGTTGATGGGCGGCGCCATCGTCACCGAGGGCATCTTCAACATCAACGGCGTCGGCGGCACGATCTACCAGGCTGTCACCAGAGGTGAAGCGCCGACGGTGGTTTCGTTCGTCACCATTCTCATCGTGATCTACCTGATCGCAAATCTGCTCGTCGACCTCTTGTACGCCGCGCTCGATCCGAGGATCCGCTATGTCTGAGACCGTGAAGACCGGACGCGCCGTCCGGCAAAGTCATTTCGTGGCACCGCCCGAAGTTGCGGCACCGGGGGAGACGGACGCCGTCAAACTCGACCAGGCGCCGACGAGCATGTGGACCGACGCGTGGCGCGATCTGCGCAAGCGTCCCCTGTTCATCATCTCGACGATCATCATCCTCGCGGTCATCGTCATCGCAGCGTTTCCGGGCTTGTTCACGAGTACCGATCCGCGATTCTGCGACCTCACCTACAGCATGCAGGGACCGACCTCCGGCCACTGGTTCGGGTTCGACCGCCAGGGTTGTGACGTCTACTCGCGCACCATCTACGGTGCTCGAGCGTCCGTACTCGTGGGCGTCGGCGTCACTGCGTCGGTGCTGGTGATCGGAGTGATCTTCGGCGCGCTTTCCGGGTTCTACGGCGGCTGGACCGATTCGATTCTCTCCCGCGTCGCCGACATCTTCTTCGGTATCCCGCTGATCCTCGCTGCCATCGTTCTGATGCAGCTGTTCACCGATCGCACCATCTGGACCGTCGTCGGCGTCCTGGCACTCTTCGGTTGGCCGCAGATGGCACGAATTGCCCGTGGCGCGGTGATCTCGGCGAAGAACAACGATTACGTCATGGCTTCGGAAGCGTTGGGTGTCTCGAAGCTCAAGACACTGATCCGCCACGTCATCCCGAACTCGTTGGCGCCCATCATCGTTGTCGCCACCATCTCGCTCGGCACGTACATCGTCGCCGAGGCGACGCTGTCCTTCCTCGGTATCGGACTTCCGTCCACCGAGGTTTCGTGGGGCGGCGACATCAGCAACGCTCAGGTGACGTTGCGTCAGGGATCGACCATTCTGTTCTACCCGGCAACGGCTTTGGCGATCACCGTCCTCGGATTCATCATGATGGGTGACGCTCTGCGCGACGCTCTCGATCCCAAGTCTCGGAAGCGGTGAGCACGATGACCACCAAGGAAACTCTCACCTCGGAGGAAACTCCGTTGCTCGAGATTCGTGATCTCGAGGTGTCGTTCCAGTCCAATTCCGGTCCGGTTCCGGCAGTTCGAGGCGTCAGCCTGACGGTGTACCCGGGGCAAACGGTCGCCATCGTCGGCGAATCGGGCTCGGGTAAGTCCACCACCGCCCACTCGATCATCAATCTGCTTCCCGGTACCGGCAAGGTGACGGCAGGCGAGATCATCTTCGATGGCAAGGACATCTCGAAGCTTTCGGAGAAGGACTTCGTCCACATCCGGGGCAGCCAGATCGGTTTGGTTCCGCAGGACCCGATGTCGAATCTGAATCCCGTGTGGAAAGTGGGCTTTCAGATCGAGGAAGCACTGGCCGCCAACGGGATCGCCAAGGGTAAAGCTGCCAAGGTTCGGGCCGCCGAACTGCTCGAGGAGGCCGGCCTCGCCGAAGCCGAGAGCAGGTTGGGGCAGTACCCGCACGAGTTCTCGGGCGGTATGCGTCAGCGCGCACTCATCGCGATCGGGTTGTCCGCTCGTCCGAAGCTTCTGATCGCGGATGAGCCGACGTCGGCGCTCGACGTCACCGTCCAGCGTCAGATCCTCGATCATCTCGACGGTCTGACCACGGAACTCGGCACCGCAGTTCTGCTCATCACTCACGATCTGGGCTTGGCCGCTGAGCGCGCCGAGCACCTGATCGTGATGAGCAAGGGGCGCATCGTCGAATCCGGTCCGGCACTGGAGATTCTGAAGCGCCCGCAGCATCCGTACACGCAGAAGCTGGTCGCTGCTGCGCCGTCGTTGGCGTCGAAGCGACTCAGTTCTTCGGTAGCGCGCGCCGAGATTCGGGAACAAGCGGAAGAGGTCGCCGAAGCGGTCAAAGCCGAGGAAAGTACGGCAGAGTCCTTCGGCAAGGCGACCGACGACGTTCTTGTCGTCGATCATCTGACCAAGGTGTTCAAGCTGCGCAAGGGTTTCCGCAAGACCACCGACTTCACAGCCGTGAACGACGTGTCCTTCAAGGTCCGCCGCGGAACCACAACGGCGATCGTCGGTGAATCGGGTTCCGGTAAGTCGACGGTCGCGCAGATGGTCCTCGGCCTGCTCGAGCCCACGGCAGGAAACGTGGTCTTCGACGGTCAGGACGTGGCGAAACTCGGCGCGAAGGAAACCTTTGCGTTCCGTCGCCGAGTGCAGCCGATCTTCCAGAACCCCTACGGCACGCTCGACCCGATGTACTCGATCTACCGCACGATCGAGGAGCCGCTGCGTACCCACAAGGTCGGGACCAAGGCCGAGCGTGAGGCTCGTGTCCGCGAACTTCTCGACAAGGTCGGTCTGCCCCAGTCGGTCATGCGACGCTTCCCGAACGAGCTCTCCGGTGGACAGCGTCAGCGCGTCGCAATTGCGCGCGCGCTGGCTCTGCAACCGGAGGTCGTGATCTGCGACGAGGCGGTCTCCGCTCTCGACGTGCTCGTTCAGGATCAGATCTTGACCCTGCTGAATGACCTGCAGGCAGAGTTCGGGTTGACGTACCTCTTCATCACGCACGACCTGGCCGTGGTTCGTCAGATCGCGGACAACGTGTTGGTGATGTCGCGTGGCTCGATCGTCGAATCGGCGCCGATCGACGACGTGTTCGGCAATCCGCAGCAGGACTACACACGCAAGTTGCTCGACGCGATTCCCGGTGGGTCCATCAAGCTGGGAAGCTGACGCAACAGGTAGGTAGGCAAGTCCGCAGAGGGGCTGCAAGGGTACCGTCGTTAATCGTGACGGACCCCTTGCAGCCCCTCGTCGATCTTCCAGGCGTACGCGCCGCCGCCGATCATGCGCGCGACGCTCTGGGTGAGGTTCATCGGCACAAGACCAACCGTCGCGGTTGGCCCACCACTGCCGCCGAAGCCGCGGTTCGCGCTGCGCGAGCCTCCGCTTCGTTGGCCGGCGGCACCACCGAATTGCCGGCCGAGGGCATGGCCGGCGACCCGATTCTCGCGGGTGCGCTCCGGGTAGCTCAGGCTCTGGACGGCGACAGCCTTCCGCTCATGGAGTCGACGTGGAAGCGCGCCCCACTGCAGGCTTTGGCCCGGCTGCACCTGTTGGCCGCGGCAGACCTCGTCGAGGACGCGGATCAACTGGGACGGCCGCGGTCGGACCGCGGCGTGGGGGAGCGCTTGGACGCTCTCGCCCAACTCGTCACCGGCGGAACCACTGCACCGGCACCGGTTCTGGCAGCCGTCGTTCACGGAGAACTCTTGGCGCTGAGCCCGTTCGGCACAGCTGACGGCATCGTCGCCCGCGCGGCCTCGCGTCTGGTTGCGGTCTCGTCGGGGTTGGATCCGCACAATCTCGGGGTCCCCGAGGTCAGTTGGCTTCGGCGGCCACAGGCGTACACGGACGGCGCGGCGGGATTCGCTTCGGGAAATCCGGCGGGCGTCGGCAGCTGGGTGATCCTGTGCTGCGGTGCGCTCGAAGCCGGTGCGCGAGAAGCGACTTCGATTGCAAACGCAGCTACCGGGTAGTCCGGACAATTGCCCCTGTCGGAACATAACGAACGGGCGGCGCTGCCGATAAATCGACTTCGCCGCCCGTCAGCACGGACTACTCGTTACCAAGCGTGCTCGGTGGGTTGTGTGGGTGGCCTCGGCGAGGGATCGCACTTTCTGAGGTCGTCCCCGCAACCTGTGCGGGGTCCTCGCTCAAATTGAACGAATCTCGCAGGCCCACAACGCTTCTGCCCTTATAGTGGCTTGTGCTCCGCGTGGGTGCCCTAGTGCCCGTGCTAGGAATTTCAGTTGGGGAAACGGTCCTTCTCTTCCGAGCCGTTCCTGGCCTTCCGTTCTTCCGTAACTCCTTTGTACCCTGTGTCCGGGCTCACAGCAAGTACCAATTTTTGTTTGTGGGCCTTGGATTTCAGCGTTTCCGGCGTAGTAGCCCGAAGGTCATGGCGCCGGCCACCACTGCTGCGATTCCCACCGCGGCAGTAGTGGCCACCGTCGTCGTGGATTGGGCCGACAATCGCGCACGAAGTGAGACCGGATTCGAGAAAGTCAGTATGGGCCAACCGTTTACGGCTGCTTCCTTGCGCAATGCACGATCGGGGTTGACCGCGGTGGGATGTCCGACCGCCGCGAGCATGGGCAAATCGGTCACCGAGTCGGAGTAGGCGTAACTGGCGGCGAGGTCGTAGCCGTACTCCGCGGCAAGTTTTTCCATCGCCTCGACCTTGCCCGGACCGTAGCAGTAGAAGTCGACCTCGCCGGTGTAGTGGCCGTCTTCTTCCCTCATCGACGTCGCGACGGAATGGGTGGCGCCGAGGGCGCGGGCGATCGGTGCGACGATCTCCTCACCCGAAGCCGACACCACGATGACGTCGTGTCCGCGCAGCTTGTGATCTGCGATCAGATCGGCCGCCTCGGCGAAGACGAGTGGGTCGACGATGTCGTGCAGAGTCTCCGCGACGATGGCCTTCACCTGCTCCACGTCCCAACCCGCACACATCGCCGTCAGGTGCTCGCGCATGCGCTCCATCTGATCGTGATCGGCGCCGGACAGTAGGAACAGGAATTGTGCATAGCTGCTCTTGAGAACCGAGCGTCGATTGATCAGACCCTGGGCGAAGAATGGCTTGCTGAACGCCAGGGTGCTCGACTTCGCGATGATCGTTTTGTCCAAATCGAAGAAAGCGGCTGTCCGCCCGGTATTCAGTCCGTTCGCAGGCTTGTCGGTCACAGGAATGAGGATAGTCCGACAGGCGGTTCGTGTGCTCCTCGGCAAGCATCCTCTTTCGGCGAAAAACAGCAGTTCAGTGCAGCTCAGGCTTGCGTTTCTCGCCGATGTCGGGTGTAAGATCGTTGCTGTTCGATTCGTTCGAACTAGTTCAGCCCGACCCCCCGGGGCTGAACTCAGACGGCCCCCGCCTCCTCCCCCCATTGGCGGGGGTCGTCCTTTGTCTGCGGCCCGTTTCTCCACAACTTCGTAGTTGTCCACAGGGTCGTTCACCGCACTGTTTTCGGTGCCCGTGCTCGTTCAGGCTCTGCAGTCATGAACACGACGATCAATTCTCGGGAAACCGGCGCCTGCATTCTGGTTCTCGTCGACGACGCGAAGGTCCTCGCGAGTGTGCGACGCGTCGCTGCCGCGGTGGACCGCCGTGTGGACGAGGCCGAGCATCCCGTGTCCCGGCAACAGTGGAACCGCGCTTCGGCGATCGTATTGGACGCGTCGGCTGCGCGAGATGCGCTGGCTCGTTCCCCCAAGCGAACGCGAGTGTTCCTCGTATGCGACGGCACACCGACCGTCGACGATTGGAAGAGCGCCACAGCGATCGGAGCCGACAGCGTCCTGTCTCTGCCCGAAGAGGAGAACGCGTTGGTCGCAGTTCTGGCCGACCACGTCGACGTAGGGGGTGACGGCACCGTCGTGAGCGTGGTGGGTGGTTGTGGCGGCGGCGGAGCTTCGGCAACAGCGGCGGCCGTCGCGTTGACGTCGGCGGCGCGTCACGTCCCGACGCTGCTGGTGGACGTCGACGCACTCGGTTCCGGCGCCGACGTCCTGTTGGGTATCGAGACGGCCCCCGGATTGCGCTGGGGTGCACTGACCGTCGAGGGCGGACGGTTGGCGCCGGACGCGCTGCGTGATGCGTTGCCGGCAAAGGGAAAGTTCTTGAGGGTTCTGGCGAGCAGTCGGCGTGAGATCGACGGTCCGACGGTCACCGCTGTTCGTGCTGTGCTGGACGCAGGTCGCAGATCCGGTGGACTCGTGGTCTGCGACCTGCCGCGTCACCCCAGCGAAGTCGGCCAAGCTGTCCTGGAGATCTCGGATTTTGTCCTCGTCGTGGTTCCGGCCACCGTGGCCGCGTGTGTCGCTGCCGAGAAGGTCGGGGCCTGGGTGATGCGACACAACTCCAACGTCGGACTCGTCGTGCGTGGGCCGGCGCCGGGAGGGCTACGCGGCGCCGATGTGGCGGACATGCTCGGCCTGCCCCTGACGGCCGTCATGCGTGGCCACCGTTCGCTGGCGCCGATGCTCGAGCGCGGTGGCCTCGAATTGACCCGCGGTTGTCCGTTGAGTCTGGCGGCAACAGCGGTACTCGACGCCGTCGAATCCGGCGCACGCCCGCGCAGGGCTGCAGCATGAGTGCGTTGGTCACGGCCGAACTGCTCGACCGCGTTCGCGAGCGACTGACGGCGTCATCGGCCGGCGAGCCGACGGCAGCCACCGTTGCCGATGCCGTACGAGCCGAGTCCTCCGGCGTTCTGGCGGACACCGACCTGTTGGAGGTCGTCAGGGTGCTCCAGACGGAACTGACGGGCGCAGGGCCGCTCGAACCCCTGCTGCACGAACCCGGTGTCGCCGACGTACTGGTGACAGCGCCGGATCAGGTCTGGGTGGACCGCGGGGTCGGCCTCGAAAGGTCAGCGGTGCGGTTCACCGACGAGGCAGCTGTGCGTCGACTGGCGCAACGGTTGGCGCTGTCGGCAGGTCGACGCCTGGACGACGCCCAACCGTGGGTAGACGGGCGCCTGCGGGGCGTCGGCGACGGGCACTTCGGGGTGCGACTGCACGCCGTACTGGCACCGGTGGCCCAGGGCGGGACTTGCGTGTCACTGCGAGTGCTGCGCCCGGCGACACAGGGCCTCGACGCGCTGTGCGCTCACGGCGCCGTGGAACCGGACGCGCGGGAGCTCCTCAATCACATCATCTCTTGTCGCTTGGCTTTCCTTGTGATCGGCGGAACTGGCGCGGGAAAGACCACGTTGTTGTCCGCGATGCTCGGTGCCGTCGACCCGCGCGAGCGAATCGTCTGCGTCGAGGACGCGGCCGAACTCGCGCCGCCGCATCCGCACGTCGTCCGTCTCGTGGCCAGAGCTCCCAACGTCGAGGGCGTCGGAGAGGTGACGGTTCGCGATCTGGTTCGGCAGGCTCTGCGGATGCGTCCCGATCGCATCGTTGTCGGTGAGGTTCGCGGCGCAGAGGTGACGGATCTGCTCACGGCGATGAACACCGGCCACGACGGCGGGGCCGGCACCGTCCACGCCAATTCGCCCGAAGAGGTGCCCGCCAGGCTCGAGGCGTTGGCTGCACTCGGCGGTATGGATCGCCACGCGCTGCACAGTCAACTTGCCGCGGCGGTTCAAGTGATCCTGCACGTGCACAGGTTGGCCGACGGATCGAGGCGTCTCGAACAGATCGGTGTCATCGACCGCAGTGCGGACGGATACGTGCGAATCACGCAGGCGTGGCCGGACGGCGGTTCGGGTCGTGAGCAGCTCGAGCGGATGTTCCGGCTTCGCAATCGGGAGGTCGGGACGTGACAGTCTCGCTCTTGATGTTCGCGTTGGCGGTCTCGATTGCGCCGGTGAGGGATTCACGAGCTCGGCTCGCAACGTACAACCCGAGTATCCACAAGCCCTCCCGGCAGATTCCATGGGAGTTCGTCGCCGCATTTCTCGCGATCTCGGCCGCGTGGGTTCTCGGAGGTCTTCCGGCCGGGTGCGCGGCGGTCGTCCTCGCCGGGACCATGATCTTTCGTGGCCGACGCGCGAAGGCGGCCGAAAACCGAGACCTCTCACAGAAGATGCTGCTCGCCGGTTTGGAGGTGCTGATCGCAGAGTTGAGCGTCGGCGCACATCCTGCATCGGCCAGTTCTGTTGCAGGCGAGGAATGTACCGGCGAAGTGAGCGCGGTGTTCCGGTCCGCTGGGGCGAGGGCGCGTCTCGGCGGTTCTGCCGCAGCGGCCTTCGTGGTACCGGATTCCGGCATCGAGCGTGAGTTCTCCCGCATCGGATCCGTCTGGCGGGTCGCAGACCAACACGGGCTGGCTCTGGCGGAACTACTCGGCGCCGTCCGGACGGACATGTTGGGACGTAGACGCTTTCGTCAACGCACCGAGGCCGGGTTGGCGGGCGCGCGGGCGACCGCTGCGGTCTTGGCCTTTCTCCCGCTGTTGGGGATCGGTCTCGGGCAATTGATGGGTGCTTCGCCGCTGCGCGTGCTGTTCGGAGGTGGGCTCGGCGGCGTGCTCCTGGTGATCGGAACCGCTTGTGTCTCAGCTGGTCTGCTCTGGACCGACCGGATAACTGCGAAGGTCACGTCGTGAGTTGGGCATCCGTGGCGATGATGGCGTTGGCGCTCGCGATCATTCCCGCTCGGCGCGGTGCTTCGGCCAGGGCGGCAGAAATTCTCTTCGCGGACACAACAACAGAAAATTCGGTTTCAGTCCCGGACAAGCCGGATCCACTCGCAGTTGCCGCAAGTCTCGACCTTCTCGGGGCCTGCCTACGAGCGGGGCTTCCCGTCTCCGCCGCGATCACAGCGATGGCGTCGACCGCGCCGAAACCGATGGCAGATTCGCTTCGTCGCGTCGCCGACCTTCTTGCGCTCGGTGCTGATCCCGACGCCGCGTGGAGCGAGGCCGCTCTCGATCCGGATACCGAAGCCCTGGCCAGGATGGCCCGGCGTTCGGCGCGTTCGGGTTCGTCGTTGTCCTCGTCCATGACCGAGCTCGCCGAGCGTAGTCGGGGCGAGGCAGAGGATCTGGCGGCTGCCGCTGCCGAACGCGCGGGAGTGTTGATCAGCGGCCCACTCGGGCTGTGTTTCCTGCCGGCGTTCATCGCCTTGGGCATCGTCCCGGTGGTGATCGGGCTTGCCACGACTGTGCTCGGCAACGGCCTGCTGTGAGCCGGATCCGTGTGAAAGCTCCTGCGGCAGAAGTGCTGCCACAGGTTTCGATTGAAGGGGGAGAAATGATTTCGAAGACGTTGAGGTCGGTGTCAGCCAGATTTGCGCTGTTGGTAACGGAGGACGACGGCATGTCCACCGCGGAGTATGCGATCGGCACGATTGCGGCCGCGGCGTTCGGAGCCGTCCTGTACACCGTGGTCACCGGTGACTCCATCGTCTCCGCGCTGACGGGCATCATCGACAAGGCGCTCAAGACGGCTGTGTGATGTTGTCCACGAGAGGTATTCGGCAAGCCGACGACGGCGCCGTGACGGTGGAGGCCGCGATTGCTCTGGCTTCGATCGTCACGGTGGTCGTGCTGTGTATCGGCGGAGTCCTGGCGGTGTCGATGCAGGTTCGGTGTGTTGACGCCGCTCGTGAGGCTGCACGTCTGGTGGCACGTGGTGATCGTGAGTCTGCGGTCACCACGGCCCGCCGGATCGCACCCGACGGTGCATCTGTCTCGGTGGAGATCGTGGACGGCTTTGCGGTGGCCGTCGTCAGCGCCGAAAGTACGCTGCTGCCGTTGGTCGACATCTCTTCCGAGGCGGTGGCAGCAGTGGAACCGGAGGTGGAAGAGGGGTGAACCTACGTGACGACGAAGGTGTTGCCACGGTTCTGGCATGCTGCATTCTGGCGGCGATCGTGCTGGTGACCGGCGGGATACTGCATGTCGGGTCCGCGGTGGTGGCCAGGCACACGGCGCAGTCGGCGGCTGATCTTTCGGCCCTCGGCGGTGCGGGCGCCTTGGACGGCGGTGACGAGGCGGCGTGTGAAATGTCCGCGGTGATCGCGGAGCGGATGCGCACGGTGCTCGAGGAGTGCGATGTCCAGGGGTGGGATGTAGTCGTCGAGATACGCGCACCGGTGTTGTTGTCGGGCTTCGGGATCGGGGATGCGCAGGCTTACGCTCGTGCGGGTCCGGTCAGCTGATCGTGTCTCAGCTGATCGTGTCGATGACGGCGGTCAGAACCTTCACCGCGCCGTCCTTGTCGAGCGGATCGTTTCCGTTGCCGCACTTGGGTGAATAGACGCAGGACGGGCAGCCGTGAGCGCATTCGCAGGACAGAATGGCGTCCCGCGTCGCGGTGAGCCATCGGGACAGTTCGCTGTGCCCCCGGTCGGCGAACCCGGCGCCGCCGGCATGACCGTCGTAGACGAAGACCGTCGGGAGTCCGGTGTCCGCGTGCATCGCGGTCGATACTCCGCCGATGTCTCCGCGGTCGCAGATCGCCACCAGCGGCAGAAGTCCGATCGCTGCATGTTCGGCGGCATGCAGTGATCCGGGGAACCGTTCGGGCGGCACCCCGATGGATTCGAGGAGTTCGGGCGTGACCGTGTACATCACTGCCCTGGTGGGCAAAGTGTGTGCGGGCATGTCGAGTTCGATCGAGTCGAGGACTTCACCCGAAGTCAACCGTCGTAGGTACCCGACGACTTGATGTGTCACCTCGACCTGGACGAGAGCGACGGCGATGTCGCCGTAGTTCTTGTGCTCGAGTTGTTCGGTGATCGTGATTTCGGTGGTCTCGCGAGCCGAGGTGGTCCAGTCAGGATTCTCGGTGTGAACCAGTGCGAGTCCGACGTCGAGGTCCAGTTCGTCGACGACGTAGGTCTCGCCTTGATGGATGTGGACGGCGCCGGGATGAACTGTGGCCGGAGCGCGGCCCGCGTCGACAGTGCCGAGCATCCGGCCGGATTCACCGTCGACAATGGCCACCTGCGTTCCGATGCCGCCGCGAATGTCCAAAGAGCCGTGGGGGTTCGAATCAGCGGTGACGAACCACCCGTGCTTTCGGCGCCGGATCTTGCCTTCCTCCGACAGTCTGGTCAGAACTTCGAGAGCCCCGAATGCGTCCACCTCGGCGTCGGAAAGTGGGAGTTCCATTGCAGCGCAGAGAAGTTGTGGTCCTAGAACGTACGGATTTCCGGGATCTGTCACCGTCGCCTCGACAGGTTTGTCCAGTACCGCCGACGGATGATGAACGAGGTAGGTGTCGAGTGGATCGTCGCGGGCGATCAACACGACGAGTGAACCCTCACCGCGTCGCCCGGAGCGACCGGCCTGCTGCCAGAACGACGCGACGGTGCCCGGGAAGCCTGCCACGACAACGGCGTCGAGGCCGGCGATGTCGACGCCGAGCTCCAGTGCGTTGGTGGTGGCTGCGCCCAGCAGTGTGCCGTCGGCGAGTGCAGCTTCAAGTTCGCGTCGGTCCTCGGCCAGATATCCGGCGCGATACGACGCGACTCGCTCGGCGAGGTCCGGGTCCACCTCGGCGAGTAGACGTTTGGTGGCCATCGCGGTCAGCTCGGCGCCGCGGCGGGAGCGTACGAAGGTGAGAGTGCGGGCGCCCTCGATCATGAGGTCGGCCATGATCCGCGCAGCTTCCGCACCCGCGGGACGTCGTACCGGGCTACCGTTTTCGCCGGTCAATGCTTCGAGCAGCGGCGGTTCCCACAGCGCGACGGTACGTGGGCCGTGCGGCGATCCGTCTTCCGTGACCTCGGTGCAGTGGGCGCCGATCAGCCGCGAGGCTGCCGCGCCGGGATCTGCGGTGGTTGCGCTGGCCAGGATGAAGGTGGGTTCGGCGCCGTAACGGGCCGCAATCCTTCGCAGTCGCCGGATCACGAGCGCGACGTTCGATCCGAAGACTCCCCTGTAGGAGTGGCATTCGTCGATGATCACGTATTTCAGGTTGCGGAAGAAGTGCGCCCATCGTTGATGGGTCCGGAGCAGTGAAATGTGGATCATGTCGGGGTTGGTGAAGAGCCAGCGTGAGTTCTCGCGCGCCCAGGTGCGGAGTTCTTGCGAGGTGTCGCCGTCGTACGCACTGGCGTTGGTGCTGCGAAGTTCCACGTCGAAGTCGGTGAGGGACAGCACCGCTCGCAGTTGATCGGAGCCCAGCGCTTTGGTGGGCGAGAGGTAGAGGGCTGTTGCGAGCGGGTCGGTTGCCATGGCCGTCAGCACCGGGAGTTGGTATGCCAGAGACTTACCCGACGCGGTACCGGTGGCCACGACCACGTGTTTTCCGTCGTATGCGAGGCCGGCAGCCTCGCTCTGGTGGATCCACGGGGACCGAACGCTGTGTTCGGCGAGCGCGCGTACGACGCTGGGGTGCACCCACTCCGGCCATTCGGTGAACTCGGCTACGCGAGCCGGTAGCTGCGCGGTGAACATCAGTGGTTTTTCGCTTCCACTGACCCCGGCGACGACGCGATCGAGCAGCATCTGCCCGTAGGTCTCGCCAGGCTTCCCTCCCGGGGCGGGGATCGGGGAAGGTGCGTTCACGTGACTCTCCGGGCTCGGCGTAGGGGCGTGGCGGCAATCGGAAACTGTCGCTACCTGCAGTTTTGATGATACGCAACCGTCAACGGTCTTGGTGAAACCGGGTGGTCGGCGCGCACGCGGGAAACCACGGTCGCGGGCTGTTTTTCTCGTAGCGAACTTTTAACGTTTTTAGTTCCGTTTTCGACTGTTGTGCACGCGGAGAACATGGTTGACTGACAATCGGTCGCAGCTTCTGTGTTCGTAGGCTTGAGAAAGTGCACGCTCGCAGGATCGTTGTTGCGGGCGCGGTGCTCTGCCTTTCCTGAGGGGGAAATAAAGACGTACAGCGGTCGGAACCGGCCCGGTGGACTGTAAGGGCTGTTCACCGAATCCGGTGTTAGAAAGAGAAGGAAAAGCATGGCACAGGGCACTGTGAAGTGGTTCAACGCTGAAAAGGGCTTCGGCTTCATCGCTCCCGAAGACGGTTCCGCAGACGTCTTCGTTCACTACTCCGAAATTCAGGGCAACGGCTTCCGTACCCTCGAGGAGAACCAGCGTGTGGAGTTCGAGGTCGGCCAGGGCACCAAGGGTCCCCAGGCTACCGGCGTTCGCGCGGTCTGATTTTTCCGCTCACTTGCTGAGCGAATAGTTCGGACAGTATTTGTCCCCCATCGCATCTGTGCGGTGGGGGACAAATCTTTTCGGTGCAAGCAAGAGTCTTCTCCATCCGGAGTGAATACACGCAGCTGTTCGACCACGGCCGGTCGTCTATGCCGTCACTACCTTCGTGGCTTACGTTTCACTCTGTGAGCCAACTGTCCTTTTTCTCTGCCGAGTCGATTCCACCTGCCGTGACGGACCTTGCCGGAATGCTGGCCGGACCGGGTCAGGTCGTGACCTCGGAGGATCGAGCCCGGATCTCGATCGTCGTGGATCGGGACTGGAGAGCGCAGGCCGTGGCCGAGTTGATCGCGCAGTGTGGACTCGGGGCCGAGGTGACGCGCAGTGACGAGGGCAGTCCACTCGTGCGTACTCAGTCGACGCCCGCACTGCTTCCGCTGTCCGTGCAGTGGACCAAGGGTGCAGTGAAGGCGGTGCCGGTCGGGTGGGTTCCTAATTCTCGGCAACTCCGAGTCTGGGCCGTCGCCGCCGGCCGTCTCGAAGAAGGCGGTGAACGATTCGTGTTCGGCCTCGACCCCCATGCCAAGGAAACTCATGCTCCGCTCGCCCAGGCTTTGATGCGAGTAGGTATCGCGCCGACTCAACTGGGTAACCGGACACCGGGTCCCGGACTCCGCGTGTCGGGAAAGAAGAGACTGACAAAGCTCGTCGAATACCTCGGTGAGGCGCCGAAACACGTCGACACTTCGGTCGCCTGGCCGCACGTCTGACGGTACCGATGTCGCATGTCCGACGGTGTCGATGCCGCGTGTCCGACGGAGCCCATACTGTACTGATCTGCACGAATGTCTTGCGGGTATGTCACTCTGTAAAGAGAGACACGGGGTATAACTTGCTCCACACGTCTAGTTCTGAAGAACTGCCGACGGCAGTGAACGTCCAAAGGAAGGCTCGGGCAGCAGGTGGCTAAAGCGGACAACGGCAGCGGTCAGGGAGCGTCCGGTAACCCTCGTCGCCTCGTGATCGTCGAGTCACCGACCAAGGCGCGCAAAATCGCTCCCTACCTCGGTAAGGACTACGTCGTAGAGGCATCGGTCGGTCACATTCGCGACCTGCCGCGCGGCGCAGCAGACGTTCCGGCCAAGTACAAGGGCGAGTCATGGGCCCGCCTCGGCGTCAACGTCGATCACGACTTCGAGCCGCTCTATGTCGTGAGCCCGGAAAAGAAGGGCAAGGTCGCCGAACTCAAGTCTCTGTTGAAGGACGCCGACGAGCTCTTCCTCGCAACTGACCCCGACCGCGAGGGCGAGGCAATCGCCTGGCATCTCCTCGAGACTCTCAAGCCCAAGATTCCGGTTCGTCGAATGGTCTTCCACGAGATCACCGAGCCGGCAATCCGTGCTGCCGCCGAAGACACCCGCGAACTCGACACCGACCTCGTCGATGCTCAGGAAACCCGCCGCATCCTCGACCGTCTCTACGGTTACGAGGTCAGCCCGGTTCTCTGGAAGAAGGTCATGCCGAAGCTCTCGGCCGGCCGCGTCCAGTCGGTGGCCACTCGCGTCATCGTCCAGCGCGAACGCGAGCGCATGGCGTTCAAGTCGGCGTCTTACTGGGACATTTCCGCGACGCTCGACGCCGGTGCAGAGGCCAGTCCGCGCAGTTTCGGCGCACGCCTCGTCTCCGTCGACGGTTCGCGTGTCGCTTCCGGCCGCGACTTCGGAGCAGACGGAAAGCTCAAGGGCAGCGCGGTCACCGTGCTCGACGAGGCCTATGCGCGTCGTCTCGCAGAAGCATTACAGGGCGTCGACCTCACGGTTTCGTCCGCCGAGGACAAGCCGTACACCCGTAAGCCCTACCCGCCGTTCATGACGTCGACGCTCCAGCAGGAAGCCGGACGCAAGCTTCGTTTCACGTCCGAGCGCGCCATGCGTATCGCGCAGCGGCTGTACGAAAACGGCTACATCACTTACATGCGTACCGACTCGACGACGCTCTCGGAGTCGGCGATCGCTGCCGCTCGAGCGCAGGCCACCGAGTTGTACGGTCTTGAATACGTTCATCCGACCCCGCGCCAGTACACCCGCAAGGTCAAGAACGCGCAGGAAGCTCACGAGGCGATCCGCCCCGCTGGTGACGTGTTCCAGACCCCGGGTCAGTTGCACTCCAAGCTCGACTCCGACGAGTTCAAGCTGTACGAACTCATCTGGCAGCGCACCGTCGCCTCGCAGATGGCCGACGCCCGCGGTACGACGCTCACGCTTCGCATCTCCGGCACGGCAGGCACCGGCGAGGACTGCACGTTCTCCGCTTCAGGTCGCACCATCGTGTTCGCCGGCTTCCTCAAGGCTTACGTCGAAAGTGTCGACGAAGAGGCCGGCGGTCAGTCCGACGACGCCGAATCCAGGCTTCCGGTACTGGTCAAGGGTCAGGAAGTCACGGCGACCAAGCTCGATCCCGACGGGCACAGCACCAACCCGCCCGCCCGCTACACAGAAGCCAGCCTGATCAAGACGCTCGAAGAACTCGGCATCGGCCGTCCTTCGACCTACTCGTCGATCATCAAGACCATTCTCGATCGCGGATACGTCTACAAACGTGGCAGCGCACTGGTGCCGTCCTGGGTGGCGTTTGCCGTCATCGGACTGCTTGAGGTGCACTTCGGCCGACTGGTCGACTTCGACTTCACGGCAGGAATGGAAGACGATCTCGACGCGATCGCCGGCGGCCGTGAGCAGCGCGGCAACTGGCTGAGCAGCTTCTACTTCGGCGGCGAGACAGGCGCAGAAGGTTCGGTCGCCCGCGAGGGCGGGCTGAAGAAGATGGTCGGCGTCAACCTCGAGGAGATCGACGCTCGCGAGGTCAACTCCATCCGTCTCTTCGACGACGCCGAGGGCCGCGAGGTTCACGTGCGCGTCGGCCGGTTCGGGCCGTATCTCGAGCGCATGGTTCAGAATCCGGACGATCCCGAAGGCGATCTGATCTCGCAGCGGGCAAATCTTCCCGATGACCTGCCACCGGACGAGCTCACTCCCGAGTATGCCGAGAAGTTGTTCTCGACGCCTCAAGAGGGCCGCAAGCTGGGCGTCGACCCGCTGACGGGCCACGAGATCGTCGCGAAGGAAGGCCGCTTCGGTCCCTACGTGACCGAGATCCTGCCCGAACCGCCGGCCGAGCCGGAACCGGACATCGTTCCCGTCACCGCTCCCGAGCCGGAAGAAATCAGTTCGGGCAGCACCAAGACTGCGGTGAAGAAGGCCGCGGCCAAGAAGGCGCCTGCGAAGAAGGCTGCCAAGAAGGTCGCAGGCCCCAAGCCACGGACCGGATCGCTGCTCAAGTCCATGGACTTGGCGACGATCACCTTGGAAGATGCGCTTCGTCTGCTGTCGCTTCCGCGCGTCGTGGGTGTCGACCCCGAATCGAAGGAAGAGATCACCGCGCAGAACGGCCGTTACGGTCCGTACCTGAAGAAGGGCACGGACTCACGCTCGCTCGCCAACGAAGAGCAGATGTTCACCGTCACGCTCGACGAGGCGCTCAAGATCTACGCCGAGCCGAAGCGTCGTGGGCGTCAGGCGTCGGCAACGCCTCCGCTCCGTGAGTTGGGTGTCGATCCGGTCAGCGAGAAGCCGATGGTGATCAAGGACGGCCGATTCGGTCCGTACGTCACCGACGGCGAGACCAACGCCAGCCTTCGCAAGGACGACGACGTCGAATCCATTTCCGATGCTCGTGCGTCGGAGTTGCTGGCTGATCGTCGGGCCCGCGGCCCGGTCAAGAAGAAGGCGGCTGCCAAGAAGGCTCCGGCGAAGAAGGCCGCTGCCAAGAAGACTGCTGCGAAAAAAGCTCCGGCAAAGAAGGCAGCTGCCAAGAAGGCTCCGGCGAAGAAGGACTCGTAGGGCTTCGTCGGTGGCGACGGTTAGGGTTTTTGCATGAGTACTGAAGTGGCCGAACGAGGTGTGTTCGGTCGGCTGGTGGGTCAGCACGACGTCGAGAAAAGTCTGCGTGACGCTGCACTGTCGGCTCGCGGCGATACCAGCGGCTCGGAAATGACTCACGCGTGGCTGTTCACCGGGCCACCTGGCTCAGGTCGTTCGGTTGCTGCTCTCTGCTTCGCCGCGGCCCTGCAATGCACCTCCGAGGGTGCACCAGGGTGCGGTGAGTGCCATGCGTGTACGACGACGATGGGTGGAACCCACGGTGACGTACGACGGATCATCCCCGACGGCCTGAGCATCAGCGTCAAAGGCATGCGCGAGATAGTCAATATCGCTTCGCGTCGGCCGACGACGGGGCGGTGGCAGGTCATCGTGGTCGAGGATGCCGATCGTTTGACCGAAGGCGCGGCCAACGCACTCCTGAAGGTTGTCGAGGAGCCACCGGACCGCACGGTCATCCTGCTCTGCGCGCCGACGACCGATCCGGAAGACATGTCTGTCACCTTGCGCTCGCGGTGCCGGCACATGCCGTTGGTGACGCCGTCCGTCGAATCGATCGCTCAGGTGCTGATCGACCGCGACGGCCTGGATCCGGAGCGGGCGAGAATCGCGGCATCGATCAGCGGTGGACATGTCGGTCGGGCTCGGCGTCTTGCTACCGACGAGAGTGCGCGGGACGAGCGTCAGCGTTCGTTGCGGCTAGCTGCCGACGCGATCGGTGCGTCGACGGCCTACAAGGCGGCCGAGAACTTGGTGAAGTCGATCGAGGCCGACACCAAGGCGTTCTACGCCGAACTCAAGGAACAGGAACTCGAAGAGCTCAAGGTCTCGCTGGGCGGCGGTGGTACCGGCAAGGGAACGGCCGGAACTCTGCGCGGATCGGCTGGTCTGATCAAAGACCTCGAAGCGCGTCAGAAATCGCGTGACACGCGGGCCCGCCGCGATCTCCTCGACCGGACCCTGATCGACCTGGCCGGCATGTACCGGGACGCACTTTCCTGTTCACTGGGGTCGACGTCGACGGCGACCCATCCCGACATGGCTCGTCAGGCCGCCGAGTTGGCTGCCCGAACGTCCCCGGAGGGGTTGCTGAAGTGCATCGAAGCCGTGCTCGAATGCCGTGAGGCTGTCGACTTCAACGTCAAGTTGCAGTGGGCGCTCGACGCGATGGTTGCCTCCATCGGAGCCGCTTTCAGACCCCCGTTTTCGCGATCCGGGGGTTGACCAGATAGACTCGCCACCGCCGAAAGGCACGCTGCCTTAGCTCAGTCGGTAGAGCATTTCACTCGTAATGAAAAGGTCGAGAGTTCGATTCTCTCAGGCAGCTCGGCCAAGAGCCCCACACCCGGAAATTCGGATGTGGGGCTCTTGTCGTTTGTTCCCATTCCTACGTATGTGCCGATTATCCTGATTCTGGCGAACACGTGCCTGAGCAGGGGAGACTTCGATGTCGGATCAGAACTGGGGATCGGGCCAACCACCGCAGAATCCGCCGCCGTACGGGCAGATGCCGCCCATGCCGCCGCAGGGTTATCAGTCACCGACGCCCGCCTATCCGTACGCAACGTGGATCTCTCGTGTTCTCGCGTCAATCCTCGACGGCTTTGTCGTTCCGCTTCCGGGGGTCATCCTCGCGATCATCGGGGCGGTGATCGCGTTCTCCGGATCCGAAGTGACCACATACGACGACGGCAGCGTGAGCGCTGAGGGCGGCAATCCGGTCGGCGTGATCGTCATGGTCGTCGGCATACTGGCCATCTTCTTGATCGAGGTGTGGAATCTCGTCTTCAGACAAGGGAACACCGGACAGACGCTCGGCAAGAAGTGGCTGGGGATTTCTGTGATTCGGGAGTCCGACGGTGTGCCTCTCGGACCGGTGGTGGCGCTGCTTCGTTGGATCTTGATGGCGATCCTGGGTGGCGCCTGCTTCCTCAACTATCTTTGGCCGCTCTGGGACTCGAAGCACCAGTGCTGGCACGACATGGTGGTTCGATCGGTAGTCGTTCGCGCGAGCTAGTCGCTGCCGGGGTCTCTTACAGTGGGTGCCATGGAGTTGGAAGCGGTGGCAAGTCGACGACGCGCGCTGGCCGCACCCGTCGGTGTCGCTGCCGTGGCCGTGACGGCCGCCGCGGTTCTCCATTTCCGCGATCCCCACAGCGCGGGTAGTTACGGCGTTTGTCCGATGTACGCGTTGACGGGATTGTGGTGCCCGGCGTGTGGTGGCCTTCGTGCGGTCAACGACCTGACTAATCTGGATCTTGGTGCCGCAGTGTCCAGCAATATCTTGATCGTGCCGTTTGTCGCGGTATTGGTGATCGCGTGGATCGGTTGGACGGTGCGCCGCTGGAAAGGCACGCGGGATCGCATGATCGTGCTTCGGCCGACCGTGACGATCGTGGTGCTCGGAGTTCTCGTTGCATTTACGGTTGTTCGAAACACCCCATGGGGGAGCTGGCTCGCGCCGGCGTGACGGTAAGAGGTCGACATGGCAATGCAGGTTTTTTCGCTCATCGTTCTGCTCGGCGCGCTGATCATTCTGATTCCGACGGCACGGCGTGTCTTCGGCAAGAAGGACGACGAGTAGGTCTCGACAACTGAGCCGGTGGGGAACATGCTGGCGGTATGGCTGATTCGTTGAAAGCTCGCGTCAAGGAGAAGCTGCTGCGGCAACTCGCCGAGGACGGTCGGCACCCGATTCAGGAAGCTGAGGGTGACGATCCCCGGTTGGTTTCGATCAACGACGACCTCGAAGCCTTGGAACAGGCCGAAGAAGGCGATCCGATCGTCGAAGAACTGGCCGAGAGGTACTGGGTTCCGTGAAGTTTACCGACCGCAGTGCTCTGACCTGGCGATTTGGTGTTGTGTTGATCTTCGCGTAACTTTGTCCAGGTCAGAGCGACACGGACA
Organism: Rhodococcus sp. NPDC059969; assembly: GCF_042738325.1. NCBI lineage: Bacteria > Bacillati > Actinomycetota > Actinomycetes > Mycobacteriales > Nocardiaceae > Rhodococcus > Rhodococcus sp. NPDC059969. Next base: position 20 of record NZ_JBHWUF010000001.1, on the reverse strand, counting down.
CCGACTCCCACCTGCGAGGG